>NZ_FNDY01000098.1 GCF_900099895.1 Paenibacillus naphthalenovorans
CCTGAATCCGTGACAAACTTAAGTCCACTCCGCCAGAGAGGGCAGTATATGGAAAAAAGTAATCGGAAATCCCCCCATCAGCTAAAGATTCGTGATGAAAACAAATCTACAAATGACAGAATCCATCAAGCAAGGCATGCTCAATAAGCCTTGCTGTTTACGGTAAGGCCGGAACAGGGAAGAGCAGTTTGGGTTGGTCTGGATGGCGAAAAATGGATTCAGGCAAACGCTTGGTACACTCGTCGTACGGTCTGAAACCAGGGACTGTATCGCCCAAAATTGAAAATCGTTTGACGAGCGTGTCGGCTGACTCTAGCCGCGATGTACACGATGTTTTGAATCACGGTGCGGATGCGGCGACGTTGTACGCCTCCCCGAATCGGAGCATCGTCTTGGCGCAAGCTTTCCTGCCCCATGATGCGGAGCAGGTTGTAAGCGAACACCCCCGCGTGCAAAACCAGATCGTTGGTATCGAATTTGCCGGCGGGCAGTCGCTCCAAATCCAGATCCGTCTTCAGCTCACTATGAAATTGTTCGCTCGTGCCGTGATCGCGATACAACTCGATGACACGCCACGGCGAGCAGGTAAGAGAAGTCCAATAGACGTTCACTTCAATTTCCGGGAACAGGAGCATCTGACCTTCACGGTCGATCGTCCGTACGATCACTTGAAACACTTGACGAAGGGCTTGATCGAAGCCTTTTTCGGGAAAGGCGATCACGCCCATGTATTCCGTCTTGCCGGGGCGCTGCTCACAGGCCATGCCCTTGTCTTCGGCGATCCGTAGCCAACTTTCCTTGGATGTATTGCGCAGATTGACCTTGATGATATAATCGACCTCTGGCTCAGCATGACACACCTGCAGATTTTCCAGACTGTCGTGAGCGGAATCCATCCGCACGAGAAGGCGCTCTTTCGTGATGCGCCGGGCATACTGGATGCTTTCGCGCAGAAAATCAGCGCCATCCTTCTGACTGTGCGTGCTGCCTTCCCGAAGCTGCACATTCACGCTATACCCCTCCTGTCCGAGGTAGGCGAAAATGGGGGCGTAGCCGAACGTGCCTTTGTAGGTCAACGAAACACCCTCTTTTTTCGTACCGGAGTTATCGAACGGAGAGACATCGATATCCAGCGGAATCACCGTATGCTCGCCTGCTGTC
>NZ_FNDY01000052.1 GCF_900099895.1 Paenibacillus naphthalenovorans
TTGAATTGTTTTGGCCAGAGCATTATTTAATGCTTCTTTGGGTTACACCCAGACCAGAACTTTACCAGGTCTTACCACGAACTGCATAGGTCATGTATTGGAGTGAAGATTGGGGGATTCTGTAAAATGAGCGGATTAACGGAGCTAGTGTATTCATTAAGAGAGGGAAGAGTAATCCCCTTTATTGGTGCTGGTTTTTCCAAAGCTTGCGGATTTCCTTCTTGGTATGAATTGATACAAAAATTACTTGAACGTTTTGATGAGGAATCCTTTGAAGCAATTGACAATATTGATCTACTTAGAGTTGCTGAATATCTAAAGATCATTAATGGGAATGAAATAGGACCGATTAGGTCAGAGATAGAGAAAGTATGTAATGCTTATTCTGTTGACATTTCACGATCTGATCCCCATTTACATCTAGTAAGTCTTGGTTCACCAATCATATACACTACCAATTACGATAATCTAATTGAAGAAGCATACAAGTATACTGGTCAACCTTATTCTCAAGTAGTTACTACTAGAGACATAGTTAAGAATATTTCTAAGGAATCAACCCAAATTGTAAAGTTTCACGGTTCGTTTGAACACGAGAAAACAATGGTGCTTACTGAATCAGACTACTTTTCCAGATTAGAATTTGAAACCCCAATAGATATTAAGTTAAGGTCTGATATTATAGGTAGAACCATATTGTTTATGGGATATAGCTTCTCTGATTTTAATGTAAGATACTTATGGTTCAAATTAAGAAACATGATGAAAACAATGAATGACATGGACAAACCTAAATCGTTCATTCTACTTGCGAACAATGATAAAATTTCAAGCACATTGTTTCAGAATATTGGTATTGTACCGATACACTTGTCAGAATTTGAAGGTAACGATACGACGGAGAGGCTTACCGATTTCATGGAAAGGTTAGTCTACAGTGTTCATTCTAGTCCCAATAAAACAATAAAATCACCAATCATAGCCACAGATAACCAAGTGGAAAAATATTTGAATGCCCTTTATAGCAGGGATGAACAAACAATTAATGCCTACACGAGGCTACTGCTTTCTTCAAAAATTTGCGAAAATCAAATAAATTCTTTTCTTAATGATGACTTTTCAATCCATGGACAATCGCTTGGTTTATGGTTTGATGTAATAGTCGATATACAAGGGGAATCAAAGGAAAACATTCTTTTGTTACTGTATAAGCTGGAAAAAGAACTAAATATGAGTTTTTTCTATGATATATTTGTACTTGCATTTTTGAGATATCCTGAGGCAAGGGAAGTTGAAATATCCCAAAATTGGACAACCATCCAGAAACTTATAGATGGTCACAGGTTAGAACCAATAACTGAATTTCAAATGCTTTTGGACGCTCTTACATGGGCTAGATTTAGTGACGACCTTAAGAAAGATACAACCCTCTATTTCATAATTTTTATATATCATTACTTTAATGGAAGATTGGACGAAATAATTCAAGACCCTTGTAACTATGATGATCCAGAAACATCAGAACTGCCGCAAGAATATTTTAATATTACACCATTGTATGTAATTGAATATATCAAATCTAGGGCAACTTGGTTACCAGAAGTCGAAGTCATAATTGAAATGATGGGGGATATAGGAAGATTACTGGAAGCCTTTGGGGGACATTATCACCAGCATTCTGATTTTAATTGGGGTTATGCTGCTATCGACAAAGAAACAGCTGAAAAGATTTTAATGATATCATAGTGTGTTTATTATAATTCTCCAGTTGATGTGAATTTGGTTGGACAGGACTAAAATCCCAATAATAACCCCCATAGGGAAAATGGGGAACAGCTACGTGAAGAACTGACAGCTTATAGACTCCAAATTTCAAGAGCGGAGAACATCAAGGCTTACTACATCTTCAACAACGCTGAAATGGAGGATATGATTGCTAAGTATCCGCGAACAGAAGAAGAATTGTTGGAGGTAAAGGATTTTGGGAAAGTAGAGAAGTACGGCAATGCAATTTTGAACATATTTAATGGGTGACGAATTTCTTTAGGATATTATTTGTATCAACATGAACCCCTCTATATAACGCTCAAACTCTCGGTGAGTTCAACAAAAAGGAGCATATTGGGATGTTAGTAGTCTTTGCTGAGTTTGACGCAACATTATCATTGAGCGTACACAGGGCTGGATTAAAGACGGCTAGTGCGAGAGGGAGAAAAGGTACTACTAATTAGTTACATTAATGTTGGAGGAGGAGTCCTTTGAACAGAGAGAATTTACTTTGGAGTGATATTTATTCTGTATGGAAGTTCTACGTTGGTGCATATATGCCTACGAGAAATAATGCCACTTTATTTCATCAGTTTCATATTGACGTTCAGAGGAAAGAAAGTCCACATTTTCGCTTAGGTAGTGGAATAATCGATTGGTATCCTTCTAATAAAGTGGAAGAACGTATACAAATGCTTGAACAATACGGAATAATAGGATGTAATTGGAAGACAACAACGGGCTTAATAAGGACTGCTGAAATATTATGGGAAGTCAAAGATGATGAAGAAAAAGTTGCTATGACATGGATTGCAGCGTCTCTTAACGAGATACTTCAATTTTTCCCTGAGCAATGGAGAAGAGAAGGGGCATATTCTTCAATTACGAAAGTGTGTAATGTCGTTCAGAGTGAAATGAATATAAAAAATGTAGGGGGATGGCATGGCAGAACGAAAAATTTCCTTCCAGTAAGCGTTGATAAACATATCTACAGTTTCCCAGATAATATAAATAACTTGATACATATAGCTGTGTTAGACTATTTGGTAAATGTAAATTCATGGTCGTTGGTGTACATAACAAGTTAATATATGCTAGGCAATAAGGAAAGAACCCATCCATGTATGTATTAAGTGATGGGTTCTTTTTTGAACGAGTGTATCGGTCAGAAGTATTAAATAAAATCAACGCCCTAAGAATAGAAATGAGAGTGTGTACGAGTGTATATGCATTTTAATAAGCCGAATTGGTATGAAATAATAGAATTAAGTTACCTAGAGGACTTAAAAGTATTGTTTGAAGAAACTCAAAGAATGTGGAAAAGTAGTTTAGATGCCATTGGTGAAGAGATAGATCAACTTGATGAAGAAGATAAGGAGGAATATGTCGACCATCACTACGATAACATTGTTCAATTACGAGATGTTCTACCTAGAATCACCAACAATTCCATATTGATAAATATATATTCTTTTTTTGAAGTTCAGTTGATGGATTTTTATAATAATGTAAAAAGTAAATTTGACAGCGATGTTAATGCTAGGCATTTAACTGACAAGTTCAATTTTATGAATGAAAGTTTCGGGCGTGAGGTAGTTGCACTAGACGAAATAGCTCATCTTGATTTTGTCCGAGAACTTCGTAATAGAATTATGCACAGTAATGGCGTAATAGAAGAAAAAGACTTTCCAGAACTAGTGAACAAAATAGAGGAATGTCCACAAACAAAATTATCAGACCGAAAAGAATTAATACTTGATAATGATTTCATAAACAAAACATTTGAAATTGTCGAGGGTATACTTAGAAATCTTAATAGCAACGTCAAATAATTATTGTTTTATTCATGATTGAAGATGGTTTATTTTCTGGTATAGGCTTGAAAACACCGCTTTCACCCGCTACAATTGATATACGAAAATAACGCGATAATTGAATAGTAATTTACTCTATTGAAGTATACCGTCGGCATCCGGGCCGTCACGTCGATCGACGGCATGACGGCGGACTGGGCGCGCATTCCGTGGGATGTGCTTGAGAAAATCTCGACCCGCATCGTGAACGAAGTCAATAATGTCAACCGCGTGGTGTACGATATTACCTCCAAACCGCCGGCCACGATCGAGTGGGAATAAATCAAATGGACCCGTTCTCTCTTTGCATAGAGGGAACGGGCTTTTTTGCGCTGCAGCATGATCAAGACCGCTAAATAGAAAAAGCATAAAACATCCGCCAATAGGAAAATCTTAGAGGGGGTCACCGATTGGATCCCAAGGAGTTATTTTCCTTTTTGCCGAACGAATTTACGGATAAGCTGAAAAATGTTCGGAAAAATCATTGACAAGCTTCGACGGCGATTTTAGAATAAGGGTTAGATTCATAAAAGGGAATAACCGTTTTCGTATAATTCCGGGAATCGGCCCGGAAGTCTCTACGAGGTCACCGTAAATGATCTGGCTACGAAAAAAAAGCGGTTCACGGCATTCGTCCGTGGAGCGTTCTTTTTCTTGAAGCCCGGAAATATCAGGTAGCCGGGCTTTTTGTCGTTGTTCCGAAAAACCATTTTGGAGGGATTTCAGGAATGGATCGTTTTTTTAAGCTGAAGGAGAACGGCACCACGGTTCGCACGGAAATCATGGCCGGTCTGACGACGTTCATGACGATGGCGTATATTTTGGCCGTTAATCCGAACATACTGAGCGCATTCGGCTCGGGAGCGACCGGGATGGATTGGACGGCGGTTTTCCTCGCTACGGCGATTGCCGCAGGCGTGATGACCATCGCCATGGGCTTGTTCGTTAACTTTCCGGTGGCGTTGGCGCCGGGGATGGGTCTTAATGCTTACTTTGCTACGGTGATTCTCGCTTCGCAAGGGCAGTTTACGTATCAGATGGCTTTGGCAGCCGTTTTTATCTCAGGGATTATTTTTATTATTTTGACCGTGACCAAGGTTCGTCAGATGCTGCTTGTCGCCGTTCCGGACAGTCTGAAGCATGCGATTACGGTCGGTATCGGCCTGTTCATCACGATTATCGGGCTCAAAAACAGCGGTCTGCTGGCGGTTGCCGTCGAAGCCGCAAACGATATTCCGAAGGGCAAATATACGGAGCTGTTGTCCTTCGAAACGGTGTTTCACCTGGGCGATGTGCATAATGCGAACGTTTTGCTTTGCATTATCGGGATTGCTCTGATTTCCATTCTGATGGTGTTGAAGGTACGCGGCGCGATTTTGTTCGGGATTTTGCTGACAACGGTGGCAGGCCTGTTCATGAGCAATCCGGACGGCTCTCCGGTGGTGAGCCTGGCTACTCTGACAAGCGGCGAAACGACCTGGGTGCCGGACATGAGCAAGCTGGCGTTTGCGCATTTTGATTTTGCCGGTGTCATGAATGCCGGGATCATTTCCGTCATATTGACATTTACGTTCGTGGAATTGTTTGATACGTTCGGAACGCTGGTCGGAACGGCCAACCGCGCCGGTTTTATGAAAAATAAAGAAGAAGGCAACAAAAAGGTCGGCAAAGCGATGATGGTGGATGCCATCGGCGTCAGCGGCGGCGCGTTGGTGGGTACGAGTACGGTAACGGCGTATGTCGAGAGCGCAGCCGGCGTTGCCGAAGGCGGACGTACGGGTCTGACGGCTGTCACGACGGGTGTTTGCTTCCTGCTGGCGCTGTTCCTCGCGCCAATCGCAGCGCTCATTCCGGGCTCCGCCACGGCGGCTGCACTGATCGTTGTCGGCGTACTGATGATGCAGTCCGTTCGTGAAATTGAATTCCAGGATCTGGTTTACGGCATTCCGGCCTTTTTGACCGTTACGATGATGCCGTTCACGTATAACATTGCCAACGGGATTTCCTTCGGTATCGTGGCTTACGTGCTTCTCGCAACGGTCGCCAGATTGAGCGGCCAAGGAAAATATAAAGTGCATTGGCTGATGTGGATTTTGGCCATTCTCATTATTGCCAGGTATATTTTCCTCGGGGGCCACTAATCGCTTGTACGGTGTATTCAAAGTCGTTTACCAGCTCCGGTGTCCGCTGAATTCGGGCGCCGGAGCTTTTCTATTCGATGGGAAGCCACAAGCGGAATTGCGAAAGTTTTCTGAAAATAGGCATTGACTTTAAGCAACGTGCATACTATAATAGTAATCAAATCAAAAACGCAACGAACGGGAGCAGTAGCCTTCATGTCCTGTCCAGAGAGCTGCGGGGTGGTGCAACGCAGTCGGGAGCATCGGCGAATCTCGCCCGGGAGCGGCAAAGCTGAACGGCCGGAGTGTAGCGCTGCACTTCTGCAGGCAGTAAGCTTTGACGGGTCGCCTCCGTGATCAGGCATCGAGCGGGCAACGGCTTTCTAGGCAAAGCCGGGGTCAACAAGAGTGGTACCGCGATAGGAACAGCCTGTCGTCTCTTTGGTTAGAGGCGGCGGGCTTTTTTAATTGAATATGTTGAAACGCGAAGAACGGGATCAGTAAAGTCAATCCGGTTGTCCAGAGAGCTGCGGGGTGGTGCGACGCAGTCGGCGGAAGCTTGAAACTCGCCCGGGAGCGGCAAAGCCCAAAGAACTTGCGGGAAATCTCTCGTGAAGGTCGAGTAGGCTGCGACGGATTAGCCCTCCGTGACAAGGGGTTCGAGGTGGAATTCTAACGTGCGTTGGTGCTTGGAGTTCAAAAAGAGTGGTACCGCGGCAAGGTTACAGCCTGTCGTCTCTTGGTTTTCAAGAGATGGCAGGCTTTTTTTGCAGGAAAAAATCTGAGGAGGATGATGGTGATGATGAACCAGGACCAAACGGGAACGATGAGAAAAATACACATTTTCGATACGACATTGAGAGATGGAGAGCAGGCGCCGGGAGCGACGCTGACGCCGGAGCAAAAAATCGTGATTGCCAAACAGCTCGCGAAGCTTGGGGTGGATGTGATCGAGCCGGGATTTCCGATTTCAAGTCCGGGGGATTTCGCAGCGGTGCAGCAAATTGCGAGGGAAGTCGCCGGCGTTGAAATATGCGGCTTTGCCCGGGCTATGAAGGAAGACATCGATGCGGCCGTCCGTGCAATCCAAGATGCCGAACGCAAGCGGCTGCATCTGTTCATCTCTTCGTCCAGCATTCATCTGGACTTTCAGCTGCGCAAATCCCGGGAGCAGGTGATCGGCATAGCCCGTCAAATGGTGGCTTACGCCAAGCAGTTTGTAGACCGGATCGAGTTCTCTCCGATGGATGCCACGCGGACAGGGGACGAATTCCTGTTCGAAATGATCGAAGCCGTGATTGAAGAAGGGGCCACGATCATTAACATCCCCGATACGGTCGGCTATGCGCTGCCGGAGGAATATGGGGCGATGTTTACCCGGGTGATGAAGAATGTCCGGGGCGGGCAGCAGGTTCAGTACAGCGCACACTGCCATAACGATCTTGGCCTGGCGGTTGCGAACAGCCTGGCCGCCATTCAGGCGGGAGTCAGCCAGGTGGAGGTGACCGTGAACGGCGTAGGGGAACGCGCCGGCAACTGCTCGATGGAGGAGCTGGTGATGGCGCTCGAAACCCGGAAGGCGGCGATTGGAGCGGAGACATCGATTCGGCCGGAGCATATTTTTGACACCTCCCAATTGGTCAGCCGCGCGATGAGCTTTCCGATCGCGTTCAATAAGCCGATTGTAGGACGCAATGCGTTCCAGCACGAGGCGGGCATTCATCAGGACGGACTGCTCAAAAACCGCAGCACCTATGAAATTATGGATCCCGAGCGGCTGGGCATCCCGCGCAGCATGATCATTCTTGGCAAGCACTCCGGCCGCCATGCGATCAAGCATCGGGTAAGCCAGTTCGGGGTAGAGCTGAACGAGGAGCAGATGGAAAGCTTCTATGCTGCCTTCAAGTCGCTGGCGGACCGCCAGAAGGTCGTACATGACCATCAACTGCTTGAATTGGTAGGTCACACGGTGAATCAGGTGCTGGAGCCGTATACGCTTGTATCCGTGCAGCTGATCACAGGCAATGCAGGACATCGGGTGGCGTCTTGTACGATCCGCAATGAGGCAACGGGAGAAGAGGCGGTTTATGTGGGAACAGGTAACGGCCCGGTGGAAGCTGTTGTAGCCGGGATCAAGCAGGGCCTGCCGTTTGAAGCGGAGTTCGCCGATTTGGAGCTGTATTCGCTGTCTGCAGGGGAAGAAGCAAGCGGCGAGGCGATTGTAACCATACGGGCGTACGGGAAAACCTACCGCGGCATAGCGGAGAACCGCGATATTTTGATGGCGGCGGCTCATGCATACATGGCAGCGTGCAACCAGGCGGCTCGCGAGTGGGTGAAGGCATCGAAAGGCGGTTCGGTCGAACCCTTGGAAGTGGAAATTACAATACCGTAATGTCGAAAGGGCTGTGGATAATAGTTATCCACAGCCCTTGTGCATATTGTGAGTAATTCACAAAAGCCGCGCCGATACTCGTACCTGTAAGAAAGGTTTTCCCGCAGGAGGGTGGATAAGTTTTTCACAACAGATCTGTGGATAATGTGCATAACTTTGTGGATTAGACGAAAAAGGCTGATTATTCTAGAAGAAGTGACATGATATTCTGGGGATAATCTTGTGGATATTGCTATGTGATTCCTTGGTTATATGCACACTGGATAAAAAGGTTGTTTTTGGGCAAAGTACCAAAAGAGTTTCAAAAGTGAAAGATGCGCGGAAAAACGGGATAGTGGAATGCATGCAGCAGCGAATATAGGCGGGTTAGCGAGTAATGCCGGTTGAGGCCGCAGACAGATGGATTTATCGGATGGCCGATGGCGGGAGAGAGCATGTTCTTGACGTGCGCTGGGTATGCTCTTGTTATGCTCCGGGTGTGAATTGGAAGAAGGAAGCTTTGCGGATCCATGGGAAAGGAAGGGGCTTGGCTCGATGCGCTGGGAACGGCTTGGCAAAACATTCTGCTTCAAGACGTCGAAACGGATAAGCTATGCAGCCGCCGGGTTGTTTATGTGGATGGTTGGATGTTATGCTGCGCCGGCTGCTTCTGCGTCGGGGATAAGTCCCGGTCTGACCGCCGATGTCGTCCACAGCTCTCCGGCCGCCGCTCCGGTTATCCCCACTGTGGAAAACCATGCTCCATTGGTTACCGTTGTATCGGTGCCGGGATTGTCCTTTATGGAGCTTCGTCCGGAGTGGCTGCACAGCATGCCCGCGCTTCGGCATTTGTCGGAAGAAGGGGACTGGGGGGCGATGAATGTAAGATTGCCTTTTCGGGGGCTGGAATCGGTCTATGCAACATGGGGCGCCGGAGCGCCGGCGGACGGACGGGGAGCTGAAGGGTGGAACCGGACGGAACGGCGTGAGGGGCAGCGGGCGGACGAGCTGTTGGAACGGTTCTCGATATCCGCGGCAAAGGACCAAGATGCTGCTGCTGTGGTCATTCCGTCGATCGAAGCGGTGCGGCGAAGCAATGCTCGCGGAACCTATGGGGCTCGCCCCGGCTTGCTTGGAGAAACGTTAAAGCGGCACGGGATCCGTTTGGCGGTATGGGGGAATGTCGATAAGCCGGGGAGCGGAACCGAAATGTACCGGCGTCCCGCGCCATTAATGGTGATGGACGAATGGGGGCGTATAGAAACAGGCGATGCAGGAAGGTCCCTGCTGGGAATGAATGAAGCGATGCCGTACGGTGTTCTCACCCGCTTCGAACGGGTATTTGAAGTATGGAAAAAGGCTGCGGCTGAGGAGAGCGCTCCTTCCGGAACGCTGGCATTGATTGAGCTGGGCGATTTGCACCGTCTGTATGCGGAAAAAGACATGTATGCGTCGGAGCTGTTTGTGCTGCGCAAACAGGCGGTGCTGGAGCAGCTGGACCGGTTTATCGGACGGTTGGCCGCCGAAATGGCGGCGTCCGGTAAACGCCATGTGCTCTGGCTGGTAAGCCCTCAGCCTCATGCAGAGGCGTTAAAAGAAAAGCTGCAGCTGACGCCGCTGCTGCGCTGGTCTCCGGGGCACACGGCCGGTTCCGGGTTGCTGACCTCGGAAACGACACGACGCCCGGGCATTGTATCGGCTGTCGATATCGCCCCTTCGATGCTTGCGGAGTTCGGGGTGACGCGTCCGGAGGAAATGACCGGGCTTGCCGTCTGGCATGCAGAACCGATCGGCGGAACGGATCGTTCTCAAGGCGGCGCATTAAGCTGGCTGCTGCGGGAAGTGGAGAGGATGAGCAGCGTATATGCGCTGCGTTCGCCTATCTTGTACGGGGTTGCCGGGTTTGAGGTGGTGGTCATGCTGGCAGGGCTCGCTGCGGTTTGGTTCGGAGCGGCGGGCAGAAGGTGGTGGCGCAGACTGCTGCGCGGACTGCTGTTTAGCGTGCTGCTGACGCCCGGCATCCTGCTGGCTTTAGGCTGGTTGATACAATTGGACACATGGATCTGGGTTACCCTGCTGCTGCTCGGTTTGTCCGGAGCGGTGTTAGGCGGTGCGGCATCAGGCTTCCGCGGAGTACCGCAGTTGATCCGGCTGCTGTGCTTGAGCGGCTTGGGGATCAGCGGACTGATCCTGCTGGACTTATACACAGGAGCGGAAGCGATGAAGCGGTCGGTGCTCGGCTATGATGCGATGATCGGCGCCCGCTACTACGGCATCGGCAACGAGCTTATGGGTGTGCTGCTGGGGGCCTCGCTGCTCGGCCTCAGCGCGTGGCTGCAGACGCGGCGGCCGCGGACGCCCGAGGCGTCGGCGCCGCGCGGGCGCGCCTGGGCGGCGGCGGCTGGCTGCGCGCTCACGGGCAGCCTGGCCTCGCCCGCGCTCGGCGCCAACGCCGGCGGGGCGCTCGCCGCAGCGGCCGGCTTCGGCGCGCTGGCTGCCCGCCTCGGCGCTGGCGGCGCGCTGCGCTGGCGCCGCCTGGCGCTCGGGCTGGCGCTGCCGCTGGGCGCCGCGCTGGCGGGCCTCTGGCTGCTGAACGCCGCTTGGTCCCCCGGCCATGCCGTGGGACCAAGTGCAGCCGCCAGTGCCCCGGCCGCCGCTTCCGCCGCCGGAGCCGGGCACAGCAGCCACATCGGCCGCGCCTTCGGCGACTTGCTCCAGGGCCGCTACGACGTTATCGGTGCCATGATCGCGCGCAAGCTGGCGATGAACTGGCACCTCATTCGTGTCTCCGCCTGGAGCAAGGTGCTGCTTACGGCCCTGGCGGTCATGGCCGTACTGGTGTTCCGGCCCCAAGGCCGACTGCGCCGATGGGAGGAGAGATACCCGTACCTGATACACGGGTGTTATGCCAATGTCATCGGTGCCGCCGCAGCATTGGTCCTGAACGATTCGGGCATTGTCGCCGCCGGCACCATGATTGTGTACAGCAGTGTGCCGCTGCTGCTGCTGAAACTGGAAGACGCCTGACGGGGGCCGGTACCACTCTATGGATTGGGGTCTCCATATGAAAAATAGCGGGTGACAACCGTACTCAGGTTGACGTTTCTACGGCTTTGCCGGGAAATACAACCTAAAGTCCGCGTCGATCCGCTATTTTACAGGTATGGACTATTTTCTCTCGGTTGGCGAATGCTAGTGTTCGCACCCTTGACCAGAGGCATCCACATCACAGGCGCTGATTATCGCAGCGACCGTCTACTCCGCCAGTTCTTCCCACTGCTCGTAAGCGTCGGAGAGCTGAGCGCGCTTTTCTTCGATAAGAGCATTCTTTTCCTGCACCAGCACGTAGTTGTTGTATACCTCGGGCAGGGCGAGCTCCGACTCCAGTTCGCCGAGTTCCCCTTCCAGCCGGGCGATGAGCTCTTCCAACTGCTCCAGTTTGCGCAGACGGCTGCGTTCCTCCCGTTTGGCCTGCTTTCCGGCCTCATAGCCGCTGCCCTTGGCCTCCGACACGGCAGCGTCGGAAGGGGCCGCGGTGGAGCCGCCGGTCTTCGCGGCCTTGCCCTTGGCTTCCTCGGCCTCTCTGCGCTGCTGCTCGATCTCGGCCAGCTCCAGCTTCTTTTCCACATAGTCATCATAATTGCCAAGGTAGCTGGTGACGCCATCCGGGGTCAGCTCCAGTATGTTCTCCGCCATTTTGTTCAGGAAATAACGGTCATGGGAAATGAACAGCAGGGTACCTTCGTAATCGATCAGCGCCGATTCCAATACCTCTTTACTGTAGAGGTCCAGATGGTTGGTAGGCTCGTCGAGGATCAGGACGTTGGCTTTTTGCAGCATCAGCTTGGCCAAAGCGACCCGTGCCTTCTCTCCGCCGCTAAGCGATCCGATCTTCTTGAACACATCCTCGCCGCTGAACAGGAAATTGCCCAGCACCGTACGGATGCGCACTTCTTCCAAATGAGGATAAGCATTCCATACTTCCTCCAGCACGGTCTGATTCGGATTCAGTCCTGTTTGCTCCTGATCATAGTATCCGATTTTCACATTCGTTCCCCAATCGTAAGTGCCGCGGTCCGGCGTATGCTGTCCGATCAGCGTCTTGAGCAGCGTCGATTTGCCGATGCCGTTGGGACCGATCAAAGCGGCCGTATCGCCGCGGCGCAGCTGGAATGATACATTGCGGATCAGCGGATTTTGCCCGTCATATGAAACGGCAATTCCCCGGACGTCCAGAACCTCGCGACCGGAAGGAGTCTCCACCTCAAAGGAAAAGCTCGCCCGTTTCAAATCTCCGAGAGGCTTGTCGAGGCGCTCCATTTTTTCCAGTGCTTTGCGGCGGCTCTGCGCCCGCTTGGTCGTTGAAGCGCGAACGATGTTGCGCTGGATGAACTCCTCCATTTTGGCAATCTCGTCCTGCTGCTTTTCGAACTGCTTTAGCTGGTTCTGGTATTCTGCTTCCTTCAACTCGATGTACCGGGTATAGTTGCCGGTGTATCTGCGGGAGGTCGTCCGTTCGATTTCATAGATGGCGTCCACCAGCGAATCGAGAAAATACCGGTCATGGGACACCACCAGAATGGCCCCCGAATACGAGCGCAAATACTGCTCCAGCCAAGTGAGCGTCTGAATGTCCAAATGGTTGGTCGGCTCGTCGAGCAGCAGCAGGTCGGGAGCTTCAAGAAGCATTTTGGCCAATGCCAGCCTGGTTTTCTGACCGCCGCTCAGCGCCTGTACCGGGGTGGAAGGATCCATCCCGCCGAAGCCCATCCCGTTTAAAATGCCCCGGATTTTGGCCTCGATCTCATAGCCGCCCCGCTCGCGGAATGCGTCGGAAAGCTCGGCGTAGCGGCGCATCGTTTCTTCCATTTTTTTCTCGTCGGCAATGACGTCCGGGTCGGCCATCCGTTCCTCCAGCCGCCGCAGCTCGGTTTCCATTTCAAGCAGACCGGCAAAAACGTTCAGCAGCTCGTTCCATATCGAACGGTCGGAGACAAGTCCGCTGTTTTGTTTTAAATACCCGATTTTTGTTTCCTTCGCTTTAAAAATTTGGCCCGAATCATAAGAAAGCTCGCCTGCAATGATCTGAAGCAGCGTCGATTTGCCTGCTCCGTTCACGCCCACCAGCCCGATCCGCTCGCGGGCTTCGATTTGAAGCGATATATTGGAAAGTACGGTACTGGCCCCGTAGCTTTTGGTAATTCCCGAAACTTGCAGCAGCATGATATGGTATTCCTCCTGAATCCTAGTTCCTCAAGTTTAAAAGGTTTTTTCTATATCATGTAGTGTAGCATATTCACGTGCCGATTTCGATTTCCAGCCGATGACATGTCTGCCAAATCAAACGCTCCGCCGTATGCTCAAAAACGAATGCAGCCTCTTCCGAAGGAGGCGGTTTTCGTGCCCGCCGTCTATATGCGGCGGCAGCACGCTATACGCAGATCCCGCTTTACCTCGGCCCCCCCATGACCGGATTGTTTCCGCCCGGGAGATTCAACCGTTCTCTTACGAGTCCGCGCTGGCGCTTGGTCTTTCGCAAACCGGTGCCCGCCGTGTCTGGCCAACCGCTGCCCGCGGCTGGGAGATTGGCCGTATTTTTACGATGCCGTCTGACTCTGAGCCTGCTATGATAAGGAAAAGTCGGGCGTCTGATCCTATGCCGGTCATCGCCGTCCTGCCGCTCGAAATTCCTGCCGGCCTTCGCTTCCATGAAAGGCTGTATTTATTTTCACGATATGATAAAATGAAAGCTAAACCAGATTTGAACGCCAAAAGTGAGGCGGTTTCATGAACATAAAAGAAAGAAAAATAGAGCTTCGCCACCAAGCGGAGGCGGTTCGTGCCGCCATGGCCGAGGAAGAACGCCAGCGCAAATCCCGGATCATCTGCGATAAAGTGATTGAACGGCTGGAGCAGCTGCTTGAACCGGGCGAGCCGGTAAGATGGCGGCCGACGCTGTTTACTTATATGCCCATCAAAACCGAGGTTGATGTCACACCCGTGCTTGAAGCCTGCTGGAAGCGCCAATGGCGTGTCGTCGTTCCGAAGGTAGTGCCCGCTTATAAGCAGCTCAAGCTCTATGAAGTACGCTCCTACACGGATCTTCAGCAAGGGACTTGGGGCATCCGGGAACCGGTGCCAAGAGCGAAGCAGTTGTTCGACATCAGGCAGATTAATGTCGCATTAGTGCCTGGACTTGCTTTTGATATGAATATGGGCAGGCTGGGGTACGGAGGCGGTTTTTATGACCGCTTCATGCAGCAATACGTTCGGACGGGCCTTCCCAAACCTTACATTATTGCGGCGGCCTTTGAGGATCAGCTGGTTCCGGAGGTGCCGATGGGGCTCTTTGATTTCCGGATCAATGAGCTGATTACTGAATCCCGGAACATCATGGAGAGGAGTTCGGAAGCCGATGTCTGAACAAGAACCTAAGCAAAGCCCGCTGACTCATTTTGACGCACAGGGACGTGCGCGTATGGTGGACGTTTCCGCCAAGCAAGAAACCGTTCGTACGGCTACAGCCCGAACCATGGTCAAAATGCAGGCATCCACGCTTGAGCTGATTCGTCAAGGGAAAATCGGCAAAGGAGATGTGCTGGGTGTAGCGCAAGTCGCGGCCGTTATGGCTGCGAAGAAAACGTCCGATTGGATTCCTATGTGCCATCCGCTTGCATTAACCGGCGTGGAGGTCCGATTTACGGATGATGGGGAAAGCGAGCTTTATATTGAAGCGACGGTCCGCACCAAAGGGCAAACCGGGGTGGAAATGGAAGCTCTCACGGCCGTATCGGCTGCAGCGCTAACCGTATATGACATGTGCAAGGCGGCGGAAAAGTCGATGCAAATCGGACCGACCTACCTGCTGAGCAAAACCGGCGGCAAGAGCGGCGATTATTATTATCCCCGGCAGGCCGCAGGTACGGATTGATTTTGCGTATGCAATACAGATACTAACGATTTCAGGGGAGGAGCAGGTTTATGCGCTGGAAAGTGGCTATCTTGACTGCAAGCGACGCGGGTTCCCGTGGGGAGCGGGAAGATACTAGTGCACAGGTGATCCGTGAGCTGATCGAAGAGGAAATGAACGGAGAAATTATCGAGTACCGCATCGTACCGGACGAAAAAGACGAAATTATGGCGGGGCTGATTGAGATGACCGACTATTTCAAAGCTGATCTGATCCTCACGACGGGCGGTACGGGGCTGGCCGTTCGCGATGTTACTCCTGAAGCGACTTTAAGCGTTATCGACCGTGAGGCTCCGGGATTCGCCGAGGCGATGCGCATGTCCTCTTTGCAGAAAACGCGTCGCGCTATGCTGTCCAGGGCCGTTTCCGGGATTCGCGGAAAAACGCTGATCATTAACTTGCCCGGCAGCCCGAAGGGCGTGTCGGAGAACTTGTCCGCCATTATGGATCAGCTGCCTCATGCGCTGGCGATTCTGACCGGACGTGAAGGGGATCATGGCCGTGAAGCTTGAATCTATGCTTGAAGAGGTTGCTGTTGAGAAGGCAGTCGGGATGGTGCTTGCGCACGACCTGACGCAGATCATCCCGGGTCAATTCAAGGGGCGTTTGTTCAAAAAAGGTCACGTGATCCGCGAAGAGGACATCCCCGCGCTGCTAAGCATCGGTAAGGAGCATATCTATACGATCCGGTTGGAGAAGGGCATCCTGCACGAGGACGAGGCGGCTCTGCGCATGGCCAAGGCCGCGCAAGGCGCAAATGTTCAGCTGACCGAGCCCCATGAAGGAAAAATTACGCTGAAATCAACCATTCACGGCCTCGCCAAAATCGATAAAGCACGCATCGACGAGGTAAACTCCCTCGACCAAATCATCATGTCCACCATCCGGACCAATTCGGTCGTCCACCCGGGGCAGGGATTGATGGGTACGCGTGTGATCCCGTTGATTATTGAAGAAGCGCGGATTGCGGAGGTGGAACGGATTGCGGCAGCGGACGGACCGCTTGTGGAGGTTAAGCCGTTTAAGAAGCTGCGCGTCGGGTTAATCACGACGGGCAGCGAGGTGTTTAAAGGCCGGATCCAGGACAAATTCGGACCTGTGGTGCGGGAAAAGCTGGCTGCCTTAGGGTCGGAAGTCATAGAGCAGCGCTTTGCTCCGGACGATAGCGAGATCATTGTCAGGGAAATACGCAGGTTCAAGGAAGAGGGAGCAGACGCGATTTTTGTCACGGGAGGCATGTCCGTTGACCCTGACGATCGCACCCCGGGCTCCATAAAGCAGGCCGGTGCGCGCATCGTCAGCTACGGGACGCCGATGCTGCCGGGTTCGATGCTGCTGATCGGATATCTCGATGAGATCCCGATCATGGGGCTGCCCGGCTGCGTCATGCATGATCCTTACACCTCGTTTGATGTTCTTTTACCGCGTATTTGCGCAGGAGAAATGATCACCCGGGACGATATTACCGAGATGGGATACGGCGGCTTGTACAATTGCTGAGTTTTTGGCAACGAGCTAATTAGCTGGAAAGGACGATTGCTGTGTTTGGAAATTTAGGCTTCTCAGAAATATTGCTGATCGCCGTCATAGCGCTGCTGCTGTTCGGGCCGAACAAACTACCGGAATTGGGGCGTTCCCTTGGCAGAACACTTCGTGAATTCAAACAGGGAACGCGCGAATTGCTGTCTGATGAAGAACACGTGCCTCCGGGACGTAAAGACGTCACCCCTGCCAATTCCAGTGTAAAGGAATCTGAACAGCCCCAGGCCATTCCTACGGATCACCGCCAGGATCCCCGCAGACTTCCGGATTAATGAGGTGAAACGACATGGAACAAGATGACGGCATGACACTTGTCGAGCACTTGACCGAGCTGCGTAAACGCATCATCTGGGTCATTATTGTGCTTGTGCTCGGTATGGTGGCCGGACTGATTGCCGCCCAGCCGCTGATCACGTATTTGAAGTCCGTCCCGCCGGCGAGCAAAATCAGCTGGAACGTGTTTTCGCCGTGGGATGCGATTAAATTGTATATGAATTTTGCACTGGTCATGGGGCTGCTGATCACCTTGCCTTTTACCCTGTACCAGGTTTGGGCTTTTTTGAAGCCTGGCCTTAAGCCGATCGAACGGAAGGCCTCGCTGATCTATGTGCCGTTTGCTTTTCTGATGTTTCTGCTGGGCCTCGCGTTCGGTTATTTCGTTGTGTTTCAGATGGCTTTTATATTTACCACTACGATTACCGAGAACCTGCAGCTTAGCGAAACGTACGGCGTGACTCAATATTTCTCTTTTATGTTCAATATCCTTATTCCGCTGGCGCTTGTATTTGAGCTTCCGATCGTCGTATTGTTCCTCACGAAAATACGTTTGCTTAATCCGATGCTGCTCCGGAAGTTCCGCCGCTATGCATACTTGCTGCTGGTTGTCATATCCACCTTGATCACACCGCCTGATGCAGCCTCCGCTATCATTGTATCGGTGCCGATGATCGGGCTGTACGAGTTTAGCGTCTTTCTTTCGGGGAGGATGTACCGGAAGCAGCTGCTTCAGGATCAAGCCTGGGAATATGAGGGAGCCGAAACGGCTGTAAAGTCTGTCGATTGACAGGCTTTTTTGTTTTGGAGAATCAGAAGAAGAATTCTTGTCGGAACAAGGCCGTTTCGTTTCAGGCTGCGAATCAGACGATGTCCTGATTTTCGTTCGCATTGCTGTAGACGTTTCCGAGTTTTTGCTGGTACTGTGCAGTTAATTATTTTAGCTGTGATATATATATACTCACTTGAAATCATTGTACTGTTCTTCCGTATATTTTGTTCTCCCGTGGTTACAATGAGAGGGGTGTAAAATTGTTGTAAAACCACTTGCAAAATTCATGCGAAGTGAGTATCATAAGAATTGTTGTTAGCACTAAACACATACGAGTGCTAATAAAACCAACCAAAATTTAAAGGAGGCTATTTTCTCATGATCAAACCGTTGGGTGATCGCGTAGTCATTGAAGCCATCGCTAAGGAGGAAACGACCGCAAGCGGAATCGTACTGCCTGACACGGCGAAAGAAAAGCCGCAAGAAGGTAAAGTCGTAGCAGTAGGCAGCGGTACACTCAAAGACGGCGAACGCGTGCCGCTTGAAGTTAAAGAAGGCGACCGCGTCATTTTCTCCAAATATGCTGGCACTGAAGTGAAATACGACGGCCGCGAGCTGCTCATCATGCGTGAGAGCGATATCCTTGCTATCTTGGCTTAATAAGGATTGGTACTGGATATCTTCGCGCTTTATACTTAAGTATTGTGTTTTTACTTATGAAAATATCCGAATGGTAAAATAAATGATTCATCAAAATCGATTTAGGAGGGTTTACTCATGGCAAAAGAAATCAAGTTCAGTGAAGACGCTCGCCGCTCGATGCTTCGCGGGGTTGACGCTTTGGCTAACGCAGTAAAAGTTACCTTGGGTCCAAAAGGCCGAAACGTGGTTCTGGAGAAAAAATTCGGAAGCCCGCTCATCACCAATGACGGTGTAACCATCGCTAAAGAAATCGAACTCGAAGACGCATTCGAGAATATGGGCGCTCAACTTGTAAAAGAAGTAGCAACCAAAACCAACGATATCGCTGGCGACGGTACGACGACGGCTACCGTTTTGGCTCAAGCGATGATTCGCGAAGGTCTGAAGAACGTGACTGCCGGCGCGAACCCTATGATTGTCCGCAAAGGTATCGACAAAGCGGTTAAAGCTGCCGTTCAAGAGCTGGCCAAAATCTCCAAGCCGATCGAAGGCAAGCAATCCATCGCTCAAGTTGCTGCGATCTCCGCTGCTGACGACGAAGTAGGCGAATTGATCGCTGAAGCTATGGAAAAAGTGGGCAAAGACGGCGTTATCACCGTTGAAGAGTCCAAAGGCTTTGCTACCGAGCTTGAAGTGGTTGAAGGTATGCAATTTGACCGCGGCTACATTTCCCCGTACATGATTACGGACACAGACAAAATGGAAGCTGTTCTGGAGAACCCGCATATCCTGATCACGGACAAGAAAATCACTAACATTCAAGAAATCCTTCCTGTTCTTGAGAAAGTTGTTCAATCCGGTAAGCAGCTCTTGATCATTGCAGAAGACGTAGAAGGCGAAGCGCTGGCTACTCTTGTAGTGAACAGACTGCGCGGAACGTTTACTTGTGTAGCTGTTAAAGCTCCTGGCTTCGGCGACCGCCGCAAAGCAATGCTGGGCGATATTGCTGCTCTGACCGGCGGCCAAGTGATTACGGAAGAGCTCGGTCTGGATCTGAAATCCACTACGCTGGAACAACTCGGTTCCGCTCGCCAAGTTCGCGTAACGAAAGAAAACACGATCATCGTAGACGGCGCTGGCGACAAAAAAGACATCGGCACTCGTATCTCGCAAATTCGTGCTCAATTGGAAGAAACCACTTCCGATTTCGATAAAGAAAAATTGCAAGAGCGTCTCGCTAAGCTGTCCGGCGGCGTAGCTGTCGTGAAAGTCGGCGCTGCAACTGAAACAGAGCTGAAAGAGCGCAAGCTTCGCATTGAAGATGCTCTGAACGCTACCCGTGCGGCTGTAGAAGAAGGTATCGTAGCAGGCGGCGGTACAGCCCTTGTGAACGTATATGCAGCTGTAGCGGCTGTACAAGCTGAAGGCGACGAGAAAACAGGCGTAAACATCGTTCTGCGCGCTCTGGAAGAGCCGGTTCGTACGATCGCAGCAAACGCTGGTCAAGAAGGCTCCGTTATCGTTGAGCGCCTGAAAAAAGAATCCGTTGGCATCGGCTACAACGCCGCTACCGGCGAATGGGTTAACATGATCGAATCCGGTATCGTTGACCCTGCAAAAGTAACGCGTTCCGCGCTTCAAAACGCAGCATCCGTAGCGGCTATGTTCCTGACAACCGAAGCGGTTATCGCTGACAAACCGGAAAAAGAAAAGCCTGCTGTACCTGACATGGGCGGCATGGGCGGTATGGGTGGCATGGGCGGATTCTAATCCGGCCTGTCCCGTATGGAAAAGCGGCATCCCTTTCTTGGGGGATGCTGCTTTTTTGTGTACGCCCAGCATGGGCGTCATCTCTAGGGTGAAAGTCCCAAACGGGCTGGCGAGCGCCTACCGTTAGCCAAGGGCAAGGGTGTCGCCGCGAGGCGGAATCTGAAGTAAGCCGGAGGCTACAATCAGAGTAGGGTCTCGGAGAAAGCTGTAGTCGGGGCGATTGCCCTCTCACTGGGATGAAATAATCCCGTTGGTGTGTTTAATCGCCTCCTCGCCTCACCCGGTTGTGGCCAAGCCCACGTATAGGTGAATGTAAAAGCAACTGTGCCTGCATTTTATTCTTAACGAGGGGATGGAAATGCGCTTTATTGGCCTGGATGTGCATCAAAAATATACGGAAGGATGTGAGATCGGCCCAAACAAACAAAAAAGACGTTTTCGGATAGCCAACACGTGAGAGTCTTGGGAGGAGTTCGCCAAAACCCTAGATCCCGAAACTCGAGTCGTCATGTAAGCCACCAGCAACGCCTTCTGGATTCATGATATCTTATCCGACTATCCCGGACAAGTTGTTGTTGCTAATCCTCTGAAAACCCGCGCCATTGCGGAAGCGCGTGTAAAGACAGATGCCCTTGAAGCTCAAATTCTAGCTCAGTTGCTCGCGGCTGACTTTATTCCAGAGAGTTGGGTGCCTAATAAAAGAAGAATACCTGACGGAAGTATTTAGAGAAGGTTACGCTGCCGGCAATGGAACAAATCGTTTTATGTTCATCACTGAAGTTATTGGATTTTGTCCAACAAGAAATGAACGCATTAGAAGCAGATTGGTTT
>NZ_FNDY01000041.1 GCF_900099895.1 Paenibacillus naphthalenovorans
GCTGCGGTGCGGGTCGGCTACGTCCACCATAGTTTCACTGCAGATTAACTGGAAATTCTTCAAAAAGAAGATTCTAAACATACTATACGAGGAGTGATGATGGTGAATCATTCGGAATTTAGAACGGATACACGCGTGATTCGAAAAGGTACCGGAAGTTCTTTGCGGGAATTGAAAGCGGATACCTGTATCGTGGGAGCAGGTATCGCCGGCGTTTCAGCTGCTCTGGAGGCAGCACGTCTGGGACACCACGTTGCCTTGATTGACAGCTTGCCTGCTCTGGGGGGCCAAGCGGTAAACTCGATCATCGGTGCCTTTTGCGGTCTGTTTGCCAACGGCCGCGACGGCTACCAATTGACCCATGGCATCGCCGACGACATTCTCCGTGATCTGGGCACCGCGGGGGCGCTGCATTATCGCAAAAACGGATTTTGGACAACAGTCGTGTATGATGAGGTAGCCTTGTCCCGTTGGATTGAAAATGCAGTATATTCTGCGGGAATCACATTGATTCTTGGCGCCGTCTTACGGGGAGTGAGCAATGAAGACAGACGCATACGTTATATTGATCTTGCCACACGTTATGGTGACGTACGCCTGGCTGCAAACGCTTTCGTTGATGCGACGGGGGATGCGGCTCTGGCTTGGCATGCGGGACTTCCATGCCGTGAGCCGGAGAAGGGTACGGTTTACGGTTCCCATATGGTGGTCGTTGAAGGAATCAACGAAGAAAAGTATCCGGAAAGAGAAGAAATTTCAAGACGGCTTAAGGAACGGGCCGGGGATTACGGGCTTGTACGCAGGGATGGTTTCGCCTTTGCCTTCCCGGGACGCGGTACGGCGCTTGTGAACATGACACATGTGGAGACACCGTTGGAACCTGTGGCGGCAGCTGCGAAAGCTATCGAAGGAAAGGCTCAGGCTGATAAAACCGTGCAATTTTTAAAGCGTGAATTTCCTGAAGCTTTCGGCAATGCCCGCGTGCGCAGTTACGGGCTTCCCGGGATTCGCCAAACGCGCTGGATCGTCGGGAGGCAGCAGCTCACGATCGACGATGTGCGCACAGGCAGGCGTTTCCCGGATGCCATTGCACGAACGGGATGGGCTCTTGAGCTTCATGACCGGCTGGAAGGCTACGCTTGGGAGGCATTTTCTGAGGACCATGTTCATTACGTGCCAATGGGGAGTCTGACACCACCCGACGTTGACAATCTGGTCGCGGTTGGCCGCTGCATCGACGGGGATCTTGCCGCTTTATCCAGCGTTCGGGTAATGGGACCTTGTATTGCAATGGGTGCTGCAGCGGCACACGCGCTAGACCTTGCGGGCACAGGCAGCGTGCATCAAATCGACAACGCTGCTTTGCAAGAGCGGGTAAAGGATAACGTGATACGAACCGATTGAATAAGCGCAGCAGAACCAATGGGGCTGAGCCATTTTCTTAATATAGTAAGCAAAGGGGAAGCTATCCTATGAAAAAGAAGCTGAGGAGTACTTTTGAGCCTGGAAGTGCAAGATGGGCATTAAGGCGGGCAGAATGGGGAGTGCTCGGTGTCACAGAGGAGGACATGGAAAAGCCGAAGATTGCAATTGTGAACTCCTCTTCCGATCTGGCGGCCTGCTTTGCCCATCTTGACGGTATTGCTGCGAAGATGAAAGAAGCCATCCGCTCCGCTGGCGGAGTCCCGTTTGAGGTACGCACGGCGGCGCCCGTCGATTTCGTCACTAGCGCGGGCCACAGAGGCGGTTATATTCTTTCTGCCCGGGATTTAATCGTAAACGACATAGAGGTCGCAGTGGAAGGGGCGATGTTGGACGGCATGGTTTGCCTGGTGTCATGCGACAAAACGGTGCCGGGGCAGTTGATGGCGGCAGGACGGCTTAACATTCCAACCATCGTAGTCGCTTGCGGTTATCAGCCGAGCGGACGATATCGGGGCGAACATATGGATATTGAGGATCTTTGGATAAATGCCGTACATCGGGAAACCGGACGAAATCAGATAACAGTATCGGAGCTGAACGAGATGAGTGAGAACGCCATTCTTGGACCTGGAGTATGTGCAGGAATGGGAACTGCAAATACCATGCATATCGTTTGCGAGGCTCTAGGGATGGCTCTCCCCGGAAGCACACCTGTATTAGCCAATAGTCCGAAGATGTGGAACACGGTGCGGCAAGCTGGCGAAAGAATTGTGCAAATGGTATGGGACGACGACTTGAAGCCCCGCGATATCCTCACACCGGAAGCCTTTGCGAATGCTGTGATGGTGGTGCTGTCGGTGAGCGGTTCGATCAATTCGGTAAAGCATCTTCAGGCATTGGCCAAAGAAGCTCAGTGCGAAGTGGATGTTTACCGTTTGTTCGAACAATATGCCGATAACATTCCGCTTCTGAGCGCCATCCGCCCCAACGGTGAGCATACGATCGAGGAGTTTGAGGCTTCCGGCGGCGCAAGAGCGGTAATGAAGCAGCTTGAACGGTTTCTTTGCAAAAACGCAATGACGGTAACGGGCCAAACCGTGGAAGAAAACCTCCGTAATGCAGTGGTGGCCAACGAGGAAATTATCCGTCCGGTGGATAGAGCGCTCGCCGAAAGGCCCTCTATTGTACTTGTACGGGGATCTCTCTCGCCGGACACCGGAATCGTCAAGCTCGCGGTTGCCGATGATCGAAAACTTCAGTTTACCGGTCCGGCGATCGTGTTCAATTCAACTCAGGAAGCTGTCGACGCCGTGAACAAAGACGAGGTCAAACCGGGTCAAGTGGTCGTACTCAGAGGGCTCGGCCCCAAAGGTACTCCTGGGATGGGAGTGGTCACCGCCCTGGTCTTCGCTCTTGATGGAAAGGGGTTAGGAGAACAGGTGGCGCTAGTGCATGACGGACAGCAATCGGGATTGTCCAACAAGGGAATCGTGGTTGCCGAAGTTTCCCCTGAGGCGGCCGATGGCGGGCCAATGTCGCTTGTGGAAAATGGAGATATGATCTCGATCGATGTGGAAAAGCGATTCGTCAATCTCGATGTGCCGGAAAGTGAGCTTGCGGTGAGGCGTTCGCGCCTGGAGAACAAACCCGTGACGGACGAACGCGGATGGCTTGCAATCTATCGGCGCTTGGTCCAGCCATTGCCCCAGAGTGGCGGCATTCTCGCAGATCATAGAATGGAGGCCATAAAATGAAACTGACCGATGACGAAAAAGCAATGCTTGATGGCAAGGAAGGCTCGGCCAAACAGAAGGCGATGGACTTACTCGTCCGTTACGGGAACGCTTTGGGAGCGGAGAGGCTGGTCGACACCAACAACGTGTGCGGTACGGTAGTGGCGACAAATCCCTTTATGCGGGAATTTGCGGCCAAAGCAGGAGGCTTTGATGCGGTATTCTCCGAGTTCAACCTGGATAGTTCAGAGGTCGTCGAAATTCCTATGGTCAAGGCCCACACCTGCCAGCTTATTCAGTCTTTTGATCAGGATCTCTGGGAAATCCAGGGGATTTCCCAAGATCGTTACGAGTTAAGTCAAAAAAATGAGGCCTTTAGCGCCGGGATCGGCGTACAACTGATGAGTACCTGTACGCCATATCAGGTTGGGAATGTGCCGGTTAAGGGCGAGCATTGCGCATGGATGGAATCCTCCGCGGTTGTGTACATTAACTCGGTGCTGGGGGCTCGCTCCAATGTGGAAGGACGAGAAAGCACCGGAGCCGCCATGCTAACCGGAAAGATCCCGTATTGGGGCTATCATCTTGACGAAAATCGCCTGGGTACGGATTTGGTGGAAGTCGAATGGGATGTCCAAAGCATGATGGATTGGGGACTCCTGGGTTACTACATTGGCGAGGTGGTGGGGGAACGGATTCCGGTCTTAAGCGGTGTCCGGCATGTACCGAATCTTTACCGGATCAAGCATTTCGGGGCGTCGGCCGCATCATCGGGCGGAGTCGAGCTGTTCCACATCCCCGGAATAACGGCAGAAGCCAATTCGCTGGAGGAGGCTTTCGGAAAAAAGAAGCCAAAGTTCAGCTTCAAGTTTGGGAAGGCGGAAAGGCAAAAAGCATACGAACATTTAAATCACTCGGCAAAGGATAAAGAAGTAGATTTTATTATGCTTGGCTGTCCACACGCGTCGATTGAACAAATTTGGGAAATCTGCAAGCTGTTGAATGGCAAACGCGTAAACCGCGATACGATGCTATGGATTTTCACGCCGAGATCCATTAAGCAGTTGGCCGACCGAAACGGGTATACCAAAATCATAAGCGACGCCGGAGGGGTCTTGATGAGCGATTCTTGTCCGGCTGTAGGGCAACTGCTGCCCAAGGGAACAAAGGTGGTTGCCACGGATTCAGCCAAGCAGGCACACTATTTGCCGGCGTGAAAAACGTTGACCCAATACTAATCAAAGCGGCGGTAACATTCGGTTCAAATCATTTAAGTGTCATCCGCAAGGTCACTCTGCCTGCGTCATTGCCCACCATTTTTGCAGGGTTAAAGCTGGCTGCGGGAAATTCCCTCCTGTTGCTCGTTGCAGCGGAAATGATCGCGGCGGATAAAGGGATAGGTTCGATGATTCTGCATTATGGCAATCTGATGATGACGACGAATTTGATGGTCGGAGTCTTGCTTCTTTCCCTGCTTGGCCTGGTGTTTAACCGATCGTTAGAACGGTTGGAGCGCAAACTGCTGCCTTGGAAATAACCTCCTGTAAAGGATAACATGTCATTGGGGAAGGTTTCCGATGAAAACCGATCGTCTGGACTAGTATTTGAAAAGGAAAAAAACGGGAGACAGGGAAAACCGGTCTCCCATTTTTGTTCAATGACCTTTGCGGGAATTTTTGTGGCAAGAACATCAAAGGGGGGGATTGTTGAGACATCATTGTTTGTGTCATTGGACTTGTATGATGTCGGGGACAAACAACATAAATACATTAAGATCCGCGCGCTGCGCGGCTTTTTCAGATTAAGGATATCTTTTTGTCCTTAGTGTTTGCATAATCCGCTTTTAGAAAAAGTTGTTGATTATTTTGGAAAGGTGTGTTAAATTGAAATCGTCAAGCGATATTGTATACAATTATATATAATTAATGTCATTAAAACAGATATTACAGTATACAATTTGAAAATGGATCGAATGATATTTCGTCAACATTGGTTAAAATGAAGAATTTAGAACATAATTGTATACATGAGTTGAAATTCAAATGGAGTGTGTAAAGTGAAGAGAGAAGCAATGGCTAACAAAGATCAGGGCAATTCGAGGTTTAGTGTGGTCTATGAAACATTAAAGAAAAAGATTGTGGAAGGCGATTTGCCTTCGAATACACCCTTGGTCGAGGAAAAACTGGCCAAGGAATATCAGGTGAGCAGGACGCCCATCAGGGAAGCGATCAGGCATCTGGTCCAGGATGGTTTGGTCGAGTTTTTTCCAAGAAGAGGGGCCTTGGTTAAAGAAATAACGGTAAAAGATCTTGAGGAAATTTTTACTGTAAGAGAAGCGCTTGAAGGGATTAGCGCCAGAATTGCGGCAAGTGTGATCAATGAACAAAAGATAGCCTTGTTGCAAGAGACGCTGGAAAAGGCCGATCAAGAACTTGAAAGCGGAAACAAGGAGCAGTCATTTGAGTTGGGAAACCAATTGCATGAGATTGTCCTTGACGTGGCGGGCAACCAGAAGGTTTTGACGATCGTTTCCGATTTTAAAAACCAAATTCAGAGATTTCATTATTTTTCCAACCATATTCCCGGAAGATTGGAATTATCCAATAAGGAACATTGGGAAATATTTGAGGCTATTCAAGCCAGAGATGGTGAGCTTGCGGAGCGCAGAATGAGAAAACATGTGAGAGGAACCAAAGAATCCATCCTATTTGCAGTGAAAAATAATATTAAAACCATATGAAATGGAATGCCCCCAACTCTGTATCGTAAAAGTGGAAACGGACGATGGGCTCGTGAGGTGGGGGAGGGATATGGTCCTCCCGTACCTGTGGTGTCGAGGACCGAGCGGGTTACCGCGAGGTCAGATCTTCAACAAGCATTGCCATTGCGGGAGGTGAGTGCGAGTTTACTGGTGTAGATATAGCCCAACCGGATATTTGCGTTTCCGGAGGTTTTTCCGAATGGATGAAAATACAGGCACTGGCCTCCAGCTTCGGCGTAACGGTCATCCCCCATGTATGGGGGTCGGGAATCGCCCTGGCAGCGGCGCTTCATGTATTGGCATCGATCCCGCCAAGTCCGCATACGGCACATCCCGTTCCGCTGCAAAATGAACCGATCGTCGAGTACGATCGAAACCCTAATCCTCTCCGAGATGAACTTTTAACAACACCGATCACTTGCAAAAAGGAAAACTGCCGGTTCCCCATAATCCCGGACTGGGAATTGAAGTCAATTTAAATGTGGTATCAAATCGTTGTCACCCTGAAATGAAAGGGCTTACAATCCAAACTATTTTTTGAAAGCGGATTCTTGGGGTGTATAAAGCGCTTTCTTTGTTCATGTGAACCATGTCTGACGGTGAGAACAAGCAAACGGCGATGAAGCCCTGATCAAGGCATCCTGGCTCGCCGTCCGTCGGCGGTCCGCAAAGCGGCTGTAGAGCATCGTCCCGATGCGGAAGAATGTGAAACCGTAGAGCATTTTAAGGAGGTGGAAGTCATGTAACCGCAAGGAATGACCACGTCCATAACGGGAAGTAAGGCTCGAACTCAACTCTAAATTTCTAAAATTCAGGAGGAGGAATTCGCATGTCGTCTTTGAAATTCACGCTGGAAAATATTGATAAGGTCATTGACAGAAGTGTTATGGTTGCGCCGGAGATCGATCCGAAGCGCGCGACGTTGCTCGTAATGGATATGCAGCCCGTATGCACCGATCCCGATGGTGCGCTGGCCATTCCCAGCGTGGGGGGCGCCCCGAGCGGAAAGGACACGGTCGAACCGGTCGAGCGGGTCGTCAAGCGGTTCCGTGAAGAAGGCAGTCCGGTCATCTGGTCTCAGTGGGGCCTGAGTCCTGAGGGTCTGGATAAGGGCATCTGCGCTTTGAAATGGCCGGCCTTGAATCCGGGCACGCCGGAGTCGGCCGCAAGCTGGGGGAACCCTCAGACAGACCATTTTGCAGGCGAGCTGGAACCCCGGGAAGGCGAACCGGTCTTGCGGAGAAGCCGCTTCAGCGTCTTCGTGGGCACGCAGCTTGAAGAATACCTGCGGGAGCTGGGAACGGAGTTTCTGGTGATCGCCGGGATCACCTCGGCGAACTGCGTCCACGCCACCACGATCGACGCATGGAACAGAACTTACAAGGTTATCGTGCTGGCAGACTGCACGACCGCGGTCCCTAGTCCCCATACGCACGATGTGCCTCTGGGGTACGGGCAGCACTGGGAAGCGCTGCGGAATATCCAAATGAACTACGGCGACGTAATCACAAGCGGGGAGCTCTTCGAAAGGCTGGAAGCTGCCAAGAAGCCCGGCAAATACCAGAGAGCGTAATGCTCACCCGGACGGGGAACGGCAACAGCCTGCTTGGGTGCGTGCTAGATGAATTGATAATGAAAGTGAATGGAAGGGAGCGAAAGCTATGAGGTTAAACGGCAGGCGCGTTGCGCTGCTGATCGAGGATGATTACCAGGAGCTGGAGGCTTGGTATCCGGTACTCCGGCTGCAAGAGGAGGGTGCGACGGTCGTCATCGTCGGATCGGGCAGGAAATCTACTTATCACAGCAAGCTCGGCTATCCAATCACAGCGGACCGGTCCGCGGATGAGGTCAAGGCGGATGAGTTCGATGCGGTGGTGATTCCCGGCGGGTTCGCCCCGGATCACATGCGGCTCTCCCGGCCGATGGTGAATCTCGTCCGCAAGGCGTACGAGTCCGGGAAGCTGACGGCGGCGATCTGCCATGGCGGATGGATGCTCGCGTCGGCGGGTGCGGTGCGCGGGCGGCGGGTGACGGGCTATCTGCCGATTCGCGACGACGTGGTCAACGCCGGGGGCGAGTGGGTAGATGCAGAGGTCGTATGCGACGGGAACGTGATTACGTCCCGAACGCCTGAGGACCTGCCGGCCTTCGCCCGGGAAATCGTCAAGTACCTGGAACGGGCGTCGGTGAGCAGCAGCTTCTAAGCTGGCACGCAGGACGGCGCACGTGGCTGCGATGAACCGATGGACGAGGACTGGTACCGCCATCCGTCCGAGGCAGTGGGCGCAGCTGTGAAACAGTTGAATGATCACCATCACCCGCGAAATCGATGGGGGCGCAGCGAGAACCATCCCTTTCGCGGGAACGAATTCGTCTGCAAAGGGGAAGATAGGATATGACGTATGTAAAGAAGCCCGAACCGGTCGACGTGTGTATCGTGGGGGCAGGTGCAACCGGCGCCACGACCGCTAAGGTTCTGGCAGAAGCAGGCTTGAAAGTCGTGGTGTTGGAGAAAGGTCCCCGGATGAAGCCGGAGAACTTCTCGGGTGACGAACTTAAGTATGTTAACCGGAACTACCTTTGGCCGGATCCGAAGATCAGCCCGAGGACCGTGCGGCCGGATGAACACACGAAAGCGAAACGGTTCCAGTTTTCCCCTACGCCGCAGATGGTCGGCGGTGGTACGGTGCATTGGGCCGGATGGGTCCCGCGTCCGTTGGAATGCGACTTTAAAATGCACACTTTGCATGGCGATATTGAAGGCGCCAGCCTTGCGGATTGGCCGATCACCTATGATGATCTCGAGCCCTACCTCACCAAGGTCGAGTGGGAGTTCGGTATCTCCGGCCTTGCTGAAGCAAACAAGTATGAACCGCGCCGGAGCAAAGGATATCCTACCCCGCCGCTGCCACCGACGAGGTTTGGGAAGAAATTCTACGAGGGGAGCAAGAAGCTCGGGATCAATGCGTTCCCGATTCCACATGCCATCATCACGAAACCCCATAAGGGGAGGACTCCGACGAACTGGACGGGATTCTGGAATCAGTACGGCGACCCGGGAACCACTCGGTCGAGCACATTGACTACCTTTATCCCCGAAGCCCTGGCGACGGGACGGTGCGATCTGCGAACCGGATGCTACATCCGTGAAATCACCCTGCATAAAGACGGTCGTGCCAAAGGGGTAATCTACTTCGATTCGGAAGGGCGCGAGGTCGAACAGGAGGCCGGTATCGTAGTTTTGTGCCCTGGTGCCATAGAATCGGCACGGCTGCTGCTGCTGTCCAAGTCCAACCTGTTTCCGGACGGCTTGGCGAACAGCAGCGGACTGGTCGGAAAGAACGCCACCTTCCACGAATACGCGTTCGCGACCGGCCTCTTCGACAAAGAAGTGCACGATCCTCTTTACGGGTTTGCCGGTCACTACATCAGCGGAGGATCGATGCAGTTCTACGAGACCGATGAGAAGAGAGGGCACATCGGCGGTTGTATCCTCGCTGCGTCGCAAGTAGGACACCCGATCAACTGGGTTTTCCCGGGCAGGCCGGAGTGGGGGATGGCCATGAAGGATGCGGACCGCGACTTCTACAACTACTCCATGAAGATCGGGATTATCCTTCAGGATCTGCCTCAAGAGTCCAACCGAGTGGACCTGGACCCCGAGGTCAAGGATGCTTGGGGAATGCCGGTTGCGCGGATTACGTACAAACCGCACTCGAACGATATTCGCATGGCAAAATGGATGATCAACAAAAACGCGGAGATCCTTGAAGCTGCAGGGGCGTCGAAAACCATCAAAGTCATTCCCGAAAACTCGTTGACCGGCAACACTTGCCACCAGCATGGTACCGCGCGGATGGGCAATGATCCCTCCAAGAGCGTGCTCAACAAGTGGTGCCAAGCCCACGATGTCGAGAACCTCTACATCCTGGACGGGAGCAGCTTCCCAACGTCCCTGGGGGTTAATCCGACGCTCACGATGATGGCTAACGCCTGGCGGTGCTCCGAGTATATCGCCGAAATCCATGCCAAAGGCCGCCAGAAACGGCAAGCCGCCGGGTTATAACATAGAGGAGGTAGGTTTCATGACAAGCAAAGCAGATTGGCCCGTCATGGGGTCTCCAGTGGATCACGAATCCAACAAGCCTTTGTTCTTCGAGCAGCATGAGTGGGAGACGATCGAAGCCGCGACTGCCCGGATCATTCCAACTGACCACGACCCCGGCGCTCGGGAGGCTGGCGTGGTCCGCTTCATCGACCATTACCTTTCGGGCATTGACTACATCTATGCAGCTGCCGACGGAAGCGGATTTCTGATGCTGGAGGGCAAAGAGGCCGATGCCTGGCGGGAGCGTATCGCCGAAATGCAGGAGAACTACCGTCAGGGGATCCGGAAACTGGACGAAATCTCCCGCGAGAAGTTCGGCGCCGCTTTCAAGGACTTGAGCGACGACCGGCAGGATGAGGTTCTGGTGGCCCTTTCAGGGAGGCCGCAGCCGCAGCCCATTTCCCTCACTACGGAAGGGGACCACAGTACCTTTCTTCAGGGCTCGTTCGACGAGGGCATGGACTTCTTCAGTGCTTTGGTGCTCCACACCCGGCAGGGGTTTTATTGCGACCCGGTCTACGGGGGCAACAAGGATCATGTCAACTGGAAGGTCATCGGGTTCCCAGGCCCTAAATCCTTGTCCGACACCAACACCTGCAAGTACAGCGTCCAGGAGTACTACGTCGAAGATTACGACTGGGCCGATCTGATCCCTTACCTGAAAGAGAGGGAGAATTCAGCAAAAGGCGAAGAAGAAAAGCAAGGAGAGCAGCAATGAAGCTTCCTGTTGAAACAGCCTTTCAGATGGGGTGGCACTAGAGTGGCCGTTGCGCGGGTATGGCAGCGAGCCGGGAAATGAGAAGCCACTCGGGAGAAGAGTGGCTTCCTCTATTTCAGTTGTTCTAAAGTACAATTTCTCACTCTAAACACATGCTCACAAAGAAGCTCTATATCTTCGTTATGATGGCTGGTTAAGATAATGGTTTTCCCTTCTTGATTTAAACTTTTTAGCAGATTCCTAATATTTTCTACACTATCCACGTCTAACCCGTTAAATGGTTCATCCAGAAGCAAGACATCCTGGTCTTCCATGATCGCCTGTGCAATAGCTAATTTTTGCTTCATTCCAAGGGAATAATGTTTAACCTTTTGTTTTAGAGTGTATTGAAGTCCTACCATTTCCAACGTTTCTTTGATCTTCTCATCAGATATTTTATTTTGTATAGCAGCCAGATACTTCAGGTTTTCAAACCCGGTTTTATCACCTAAGTATCCAGGCTTATCAATGAGGATTCCAAAGTTCTCAGGAAACCTTTTATTTTTCCCAAGCTCTATTCCATTGACCAAAACACTTCCCTGGTCGGGGAAAACAAAACCGCACATCATTTTAAAAAGCACAGATTTCCCGGAACCATTGTGGCCCACAATTCCATATATTTTTCCTTTTTCAAAAGACACGGATACATTCTCAAATAAAGATAATCCCTTGAATGATTTGCTTACATTTCTTAATTCTATTCCATTCATCACTTTCACCTTTCTTTTTATAGGGTATAGTCTTTCTTGTTTAACAGAAATAATAAAATGAAGATTTCAGCCGCAACAAAAGCTGCTAACTGAGCTGACGTTAAATAGATTGAAGAGCTTTCAAGGAGATAACCCATGCTATTTAACCCCATCGGAATGATATTGTGGATTCGAAAGCCCGGCAGCATAAAAATCGTCAGCACTAACATAGTAATAAAGCTTTTTAAGACATCTTTTGTAACAAAAGAGATGAGGATGACTAAAAGCACATAAAAAAGCAGCTGCAAAAACCCGTTAACCATAAAATGATACAGAATTTGGTATACATTCTCCGGAACGGTAAGAGAATATCCTTTTAGCATCCCTATGAACATGGTTACAGCAAGCAGTGCCAGCAATAATAGGATGATTGATTTTAATATTTTGGGGAACCAACTTAAAAACCACTTGTTCATAAAGTGATATCTTATCATGGTATAAAAACTCATTTCCGATAGATGCTGCTGCAATAACAATTGAACAAGATAAACCGCCCCTAAGAAAACGACTACGTAATAAGTAAAGGAGAGAAGGCTAAACCTTTCATTGGTCGTTCCCATAAATGTGCCTATAAAAATGTCCCAAATGGACAAACCCTCATTTGCGTATTTGCCTGTATTCAACCATATCCCCATTAAGCAGAGTAATCCATAAATGAATATTGGCGATTTTTTTATTGCATATTGTTTTATGCTGCTGTGATTTAAATCGATCTTGTTGGCAATAAAGACTAACATCAGCAGAGTTAAGGCGATGATCCCAAAAGGCGCGATTATACTATGAAAAGAAAGTACCCCGTGAAATAAACTCAAATAGTTTACAACGGAAAACCATTTCATGGAGGATGGCAAAACTTTAAAGCCAATAGTACCCCATAGGAACAGCAGTACATTCAAAATATGCAGGATGGACTGCTTCCTATATATTGTAAAAAGGATGCACAGCATAAGCTGAATCGTGATGAGTGTAAACATAAACAAAACAATTTGTAACAATGCTGCGATAAATGGTGTTGCAAAATGTAATTGCAAATGATAAAGAATGTCATTACCAGCTACATTCATTGTGCCAACATCGCTCCAATTCATTGAAAACGGCGTATTTATTGAAGTGATGAGCAAAGATCCAATGAGTATAGCCATAAAGAAAATATTAATAAAGAGCAGTTCCCATAACTTTTTAGAAATCCACTTCCTATATGAGCCCAACCGTATAAGCATCGTGTATTCAAATGTATTATTGATATAAAGCGTAGATACGAACACAATGAGTGGGAAAAAATAATACAGGATAAAGTATGGATGACTTGCCGGTATCAATACATAATCCCAAAAGTTAGCGGAAACGTTGTATTCCTGCTCGAAAAGCGGCATCGACAGTCTGCCACTTAAGGAATATAGGATAATCGGGATAGCAGCAAACAACCATTTCCATGAAATTAATTTCACTTGAACTTTCATCATTCATCAGCCCAAACGATCTGCTTCGTTTTTATCAGAGTTAGCAAAATAACGATGACTAGAATCAAAGCTGTAAAAGGAACAAATACTGTCCAGATCGGCTGAGGAGTTATTCCAAATGGAAAAACGGTATAAATCGGTGAAAATTTTTCTAATCCGGATATCCCGGTAACATAGTGCCCAACAAACCACCACAAAAATGGAATGGATAAAGCAACGAACTTGTTATTAATGTATATTGAAAGCAAATAACCCATCGTTACATAAAGTGCCCCATGGATGGCAACCCATAGTGAATACACTGCGCCATAAAGAAAAAAGGATTTTTCAGCTAAAAATTCAAACGTTCCGACCCGAACAAGTTCGAAATATTCTGTTGTATACTGGATCATATTAAAAAGCGGGTCTACATATTGAATGAATAAAAAGGGAATAAATATCATCAGGAAAGCGACAACAAAAGCCACAATAGCACTTGCAAGTCCCTTTGCAACAACATAATCGGATAAATCAGTCCTTGGCTGTACATAGGAAAGGAAATGATCTTTCTTTTCCTTGGCATAGGAGCTCGCAAGCAGTGGAACTAACAATGCCGGAAATAATAACGAGATGGCCGAGGTCTCAAATAACCGGGAATGTACCTCCATAGGTCTAAAAAAGACGTATGCGCCGTTGATTAAAGGTAAACCGACGAGAAGCGGCAAAAATATAAAAGCCAGGCTAATCATTACAACCTTTATCGATAACCTTTTTTTAAGTTCGATGGCTAATAAATGTTTCAACGTATTCACTTTCCTTTCTGCAGCCATTTTTGCTTTTCAAAATAGATCAAAATTGATCTACTGTAGCGCCCAATACGGCTGCTCTGATAAATGGTTGATTTTTAAGCGTAAGAAGGCTTTCTCTAGTCCCTGTCACTACGGCTCCAATAATTAAACCGTCTTTTTTGTTTTTTTCTATGGCGTTATAGATCCTTTGATATTCAGAAATATAATAATCCTTTTGTTCTATAGCCGTTTTGACGAATCGGATAAAATCCTCTTCGGTTTGTTTTTGTGCCGGATCATTGGCGGTTAAACCATCTCTATAACGATCAAACCCGTAACTGGTTTCCGCTCTTAACGGTTGTTGATCGTCATGAAATCCTGCCAATTCTTCAGCATCCATCGTATTAACCCAATACCAGGTCACATGAACTTCATCCGGCAATAAGCGCTCCACTTCCTCCAAGGCATACGATTTATCGAAAGATAATCCGATTTCAATGTATTTGTCATTTGGAATAGCCGGAAGTACCGTCAAATCGTTAATTATCGATGTATACGGAAGAGAGGGATGATAAAACAGCAGTTCCCGTTCTCCGGTTTGTTTGTTGAAAACCCTGCTTGTACCATTGGATTCATAGATTTGTACATCTTCATGGCTGCCGAACCTTTTCGACATCGTTCCAAAAATGGAGTATTCCATATTCACGGTACCCCAGGGGATGATCCGGTCTTCCATTTTTTTAACTAACATGTATTCCATCTCACCTTTAAACAAACGTGGCTGAAATTGCGCACTTATAATATAGGTGTTCGGTCCTGAAATTTTTTTCAAATGTTCTCTGCTTGCCAGTGCATGATAGCCTTGTTCATTTAAAGTATTTCGAATGATAATGTACCCAATGAACAGGAGAATGGCCGCTGCAAAAAAAACTACCGTTGAAGTTATAGCCGTTCGAAGCAGGCTTTTTCGCTGCGCTTTCTTCACGATCGTTTGCAGTTTCTGTGTATCGAACGGTTCGTCCGCTGCGTCAGTGTGATCGTTGTAATGTTCGTTACTCATGGTAGTACCTCCCAAATCTTTTTTTAAAGTGCTGTCTGGCTCTTGCCAAATACGTCTTCACCTTTTCTTCTTTCATATCCAATAAACTTGCGATTTCCTTGTACGATAAATCCAAATCATATTTGAGCAGCAGAAGGTGCTTGTATATATCGCTCATTTGCTGCAGTACTTCATAAATCTTTTTCTTTTCTTCTTGAGCAAGCAGCATGTCCTCAATCAGTTTTTGGTTGGCCGTTAAATTTTCTTCCAATTCGATATGGCTTATTTTTTTCGTTTTCCTTCTCAGATCGTAAAATTGATTCGTCGCGACTTTAAACATCCATGAAGAAAATTTATCCGGTGGAATGGTTTCGATATAAAGGATTGCTTTGTAAAAAGAATCTTGAACGATGTCTTTTGCATCCTCCGGGTTCGCTCCGATTTTCACAAGATAATGATATATCTTGTTCATGACCATTTTGATGACTTCTTCATTGAATCCTTGAACCACCATCCTCATCCTTTCGTTATTACAACGAATCAAAGCTTAAAATGTAAACAAGGGGAGCAAAAAAATAAATTTCATGTCCTATCCAGTATTTCCAACGGGCATTTTCTTTACAACTATAAATCTATAAGAGGGAAGGATGGAGGTTAAATAAATGGGGAAGGTCTGTGGAATGTGGGAAGCGAAGACGTGACTGTCCTAAAGGTACAAATGAGTTTGTCATTACGGATTGACGTATTGTTGAGTAAGATGGTATATTAATGGAAATTAGACGAAAAATAAATTAACGTAATGAACAATATACTACTCACATCCGGGCGGGCACAATCTATATGATGGAAACCGATCGAAATGAAGGAATAATCAATGATTAATTCATTGTTAACTCGCGATTTCGGAATGAAGGAGGACGTATGAATTCTGCCCGTTCATCCTATCTAATTGAGATTTTGGATCGTGCCGTTGCGTTGATTGATGATCGTGGGTGTACGCTTTCCGTATCGGATATCGGTCGTATGGGTGCGGCGCATGGTATTCGAAGCGTACTAAATCAAGCTGCAGAGATAGACTTGATCGATACCTCTCATTTCTTACGCGGTTGTCCTGAAATTCGTCTTCAAACCAATTGTGTTAGTAAATCTGTTTATTCCCTCACAGGCCAGCCTGTCGGTCTGATCACCTCAAATTATTATAAGGAACAGGCTTTAAAACTATTTTCTTTACTTCAAATTCCTCAAGAGTTCCTTTATGTAATGCCGACGGAGGGTGTCGTTGACCAAACGGCTTCACTTCGGGACGCTGTGAACCGTTTTCTCTATCACGGCGCGGAAACGGTTGCCATTTGTATAACACCATTACTAGATCAGCAGTTTCAAGAAGAAGAATTAAAGAAAAAGTTCACCACCCTGTATCCTCCGCATATGTTAGGTTCCATTCCTATAATAATTCCTTTACATCGTGTACAGCAGCTAAGCGAATGGGATCGGCTTGAGTCTGTTGTCGTGAGCGGGTATGTTCGTGGTAACCTTTTGCAACAAGTGAAAGAAGTTAGGCAACTGCTGCGAGAGCACGGATTTACAGACCGATTATTAACTTTTACGGGCGATCATCGTCTGGTTCCAAGCCACCAATGTTATCCTTGGGACATGCTGGCTCATGAGAGACATTGTTTTTTCACCAATATCCGTCAATGGTTGAAAGAGGAGGACGTAAGCGAGGGAATAGCTATCCATATCGATTTATACAAAATTGTAACCGCTATCATTGGCAGAGGGGGGACTTACAAGTCAAGTTCAATTACAGACTGCACGCCACTTCGTGCCTTGTTTCCTCATAACCAAAAGAAGGAGCCGGTACACGACCTTTTGGCTTCCGCCGGATTGTTGCCTGGTCAAGAGGAACAAGTTTATAGCGAAGGAAACGGACCTATTCGCTACTTATCCCAATGGATTCAAGAGCTTGCGAGCTTCGTAAAGAGAAAGATAATGGCTGAAGGAGGGCAATTATTCTCGGATACACCACTTATGGTTTCCGGCACGATCGGCGGTATGGTTGCTTGTCATCTTGCGGATTTGTTAGGGATAAGGAATCTGTCTCTGGCGCTGGGCAGGCCGTTGGTCCCTAATGCCGCAAAGAATTATACTGCAAAAACGATCCGATGGAGTGCAAACAGCGGTTGGCTGTCGTCCCCGAGCATCCAGGGAACTCAGGTCGCCTTGTTAGAAGAAGTGAAAGGTCTTCATTATATAGAGGGGTTCGAGACGGAATGCTTGGTAGCTCCCGGTTGGATCTACAAGCCCGTATCAAGCAGAAGAGCTATGCTCATTCGGAGGTCGCCATGAGAATTCGAATTACGGAAAGCATAGATATTGACTTGAATTCGGAGATGTGGTGCTGTAATCGTTGCGGAATCGAGCTCATAGATGCACGAATGAATTATAAAGAGGGCTGTTTGATCCATGCGAGGGATCCGAAAGAGATTTTCCGCCCTCTTGTCGAAGGCGAAACGTACACCTTTGCCCCCGATTCCGATTGGGCTCGTCTTGTGGAATTTTATTGCCCTGGATGCGGAGTCATGTTTGAGAACGAAATGCTTCCTCCGGGGCATCCAATTACGCACGACATTGAGATCGATTTAGATAAATTAAAGCGAAAACATCAGTCAAATCCTTCCACGAAAGAGGGAGTTGGATGACCTACCGGATCTTTATCGACATCGGCGGCACTTTCGCGGATTGTGTCGTCATTCATCAGCAGGGTATTGTATCCTCTAAACGTCCAAGCGCGCATAATCGAATCGGTGAAGTGCTGGTAAAGGCGCTGCGCGAATGTGCAGACGAGCTGCGCATTGACCTTAGCGAATTATTGTCCAGTACGGAAGAGATCGGATATGCATCAACAGCCGCGTTGAATCAACTTGTAGCACGACAAGGGCCTAAAATTGGACTGTTGACCACAACCGGGGCAGAGGATGCAATCTATATCGGAATGGGAGCGCAATGGATCGATGGGGTACGTGACATCGAACGGGAATCACTGCTGCCGAAGGCACGGAAACCGTCCCCATTAATTCCGCGTGAGCTTTCGGTCGGCATCCTGGAGAGGATGGACTCACGTGGCAACGTCATTCGGCCGTTAGACGAAGAGATGGTTCGCGAGCAGGTGAGCCGCTTAGTAGAGGAAGGGGTGCAAGGCTTTATCGTCTCTTTCTTATGGTCGTTTCTAAACCCGAGCCATGAACTGAGGGTGCGTGAACTCATTAAGGAGGAGTTCCCGGACCACTTATATGCGCTCCCTGTCGTCCTTTCAAGCGAGTCAGCTTCGGTTCGCGGAGAATACCAAAGAACGATGACCGCAGTAATTAATTTATTTTTGATGGAAAATATGCGCTTCCAAATGTACAGTGTGATCGAAGAGCTGCGTAAGCATGGCTTTCGGGGACAGATTTCCCTTGTTCAAAATAATGCAGGGCTAGCCGATGTATGGTCCACTGCTCCTGTTTCCGTATTCAAAGGCGGACCCGCGGCAGGACTGATCGGGGCAACGAATCTGATGAAAAAATATGGCGAAAACATCATTACGACCGATATGGGAGGAACGACGTTTGACGTCGGCGTCATTAGCGCTGGAGAGCCGATGACGAGCGAATTGCGCCCAGTCATCGATTGATGGCTCATTGGAGCCAATATGCTGGAAGTGACGTCGATCGGAGCAGGCAGCGGCACCATTTTCCAAGTGAACCTAGAACGAAACGGTCAGCTTGAAGCGATGCCGCAAAGCGCCGGGTCGGTGCCGGGACCCGCAGCGTACGATCTCGGAGCTAGTGATCCGACGTTGCTGGATGCGGACCTCATCCTGGGATACCTGGATCCTGATACGTTCGCCGGAGGAAAACGGAAGCTGAACCGGGATCGCGCTTATCGCTGCATTAACGAACGAATCGCTCGTCCTCTAGGCATATCTGTCATAGATGCAGCTGCTAGAATGCGGCGCATGGCGAACGATCTTATGGGACACACATTGTTAAAGGAAACATTGATGCGCGGATTCGACCCCAGAGAATTTACCGTTTTTGCATATGGCGGCGCAGGCCCAACACATTGCTGCGACTATACGAGAGTCTTGGATCCCAAACGAATTGTAACGTTTCCTTTTTCGCCTGTATTTTGTGCAATTGCCAGCTCACTATTGTCGCACAGCCTTACCTTAAGTAAATCGAAACCGTTTCTTCTTATGTATCCCGGACAGCAGTGGCCGGATCACTTTGACGCTTTCAATGCTGCCGTTAAAGAGCTTCAAGCACTGGCATATCAAAATTTGGGCACAAAATCAGTAAACAGAGGTGATTTGGAGTTCACATTAGAGCTCGATATGAAATTCGGGGGACAAGTGCATGTGAAGCGAATCGTATCTCCTCTTCTTCGGATTGAATCCGTGAAGGACGCGGATCTGATTTATGCCACATTCATTGAGTCCTACAAACGAAGATTCAGTCCGTTTTCACTTAATGTCGAAGGAGGGGTCATTATCGAGGCGTTTACCTTACATGCTTCAATTCCGCGAGAAGCAGCGGAGCTGCCAACGTTTCCTCCCGCTTCTTCCGGTCCTTCTCGCGCGTTAAAGGGAAGAAGGGATGTCTTTTGGATTTATGAAAAACAGTGGATGTCGACGCCGATCTATTCCTTTGATTTGCTAAGTGCAGGTAACTTGTTAGAGGGTCCGGCTATTGCTGAAGGTGCGTATACGACCTATGTCATCCCACTGGGATACCGGTTTTCATTGGACCGCCATAAAGCCGGCATCATTGAAAAGGCATGACATGATTTTTAGCTATACATAGGGGTGAACCGGATGACTATCGTCGATCAAAGAGAGTTATTGGGATGGTTAAAGCCTGAAATTCCGTCGGATTATGAAATCAATTGCTCTGAACGTATTGACGATGTAGATTACGCGGTCTATAAGCAAAAATTGAATCTAATCCTGTCGGAAGCCATGGATATGTTCGTTCGGTGCGGGATCTCCGACTTGGCCATGGCCGGAGACGTCGGTGTTGCATTGTTCACGCCGGAGGGGGATTTGGTCGCATGTAACGTAGGAAGTTATTTGCATGTGGTAAGCTCTGTGTTTCCGATTAAATATATCATGCGAAAATTGCGCCACAGTCAAGGAATGACCGTTCGGGGAGGGGACTTCTATTTCTGCAATGATCCTTTATACGGAGCCGTACACAATGCGGATCAAATCGTTATGATGCCTATCTTTCATAATGGTACGTTGGTAGCTTGGACCGGAGCGACCGCGCATACGGGAGAAACAGGGGCGACAGAACCCGGCGGCATGCCCGTTACAGCGCGCAGCCGATTTGACGAAGGGATGAAGATGGCGCCTTTCCGAATCGGGGAGCGTTATCAATTGCGGCCGGATTTGCTTCAGATGATGGAGAATTATGTATCGCGATCCCCTCGTACCTTCATGATTGAGTTAAGGGCACGGGTAAGCGCATGTGACCGAGTGCGAATTCGGATTCAGGAGCTAGTTCAAGCTAAAGGAGCCGTTTTTTTAACCGGATTATTCCGAAAAATTTTGGTTGAAGCGGAGACCAGTGCAAGAGCTCGGATTCGAGGATGGAACGACGGAATTTATCGAGCAGTGACGTTTACCGACAGTATTGGCTTGGAAGAGGGCTTGCAGCGCGTTTCGCTCACGTTGACAAAGTTCGAAGACAGCCTCGTCTTCGACTTCAACGGCACCTCTCCCGAGCATGAAGGCTCGTATCATGCCTTTCCGCATGCTACTGCGGCGCATGCCGCCATTTATTTATTCGGCTGGCCGTTTTACGACCTCCCGAGATCGTCGGGCACGCTGGCCTCCTGCGAATTTAAATTTGCGCCAGGAACAGCGCTTTCTCCGAGTTCCGAGGCAACTACCTCGAATTCCGTCATGATCGGCAGCGCCGTCATGTCGCTTTTGCCGAACTGTTTTAGCAAAATGATGTTCGATAGTCCCCAACGGGAATTGGTAAGCGCTGCCATGGGAAATACAGGTTCCGGCTATGTCATTTCTGGCTTGAGCCAGTGGAACGTACCTTTCTCCGATATGCTGGCGTATCCGCTCAACACGGAAGGCGGAGGCGGGAAGGCGGATTCCGATGGGGTCGACGCGATGGGTTTTCCTTGGTGCCCCTCGGGCAGAGCATCCAATGTAGAGGATGAGGAGCACGATTATCCCATTATATGCATTACGCAGAAACTGGCGCGCGATAGCTGCGGCTTTGGTCGATACAGGGGCAGATCCGGAACGCAGATGGCGGTTACGCCGCACCATGTAGAGCACTTGGCACAAATGTCCATTTCCAAAAATTCGCGCCTTCACACTACACAAGGATTGTTTGGAGGCTACCCTCCTCGGGTGATTCCGGGAATCGTTATTCGAAATACCGATTTATTCGCTCGATGGCAGAAAGGCGACCAAGAGATTTTACATGACATCCACGATCTGATCATGAACCGAAGCCTTTCAGGCGAATACATGCTTACTACGCATTATCGTCCCGTTCAACTTTTGAAACGGGGAGATATTTTCGTTGAATTTTCCTCCGGGGGACCTGGCTATGGAGATGTTTTAGAGCGAGAGGCTCACAGCGTGCTGGCCGATATCAAACAAGGTATCATTTCCGAATGGGTTGCGGATCAGGTGTATCTGGTATCGTACGACCCGCTTACCTTTGAACTGGATGACGAACGGACGACGGAGCGGCGAAAAGAAGCAAGGGCTTATCGTTGTCAAAAGGGATTGCCTTACCGCAGATTTATGCGTGATTGGGAGAAGCTTCGGCCTTCGGAGGAGTTATTGCGTTACTATGGGAATTGGCCGGATGCTTCACCGAATCGAGACGTTATCCGCATGTGATTAGCCGATGGGGAGGGGAAGAAGCCGTGCTCGCCTATTCATATGATTCGTTGGGAGAACAATGGAGCCGTCAAACGCGGTTATCGGAGTTATTAAAGGATGCTGTGAAGGTCATATCCGGTATCTGCGGCAGCCCCTGCGTTGCGATTGTTTTTCGAGAACCCACGGGTAAAACGATATTTCAATTTGAAGGTCCTCTTTCGGAGCCTACTGTATCGGATCTACGTCGTTGGTTGGAGAGAGGGAGCTGGGAATATGCAGAATATGGAGCGGAAGAGGTAACTAGGGAATTTGCTTCCGGATTTCAGCTTGGCATTCGAGCGTGCGTGACCATCCCCGTCGATCGGCATGGAGATTTGAGCGGAATGATCGGGCTGTTTTATGATGCTAAGCCGCCATTACAACGGAAGATGCTTGAAGACTTATCGGCCCAATTGTACCTGGCGGCCAATCGTTGTTGGCTGTACCAACGCGAAAGGCAGATGGTTAACCTCCTGCAGGAAACCCGTAATGAAGCGGCAGAGCTTAAACGCAAATATGATCGGCTTTTCACGCTTCAAAAACAATTCGCAGATCTCAATGCAGTCGTGGATGGCTTTGATCCCATTGTCGGAAAGCTTGGCGAGCTTCTGAAAGAGCCGATCCTTCTATTGGATAAAGATCTGCGATTATTGGCGTCGTACACGCCACCCGTGCCTTTAGAGACGGCTTGGATCCGGTCTTTGGAGGAGCGTCGATTGGACCCGGCTTTCGCCGATCGTCCCTCTTTTCAGCATGCAATTCGGCGGGTACAGTCGGGAGATATGATCCCCGTTACGTTGGAAAGCTCATCCAACGGCGCGAGGGAGCTTTATTGGTTAGCTGCTTTGCAGAGCGGATCGAGTGTATGGTGTTATCTGTTGTGGAGGGGTGTGCTTCCACCTTTACCTAAAGAGACTGCCCATACGATTCAAATGGCGGGAGTAGCTCTGACACTTTCCTATTTCTACCAATTCGAACAAACGCTGCAGCAACGGCCGTCCTTCCTGGAAGCCTTTCTCGCGGGACAGTACTCCAGTACGGAATCGGCCTTGGAGCAGGCACGGCTGCAGGGCTGCGACATCCAAAAGATGAACAAAATCATCATCATTGAACCGGAGAAGACAGACAGAAGCATGAGTGAACTGAGATCGCTGATCGAGAGTGCTGCAGGCGGAATGAACTGTGCCTTTTATTCGGGAGTATATGCCGAGACGATTGTCATTCTTCTTGATTTCGATGCGGATGAGAAGGCTGTATCCAAGGCGATTTACGATCGTTTGCGGGCCAACGACATTCCGATCTTGCTGGGTGTAAGCCGTTCATTTCGGGATGTGGAGGATCTACGAAACGCTTTCGACGAAGTTCGTCGAAGCTTGGCACTCTCACGGAAGTGGGGAAAGCACAATACGGTCGTTTATTACGAGAGCCTAGGCGTATACCGGTTGCTGTTGAACACGGATCGAGCATCATTAGAGGATACCATTCATAAAGCGATGGGGCCGCTCTTGCGCGTTGAAAAGAAACAATCCGACGAATTGCTGTCCACATTAATGCATTATCTTCGCACCGGCGGAAGCATTCAACAGGCGGCGGAGCTTTGTTTCGTTCATATCAATACAGTGAAATACAGGCTAAAACGAATTTCGCAAATGCTGGATGCTGACTTAAGCCACCCTGACGAACGCTTCAAGCTGGATTTCGCACTGCGTGCAATGGAGATATTGGAATTATAGGCGGAATTTACACGACGAGGCTTATGCTAGTGACTGACGAAGACTGCTTGGTGAAATAAGACTGATGTCTCAAACAACCCTTCCCGGTAAGATGTCGGAAAGGGTTGTTTTTGTTTCAAAGAAGTTTATACCTTGGAGACAGCGGTAATTGTACTTCAAGATATCTATGAAGAAATCGCGCCGAAAGGTAGGATGTAAGCGTATTCAAATACAACGCCTTTGGGAGGTGCAGTATGCGTTATACAGTCGATATCGACATCGGCGGAACGTTGACAGATGGTCTGTTCAGCGACGGCCGGCAGGTTATCGCAACGAAAGTGGATACAACTCCACATGATTTTACCGTTTGTTTTTTTGAATGCATTCGAGAGGGAGCCAATCGTCTTGGTTACGAGAGCCTGACGGATTTTTTTGCCGATGTGAAGGTTATTCGTTGGTCAAGTACGATCGCAACGAATGTACTTGCGGAGGGAAAAGGGCCGAAGCTTGGTCTCCTCATCAGCGAAGGTCATGGAACGGATCTGTACGGTAATGGAGTAAGTCCGGCGATAAATAGAGTACTGTCACCTGAGAACATCACACAGATCAGCGAGCCGATTTCGGAGGAAGAAGTTCTTCGCAAAGTAAGAGCGCTTCTCGAGCAAGGGGTTCGGCGCATTTGCGTCAGCTTGAAGGGCGCCTTCGAAGACCCGTCTATAGAGCAGCGTATTAAGAAGCTCGTGGATGAGCAGTTCCCTGACCACTATTTGGGTGCTGTCCCCGTCTTGTTAGGAAGCGATATTTTGCACCACCCGGACAGCCAGACAAGAACCCATCTGTCTCTCATCAATTCGTATGTGCATACTCCGCTCGCAGTAGCTTTGTTTAAAGCGGAGGACGAACTTCTTCTTCAGCACAAATATCGCAAGCCGGTTTATATCGGTCACGTGAATGGCGGGGTAGCGCGAGTAGCAAAGACGAAGGGAGTGGATACAACCGAATCCGGTCCGGTATTCGGACTTCACGCAGCGTCGTATTTTGCCAAGCGATACGGCTTGGATAAAGTGTTGTCTGTTGATGTAGGCGGTACGACGGCCAAGATCGGACTGATCCTTAACGGGGAAGTCATCACCGTCCCGAATGGTGATTTGTTCGGTATTCCACTGAAAACGCCGTGGATCTTGCTTCGTTCCATCGCGCTTGGCGGAGGTTCCATTGCCCGTGTAAAGAACGGCAGGGTAACTCTCGGTCCAGAGTCAATGGGCGCTTACCCCGGACCTGCGTGCTATAACCTTGGCGGCGAATCCGCAACGCTTACCGATGCGTTTCTTGTCTCCGGTGCGATGAATCCGGACCGTTTCTTAGGCGGACGCCGGCGGCTTCAGATGGAGCAAGCGCGCAGAACGATTCAAGAGCAGGTGGCCGGTCCGCTCAATATCAGTATTGAAGCAGCGGCTCAGGCCATTGTCGAGAGAGCGATGGAGATGGTGACCGACTGCTGCAACGAAACGCTCAAGGAATACGGCTATACAACGGAAGGTTTCAGCTTGTTCTCATTCGGCGGTAACGGCTCCAACTTCGCCTCCGGCGTGGCCGACAAGCTGAACCTGAAGAACGCTTACGTATTCGGTCTCGGTCCCGTACTTTCCGCTTTTGGCTCCTCTGTATCCGACATCTGTCACATTCACGAGGAATGGCCGTATCAGCCGCTGAACAAAGCTTCGGTTCAAGAGGTGTATAAGCTCGTTGCACTCGGCCAAGAACGCGTGCTCCGCGATTTGGAAGGCGAGGGCTTGTCTGCCGCCGACGCGGAATTGAGCGTGGAATTCATCATTGCAAAGAACAGTGACGAATCGGAGGTCATTCAGCTCCCCATCGAGAAAGCGTTAAACGGAGGGTTCCAAGAAATCGCTGAAAGCCGTTCGGGCTCGACGCTCGAACGTGTCTCGGTCAAAGGGTTGTCCCCGGTATCGAAGTTTGAGCTGCCGCACGTGGATATAAGCTCGCAGCGAGCGAAAACGGACCAGCGCCGCACCATGCTGTGGCCGAAGCAGGCCGATCATGCGCCGATTTACGATTGGGAGCAGCTGCAGAGGGGAAGTTCGTTCACAGGTCCGGCTTGTTTAGAGTCCGAAACCGTTTCTTGCATGGTCATCCCGGGCTGGGGTGTCCAGATTGACGGATACGGCAACGCCGTGTTCACCAAAGGAGGCGCGTAAGTCATGAAGCGATTGATCATTACCGAATACTTGGATATCGATCTCGAATCAGAGATGTGGCACTGCAATCGATGCGAGCACGCTCTGATCTCTGCCCGCAAAAATTACAAGGAAGGTCTGCTGGTGTATAACCGTGATCCAAGGGAGGTACACAAGGAGGTTATCGAGGGAGAGTATACGTTCTCTCCGGATCCGAACTGGATGCGCATATTGGAGTTTTATTGTCCGGGCTGCGGTACACAGGTTGAGACGGAATATTTACCTCCGGGGCACCCGATCACCCACGATATCGAGATCGATATCGACAGCTTGAAGCAGCGTCTTCAGAAAGGTGAATTGGAAATCCACGATAAAAGGCTGGTGAGCAGGATATGACGAATCCAAACGCAGCTCGCAATACGATTGACGTAGACGTAGGCGGTACGTTTACCGATATGGTCATGACCTATGACGGTACGCAAATTTTCCGCAAAGTGCCGACGACTCCCTATGATCTATCGGTTTGCTTTATTCAGGCGATTGAAGAAGGGGCGAAGCACTTTGATAAGACAGCAGATCAAATTCTCCCGAATTTCGATATCGTTCGGTATTCGACGACCGTTGCCATGAATCGTCTCATTGAGCGAAAGGGTCCGCGTCTTGGTTTAATTACGACCGAAGGTCATGAGGATGCGGTTCACATCGGACGCGGCGCACAGTGGATCGACGGCACGCGCCTAGCGGAAAGGCGTAACCTGCCGATTCAACAGAAGCCGCAGCCGATCGTCGATCGTGAGATGATCGTCGGGGTGAAGGAGCGGATCGATGCAAAGGGCAAGGTCATCCGACCGCTGGATGAAGACGACGTCCGCCGCAAGGTTCGGACGCTCGTCGATCGGGGGGCCCGTGCCTTCGTCGTATCGCTGCTGTGGTCGTTTGTCAACCCGTCGCACGAGAAGCGGATCAAGGAAATCATTCGGGAGGAGTACCGAGAGTACCACGTTGGTTACTTACCGGTCATTTTGTCACACGGGGTCGTGAGCCGATTAGGCGAATATGAGCGAACAAATACCGCGATACTCGACGCCTACCTGCAGCGTTCCATGCAGATCGAGCTGTCCGGTACTTGGGATAAATTGCGCGAGAAAGGGTACCGCGGGCCGTTCATGATGGTGCATAATACCGGCGGCTGCGCGGACGTCTTCAAGACGACGGCGAGCAAGACATACAACGGCGGTCCGGTATCCGGCCTTGTTGGGGCGCAGTTCGTTGCGGACAAAATTGGGATCAAAAACGCGGTCACGGCCGATGTTGGCGGCACAAGCTTCGACATCGGACTCGTGATGGAATCCAGCGTTCGAAACTATGAGTTTAATCCGGTCGTCGATCGCTGGATGGTGAGCGCGAACATGCTGCAGTCGATTTCGATCGGCGCAGGCGGCGGTTCGATCGCATGGATCAATCAGCAGCTGGGCAACCGTCTGGAAGTGGGACCGCAGTCTGCAGGTTCATACCCTGGACCTGTTTGCTATAACCTCGGGGGCACCGAACCAACGGTGACCGATGCGGATCTGGTGCTCGGCTACCTGAATCCGGATTATTATTTCGGCGGCCGAATGAAGCTGAATAAGGCAACTGCGGAACGTGCGATTCGCAAGAAGATAGCGGAACCGCTAGGTCTTTCCGTCATGGAAGCCGCTTCCTTAATCCGGAGGCTCGTTGACGAGAAGATGGCTTCCGCCATCCGCAAAGAGGTGGTACTGCGGGGCTATCGCCCGGACGACTTCGCGATCTTTGCGATGGGAGGCGGCGGCGCAACGCATGCGGCGGGATATAAGGATGAGATTCCGAAGGTCGTCATTTTCCCATACTCACCTGTATTCTGCGCATTCGGTTCATCGATCATGGACACGATGCACGTGTATGAGACGTCGAGAAAGATGCCGTTCATCGCTCCGATGACGGAGCAGCCGGCGCTTGACTTTGAAGAATTCAATACGACGGTGAACTCTTTGCTCGAGCAGGCGAAGAAGGAGCTTGACGCGGAAGGGCTCGATACGAACAAGGCTGTCTTCACGCTGGAGCTGGATATGCTCTACGGCGGACAAATCAACTCAAAGCGTACCTCGACGCCAGGTCTCCATATTACGAATGACGAGGATCTCTGGAGGTTTTATAAGCAGTTTGAAAAAGAATTCAGCGAAGCGTTCAGTCCGCATGTCATCAACCTGTCGGGCGGCGTATACATCGAATCGTTCGTATTGAAGGCAGCCGTACCGTCCCAGCCGTTCCATCTTCCGGTACTTCCTCCGGCAACGGTGGGCAAGGAGATCGCGTTGAAAGAGCATCGGTCGATGTACTGGCCGGAGCTGACGGATCATGCGGAATCGCCGGTGTACGATCAGATGAAGCTGCAGCCGGGTCACATCGTGAACGGACCGGCCGTTATTGAGTCCGAATATACGACTGTCGTCGTTCCGCCGGGGCTTAAGTACAGCGTTGACCCCTACGGACTTGGCATCATGGAACGGGATGAAGAACGTGTGCCGGCCCTCTCAGGTACGGCAGCGAATCAAGGATAAGGAGGCAAGTCGATATGCCAATGCCTACACCGGAACAGAAACTGACCATGATTAAAATGGAGCCAGCTACGCCCGAAGAAATTGCGGCGATGGAGACACTCTCTCCAGGGGATTACGAAATCGGCTATCAGCGGACGAACGATATCGTAGATGAAGCGTTAGAGGTATTCCAGCGTTCCTCGCGTTCGAACATGGGGGTGTCCGGCGACGTTATGCTAGCGATCTTTACCGCGAACGGAGATTTGGTCAACTCCGCGGCGGGCACTTATCTTCACGCCATCATTCAGCCGATTATTATCAAATACATCATTAAGAATTACAGTAAAAACCCGGGTATCAACGACGGCGACGTCTGGTTTGCAAACGACGCGCTCTATGGCGGTATCCATAACCCGGACATGGTTTGTATCACGCCTGTGTTCCACAACGGCAAGCTGATCGCTTGGACCGGAGCGGCGAGCCATATGACCGAGACCGGAGCGATTGAGCCGGGGGGAATGCCTGTATCCGCAACCTCGAGGTTCGAAGAAGGGCTTGGTCTCCCGCCTGTGAAGATCGGAGAGAATCACGAGCTTCGGGAGGACTGGATTGAAGTGTTCACGGCATACGGCATTCGCGCGCCGCAGATGATGGTGACAGATTTGAAGGCGCGGGCGACGTCTGCGGACCGGGTACGAACGCGCCTGATCGAGCTTGCGGACCGTGAAGGCACTGAATTCGTCGTTGGCCTGCTGAGAAAAATGCTTGAGGTGGCTAAGGAAGGCGCGACAAAACGTTTGGCATCCTGGCCGGACGGCAAATTCCGCTGCGTTACGTTCTCCGACGCGGTAGGGGTAAAGCACGGCTTAATCCGCAATGCGTCACTGACGCTTGAGAAGAAAGGCGACAAACTGATCTACGATTTCACGGGGACGTCGCCGGAAAACTATTCAAGCTATCATGCTCATGTGCAGGCTGTTGTCGGTCACGTGGCCAACTACATTTATTCCTACGTGTTCTATGATTTGCCGATCTCGAGCGCCACGTTTGAGCCGATCGAGTTTCGCATTCCGAAAGGAACCATTCTGAATCCGGATCCGAAGGCGGCGACCTCCAATGCGGTCATGATCTGTACGGGCGTCATGTCCGCCAGCGCGAATGCGTTCGCCAAGATGATGTTCTGCACGCAGGATGCCGACAAGGTTGTAGCCTCGTCCTCTAATGCCGGCAACGCGATGGTGATCGCCGGCTTGTCACAATGGGGCTTGCCGTTCGCGGACATGATTGCCTACTCGATCAACACGGAGGGCCAGGGCGGTCGCCCCGCGCTCAAAGGGATGAATGCGTTCGGGTTCCCGTGGTGCCCTTTCGGCCGCGCTCCGAACGTAGAGCTCATGGAGAACGAATTCCCGCTGCTCATTCCGCTCTCGCAGCACTGGAAAGATTCTTGCGGCCATGGCAAAAACCGCGGTGGCGTCGGCACCGCTCAGATGTGGGTTGCGCACCAAGTCCCGCAAGTATTCTTTATGGCAATTGCCGACAACTCGAAGGTACAGACGCCGCAAGGTTTGTTCGGCGGGTATGCGCCTTGCACAGTACCGGGCATCGGCATCCATAATGCGGATGTCGTGCAGAAGATGAAGGAAGGAACGAGTCATCGTCTGGAAGTGAAAGAAACACTGACGGAGCGTTGGATTGAAGGCAGCTGGGAGATTGAGTTCTTCGGCCGATCCGCTCGCCCCTATAACGAAGGCGACGTGATGGCATACGGCTTCTCCGCAGGCGGCGCCGGCTACGGAGATCCGCTTGAAGCCGATCCGGAATCGGTCGGAGAAGACGTCATCAACCAAATTATCACGAATGAAACAGCCGCCGAAATGTATAAGGTCATCTTTGATGAAAGGGCGCATAAGGTCGACGTGGAAGCGACCAACCGTCTCCGGAACGAGGAGAGAGCCGCTCGCCGAGGCCGCGGCAAACCGTACTCTGCATTCATTAAGGAATGGGAAAAGTTAAAGCCTGCGGAAGAAATCTTGCACTCTTTCGGCTCCTGGCCGGAAGGTCAATCGACCGACATGATGATGAGAATGTAAGAAGGAGGCACTTGACTCATGTCCTCTCCTAAAGAATTGTTGAATACCGTATTGACGGGCGGACGGGCGGGGCGGAAGCTCCTCGCCCCGCTCGTCTGCGCTGCGGCCGGCGAAATGGCGGGTCTCTCGCCCAGGGAATTTTTGAGCAATTCGACCAAGATGGCTAATACGCTGCGCGATTTGCAGCGGGCGCTGGGGCTGGACGTGGTCGTTGTGGAATCAGGATCGAACATCGAGTGGGAAGCGTTCGGGGCGCAACTGGATTGGTCGGTATATCCACCTCGTCCGAACTCCTATCCGTTCAAGGGCGATCCCGCCCTCGCCTCTGGGGGGCGGATGCCTGTGCTGGTAGAGACGGTCAAGCGGTTGAAGCAGATGCTCGGAGACAAAGCGGCGGTGGCCGTGGCACTTCAAGGGCCGCGGCGGATTTCGGACGCCGGGGGTGTCGCGCTGGACAAGGCTGCAGATGCTGTGCTTCGCATGGCTCGCGTGGTGTGCGAAAGCGGCGCAGATTTGATTTGGCTGGCAGAGGCTGGCGAGCACCCTCCGCAGGATACCGACGAATACCTCGCTGTAACGGCGCCGATCTGGGGGACGATTCGATTTTATCAATCCATTCCCGCGCTGCATCTGGCCGGTTCCGCCGATCTTTGGCTCGATACGGTGCTTGATGCGGACAGGGGCGTCATCCCTTGCATCGACCCGATCCATTCTCCGAAGTTTTCGGATGCGCTGAAATCCGTGGGCACGTACGGGGCCATAGTAGGTAACGATCCGTTAACACCGGATAAGGCGGCTGCGCTGCGCGCATTTGCCCAGGAACCTGGTTGTCTGCTCTTTACAAGTGAATCGGATTGGTTCGGGCGAGTAACGGCACGTGAATTTCAAAGCCGCGTCGACCAATGGAAAATGCTGATTAATCCATAATCAAGGAGGTGTGATCCGATGGATCGGATCTATTGGGCCCCAGATCTGGAAACAAGCGTACCGGGTTCGCTTCATTCACTGGAGGAGAGCAGATTGCGCCAGCAGCTTTCTTGGGTGTTGAAACATTCGCCGATGTACCAAGAGAAGTTCAAGGGAATCGATGCAGAAACGTTCAAGCTTTCCGATCTTGCTAAGCTTCCCGTTACGACGAAACAAGAGGTTCGAATGAGTCAGGAATTGTATCCTCCGCTTGGCGGTCATGCGTGCGTCGACTGGAAACAAATCGGACGCATTCACGCGAGCTCGGGCACTACAGGGAAGCCTACGCTTGTTGGAGCGTCGGCGCGAGACCGGGAGATGTGGCGGGATCTGGTCGCCCGCTGCATGTGGGCGATGGGCTGCCGGCCCGAGCACCGGGCTTGGGTGCCGTTGACGTTCGGTTGGTGGATCGCAGGCTTAAGCTTTTATGAAGGCTTGCAGCATCTCGGGGCGGCGGTGCTTCCGAGCGGAAACAACGAACCGGCGCGAACGCTGAGCGTGCTGCAAATCACAGGCGCCGACTTCGCGATCTCCACCCCTTCGTTTATTACTTATTTGGCTCGGCTTGCCCAAGATGAGCTCGGTCTGGATCCTCGATCCATAGGGCTCAAGAACATTGGTTTGGGCGGGGAGCCGGGTGCCGGCTTGCCCGACGTCCGACGCCAAATTCAAGAAACGTGGGGCGCGAAAGTATACGACTGCATGGGAACGGCAGACTTTTGTACTGTCATTTGGAGCGAATGTGAATGCCAAGACGGCATGCATTTCTTCGGTCAAGGCTATATCATTCCGGAGCTGCTCGATCCGCTCACTGGAGAGGTGATCGAGGCGAAAAAGGGTGTAGTCGGTGAACTGCTGTATACAGCTATTCATCGTGAGTGTACTCCGTTGATCCGGTTTAAGATTGGAGATCTTGTGGAAGTGGTGGGCGACGGAACGTGTGATTGCGGTAGAACAGGCATACGGATTAGCTGCGTAGGCCGGGCGGACGACATGCTGATTGTACAAGGTGTAAATGTATATCCGTCCGCCGTAGCGGATGTCGTTTCTTCCTTCAGGCCGAGGACCACTGGGGAAATACGGATATTTGCGGACGGAGCAGGCCCGAACGTACAGCCTCCTGTACGAATTCAGGTAGAGTACGAACCCGATGCGGGAGAATTGGAAGCATTAAAACTCGACATAGAGCTCGCGATCCGCCAGAAGCTAGTGTTCCGAGCCCATATCGAATGGGTGGAAAAAGGTGCATTGGCTGCGCAGGGCGGGATGAAACGGAAGCTTGTCGAGCGCCCAAAAGTTTCTTCGCAATAACAGCTTCGCAAGTGATTAAGAAGGTCGCGACACCGAACGATCTCGTTGGTCGGCCTTCTTAATCACAATCGACGATGCAGCTTTTATTACTGGATTATGCTGTTGATGGCGGAGTGGCGAAATACGCGAAACGCATTCCCTGCGTACTGCAGGGGAAATTCCATATCGGAGGAGGAAAGGCATGGTGAACCGCGAGGTGTATTTGATAGACGGGGCGCGCACCGCCTTCGGGGATTTTGGAGGCACCTTTAAGGATGTCTCTGCTATAGAACTTGCAGTGGAAAGCGCTAAGAAAGCGATGGAAAGGGCGAATGTGGCTCCTGAAGAGATCGACCAGGTCGTCCTCGGGAACGTCATTCAATCGAGTACGGATGCGATTTATATGGGCCGGCACGCTGGATTAAAATCGGGCGTGCCCAAGCACGTGCCGGGCCTGACAGTCAATCGCCTATGCGGCTCGGGCTTGCAGGCGATCGTGAATGCGGCGCAATCGATCATGCTTGGTGAATCCGACTTGGCATTAGCCGGCGGAGCGGAAAATATGAGTCAGGTGCCGCATGTTGTTCGAGGCGCCCGGTGGGGCATTCCGCTGGGGAAATCAACGATGGAGGATTATCTGTGGGAGGCGCTTTACGATCCTTATGGCGATTGTACGATGGCGATGACAGCAGAAAATCTTGCCGTCAAATATGGATTCACCAGAGAAGAAGTTGACGCCTTTGCCCTCCGCAGTCATGAGAGAGCGTTAACGGCCATCGAGAAGGGTGTTTTTGCGGAGGAAATTGTACCGGTTATCATAAAATCTCGTAAAGGCGATACGGTGGTGAATCAGGATGGGCATCCACGGAAAACGACCATGGAGGCGCTGGCAAAGCTGCCTGCTCGTTTTACGAAGGACGGGGTCGTCACAGCCGGCAACGCAAGCGGTATCAACGATGGTGCAGCCATGACGGTCATCGCATCGGAGGATGGCATCAAAAGAAGCAACCTGAAACCCATCGCTCGATTAGTTTCATGGGGAATTGTCGGCGTAGAGCCGAAAATCATGGGCATTGGCCCGGTAGAAGCGATTCGGCAAGCACTTAAGCGTGCAGGCATGTCTATACAGTCTCTGGATCTGATCGAAATCAATGAAGCCTTTGCCGCTCAATACTTATCGTGCCAGAAGGAGCTTGACTTCGATCCGGAGCTCGGCAACGTGAACGGAGGGGCCATCGCGATAGGGCATCCGCTTGGGGCAAGCGGTGCGAGAATTACATTGTCACTTGTGTACGAGCTGCGGCGCAGAAACAAGAAATTTGGCGTATCATCCCTTTGTATTGGCGGGGGGCAAGGCATCGCGGCAATTTGGGAGCGAGTATGAGGCGGACCGTGTAGAGGAGGGCACGATAAATCCAGTAGAGAGAAACGTATGTTCTAACAAATCCTTGTCATCCGATGGATCAGCATGAAAGTGAGCTGCTCCTGTTATTATTTTTGCAAATGAATCGTGTTGGCTTGACATGATAAACTCGAAGCGATATTATATGTGAAAAATAAAAGCTGTAATCAAGGGCAAGAATTCTTAACGAGATCCGACCAGAGAGAGAGAGGTCATCGGCTGAAAGCCTCTTCGGTGATCCTAAGGATTTACCACCTTGTAGCTGCGATATGGAAATCAGGGTTAACATCCTTGAGAGTAAACTTCGCCGGGTATTCCCGTTATAGAAACGAATGAGGACTCGCTTCTTTGCGAGTCAAATTAGGGTGGAACCACGAGCGCACTCGTCCCTTTCGGACAAGTGCGCTTTTTTGCGTTCAAAATAAAGATCAAATGGATGACGGAGGGTTTCTAATGGCAATAAAAGTGACACTACCCGATGGAGCCATTCGGGAATACGAACGCGCACAACTATTGAGCAAGTGGCGGAGTCCGTCAGTGCAAGATTGAAGAAAGAAGCCGTGGCAGGAAAAATCAATGGCAAGCTGGTCGATGTAAACCAGCCGATTGAAGAGGATGGTCTGGTCGAAATCATTACACTGTCAATATGCTGTGAAAATGTCACCATAACTCATCTGTAAAAATGTCACTTTGTTAATTTGGGCAGCCGCCCGTTCAAGTGACTTGGACGACT
>NZ_FNDY01000005.1 GCF_900099895.1 Paenibacillus naphthalenovorans
AAACCACCTATCCGGTCTTAGCTACCGTTTCCGGTAGTTATCCCGGTCTTACAGGCAGGTTGCCTACGTGTTACTCACCCGTCCGCCGCTCCAGGAGGTCTCCCCTAAGGGTGCACCCCCAGCGCTCGACTTGCATGTATTAGGCACGCCGCCAGCGTTCGTCCTGAGCCAGGATCAAACTCTCCAATAAAGAAAAGCTGATTAGCTCATTATCTACTACTGGTGAGAATCTTTCGATTCTCTATCTTTACACTCACTCGTTGTTCAGTTTTCAAAGGGCAATTTCATTCTCTTAAAAGTTTCCGATAAAGCCGATCAATCTCAATTGACCTCCGGAAACAACTCTTATATATTATCACATTTCTCCTCAGCATGCAAGCATTTTTTCCAACCTTCATATTCAAGTTTCAAGTTGAATCTGTTTCAATGCCTGCCTCAGAAGCGACAAAGAGTAATATATCAAAAATGAAAATAGAAAGCAACTGTTTTATTTGTTGAAAATTTTCCATGGAGCAGTCCGATTCAACCTGCTCCATGATTATTCCGGTCTATACCGACCAGGCCTCGAGTTTTAACTGCGGTTCAGCTTTCATATCAAGCGCCGCAAACTGGCCGCGGCGGTATTTCAAGAACGCGGCGGCGCCGATCATCGCCGCATTGTCGGTGCACAAGCTAAGCGGCGGCGCGAGCAAAGGTACGCCTTCATGCCTACAGCGCGTTTCGAGCGCCGTTCTCAGACCCTTGTTGGCGGCTACCCCGCCCGCAAGCAGCAGCTGCTTTGCGCCAAACTTCCTTACGGCGCGAATGGCCTTTTCCACCAGGACGTCGATGACTGAGTCCTGGAATCCTCGCGCCACGGCCTCCGGGGCCAAAGGCTGCCCTTTCATGTTGGCCTGATTCAACACAGCCAACACAGCCGACTTCAGCCCGCTGAAGCTGAAGTCGTAAGAATCCGGCTCAAGCCATGCGCGGGGAAGCGTCACCGCTTCCGTCGCCTCATGCGCCAGACGATCAATATGAGGACCGCCGGGATACGGCAGCTTGAGTGCCCGTCCGACTTTGTCATAGGCTTCACCAACGGCATCGTCTCTGGTTTGACCGATGATGCGGAAGCTCCCCTCGGATTCCACATGCACCAGCTCTGTATGTCCTCCCGACACCACAAGAGCCATAAAAGGATATTCCAACTTGTGCACCAGCTCGTTGGCATAAATATGGCCGGCAATGTGGTGTACGCCAATAAGAGGCAGGTCGAGGGCACAAGCGAATGCTTTTGCGGCCACCACGCCAACCAGCAGCGAACCGACCAAGCCCGGGCCCTGGGTAACGGCAACGGCCGCCAACTGCTGCGGCTGCACCCCGGCCTGCGTCAGCGCCTCTTCCAGAATCCACGTGATCGATTCCACATGCTTCCGTGAAGCTACCTCCGGAACAACACCGCCGAATCTTTTATGAGTCTCCACCTGACTTGAAACCACGTTAGAAAGAATTTCCCGTCCGTCACGGACTACCGCTGCAGACGTTTCGTCGCAGCTCGTCTCCACCGCAAGAATATAAACGGGCGCCGAATCGCCTTCATTCCCATGGCTTATCATATGATCTCTATTCATATATGCAAACCTGCTTCCTGTTCCTGAATGTTAAAATCTCAGGATCGCAATTCTCATACTTCCTTAACTTCATTGGTTTTGCAGAAACGAAATTGCTCAGTGTTCCTGAATGTTAAAATCTCAGGATCGCAATTCTCATACTTCTTTACTTCATTGGCTTCGCAGAAGCGAAATTGCTCTGCCGTTATTTGCTTATACGGTTCGTTTTGGAAGATCTGCCCACATGATGATGGCATCTTCTTTATTATCCGTATAATATCCCCGGCGAACGCCTACAGACCGAAATCCCTTTTTCTCGTACAGCCGCTGGGCAATCTTGTTGGATGGGCGCACCTCAAGCGTCATCCGTACCGCCCCATAAAAGCTGGCGGTGCGCTGCATTTCCGTCAGCAATCGTTCTCCCAGCTTGCGACCCCGGTATTTTGCCCGGATCGCTATATTGGTGACATGCGCTTCTTCCATAATAAGCCACATTCCGCCGTAACCGGCGATCTCGCCGTCATGCTCAATCACAATATATTGGGCGAACTGATTGTTTGACAGCTCATTCTCAAAAGCCCCGGCGGTCCAGGGCGTAGTAAACGACTCCCGCTCGATCTCACAGATGACAGGTATGTCCTCTCGTCGCATCGCTCTGAATTGCACATCACTGTCAGGAATCGCTTCCGTTTCCTGTTTACGTTCCATAGCGGACCGTCCTCCTCTATGATCGTTGAGCGAGAAGCTTGGCTTCGGCCTCCGCCAGCTGCGTATAATTCGGAACCAACCCGTGAACATCCTCGGTTTCCCCCCGCTTCCATCGAATACGGCCGAGCTCTGCGACATGGCGGGCCCTCACGCCGTGAACCATTTCCTCCACACGCCCGGCACAGCGGGATGCAAAGGATCGAATCGGCTCCGAATGCTGCTCAAGCTCACCGGTAAAGACGATCCGGTCCGGTTGGTGTTTAGCGGCATGCAATGCCAATTCCTCCGTCCAGGCGGCCATAAGCCGGATGCCGTCCGGGACGGCACACTTCCAGCCGGAGGCACCTGCCTCGTATAAAGCCGTGAATGCCTGACCCCTGCGCGCATCAATGAGAGGAATGAGCCATACTGTTTCGCGAGCTCTCTCCGTCTCTTTCAGAACGCGGTCCAGTGCGCCTAATTCACCGTCACGGACTTCCGACATTTCCCCGGTCATACCAAACGATGCTCCGGTCACAGCCGTTTCCGCCCCTCCGAGCGCCATGGCTTCCAATGTGGATACGCCAAACAGCGACAGTTTATGCGTCCATGCAAACGTCTTTGCTGCCGTTACTCCTATACGTACTCCCGTATACGATCCGGGGCCGACGCCTATGGCAAACCCGTTAAGCTCCGCCGGCTTGACGTCCACCTCCGTCATAAGACGCTTCATCGCGGGAATCAGGTGCAGCGAATGGTTTCTTTCCGCTTTCGACGTCATCTCTCCCAGCAGCTTGTCTTCCCGGGTGAGCGCAATCGTCATGGATGCCGTTGACGTATCCACGGAAAGCATCAGGCCGCCGTGCCGGCCGGTTTGATCCGTTCCCGTTCCAGTTATCATAAGTATCCGTTCTCCTTCAGTTTCAGGCACCATTCTTCGTAAGGTTCGCCATAGGGAATCAATTGGAAGCGCCGTCCTTGCTCACCATCATGCTCGATCCGCACAGCCAGCCGCTCGGGCGGCAGCAGGTCCTCGATAATGGACGCCCATTCAATCAAAGTCACGCCCTGACCGTAAAAATATTCGTCCAATCCAAGTTCGTCCGCCTCTTCGGCAGATAAGCGGTACACATCCATATGGTAAAAAGGAAACCGTTCTCCTTCATATTCTTTGATGATCGTAAAGGTAGGGCTGTTTACGATCTCCTTCACCCCGATCGCCTTCGCAACCGACTGGGAGAACGTGGTTTTACCGGCGCCCAGTTCCCCGTCCAGCGTCAGCACGGTGCCGGGAATAAACAACGAGGCTAAGCGTTCTGCCAGCCGAGACGTGTCCCCCACACTGCGTGACCTGTATTCATATAAGGGCATTCTTCCATTCCTCCGTCTTTTTAACTGCCAAAATGATTGTAACCCCGCTTGCCGAGGGGCAGCGCACCGCCGCTGCTTCGCACAAGCCGAACGCCTTGATGCTCGGCATTCACACAGCCAATCAGATAAAGCGGGAGCCCCGCCGTCTTAAAAGCGGCCTGCAGCTCCATGGCATGCTCGGCAGGCACCGTTCCAACCAATTGATAGTCTTCTCCGCCGTACAGGATATAATCTAACGGATCCCTGTTTACCCGCGCGGCATACGAAAGCAGCTCCTCCGCCACTGGGATTTGATCCTCATTCAGATCGATACCGACCCCGGAAGCTTCGGCAATCTCCCAGGCTTCGCTGGCAAGCCCGTCGCTCACGTCATTCAGCGCATGACGAAACCCCGACTGACGAAGCAGCTCTCCGGCTTGCACCTGGGGCTCTGGCCGGCAGTGCGCTTGTATCAGCGGCCGGTACATTTCCATCTCGGGTACAGTATCCCAAACATCCGATGGCTGCGCAAGCCCGAGCAGGTACTCCAATCCCGCCGCGGAGCGGCCCAATAGCCCGGTGGCAAAGACAACGTCGCCCGACCGCGCCGCAGAACGCAGCAGCGCTTTGTCCGCTTCGGTTTCACCGATAACCGTAACCGTCAAGGTAATGCCTCCGGCGCTTGCCGTCGTATCGCCGCCTACGATCGCAACGCCATAGCGGGAGGCGCAGTCATACAATCCCTCGTACATCGCGCGAACCCGCTCTACCGGCGCATCCCTCGGAAGGCTGAGTGCGACCAGCGCAAACCGCGGCGTCCCGCCCATGGCGGCAATATCGCTTACGGACGATGCCATAGCCTTGTATCCGACGTCCGTATCCCGCATGGTCACACGCTTAAAATGGATTTCTTCCGTCATCGTATCGCAAGTCAGTATCAAACGGCTTCCATGCGGGACATGCACAACGGCCGCATCGTCTCCGATTCCCGTTTCCACGCCCTTTGACTTTTGAAAAGCAGTCGATTGCTTGCCGCCGGTCAGCAGCCGAATCAAGGCAAATTCCTCGATCGAGCTCAATGCTATCCGCCTCCGCTAATGTTTTGACCACTATTATAGCCCTACCGCCTTTTTGTAGCAACAAAAAAGCTTCCCCTTTGCCTTCCTGCCCCCGAAATGGCGGCAGACGCTCAGGGAAAGCTCTTGCTTTGCTTTACTTTACTTCCTCAAGTTCCTCAACCGGAACCACACGGGTATCGGCCGGTTGGTGCTCCGCGTGAACCTTGGCGGTTTTCTCCTCCGCATCGATGCTATCGATCCATACGGATACGCCGTTCAGCTCCACGTCGATTTTCTCATCTGCATTCAAAATCTGCTGCGCGCGGGCCAGATTCATTGTTCATCACCGCCGTTTAGCACCGACTCCGGATAATCCATCGTATCGGTCGTACTCTCCTCGATCAGTCCGTTATGTATACTGACCGTACCGCCTCCCAAGCCTTCGTTTATCATGCGGTCGATATCCATAAAGCTGGTATCCCGGCCTTCATTCGACGTATCCGCAGTATTGTTCCCGCCTGACGTATTGGCTTCCGTCAACGTTGTTCCCTCCTTGATCTGAAGATGAGACCGGCTCCATTTTCCCTGAACGCCGCCGTCTCCTGTTAGGATGTCCCAACCGCACGGAACTCCATACAACGAGGAATAAAACTTCATGAATCCCGCTTCCGATGTGCATACTAACGGAAAAAGGAGGGCTTTTGTAAGCCCTGGGAGGTAACCCGTCATGCATACAGTCTGGAAAGGAGCCATCAGCTTCGGCTTGGTCCACGTACCGGTAAAAATGTTTTCCGCCACCGAGGACAAGGATATCTCTATGCGGATGATTCATAAGGAATGCAGCACCCCGCTCAACTTCGTGCGCAAATGCCAGCATTGCGAACGTGAGGTCGAGTGGTCTGAGATTGTCAGAGGCTATGAATATGAACCTGGTTCCTTCGTGCTTTTTGACAAGGATGAGCTCGAAAGTTTAGGGGGCGAAGCGACGAAGGAAATTAAAATTCTCGATTTTGTCGATCTCTCCGACATTGACCCTATTTATTTTCAGAAGACGTATTATCTTTCACCTAATGAAACCGGCGCCGGGGCCTATAATCTGCTGCTGGAAGCCATGAAACAAACGGGTAAAATCGGCATCGCCAAGGTGTCGATTCGTTCCAAGAGCAGCCTCGCCGCCATCCGCATCATCGACCGCTGTATTGCGATGGAGACGATTTTTTACCCCGATGAAATCCGCTCTGTCGATCAGGTGCCGGGGCTGCCGGAGCAAATCAACGTGAACGACAAAGAGCTCGAAATGGCCAAGATGCTGATAAACCAGCTCTCGACGGAATTCGAGCCTGAAAAGTATAAGGATGATTATCGTGCTGCCGTAATGCAGGCCATCGAACAAAAAATTTCCGGACAACAGATCCGTGTGGCGCCGGAACAGCGTAAAACCAACGTTATCGACCTGATGGCGGCGCTTCAGGCCAGCTTGGAAGCAGTGAAGCCGGTAACGCCCGATCCTGCGGCTGCAGCGGCGGATAAGCCCAAAGCAGCAGGCAAAAAAGGAAAAGCAAAGACGAAGGCGAAGGAAACGGTCGGCTCCTGATCGGTCATTCATACAGGTTACCTGTCGGAATCCAAACGCGGCGGGTAACCTTTTTGATGCACAAATTGGCTTGATCCCCTTCATGAACGGGCGAAGCGGCAATACTATGCCGTCATAACACTCCGTCAAACACACATTCCCGAGGAGGCACATCGATAAAAGCCTGAATGGAAGGCTGCCGCAAGGTGCGCCCCTCCTGCCATCGCCATTCCGTATACTGAAGCTTGACCACAAGCTTGGGCTCGACCCAATAAGCCCCTTTCATTTCCGGATGCTCATTGTCGAAGGGCTTGTCTCGGATGGTCGCCGGTTTCAGCTTGGCCGTTAACTCGACCCATTCTGATTTTTTCAGCTTGCCGGTTCCGACATGGCCGATATACCATAACTTCCCTTCCGCGGTATAGACTCCGACAAGTACCGCATTCACAATGCCTCCGTTTAGCGTATAGCCCCCGACGACCGCTGCGATATCCCCGTAATTTTTGACTTTAACCCATCGCCTGTCTTTCCCGTTAATGCTGTACGTACTGTGAAGCTCCTTGCTGACGATTCCCTCCAGGCCCTGCTGCCGCGTCATTTGAAATAAAGCTGCTCCGTCATCATACGAAGGAACAATCTGAATGACAGGGCCCGGAATAATCGTTTGGTTCAGCAGCTCCAACCGGGCGCTGAGCGGCTTGTTCAATACCCATTGGCCGTCATAATACAGCAGATCGAAGAGCATGTAAGCAACGGGCACCTGCCTCATCGCCTGTGGAACCCTGTCCAGCTTGCGGATGCCGTCCCGCTTCATGACCTCATGAAACGAGGGCTTCCCGTCCTTGCCCAGCGCTATAATTTCGCCGTCAAGAATAACGGAATCGGCCCGGCAATACTTTTGTACTTCCGTAAGCTCAGGGTATTGGAACGTTCTTTCATTCAATTTGCGGTTAAATAAACGGCACTGCCGGCCGTCGTAATAAGTCAACATACGGACGCCATCCCATTTGACCTGGTGAATCCAACGGTCCTCTGAAGGCACTAAGCTTTCGGACACCGGTTCGAAGGGAATGACGGGCTTCATCGGACACATTCCGGTCACCGCCTGCCTTTCTTCAAGGGATACGATTCCCCATTCGGCGAAAAGCTATGAATAGCACTTAGAAAAGGAAGTGAAGCTGTCCAATGGCTGTGACCACTAAACATAAGAAAACGAAGGGCGCCTTGAGGGTTGATGGTCATGAACTGACGATCACAAATCCCGATAAGCCGTTATGGCCTGAGAAGGGGATCACCAAAGCGATGTATTTGGAGAAGCTGGCCCAGCTTTCACCCTACTTGCTGACTTACTGCAAAAACCGTTATTTGACGACGATCCGGTTTCCTCATGGCTGGAACGATAAATCGTTTTACCAGAAAAATGCGCCGGAGCCCACGCCCGATTTTGTGAAAACAGCTGTGCTTGAGTCGATTAATTACGTTCACCTCGACTCTCTGCCTACGCTGTTGTGGTTGGGAAATTTGGCCTGTCTGGAGTTTCATCCCTCCTTCCATCGGATCGGGGAGACGCTTCCGGTCGAATGGTTGATCGACATCGACCCGAGTGTCGACCCGGAGCCGCGCATCATGGAGGCTGCGGAAATCATCGGAGAGATCCTTGAGGGCATGAAGATCAAGTCCGTGCCCAAGACATCCGGTGCAACCGGCGTACAAATTTATGTTCCGATTCCGGCTGACCGCGGGTATACCTTCGAAGAGCTGCGTGGTATCGGGCAGTTCGTCGCCTCCTATGCGGTACAAAAGCACCCGAAGCTGTTTACGGTGGAGCGGCTGAAGAAAGACCGCGGCACTTTAATTTATATCGACTATTTGCAGCATTGGTACGGCAAAACGCTCTCCGCTCCCTATACGCCCCGTGCCCGCAAGGATGCCACGGTATCGACGCCGCTGACCTGGGAGGAAGTGTCTTTGCGCTGCGATCCGCGCGACTTTCACCTGCTCAACATCATCGAACGCCTGCAGCAAAAAGGAGACCTGATTGCTCAGCTCCCTCCGCAAAATCTCGATCATGTACTGTCGTTCATCAGGAAATAACATTCAGGATACAGGTTCCGCCTCGGACCTTGCGCGTTAACTCCTGAATGACCTGCAGCGGAGCGAGGGGATTCGTGTTCGTAAGGGGCCGCGGATACCATCCATATCCTGCAGGAAGCTTTAATACAGCGGAGATAAAATGCGCCCCATAACCTCCTTGATTTTCTGCCATCGGGACCGTTTTTCGAACGCTTCCAGCTTGATCTCGCGGCAATCCTTCAAATCATGCAGGAAATCACTTTCCAACCGATGCAGCGTCTCCCTATCGTACACTACGGCGTTCAGTTCAAAATTGCTGTAAAAGCTGCGCATGTCCACATTCGCCGTTCCAACGGTCCCCAGCAGATTGTCGATCAGCATCACCTTGGCGTGAATAAACCCTTTTTGGTAGGCATAAAACCGGACTCCCGCCTGCAGCAATTCCTCAAAGTAAGACATGGATGCATAATTTACAATGCTTGAATCCGACTTCTGCGGGAAAATAATACGCACATCGACACCGCTGATTGCCGCCGTTTTGAGTCCCATGCAGATGCTGGCGTCCGGGATAAAATAAGGCGTTGTTATATAGAGTCGTTTCTTTGCCGCCGTAATGGCTCCGAAGTAAATTTCCAGGATTGCATCCCAGTGCGCATCAGGTCCGCTGTCTATGATCTGCGCCGGCTTCCGGCCGCGGCACTCATGTTCGGGAAACAGGCTGGTGTCCGTAAGGCGGTTACCGCTGACAAACAGCCAATCGACCAAAAACGTATGCTGCAGGGAATACACCACGTCGCCCTCCAGCTTCAAATGCGTATCCCGCCAAAAACCGAGCTTCGGATTCCCGCCCAAATATTCATCTCCGATGTTGATGCCGCCGACAAACCCCTTTAGCCCGTCCACCACCACGATTTTACGATGATTCCGGTAATTGATCCGCTGATTGAAAAAAGCGATCATGATGGGCAGAAAAAAATAGACTTCACAACCGGCCTGCTTCAGCTCATCTGTAAACTTGCTGCTCAATTGATAGCTGCCGATCCCGTCAAAAATACAACGAACCTTCACGCCTTCCCGCGCCTTACGGATCAATACATCTTGAAATTGCTTCCCCACTCCGTCATCGCGGATCGTATAAAATTCAAAATGGATGTGATCCTTCGCCTGCTCCATCGCCTCGAGCATGGCAGGGTATGCCTCACTGGCATTCGTCAGCACTTCGATCTCATTGCGGTAGGTAACTTGTGAACCGGGAATATTGTTGAGCAGGGCGAATAGCCTTTGTTCGTGCCGCCAGTTTTTAAATTGATTGTCATCCCACTCGGGATCCGATGCCTTTAGTTTTGACCCCACAAGACGAATATCGCTTCTTGCAGACAGCCCTCTGCGCCGCACCTTTCTTCTGCGGTTGTATTCTTTGGCCAGAAAATAGTACATAACACAACCGACGACCGGAATAATAAACAGAATAAAAAGCCAGGCCATGGCTTTGGGCGGATGCCGGAACTCTCCGATGAGAATGGTCAATATCTGCAGAATGAATAATAACAACGCTATAACGAGCCACAGCACCGCTAGCCTTCCCCCTTTAACTGGTGTCTATCATTTACATATGCGCAAGGACCTATTCCCCCTGATTGTAACAAGATGAATCAAGATTGTCATAATTTTTCGCAATTGGAGAAAAATATACCGAACATGCTCCGGCAAAGCTTGGATTTGACCTAGTGGGCGAAGGAGGTCGTCAGGATCATGACGGGAATCAACCGCAAGAAACAAAAGGAAGATGAAGAAAGCCTGCTGCAAAAACGGAATTACCGCTTTATCGACGAGCTCCGTTCGGTACCGGTTTTCCTTAGTCTGGAGGAGAATAAAAATTATTTGAAAGAGCTGTTCAAGGACAGCTCCGATTTTGTCATTCGCGAATTTAGGCTGGAGCAAAGCCAGGATGCCATCCTGTTCTTTGTCGATGGTTTAACCAATACGGAGCTCGTCAATGAAGCGATGAAGACGCTTATGATTCTGGAGGGCGGAGAGCAGCTTATCGATAACATATCGGAATCGGTGCTCCCCGTTTCGCAAATCCAGAAAGCGAACAATTATGCGGATCTCCTGCTCTCGGTGCTGGGCGGGGATACGGGGCTGATCGTCGATCGAAACAACAAAGCTTTAATGCTTGGGATTCGGGGCATGGAAAAGCGTTCGATCAATGAACCGGATACGGAGACCGTTATCCGGGGACCAAGGGAAGGCTTCGTTGAAAATATACGAACCAACACCTCTATGATTCGCCGCAAGCTGAAAACGCCGCACCTCAAAATGAAGCCCTTGACCATCGGCCGCGAAAGCAACACCAGCGTAATCATCACTTATTTAGAAGACCTTGCAGATCCCAAAATCGTAGAAGAGGTCATCGGACGATTGGAGAAAATCAATATTGACGCCGTCCTGGAGACGGGTTATCTCGAGGAGTTTATTCAGGACTCGGCCTATTCTCCGTTTCCGCAGGTGCAGTACACGGAAAGACCGGACATGGTAGCGGCGGCTCTGCTCCAAGGCCGGATAGGCATCATGGTGGACGGCACACCGTTTGTTCTTATCGTTCCCTTTGTGTTCACGGAAATTATGCAGGCCAGCGAGGACTACTACGAAAGGTTTCAGATCGCCACGCTAATCAGATGGCTGCGCTATTTTTTCATGGTGCTCTCCCTGCTCACCCCTGGCCTATACGTCGCCATCACCACTTTCCATCAAGACTTGCTGCCGACGACGCTGCTGCTTTCGGTAGCCGCTGCCCGCGAATCGATTCCTTTCCCGGCTGTAGTTGAAGCCTTCATCATGGAGGTCACCTTCGAGGCTTTGCGGGAAGCGGGCATCCGTTTGCCGAAGGCGGTCGGCTCTGCCGTCAGCATTTTGGGCGCGTTGGTTGTCGGTCAAGCCGCAGTGGAAGCGGGAATCGTTTCCGCTCCAATGGTTATCGTCGTTTCCCTTACGGGCATCGCCTCTTTCACGATCCCGCGGTTTAACGGAGCGATCGCCATCCGGATGCTGCGGTTTCCGATCATTGTTGCCGCCGCGCTGCTCGGAATGTACGGCATCTTGATATCGATCCTGCTCATCATCGGGCACATGGCAAGCTTGCGATCCTTCGGAATTCCTTACTTGTCGCCCTTTGGCCCGTTGTCATCGAGCGACCTGAAGGACGTGATCATCCGATCCCCTTGGTGGCTGATGAGGACACGGCCGACTTATATCCCTCTGCAGGATGAAAAAAGAATGGGAGAATCGCTGTCACAGGAAATCATGGAACAATCCGGTCAGAAAGGAAAAAAAATTAAACATGAGTCTTCAGAGGTGAAAAAGGAATGAGACCTGCGCTAACCCGCCTGCCGCTCCTTATGCTCATCCTGGTCTCCCTTACGGGCTGCTGGGATCGGACGGAAATCAACGACCTGGCTTTTATCCTCACCACGGCGGTGGATCTGGAAGAAGACGGCTCGATTCGTTACAGCGTGCTTCTGCCGCTCCCCGGGTCTATGGGCGGTCCTACCGGGGGAGGAGGAGGTACGGCCGGCAATACAACGTACTACATCGATTCGGCGGTCGGAGATACAATCAGAAGCGCACAAGCGAAGCTGCAGAAAAGAATGTCCAGACGGATGTTCCTTGCTCACCGCAGAACGCTGGTGGTGGGAGAAGAATATGCCAAGAAAGGGATCCGGGAGATTTTTGACGCTACGGCACGTACGGCGGAAAGCCGGATGTCCACTTTTTTAATCGTCTCTAAAGGGAAGGCATATGACCTTCTGCAAGCGAACCCGCAGTTTGAAAGATTTCCATCCGAGGCAATCCGGGAGCTTGTGAAAGCAAGAACGGTGATGAATATAAACATCAAGGATATTGCTTTATCTCTCAGTACCATCGGCAGCGATCCGGTGGTTGTATATGTCGGAGTAAAAGAATCCGAGAAAGGCCCCAAGCCATCGAAGGAAATCGAGGTTCTCGGCTACGCCCAATTCCGGAAAGACAAGATGGTCGGGATCTTTGAAGGCCGCACCGCTCTGGGACTGGCGCTCCTGAAGAACGAACCGGTTACATTGAAAATCACGGTTCCTATAGAAAAGAACAAGCTCATTACCGCAAGCATCTATGAGCCCCGCAGCAAAATCCAGCCCAAGCTGGCAGGCGGCAAGCTCGCTTATGACATATACATTGACTCGAAATCCAAGGTTATTGAAAGCAGCGATTACTACGATCTTAGTCAAATAAACAAAATCAAGAAGCTGGAGCAAAGGATTGGCTCCTATATGAAAAGCTCTGTTGAAGAAACGTTAAAAAAAATGGCGAATAAAGAAACGGACTCCATCAGCTTGGGGACACGCTTGTGGATCGCTTATCCCCGGTTATGGAAAGAAACCTACGAGAAAGCCTGGCCGCAAGGGTTCAAAGACGCCGATTTCAATGTTCACATAGAAAACACGCTTTCGGAGACCGGTTTGATTTATGAGAATGTGACGAAGGCGGGGAACGGATATTGAATACGCAATTTTTGATCGGGTTTGCGCTGCTGATGCTTCTCCATATCTTCCTTGACATCAAACACTGGGCGCAGCAGCCCAATGATGTGAAGCGGTTGTATATTTTACTCTACGCCGTTGCGTTGGGTCTCTTCGTTTCCATAACGCTGGGCTACAAACCGCCGATGCCGACACATTATTTGGTTGAGAAGGTATCGCCTTGGATCTTCTCCATTATTCATCCGCAGTGATGAACCAAAGGAAGGAACCGGACAATGAAATCTATACAAATCATTAATGGACGTCAAGCAGCTTGGTTGCTCGGATCATTATTAACCGGAGGCGGTCTGCTCAGCCTTCAGCATGAGCTGATCCGGACCTCGCATATGGACGCCTGGTTTACGTATTTGTTCCCTGCACTGTATGTTCTGGTGTTTGGGTACGTATTGGTGCAGCTTAGCATGAGGTTTCCCAATATGCATTTGTTCGAGATCATTTTCGCGCTGTTCGGCAGGATCATCGGCACCGTCGTTAACCTGCTGCTTGTCGTGCACCTCTGGGTGATCCTCATGCGGGATTTGCTGTCATCCGGCAAATTTATAGGGACGATCTTGCTTCCCCAAACCCCGGAAGAAATTATCGTCTTGCTGTTTATGATTTTGCTGATGTTCTACGGACGCACCAGCGTGGAAGTGATCGCAAGAGTGAACGATTTGTTTTTCCCGATTTTTTTCCTGTTGGTGCTTCTGCTGCCGTTCATGCTGTCCAACGAGCTGGACCTGGAATTGCTGCAACCCATTTTGACGGTTCCAGCGATCCGTTTTTGGTACTCCAATATTCTGGGCATCGGTTGGTTCGGCGATGTCTTTGTCATCGGCGCTTTTATGCACACGATGTGGAGCATCAAGCAATTCCGGTCCAGTATTCGACATGGGACCCTGATGGCCGTTCTGCTGCTGACGATCTTCCAATTTCTGCAAGTGATCGTTTTTGGACCGAACCTTCCCGGCAACATGATTTATCCGAGCTACAGCCTGGTGCAGCAAATTCATATTACGGACTTTCTCGACAGGGTCGACTTGTTTATCTTAAGCATCTGGTTTCCGGTGACGGCCTGCAAGGTGATCCTGATTTATCTGGCCTTTTTAACCGGGGTGACCAGCCTGCTGAAGAAGAGAGATTATACGCTTCTGAACTCGCCGCTAAGTCTCGTTCTGCTCATGACGACACTTCTCGCCTTCAAAAATACGACCGAGGTGTTCAGCTTTGGCAATTACTGCTCACCCGTCCTTGTGCTGGCCTACCAGCCTGTGCTGTTGATCGCCCTCTGGTTGCGGATGAGACGTTTTCCCATACGCAGCACAGAAAAGAACCGTCACGGCCCGGATAAGGACAGCGCGCAGCAAAAGTCCGGACAGCCTCAGGACAAGCGGGATCGCCCCCCGGGCAAGCATATGCAGAACCGGTTGGCTCATATCCCCCTTCAATCCTGGGTACGGATAGGGAACCTGTTGATTTTTCTTTGTTTCGGATTTGTTATCTTAGGTCTTTCCGTCAGCCGGGATTACTCTTTCGCAGGCATGATCTGCGCGACCGGCTATTGGATCTGTTTAATCGGGATGGTCCTGACCTCGCATATGGAGATGAACTATGTTTCTAAATACTCGGCAAAGGAGGCACCCGATTCTTAAAGTCATCCAGATACCATCCCCATGCCGATGCAAGGCCGCCCGTTCCGTTACATTCCTCCGGACGGTATGAAACAATGACAAGAGCAAAAACTGAAAGGAGTCTTTATGAATTTCAAGTGGTTTCAAAACAAGCTGACGTTCGTTATGATACCCGAAGCGAATGAAAGCGTAATTCGGGTCAAGCTGTCCCGCGGTACTCTATGGGGTACTACCGCAGCTGTAGTGCTCCTGGTTGTCACGGCCAGTTGGATCTACCTGCACCATTTGCATACCGCCGCTTCCATGTATATGCAAAAAGCTGCGCTGCACGGCAAAACAATAGCACTTGAGCAGGATTTGCAGAATAAAAACGCAGCCATCGAGCAGCTGCACAATGACATTTTCGCCCTCTCCAAGCAGGCCGCGGAAATCCATCACAAAATGGAAGAAATGAAGCGCCTTGAGCAGGATTTGCAAAAGCTCGCGGCCGATGCGGCCGGAAGCGGCGGAGCGGCCGTTACCTCAGCAGAGCCGGGGGCGGATTCCTCTGCCGCCTACCATGGACTAGGGGGGCCGGAATGGCCCGTATCTACCGCTGAAATCAGGAAGCTTGCAAGCGCCACCGGAGCTGCCTATTCAGCGCTGCAAACGGAGATGGATAAGCTGCATACCCGTTTTTCCCATTCGAAGCAGCTGCTGCAGGCAAAGCTGGAATACCAGAGGCGCACGCCCGACATATGGCCTACGCTTTCGAGAATTGTGACCTCGCCATACGGGTACAGGAAAGACCCGTTCACGAAGAAGCTCAGCTTTCACCGCGGAATCGATATCGCTGGCCAACTGGGCGATCCCGTATATGCCGCGGCCGAAGGTATCGTGGATTCCGTGGGTTACGACAAGCTGCACGGCCACAATATTATCGTAGAGCATACCCAAGGGCTTCGTACCTGGTATATGCATTTAAACAGCGCCGATGTGCGCAAGGGGGTAGCTGTCGATAAAGGCCAAACCATTGGCAAGCTGGGGACGACAGGACGCAGTACAGGCCCCCATTTGCACTATGAGGTGCTGATGGGGGATAAGAGCGCCGACCCGCTGCCTTACCTGCCCTCTTCATGATAGAAAGGAGAAGCGTTTATGCGGATTCGTTTATTCAGTAAAGGCGGCTCTTCCCGCAAATCGGGCGGTGAAGTTTCGTTAATCGGAGCGGAAAGCGTATTCGAAGGCGCTTGGCGCTCAGAGGCGGATATTCGTATTGAAGGGGAATTCAAAGGAGTGCTTCAAACGACAGGAGAAGTCGCCGTCGGAGAGAAGGGCAAAGTCCGCTCCACCGCGCTTCGGGCCCGCGATGTAGTTGTCGCCGGGCATTTGGAGGGTCAGGTGCAGGCGGCCGGCATTGTTCGCATCACCTCTACCGGCCGCCTCCTCGGCACGGTGCAGGCGGCCTCGCTGATTATCGAACAGGGCGCTGTTTTCCAAGGCCACAGCGAAATGTGCGAGTCCATGCAGGAGGATGTGACGATCGCTATCGCCATGCTATAATGATTAGAAAGCTAATAGAGAGAGTAGGAGTAGCTTATGAGTAAACAGACGATACTGTTTGATATGGACGATACGCTCATTTATTGCAATAAATTTTTCGATTCGGTGATCGACCGGTTTGCTGATCAGATGAAGACCTGGTTTCAAGGATATCCGTTATCCGTGGAGGAATTGAAGAGGAAACAGGCTCAAATCGATCTGGAGCGGGTAATGTTAAACGGATTTTCGCCGGACCATTTTCCCCAGTCGTTCGTGGATACTTACGAATATTACTCGGAGTTGACGGGACGCCCCAAGAGCCAGGAGGAAATCGGGCGTTTACTTGCACTTGGCTCTTCCGTTTACAGTCACAGCATTGAGCCCTACGCCCATATGGAAGAAACGCTGAATGAGCTCCAGGAAAACGGGCACACTCTCCACCTGTACACGGGGGGCGATCCGGCGATTCAGATGCGCAAAGTGACGGAGGCCGGTCTTGACCGTTATTTTGGCGACCGGATTCATATTACCCGACACAAGAATGCCGAATTTCTGAACGGATTGATCCGGGGATACGGATTGGACCGCAGGAACACTTGGATGATCGGCAATTCCTTGCGCACCGATATTCTGCCTGCACTGAAGAATGGGATTCACGCCATATTCATGCCTGCGGAGCGGGAGTGGGCGTATAATCAGGTGGAGGTAGACGTCAAGCCGTCCGGAGCTTATTTTACCTTGACATCATTAAACCAAATTCCGAAAACGATCCACGGGTACACGCTCTCGAAGTATGCATCGGGCTCTTAAGTACTTTGAATGATTCCCCGTTCTCTCCCATACAATAATAGGGGAGAGGAGATGGGCGAATGAATCGGAATACCGGAACGGTTGAAGCCGCCATGAATCGTTTGGCAGAGGGATTGCTGGAGCGGCAATCCCCGGACGGATCATGGCGTTTTTGCTTTGAGAGCGGAATATTGACCGATGCCTATATGATCATTATCTTAAGGTTATTAAAGCTCGGCGACGAGCGTCTTATACGGCGTTTGGCTTCCCGGATACTGGACAAACAAAGGCCCGGGGGATCGTGGACATGGTACCATGACGACGATGAGGGGCATTTGTCGGCTACGGTGGAGGCCTATTACGCGCTTCTGTACTCAGGTACAGTCGATCAAACGGATGAGGCTCTACAGAAAGCCAAACGTTTTATTATAGCCAAAGGCGGGCTTCACAACGTCAGCGGATTGCTTACCAAAGTGATATTGGCTGTCACCGGACAGGTTCCCTGGCCCCGTTTCCGCCAAATCCCGATTGAAATGATGCTGCTCCCTTCTTCCCTTCCGATCAGCTTCCATGATTTATCCAGCTATGCTAGGGTACACCTTGCCCCCGTTCTGATCCTCGCCGACCTCAAATTTGTAATACGAACCGAGGCAACGCCCGACCTGTCCGAGCTGTTGACGGCTGACCCGGATCCGGCGCTGCGAGAGCATGAGCAGGAGTCGCGGTGGTTTCCCTTCGCCGAACAAATCAAAGCGGGCATCCAGAAGCTCGCACTGCTCCCCGAAGAGCTTCATCAGCAGGCCTTGCGGCGAGCGGAATCCTACATGCTGGATCGGATTGAGCCGAACGGGACCCTGTACAGCTATGCCTCCAGCACTTTTTTGATGATCTATGCCTTGCTCGCGCTTCGATACGATGCTAATCATCCCGTCATCCGCAATGCCCTCCAGGGCTTGAAATCGTTGGCCGGTGAGACGGACGGACAGCAGCATATCCAGAATTCCTCTTCAACGGTTTGGGATACCGCGTTGATCAGCCACGCTCTGCAGGCAGCCGGTTACTCCGCAGAGCACCCGGCTATAGCGCGGGCGGACGCATACCTGCTCTCCCGCCAGCACACAAAGCTCGGTGACTGGAGCCTGGGATTGGATCATCCGCTGCCGGGCGGCTGGGGTTTTTCCGATGTGAACACGATCATACCGGATGTGGATGATACGACCGCAGCGCTGAGGGCTTTGCGCGCAACCCCCGCCCGCTTTGGCCCGCAGTTTCGGGAGGCGCGGGATCGCGGCCTGCACTGGGTGCTGTCCATGCAAAACAGGGACGGCGGCTGGCCCGCTTTCGAGAAGGGCAAGGACTCTGCCCTTCTTACCCGGCTTCTGCCCGTCGACGGCGCCGAAGCAGCGGCCATCGATCCGTCCAGCGCCGACCTTACAGGACGCACGCTGGAATATCTGGGCAGTGAAGCGGGATTCGATATCGCTCATCCATTCGTTCGCCGCGGCGCTGACTGGCTGATCCGGCATCAGAAGCCGGATGGCTCCTGGTACGGCCGCTGGGGGATCTGCTATATATACGGGACATGGGCCGCTATAACCGGACTTATGGCCGTCAGAGCGCCGAAGCAGCATGTCACTGTCCTGAAAGCGGTGCAATGGCTGGACTCGATCCAAAATCCCGATGGCGGCTGGGGCGAATCGTGCCGCAGCGACCAGGTGAAAGCCTATGTCCCGCTGCATGCCAGCACCCCTTCGCAAACGGCTTGGGCGCTTGATGCGCTCGTGGCCGTCCATCAGGTACCTGCCGATTCCATCCAAAAAGGAATCCTGACTTTGTCTGAAATGGTATTGCATGACAATGCCGGATGGACTGCCGAATACCCGACGGGCGCAGGACTGCCCGGTAATTTTTATACCCGCTACCACAGCTACAATTTCATTTGGCCCTTACTGACCCTCGCAAATTACAAAAAGAAGTATGGCGGGTGAGAGAAAACGGGCCCAGATTAATCCGCCTGTGTTACATTCAGCGCCTTGCCAGCCCTCCGGACGGATAGGTTGAACTCCGTCCACGATTCCGGTTGACGGTGTTCAAGTCTTACCCGAAAGCGCTCCAACGCGTCATCTACCCCTTGCACTTCGGGATGCAGGCGTTTCAGCTCTAGCAGATAGGGTACGGCCTCATAGCTTAGACTGCCGAGATAAGCCGCATCGATCTCCCCTGTAACTTCATACCTTTGAATGTTATTGCAGGCGATCATCGCATCGATGTTCATATAATTCAAGACGACATAAGCTGTGATTACAGCAGCCGTATACCATTGAAACAGAGGCAAATTCTCTTTCCACAGCTTAAGCAGAGCAATAATGAACAGCACCAGCAGCAAAATCATAAATGCGTGTACCAGCAGCCTGGTCACCGTATAACCGTATGCTTCCTCATACATGGTCAGGCGCAAAAACGCGGAGCTGAGCACCACGCCGGTACAGCCGATGAGCACCGCTAGAAGGATGCGAAGAAAGCGCCATGCCTTCCGGCCGGGACGCTTTACGCCGTATAGAGCGGTTAGCAGCACGGAGAAATTGATCAGGGTGACCAGAACCAGCTCGGCAAAGCCTTTTCTCGCATAGGAGGCATAAGTGATACCCTCCGGAAGGGCGGCGGCGCCTCCTCCGAACAAATAGGAAAACTGAAACACGGCAAACCATACATAAACGGCATTCAGCAGCATCAGAATGGTAGCGGCTACTGTCGCATCCAGCTGTGGTAAGACGGAAAGCAGGCGGTTCGATTCAGACCCTGAGTCGGATGGCTCCCATAAGGCCGTTTGATCCTGGGCTTCAACGGGAATCGGACCCGAACGCTTCACTTCCCTACCCGCCTGAACATAGGCAAAGAGAACGAAGGTAACAGCCGCAATCCAAGCGAAGCGAAGCAAGCCCACAGAAAGGTCCCCCATCAAGTCAGGTAGCTGGGCTAAGGTTCGTTCAAACACGGAATCGGCCGATGCCAGAAGCCCGATGACAGCGATCAGCAGCGGAACGGACAGAGCGATCCCCAACATCACCTTGAGCATCCCTTTAGCCTTATCCGCTTTCATCTGCCCGGTCAATGATTGGATCAGGATCACTACAGGCTGCGGCAGCCGTTTTAACGTCCCAAGGATCACTTGCTCCAGCAGGAGCACGACGGAAGTGCTGCGCTGCTCTCCTCTTATGCCCCACACGGTATGTACGATGATCAGCAGCGGTACGGCGAGGGAGTTGAGAACGTGCAACAGAACGTTCGTATACCATACATAAGTGAACGACAGAAACAGCACTGGCACGAGCAAGACAGCGGAAAGCCTGGATCGGAACGATTCGGTTCTCGGGACGTAGAGATAAAAATACAGATAGAACACCAGTACGAATAAAGGATACGATACTCCCCAAGCTTTAGCGTAAAATAAATAATGATGCAGCACTCCGCAGCCGAAAGCGGCAGCCAGCAGCATAACATCGCTTCGCAGTCTCTCCGAAGACTTGATCATATGAAGGCCCCTCCTTAGATCTTTAATGAATCGCAGCCTCTTCCCGCGGACGGCGCATATATCGGAGCATGTCCAGGATCAGCTTGCGCATTTCCTTTGTTGTCCCTTCACCGGACGGGCTTTTGATCCTTTCTCCAAAAGGAAGCCTGTCCTTCAGCATCACTAAAGTGCTTCGGTGATCCGGCAGCTTATCCGCCCAATAGACGAACAGTTCGGCCTCCTCGAGTACAAGCGTCTCCACCCAGCCCATTCCATGCAGGCGGCCATAGGCAAGCTTGGCTATACTCCCAAAGACTTGCAGCAGCCGTTCCTCCGTCTGGGCCTGCTGCACAGACCTTTCAACCTCCCGCAGGATCTGTTCCTCCCACCCTACGGTAAGCGGCATTGCCGCTCCGCCGCTGCGGCAGCACTCCATTTCCGGCAGCACATTGGACTGCATCAATCATTCCTCCTTCAAATGTTCTTCGTCGTTACTTTATAGTGTAGCTTGAAAAATACGAACAAAAAGCGCAACTTTTAAATTGAAAATTTCGTATTTTATCATATTGGATTTGTATTTTACGGGAGGAAAGCCGGTTATGAAATTATCGGGCCACTACATCCGTCTTCGCCGTCAATATCCGCATATCACCGAACATCAGGAGTTTTTTGTTACCTTGGACGAGCTGGCGGTTCAGCTCGATTGCACACATCGCAACGTCCAGCTGCTGCTGAGAAAAATGCAGGATGAGGGGTGGCTGACCTGGACCGCCGAACGGGGACGCGGCCGCCGCTCCCGGCTCTTGTTTATTCAGAATGCGGACGATATGATTCTTTCCGCCGCCAAAGAGCTTGTGGAGCGCAAGGATCTGCGGGGCGCACTGGCGCAAATCAACGTATCGACCTTACCCGATACGTTCAAAGACAGCTTTCATCATTGGCTGAACAGCTACTTCGGTCACCGCAGCGAGGTCAAGGGCAGCCGGCGGCTGGATACGCTTCGCTTTCCGCTTGCGCAGCCGCTGCAATCGCTGGATCCGGCCACGATTCACTATACGGCCGAGGCGCATCTGGTCCACCAATTGTTCGACCCATTGGTCCGCTACAACCGCCTTACCGGAGCGATAGAGGCACACCTGGCGCACGCTTGGGAAGCGGACGAGTCCAGAACGGTATGGACCTTTCATCTGCGCAAGGGTGTGCAGTTTCACCATGGGCGGGAGCTGACGGCAGAGGATGTCCGGTATACATTCGAACGGCTCAAACGGCTTGCGGCAGGCTCCCTTTACAGCTGGATACAGCAGCAGATCGATGGTACGGAAGTGCTGGATCCGGTTACCGTCAGCATCCGTCTCACCGAACCTAACGAGCTGTTCCTTCAGTTCGCCGGCACAAACCGGGCTTCCATCCTGCCGGCGGAGATTTGCGAGGAGCGGCAAGCGGATTTTGCGCTCGCTCCCGTCGGCACCGGACCGTTTAAGCTTACACATTACGACGGTTCCGTTTGCGTCCTGGACGCCTTTCACAACTATTTCCAAGGGAGGGCGCATCTGGACCGGGTCGAGCTATGGCATATCCCGGATATGGAGAAGCAGGATCGCGATCGGACACTGGAGAGCTTCCAGATCATTCATAACTACAGGCTGGCGGACGAGGCGGAACATCGGTGGGAACAGGTGCAGCAGCAGGGTACAACGTGCCGCTTTCTCACCTTCAATCTATTGAAACAAGGACCGATGAACGATCCGGAATTGCGCGGCCTCGTGTGTTCCGCCCTTCATCGCGGAAGGCTGCTCGAGAGGCTCGGCGGCGACGCCATTTTCGCGGGGGACAGCTTTATCCGGCACCGGAACGGTCTTCCGCACGATGCGGAACCGGTTCCTTACTCTCCTGAAAAGCTGAGGATGCTGGTCAAGCGCTCGGGCTACGCAGGGCAGCCGCTTACTCTGTGCACAATCACCAATTACGAACGGGACGCTCTGCATGTCCAGGCACTGCTGCGGGAGGCAGGATTTGCTGTGGAAATCAACCTCCTGACGGCTCAGGAGTTCAAGAGCGAGCAGCGGCTGCACGCCGATCTGCTGCTTTTTTCCATCATGCTCGACAACGATGCGGAACTGAGGATCATCGATTTATACAAAAGCATGCAGCGACATCTCGAGCCCTCCGTCAAAGCGCATGTCGCCAAATTGACCGATAAGATTCTCCGGGAGCCGGCCGCTTGGCGGCGCGCTGAATGGCTGCAGGCCATCGAATCTCATTTGACCGCCAGGCAAATGCTTTGCTTTCTTTATTTTAAAAGGCTCAAAACGCTCTACCACTCCTCCGTCCAGGGCATTGCGCTCGATTCTCTGGATTGGGTGCAGTTCAAAAACATTTGGTTCAAGCCATAAGCAGCCTTTCTTGTGAATAAAGTATAAGGAAGGAGAGAGCGAAAGGAGATCGGTAAGACGTGAGGAAGCCGAACCAATTCGTATACCGTAACGACCGATACGGATTTACCCTGCGTTTTCCCACATGGTGGAGAAATTACTGCGTTGTCGGTGCAAGAAGACAGGATCGCGATTCCGAGTATGAGCTGCATTTTCGCTTTAAGTATAAGGGGAAATTATACGAAGATATCTTTACGATTCTGGTGTATCGAATGACGCGGGAGGAATGGATAAAGCAGGGATACGCGGAGTCGCCGCTTTCGTTTATTGCGGAAGTGGACGGCCGAGTGTTCGCCTATTTGACGCCGGAAGAACTGCCGCATGCTTTTTACGACAATAAAACCGGAGACTATGATTACAAAAAATACCGGGCCGCCATTGAGCTGCTCAAAAGAATGGTCAACCAGGATGTACCGCGGATTGTACAGTCGCTGCGCTTCTTTGGCCATGCGGTTACGATGACATCGACCCCTTATCTCCTGAGCAAAGTATGCTCCTGTCGCATTCACAAACGCATCAAGCGGAAATAACCCCTTACCACCGGTCAAACGCCCATGCGGGCGCAGGCCGGCGCCTCCGTACTGAAAAAAAATCGCAAGTGGAACCCATCAGATCGCGGTCCGCCTCACGGGCCGCTCCCAACCTTCCTTCCCCGCATTGGTTTCGAAGTGCCCGTCCATGCCCGCGTACAATTCTATGAGTCGCCCTGTACCTCTCTGTCATCTTGTGCTATGATAAGTCTTCGTTATTTTTTGTGGAGAGGACGAGCGTTCAACGTGGCCAAGCTATATTTTCGATACGGGACCATGAACAGCGGAAAATCGATTGAAGTGCTGCGTGTAGCGCATAATTACGAGGAACAGGGAAAGAAAGTGCTGCTTTTTACTCCAGCGGTGGATTACCGCGATGGCGTGGGCACCGTAGCTTCCCGCATCGGCATGCGCAAAGAAGGGATTGTGATTGACGATCAACTCGACATGGTGGCACTGGCAGCCAAAGAAAGACCCAAATGCATCCTGATTGACGAAGCGCAGTTTCTGAACAAGCAGCAGGTGCTCCAGTTAACGGAAATTACCGATACGCTGGGCATTCCCGTAATTGCTTACGGGCTTCGGGCGGATTTCATGGCCCAGCTGTTCGAGGGCAGCTATCATTTGCTCGCGTGGGCGGATAAAATTGAGGAGATCAAGACGGTCTGCTGGTACTGCGACAGGAAGGCAACCATGAATATGCGCCTTGAGGACGGGCGTCCGGTATTCGAAGGCGAACAAATTCAAATCGGCGGCAACGAAAGCTATCTGCCGGTCTGCCGCAAATGCTATTCATCAAAAAAGAAACAAGCTCATATCCTGTAATAAGGGATATCCCTTAACCAAAGGACGAAAGCGAAGCGCATGCGGCTTTGCTTCGTCCTTTTCATTTGCGGTTGATCAACGGCGGGCTAAACCTACACCGCCCAATTCCCGTTTCGGATCAGGGGTTCCCGGCGGCCGTCCGGGGTCAATCCGTCTACATTCATATCCCCGGAACCGATCATAAAATCCACATGGACTAAGCTGGTGTTGGCGCCGTTGTCTGAGAGCTCCTTTTCGGACATCCCGGTGCCTCCTTGAAGATTCACCTGGTAGGCTTGCCCTAAAGCCAAATGGCTGGAGGCATTCTCATCAAACAACGTATTATAGAAAATCAGATTGGCATTCGAGATGGGCGATTGATGCGGCACCAGCGCAATTTCACCCAAACGGCCTGCTCCGTCGTCCGTGTCCAGAAGCCGTTTTAGCGCATCGTAACCCGTTTTGGCCGAAAAATCCACGACCTTGCCGTCTTTAAAAGTAAGGGAAAATCCGTCGATGATTTGTCCGGCGTAATTCAGCGGCTTAGTGCTGCGCACCACCCCGTTTACGCCATCCTTATGAGGCATGGTAAACACTTCCTCCGTCGGCATATTGGGGTTGAACCAAACGCCCTTGGCATTCTCTTTGGCTCCCCCCAGCCATACATGTTTCTCCGGCAGATCGACGGTCAGACTCGTACCCGGCGCTTCATAGATCAACTGCTTATACCGTTTGTTATTTAACAGCTCGACGGTTTGTGCCAGGTGCGCATTGTGCTTTTTCCACGCCTCGATCGGATCCTCCAAATTCACACGGGTCGCCTCAAATATGCGGTTCCACAACGCTTCCACAGCGGCATCCGTAGGCAGATCCGGAAATACCTTTTGCGCCCATTGATCGGTAGCGATCGAGATGAGCGACCACGCAACCTTATGCGCCATGATATAACTTTTGTACGTTTTCAAGGCCGAAGCATTCGTTTTCGTGGCGGCTGAGATCCGGTCGGGATCCACATCCTTCATCAGATCCGGGCTGGGTGAATAAATCGAAAGGAACGCCGCTCCGTTCTCCGCCATCTCCGTCAATCCCTGAGCCTTCCACATCGGATATTCCTGAAAAGCCTCCACAGGAGCCAGCTTATATTTGATATGCGCGAGCTGCTCGTCGTTCCACTCTACATGCACATGTTTGGCTCCGGCTTCATAAGCTTTGACGGCAATGAGCCTTACCAGTTCGACCGCTTGAAGCGGTGCGTTCACAACCAGCGTCTGCCCTTTCTGCACGTTCACACCCACATGCACAGCCAGCGCCGCGTACTTCTCCAACTGTTCTTTTGTAGGAACCATAGAGCATCCTCCATCATTAAAGTTGTTTTCTCTACAGTATAACCTTTTCTCACCGCGGCACCAAATTTTTTCCACATAAAGAAAACCGCCTTATAGGACGGTACCATGCCTCTAGGCGGAGCAAGCGTTCAAATATTACCGAAGCAAGTAACATTTTCGCATGCCGATATTCCCTTTTATAGGCTGTTAGCAGCATAAAAATGGACCTTGGTGCGGAGCAAAAAAAGTTATACAGCCGACAATAATAGACAACATTTTTAGACTCCCTGATATATCATGTAAGAGTTGATTCCAATCTGTAAAGAATTCCAAAATTTAGGAGCCAAGGTAACTTATGATTAACCTTTCGGAACGTATATCGGCATCCAAAAAAAGATGCCAAACCTTCGGATTGAACCCCGTCATGATTCCAAAGCCTTCCGGAAAATTGACGCCGGCCGAGCTGCAAAACAGAAGGATCAGGTTTGACGAACTCCTATCCGTCATGAGCTTGTTTGCCGGTCGAATCATGCATCTGCTGAACAACACGCCTCTTTTGTTGGTCCTTACGGATGAAAGTGGTTATATATTGGAGATGTACGGCGATCAATTAATCAAGAAGACCGTAACCGACCTTGGAATCGTCAAAGGCATCCAGTACACGGAAGAATCCATGGGAACCAATTCGGTTCATATGGCCTTGACGGAACGATCACCCGTTTCTCTGGTCGGTCAAGAGCATTATCACGAGGCTTTGCATCATTTGGCTTGCTACAGCGTCCCGTTTCACTTCACCAGAAGCCATCATTTGTCGGGCACCATATCCCTGCTGACGACAATCGACCACCAAAACCCGGTTTTTATCGCCCTGCTTTCCAATATCGTGGACTCCATTGAACGAGAGCTTCTGCTTTCAAGAAACAACCAAAAGCTCGATCTGTTGAACCGGATTCTCATTAAAAATATGCGGCACGGAATCATTATCACCGATCCTTACGGAAGAGTTTCCGAATGCAATCCCTTTGCCGAGCAAATTGCCAATTGCAAAAAACAGGACCTGATCGGAAGCTCTATATTTGACATACAACCGTTCGGAAAATACATGTACAAAGTGCTCGAATACGGCCAATCTTACGAGAACGTGGAATTAACCTTTGGTAATATTCAAAACGGAGGCATCGTATGCCAGTTTGACAGCTATGCGATCTACGACGATAAAAACAGGGTCATCGGCGCCTACGCCCAGTTTCGTGACATCACGGAGCGCTTCCTGTTGGAGCGGCAGGTCATCACGGCGGAGAAGTTCTCCGTGATCGGCAAGCTGGCTGCCGGTCTGGCACATGAAATCCGCAATCCGTTGACTTCCATAATCGGCTTTATTAAAATACTCAAAACCAGTGAAAACCCGGCCACCAAGGAAAAAAAATATATTGAAATCGTTTACAATGAGCTGCTGCAGTTGGACAAGCTGGTTTCCCAGTTTGTGTTGATGGCCAAGCCAAGCTTTCCCGACCGTAAGCTATTCAACATCCAGGAGCTGGTTCAAGAAACACTGCTTTTTATGGAAAGCCAATTTATTATCAAGAATGTTTCTGCACAATTTCTCCACGAGAACAACCCCATTATGCTGCATGCCGATCCTCTCCAAATCAAGCAAGTGCTGATTAATATCCTGCAGAATGCGTTAGAAGCCGTTGATGAGAAAGGAATGATTCTGGTTTCGTTGGAATCCGATTTGAATTATGTGAAAATCCGGATCGAGGATAACGGCATCGGCCTGGATGAGGACGAGCTTGGCCAAATTCTGAATCCTTTTTTCACTACCAAAGAAAACGGGCTGGGGCTGGGGCTGTCGGTCAGCTATCGGATTATTGAGAATCACGGGGGAACGATTGACATTACCTCGGATAAATATGCGGGAACCACCATGACGATTACGTTACCCTTGCTGCAGTCCTGACAACAATAAAGAGGACGCTTCTTCAAGCGTCCTCCGGCTCGAGCCTCCCGCAGGCACTGCTTGGGGAGGTTTTAGATTTGAACTTCTCTTTCTTTGAAAATACGCATCACTACGCCCAATGCGGCTATCGCTTTGGGAAAGCCCGCGTATGCCGAGCAGTGCAGGACCAATTCCACTATTTCCTTAGGACTGAGTCCCACATTCAGAGCGGCGTGAATATGAAAGTCGAGCTGATCCACGGCCCCTTGCGTGATCAACGAAGACAGGGTAATGAGCTCGCGCTGCTTGATATCCAGTCCGGGACGGCTGTAAATATCCGCAAAGCCGTTGCTGACGATAAATTCAGCGAATCCCGGATAGAAGCTATGAATCGCTTCTAACGGAGGGAACTCCTTTCCCCCCGTCATTTCTTTTAAAACCTCCAACCCTTGCTCATACCTTTCGTCTGCCATAATCATACTCCTTTCAACCGTAAAAAGATTCTTGCCAAGGTTATTCCAAGGTTAACAGTCTGGTTAAAATGGGCGGGATTTCATTGGGGTCAACTATGATCTCAATGACGGTAGGACCATGCGAATGCAGCGCTGTTCTTACGGCATCCCGGATCTCCTGGGCGGTTCGGCAGCATATGCCGGTTGCCCCTAAGGAACGGGCGAACATGGCGGCATCCAGAGGCGTTTCGTATACCGCGCCTACACTGCGTCCGGTATTATAGGACATACCTTTGTCGACCATGTCCAGTCTACCGTTATTCATGACAACAAACACGACCGGGAGCCGGTGGTTAACGGCAGTGGCAATTTCCATTCCGTGCATCATGGCGCACCCGTCCCCGGTCAGGCACACGATCGTACGATCCGGCAAAGCCGCTTTGGCTCCGACGGCGTAGCCGATGGCGTGACCCATGGCGCCGAAGACATCGTCGAAATAAAATGTGCCCGGGATGCGAATATCATAATGGCGAATCGCGTAGAAGGTATGACTGCCGTCATCTCCGAATATAATCGCATCGTCCGGCAAAGAAGAGCGAAGGGCCAGAATCGCCGTTTCCGCAGAGAGAACGTGTGTCTCCCCCAATTCCTTGGGCGGCACATCCAGCTCCGCTGTCGCGGCCGCTTCATAGACCTGTACCTCTGCAGCAGCCAGATCAATCAGCCTCGCCAGATTCGTCTTGGCGTCCCCGAGAATGACGCAGGTTGGAACCGGAAGCGCTTTGGATACAAAGGTCACGTCATAATCAAAATGAATAACCTGCTTCGGCATCATTTGGGGCGTAAACCCGGACAAGGTCATATCGCTCAGCTTCGTCCCTACCGCAATTAACAGATCGACGCCTGATTTCATGTAGTCGTTTGCCTGTATCGTACCTCCAAGCCCAAAATTTCCAAGGCTGAGCGGATGATTTGTAGGAAAGGCCCCTTTGCCGCCGGGTGTCATAATGACCGGGATGTTCCAGTGTTCGGCCAATATGCGGATTTCATCGTAGGCTTCCGCAGCCATCACGCCTTTGCCGATGAACAGCACAGGCCTTTTGGCGGCATTCAGCAGCGGGATGGCTTCTTCCACATTAGCCGAGATCATCTGAGGAATATGATCGGGCAGATGAATCGTGAACGGCTCGACCTGCGCCATCAGAACATCAAAAGGAATGCAAAGGTGCACCGGTCCTTTAACGCCGGTTTTGGCTTTCTCTAGAGCATGTTGAACATAAAGGGGGACGAGGTCCGGCCGTTCGATTCTGGCACTGAACAGCGTAACCGGTTCAAACATCTTGACCAAGTCGGTACCGAAGCTGCTGGAATCCTGTCCTAATGCTTTGCCCGATTCCGCGGCCGAAGGCTGACCTGTAATAATCAGCAGCGGCAGGTTATAAGCCTTCGCTTGGCCGGCCGCAGTCAGCAGATTAGTCCCTCCCGGCCCGGACGTTCCTATGGCCACTCCCAGTTTTTTGTTGCCCAACGCGTAGCCAGCCGCTGCAAAGCCCGCTCCTGCTTCGTGTCGGGTCAGTACGAATTCCACACCCGCGCTGTCAAAATCGAGCATCAAGGGGGAAATGGATTTTCCGGGTATGCCAAATACGTGATTGATCCCCCATTCCTTCACATTGTTCGCCAATACTTGCGACAATCGCATGGTTACACCTTCCTATATCAGACTGTGACGCTTTTAAAGTATTTTGTCTTCAATTCCTCAGCAGGCAGGGGAGGACTGTAATAATAGCCCTGGATCTCATCACACTTCTGCTCTTTCAAAAAAGACATCTGCTCCCGCGTCTCGACACCCTCGGCGATCACATGCAAGCCCAAGTGATGGGCCATGGCAATAATGGCCCCTACGATCCTCGCATTGCTCTCATCGCTTATGATATCCCTGATGAAAGATTTGTCAATTTTCAGGCGGTGGATCGAAAATTGCTTCAAATAATTCAGGGAGCTGTAGCCCGTACCGAAATCGTCGATGCTGATTTGGATGCCGAGCCCGCTTAGCTCATCCAATATCGCACTCGCTTTTTCCACATCCATGGTCATCGTTTCGGTGATTTCCAGTTCCAAATACTGCGGCTCCAGTCCGGTTTCCTCAAGTACTTTTTCTACTGTTTTGTACAAATTTTTCTTCATAAATTGTGCTGTCGATAAGTTGACGGCGATCCGTATCTTAGGAAAGCCCGAATCCTGCCAGCGCTTGTTTTGCAAACAAGCTTCCTTTAAGACCCACTCGCCGATCGGAACAATCAACCCCGTTTCTTCGGCAAGAGGTATAAATTCGCTTGGGGGAATCAGCTTATACACGGGATGCTTCCAACGAATCAGCGCTTCCACGCCGACGATTTGGCCGGTATTCATATCGATTTGCGGCTGGTAGTGAAGAACCCATTCCTCCCTCTCCACTGCTTTGCGAAGTGCATTCTCCAGCGCCAATCTCTCATGGGACGACTGGTCCATAGAAGGTGCGTACAGCACATACGTATTTCGTCCTGCTTCCTTGGCTTTATAAAGAGCCGTATCGGCGTGAATCATTAAGGTTTCCGCATCTTGTCCGTCATCCGGGTAATAAGCAATGCCGACGCTCGCAGAAATATGGAATTCCTGCCCCTGGATCATAAAGCTGCGTTCAAAGTTGCATAAGATGGTCTTCGCCGTAAGGACGGCCGCCTCCGGTTCGGAACCTAGCGGTACGATAATCGTAAATTCGTCTCCGCCCATCCGAGAGAGGAAGCTGCCGGTGCGGAGTCCGTTCTTCAGACGGTCGGCGGCTTCGCACAACAGCATATCTCCGTTTTGATGGCCAAACGTATCATTGACCATTTTGAACCGGTCGAGATCAATATACAGGACAGCGAACCGGCTGTCGTTGTGTCTGGCCGTCTCAAACATTTCACCAAGCTGCTTATAAAAATTTCTGCGGTTCGGCAATCCCGTCAAGTCATCGTGATAAGCCAAATGATTATATTTTTCTTCGGCCTCGTATAGCCTTGTCACATCTCTGAACTGGCCGATGGCTCCGATAATCTGGTAATGTTCGTCATATATCGGGATCGCATCAAACAAGCAGACAAATTTCGATTTGGTCCTGTTTCTTTCGAGGATGAGCTGAATGTTCTCGTATTTGCTTCCTTTTTCGATAACATCCGATATGTATTGTCCCATAGGACTGAACATACGCACAACTTGATGTCGGTTCAAGCCTTTCCTTAAGCCCGTTAATTGTTCGGCGATTTCGTTCATTTCCACAATGGTGCCTTCTTTGTCCGTCATGATGATGCCGTTGCGGGTGGAATTGATCATGATTTGGTTCAACATGTTCAGCCTTTGGTTCTGCTTAATCAGAAGCAGCTCGCGTTCAATCGAATCGACAGCCAAATCAAGCAGAGTCAAATAAAAAGGGTTGGCCAGATCAATCGAGGTCATGATGGAGATCGTTCCGAGCAGGTCATTGCGATCTCTATAATGAAAAGGAACCGCATAGCAAGCGTGGGTGAAAAAATAAGTGTGGTAATGATCTTGGCCGATCAGTTCTACCGGGTGGCGTTCTTTGAGGCTCAGATTAATCACATTCGTCCCGCATGATTCCTCGGTAAACCGAACACCGATTTGAATCCCGAGCTGATTGACCGTCTGTTTAATCGTCTCATCCCCATCCATGTCCAGAATGACTCCCGTTTCATCGGATATGACGATTAAAATCGGATTTCCTTTGGAAGACAGCAGCAGTTTCTTCACAAAGAATCGAACGACGGCCAGCACGTTCTCATACTCGCTCAATTTGCGGTTCAGCTCGGACGTCGACAACTTTTCTTTAAAAACGGGAATGGTGTCAGGGTTGAGGCGAGCCTCCCGGCTTCTTTGCTTGGATGCCATGATATATTGCGCCTTGGACGGTTTTTGGTCCCTCTCCCTTTTTACGCTTTTTCCCAAGCCTCCCGCTTCTTCGTTACTTTGACTGTCCAGCATAATAATCAACATCCCTTTTGTAAAATAAGAACGAAAATAGGCAATTTATGAGAGTGAGCGCTACCTACTCTTCCACAAATACCTGAGCAATTCCTGCAAAAAAAAACATAAAATAATGGTTAAAACTTGACTTTATTCTCTTGTAGTTCTCTAGATCTATGGGATAACGCTTAAAATAATGCCTATGTACAACGGCCTGCACCTTTTCGCTTATTTGGGAATAAGCTGATATACATCTATGCGGGAGGGCGATAAGATGTTTCCCAGAGATCAATGGTACAAGCTTGGCCTGCTTCTGTATATGCTGGTTTGGTTTATGGGGAGCTTCTGGATGGGCGGAATGATAAAAAGCGGCGCAATCGTCCACTGGCTCGGCGTCGAGCTGCGGGCGGTGGAAGAATACGTATACTACGCGCTTGCCGGAGCGATCGGGGGCACCCTGTACGCCATGAGACTGTTTCACGCGTTTTATGATCAAATATCGGATCGTTGGATTTTATGGTATTTGCTGAGGCCGATTAAATGCGCGGGAGCGGCGGTAATGACGATCGTGCTGTTCCAAAGCGGCATCATGCTGCTGCAAACCGGCACCTCGATGGAAGCGAAAATCGGCATCGCTTTTTTGGTCGGCTTCGGCTACGGCAAGCTGATGGATAAATTGAAGGTTTTGACGGAAACCCTGTTCAACGGAAACAATGAGAAGACCTCCGGAGATCAACCGCCGAAATAATCGGGCCGCGCGATAGCCGGCTGATTCACATACGGGTATCCGTCTTCCGTTTGGAATAAGCCTTCCGGTACATCCAGCCGGAAGGCTTGCAGCATGCCGTTACGTGGCCAGCTTTACGCTGTAATACCTCATCGCTTGCAAAGAGCCGGTATACTCCAGCTGCCCCTGGTCCAACAGCTTCCGCAGGCGGTATTCGATGTACGTGTCGGATACGGGCTGATCCAAGACGCCGATGATTTCACCGACCAGACGGGCCGCTTTCAGCTCGCTGTCTCTGTTCGAAAGGAGCCGGTGCGCAGTTTCCAAGATCAGCGCATCAAAGTAACCCTCGTCCACAGTACGTACCGATCCATTCTCCACGATGCGAAGCAGCCCTCCGTCGGCGACAAGCCGGTTCCAATCCTTGATCTGATCCGCTCTATCCCGGCCGGATAAAGAGACGGCGTTGTCCGCCAGCCCGGCCAGTTGACCCGGTGAAGCCTGAGCTGCGCTGCGATAATCCCTGTCGGGGTAGAGCCGATGCAGCTCGGAAGTGACATCGATGACGGATACGGGGATATCCTCAGGCAAAGCGGCCAGCGCATAGCGAAGCCCTATTTGCTCGGTCGCCGAGTTTCCCGCCCACAAAACGACGGAGCCTTTGATCTGGCGCGGCCATCCCTGCCACAACATGAAATGTTTGAGCAGTGCCGGGATCATATCAGCTCGATCTTCTTCATTCAGAAACTGCTTCCACCATGCCAAACGTGACGGTCCTCCAACGCCTTCCAGAGGTCCATGCATCAAATCATCATCCAGGCTGATGACCGACTCCTGCGGACGGCTGCGGAGTGCCAGCTTCACCGCCCCGCGTGCTGACGGTCCGAAAACCACATGTGTCCTATATCCGCTCCAATCTCCAGCTTGTACGGACGGCGAAAACCGGGAAGATACATCGTCTCCCAGATACCATTCCTGATCGAATCGCTCCAAAAACAGATTCATGAAGCTGTGCCTTTCTTCCGCCAACGCGCGTGCGGCCTCTGTGTTCATCAACGATTTCAGCTTCAGCAGCTTTTCATGAAAATGGTTGATTGCGGTTCCTGGTTCGTTCCTGTACTGCTCTTTGGTCATATGCTCCCGCGGAGGAAGCTCCGGGTGATGCAAGGCATGACCTTTCCATCCGGCGTAGGCGAACGTCCTCGCAATCCCGATCGCGCCGATGGCATCGAGCCGGTCGGCATCCTGAACAATGCGTCCTTCCAGCGTGGACATCGGCTGACCACGGCCTCCCCTGAAGGACATCGTGGAGATAATTTCCATCACATGTTGACGATGACGGACATCCACCCCGGCTTCTTCCAGCCACTGCTCAACCTTGCTAAGCCCCGCTTCCTTGTCCGGATTCAGCTTCTCATCAGCAATATCATGCAGCAGTGCTGACAGCTCACAGATAAAGACATCCGCCTGTTCCAAAGCGGCAAGCCGCTTGGCCGTTCCAGCTACCCGTACGATATGCCACCAGTCGTGGCCGCTGCTGTCGCGCTCCAATTCTTTTTTTACATAACTTCTTGCCTCTTCGATTATGCGATGTCGGTTCATAACCGTCTTGTTAACCTCCTCGCCTTCGCAGCTTCCTTGACAAGGGCTTGTACAAAGTATTGTAGCTTATGAAGTCGATTTTGGTAAGAGGACTCAGGAAAAAACGGACGAAAAGCTAAAAAGACCATTCGGCAGTCTCCGAACGGTCCGATGGCCATTTATTCCACAGGAAGAGTCACATAGCGCGCTCGTTTGGCTAAATATGTGTTTCCTCCGGTTCAGTTACCGTCATCATCTCTTCTGCCAAGTACGGCAGTCCCCCGTCCGGGCAGAGAGCACGGCTTTGGCTGGCTTCTTCCTGCTGGCGCGCAACCCATGTACGAATGATGTCATTCATGCGCTGCGCTTCTTTCGTCGGGAGCTGATGCCTGGCATTTTCTAGCATATAAAGCGAGCTCACCGGCAATTGCCTATGGAGAATGCGGACATAACGCTTGAATCTCTTGTCCTTTTGCCCGAATAAGAGCAGGATGGGGGCGCGGACCTCTTTCAGGCGTTTCGTGCAATTGTATTTCGCACTGAAGCGATAATATTGATACATGTTCCGGATATCCCCTTGCATGGAGGATCCGTACAGCTGTTTATACGTTTGCAGGCTGTCGGCATTGCCGGCTGAAATGGCGGCCGCAAGCAAACGTTTAACTCTTGCCGCCGTAAGAGCGGAGGCCAGCCAAATTTGCATTTTGAGAACAGGGGTGCTAACCTCCGACATAGTACTGACAAGAATGGCTCCAAGGAAGCGATCAGGGTAGTTCAGCATCGCCTCCAGCGCTATCGAACCGCCGGTGGAGTATCCGCAAAGGTACGCTTTTGGAATCCCCAATTCATCCATCAGCTGCCGTATATCCTCGGCTATAAGCGAGTATGTAACGGACTGCCTGGAATAAGGGCTTTTGCCGTGGCCGCGGATGTCGAAAGTGATCACCTGAAATTGATCCGCAAGCTGATGTTGTTGATAAGCAAACGTGAGTCCCGTCATCAAGGGCGGGTGCAAGAACAGAATAGGCACACCCTGTCCTTTGACCTGGTAGTACAGCCTGGTTCCGTTGATGTCGGCATAAGGCATGTGGGCCAACCCCTTTTGGTATTGTCCTGAGATAAATCGCATTTATCCTTTCCAGGGCTTGGGGAAGTTATACACATTCGGCAAATTCATTCACTATGCCAGAGCGGTACCGTCTCGTTCTGCCCGGTGGTAAGGTCAATATGCAACGGCAGCCGTATATCTTCAAGCGGGTACGTATGGTCTCCCCACTGAACCAAGACTTGCTTCAGCACAATCTCCTCAATTCTGGATACGAGAACCTGATCCTCTTCAATAAAGGGGGCCACCGCCAGCCTTTGATGGAACTTCCCTTGATGCTGCGCTCCTTCCCATGATGGCCAGTTCAAAGGGTAAGAAGCATTGCCGGCGGTATCGGTATCCTCCGTGCTGTCGGATAAAAACGCCCGAAACGACAAAACAGGCGCTTCACGGTCCTTCAAATGTTTGGCGAAGCTTCCTTTAGTCCGCTCAAAGCTGTAGAAAAAATAAACGTGTTCTTTGTTGTACCAAACCTCGTAAATGGATAAAATCAGGTCCGTTTCAGGTACAGGCATCTCAATCTGATAGCTTCTGGTCAAACCCAGCTCCTCTGCCCTTTTAAGCCCGGGCGTTTTTTCATATTGATAAGCCTTGACCCGATCCCAGCTGACCGCATGCATGATTCGGGTACTGTCCTTCCTGAACCCTACTCCAATAACTATAAGAAACAAAGTTAGCGTTACAACGACGGCAATAAAAAGAGGTTTGGGAAAAAATATGGAGTTCAACTCATCACCTACATTTCTAAAAAAAGAAAATAATACCTTTTTATACGAAAAAAGCGCTTACAAGTTGCGGTTTGAACTTAATATACACAGAATATCCAAATTTTCGATATCCGGAATTCATAAAACAATGGCCGGCTCCTTGAAGGGATACCGGCTGTTTATTTAGTCTGCCGCTGAGCCTCCAATAGAGCCGTCAGGATAAACGATATAGCTTGACACGCTGCCGGTTCCGTTGCCGGATACAGCAGTGCTCCACAGTTCATACCGGTCGACTTGACCGCTGGAATTCCAATTGATAAACAGCTGTGCTTCGAGGTCCCCCCGGCGTATTCCCTCTACATCGGCGTTCAATCCTCCGTACAGGTAGTCCGCTTGAGCTCCAAAATCATAACGCCACACTTGCTGCTTCGAGCTTTCGATCAAAGTCATAAAAGACGGATCGCCAAGCACCGCTTTTACTTCTTTTTGATCCATTCCGCGTTCCAGGCGATACTTGACCGCCCAGATTTTATGCTGTGCTTCATCCGCGTCCTTCGGCTCCGAAACAACAGAAACCATACCTGCTTTCGCATCATAGACAGCCCCTGCGCCGAGATTTTCAGCTACGAACCTAAGCGGCACATACGTATGTCCTTCATAGTTCAATGCAGAGAAACGGGAGCCTAATTCCTTGCTCGCGCCGTTAAATTGAAATTTGACAGGAAACAGCAGCGCCTGAATTTCACTGGATGCGTTAATGGTAGCAGAAGTAGCCAGAGCGGCCCCGCAAACCAGTCCCATGATAAATTTCTTCATAAAAAAACCTCCTCGGGTGCTATCCTCCTCATCCTCTTCCTCTATCATACTAGGTTTAGAGCCCGAGAATCATAGAAAGTTTTATCACCAAAGGCAAAAAAAGACTCCCCAGACGGGAAAGTCTCCGTTTCTCTTCCTATCCTCCGCCGCTTTCACCAGCGGAGTATATTCCGGATGTTTACGAAAGCACGTCCTTCCTGTCATTCAACCATTCGCAGGTATCCGCACATGCACACAATGCTTTTTTGACCGAACACCACGACCGCTTGGCATAATAGATCGGCACTTCCTGCTCTTTAGCCTGCTGTTTAATCGCTTTTGTCAAATTATGATTGACGTAATCGGTGAGCACCAGCACTGCATCAACCTTGTCCGGTATGCCCTTTCGTACCATTTGACACTTGCGACCCGACATATGCATGACTTCATCAAACCCAAGACCGGCCAAATGCTCGGGCATATTGCCCAAATGATCGGCTCCTACGACCAAAATCGATGCCATGTTAACGTTCTCCTTTACCAAATAGTTTTAGGGGATGAACTTAGCTGTTCTATGTATACCAAAGTTGTTTTATGATAATGATTCTCAATATCATCTATGTTATTAATGATAATTGTTCTCAGTCTTATTGTCAACTTTTTTGGGAAATATGTGGTCCCTTTTGAACGCTTATAGCCACTATCCCCAAAGCTCAGTATGGTATTCAAATGACATTTCGGATCGAAACGGCAAAATTCACACTTGAAATCAGAACATATGTTTGGTAATATTATATTACGAACATACGTTTCTGTTAAGGGTGGGTTTCGTTTGGAGTATAGGGCCATGACTTGGGAAGAATTTTGTCAATATTTCAATACGGAGGAGGCTTGCGCCGATGCCTTGTATCAATTCAAGTGGCCCAACGGGTTCTCCTGCGCCCGCTGTGGACATCACCTTGCCTCTACAATCGTCACCCGCAGGCTGCCGCTCTATGAGTGCCGCCATTGTCACTACCAATCATCTCTTACCTCGGGAACGATTATGGAAGGAAGCCGCACTCATCTGCGCAAATGGTTTATGGCCTTCTTTCTCATCTCACGGACCGAGTGCGGCACGAATGCCGTCGAGCTAAGCCGTGTGATCGGTGTTACTTACAAAACAGCCTGGTTAATCCTGAGAAAGATCCGTCATGTCATCAGTGAGGCCGATGGCCGCTCCCTTCTATCAGGCATCGTTCGGGTTAACGGATCCGTTTACGGACGACCTCACAATCCCAGCTGGTATCACCATCCACAAGAACATCCGCTGCTGATCGGCGCATCGATGGACGAGCAGGGAGAGCCTATCTGCATCAAAATGAAGCTTGTCTCCGAGGAATACAGAAGGGAGCGGCTGATCCTTCGTTCCGCTGAACAGAATTTTATTGAACAGCATATAGAACCTCGGACAAAAGATGTCCAAACCGTCACAAGCCGCTGGAGTCACAAACGCTTCCAACGGCTGCTGCGCGTCTCCGCCGCGGCTAGCAAATGGATCAACTCCACCTTTCATGGAATTGGCTCCAAACATCTTCAAGCTTATCTGGACGAATTTTGTTATCGTCTGAATCTCTCCCTTCAAAGAACGCCGATATTCCACCACCTGACGCACCTATGCGCCAAATCAGAGAAAGTTACCTATTCGATGTTAAAGGGTACCGTAACCAGATGAACTTTATCCTTTACGTCGGCCGCACTTTTCACAAAGGCTCGTACTGGAACCAACCCATTAACCCCATAGCTATATTATTTCTCATTCGGTGAATCCGGATTCTTCGTGTAATGACAGACATGAAATCAAATTTGGCTGAAGCTATGCTGCTGCCGGCACCTTGCACATTATATTTGGCTGAAGCTATGCTGCTGCCGCATCTTGCACATCTTATATGCTGATCATCCTTCCAACTCAGGGTTGATACGTCGTATCTTTGGTGTTGAAAACTCTTGATTCGAGAGCAGCACGTCTGCAGTTCCCTCCTATTCACACCCCGTACGTCTATTAGTCGATAATCCATCCATTTCGATTCGGCAATTGGGCTGGCGGAAATATCATCTGAGCCGAGGGGATAGTGGCCATAAGGAGTTATTAAACATACGGAACAAGAGAACCGTCCGACAAAGCAAAGCAACGCACCTATGGAATAAAAAAGCTTTGGACAAGGTTGGATTTCTCCTCTCGCCCAAAGCTTTCTTTACATGTTTACCGGTTCTTCACGGCCTTCGTTGGAATCTGCCTCCGCATCCTGCGGCCCGTGCTTCACAACCTCCAATTTACGAATCCGGTGCTCTTCTTTTTCACGAATGATAAAGGTCAGATTCTCGTATTTCCACTCCCGGCCTTTTTCCAAATCCGGATTTTGCCGGTATAACCAACCGCCGATCGTATCCAGTTCTTCGCTGGTAATATCCGTATTCAGTAGATCGTTCAGGTGAGTCAATGTCACCTTGCCGTCTACGATCAGGTGGCCTTCGCCAAGCTTCTCCACTTCCAACTGCTCTTCTGCATCGAACTCGTCCCGGATCTCCCCGACGATTTCCTCCAATACGTCTTCGATGGTGACCATGCCGGATGTGCCGCCGAATTCGTCTACCAGGATGGCGATATGCGCGCGCTCCTGCTGCATCTTTTTCAAAAGTGTTTTGACCGGCATCACTTCCGAGACCGTCATCACCGGATGAATCAGTTCGGATAGCTCGATTCCAGGTTCGTCATCTCGACGCAGAAAATATTCTTTTGTGTTGATCATCCCGACCACGTGGTCCTTGCTTTCTTTGACTACCGGAAAACGGGTGTATTTTTCTTCTTTAATGATGCGGAGGTTCTCTTCCGGCGTGTTGTTTAGATACAGACATACCATATCCGTCCGGGGAACCATAATTTCTTTGGCTAGCAGCTCATCAAAAGCGAAGATCCGGTTCACATAACCGTACTCGGTCATATTGATATTGCCGCTCGTATAGCTTTCGGCCAAAATGATGCGCAGTTCTTCTTCCGTATGTGCTTCCTCATGCTCTTTAGCGGGCCGCATACCAAAAAGTCTTACCAATGCGTTCGCCGAGCCATTTAAAACCCAGATAAACGGATACATTACTTTATAAAAGAAAATAATCGGTTTTGCCGTGATGATGCTAATCCATTCGGCCTTCTGAATGGCTACCGATTTCGGGGCTAGCTCACCGAGCACCACATGAAGATAAGTGATGGATATGAAGGCAATTCCGAAAGAAAGAATAGTGACAAGCTCACCCGGCAGCTGGAACCGCTCAAACACCGGATGGAGTATTTCCTCCACTGTCGGCTCTCCTAACCAGCCCAGTCCTAAAGCTGTAATGGTAATCCCCAGCTGACAGGCGGACAAATAGCCGTCCAGATTGCTGGTGACCTGTTTCACAGCAAGCGCATTTTTGCGGCCCTCCATCACCATCTGATCTACCCGGCTGGGCCGGAGTTTAACGATGGCGAATTCCGTAGCTACAAAAAATGCCGTAGCCACAATGAGCACTGCGACCATAAACAAATTTAAGGCGTACATCTGATTCTCCTTATTTATTAGGATTTTGTGATTTATGAACACCAACATATAAAGTTCTTATGAACTTATCATAGACCTTTTCGTAAGAAAACTGCAAAGTCCGTATTTGATCATTTTTGCTTAAATTAAAGCAATTTATGCTTAATTGACACCTGTGCATGTGGTATTCTTTTCTTCTTGGGGGCTTTGACTTTTTTACGAAATAATCATATGATGAGTTCATATGAACTTCAAAATCGAGAAGGAAGAAACCCGATGGAATTGTTCTATTTGACGAGAAAACAAATGGCCGCTCTCTTAATGTCATTGCAAGGAATAAGCTGCAAGACGCCTCTGGCCGTCCTGCAGGAAGCATGGGCCAAATCGCATAGGGCCGAAATTCAAGGCGGCAAATCGTTCGGCGCCTTTATTTCCACGTCACTCCCCCCGATTTTTGAAAAAATCATCAAAACAAAAGTTCAAAATGACGGATTTTCTCTGACGGAAATCGTTTCGCTGGGCAATCAGATCGAATATACTCATTTTTCTATCACCACGGTACAAAATTGGGTGAAACGGGATTTTAAAGATTTAATCGGTTCTCCGCAGGTAGGAAAAAAGTATTCGATCAAGCAAACCGCCGTTCTGTTCATTATTGATGATTTGAAAGCGACTCTGGATTTCGAATCCATCCGCAAGCTGTTGACGCTGCTGTTTCAAAGCCCGGATGAAGACTCCGACGATTTGATCAGCCCGCTCCAATTATATGCTTTGTATTCCTCAATCTTTGAGGAAATGGATCAGAACAACGATCAGGTATTGGATCTCTCCGGACATGACATCGGCAGACGCAACCACGATCATATGCTGGAACAGCTTATTAAGCAAAGGGCGGACGATTTCACGGACTCGCTTGATGGGCTAAGCGAAGAACAAAAGGAAGCCGTGAGCAATACGATCTTTATTGCCATGGTTTCCGTACAAACCACCTATTTTCAATCGCTGGCCAGGCGCTTCTTGAACGCTACCTTATTCCTGCAGAATCTGCAATCGTAAGTTAAAAGAAAAGCCGCAAGCTTTCCGGCCCCGCTCATCCACGGCCCCAAAAGCTTACGGCTTGTTTGTTTTTTCTACATAAACAAGACATAAATGAAAATAGCGGCTAACACAAAACGATAATAAGCAAACCACGACAGCTTAAGGCGTTTGATCAGATTCAGAAAGGTTACTACCGCAATCATAGCGACGACGAATGCGGATACCAAACCTGTAATAAACAATCCCATGTCTTCCACAGATAAGTACTCACGGCTCTTGTATAAGTCAAGAATCGTCGCCGCGAACATGATCGGCACAGAAACGATAAAGGTAAATTCCGCCGCGGCTTTCTGGCTCGTACCCAGCAGCATCCCTCCGGATATGGTCGAGCCTGACCTTGAGAATCCGGGCCACAAGGCAAGGCATTGAAATACTCCGATACCGAACGCTTGTTTATACGAAATGTCGTCCATGGTTTCGGCCGTTACCTTTCTCCTGGATTTTTCAGCCACAATCATCAGAATGCCTCCGGCCACCAAACCTACCAATACCGTTTCCGGTCCGAACAAGTATGTCTTGATCAAGCTATGCAAAGCAAGACCAATCACAACCGCCGGAGCCATCGCAAGGGCAACATGAACAATATTGGCACGGCGTTCCTGCATGTAGCCCGGCTTGAAGTGCAGCATACCCAAAAAACGGCGCCAGTATAATACAAACACGGCCAATACCGCTCCAAGCTGTATGACGATTTCAAACGTTTTGGCCTTCTCACCCTCAAATCCTAGCAAATGTGCCGTAAGAATCATATGTCCGGTAGACGATACAGGCAAAAATTCCGTCAGGCCCTCCACAATTCCCATAATGATGGCGATCAGTATGTCACTCAATGCTCTCCCTCTCTCCTGTCTCTAGTTACCTCCATACACATTATAGTTGATGTTTATGGAAAGTTAAAAGCAAAATAAGGAATTTACATGTAAAAAGGCAGTATGCTTTCAGGTGTTTGACCAATGCATCGGAAGGCCGATACGCATAAGGTAAAACAGTTCCCATCCGCTTGTTAAAGGAGAAATTTGATTATGGCCTACCGGATCATCGTCGACCTGTCCGACCGTCGGCTGCACCTGTTGGAAGACAATACCGTCATCCATTCCTATCCTATCGCAATCGGGAAAATGCTGACGCAAACTCCTGTCGGAGAATATACGATCGTAAACAAAGCCCCGAACCCGGGCGGTCCGTTTGGCGTGTTCTGGATGGGCTTATCAAGGCCCCATTACGGCATTCACGGCACCGACAATCCTGCGTCCATCGGCCAATCCGTCTCAAAAGGATGCATTCGCATGCATAATGCCGACGTTCTCGCTTTATCCAGGCTCGTTCCAATCGGGACGCGCGTCACCATAAGAGAATAACCGGTCTCTGCCGCTCCCTTAGGGTTTTTACCTTCGGCGGCGGTTCTTGGCCGCGAGCAGCCGGTTCATGGTTTCCGCGCTTTTGTCCGTCGTCTCTGAAACGGCGGGTTTAGAAACGGTCGTCCCTGGTTTGGACCGTTGTTCGGTCGAGGTCTGCTGCGGCACTTCAGCAGGCGCAGCCTCAGTTCCCCGCTCCAGCAGCGAGGAACTGTCCCTGGACCTGTCGGCAGCATCCTGAATCGCGTCTGCCCCACGATAGAATGCGCCGACATTGCGCTTGCGTTCCCGCAGCCGCTCCATCGCGGCTTCCGCATCAGGCGCCTTCGGCGCTGCGGTTCCGCGTCCGCGGCGCAGCAGCGCACCCGGCAGTGCGGCCAGACGCCCCCAAGGCAGCGACAGACGGCGTACGGCGATGTCGAGCACCCACAGGAGCACGGCCAAAGTCAGCAGCCAACGCGTCAGATCGTGCAGCTGCTTCTTCGCCGCGACATCCCCCTGGAACACTTCCTCGGGGCGTTCCATGCTGAGCATTCTGCCGCCGGTCATGTCGGCCAGCTGTTTCAGTTTGGCCGTCGGATCACCGGAGCCGATACGGTATTCCGGTGAGTAAGGCAGCACGAAGCCTGTAGTAAAGCTGCCTAAGGTGCGGTCCGGATCGCTCTCGTCCAATAAGTCAATCCTCGTCAGAAAGACGCCCGGCTTGGAGATATCCATGCCGGCCTCATATTCTCCCGGGGCGGTCGGCGTTACCTGCAGCGTTTTCGTTTGCAGCGCTTCATCGGTTACCGAGGCGCGAAGCCCGCCTTTGAATTCGGCATCCTGGCTTTTGATGCCAAGCTTCATTTCATTACCGTTCAGCCTTGTCGTCAGCTCCAGCGGCATATCCTGAAATTGGGGAAAGGTCCATTTTACGATTTGAGTGAACGTCTGTGCAAACGCATCCCACGCCACCCAGTCGCGTGACCATTTGCCGGTGACATCGCTTGTCCAGGCGACCGTACGGCCTGAGCCATACTGCCAGCGGGCAAGCAGCGGATCGGGCTCCGGACTGGTCAGCGCCACTTCTGCCGTCTGCTTAGCCGTTGTGGCTACGTAGGCGTTAATTTGCGGCACGCCCCGCCCGAATAAAGTCCCCCAATCCCCCGGCTGGCCTACCGCCGGCACAAAAGGCTGATCCACGATGTACGTCCGCGCCATGATCACCGCCTCCCGGCTGAAAATCGCGGGTATCGTGCTCTGATCGTTCGTGAAATAAAACCGTCCCTTGGCCTGCTTGGCAAGCGCCTCAAGCAGCGCCACATCCGCCCCGTCTCCTACGGCTACAGAGGATAGCGTCATGTTGTTTTGGACCATGTTTGCCGTAAGCTGGTCGTAGCTTTGATTCGTAGACGACTGACCGTCCGTCAGCAAAATGATATGCTTGCGCTGGGCGTCAACCTTAAGCAGCTGCTGATAGGCATCCTGCACGGCCGTATAAATTTCTGTGCCGCCTGCCGGCTGAATCGATTGAATCTGACTCAGCACTTTCTTCTTATCCGTCAGCTTCTGGGGCTCTACTACCCACCAAGGTGTGGAATCAAAGGCGACCACACCCACGCTGTCCTTCTCGCGCATCAGCTCGACCGTTCGCATGGCCGCTTCCTTGGCAAGCTCCAGTTTATCGCCATCCATACTGCCCGACCGGTCAATGACAAGAATGAGTCCCAGCGAAGGAATTTCCCGTTTTCCCTCCAGCTCCATCGATACGGGAAGGGCTCGCTCAATCGGCGTTTTGAAGTAGCCGCCCATACCGTAGCTGTCCTCGCCGCCGATCATCACCAGACCAATCCCGTGATCTTTGACCGCCTTCTCGATCATTTCCATCTGCATGCCGGACATCCGAGTAGCGGACACATTATTCAAAATCATGCTGTCATACCCGGTATAATCGGCTATCTCCAGCGGAAGCATCTCGGGCGCAATCGTTTCATAACCGATCAGGCCGGAAGCCATAACCGATTCCAGGTTGCCGGAGGAACCAGGCGTTCCTTCTACGATCAGCACCTTGGGAGGTCCGCTCACCCGGCTGAACGCGTAGCCGGCATTGTTCACCGCCTGCTCGTCACCCTCGAAATAAATCTCGGCCCGATACCGGTGAAAGCCCGGTTCTTTGGCCAAGCCCTGCAGAGCAAATCGGTTGTCGCCGCGTTCAACGGACACCGTCTGCCGTGTCAGCTCCCGGTTGTCTTCGTATACCCGGAGCTCTCCCGTTGCAGCAAAGGTACTGGAGAGCTGTATTTCCAAAGCATATTTTTCCGCCTGGTACAGGTTCTCCGGCAGCTTCACGTTTTCGATCGCGACATCCTTGCGTGCAGGTGCCGGAATGGGCAGCACATCGACGGCCACGCCTTTATTCTTCAACAGCTGCCCTTGGCGCAGCAGATCGCCGACATTCTCCTGTCCGTCCGTAATCAACACGATCCGCGGAGCAGCATCTTCCGGCATCAAGCCTGCCGCCAACTGCATCCCCTGCGCCATGTTTGAAAACTGCCGGTTCACTTCGCCGGAGAAGGAAAACTGCCACAAAGCCTGCAAAGAAAGGCTGCGTTCGACCACGGCATTGCCGCCGGCAGAGATGACGCCAATAAGATCCTGATCTTTTCTGGCCTCTGCGGACGTCTTCAACCACTGCTCATAGGACTGGCTTCCCGCAGGCATGCTGTCTGAACGGTCAACGATGTAAAATACGGCTTGCCGCTCCAATGTAACAAACCACTGCATGCCTGCCAGCGCTGTAAGCAGCAGCAAAAGGATGAGTGTACGCAGCCCGACCGCCAGCCGTTTTCGGTTGTCTTCCATGCGCAGCTTGGATCGCCAGGCCCAAACGGCAAAGCCCGCCAACGGAATGAGCAGCAGCAAAAACCAGGGCTCACGAAATTGAATTCCCACGATGGTACACCCCCCATTCCGCCAAAACGATCAACATAACCAAGCCGATAATCCATGGGAGCAGAGGATATGGCGACTCTCCTTCACGTTCTTCCGTCAGCGCCTGAGCTCCGCCCTGTTCGGTCGCAGGGGGGCTCGATGAAGCGCTGGTGAACGATAGTTCCCTACGTTCTCCGATGGCTGACTCTCCCGGATCGGCCGATACTTCCAAAAGCGTTTTCCGCTCGCTTCCGTCTTCTCCCTTTTCTACAAATTGATAAAGCCCCGGACGATTCGGGACACTCTGACGGCTTAGCACGGCTCCATCCGCCTGTTCGGCGGGGAGATAAGACTGCCCTGCAGCTTGTAATTCACCTGCAGCCGATCCTGCGAGCTCCATCGGCACCCAGTGGGCTGAGACGGTTTGGGCAACAATCGGGATGTCCGTTTTCTCACCCGCAATGACACGCCCCAAACTGGCGCTTTGGGCACTTCCCAGCCAATCGACCGCATTCTGCACCAGGATCGGAAATTCCGGACGCAGCGGCAGATCGGACTGCTGCAAATCAAAGGTAAACAGCAGCCTCGGACGGCCGTTCTCCATACCTGCGACGATCAACGGCTGTGAGCCGGCCGATACGACCGGCTGACCCCAGGCCGCTAGATCCTTCGGATCGATGGGCAGGAGCTTGGCGATATGCGTATCCTGAAAGCGGATATATTTGGTCACGGGATGCTCGCCGATCCGGTAATCGGCCTGAGGCGGACGGACCTCCTCCCCTTGGTAGCCGCTGCGAATGGACCAGAGCGGTTTCTCGCGGAACAGCCGCTGCCAAGCCTCTCCGGCAGCGGCGCCGCTCGCAAGCCGATCCGCAACGACCAGATCGAAATCGCCTTGGGGAGGTGCAGCCATCCCTGCGGCCTGCACCTTAATGACCTCGGCCCTTGCGAGTTGCAGCGCTTTTTCCAGAAACAAATTCCCTTCGGTCAGCAGCAGCACCCTGCGGTTGCGCTCACCGGACAAAAAAGCATAGGCTTGGTTATCCGCCGCATAATCATCTTCGGCATCCACCGACAGCTTGTAATATTCCGAGCTTCGTATATTGTCAAAATGGAGCGTCCTTTGTTCGCCAGGTTCAAGCTGAATCCGTACCGTTTCCGCGGCAGAAGTGCCGGCATACAGGGTGACGTCCGTATCCAGCTTCCCGCTCCCCGTGTTTTTCAAAGCGGCGACGCCGCTGACGGCGGAGCCTCCCGCCGCGTCTGCGCCGTTCCTCACGCCGAACTGTACGATGGCGACGTTGTTCGCCGGATTGGCTCCGACAGGCTCAACCCGAACGGGTACACGGAACGTTAACCCTTCCGTGCCTTCACTCCACACTGCATCGGTCAATACCCGAATTTCCGCGTCCGTATCGTCCTGAGTCAAAGCGGCCGCCAAAGACATCGTTTCCTTGTAAGCCGTTCTCCCGTAAAAAGGCTCTATACCCGCTATAGCAGCCAGAACCGTATCCGCCGTTGTTTCTCTTGAGACCAGCACCTCCGGCTGATTGCCCATGGAGATGACCGTAACGGCGCTGCCGTTCGCTCCACCCTTGACTACATCAGCCGCCTTGCGCTTGGCGAGCTCCAGTCTTGTCAGCTTCTCCTTCGAGTGCTCCGGATCCGGAGTGAGCGCATCCATGCTGGCCGAACGGTCCAGCACGAGCACGAGATGCCCTTTCGCACCGCTTTCGGCCCATATCCATGGCTGCATCAGCGCGAGCACCAGCAACGCCGCCGTGAGAAGCTGCAAAATCAGCAGCAGCTGATTGCGCAGCCGCTGCCAAGGGCGGTTCGCTTCGAGGCTGCGCAGCACCCTGTTCCACAGCAAATGGCTCGGCACCTCGGTATCGACATATTTGCGCTTAAGCAAATACATCAGAACGATAGCCGGCAGCGTCAAGCCAAACCATAAGCTGACAAGCGATTGAAATTGCATCTGGCGATCACCTCCGTTCGCGATTTGCTCTTTCCCGATGCTCCGAACCTTTACAGCAGCAGGCCGTGTTCCCGCAGCGAACGCAAAACGGCATCCGCTACCGGAACATCTGTCGTCGCAAGCACGTACGTCATGCCTCTCTCATGACAAAACTGCTTCAAGCCATGCGTATACTGCCGGATTGCAGCCTGATAAGCTTCGATGACCCTGGCGGTGACGGCCACCTCTTTGCCGGTTCCGGATTCACTGTCAATCAGCCTAAGATCGCCTGTCAGCGCCGGCCGCATTTCTTCTTCCGACAGCACCTGCACCACGACGACCTCTTGCCGGGCGGCCAGCAAATAGTTTAACGCCTCTTCAATACCGGATTCATATAAAAAATCGGAAAAAATCCATGTCATCCCCGGCTGCCTGGGTATGGCTCCGGGCTTCATCACGGCATCGGCTATATCCCCTCCCGATTCCGCTTCCGCCTCCGACAAAAAACGGAACAGCCGATGTACGGAGCCCTTGCCTCTCAGCATCGGGAGCTCTCGCACAATCCGGTCGCTAAACAGGCGGGCGCTAACCCGGTCATAGCCGGACAACGCCATATAACCGATACAAGCAGCAAGCTGCCGGGCGTACATCAGCTTGTTTCCCGCAGCTTCTTCCAGCGGGAAGCCCATCGAACGAGTGACATCGATATACAAGTTCACCTGAAGCTCCTGTTCATCCATGAACTGCTTGATGAACGGCTTTCCCGTACGGGCGTATGCACCCCAATCGAAACGGCGGATGTCATCGCCCGGCGCGTACATGCGATAGTCGGCGAACTCCAGCGAAGCGCCCAGCTGCTTCGACCGCCGTTTGCCCTGCATCGTACCGCGGGTGCGCCGCTTGGCCACAAGCGACATCTGCTCCAGCCGCAGCAACAGCTTCGGATCCAGCCCTAAATCCGACGCGCTCATTTCCGCTTCTCCACTGCGGCTAAGCTATCCTCAATCACCGCATCGGTTCCCACACCCATCGCCTGACCTTCAAAGTTCAGGAAGATCCGATGGCGGAGCGCCGGCAGAGCCACCTTCTGGATGTCGTTCACCGATACGTGCAGCCTTCCGGCCGTCAGCGCCCTCACCTTGGCTGCGGAAATGATCGACTGCAGACCGCGCGGGCCCGAGCCGAACCGTACATATTTTTTCACCGAGTCCGGCACCCCCTGCTCTCCGGGATGCGTCATCATCGTCAGTTGTACAGCGTAATCCAGCACCTCTTCAGCCAGCAGGATTTCTTTGACCCCCTGCTGTATGGCCGACAAGGCCGCGGCATCCGCCGTTTTCTCCGCCGTCGCTTCATGCGAAGCCGTTGTCCGCCGGACAATCTCCTTCAGCTCGTCCCGGCTGGGGTATGATACGTTGATTTTTAACAAAAACCGGTCGAGCTGCGCCTCCGGCAGAGGATACGTCCCCTCGTTCTCCAGCGGGTTCTGCGTTGCAAGCACGAAAAACGGATTTGGCAGCCGATGCGTCTCCGCCCCGACTGTCACCGTCTTCTCCTGCATCGCTTCCAGCAGCGCGCTTTGCGTCTTCGGCGTCGCCCTGTTGATCTCATCGGCCAGGACGAGATTGCCGAAAATCGGACCCGGCTGAAATTGGTAAGACGTTTCACCTTTCAAACCGAACTGGATTACGTTTGTTCCTGTGATGTCGGCCGGCATCAGGTCGGGGGTAAACTGGATGCGCGAGAAGCTCATATCGAGCGTATCGGCAATCGTTCGCACCAGCATCGTTTTGCCGAGTCCCGGTATCCCTTCAAGCAATGCGTGTCCCCCTGCAAAAATACACCACAACAGCTGCTCCACTACATCCTGCTGCCCGACGATCACCCGGCCGATCTGTTCCTTGACCGCAGTGATCGTCGCCCCCCACGCTTCGACTTGCTCTCTTGTTTCTATCATGAACGGTTCCTCCTCGTGCCGATTTGACATCCGTCAAGGGTTCGGCTGAATCTCCGTAAAATAATCCCGCACCAGATTTTGCATGTTCTGAGGCAGCGGGTGACGATCCAATGCGCTCTTGGCTTCCCTTTCGTATTCGGAAAACACTTCCTCGTACGGTCTGGACGTTCCGTCGATCATCGGGGATGTACCGCCTTTCTGCAGCTCGCCTCCGCCACCCGTTATCGGGCCTTGGTCGGACTGTATGTTGCCCGAGCCCTCAAAAACGCGCGGCGTTGCCACCAGATTGCGGTGCCCGCTGCCGAAACCGCCCTTCAGCCCGCCCGTTCCGGCTCCTGCACCTGCTCCTGTACCGGCTCCTGTACCGGCTCCGGTGCCCGCACCTGCTCCCGCACCTGCTCCCGCGCCCGCGCCAGCTCCCGGCTGCGTCCCGGCCCCCGGCTGCGTCCCGCCCGGGCTGGCGGCGCCGCTGGCAGCGGCCAGCGCATTCGCGAGGCCGCCCGGCAGCCATGCCGATGGCAATGCTGCGCCTTGGCCCGCAAGCTGCCCGGCCATCGGCAGGCCGAGCTGCGCGATGCCGGCTGCCTGCTGCGCCGAAGCCGCATGCTGCGCGGCATTTTGCTGCAGCTGCTTCAGCGCCTCGGAGAGCTGCTGCTCAAGCTGCTTCAGCTGCTCTTCCAGCTGCTTCGGGTCCACAGCAGCGCCTTCAGCGGACGCTTTCGCATTAGCCTTCAGCTCGGCAGCCGCACGCTCCATCGTCTCCCGCAGCTGCTTTTCCTTCTCCGCATCCGGATTGGACGCCGAAGCCGCCAGCTTCTCGAGCAGCTCCGCGAGCGCTTGCTTCTGTTCGGGCGTGAGCTTCAGCATCTGGCTCCGCAGCTGCTCCATACCTTTTTGAAGAGCATTCTCATCCATCTGCCGCAGGCTCTCGCCAACATCCTTCAGCATGGGCTCCTGCTTCAAACGCTCTGCCCATTGTTCAGCCTTCACCTGCTTCTTTTCGAGCTCCTTCGCTTCTCCGTCCAATTCCTTCATCGCCTTCTCCATCTCATCCAGCGCTTCCGTCGCGGTCTTGCTTTGCTCCAAGCCTTCCTCCAGCCGGTTCAGGCTGTCCTCCAGCGTTTTTTTGCCTTCCGGAGTCAGCTCCTCCGGGATATCCGCCTTCAGCTCTTCAACCTTTTGCTGCTGTTCGTCTATCCATTGGGCTTCCTCCTGTCTTTGAGCTACAACATGGTCCATCGGACTGGGCAGGGCAACCGCAATAACCATCACAGCCACGCTGGCCGCCGCGATCCACAGCCTTTTCCGAAGCAGTGGACTGAGTTCCCATTTGGGCATTTGCGCCGCATACGCCTCTGCGTAACGAATCGCGCCTTCGCGCTGCATCCGTGCGATGGGCGTATCTTCACGCAAATATTCCAGCGCGGTTCGGACCGTATCGTCCCCGCCCGAGGCATCCACCGTCCCGGCGGCGGTCTCCGGCGTCACTCTGCGCAGCAGGAGCACGTAAAGGGCGCCTGCCATCATCCCTGCCGGTACAAGAGCGGCCGCGGTCACCCGGTAATAGGCTACAGGCAGCATCCAGGCGGCTGCCGTCAGCAGCAGGCCCGCCGCGGCGCCGACCACCGCCCCGAGCAAGCCCGTCTCGATCGTACGCAGCCACTGCAAACGAAGCCGTACAGGCTTCAGCAGCTCCAACAAACGCCTTCCGTCCATCCTGCCGCCTCCTTATTTTCTTCGTTTCTTGAGCACCGGACGAATGTACCGGATGCTGATCAAGACCGCTGCTACCGCCAGCACGGCATAAACCGCCACAAACTCCTGCCACAGCTCAATCGGAGGGGCTTGATTCATCACGGAGCTGTTGTTATTCCACGTACGAAACGCCTCTCTTGAAATATCCGGCTCAAACAGGCTCAACAGCGCCGCCACCGGATTTAACCCAAGCACGTAGCCGATCCAGGAGTAAGTGGCAGTGCTGCTTTGATAAATCTGCCTCATCAAGCCTTGAAGAAACAGGAATAGCAGCCCCGTTGCCCCGAAAATGAACATCGTGAAGCCATACGTCACGATAACCGATACCATCGTCCGTTTGACCAGTGTCGAGAACATCACACCGAACGCCCCGAGTACGAACATGGTAAACACGTAAAACAAAAAGACAAGTACAAGCTGCTTCGGCGAGATGCCTCCAAACAAGAAGACGATGCTGTACACCGGCAGCGTCGCCAGAATGACAAGCAGCATAAAACTTAACGAGGAGACCAGCTTGCTTAAAATGATCGTAGCCGAGCTTTGCTGCGTGGTGAGCAGAATGCTCAGCGTTTGCTTTTCCCTTTCTCCGCTGACCACGCCCGCCGTCAAGCCCGGTGTCATGAAAGCGATGAGGACGAGCTGCGCCACGCTCAATACATAGAACATTTCACGGCTCTGATTCGGGTTGAAGCCGACCGGACCACCACGAAACCCGCCTATGTTCAAATAAATGAAGCCCAGCGCTATAAGCCCGATCGTAAGCAGGTAGAACATGAGCGCCAGCGGCGAACGGAACGTTCTCATCCGCAAGCGAAACTCCTTATCCAGCACGGGGTTGATCAGCTTGCTGCGCCAAGACATGCGATCCATCATGCCGAGTCCCCTCCTTTGGTGATTTCCAGGAATACATCCTCCAGATTCGTCTGCGCCTCGCTAAAGGATACGATCCGAAACCCTTTGGCTATCAAAGCGCCGAGGAGTTCCGCCTGTTCTTCATCCTGACCGCCGAAATGCGCGTGCACGCCTTGTTCATCCTCCAGCACCATCGAGACATGCGGCTGGTCGCGCAAAAATTCCGCGGCGTCCTTTTCTCCCTCCATGAGCCGGATATGCAGCGTCCGATTGGTTCGCATCCGGTTCTGGATGTCCTGTACCTTGCCCTTGGCGATCAGTTCGCCATGCTCGATGACGCCAATCTCGTCAACCATCTCCGCAAGCTCCGGCAAAATGTGCGAGGAGATCATGATCGTTTTGCCCATCGATTTCAGCTCTTTTAAAATTTCCCGCATCTCAATACGGGCCCGGGGATCCAGCCCCGATGCCGGTTCGTCGAGGATCAGCAGCTCGGGATCATGGACAAGACACCGCGCCAGACACAGCCTCTGTTTCATTCCTCTGGATAACGAGTCGACGTAAAAGTCGGCTTTGTCCGTCAGATTGACAAGCTCGAGCAGCTGCGGAATCATTTTTTCCCGCTCCGCCCGGGGAATCCCGTAGCTCGCACCGTAAAAATGCAAATACTCGGTCGTCTTGAAATGATCGTACACGCCGAAGAAATCCGGCATATAACCAATCAGCTTGCGTACTTCCTGCGGGTGCCGCGTAACCTCGTAACCCCCAACCTTCGCCGTCCCGGAGGTCGGTGCAAGCAGCGTCGCGAGGATCGACATCGTCGTCGATTTGCCCGCGCCGTTTGGTCCGACAAACCCAAAAACCGTTCCTTTGGCAATCGACATGCTCATCGATTTCAGCGCTGTGAAGCTGCCGTAGGTTTTGGTTAAGTTCTCAATTTCGATCATAGGCGTGGTCATCGTTTCACCGTTCCTTCCAAAGACACTTGCGGATAACGGAAGCTCAGATCCTGCGTCACCGTAGCCTTCAGCCTAATCGTCCGGCCTCCGATCAGCATATCGTTCTGCCGGCCGTCCTGCAGCACGAACACCGAACGCAAATCAAGCGGATCCCAATCCTTCCTGGCCTCGTTCCATATTTGCAGCGATAAATAAGGCGGCAAGCCTCCGGCGCTCTGAATGCGAAGCGTATCGTACTGTGCCCCCGGAATGACCGGGAGGTTATATTCGAACGTGAAATCGCCGCTGCCGGCAAACATGTTGCCGTCCGGCTCGCGATGCATCTGCTGCAGATTGTTCTGTACAATGGACGGACTCAAATATCCGTAAGGGATGGAGATCTTGTCTCCCTGCACCACTTGAAGCTTCACTTCCTGCACCCACATGTTCAGTTGGTCGGATTGCGCCTTCCGGCCGTTGACCTGATACAACGATTCGTTATCCTTGCTCCAACCGATGATCATAGTTTCACCGCCTGCACCGGTGTTCCACAGCCTGTTCATGTAGGCATTGACCATTTGCCGCTCCCGGTTGAATACATCCGGCCCTCCGGTATGGTTATATGGAAACATCAACTGGCCGAAATCGATATAGCCTTGCGGTATCGTATTGATGCTGCCGCCGATCGTTTTTTTCTCTCCCGCCTTCAAATCGCCGACGGCAAACAGCTGGCGGTTATAGATCAAGCTGACGTTCGTTAAGTCCGACTTGGTTTGGTTCGTCACTTCGCCTTTGATTCCGTTTTGGTCAATGCTCGCCGCCACATCAAATTGGCCAAGAGGCTCGCTTTCCGCATGCTCCACCTGAGCTTTGCGGACGGACCAGTAAGGCACATCCGTCCACACAAGACGTGCAGCTTCATCCATGTACAAATATTGATCGGTTGCCCCGGCCAGTTCGCCATTCTGATTCATCGATCCGCGGTTTTCACTGAACGATACCACTTTAGCCGATTTCGGCAGCTGAAGCTCATAGGTTCCGCCGCTTGGAACGAATACCGCCGTTGCCGCACTTCGCGTGCCTTGGCCATTCCCGCTGAGCTCCAGCGTATTCAGCGTGTGAGTCATTACGGAGCTTTTGTCCGAGGCGCCTACGCTAAATATACCGATACTGGAGATGATGGAAAGGACGGGAATGATGACCCAGGCCCATTCGCGTTTATCCAATCGTTTCAGCAATAAATATAACAATGGCGCCGCTATCAGGACGTACACCAGAAACAGCGTCAGCAATAAAAAGAAGGATGGCATCCTCATCGACGGGAAAAAATCGAGAATATACTGCAGGTCCCAGTACCGGTTCATGATATTGGTCTGGAATCCGTTCTTAGCCGCGGAGGTAACCAGGTGGGGTTGAAGCACCTGCTCCCACAGCTTCGGATTGCCCGTCCATGATGCCAGCGGCTGCAAGGATAAATCGTATCCTGCGTACCAGACCCGGCCTTTTTCCACCTCTTTGCTCACAAGCAGCGGAACCTGTCCTTCCTGCGCAAGCACATTCCCGGACTTCACCGCAGCGGAGGACACCGTAAACGGCTCCGTCAGGGTCAGCTCTTTGGCCGCCAAGTTCTCCAGAGAGCCCAGCTTGCTTAAAGAGATCGTGCCTTGGTAAGTGACTGGAGACAGGCTTTCGAATGCTTTGGCCGTCTTGGCATATCCCGCGCCGCCGGCCAGAATCAAGCTTCCCCCTCTGGCCACCCAGCCGTTAATCGCCTGTACCTGCTCCGGACTGAGCTGGTCGGTAGCTATATCATTAATCGCAATCGCATCCAGACCGTCGAGCATCATGGTTTCCGCGGGAAAGTCCGCCACATTCAAGCGGGATACACTCACGTCATAGCCCTGCGTATTCAATAGAGACAAAAAATTCAGCGTATCGGGATCGCGTGCCAGCACCCCTACCTGGGTAGAACGCACGCTTACCGTTTCAATATAATTGCTGCCTTTTGAGATCGGCACTAATGTCCCGCCTTCTACCGGACCCTGATAGAGCTTCACGACATTATTGCGGCTGTTCAGGGTCATGCCCGGCAGCGCCATCCATACGGTTTTCGTGCTCTGCCTGGGCAGCTCGACGTGCTTCACGTAGGTGATATCCTTGCCTCCCGTCTGACTTGCCACTTGTACGACCAAATCACCGCTTATATCCTCATGTGGACTGGTCAGCGTGAATTTGACAGGAAACCATCGGCCTTCCTTCATTTTTCCGTCGATGCCCGTCTGAATTTGCAGTTCGACTCCGGAAGCAGCCGGCGCTGCGCCAACCGTTCCTGCCATGATTTGAAAGGTCATGCAAAGCGCAAGCAGCAGGAGCAGCAGCCGACGGACCCCCTTTATTCTCTCTGATCGTAACCCTTCCATTGCGATCCTCCTAAGCATCGTATTATCCGCATAAATCCTATGACGAGAAAGCTCATTTAAAAGTTGCTGCTATAAAGAAAAGTTTGGAATGAAACTGGAAATCCCTCCTTTTTTTCAATACTATTAATTTGGAGGAGTGAAGCCATGAGTATGAGATACCTGTTTCATATACTGATGAGTATACGGGACGGAAACCCTTCAACCGCTAAAGACTATCGCATGCCGGAAGAGCAGTTTCGCGCTGACGTCGAGTCCAAGCTCGGCAGGAGGCTTCCGGAATCGATGCGCAGCGTGCTTAGCGGTTTCTCGAAACAGGTGAGGTTTCATTGGTTTTTAGACGAGTCGGAGCGTCTTGTCCTGCGAAAAAATGCCCGGACTTATCAAAGCGACAACGAAAACGTGCCTGAATTCAAGGAAAGGTCCATCTACAGCGGCGGTTATTTGGACTGCGGGCTGTGGGATCTGGATCAACTGACGGCTTTGGAGCAGCTCAGGGAGGATCTGGACTACCTTGACGAGAACGGCTGCAGAACCCATTGGGCCGACTCCCTGCTGTTTTGCAGCCACGGAAACGGAAGCTATTTTGGCATTGATCAAACGAGCGGAGAGGTCATTTATTTGTCCATGGACGGGATCATGCACGGCTGGCGGCTAGGTTATGATTTCGCGTCTTTTATGCATCATTGGATTCATGTCGGCTGTGCCGGTCATTGGGGGCAAGATTTCATGCTGTTCTCTTCCGCTAACGCACCGTATATCGATCACACCAGCGATCATGCTCTGCTCGTGAAGCAGTGGCTCGGGATACAGCACTTCGGGTCCTAGATTATTTGCCGCAATCATGACAAAAAAGGGGATGGCGGATGTCCCTGATCTGTGGAGCAGACTGTGGATCTCAAATAAGGAGGAATAGCCGTGAAACAACCGAAAATACTAGACGGTATGCCGACTATGGAAGAGGTAAGGAACATCATGGGTACGTCACGTTAAACGGCAAGAGGAAGGACGATTCTCGTAATCTATCAATCGATGTTTAAAGATTGCCAGATTGGGTCATCCTTAGAGTATGTCAAGTATTCACGGGAGGTCCGGTATCATGAAATCCAGATGGTTTTTTATAGGGATGATCATAGCTGCACTATTGATTTGGAAGGGATTCGATGTCAGCGCCAATGCGAAATCTGACGCTCAGCGGCTGCTATCGTTATCCGACCGGGTCATGGAAGGTAATAAAAAGGTGCTTATCAAACAATTCAGCCCTTATTCCACGTTCATAAATAAAGAGGATTTTGCCGAGACAGCCGCGGAATTAAGCACGGTATTCGGTCTGCCTGTCAATCATCAGCTTGCGCATGAGGCCGATCATCTGGCATACAAAACGACGAAGACACTGCATGACGTAGTGCTTTCCTTGCTTTATACGGGCACCCTGCAGGACCGGTCAGCGTACCTTGTCCTCAGCCTGGAAACGGATAGCGAAACAGGGTTGGCGCACATTTTGGAGCTGCAGCAAGAGCTTGAGCAAAAAATGGCTTCCTTGAACATGCCGGTCCAGTGGAATGTGATGGTTCAAGGGGAGCTGCGGGGAAAACATGCGGCTGCAGGCGAATTTCTGCAGCGGCTGCCGCAGCTGTTGAATGCGGCAGAAGTAGAACGCTATACGGACAACGGGACGGTCAGCGTCTCTTATTTTTCTCGCGATCTTAAGGCCCGACTGCTTACGGGAGAACGGCAAATGAACCTTCAGGCAGCCGTCCATGAACATTCCGACACGGGCAAACAGAGAGTCACCTTGGGCGTTCCGGTCATCACCATGGAATATTGAGTGAAGCGGCTGAATCCATGCACTCGGCGGATGCTGGATTGAAAATCGGCTTGGCAGCGCAGTCGTCAGGCAGCGGAGCCGCATAAAAAAAACGTCCCCTTGACGGGGACGGTCAGCCGTGAGCGGTTCTATTGCTGTGAATTCGATGAATTGGACGACCTCGAAAGGAGGTCCATCGACCAGTCGATCATCCCGTTCATCATCGTTAAGATGAGATTGACGGCATCTTCGTCGCTCATCGGCTTAGTGGAGGATTGCTGGGCAATATAATTGTTCATCTTGTTCTCCAATTGGCTCGTTAAATCTTTGAGCTTGCTGAAATCGTTGGCCAGATCGGAGATGCTATTGCCATTGGAACCCCCGGAACTGGCGGAGCTTCCGCCGCTATCCTGTGAATCTTGGTTAGAAGCTTGTTGTCCTTGATTTTTTTTCGCCTGCTGTTTCAATAATGCCTTGATTTGCTCCAGTTCTTCCGTCAAATACTGGTTTTGTTCGGCTAATTGATCCATCTGGCCTTTCAGTTCGCGGTTACTGATCATCGTCTGACTCCTAACATACTGGATGATGTTTATAACGTAACCAAAATATTAAGTATTATCCGTTTCCGGTGTTCTGCCGGTGGCGGATTTGCCCGCCTTATCCCCATACGCCGCAAAAAAAGGCGCAAAAAAAAAGAAAAGCTTCTTGTAGAAGCCTTTCGGGCAAGAACCATTCGGTCCACAGAAAGCTTGGCCGCAAAAACGTAATCGGCCACCCGACAGCGTCTGAAGGCCGGAGCCTTTAGACACGCTGGCGGAGGTTCATGATGTTTATGACGGATACGATGCTCCCGCCGATCCGGGTCACGAAGCCGACAATCGGAATCCAGCTGACCAGTGAAAGCACGACATTAATGATGGTCATCACGAGGGTTCCATTAGAGGTCAATAACGCAATGATCAAGTTAACGACCGCCAGCGGAACGACCCAAGTACCCGACCAGGCGTATGCCAAAGGAATCATACCGATCAAATAACCGGCAGCAATTCCGATCTCGGATATCAACTGTATAAGGTTTAACAATCTAGCCGTTTGCGGATTCATTAAACTCACCCTTCCTATTTTACCCTGCAGATACATCCATATTATACAATTTCTGCACCTAGCCCGCTACAAAGGAAACGAAAACTCATCCGAATGTTTTCCCGCCCGGTTTCATTTTATGGATTCCGGCCAAAAAGGTATCGAGCAAAAAACGAAGGCTCACATGGAGGTCGAGCGGGAGTCCGAAGCCTCCACGCTGCTCAAGCGAGGCGAAGCCGTGGAGAATACTGCGCAAGCCTCGTACAGCGTGAAGCGCCGCTTCCCCCTCCAGATCGTAAGCCCTCAGCACGCGTACGACCAGATCCACGATTTCCGCTCCCGCCTTTTGGACGTCAGGGTCCTGCGGCTCGGGCGCGCGAAGGGTCGCTTCATACAATCCGGGATGGGTTTTGGCAAAAGCTACATAAGCTTCACCGAGCGCTCGCACCGCCTCATCTCCTGCGCGTCCTACCGCAGCGCGCGTCAATACGATGCGGAGCTGCTCGAGGCCATGGATCGCGAGCTTTTTGCGCAAGTCGTGAAGCCCGTTCACATGATTGTAGAGCGACGGGGGGCGAATCTTTAATTTGCCGGCAAGCGAGGCCAGAGTCACTTCATCGACGCCTTGCGTATCGGCCATTTCTGCAGCGGCTTGTATAATGGTTGGCAAGTCGAGGCCGATTCTTGGGGACATACCATTTGCTCCTTTACTAGAACGATTGATGATGCTTCAGATTCCGCCTGCTTCAGCAATAACGCGATCCATAGCGGCTTCGGGCTCCCTCAGCATGCGTCCGTGACCCACCGCAAGCAGCGAAGGACGGTAGTCCCTCAGCTTGAGTACGCTCTCTAGCGCCGCCTGCTTATTCCATGTAGCCCAGGCAGGAAAAGGGAACCATGGCCGAAGCTGTCCGGCTGCCGCAATACCGCCCCTGGTCTGCAAGGCATCGCCGGCGATGAGCGCATGCGTGCGCGTATCGAGAAAAGCCATCGAGCCCGGCGTATGCCCCGGCGCCGCTACAGCAAGCAGTGAACCGATCCGGTCTCCTTCCTGAAGACGAACGTCCTCCCTCGTCCGAACTTTACCCGAGATGCCGCCGCGAATTGGGGTATCCGGCTCGCCGGGCTCCAACGTGCGGTCTCCGGCAAGCAGCCGCGCATCCCTTGCGGAAATATGCACGGGAACATCGGGAAGCACTTGTTTGAGCGCGTCGAGAGCGCCTACGTGATCATCATGCGCATGGGTCAATACGATCCGGGTGATCGGCTTGCCGATCTGAGCGGCCGCCTGCATAATTCCCTTTGAGCTGTAAGGCAGTGCGGCATCCACCAGCGTCAAACCGTCATCTTCCTCCACCAAATAACAGTTCACGGGGAAAATGCGGGACAAAAACGTCAATTGGTATAAGCTATTTTCCCGAATGATTCTCATGGAACCATCTCCTTGTCACAAAAACTAATGATATTAGTTTTAATATAACTAACATTATTAGTTTATGCAAGTGCAAAAAGGACTGCCTCACGCTTGAGCAGCCCTTTTCCTTATCACTGCGCTATTTTTCCTCATCCTGCAGCCCGGATAGGTCAGGCGGCTGCCGATCCGTCACACAATTTGCACAAACGTGGAGATGATCGTTTGGAGCAATCCACTCCCCGGAATCTTCGATACTTCCGCAAACTTCACAGATGATGGGCATACGTCATTTCCTCCTGCCATATTTCGGGTACGTCAATCATGCAAATGTTATTCCGCAACGCCATCCTCCGTCTTGATTTCATACCCCAATTCATGAACGGCCTGCTCGAAATCACGAAAGGAGGCAGCCGTCTCGTCATAGGTAAATGTAGCCTTTTTTTTACTTAAGCTGACCTCCACGCTGTCGACACCCCAAACCTCATGCAGGGCGCGTCGGACTTTATTGACATCCTCCTGGTCATCCATACCTTGAATGACTACCGTTTTTGTAATCATGTCTGCTGCACCCCGTTCATCACCGTTACTGAGATTCCTTCAGCCCTTTGCCCATCCCCTGCAAAAATTTCGTCATCATGGATAGCGATGCGCCGGCTTCGGGTTCGCGCAATGTTTTGATGATCTCCCATAATCCCTGCTTCTTGGTTGGCGAATCGTCGGCGGCATATTCTACGCCGGCGGACAAGCCGTGAAAAATCGTTTGAAGCTTGTCCGGATCCAATCGGCTCAAAAATTGAACGGCCCCTATCGCATTCTTTATGATTCGATGAGCACCGGGTTTATTCAACTGATGGATCCCGATGGAAGCGATTTGTTCGCTGTTTTTCAATATTCCCTGAATCGCATCCAGCACGCCCAGCCGGTCCAGTTCCTGGAGGATATCCAGCAATTTGACCAGCGGCTCGGGAGAGCCCGCGGCAGCTTGTACGATGTGCCGAACCGCTTGTGCCTCTTTCTCCGCCTGATCGGGTATGTGCTTTTCAATGTTGGTAATCGCCTTCGCCACGGCTGTCCCCCCCGTCAATGATCTCCGGAATCGGCGTATAGTCGGAACGCTTCCACTTTTCCTCTATCTTTACGCCGAGCTGCGGTACACGATGCCCAAAACGATGGTTCACGGGCGGAAGCGGCCGCTTCCCCTTCGGTTCCAATACTTCCATCTTCACTCCCATTTCTTTGAAATTCGGCGTGTGCGTAATCCGGTCGTGATAGCTGCTCGTCAAACGATTCACCGCAGACAGGTCTTCCGCCGAATTCATCGTCATATACAATTCATTGCCTTTCACCCGGTCCGTCACCTCCACCCGCACCTCCACTTTGCCATAGGGCGAGGTAAGACGAACCAATGCGCCATGATCAATGCCGCGTTCTTTAGCCAGTTCAGGCGATACCTCCACCCATTCGCTAGGCACCTTATGCGATATCCCTTTGGATTTGTAGGTCATGTTTCCTTCATGGAAATGCTCGAGCAATCGGCCGTTGTTCAAATGCAAATCGAATTCCTCTCCAGCTTCATACGGCGGTGTCCATTCCACCGGGAACAATCTGGCCTTTCCGTCGGGAAACGCGAACTTCTCCGTGTATAACAGAGGTGTATCCGTTCCGTCGGCCGCGACGGGCCATACCAGGCTCTTCCAGTCTTCCAGCCGTTCATAACTGACCCCTGCAAAAACAGGCGCGAGGCTTGCCGCCTCATCCATCAGCTCGGACGGATGCTTGTAGTTCCAATTAGCCCCAAGACGGTTAGCCATCTCTTGAATGATTTCCCAATCGGGCTTGGAATCGCCAAGAGGCTCGAACACCTTGTAAAAGCGCTGAATCCTTCTTTCCGTGTTGGTGAATGTCCCGTCCTTTTCAAGACTTGGCGCCGCGGGAAGCACCACATCGGCAAACTGGGCGGTTTTGGAAAAGAAAATATCCTGAACCACGAAAAATTCCAGCTTTTCGAATGCGGCCTGCACGTGATTCGAGTTGGAATCGACAAGCGCCATATCTTCCCCGAACAAATACAAGGCCTTCAGCTTGCCGTCATGAATCCCTTCGACCATCTGGTGGTTGTTCATACCCGGTTTTTCCGGAAGCTTCACGCCCCATGCCCGCTCATACCGGGCCCGGACGGTGTCGTTTTGTACAGCCTCATAGCCCGGAAACCATGCCGGCATCGTCCCGAAATCACAAGCCCCCTGAACATTGTTATGTCCCCGCAGAGGATAGGCCCCTGTACCTGGGCGCCCATAATTTCCTGTAATTAGCAGCAGGTTGGATATCGCCGTGCTGGTATCCGTCGCCCCCATATGCTGGGTAATCCCCATGGCCCATAAAATACACGTCGCTTTGGACTCATGAATCATGGTTGCGATTCGAACGATCTCGTCTTTGGTTAGTCCGGTTTGCTCTTCTGCATAATCCAGCGTGTATAGGTCCAGGGATTTTATGTATTCCTCGAAACCGTTCACCCGTTGGTTGAGGAATTCTTTATCTTCCCATCCTTGCTCCAGAATGTACCTGGTCACAGCAGACAGCCAAATTAAATCGCTGCCCGGTTTGGGGCGAAGAAAAAGGTCCGCTCTCTCCCCCAATTCATGCTTTCTAAGATCGACGACCACCAATTTCTGGCCGTGGAGCTTATGAGCCCGTTTGACCCGCGTAGCCAGTACAGGATGAGATTCCGCCGGGTTCGCTCCGACCACCAACACCAATTCCGCACTGGCAATATCCACAATGGTTCCGGAATCGCCGCCGATTCCCACTGTACGCATCAGCCCCGCCGTAGCCGGAGACTGACAATAACGCGAGCAGTTATCTACGTTGTTCGTTCCCATCACAGCCCGGGCAAACTTTTGAAAGATGAAATTCTCCTCATTGCTGCATTTCGAGGAAGCAATATAGCCGATCGAATCGGGGCCATACGTTTCCTTCATTTCTTTCATTTTGCCGGCAATCAAGGTCAGAGCCTCATCCCATGTCGCCTCGACAAACGTATCCCCTTTGCGAATTAACGGCTTCGTTAATCTCTCTTCGCTGTTGACAAAATCCCAGCCGAACTTGCCTTTGATGCATGTCGAAATTCCGTTGACCGGGGCTTCCGCCTGCGGCTCGATTTTGAGAATTTTCCGGTCTTTGGTCCACACTTCAAAGCTGCACCCGACCCCGCAATAGGTACAAACGGTCTTGGTCCGCTTGATGCGGGATGTCCTCATCGCCGCTTCGACTTCCGAGATGGCAAAGATCTCCTGATACCCCGGTTCCACATTTTTGGTCAAATCAATCATCGGCAAAAGGAGAGTATTCGGGAGCCCCGTCAAATACCCCGCTTCACCCAGCATGGATTTTTCCATTAACGCATTGCACGGGCATACGGTTACGCAGTGTCCGCACGACACACAGGAGGACTGATCGATAGGAACCCCGTTATCCCACAGGACCCGCGGTTTTTCCAGACTCCAGTCAATCGTTAACGTTTCATTCACTTGCAGATCCTGGCACGCTTCAACGCACCGGCCGCAAAGGATGCATTGATCCGGCTCATAGCGATAAAAAGGGTGCGAGTTGTCCGGAGGGTAAGGTTTCGGCGAAAATTCGTATTTTTGATGCTCGACCTGCAAATATTCCGCCGTATTATGTACGGTGCAGTTCCCGTTGTTATTGTCACAAACGGTACAGTACAGCTCATGATTTTCCAAAATCCGCTGCATGGCCTCCATTTGGGCGTCCTTGGCCCGCTTGGACTTGCTGTAGACCTTTAACCCGGGTACAGCCGGAGTGGCACAGGCCCGTTTTAATTCACCGTCTACTTCCACCATACACGTATCGCACGATTGAATCGCACCCAAGTTGGGATGATAACAGACGTGCGGGATGTAATCCTCGTTCGCTTTGGCTACCTCCAAAATCGTTTGATTCGGGGTACAGGTATATTCCTGGTCATTAATCCGAATAGCAAATGTCGGGTCCTTCATATACACACCACCTCTTATAGCTCTCCTATTGCCCATATGGTTTCCGAATTATAGAAAATCTAAACTCCATTTCAAAAAGAACAGGGGGCTGTAGTATAATAGACAGAAAACCACTGTGGTATGACGGAGGCTTTATGTGCGGCAGATATACGCTTACCGTTACGTTGGATGAATTGATGGTCCATTTTTACTCCAGCTTATCCGGTTCGGTCCGGCATCAACCCCGGTTCAACATCAGTCCTTCCCAGACGGTTTTAGCCGTCATCAACGACGGGGTCCATAACCGGATAGGACCGTTGAAGTGGGGGCTCATTCCCTCTTGGTCCAAAGACGATAAAACGGCGCTCGCCAATGCCCGCACCGAAACCTTGAAGGACAAGCCGGCATTTAAAGTTCCGTTTGCAAGAAAAAGATGCCTGATTCCTGCAGACAGCTTTTTTGAGTGGAAAAAGACGGAGGCGGGCAAGCAGCCGATGAGAATCATGCTGAAATCGGGAAAGCTCTTTAGCATGGCCGGCCTGTACGAAACATGGATTGCGCCCGACGGGCAGAAGATCAATAGCTGTACCATTATTACGACAACGGCGAATTCGCTGGTTGCCGGCATTCATCACCGGATGCCGGTGATTTTAAGCCCGCAGGATGAGGCCGTTTGGTTAAACAGGAATATACACGACCCGGAGGCGCTTATGCCTCTTCTCAAACCTTTTCCTGCAGAGGAAATGAAGGCCTATCCTGTTCCTTCTTTGGTAGGAAATGCCAAGAACGATGTTCCCGAATGCATACAGCAGCTTGCTCCTTAAGAGAACCTCATATCAGGTAAAAAAATAGACCCGCAAGCCGGCAGCTTGCGGGTCTATTTTTATTTAGAGGAAGATTCAACGACAGGGAACCATCCCGGTGTGTTTATAATCGCTTGCCAAAGCGGGTCGGGAATGACCAAACGCTGCTGATCGTCCTTTGTCAGGGTCGTCGCGATTTCGCTTTCGCGGCCCTGCTCCACTTTTTCTACCCAATCCGGTTCTACGATTAATTCACGTCCGAGTGCGACCAGAGGAACGACGCTCAAAGCCTTCGCCGCATCAGCCGCGGTATGGATCGAGCCTACCCCAATCACAGGCACCCGATCTCCTGCGCGTTCTTTGATGATTTCGATACGGGATCTTGTATCCTCTACTCCACGTCTTGGCTTTGACCAGAAATCCATCAGAGAAACGTGGAGATAGTCAAGCTCCTGATCCGCCAGAGCATCCACTAATACCAAGGTTTCCGCCATCGTAATACCAGGCGTCTCCTCTTCTTCCGGTGAAAAACGGTAGCCTACAATGAACGGCTCCTTGGCATGCAAAGCCACGGCTTTCTTGACTTCCTTCACAACGGCCAGAGGGAAGCTCAAGCGCTGCTCAACGCTGCCGCCCCAGCGGTCGGTCCGGCGGTTCGTATGCGGTGAGAAAAATTGCTGAATCAAATAACCGTTCGCTCCATGGATCTCTACGCCGTCAAATCCGGCTTCAATCGCTCTTCTCGTGGTTTCTCCAAAGGCCTTGACAATCGACTCCACTTCCGAATCCGTAAGCGGTCTGGGGGCTTTGGCGCCTTCCTGGTTCATGGCTACGTCGCTTGCGCTGACGATATCGCCGTTAGGCACTAATTCCGGCGGACATGCCCGGCCGCCGTGGAAGATTTGCAGTACGGCTTTGGCGCCTTGCTCTTTGATTGCAGTGGCCAGGCGGCGTAAGCTGGGGATCATCTCGTCGGTGTCCGCACCGAATTCTCCCGGAAACCCTTTGCCGTTGGCCGTTACATACGTACATGCCGTAATGACCATACCAACTCCCGAGGATCTGCGGATGTAATACTTTATTTCATCGTCCGTGACCGTACCGTCAGGATTGGAGGAGAAATTGGTCATCGGAGCAAGAACCACGCGATTTTTCAATTGAACTCCGCTTCTGAGAGTAAAGGATTCGAATAACGGCTTAAACTGTTCTTTCATCTATAGGGCCTCCTTTTTCGTCTTAAGACAAAATGCATTGCTATTCTTTGCTGCCGGTTTGAATGCTATTCCGGCCTGCCATCGGGCGCGGATTAACAGCCATCGATTCCGCAGGCCATGCCTTCGGCAAAATCCAGCAGCTTCGGCTTCTTCGCAAGCTCTTCTTCAATAACCTTTTCGAGCGATGCTTTGGAACGGACCCCTTGAAGGATCGTTTCTCCAATCACCATCGTAGGAACGGCTGTAATTTGCGCCTCTTGAACCGCATGCTCCAAGGCCTTCCGGTGAATTTCCCGATATTTGCGGGTTTCTAAAGCCTGGCGGAATTCCTGCTCATTCAGCCCCAGCTCACCGGCCAATGAGGTCAGCACATCGATTTTACCGATATCCCGCTCCTCTTGGAAAAAGGCCTTGAACATCCGATGCGTGTAGGCATTGCCCTTCCCATGCTCCTTGGCATATTGATACCCTTCAAACGCCAAATGGGTATACGGCTGCGGCGAAACCTTGGGTAATACCATTTGCAAACTGTATTGGGCCGCCATGGGATACACAGACTGGTTCCAAACGCTGGGTAAATATTCGTCTTCCGGCCGAAGCGTAGGGTTTGGATAGGGACGGAGCTCAAAAGGCATCCATTCGATCTCTACATCCTTGCCTTTGACGGCCTCTTCCAACGGAACCTCCGCTATATAACAAAACGGACATACGTAATCGGAATAGACTTTGATTTTAAGAGTCATAGGATTCCCCCCCTTCACATCCGCATTAGAGCACTAGAGCACCAAAAAGCCATATCCTCCCCATATTCATATTAAAAATAGGTTACTAATTTTTAATTAGTTCATGGTAAATCATATACCTTATTGAAGCCAATGTCAAACAGATGGACGGGAGACCGCGATCTCACTAAAAAAGAAAAGGCCCCGCCCATGGGCAAGAACCTCCATCTGTATGATTACGATTTTTAAGCAGCATTCTTTGGATTTGAGCCGAACAGGCTTCCCAACGAGTATAAACGGCTTCCGTTCAATGCGAGATAAATCGCCATGGCCAGAAAAGCCAAATCCAATTCATAGCCGGGCATTTGGCCATTCCCGGCAAAGCCTGCCGCCAATTTCACCAATAGGATGGCCCCTACCATAATCAGAGCAAACAATACCGATACGATACGGGTCCCGATTCCAACAATAAGCGCTATACCGCCAACCAGTTCAATGACGGCCACGGCATAAGCGGCAAATCCGGGCAGGCCGATACTTTGGAACCATCCGGCGATGTTATCGATACCGCTCTGAAACTTGATCCATCCGTGAACCAGAAAAGAAATCCCCAGTACCAATCTCAAAATAAGCGAACCCGCTTCATGTTTTGTACTCATTGATTCATACTCCCCCAAGAAATAGACGTTTCATCAAAATTGATAGCTTAAATAACTTAATGTTCCATGGTCATAGCTTCGATGAATGACCTTCGGTGTGTTTTGCGGATTTCCACTGCCCATCGCAATAAAAAACGGAACGAAATGCTCCGGTCTGGGCACAGCCTGACGGGCATACGGAGCAAGCTTTTCATAGTTGAAAAGCGACTCCAGGTCTCTTTTTTCAACCTTATCTATCAGCCAGTCATCAAACGCAATAGCCCAGGGCTCAGGAGCCGATTGACCCCAATGAATCATCCTTAAATTATGAACGGTTACCCCGCTGCCGATCACCAGAATGTCTTCTTCTCCCAGCTCCCGGAGGCATTCGCCAATCCGGAATTGTTTGTCCGGCGACAGATAGGGATGAACGGAAATTTGCACCACCGGAATATCGGCTTTTGGATACATGCGATATAATAAAGTCCATGAACCGTGATCCAGCCCTCTTGACGTATCCTTTTTCACCGGGATTCCCTGTTGTTGGAACCGCTCTTCGACCTTTGAGGCGATGGTTGTAGAACCTTTGGCCGGGTATTTAATCTGATACAGCGCATCGGGAAATCCGCCGAAATCGTAAATGGTGTCGTATGTGCCGTCCAGGGACGAAATGGTGAGAACCTCGCTTTCCCAATGCGCGGTAAAAATCACGATCGCCTTGGGCTGCACCTGCCGGGACAAGGTATTCAGAAAGCCGCTGTAGACCGTATCTTCTATGGCGAGCATCGGCGACCCGTGCGCTAAAAATAAAGCCGGAACCATAACTCAACCTCCCTCCTTACGTATAATTTATATAGTTACTTTATGTAAGCTAATATATATTAATAATAAATTTGTGTCAAGTAATTAATTTTTAAAGCGTAACCCCGCCTCCAAAGAAGCGGGGTTATCTGCATGATGCTAAGTGATCCAATATGACTCGCCCAATGCCATCACTTTTAACCTATCCTTATTTAACCGCAGCCGGTCCCATTCTTTAAACAGCCGTTCCAAAGCTTCCGGTCCTGTATCGTCCGCAAGCCGGTACGCCCCGTAATGCATCGGAATACACGTCTTGCCCTTCAGTTCCAGGAAGGCTTTGACCGCATCCTCCGGATTGATATGGGAAATAGACATAAACCACTCCGGTTCGTAGGCTCCGATAGGCATTAAGACAATATCCAGCTCATAACGGTCGGCTATATCCTTAAACCCTCTGAAGTAGCCGGTATCCCCTACGAAGTAAACCGATTGGTTCGTCTTCGGATGCTCTACAATCCATCCTCCCCAATGAGACGTATTGATGTCGGACAGCGTTCTTCTTGTCCAATGCTGTGCAGGTACAAAAGAGAGGCTTACCCCGTTATGCGTAAACCGGTCCCACCAATTCGCTTCAATGACGTTACGGTACCCTCTGCGGGTAAAGGCCCGTTTCAATCCTATCGGAACATAAAATGCAGGCGATCCTTTGAGCTTCCTGATCGAGCCAAAATCCAGATGGTCGTAGTGGCCGTGGGATATTAAAACGATGTCGATTTCCGGAAGCTGTCCGATCGGAATGCCCGGCTCTGTCAATCTGCTGCCAAAGCCCATCCGCTTGGCCCATACCGGATCCGTTAAAATATTCAGTCCCTGCATTTGAATCAAAAAGGTGGAGTGCCCTATCCAGGTAATAGAAAATGAAGTCCGGTTTTCTTGTATTCTCTTTATGTCCTTATGTTCCGCCTGAGGAATGAGTGTGGATAAATCTTTTATTTTGGCTTTTCTCTCTTTGTACCATCGGACCATATCAGAAAATGTATGTGTATTTTGTACGCCGTCATAATTTTGATATCTGGTTTTTTTCATATTTCCCCTGTCTCCGTCTGTAAAGGATGTGTGACTATTCTCATTATATCGGTTCGGAACGAAAAACTTAAATGCATAAAAACAGCTTCAAAGGCAAAACATGGTTCTGTACAACGATCACAATGGAGGTTGGATTTGATGGATGGAAATATGACCAGCGGAACAAATATAGAGGGCACGGGCGGGCCTGCCGATCAAAGGTTGGGTACGAATGAGAATGAGATGACTTTAACAAACCGCCAAGGCCATCCCATAGCCGATAATCAAAACGTACGAACCGTAGGCAGCCGTGGTCCCGTAACTCTGGAGAACTACCACCTGCTTGAAAAAATATCCCATTTTGACCGCGAAAAGGTTCCGGAAAGAGTCGTTCATGCGCGCGGAGCAGGCGCCCATGGCTATTTTGAAGCCTACGGCAAGGTAGGAGATGAGCCGATCGCCAAATACACCCGCGCGAAGCTTTTTCAGGAAGCCGGGAAGCGGACGCCCGTATTCGTCAGGTTCTCCACGGTCATACATGGAAGGCATTCGCCCGAAACGCTCCGCGACCCGCGCGGTTTTGCCGTAAAGTTCTATACGGAGGATGGAAACTGGGATTTGGTCGGCAATAACCTGAAAATATTTTTCATCCGCGATCCGTTGAAGTTTCCGGATATGATACATGCCTTCCGTCCTGACCCCGTCAGCGAAATTTCAAATCCGGAAAGGATGTTTGACTTTGTCTCGAATTCGCCGGAGGCGACCCATATGATTACTTTCGTCTTCTCTCCGTGGGGGATACCTGCGAATTACAGAGAGATGCAGGGCTCCGGCGTCAACACCTACAAATGGGTCAATGCGGAAGGGCAAGCGGTTTTAATTAAATATCACTGGGAACCCAAGCTTGGCATCCGCAATCTGACCCAAAAGGAAGCCGAGGCCATCCAAGCGAAAAATTACAGTCATGCTACGCAAGACCTTTATGAAGCGATCGAGCGCGGCGATTATCCGGAATGGGAGCTGTACGTTCAAATGATGAGCGATGACGAGCATCCCGAGCTCGATTATGATCCTCTGGATCCGACCAAACTATGGGACCGTGAACAATTTCCTTTTCTGCCGGTCGGTAAAATGATGCTCAATAAAAATCCGGAAAATTATTTTGCCGAAGTGGAGCAGGCGGCTTTCGGCACGGGCGTATTGGTCGACGGACTTGATTTCTCCGATGACAAGCTGCTTCAAGGACGCACCTTCTCCTATTCCGATACGCAGCGCTATCGGGTGGGCACCAATTATTTGCAGCTTCCTATCAATGCGCCCAAAAAGCGGGTAGCCACCAATCAGCGCGACGGTCAAATGACGTATTTCGTCGATCGGGCACCCGGACAGTCTCCCCACGTCAATTATGAGCCTTCCTCCCTGGGCGGCTTGCAGGAGGTAACCAGACGGGGCAAAGAACATCAGCCTGCCTATAACGCGAAGCTGGTCCGGCAAAGAATCGAACGGGCCAATGACTTTAAACAAGCGGGAGAAACGTATCGTAAATTCGAGCCATGGGAACGCGATGAATTAATCAGCAACCTGGTCGACGCCTTGAAGGTGTGTAATCCTCAGATCCAACAAAAGATGATCGAGCATTTCACCCTTGCCGATCCCGAATATGGCAGCCGGGTTGCGGAAGGGCTTGCGAAGGCAAAAGCCGACCCGTCTCATATGGGCTCCGACACCGCCAGAACGTCCATGGAACTGGCGGAAGAATTGGGACAACGTACGGATGGATATTGACTGTCAGGACAAAGGACACCGAAAGGTGTTCTTTTACATTTGGATTGCGATGTAAACAAACAGGCGACCGCCTCCAGTGAAGCACCGAAGTATCGATCGCCTGAATCTTTTATGATAAAAAATAATACCTATGCGAATTTCTTAATCCAATGATTCCGTGGCAAAAGCATACATATTTCCTTCAATGCTGAAAGACGCCTTCCCGGTCTCTTCAGAAACGACGATGACAAACGCATCACTTCGTTCCGTCAGCCCCAGTGCGGCCCGATGCCTGGTGCCAAGCTTCCGGTCTGTCACCAGATTCGTTAATGGGAGCACATTTGCCGCGGAGGCAATTTTATTCCCCTGCACCAGAACGGCTCCGTCATGCAAAGGCCCTCCCGGCACAAAGACAGATTCCAATAAAGAGCAGGTTAAGTTTGCATCAATGGAAACACCCGGTGTAATCAGCCGTTCAAGCGCATCCTCCCGTTGGATTACAATAAGGGCACCATGCCGCCGTTGAGAGAGATTCCGGACGGAATACGATATTTCGGAGTACTTGTCGGTATAAGAAGATATATAACATTTCAAATAAAAGGATGCGGCAAGCGATTCAATCCTGTTGATTTCTCCGCCTATTTGTCCGAACTCGTTTAAAATGCAGGTCTCTTCTTCGTCCAATCCATTTAACGTTTGCTGCATTTTGCCTATAAGGGTTTGAATTTTTTCTTTGAGCTCCAATTTCAGAGAAGAAAAATCACAGTCTTTTTCCATTATTGTCACTTATCCTTTGTTTTCTGCGGAGTTGTTATAAACCTATAATCCCCAGGTTCACCGCTGCTATACACAAAAAACGCGCATAGGTTTTTACATTTACAAGCATGATAAGAGGTATTGAAGCAGGTACATTTGCTTCTATTTCTGGGTGTATAACGAATGGAGGTTATGTTTTGAGCAAAAAAGTGCTGATTGTTTCCGGAGATGCGGTAGAAGCTCTCGAAATATTTTATCCGTATTACCGCTGCCTCGAAGAAGGATTTGATGTCACGATCGCTTCCCCTTCTGTCAAAAAGCTGCATACCGTAAGCCACGATTTTATTGACGATATGGAAACGTTCGTGGAAAAACCCGCTTACGGCATTCAATCCGATACGGCTTTTGCAGATGTGAATCCCGCGCAATATGACGGCTTGATCATTCCGGGAGGACGCGCTCCGGAATATATCCGTATGAATGAAGCGCTGCCGAAGATTGTCCGCCACTTTTTTGAGCAGGATAAACCTGTGGGCGCGATCTGCCATGCGGCGCAGATTCTTACGGTCATTCCGGATGTAATGAAAGGCCGGGAATACACTGCGTTTACAAATTGCAAGCCTGATGTGACGGTATGCGGGGCGACTTATATTGATGAAGGATTACATACGCACCGAAATCTGGTTTCAGGCCGCGCTTGGCCCGACCTGCCCGGCTTCATGCGGGAGTTTATTAAGCTGCTGAGATAAAAAACGAAAGCGGGCCATCCTTCGAGTAAAGCTTGCTTTGCAGACAGGGTGGCCTGCCGTAATGGATTCGTATGATGGGGGATTCAAACAAAGGTTTTTCCGTTTGACCGGCAGAATTTTGGTTTGGACTGCGGCGTAAGACGTTACCTGCTCTTGATCAGCAGTTCCACGGCCTCTTGAACCAGCTTGCCGGTGTCTCTGCCGGATTCCTTTTCTTCAAGAATGCATTGTTCCAGATTGACTGCTACGATATAAGCCATCGCTTTATCCACCGCACTGCGCACCGCCGACAATTGACTGACGACATCCTTGCAATTTTTCTCTTCTTCTATCATCTTCAACACACCGCGAACCTGTCCTTCCACCCGGCGCAGGCGTCTTTTAATGTCATCATCGTAATTCATGACCGTCATCCTCCCATACCCATATAGGTTCATTATACCCGAATTGGCGGAACTCGTCTCCCGATAAATACTTGGACTCTCAACATACCTGTACCCTGGAGGAGCATATGAAGCAGAAGCTTAATTATAAGGCTGAGCATACATAATTAAATTCCAAGTTCATCATCCTATAGATAATCATTGATTTTTTACCTTGGGAGTGGTGAAATGTTTTTCAAAAAATGGCTTCAAAACAATAAGCATAAGCAGCAACCGGCAACCCCCCAAAGTATGGACGACTTATTAACCCTGCTTAAACGATCAAGCGATTTCAGACAATTTTCTCTGACGAACGAAAAAGGATATTTGATTATCTCTTATTACCGAACTCTTGTTGATCATCAAAAACTGCAGGAACGTGTGTTGAAAGTGTTCCGGGAGCTGGCTTTGCAGCAAAGCGATATTCACCGGATTGACGATATCACGAATATCATTCCTATTGAAGATATTGTGATTACAGAGGATACAGAGATGATCGAGTCCAAGCTTCTTCAGGGATACGGGATGCTGCAGCTCAAAGCATCTGACCGCAGATGCGCCATGATCCAATTATTTCATGAAAATACCGGGCTTCGTGATCAGAACGAAGCTGAAAATGAATTCAGTGTCGTAGGGCCCAAGATCGGCTTTGTCGAAAATATTGAGATTAATATTCATTTATTAAGACAGCACATCAATTCATCCCAACTCATCATCAAAGAAATGAATATCGGATCGATGTCCCATACGAAAGTGATCATCATTTATATTGAAGGCGTGACGAATGAACACCATGTGCAAACGATGACCGAACGACTGCAAAATATTGATTATGATGTTGTTTTTGATTCCTCCCAGCTTCATCAAATTATATCCGACAATAGCTTGACGCCCTTTCCGCTGGCTTTGACCACGGAACGTGTCGACAGAGCGGTCTGGTCACTCATTACCGGACAGGTGGCTGTGCTCAGCAACGGATCGCCATATGCCATCACGGCCCCTGCCACACTGCTGGATTTTTTTATCTCACCTGAAGATTACTATTTACCTTGGTTACTTGCTTCTTTTTTTCGCGTAATACGTATTTTCGGGGCTTTGTTCTCCATCTTTGCCAGCTCCATCTATATCGCCGTTCTAACCTACCATTATGAAATGATTCCAAGGGTTTTGCTGGGTCCCCTTAACTTTTCGCGTCATAACGTTCCTTTTCCGCCTGTGTTAGAGGTCTTCTTTTTGGAAATTACGATTGAGCTTTTACGTGAAGCCGGAGCCCGGTTACCTGCAAAAGTAGGACAAACACTCGGTATCGTAGGCGGTATCGTTATAGGGCAGGCCTCCGTCGAGGCTGCCCTGACAAGCAATGTACTGCTGATTATCGTGGCTTTATCCGCCCTGGCTTCCTTTACTACGCCTATTTTTAAAATGTCGAACACCATACGCTTTCTGCGTTTTCCCTTAATTATATTTGCTTCGATATGGGGCGGATTAGGGATCGCGATAGGAATCAGTTTTTTGCTCGTCCATCTCTCACGGTTGGAATCATTAGGCTCACCCTATACTGTTCCTTTATATCCCTTCCGGCCAACCGATTTCAAAGACAGCATCATCCGCTCTTCTTTAATGGTGATTGCCAAAAGACCGGCCCATTTACGAACGCGGTCCATTTGGAGATATCATCCAAGCCGCGAACAACAAAATAAAAATGAGTTTGATGAATAACCGGAGTGGTTCCCTATGATAAAAATAAACCCTTATTTTCTCTTGATGATGAGCTGCATGATTTTTCTAACCGGGTGCACCAGTCAAAGGATCGTCGATAAAATTCAGGTTATACAAGGGATCGGATACGATGTAGTTGATGACAAAATTAAAGGGACCGTGATCTATCCTATTTTCGAGGAAAAGGGCAAGAGCCGGCTCAAGATATATGAGACCGAATCGAATTCGTATCATGATATCCTCCCCAGGCTAAATTCAAAATCTGCGTTTCCGATCGAAATAGGCCAATTACGCATGATTTTGTTTGGAAGCACGTTTGCGAAGCGAGGAATCGATAAAGTGCTATATAGCTACAGCCGGGATCCCGTAGCAGGCAGCCGGATACAAATCGGCGTTGCAGAACACCTTGCCGATGACTTTTTATTAAGGAGTAAAGAAGAGAATGTTCCTTTCCATCTAAGCAATAAAATAGTCCACAATATACAAAAAGGAAATTTGCCCGCAACCAACCTTCACGTCTTTTTGGCCAGATTATATGCGGAAGGAATGGATCCTTATTTACCCTATTTCATCATGGAGAAGAATCAAATCAAAATCGACGGGCTGGCTCTATTCAGGAAAGGAAAATTTATCCGGCCTATCAGTTTAAGGCAGTCCTTTATCTTAAAAACGTTATTGGATGGTGCCAAAAACGCGAGCTATCAAATCGACATTAAGAATAAAGGGGTGATGCAGTTGAAAAATTTGAGTGCAAAAGTTCATTTTACGATTGTGCAGACCGATCCCATACCGAAAATAGCCATTGATTTAACCATGGACACCGAAATCAAGGATGTTCCCCCGGGAACGCTTCTAACCGGAACCAAAAATCTTCGGGATCTGGAAAAGCTCATAGGCAAACATTTTAACGATGACATCCGGAATTTAATTTCACTGTTCCAAAAGCATAGGACGGATCCGCTCGGGCTTGGAGATTTAGTCCGGACAAAATCGCGAAATTGGGATTACAAAAGATTTCAGGATGAGATTTATCCTCAACTGAAAACGGAAGTGAATACGAAGGTGAATATTATTCAAACGGGTGCGGGGGAATAAGGTGAAACCATTCATTGACAAACGGTTTGTAGTATCTCCTTTTTTCGTCTTTTTTCTGATTTATTCGAGCCAGGTTGATGTAGGGATGCTTACGTTTCAACGAACCATAGCGAAGAGTGCCGGTTACGATGCCTGGATGTCCGTCATCATCTGCGGATTAAGCATTCAAGCCGTCATTTGGATGATGTATCGCATTCTCGGAACCGGTAATCGCGATGTCATTCATATCAACTCATTTTGCTTTGGCCAATGGATCGGGGGAATGTTTAATCTCTGTATCATGCTGTACTATCTTTTTGCGGCATTTGTTGTATTCCGCTCGTACATTGAAGTGATCCAGGTTTGGATGTTTCCCCTGATGAGTACATGGCAAATCAGCATTATTATTCTGCTGCTCATCTATTACATCGTTTCAAGCGGATTCCGCGTGATTACCGGGTTATGTTTTTGGGGTGCCGTACTGCCTTTCCTTTTTCTGTTTCCACTCATATTTTCTCCTTTGGAATTTGCGCATTTTAACAACCTGCTCCCCTTATTCCATCACTCGGCGAAAGAAATATTCGAATCTTCCAAGTCCATGCTGTTTCAGTTTCAGGGCTTTGAAACCTTATTTATGTTCTACCCCTTTATAAAAAATGCCGAAAAATCGCAAAAATGGGCCCATTACGGAACTTTATTCAGCATATTGCTGTACCTTTTGGTGACCATTGTTACCTTTGTTTACTTTAGTGAGGGACAGCTGAAGCATACCTTATGGCCGACATTAACCCTGCTCAAGATTGCGCAAGTGCCCATCATCGAAAGATTTGAATATATTGTAGTCTCCTTATGGCTTCTGGTCGTATTGCCCACCATTACCCTCCATTTATGGTCGGCCTGCCGCGGTGTGAGAAAAATGGTGCAGTGCAAGCAGCGTATCCTGCTGTTGATTTTTTTAGTGGGTTTCGGCTTGTTAACCAATATAATAGAGGACCGCAATCTCATTAGACGATTTACCGCCGTGTACAGCGAAATCGGGTTTTATTTTATCTATGTATATATCCCGCTGCTCTTTGTTGCCGTCCACATTAGACAAAAATGGATAAAGCCGGGGACGGTCACTGACGAGGCGCCCAAAGCATAATAGAGACACCCGCGATGCAAACGATGGCTCCGATCCAGTCGTAGAGGTCAGGGGTCTTCTTGTCTATCCACCATCCCCAGACAACGGCAAGCACGACAAACACCCCGCCATAAGCGGCATAAACCCGGCCGAAGCTCGGAAAGCTCTGCAGCGTGGGAATGATGCCATACGCAATAAGCACGATGCTCCCCACGATGCCATACCAAAGCGGCTTGGACTCCCTCAGCCACAGCCATACCAGATAGCCTCCGCCAATTTCGGCCAATCCGGCAAGAACGAACAGCATGATCGCGCTAATCAACAGATAACACTCCTATCCTAAGGAACTCTTTAGAGAGGCAGCCTGAGCGGGTTGATCTTTGATCAAATTATACTAACAATATAACGGACAAGATGGAAGGAATACAAATACATGAAAAAATCCCGCTCCACTTCAACGTGGAACGGGATTGGTTTCATGCCTGCCGCAAGCCTGCCTCTTCATCTACCGGAACGACAGCATCATGCAAATGCTTCTCCAGCTCTTCCGTATATTGCTTTTGCAGCTCCTCGCTCCAGCCCAGCTTTTCAGCCATATAGGCTATAACCGAAGCTTTATGCCGCTTTACCCAGGCGATATCAAACAATAATGCGCCGGTACGTCTGATAAAGAAGTCTACAGGCTTGACCGCCATTTCCTCTTCAATCGCGTACTCCAGCATCGTGAACACATCCAACGGCAGCCGATATGCCGCAGCTTGTTTAGCATGCTGTGCAGCCAGTGTATACAACCGGTCGATATTCGAGCCGTATCTGCGGACCAGCCGCTCCGATTGCTCCAGCGTAAAGCCGACAACCAATCCCTCTCTGACCTTCCTTTGGCAATACGCCGCAAAACGGTCCGACCCTCCGACTTGCCCTCCCGAAATCGGCATGTTTTTGGTACTGCTGGAGGGGAAAGATGCGCCGTGCTCTTGTTTGAACAAATCAACGACCAGATCGACAACCATCTCCGCCATTTTCCGGTATCCCGTTAATTTACCGCCCGCGATGGTAATTAAACCGGATGGGGATTGCCACACTTCGTCTTTCCGGGATATTTCCGATGCGCTTTTCCCTTCCTCATAGATCAAGGGGCGAAGGCCGGTCCAGCTGGATTCAATATCCTTGGCCGTGATATTCACGGAAGGAAACATATAATTGATCGCGTCTATGACATATTGGCGATCTGCCGAAGTCATCCGCGGGTGCTCCATATCCCCTTGATATACCGTATCCGTCGTTCCAACGTAGGTTTTGCCGTCACGGGGGATCGCAAAGATCATTCGGCCGTCCGGGGTGTCGAAATATATGGCCTGCCGGAGCGGGAAGCGGCGCTGGTCTATGACCAGGTGGATCCCTTTGGTTAACTGGAGACGCTTCTTATCTTTGGATCTATCCTTCTCCCGGAGGGTATCCACCCATGGTCCGGCGGCATTGACGATCTTTTTGGCGTAGATCTCGATGATTCCGCCCCCGATGCGATCCTTCACTTGAACACCGGATACTTTGCCCTCGGTATAGAGGAAGCCTACGACCTCCGCATAATTGACTGCCGAGGCCCCCCGGTGAACCGCTTCTTTCAGCACCTCTATCGTCAGTCTTGCATCATCCGTCCGATACTCCACGTAAACCCCGCTGCCTTTTAGCCCCTCCCGCTTCACCAAGGGCTCTCTTTGCGCGGTTTCTTCGGCGTTTAACATGGTGCGGCGCTCGCTTCTTTTTACGCCGGCCAGGTAATCATATACTCTTAACCCGAGTGAAGTGCTGAATTTACCGAAGGTGCCCCCTTGATGCAGCGGCAGCATCATCCATTCCGGGGTTGTCACATGAGGCCCGTTCTCATATACGACAGCCCGCTCTTTACCGACTTCCGCCACCATCTTGACTTCCAGCTGTTTGAGGTAGCGCAGTCCCCCGTGAACAAGCTTCGTCGACCGGCTCGAAGTGCCGGCGGCATAATCCTGCATTTCGACAAGCACGGTCTTCATCCCGCGGGCGACCGCATCCAAAGCAATGCCAGACCCCGTAATGCCTCCGCCGATAACCAGCAGGTCAAAGGTCTGATGAGCTAATTTTTGAAACAGCGCTTCTCTTTGCACGCCAGAAAACGAATTTTCCATGGCCGTTATCTCCTCTATTGAATCGATCCGTATGGTTAAATCGAAATCAGATCTTTCACATCAAAATTAATGATCAAATCGTAATCGTCTTTCACATACTCATGCTTAATTCTTGCCGTTTTTTGTTCCATGTCATAATACCAGCCCGCCGCGCTCGCTTCCCATTCCGCCGGTTCCAAAAACATGGGGAGTTTGGTATCCGCGAGCTTCACTTGAACCGGAGCGACTTCTTTACAGATGACGTCGACGACGACCGTTTTGAGCGGCGTCTCATAACGCCCTTCTTTCACAAAGGAGATTTTCGTTTCTTTGCCGTTCCGGATGCTGATGGTTGTTTTCAGATAATCGCCTTTTTGATAGTTGTTCGTCTTTCCGTCATCCTCATAATACACAAAGCTGGATTCCTCGGACGGTTCGATCAGCAGCCGAAGCTCTTCGATCACGTCCTTATGAATATTACGGAGTCCGGGCGCCATCGGGATAATCGCTCCGCTGCGGATGAACATCGGAATCGAGCCCAAAGTAACCTTCTGTTCAATCGTCTGTCCTCCGCGGTACCATTCTTTGGTGTACCAGTCAAACCAATCCGTTCCTTCCGGCAAGTAAACGCTTCTGGTTTCCGCCCCCTTTTCCAGCACATTGGCCACCAGGAGGAAGCTGCCGAGCATGAAGTCGAAGCTTTCCTCCAGCACCTTCGCATCCTGCTGAAATTCATAGACCAAAGGACGCATCACCGGAGATCCCACTGTAGAAGCTTCAAACAACAGCGAATAAAAGTAAGGCACCAGTTGATATCTAAGCTGAATCGCATCCCGGATATACTGGGTGTAGCCCGGATACATCCAAGGCTCCGTTACGGTATTATCCGTGTTACAGGAGTGGATGGAGAACCGCGGCTGGAATATTCCGTTCTGCACCCATCTGACGAACAATTCCGGCTCCGGGGCGGGTCCGTAAAAGCCGCCGATATCGCAGCCTTGGTTCGCGACACCGGAAAGGCCCATTCCAAGAATGACCGGGATATTGAACTTCAGGCTTTTCCAGCTCGTATGGTTGTCTCCAGCCCAGGTTTGGGCATAACGCTGTATCCCCGCAAAGCCGGCTCTATTCACGATATAAGGCCTTACGTCGGGATCGACCTCGGCTATGGCCTGCTTGGCCATCAATGCCATCAGGTTTGGCATAATCGGCCGTAATGCGCCGATTTCTTTACCGGAGCCCTCAAAATGACATTGCGCATCCAAATTATTTATTTCGTATTCGTTATTATCGTTCCAGATCGAAGTGATTCCCAAGGAAATATAAGCGTCCTTCAGATGCTTCTTCCAAAGCTCCCTGCCTTTCGGATTCGTAAAGTCAACGAATGAGGCCGCTCCTCCCCAGTATCGGTCGATCTCGGGCCGCTCCCCCTGCTCGTCTTTGATATAGGCCCCGGCTTCGGCAAATTCGGCATACAGAGGATGGGTTTTCAGCATGCCCGGCTTGATGTTAGGCGCTAGGGAAGCGCCTTTGCGCTCCATTTGCTCCACAAAGCCCTTCGGATCTTGGAACCTGTCGCGGTTCCAGTTGAATACATACCGCTTCCCGTCTTGTCCGGTTGTATATCCGGAAGACAAGAAGAAACCGTCGCAGGGAATGCCCTCCTGCTCGCATTTTTCCAAAAATTTCAGAATGGCCTTATCCGAATCCTTTTCCAGCTCCGTATAATACATCGTGGAGCCCATATACCCGAGAGAATATTTGGCAGGCAGCATCGTCTTTCCCGTCAAGTCGGTATAATTCCGGATGACATCCTTGATTTGAGGACCCAGGATGAAGAAGACATCCAGTTCTCCCCCGTCCGCACAGAAATAGGAGTACTTGTTCCAATAGCCGCTGCGTTCACATCCCATATCAAACACTGAATCATGGGAGTTGTGATAGAACAAGCCTGAAGCGATTTTGCTTTTCCCGTTTAATTTAATGTAAAACGGAATATGCTTGTATAAAGGGTCCGTCAGTTCTGAATCGTAACCGAGCGTATCCACATTGTGCATCCGCATTCTGCGTTTCGTTTTGTTTAGATATCCCGATTTTTCCCCAAAGCCATAGAAATAATCGTCATCATCCATGCACGAATAATGATAAAGTCTGCCCAGGCTGTCCTTGACATAGGATTTTTCTTTCAAATCGGAATGCAGTACCTGACCGTTCGGATCAGTGATCTCAATGGCGAATGGTTCTTTGTACACACGAACCTTTAAATTGGACGTCGACAAAAGCAAATGCGTGCCTAAGTCTTCATAAGGGATAGGAAGGGCCGCTACCCGGGTTCTTTCTTCCAGCAGGTCATCCATTTTATCTTCCCACGCGGTCATGGCCAGCGCATACGAAGCTTCCTCCGCAAACTGCTCGTCAAACGTACAGCGGATTCTCACGATCTCATCGTTTATAAGCATGATTCTGTACTTGGCCGCATTGGTCTCCAGCTCCAACACATTGGCGCCGGAGGCGATATTTACAATTTTATGGCTTATTTTCATGACAACATCTGCCTTTCTTCCTGATGATAATAAACATAAACCCGATCATAGCTCCCCATTTGAAAACAATATTCATCAATCATAAGCAAGACCTTGAATGTATTCAGTAAGTTAAAATCCCTTTGCAGCAGGATTCTTACTTCTATGATATCATTTATAATTTACATTGCTTTACCATTATTGCTGTATATTTTACCGATCTTGTCTGATTTCAGACGGCTTATGACAATTTAAAAGCCCTGGCAGCATGAACCGCTTTCTTCCATCCGCCGTACAGCTTCTCTCTTTCAGCTTCCTCCATCGTCGAGCGGAACGTACGGTCCACACTCCATTGCGCGTTAATCTCTGACTGGTCTTTCCAGTACCCGATTGCAAGGCCCGCTAAATAAGCAGCGCCTAAGGCTGTCGTCTCGCTGACGACCGGACGTTCTACCGGCACACCCAGCATGTCGCTTTGAAACTGCATCAGAAAATTATTTTTGACCGCCCCGCCGTCGACGCGCAATGCTTTTAACGAAAGGCCCGAGTCGCCCTCCATGGCTGTTAGCACATCCTTGGTTTGATACGCGAGGGATTCCAAAGTGGCACGAATGAAATGTTCCTTGGTTGTTCCCCGGGTCAGCCCAAAGACGGCCCCTCGTACGTCGCTATCCCAGTAGGGCGTGCCTAATCCGACAAAAGCCGGTACCACGTACACCCCATCGGTCGACCCAGCAGCCACGGCGAACTCTTCGCTCTCCTTTGCGTCAGCGATCATACGAAGTCCGTCCCTTAGCCACTGAATGGCCGACCCCGCTACGAAGATACTGCCTTCCAAAGCGTATTGAACTTTTCCGCCAATCCCCCAAGCGATTGTTGTCAGCAGGCCATGCCTGGAGGTCACCGCTTTTTCACCGGTATTCATCAGCATAAAGCAGCCCGTACCGTAGGTGTTTTTCGCCATTCCCTCTTCAAAGCAGGCCTGCCCGAAAAGCGCCGCCTGCTGATCCCCTGCAGCCCCGGCAATCGGGATGGACTGTCCCTTAAACAGATCATCCGCAGTATAACCGTAGATGCAAGAGGACGGTCTGACTTCCGGCAGCATGGCGCGAGGAATCCGAAGCAGGCTGAGCAGTTCGTCATCCCAGGCTAACTTATGGATATTGTAAAGCATCGTTCGGGAAGCGTTTGAATAATCCGTGACATGCACACTTCCCCCCGTGAGCTTCCAAATCAGCCAGGAATCCACCGTGCCAAACAGAAGCTCTCCTTTTTCCGCTCTTTGTCTTGCGTCTTGCGTCCGATTCAAGATCCATGCCAGCTTCGTGCCCGAGAAATACGGATCGATCAGCAGCCCCGTTTTACTCCGGACCATTTCTTCCAGTCCCTCAGCATGCAGCTGCTCGCAAATATCCGCCGTTTGCCGGGACTGCCAAACAATGGCGCGATAAACCGGCTTGCCCGTATGCTTGTCCCATACCACCGTTGTTTCGCGTTGATTCGTGATGCCGATGGCTGAAATCTGACTCGGCCGGATTCCGGATTGGGCTAAACATGTCGCTATCACCGATCGGACCGATTCCCAGATTTCCTCCGCATCCTGCTCCACCCACCCCGGTTGGGGATAAAACTGTGTAATTTCCTGCTGGGCTGAATGAATGATTTCACTTTTGCCGTTGAATAATATCGCTCTTGAACTCGTAGTACCTTGATCCAAAGATAGAATATATGTTTCCATAAGGATTCCCCCATTGGTCTGACCTGTAACAAACGATATGGACAAAAAATTCCCTCAAGTAACAGCATCCGCTTGCGTCACTGTTACTTATAGGGAATCGGATGGTTTCTAACAAGCTTTACCCTTTCATACCCGAAGTGACCATTCCTTTGACGAAGTAGCGCTGGAACATGATGAACACCACTAATACAGGAATCATTGTGATTACGGACATGGCCAGCAGGCTGCCCCAATCCACGTTGAACTCACCAATAAAGTTGGAAAGAGCCAATTGAATCGTATACAGGGACGGATCGCTGATTCCGATCAACGGCCACAAGAAGTCATCCCAACGCCACATGAAGGAGAAAATAGCCAGTACAGCCAATATAGGCTTGGCAATAGGAAGAATAATGCTCCAATAAATTTTCCACTCACTGGCTCCGTCCATCCGCGCCGCTTCGAGCAGCTCGTCAGGTACCGTCAGCAAATACTGCCGCATCAGAAATACACCTGTCGGAGTAGCTGCGGGAGGGATAATAATACTAAGCAGATTGTTGTAAAGCCCCAAATAGCTGATCACCTTGAAAATCGGAATCATGATGACCTCCAGCGGGATCATCAGCGTCGAAATAAATCCGACTAACAGCAAGGTGTCCCCTTTAAACCGGTACTTTGCCAGAGCGAAGCCGGCCATCGAGTTAATCAACAACAGCAGCAGCGTGGAGCTGACCGTAACGATCGCACTGTTTAAGAAATAGACACCGAAATTGCCTTTCTCAAAAGCGTTGATAAAATGCTCAAAAGTTACCGGCTCGGGCAAAAACTTTGGCGGAAAGCTGTACAAATCGGTCGTTGTTTTTAAAGACGAGAGCAAGATCCAGATGACCGGGAATATCCACAGCAGGCTGAGTACGAGCAGCAGCACATACACGATCCATTTGGCCGAAGACTTGATTTCCATGTTATACGGCGCCCCCCTTCGCAAGGCGGAATTGCAGAACCGTAAACAGCGAAATAATGACAAACAGGACAACGGACATCGCACTTGCCACTCCCAATTCTTGTTTCATAAAGCCGACTTCATAAATATACTGCACGATAAAGGTCGTCTCTCTTCCCGGACCGCCACCTGTCAAAGCAAACATCAGCGGATAGGACTTAAATGCATCGATCAGGGAAATCATAATCACCAGCAGGCTTGTCGGCTTGAGCAGCGGGAGTGTAATGCTCCAAAAGGAACGCAGCTTGGAGGCTCCATCCAGATGTGCGGCCTCATAGTAATCGCCGGGAATCGCTTGTAAGCCGGCCACGAAGATGACCATGAAGAAACCGAGACGCGACCACACGGTAGCCACAATAACTGACAAATTAGCGTAAAACGGAGAGGACAAAAACGGAATCGTATCCGCCCCGAACAGAGTCAAAATGTAGTTGAGAACACCCAGATCACCAAAAATCCATTTCCACGTTAATCCGACAATAATAAACGAGATCATGGTCGGCCAATAGAACACAGCGCGGAATAACCCCTTGAATCGAATCTCCTGAACCAGCAGCACGGCTACGGCCAGAGACAAGCAATAAATCAACGGCACCACAATGACGGCGTACAATGCCGTTTTACCGAGCGCCGACCAGAACTCCTCGTTCGTAAATACGTTCACATAATTCTCAAATCCTATAAATTCCATCGGATTTAAGCCATCATACTCATTAAACGAATAAATAAAACCCATGATGGTTGGGATAATGATAAACACACTGAAAATCAAAAAATTCGGAAGCACGAACAAATAGGGCGCTAATGGAAATCCTTTTTTCCGTCGTTTACCCGGCTTCGAAATTGCCGCATCTGCAGCCATCACCCTTCCCCCTTCTCATCAGAAAATAAAGGACTGCCGCCAACTTTCAGCGGCAGCCATATGATTCACTTATTTCTTGTCTTCGGCAATGGCTTTATCAATGGCTTTTGCCGTTTTATCCATTGCCTCTTTCGCCGTCGTTTTACCGGCAATGACTTCCACCAGACTGTTCTTCAAATCGTTGCTGAATTTAGGCACAATCGTTTGTTTGGACCAATCTTCCGCTGCTGCCGCACTGGTGTTGTTCAATTCATCGGAGAAGATTTCAAACATTTCCTTGCCAAATTCGTAGTCAAGCTTTGCGCTGTCCTTACGCGGACTCATGAACAAGGACTCTTGGTTAAACTTCGAATTCACTTCTTTTGTAGACAAGTATTGGATGAAATCAGCGGCTTCCTTTTCAACTTTCGAACCATTGAAGGCCATTACGAATTTACCGCCCGGCACGGAAGAACGCTGTTTCGCTTTAGGCATGTACGTTACGCCCCACTCAAAATTGGTAATATCTTTGTAGTTGCTGATCATCCAGTTGCCGGCCAAATGTGCTGCAACCGTACCGGAACGGAACAGGTTATTCGGATTTTCGCCGCCGAACCAAACGGATGTCGGCATCGTACCGTCGGTATGAAGCTTCTTGAAATATTCAGCTGCTTGGACACCTGCTTCATCGTTGATCGTCGCCTTTGTTCCGTCGGGGCTGATCATGCTGCCGCCAAATTGGTACAGAAGCGTAGACCAGCGGTGAGGCGTGAAATCCCATACCATGCCGTATTTGGCTCCGCCTTTTTCCATAACCTGCTTCAGCGCCGCTTGAAATTCATCCCAAGTCCAGATATTATCCGGAGAAGTCGGTACTTTTACTCCAGCTTTATCAAACAAGGTTTTGTTATAGAACAAACCGTTAGCCGTCACATCCATCGGAGCGGCTATAACCTTATTGTTTACTACATAGTAAGGCTTGATGGAATCAATGAACTGCTCTGTAAATTTGTCAACGCCGCCCACATAAGTGGCGAGATCCAAAGCCTGATTAGAGAATGCCCCGATTTCCGTTGTGCTGATCCGGGCCAGTGCCGGTGGTTGGCCGCCGGTAATCATCGTCTTCAGCTTGGTCGACAAATCCTTGTAAGCAATTTCAATCAAGTTAATTTTAACATTCGGATTTTTAGTCTCATAATCTTTAATAATGTTTTTCATGACTTCGCCTTCTTTACCATCGGAAAACCAGACGAAATCCAGCGTTACATTTTTCCCGCCTGCCGCTCCTCCCGCGGAACCGGCATCATCTTTTTTGGCGCAAGCCATCGACGTTAAAGCCAGAAGAACAAAAACCATCAAAATCGATATGACTTTAAAGTGTTTCTTCATGTGTGACCTCTCCCTATCTTTTTTAAACTTATCATTTTATAAACAGCATGGAATGTAGTGAAACCTACGTCGTTGTCGAGCTCAGCTTCCGGAAATTTTGAGGCGACACACCCGCATATTGTTTGAACGCTCGGCTAAAATGGACGGAGGTATTAAAGCCCAGTTTCTCCGATATTTCTCCGATCGGTTCATCGGTGGTCCGCAATAATTTCTTGGCCTCTTCGATCCGTTTGCTCATCAGGTAATTATTGATGGTGTACCCTGTGACTTCCTTGAAGCAGTGACACATGTAGTATTTGTTCAAGTGAAGCGCTGCGGAAAGATCATCAAGATTGATGTTTTCCGTGAAATTTTGATTAATATATTGCAAAATCCGCCGCACGTTGGCCTGACTATGCGATGGCTGCTGTGACGGCAGCATTTCAATCAGGTGCTTGGACTTGCGGTAAATTTTGATCAATAATTGAATTAACAACGTCCTCAAAACGATCTCGTAACCGAAAGCTTCCCTTTCATTTTCCTGGTAAATCGAGCGATAAACGTTTTCAATTTCCGCCCGCTCCTCCACATTCCACCGGATCAATAAACCGCTAGGAGCATCGAATAACGACATCAGCTTCCTGAACATCGGCTCCGGCACTTGCCCTTGCAGGAACGATTCGGTAAAGTTCACATAGCTGCGCAGATAGGGAACATCCTTTTGAGGATTGACCCGGTGTATCGTGCTCCCGTTAAAAAGCAGCATATCTCCAGGTAAAAGCTCATATATATCTTCCCCTACCACGTAATTTGCATTCCCGCGAATAAAGTAGTAGATCTCAAACCCTTCGTGAGTATGCACAGGCCAGTTATACTGCCAATCGTCTGCATCCGCGCGAACATAAATCCCGTTTCGTTTGAGCGCAAGATTGGTGGGAGTATGAATCATCAACCCAATCATTCCCCCTTTCTCGATAGCAAGATTGTGCAAGACCGTAATTTCTTTCGACAAATTTCGAACGCTTACAATTGAATATTATCACATATTTGACAACAACATATAACAAAAATTGCTGTTAATTTAATCAGAATTGCTGAAAATATAATGAAGTGTTTTCATTTCCACTTCGATGCCCTCGTGGATGAAATAACAAAAAATGGAGCAGCTTAAGCTATAAGCCGCTCCATTATAAAAGTGGTTTCCGACGTTAATCTATAGAATCTGTAGAATGTCGTTCCAAACCCGCTCATCCATCGGAAGATTTCCGGAAGCTGCTCCTCCGGAATGATCCGCAATAGCGCTATGCTCCCGGTTCGACGATAACTCCGTCGAAAGCAGCCCGGTAGATTTTCCGGATATCTTCCTTCTCCAAAGGCAGGGGACTGCGGGCCAGCAGGCGTTTTTGCTTTGCGCCGTCCTCTGTCAAGCTGTCGAGTGCGCTTTCCGGGATATTAAACCCGCCTAATGTGTTCGGGATACCCACATCTTTGACCAGTCGCTCCAGCTCCTCCACGCAGCGGTAAGACGCTTCTTCCTCCGACAAATAAGCGGAGTTTCCTCCCAGCGCGTTGAGGATATCGGACATTCGTTTGGTGCAGCTTTTGCGGATATATCCCATGACGTACGGCAGCAGGACGGCGTTCGATTCCCCGTGGGCGATATGAAATTGGCCGCCTATCGGATACGCCAGCGCATGTACTCCCGCAACCCCGGCATTGAAGAAAGCAAGCCCCGCCAGATAACTTCCGCTGCTCATATCGATACGGGCCTGCTTATCCCTGCCGTTGGCAACCGCTTTCCTTAGCGAGCGGCTGATGAGCCGAATCGCCTTCAGGGCCAAGCCGTCCGTGGCCGGATTGGCATTCACCGACACATAGGCCTCGACAGCATGCGTAAGCGCATCTATGCCTGTGGCCGCAGTAACCCTTGGAGGAACCGTAACCGTAAGCTCCGGATCGACGATGGCCGCATCAGCCAGCAGATGATCGTGAGTCACCACATCTTTGGTGCTTTCCAGGGAAAGTACGGAGATGTTGGTTACCTCGGAGCCGGTTCCGGACGTGGTCGGAATCAGAATCTTGGGCAACCCTTTCTTCTCCACCTTCCTTGTACCGGTCAAATTCAAGTAATCGGCCACCGGTCCTTCATGCACGGATAACACGGCAGCCAGCTTGGCCAAATCCAAAGCGCTGCCTCCGCCCATACCGATCACCATGTCGAATTTGCCGTTCTTCGTGTAGGCCACCAGCTTTTCCCCGACCTCCAACGGCGGCTCGGGCACGGTTTCGGCATACACCTCGACTTCATATCCCTTGGATTTCAAAGGGGCAATCACTCGCTCCGCCAACCCGATCTGCACCAGAACGGAGTCGGTGACAAGGAGAATACGAGCAGGACTGTATTTCTCCACCTCCGGGAGAAGCTCGGCAGCAGCTCCCCATCCTGTATAAATAAGCGGTGTAAATACCAATCTGGAATGTTCCATGGGTTACGGCCTCCTTTGCTTCTTTTGCATCATTCGTAATAGCCTTCTGTCGATTTGCGGAATTTGGCAAACTGCGCGGCATCATGTCCGAACCAAACCTGTGATCCGGTTTCTTGGGCGAGGCGCCGAATTTTCTCCACCGATTGGCTGTAACCCAGAGAGTCATAAATAATGCCCGGCGGTTTGATCGGAGGCCCGTAGCTTTCGGCCGTATAAATCGCATCGGAGGCAAGGATGATGCCGCCCGTCTCCGGCATTTGAACATGTAGGCCCAGCATGCCCCAGGCATGACCGCTTCCCAGATTAATGACGCGAATCCCTTCCGCGAGAGGCAAGTTATCTTCATTGCGCTTCACGGTGCGCCACTGCAAATTACTTTTGATCCATGCGTCAATATCTGCCCAGACGTAGGCGCCGCCTTTTTGATTGCGCGCATACGTTTGAAGCGTGCCGTTGAACTCGTCTTCATGAACGACAATCGTAGCATTCGTGAACATTTCCAGACATCCCGCATGATCGAGATGCAGATGGGACGCAACCACGAATTTGATATCCTCCGGACGCACCTTCAACTGCTCCAGGCGGTTGTGAAGATAACACTCTTCGCTGGCCGTCCAAGGAAACGCCTTTTGGGTAGACTCCGCCCAACGCCCCGAAGGTCCCATGGAATTCGGGTTGCAAGCCGTATCAAACAAAATTTTCCCTTCCGGGTGATCGATCAAAACGGTATAAATCGGAAATTCTATAAATTCCGCAGGCGCATTGGGATTGTCGATGGTTGCCGGGTTATGCATGGCAATCATCCAGTTTTTGTCCATTCTCATACGGCCGTTGTCCATCACATACAGCTTAGGTTGTGCTTTAATAAGGTTCGCCATGATACTTCCTCCCTTATAGTTGTGTTTTGATGGTAACAAATTTCAGTTCCGTCATTTCCTGCACCGCATATTTGATCCCTTCGCGTCCATAGCCGCTTTCCTTGACCCCGCCGTAGGGCATATGATCCACCCGAAAAGTCGGTATATCGTTAACGATCACTCCGCCGGATTCGATTTTACGCGAAGCATAAAACGCATGGCCGATGTTTTGCGTATAGATGCCGACATTGAGCCCGTACATGGAATCATTGACCAGCTCAATAGCTTCATCCAGGCTGCGGTACGGCACAATGGAAACGATCGGGGCGAAAACTTCCTTGCACGAAACCGACATATCTCTCGTTACATCGAGCAGTACGGTAGGAGAAAACGTCGAGCCGTCCCTCCGACCTCCACAACCGATTTTTGCGCCTGCATCCACCGCTTCCCGAATCCAGGACTCAATTCGGTCCGCTTCCCTGCTGTTGATCATGGCGCTAAGATCCGTATTCTCGTCCAACGGGTCCCCTACGTTGAGCTGTTGGGTTCTTTCAATAAAGCGCTCGCTAAATTCAGAGTAAATGCTCTCATGAACAAAGATGCGCTGCAGTGAAATGCAGACTTGGCCGGCATACGCGAAAGCCCCCTCGACACATCTCGGAATGATTTTGTCCAGCGGAACGTCCGGTTCCACAATGAGCGCCGAGTTGGACCCGAGCTCCATCGTGGTCTTTCTCAAGCCCGCTTTGGATTTAATCAGCCTGCCGACCTCCGAGCTTCCGGTGAAAGTAATTTTCTTCACCCGCTCATCGCTGATCAACGCTTCGCTTAGCTCTCTTCCGCTGCCGGTCACGATTTGCAGCGCCCCTTCCGGCAATCCGGCATTGTGGAACAGCTCTCCCATGATCAATGCGCTCAGCGGAGTTTGCTCGGCCGGTTTTAAGACCACCGTATTCCCTGCGGCAATAGCCGGACCTAACTTATGGGCCACTAAATTGAAAGGAAAGTTGAACGGCGAGATCGCCACGACCACACCGAGCGGCTCTCTCCAGGTAAACCCTACCCGATCCTCGCCTCCGGGTGCCGCATCCATAGGGATCGTTTCTCCCGAGATGCGCTTGGCCTCTTCTCCGGCGAATTGATAGGTCGCAATGGTGCGTTCGATTTCCCCTCTTGCCGTGCGAATCGGTTTGCCGGCTTCCAACGAACAAATGCGGGCCAGCTCTTCTTTTCTTTCCTTTAACTGCCGCACCACCTCAAATAAAATTTCCGCGCGGCGGTGCGCCGGCAGCTCCCGCATCGTCTGAAATGCCCTGTGGGCGCCCGCTATGGCTTCCTGAACATGGCCGGGATCAGCTTTCGCGATGGCGGCCAGCTGTTGGCCGTCATAAGGAGCATATAGGGGATAAGTTCTTTCTGTGGCAACAAATTTGCCGTTGATCCAGAGGTCTTTTGTTACCGCTGCCATTTTCTTCTTCTCCTTTCCGATTGTTCGATAGATTAATAAGCAAAAATCATGCCAACTATAAAAATCCCTGTAAAATCAACTTTGCCGATCCTGATTTTAAATCATCGGTGAAATTTTTCACCAAATCAGCAGGAATTTGCCCGAAAGTGTCGAAATTAGATTGGTGAAGAATTTCACCAGGTATGAAAATATTCACCAGGAGGCTTTTTCCATGGACCATCGTCTGATTTCAGCCGATTTGGCAGAATATATTTTCAACTCTATGCATAATGGATTGATCGTCGTTGACCGGGACAACAAAGTGATGATGATCAACCCCTCCGCCGAAAAGATGCTGCAGATTGAAGGAATCGCGTGGAAGGGGATGCCGATCAAATCATTGCTGCCCAACTCCAAAATGCATCATGTGCTTGAAAACGGTGTCAGCTCCATCGGCGAGAAGATGAACATTGCAGGCCGCGTATGTATGGTAAACCGCACCCCTTTGTACCGTGAAGGCGAGATGATCGGTGCGATCGGTGTCATTCAGGATATTTCCGAAATGGAGCATTCCCGCAATTTATTAAAACAAATGGAAATGGTCATTGAATTCTCCACGGATGGCATCTATGTCGTAAATACAGAGGGAATTACTTTATTAGTCAATTCGGCCTATGAAGAAATTACCGGCTTTCGCCGGGAGGAGCTCGTTGGTCGCCATATGGCGGAGCTGACCCATGAAGGTTATTTCGATCAGTCGGTCTCCCTGCTCGTGCTTGAGCAGAAAAAGCGTATTTCCGTCATTCAGAAAATCGGGGGAAAAAAAGATGTGATCGCTACCGGAACTCCCGTGTTCAATGAATCGGGGGTAATTGAAATGGTTGTGACCAGCGTCAGGGATATTACCCAGCTTAACGAATTGAAGCATGAGCTGAACAAGGCCAGGAGCATCTCGCAAATTCATCAGCACCGATACGCATTGGAATTTGAAGGGAAAGAACAGGCGATCGTTTTCCGCAGCGCCAAAATGGAGCAGATTTATGAGCAAATCCACCATGTGGCGCCTTTTCCCACGAGCATTCTGTTGTCCGGCCCATCCGGTGCGGGCAAGGAAGTCGTCGCCAACCTTATTCATCATTTGAGCAACCGTAAAGATAAGCCTTTTATTAAAGTAAACTGCGCGGCCATCCCCGAACAGCTGTTGGAAGCGGAGCTTTTCGGGTACGAAGCGGGCGCATTCACCGGGGCGAACCGCGACGGGAGAATCGGTTTGCTGGAGCTGGCTGATCAGGGAACCATCATGTTCGATGAAATTGGCGAGATGCCCTTGTCCCTTCAAGTCAAGCTGCTGCGGGTCCTGCAGGAAAAACAAGTGCAGAGAGTTGGCGGCACGAAGCCAAGAAATCTCGATATCCGTATTATTTCCGCCACCAACCGCGACCTCCGGGAACGGATCAGAGAAGGAAAGTTCCGGGAGGATCTCTATTACCGGCTGCAGGTGGTGGAAATCCGCATTCCTTCCCTTGCCGAACGGCCGGAAGATATCGAAGTGCTGGTTGAGCACTACTTTTCTTATTACTGCCGGTTGTTTCGCATTGAAAAACAGCTGTCCGAAAAGACCAAACATATTTTAAATGCCTATCATTGGCCGGGGAACGTTCGGGAGATGCGCAATTTGATCGAAAATATGATCGTTTCGGTTCCCTCGACCTTGATTGAGCCGCATCATTTGCCGCAGCATATCTATGATTCCACCCTTCCCTGGTCCCACGGCACCCTGAAGCAGCGGGTGGAGGAATTTGAGAAACGCATGATCCAGGAGGCCCTCGAAAAGCATAAATCGCTAAGAAAAGCCGCGGCGATTCTTGGTGTGGATCACTCCACGCTGGTGAAGAAGCTTAAACGATGGCAGCTCAATTAACCCTGCGATACCTGGAGGATACAATATTCATTTCCTCCCTGTATTTCATGACCGTTCTACGGGAAACCTGTACGCCCTGCTCAGCCAGCTTATCGGCGATGTTCTGGTCGGACAGCGGACTGTCTTTGCTTTCCTGCTCAATTAAACGAGCGATCTTTACTTTAATGGCTGCAGCCGATGTGAGCGTGCCATCGCTGTTCATCAAGCCGTTCGTAAAAAAATATTTTAACGCAAAGGTGCCGCGGGGCGTGTGTATATATTTGTGCGAAACCGCTCTGCTGACGGTCGACTCGTGGAGCTCCACTTTTTGGGCCACCGTCCTTAAGACCATGGGCTTCAAGGCATCAATGCCTTCCTCCAAAAAATCAACCTGTTCTTCCACGATCGCTTCAATGACTCGCTGCAGCGTCAGGCGCCGCTGCTCCAAGCTGCGAATCAGCCATTGGGCGGGTTGGATATACTGCTTCAAAAACGCCTTGGCCTCCTGATTGTAACCGCTGTCAAAATGGGGCTGCCCGTACAACGGATGAAGCGAAACCTGGGGAAAATTCGCTTCATTCATGATGGTCACATAGATGCCGTTTCTTTTGAGAATCGTAGCGTCCGGTTCGATATAACTCTGTGATTCGTGATGGTAAGCGGAGCCGGGCCGTGGCTGAAGCGAACGAATATAAGCCAGCGAGGCTTCTACCTGTTCTACGGAAATACCCAGGTTCTCCGCAATCCGCCGAAGCTTGCCTTCCGCCAACTCTTGCAAATAATCGCCGACGATCACCGCAGCCCAAGGGTCGGCATTGGGATCCCTCCCGATTTGAATGGCCAAACACTCCTGCAGCGTTCGTGCGCCTACCCCTGCAGGCTCCAGAGACTGTACCCAGACAAGCGCCCTTTGCATTTTTTCCATGGGCTCACGAAGCTGACGGCCGGCTTCCTCCAGCGTGATGCTTAACCACCCGTCCTCATTTAGATTGCCAACCAGGAAAGCCGCCAGCGGATAATCCTCCGGTGGAATCCCGTTGACGCGGAGCTGACTGAGCAGCACCGCTTCCAGTGTTTCCTGCCGCGGATCGACTAGTTCCAGAAGCGTTTTTTCTCTTTGCTGATTTTGGCCTTTGGATCCGGCCTTTCTCTGTTTATAGGAGTCGAAACCATAGGCAACCTCAAGAAAAGGATTCTCCGCCGCTTGTTCTTCCAGGTAATTCAACAAATCCGCCGACGACATTTGCAGTACATTCATCGACTGAAGCATTTGCGGCGTCATATGAAGCTGGATTTGCTGTTGTTGGGTTAAGGCTGGCTGAAGCTGCATCACGTCCCCCCCTTTACAAAGCTTTCTGTGATGTTTCTTCTATTGTATTACCTTATAAGGGAGGATGACAACATGCTTGATGAATATATAATAAGCAGTTGGCCTTGTCAGAGGCGAACTGCTTTTGATTGTAAGCTCGCGGTAATGGGAGGCAAAAGCCTTGAGCGGTGTCACTTATTCTTTATCGCCGGGTAAAGATGTCGGCTTTTCATTGAACCATTTCATATAAATCCGCTCGTACGTTCCGTTTTTGGCCAGCGTTTCTAAAGCTCTGCTGATTCGGCCGGTATAGTTGCTCTTTTTGGTCAACGCAATGCCATATTGTTCATTAGTAAGGACTTTACCCACCGTTTTTACTTTCCCTTGACCGCCGTTCCGGATAAAATATTTCACATTCGGCTCATCGAATACGACCGCATCTACCTGTTTATTGATTAATGCCTGATAGGCTTGGGCAATATCGGGGTAAGCTTTAACCTCTTTAATTCCCTTTTGTCTGCCGATATACTCATATCCGGTTGTTCCGATTCGCGTAGCGACCACTTTTTTGTCCAAATCCTTGGTGCTCTGAATATCCTGATTATCCGCCGCAGTAACCAGGACAAGACCGGTATCATAATAAGGGATAGCAAAGTCCAGCTTTCTCACCCTGTCACCTTTGACGGTGATCCCGGCAATCGCCACATCGAGTTTTCCGGATTCGACCGCCTGCAGCATTTCCCCCATTCCCATCGGTTGGAGCTTATACTCAAATCCGGCTTCTTCGGCAATCGCATCCCACAATTCAACTTCAAAGCCCTTTTTTTCTTCATTCTCCACATAACTCAGCGGTTTGAGGTTATTTTCTATCCCTACCTGCAGCGTTTTATTTGTTCCGCATGATGTTAAAAGCAATACCAAGATCAAAAGTTTGAAAATCATCCACATTTTCGGCCATCTGTAACTCAAGCTGCTCCCTCCTAACTGTTCAGGGATATTTTATCTCGCCTCAGGGATTCCTATACCCCCGCGTATTCGCCTTTTTCAAATCGTTATCGAATAAGCAGCGGCCTTACATCCGTAATAATTTGTTTAAGCTGATTGGAACATTGCTCATACATTTGCTTTACCGTTTCATTATCCGTAGAGAGCCCGAACATTTCGAGGTCCGCTTCGCATTTCTTTAATTGAGCCAGTAGCGAAGCCTTTTGCTGCGGTTCCGGAACCTGAAGCTTATCGTCGTATAAATCGACATACAACTGCCCGTAAGCATCGACTTGACCCAAAAACACATTCTCAATCGTTACGCCGATCTTCTCCAGCTCGGTATAAAGCCATTCCCGGCTTAATCCGATGGTAGCCAGCGGTTCATCCATCATTTTGCCGTCCATGATCACCGTCTGAGGTTCCGGCTCCGGCCCGACGGTAATGCCTAAATGAGAGGGGGTTAGGGGCTGGTGCTCTTTTTTGAGAAGAACGTTGATTTCTCCGCTTGGTTCAATGACCGCAAATTCGACGTCGGCTGTTTTGAACACATTCTTTTTTCGAAGCTGCTGGAGCAGTTCATCGGAAGAAAGACGTTCTTTCTTTACGTTGTCTTCGAGAATTTTACCGTCCTTTATAAGTATAGTCGCTTTGCTGTCGATGAAGTCGCGTACCTTTTTGCTTTTCATTTGCAGAAATTCAATGCCCAGGGAAACCAGTACCCAGACAATTAACGAAACAAAACCCAATAACCAATGGGATTCCAAATCCATTGAGATATAAGCGGCAAGGCTGCCGATCGTAATGCCGGTAATATATTCAAAAAAAGATAGCTGGGAAATTTGCCTTTTCCCCAAGAGTCGGGTCATTAAGAAGAGAATCACAACAGCGAACAAGGTTCGAAGAGCGACTTCCAACCAATCGGGCATTTTGCATAACCTCCATGGATTTCATCTTTCATCATCCTTCATATATCAACAAATAAATTATTTGCTATGAGGTTTGTTTTTAACGGTCATAAATATTGGAAGCAAGAAAGCTTGGCAGCACGCCGGGCAATAATAGCTCACAGTCCAAAGAAAAACCCGAAAGCAGCTTGAAAGCCGTTTTCGGGTTTTATATAACTCTAGGAATAGTCAAACGATTCATGTGCCATTCTCCTTTGCCCAAGAAATGACGGGAAGCTTTGGGGGGGGCATTTTGTGACCCTGCAGCATGGCCCGCATGCTCTATCATATATAACAAGCTTACTTCAAGTAAGAATGCAGTTTTTTGTCGGCCTTATGGCGTCCCTGCATAGTAAAAAAGCCCTCCGGATTACGGAGGACCTTATCGGAAATCATGCCTGGATATCACGCTTTTGGTTATTCAGTTCGGTTTATTCGTTTTTCATTCGCAGGTTGTCGTACAGCACAATCGTTCGCGTCAGCGCTTCGACACCGAGCGCCACGTCCGCATAATCGGTCCACTCCTCGGGACAATGGCTTCTGCCATCCTTGCTTGGAACGAATACCATTCCGATCGGCGCGATTCTGGCGATTTGATTGGCATCGTGTCCAGCTCCGCTTGGCAGGGAAATCGATGATGCGGTCGCTGTGCAGCCGCTGCGTATAATTGCCTGGACGTCTTCGTCTACGCGAATCGGCTCCGATTTGGATAAGCAGTCCATGGAAATGGCGATGCCGCCATTCAAGGCGATCTCTTCCGTTCTCCTCTTGAAAGCGCAAATCAGCTCTTCCATGATGTCCACGCTGAGCGAGCGGACCTCTAAATCGAACACGACGCGTCCCGGAATGACATTGGAGGCGTTGGGCTCGACCGTGAGCTTGCCTACCGTGCCCACAACGGGTTCCGCATCATGTTCCCGGCATATTGCCTCCAATTCCAGTATCATTCTGGCGGCGCCCGTAAGCGCATCGCTTCTCATCGTCATAGGCGTCGTACCCGCATGATTGGGCCGGCCCTCGACAGTGACCCGGTAACGATGGATGCCAACAATCCCCGTAACCACGCCAAGCTTGGTGCCCGTTTGCTCCAATACGGGACCCTGCTCGATATGGAGCTCCAAATACAACGCGATGTCGCCCGGTCCAAGGGCGGCGGAAGGCAGCGCATCCGGATCGCCGCCAGCCAGCCGGATCGCATCCCGCAGCACCAGGCCGGAGGGATCGGTTCTTTCCAGCATCTCTTCCGGCAGATTGCCGACCATCCCCCTGCTGCCGATCGTGGAGATGCCGAATTCACTCGGCTCCTCCGCCGTGAAATCGACGACCATCAGCGGATGGCGCAGGACAATCCCGGCCCGCTTCAAGGTGCGCACGATTTCAAGACCGGCCAGTACGCCGATGATGCCGTCAAATCTACCTCCGCCCGTTACCGTATCGGTATGCGATCCCACCATGATCGGCTTCAGAGACGGGTCGCTGCCCGGCAAGCGGCCGATCAGGTTGGAGGCAGCGTCGATTTCGACATGCATGCCGATCTCCACCATCCGTTCCCGCAACCACTGCCGCCCCTGTTCATACCAGGGTGTAAAAGGCCTTCTTGTCCACCCCGGCTTCGAAGAATCCACCATCGCGGCAAGCGACTCGATATCCCGTTCAATCGTCTCCGCATCCGCTTTTAAAAGAGCATCGTTCATCCGTCTCTCCCCTTCGCCTTTTCATCAGATCCCTTTTCATCGTTCGAAACGGACATCCATGATGTCCGAATGATCGAGAACATGGCCTGTCATTCGGCTGTTCGCAAATTATTGGGGAAGTATGCCCTCAATCGCCATCACACGGCACGGCGCTCCTTCAGTACCTTTCAACTTGATCGGTGCGCATACGAGCAGCACCCGTTCTTCGGTAATCGCCCCCAAATTGGTGCACCATTCGACAAGACAAACATTATTGCCCAGGAATGTCAGGTGATTCGGACTCCAATTCGGCTGTCCCCATTCGCGGCCGGCTGGAGGATGGAGCGGAGAATCGCACGTCATGAAATCCTGAACGAGCGTCTTGATCCCGCGTTCCATCAGCCATTCTGCCGCATCGGTCGTCAAATAGATCATTTGATCCCAAAATTCGAAGGTCCCGAACATTTTATCCGTCCATCCGGTTCGGATAACGACGATATCGCCCCGCTTCATTTGAACGCCCGTCGCCTCCAAATCGGCTGCACTTACGCATTCGCCGGCCTGTTTGTGCATCATATCGAACACGACGGCTTCGCCGACGAGCCAATCGAGCGGCACCTCATCGTTGTTCAACCCGCCGATAATATAATGGGAGGGCGCATCGTAATGCGTGAAATGCTGAGTCGACAGCTGCACATCATGGGAAGAAACCTTGTTTTCTTCCACCGACGCGACTTGTGTAATGGTGTTGACAGATTCGGGCTTTCCGTAAACTTTGCTGCGCGGGAATCCGGGATATTTCGTTTCGGGATCGATCGTCAGAGTCAGGTCGATCACTTTCATTGTCAGCACGCTCCTTAAATTTATGTAATTATTGAGCGGTATAGCCCCCGTCGACCATTAGATTGGAGCCGACGACAAAAGATGAATCGTCGCTGGCGAGGAATAACACCGCTTTGGCGATCTCGATCGGTTCCGCTAGCCGGCCGATCGGATGTTTGCTTACAAATTCGTCGATGACCTCTTGCGGCTTGGCCGTGATGACCGGCGTCAACGTGTAACCGGCGCAGATGGAATTGACGCGAATGCCTTGCTTCGCATAATTGACCCCGAGCGTCCTCGTCAAATTGATGACACCGCCTTTGGCGGCCGCGTTCGCTATGACGCCTTGCTGTCCCACAAAGCCGAGGAACGACGCATTATTGATAATGGAGCCGCCGCCCCCCGCAAGCATCGCTTCGATCCCGTACTTGTTGGATAAAAAGACCGAGTTAAGGTTGACGTCAATAACCCGCTGCCAATCCGCATAAGTCATCGTATGGATCATGGCGGATTCGCCTATGCCAGCATTGGCGAACAGAATGTCCAGACGGCCAAACCGATCGACCGTTTGCGCAACAAGTCGCTTTACGCTCTCTTCTTGCGTAACGTCCGTTTGGATGTAAACGTATTTTGACGGCTCGCTGTCCGCCGCCGGATTCCATTCTCCCCCTGACTTCGGCAAGTCGGCCACGACCACGCTGGCCCCTTCCTGTAGAAACAGTTCAACTGTCGCTTTGCCGATACCTTGCAGGCCGCCTGTAACGATAGCCACTTTTCCCTGAAGCCGCATCTTTACTCCTCCTTGTTTTGAATCGCGTTCATCACCGCCTCCAGCAAGGTGCCGTCCGCTGCCAGACGTCTGGCGCTTTCGATGTCCTGGCGGAGCACCCGGTCATCATCCAGCGGGGGAATGAACCGGCGAATGCACGCATAAGCGGCTTCCGTTCCCCGGCCGAGGCGCGGATGTCCGCGCAGGTCGATCGCTTGGGCGGCTGCCATCAGTTCGATGCCGATCATGTATTCCAGCTTGTCGAGTATACGCTCCGTCTTCTGCATCACCCAGGGAGCCATCGTAGCATGATCCTCGACGCCGTTGGCCACCGGCAGGGCATCCAGCGAGCCGGGATCGGCGAAATGCCGTATTTCGGCGGCCAATGCTGTGTATGTTTTTTGCAGCGTGCTGAATCCGTTCGTTGTGCCTTCGCGCCTCGCCAGAAATTTGGGCAGTCCGCTGAATTCCGACGTCATCAGCCGCTGCAGGCGATTCTGAATCATGCCGGCGAGCGATGAAAGCTGTATACCCAGAAAATCAAACCGCATCGCGATGGTCGCGATGTGAAAATTGCCGTGAGAGACGACCTCCTCATCATCGGTCAATACGAACGGGTTGTCGCCGAGGCTGTTCAACTCGATGTTCATTCCCTGCAGCGCGAACTCATACACGTCGCGGCAAGCCCCGTGAACCTGCGTTACGCTGCGGAAGCTGATCGGATCCTGAACGGTCCGCTGCACCTTGCCCTCCCACAGATAGCTTCCTTCGAGATAGGCTCTGATGTCGTTCGCGCAGGATAGCTGGCCCGGGTGCGGGCGGAAACGCCCGATCCGGGCGTCAAGCGGCGATACGTTGCCGCCAAACCCCTCCAGCGAGAGAGAAGACGACAGATCGGCCAGATCGAGCACACAAGCGCATCGGTGAAGCAGAAGCGCGGCATGACCCAGTGAAGCCGAGTTATGGCTGCACAGAATGAGCCCGTCTTTCGGCCCCAGTACGACGGGGTCGAGCCCGGCGGCATGAAGCGCCTGCGCAGCAGGGACGATCTCGCCTTTGTACATGACCTCCCCTTCGCCAATAAACGCCAGCCCCATTTCGGCGAGAGGGCCCAGATCGGCGGCGCCGATCGAGCCGCCCGACGGGGTCAACGGATGGATGCCTTTATTTAAGAACGCCGCATGCATGTGCAGTATCTCGGGATTGACGCCGCTTCCGCCTTTAGCCAGCGCATTCGCCCGGACGGTCAAAATGGCCCGGACGACGGATTCCGGGTAGTAAGGGCCGATACCGACGCAGTGGCTGACAAGAATTCTTCTTTGATATGCCGCCATATCCTCCGGGGAAATGACGACGTTCCGGTTCGCGCCAACCCCGGTCGTTACGCCATAGATCGGCGTATTTCGGCCGGCAATGCGCAGAAGAGCCTCGCGGTCGGCTGCGGCGCGCTCCATCACTTCGCCGCCAAACCTTACCCGTACGTTTTGACAGGCTGCCCGGACGACATCCTGCACGGTCAACTGCTCGCCGTTTAATACAATTTCATTGGTCTGCTTGTTGAATGAGTTGGTCAGCATATCGTTATCCCCGCACCTGGTAGCTATCCCATTTCTGACGTACGTGCTCCATCACCGACCGTGGAATTTCGGCGAGAGGGGGCGACTCCGCTTCACGCAGCGCGAAGATCCCTACCTTCGCTACCGTGCCATGATGAACAAGCGCCTCCGCGCGGTCCGTGCGTACGCCCGGAATGACGATCATATCCCGCTCCGCGCGCATTCTTGCCGCGATCGCCCACTCGACCGCAATCGGATCGTCGATAGGAATGTCGTCGTCAACCACAATGACCTGTTTAACCAAATTGCAGTGCGCGAAGGCGGCGAACATCGCCTTTTGCCCTTCGCCGGGTCTCGGTTCGGCAATCGAAATGACGGCATGACAGCGCCCCATTCCGCCTTCTGTAATGTAGGCGGCTTTGGCCCTCGGTACAGCACGGCGGACGTGATGCAGAACCGTCGTCTCGATCGCCATCGCGCCGATCAGAAAATGTTCATGGTATTTACCGGGAAGAATCGTCTGATAGATCGCATCTTTGCGGTGCGTGACCGCCTTCACACACAGGACCGGGCTTTTGCCATAGTCTACGTACATGCCGTGAAATTCCGATACCGGCCCTTCCTCGTACAGCTCGCCCGGAACGAATTCCGCCTCGATCACAAATTCCGCGCCTGCAGGCGCCTCAACGTTAACCGTAACACCGGGAGACAGCTCGAAAGGTTCACCGAACATGCCGCCGGCGATTTCGAATTCGTCAAATCCAAGATCGACATAAGCGTTGGCTGCGACCAGCACGGCCGGGTGATTGCCTATCGCTGCGGAAATTTCGAGCGGCTTGCCGAGCTTCTCGGCTTTGATCATCAGCTGATATAAGTGATGGCTTGGAGACATGCCGATCATCAGCTTATCCGGGCCGAGAACAAGCAGCCGGTTCATCGACACATTGCGCTTTCCGGTTTCCGGATCTTTCGCTGCGATGACGCCTGCCGTAATATATGGACCGGCCTCCCGTTCAAAAAAAGTGGCGACGGGCATGATGCTCATGATATCGATCTTATCGGTGATTACGACCTCCCGGCACGGCGCGTCATGGATCAGAGCGGCTGGTACCGGATGCTCGATGCCTCGGGAAATGTGCTGCAGGGATGCCTCCAGTGTCGGTTCAATTCCGCAGCTGACGGAAAAATTAGTCCGGTCGACGAGATTTCCGACAACACGGGTTTCATAGCCTTCTACACGGTTGAACATCACCGCATTTCTTCCCGGTGCCTGCGCAAGCACCGCTGCAAGCTCAAACTTTGGATGCACGGCGCCTTGTACGGTGGTCAGACGCCCCGATTTCTCCAGCTTGCGGAGAGCGGAGCGCATATCTTGCTCTTTCCATCCCATTCCTCTTTCACGCCCTTTCGGTATCAGGAACGCTTTCCCGGGACAGCAGGCCTTCAATGGCAAAGGCGCGGCACGGAGCCCCGTCCGTACCTTTCAGCTTGATCGGTACACAGCCGAACAGAAACCGTTTCTCTGTAATGGCCTTCAAGTTCGTCAGCCATTCCAGCATCACAATGTTCTCTTTCAAAAACGTAAAGTGATTCGGGCTCCATTCATCGCTGCTCCACGTACGCCCTTCCGGGGGATGGAGCGGAGAATCGCAAAGCATAAAATCGCCCGCGACCGATTTGATACGTTGGTCCCTCAGCCACTCTGCGGCACAAGTGGACAAGCCGATCATCTCATCCCAGAACCGGAACGTGCCCCACGCCTGATCCGTCCAGCCGGTGCGGATCACGACGATGTCGCCTTCTCGGATATCGGCGCCAGACTGCAGCAAATCTTCTTTCGTCACATAGGAGCCGGGTTCTTTGTGCAGCATGTCCACGAGAACCGCTTCGCCGATGAATGAATCCAGCGGCACCTCGTGATTTTGCAAGCCGCCCTCCAGGAAATGGGCAGGTGCGTCATAATGGGTGAAATGCTGCGTGCACATCGTAAAATTATGCGATTGAACCTTATTTTTGGCGATCGAAGCCACTTCTGTAATTTTGGTACTCGATTCCTCTTCACCGTAGACAAGACTTCTTGGGAAACCGGCAAATTTCGTCTCCTCGTCAATGACTAACGAAAGATCAATGATTTTCATGGCGACTCGTCCCTCGCTTTCGTATATGGCTATTCGATAAGTCCGGCCTGCTTCAAAAAGTTTGCAGCCACATCCTTCGGCTCTTCCTTCTTTACATCTACCTTGGCGTTTAGCTCGGCCATCGTCGTCTCGTCCAGCTTGTCCGCCAGCAGATTAAGCGTTTCGCCTACCTCAGGGTACTTCTTCAGGAACTCCATTTTCAGAATGGGAGCCGGGTAATACGGCGGAAAGTAGCCTTTATCGTCTTCGAGAATTTGAAGCTCGAGTGCGGGAATCCGGCCATCCGTGGAATAACCGACCAGCACGTCGATCTGGCCTTCGGTGAGCGCCTGATAGGCGATGCCGATATCCATCTCCTTGCGGCCTTTAAATTCAAATCCGTACTTTTCCGCCATGCCTTTATAACCGTCACCGCGTTCGAAAAATTGGGCATCGGAGCCGAGCACCAGATTCGGCGCATGCCGGACCAGATCGGAGAACGTTTTCACGCCGAGTGCGTCCGCTTTTTCCCGCTTCATAATCAGGGTGAAGGTATTGGAGTATTTGATCGGATTAAGCCAGGTGAATCCGAATTGTTCCTCATATCCTTGCTTCGCCTTCTCATAGACCGTTTCCGGGGTATCGTCGGGCTTCAGCTCGTTTTTCAAAATGTTAATATAACCTGTTCCGGTATAATCCGCGTAAACCTGGATATCGTCGTCCTTCAGCGCTTGCATCAGCACATTCGAGGACCCCAGGCCTTCTGCTGTCGAGATCGTATGCCCGGTTTTCGCATCCAGCAGCTGAGCCATCAGTTGAACCAATATGAGCTGCTCGGTGAACGGCTTTCCGCCGACGGTAATGCGGGCCGGCTGCACATTTTCTCCGGGCGCCGCCTCATTTGAAGGCTGGTTCCCGGAAGATCCGCAGGCGGACAACAGGGTACCGGCAAAAATCAGAACGGCCAATACAATTTTTTTCATCGTTACTCTCCTCCATATGATTGGTCTCTATCGGGTATAGCATTATTGCCGGTTCAGGCCCTTTCTCTTGGACATCCCGCGGGGAATCACTCTAATCTCCAGCCTCTTCAGCAGGAAATCGGCCAATACCGCAAGCAGCGCAGCCGGTATCGCGCCGGCTAAAATCAGTTCCGTCCGGAGCATGGACACGCCCCGGAAAATAATATCTCCCAGACCGCCCGCTCCCACAAAAGCGGCAATCGTCGTTACGCCGATCGTCGATATGGTAGCGGTGCGGATGCCGGCCATAATGACGGGAAGCGCAAGCGGCAGTTCGATGATCCGCAGAATTTGCCAATCGGTCATTCCCATTCCCCGGCCGGCATCGACTACCGACTGATCCACCTCGACAATGCCCGTATATACGTTTCGTACGATCGGCAGCAGCGCGTAAAGTACCAGCGCGATAATCGTCGGCTTCACCCCGATTCCGACAAACGGCAGCAGAAAACCGAACAGCGCGATGCTTGGAATCGTTTGGAATATGCCCGTGAAGGCAATGACCGAATCGGCGATTTTTCTCTTCCTCGTCAAGCAGACGCCCAGCGGAACCGCGACGAGGAGCGCAATGGCCATGGCGGATAGCGATATGTATACATGCTGCCATAACGAAGTTAAGATCATATCCCGCCGATTTACAATAACGTCAACGAACTTGACCCAGAAATCGTCCACACTCATCACCTCCACTTACGCATCTGCGGAAGCCCGCTCACGCAGCATTTGTCTCAGAATTGACCTCTCGGTTACAATCCCCAGGGGCTTGCCATTCCTCATCACGGCCACCGCACGCCCGTCCGAATCGACGATCAGCTTCGCCGCCTCATTCCAGTGCGATGAATATTCGATTTGCGGCATGCCGCGTTTCGTCATCTCACCCAACGGCCTCTCGCCGACACCTGTATGGCTTCTCAAGTCCGCCGCCGGAACATAGCCGACTAAACGGTCGTCCTTGTCAGTGACAAGAACCGCATCCAGCGAGGATGCCTCCGCGACCGCCAAAGCGTCTTTGATCCGATGTTCCGGTGTCAGCGTGGACGATTGTGAAACCATCACGTCCAGTACGGTTTCTGCGCTTTTCTTGGCGGCGGCCAGCCGTTTCTCCCCGATAAACCCTCTGACAAAATCGTTGGCAGGCTGCCTCAGAATGGCTTCGGGCGTGTCAAACTGCACGATTTCGCCTTGATTCATGATCGCAATCCGGTCGGAAATTTTAAGCGCTTCGTCCATATCATGCGTGACGAATACGATCGTTTTATGGATCGATTTCTGCAAACGGACCAGTTCGTCCTGAAGCTGTTCTCGGCTGATCGGGTCCAATGCGCTGAACGGTTCGTCCATTAATACGATCGGAGGCTCGGCGGCCAATGCGCGAATCACGCCGATTCTTTGCTGCTGCCCCCCGCTGAGCTCGGAAGGATACCGGTTTCGGAACACTTTCGAATCCAGGCCGACTATATCGAGCAGTTCATCGATGCGCGCAGCATATTGCGACTCTTTCATGCCTTTCAGCTTCGGCACCAGACCGATGTTTTTGCCGATGGTCAGGTGGGGAAGCAGGCCAATCTGCTGAATGACATAGCCGATGCTCCGCCGCAGTTCGACGGGATCGACCTTGGAAATATCCCGGCCCTGGACATAAATGGTGCCGGAGCTTGCCTCGATCAACCGGTTGATCATGCGCAGCATCGTTGTTTTGCCGCAGCCGCTCGGACCGATCAAGGATACCAATTCCGCTTTCTCGACCTGAAAGCTGATATCTTTAAGCGCGTGGATATCTCCGTATCGTTTGTTCACGTTGTCGAAACGAATCATATACGCCCTCCTTTACATCGTTGTCCCGGTTCGGGCCTTTTGCCGGACATGACCGGCGACAAAGGTTCCATATCCCGGCTCCGCGACGACTTCGCTGCCGTCATACACAACACGGCCCCGGACAAAAGTGCAGACGATTTTGCCCCGCAATCTTCTGCCGTGAAAAGGCGTCATCTTGGATATCGAACGCAGCCTGGTTTCGTCGATCGTGAATGAAGCGTCCGGATCGATAACCGTAAAATCGGCATCATAGCCTTGAGCCAATTTTCCTTTCCCCGCGATTTGGTACACCTCCGCCGGATGCTGCGCCATGACCTTGGCGAATTCGACCGGAGTCAGCTTGCCGCTGGCCACGGCGCCGTCATACATGAGCGGCACAAGGAGCTCGACGCCCGACAGGCCTGAAGAAGCCATAAAGATGTTGTTGTTGCCCGCTTCCTTCTTCTCCTTCCCCCATGGCGCATGATCCGAGCTCAGCAGATCAATTCGTCCTGACTGCAGATGCTTCCACATCCCCTGTACATCCTCCGGATGGCGAAGCGGCGGATTCATCTTTGCCTTGGGCCCAAGCCGATCCAGATCGTTTACGTCGAGCAGCAGATACGGATAACACGTTTCGCATGTCACGTCCAGGCCGCTCTGTCTAAAGTTTTCAATCAAATCAACGGTGCGCGGATGACTGACATGCACGATGTGAATTTTCGCACCCGTCCAATATGCGAATTCCATCAGCTTCAAAACTTCGCTCGATTCGGTGACAGGCGGACGCGTCTCCATATGAGCGCGCGGATAAACGCTGCCCGCCTGCCGATACCGTTCCATAAGATCGCTGATGATTTCGTTGTTTTCGGAATGAAAAGCCGCACGCAGCCCGGTCTCTCCGATCAGCTTCATCGCCTTCAGCATTTCGTGATCGGGAATCCTCGGGAATCGGTAGGCGTCCGTCTCGAACGTGGACAATTTAAAGGCGACCGCGCCTGCTTCGGCAAGCCGACCGATTTGATCCGTTCCGTCGAATTTGGATATCGTCGCCCATAAGCAAATGTCCACGATCGCTTCCTTCTCCACTTGCTCCGTCTTGCGCTTGAACCGCTCCACATGATTGATCGGATGCGGGAGATCATAGGGCATATCGAGGAACGTCGTTACGCCACCCGCCGCAGCGGAGGCGCTTGTCCGGATAAACCCTTCGTCCGGATTGCTGAAGCAGTGCACGTGGGTATCGATAAAGCCGGGAAAAATATAGGCTTTGCCGAACGGCTTGTGTTCCTTGCCTTCCAGCGTGCCTCCTTCCTCTGCGATACAAGCGATTTTTCCGTTCTTCACGCCGATTTCCCCGACAACCACCTTATCCTCCAAGACCAGCTGTCCGCTTATAACCAAATCGAATAGTTGCATTGGCATACAATCCCTTGTTGTGTGTCTTATTCCAAACGTCCATTTAGACGGCGGTCTCCGAGGCTATAAATATTTTTGCGCTTCCTCCACGGCCGTCAGCACATGCTGCACCAAGCTGCCCACCTCTTTGTTTAAGAAGCGCTCTCTTGGCCCCGCAATACTTAGCACCCCGGCGATCCGGTCTTCCGAATCCCGGATGGGCGCCCCAATCGCATAAACGCCTTCATCCACCTCGGAATCGGACACCGCATAGCCCTGCTTGCGGATTTGCGCCAGCTCCGCTTTCAACAGCTGCACATCCGTAATCGTATGTTCCGTAAATTGGCGCAGGTCTCCCCGTTTGGCTAGCTCGTCCACCGTTTTTTCCGGCATGAATGCCAGAAACGGCTTGGATGAAGCGCCTGCATGCAAAGGCAAAAGCTGCCCCTGTTCTGCGGATACTTTAATCGGCTGCGGAGAAGCGATCGTCTCCAAACAAACGACATTCAACTCGGATACAATCGTCAGGATTGACGTTTCTCCCGTTTCTTTCGTGAGATGTCTCATAACTGGCAGGACAATGGATGAGAGGGTATTATCGGCTCTTACAATTTTGGCCAGCGCCAAAAAACGGTATCCGAGCCTGTAGGTCCCTGTGTTCGATTCAACGATGTACCCCTTCTCCTTCAATGTCCTTAGATGCCTGTACACAGAGCTTTGGGGCTGATCCAGCAATTCCGCGATGCGGGCCACGCTTAGCTCGCGAGTTTCCAAACTGAACAAATCAAGAATGTCCAACGTTTTCTCTGCGCTCACACCGATCCTCCTTACGTAGAGCCATACTTCCTCATAGAATAATTATCAAATAGTGATATTCGATTATCATTTTCAAACTGCTGTTGACGTTATATTATTTGACGCAGCAGAAGGTTGTCAATAGCATTTCGAGATTTTCTTGACATTTTTTCTTAAATTCCGATATAATTACTTGCATATCAGGAAAAAGGCAGGCGGAATCGATGGTTCGACCATGCTCGCCATGCGGCGGCCCGACGTCCCAAACGTTGTTTGCACGAACATTGCGGTGCCGGCCCGATCGATAACGGCAATGCATCAATGCATTGCCGCACAAGGACAATTCGAGGACGGCTTCCTTCGCATGATGCGTCGTCCCCGCGATTTGGAGAAAAAAATGATATTATTGCATTTGTATTCTTATGTCATTTTCGTTTACGATTATGTTCGATGCAGGCTATGATATTACATCCCGGGTAAGATGATTTTACATATGATGGATATATATTCCAGAAGCACTGAAACCGATTACCACGGATCCAAGGAAAACCGAAATCAGCCTTATGGCGTCCCTGCATATAAAAAAAAGCCCTCCGAAAACGGAGGACCTAATCGAAAATCACGCCTGGATATAACGCGTTTCGTTATTTAATTCATTTAACCGGTTTTGCAATTGCATCTTTTCTTCCGGAGTCAGGTCCAATTGAGGCGCTCTCATATAACCAACGTCCACGCCTCTCATTTTGAGCGCTTCTTTAAAGTAGGACATATTGCTTCCGTTTCTCAACGTCTCGCAATATTTTACGGCTACTTTTTGCAGCTGTCTCGCCTTTTCCAGATCCTTCTCCTGGAAGGCCTGATACAAGGCGACGAAAGGCTCGGGATATACGCATGATACGCCGGATACGGTGCCGTCGCAGCCCATAGCCAAAGACGCCAGGAACAAGCGGTCCGTGCCGTGCATCACCGAGAAATGCCCATCGTTAATACCAAGGTATTCCGCCGTTCTCAAAAAGTCAGGATAGCTGTATTTGATGCCGATCACATTCTTGAATCGTTCTGCTATTCTTTGGGCCACTTCCGTCTTCAAGTCGTTAGCGGCGCATTGAGGGATATTGTAAAGATACATTGGAAAATCCCCGGGAATGCTTGAAGCTACGCTTGCAAAGTATTGTTCCATTTCCCTGTCGTTGGCGCCCAGGAAAATCGGGGTTACGACGCCGATGCCGTCAGCGCCGATGGAATGGGCGTGCTGCGCAAGCTCTATCGTATCTTCCAGGGTTACTGCTCCCACGTGGATAAACACGGTCACTCTGCCCGCAGCGGTTTTGACTACGGTTTCCGCCACGGCTTTTCGTTCGGATACGGACAGTCTGACCATTTCGCCCGTTGTACCCAAAGGGTATAAACAATGCACGCCTTTGGAGATCAGGAACTCCGTCAAGCCCGCCGCTTTTTCCAGGTCTACCTGCCCATTGCGGTCAAATGGGGTTACCATAGCTGTTGTCACACCGTATAAATGTTTCATGATTCCTGCATCTCCTCTTTATGATAAGTCAAAGGCGGCTACTTCTTCCCAGGTGGGAAGAGAGCTTTGCGCTCCATGCCTGGTTACCGTTATCGCCGCTGCTTTTTGAGCCAGTTCAATGGCTAGGTCCACATCATGATACTTGAGATATCCCGCGACAAAGCCTCCGATAAAGCTGTCACCGGCCGCGGTGGTATCCTGCGCCTTCACTTTGCGGGCCGGATAGGTCTGTACTCTTTCATGATCGATATAGCAGCAGCCCTTGCCGCCCAACGTAACAATTAACGCACGAACGCCCTTGCTTAAATAAACCCGGGCCGCCGCTTGAAGAGTAGACGCGTCCGTTATCGTCATACCCGACATGCTCTGCAGTTCATGCTCATTGGGGATCAAAAAATCCACAAAACGCAGGATCTCGTCACGGAGCATTTGGGCCGGCGCCGGATTCAATACCGTCGTTTTCCCCAGCTCCTTCGCTAACCGAAGCGTATATTCCACCGTTTTCAAGGGAATCTCCAGCTGCAAGACGACGATTTCGCATTTCTCGATGGCTTGACGTTGGCTGTCGATATCCTCCGGCGTCAGCTCATGATTGGCTCCGGGAATAACCACAATATGGTTGCTTCCCGCCCGGTCGACCGTGACGAAGGCCAACCCTGTCGGACGATTGGACGTCATGATATATCGGGTATCTACTCCTGCCTGCTGCAGCGATTTCATCAGGCTGGCGGCGTGCGGATCGGAGCCCACTTTGCCGATCATGCTCACGCAGGCTTGCAGCTTTCCGATTGCAACCCCCTGGTTAGCTCCCTTCCCGCCGGGGCTCTCCGACATGCCGATGCCCATCAGCGTTTCGCCCTCCCGGGGCAGTTCCTCTACCTGAACCACAATATCCTGATTCAAGCTGCCCACAACGACTACACTCGGCTTCATCTTCTCACCCCGCTTGTTTCTGTTTAAACGACGATGTTCTCCGGTACCTTATTTTGAAATACATCAAGAATCGCCTGTGCTGTTGTCAGGCTGACTTTATGATAGGTTTCATAGGTTTCCGCTGCCGTATGAGGCGTCGTGATGAGATTCGGCAGCTGAAACAACGGATTGTCAGCGGATACCGGCTCCTGCTCGTATACATCGATAGCCGCTCCGGCCAGCTTCCCGGATTTCAGCGCCTCGGCGAGCGCTTCTTCACTGACGACGGCTCCTCTTGCCGTGTTGACGAAATAGGACCCGTCCTTCATCATGCCGAAGGTTTCGCGGTTCATAAAATGATGCGTTTCCTTCAGGCTGGGCAGATGCATGCTGACCACATCGGATTCGCGCAATATTTCTTCATAGGAGGTTAAGGTGACATGGAGCGCCCTGGCTTTTTCCACATTTGGATACTTATCGTAGGCATACAGCTGTACATCAAAGCCCTGCAGCTTCTTGGCTACCATCTGGGCGATATTTCCGAAGCCAAGCAGTCCGATTTTGCGGCCTATCAATTCCGCCCCTACAAACCGGTCCCAGTATCCTCTTCTTGCCGACTGATGCAGGCCCGGAATGTTGCGCATCGCGCCCAGGATCAGACCGACGGCCAGCTCCGCCACTGCGTTGGCGTTACCTCCCGGTACATTGGTGACCCGGATTCCGTATTGCTTGGCCTTCTCCAAATCAATATTATCTACACCGACACCGAATCTTGCGATGATCTTCAGCTTGGGGGCCAGTTGGAACACCGCTTCGTCCCATGTATCGACTCCGGCAACCACGGCATCGATATCGCCCACAAGAGGCTTAAGCTCCTCGAACGTATGCGGCCGGCCCAGCTTGTTTTCGATCACTTCACAGCCGTGACTTTCCAACAGCTGCTTGGCTTCTGCACAAAGCGTCGAATAATTTGTCGCCGTCACTAATACTTTTTTCGCCTGTGTCATTATTTAACTCCTCCTACCGTCATGCCGCTAACCATATATTTGGATGTAAAGAGATACATGATAATGACCGGAATGGAAGCAATGATGGAGCCGCCCATCAGAGGACCCCAAGCAAATACGTCACCCACGATCATATCGGACAAGCCCAACGTAATCGTTTTGTCGACGCTCTTGGTCACCACGACCAGTGCGTACAGGTATTCGCTCCAGCACAAGGTGAAAGCGAAAATGAACGTAGCCGCAATACCGGGAGCCGACAGCGGAAAGATAATATTAAGCATGGTTCGAAGCCTCGTGCAGCCGTCGATCATCGCCGCCTCTTCAATTTCCACGGGAATGGATTTAAAATACGAAATCAGCATCCATGTCGCATACGGCACGGTAATGGTCGGGTAGATGAGCATCAGGCCGTAAATGGAATCGTTCCATCCGATAGAGGACACCAGCATATACAGCGGAATAAACAATACCGCTCTCGGCATCAAATAGGCATACAAGATTCCTTTGGACATCATGCTTCTGCCCCGGAATTTCAGCTTGGCTATGGCGTAAGCCGCAAGCATGCTGACGATAATAGACGCAAAAGATACAACCAGGGAAACGATCAGGCTGTTCTTGATATTGACGAGAAATTCTTTTTCCATTAATTTGACATAGGCCGACCAGCCGAAGTGATGAGGCCAGAATGTCGGGGTCATATTGTAGATCTCGCTTTGTGATTTAAAGGAGGTATTGATCATCCAATACAGCGGAAACAGGGCGAAAATCAACAAAACGGCCAACGTTGCGTAAACTATGATTTGCTTGCTTAATGAATTTCTTTCCATAGCGGACCACCTACTCTTTCGATGAAAGCGAACGCTTCGTTACATAGTTGATGAGCATAATCAGCGGAGGCATGGTCATGATCGCAATGGCAATCGCCTTACCCAGGCTCATGTTCAAAAAACCTATCGTATAGCTGAGTGTAGACAATACTTGAGTGCCGTTGTCCGGACCTCCGCGGGTCAATAACCAAATGATTTCAAAATCGTTCAGCGTCCAGATCGTGGTCATCACGGCTGCCAGTATCGTGACTTCTTTGATGGAAGGCAGGGTCATATAGAAAAAGCGTTTGACCGCCCCAGCTCCGTCCAGCATAGCCGCTTCGTACATTTCCTTGGATATGGTCTGCAGACCTGCAAGGATGGCAATGCCCATGAACGGAATGCCCCGCCAGACATTGACCAGAATAACGGAGAACATCGCTAAATCCGGAGTGGACAGCCAGCCTACCGGTTGACTGATGATGCCGGTTTTTAGTAATAAGAAATTCAGTACGCCTCCAACGTCGGAGTATATCCACTGCCATGTAAAGACCGAGACGATGGTCGGAATTGTCCAAGGGAGAAATAACAGAACTCTAAATAGATTGCGAAACACGATTTTTTCATTCAATACCAAGGCCATAATCATGCCGAACACCGTTTTGGCGATGACGGCTGCCGCAGTAAACAGGATGGTGTTCCATACGGCTTTCCAAAACAACGAGTCTTTGACTAATTCAATGTAGTTATTCAAACCGATAAACGTGGCAGGTACACCCACGACTTTGTTGGTAAAGCTTAAATAGACCGCCCATCCGAACGGAAGAACCATGATGGCAAGCAAGTAAATCACTACCGGACTCACTAACACATAGGCAAGTTTATGATCTATATTGGTTTTCAAGCCGCACCCCGCCTTACTTGTTAGGTTAAGGTATCAGGAGAATGCCTCTGATACCTTAACCGCCTTTGGACATTATTGTTTGTTGTACACTTCTTCAATTTTGGCATGCAAATCTTGGATTGCCGTTTCCGGAGTATAGTTGGCATCGAGCAACAGCTTCTGGAATGTATCGTTCACGTAACGCAGGTTGAATACTTCTCCCGCCTTCGGATTGTACTCGCTGGGGAATCCCAGGAACGCAAAGCTTTTGATGGATTCCACAAACCCTTTGTTTTTCTCTTCCTGCCACACCGGCTCATTGGCCAATTCCGGATAGATCGGTCCTGTCAGCGGAGCGCCTTTTTCCACCCAGGTTTTGTACCAATCCTCTTTCACCATGTACTCGACAAACTTCTTCGCCAGGTCTTTATTTTTGGAATCTTTAAAAATGCCCAGGTTGTTGCTGATGCCCGGAATGACGCTTCCCTTAGGTCCGGCCGGAATAGGAGCAATGCCGGTATTCTCGTAAAGCTCAGGGTTGTCTTTCTTGATCGTGCCGAGTACGCTTCCGACGTTGAAAATCATCGCGGCCTGACCGCTTAAATACGCCTTGTTGTTCCCGCTGTCATCCCAACCGATGGAGCTTGGAGGCGTACTCTTATCCACGGTGAACATCTCTTTGATAAACTTCGCGGCTGCAATCGTTTCAGGACTGTTCACGATGACGGTCTTGCCGTCCTTCGTATCCAGCGAGCCGCCATAGGACCAGATAATCGCTCTTGTCAAAAATTCAGCGTCGGAGTTCCCTTTTCCGTAGCCCAGCCCCGCGCCGTATACGCCTTTACCAGGATCCGTAAGCTTCTTCGCCATTGCCCTAAACTCATCCCAGGTTTTCGGAGGCGCATCGAAGCCGGCATTTTTCAGCAGATCTTTGCGGTAATAAAGCACCTGCGATTCCGTCCAAAACGGAACGGCGTACTGCTTGCCTTGGAAGCTGATCGCTTTCTTCATGCTTTCATGAATTTCGCCATTATCGCTTTCTACCTTTTTCACCAAATCGCTTACATCCTCCAGAACACCCTTGGCATAAAACTGCCCTACTTCCTGATATCCGAAGAAGGATACATCCGGAGTCGTTTTGGATTCGATGGCCGCGGACCATTTGGGATAAAAATCTTCATAGGCGATGAGTTCGACATTGACATTGACCTGATTTTCGGCTCCAAATTGTTTAGCCCGTTCGAGGATCAATTTATTTTGATCCTCGAACAATTGTTTTTTCATCCAGAACGTTAACGTTTGTGTCGGCTTCTCCTGTTTTGGCGCTTCGCCTGCCGACGGCCCGCCACTGCAGCCTGCGGCAACCGATGCCATCAAAGTGACGGCCATTGCTTTGGTTACCCATGGTTTCATGAAAAAGACCTCCTTCAATAGGGTGCAAAATCGTTTCAGCTTGCTTTCATGTTCATTGTAATGTGTACACGCTTACGATAAAATGACAACTATTTAACTTTCGTGATACAAAATTAACGTGTTTTGGGCCGATGGCCACCGACACAAAAATGCAGCCAAACCTCGTTCCGAGGCGGCTGCATCCATAGGGCTGTTATTTTCCTTCTTCAATCTTTAAACGAAATTCCTGCGGAGTTAAGGAATAGTACTTTTTAAACACTTTGATAAAATAGTTGGGGTTCTGATAGCCCAGCTTGAGAGCAATTTCATAGTTTTTCAATGTGTTATCCGCAAGCAAAGAAGCGGCCATTTCCATCTTGAGGCGCAGGACATAATCGCTTATATTTTCTCCGGTCTCCAGCTTATAAATCCGGGAGACATGCACAGGATGCATATACATATGATCGGCGATGGCCTGTAAAGAAACATCCTCCACCAGATGCTTTTGGACAAACTGCTGGATTTTGCGGACGGCATTCTCTCGGTTGTTCCTCGTTTCATTCTCCATACACTGCTGCAGCCGCCGAAACGATTGAAACATCCAGTTCTCCAAAGCCGCGATCGAACGGCATGCCGTCAAGCCCGCTGCATCGGACAACACAGGTCCGATCATTTGCGCCAGCTCCCGGCCGTTTTTATGGGCAAAGGAGCTGAAGGAAGCATAGACGAAGAAAAAAACTTCGATCAGATGCTCGGCGGAATCCGCCCATTTCATGTGAAGCTCGTCCAGGATGCCCGTTAATTTTTCATGTGCCGCATCCCAATTCCCCGACTCCAGCAAATGGATAAGCAGGGGCGGTTCATATAGTCTTTGCAGCGAATGGACAGGCTGCTGCTCCATTTCGTCGGATACGTAGATCAACAGCCCGCTCTGGTTTCCTACCCGCCTGCGGAGGGATAACAGGCTGTCCTGGTAAAGCCTATTCATATCATCGGGGAACGACCCCCATTTGCTTATCAAGACGGAAACGGTCCCTTTCAGATAATGGCTCACGCTAAGCTGTAATTGGGAGGCCATAAGCTGCAGCTGATTTTCTACGGTCTCCCGCCTATTCTCCGTTTGGGCAAGCTCCGCCTGTTTCTCATCGGTAACTGTGACAACGAAGACCAAATAGCCGTAAACGTCTTTACCCGGCCATAGATGGAAATAACCTTCACATATTTCCTCCGCCATGTTGCCGATCGCATATTCCATCAAAGACAAGCTGTAAAAATCCAGCTCAGAAAGCTGCCCTTCCATCCGAACCAGCATTAAAGCGAACGGGCAATCGGGAGCAATGCTCATCTTAAGCAAATCCAGCTTCTCCGTTAATCGCTGCTTGGAATACTTCACACCCTGCAATAATTCGTTTAACAGCTCGGCCCTCAGCTTCGGAAGGTTCTCCTCCAACGCTTTCAGCACGCGCTGGTAAGACTGACTTTCTTCGCGCTCCCTTTGCAATACATCCACCGCATGCTTCACCTTCGATAAAATCGCTTCATCGCTAATCGGCTTCAACAGGTAGTCAAAGGTATTATGCTGAATCGCCTGCTTGGCATATTCAAATTCCGCATGTCCCGACAATAAAATGCATTTAATTTTTTTCCAATTGCGGCGGACCTCCTCCAAAAGCTCCAATCCGCTCATGCCGGGCATCCGGATGTCGGTCATGATAATATCGATGGGATTGGTTTTTAAGATGTCCAGTGCTTCAAATCCGGAATACGCTTTATAAACGGAGCCGATTCCGGCTTCAGGCCAAGGAAGAGTATCTGCAAGACTATCCACGACACTGGCTTCATCATCTACGATCAGTAATTGGAACATCTCCATCCCCTCCTTTCTTTGAACCGCCGGCCGTTTCCCATATCACTTCAACGCGAAGTCCGTTTAAGGGTGACGGTGAAAAAAACAACCCGGATTTCCCTTCATACATGTGAATTAAACGCTGGTGAATGTTCCAGAGTCCGCAGCCTGTTTGTTCATCCATGGGCACGTTGATTTTGGTTTGGAGCTCTGTCATGGCCTCCTTCGACATGCCGCCGCCGTTATCATCTACAATGATCCGATTCGTCCCGTTGGAACGTTCGCCTTTGATATGAATGATGCCGAATTCCAACTGATTCTCCACCCCATGGATGACGGCATTCTCCACAATGGGCTGAATCAGCAGGCGCGGAATTTCCAATTCCATCATGTCTTCAGGAATCGCGATCTCGTAGCCTAAACGCTGCATTCTCATCGTCTGGATCTCCAGATAATTTTGGATCAGCTTCATTTCTTCCCTGATGGTGGTCATCGGGTTTTCGAGCCTGGTCGTATAACGGTAATATTCTCCTAAATTCAGAGACATGGCCACCACGGCCTCTTTTTCTCCCAAACTCGCCATGTTCTTGATATAAAACAAACAATTATATAAAAAATGAGGGTTGATTTGCGATTGTAACTGCTTCAAAGTCGCTTCCCTCGAGCGGAGCGTTTCTTTATATACCTTTTCTATGAGCTCTTGGATTTGTTCGGCCATTTGGTTAAAGCTGTTAAATAAAAAATCAAATTCATTGTTGGGCTGCTTCTGAAGCCTTACGGAATACTGCCCGTCTTTGATTCTTTGTACGCCGCGCAGCAGCAATTGAATCGGCCTTTGAACATTCCGGTACAATAATAACGTCATCAAAATGCTTAACACCATCAGCAGACCGACCGAAGTATAAAATAAATTCCGGCTGACCGTAATCGGAGAATAGATACTTTCCAGCGGGACCAGATCCACGAGATACCAGCCAAGGCTTTCCGAACGGATATAATTGACAATATATTGCTGTTCATTCAGCGATATCGTCAAATTTCCGCTCTTGCCCAGCTTCAAACGGTCTAGTTGTTCGACGGCGCTGCTCACAAGCGTATGATCCGCCGTACGGTTTAAGATCGGCTCCTTACCGGCCAGATAGAAAAAAGGCTCGCTCCTCCCGCCCTGCTTCAGCTGATTCAGCATATTTTTTAGATTGTCATCTGTAAATCTAACCTCAATAAGTAAATTCGGGTTATCGGATTCCCTCATTCGGGAAAAGAACATCTGCTTTGCTCCAAAGACTACCGTATCCCGGTGCAGCCATTTTTTTAATTCCGTCTGATCGATATAGTCCTGGTTGTATTCAACCGAATAGTCGGTGGATATGACTTCCTTGGAATCCGACAAATGGAGAATAATCTGATTGTTCCAGCCGCTGGTTGCAATCTGCATATTCAGCATTTCCACAATCCGCATTTTTCTTTGCACCTGATCGAGCGGTTTGCCTGTGCTGCGTCCCTCCAAATATTCTTTTATACTGTAGTCCCGGCTGGCAATCACCGAATACTTGGTAAACTGCTCGATCATTAATTCCATTTGGCTCATAAAAAAAGAAAGCCGGTTGCGATTTCCGTCCTCAACCGTCTCCCGAACCACGTTCATGCTTACTTGATGGGAATATCCATATAATAAAATGATCGGGATAAGCAAAGAAAAGACGAGCGTGATCACTTTGCCGAAGGTGTTCATTTTTATGTTCATACGACGTCTCCTGCAATGATGTATTATTTGGCTTTCTCCCTGTCGATGATCGCTTGATATGCTTGATTGGCCTTATCTGCTGCGTCTTTAATATCCTCGCCTAACAAGCCCTTAATGACAATGTCGCCTATGATATCGCGCGCCTCGCTTACACTGAATACCTGCGGGCGGTCATGGCCCACCCCGACTTGTATGGATTCGCTTATGACAGGGATATATTCCTCCGGAAATCCGGAAACCCCTTGAGGATCATTCCATACCGAATTCCGCGCTCCGGGGTTTCCCCTTTGCTGCGATTTCAAGACAAGGTCTTTACCGGTTGCCCACTCGATGAATGTCCATGCCGCTTCTTTATTCGCCGATGCGGAATTCATCGCCAGTCCCCAAGCCGTGATATTAAAAGGCTTGGCCCCGGCCTGGCCCGCAGGGAACATAGCAAAACCAACCTTATTCACAATTTTCGATGTACCGGGATCAAGCATGCTGCTGTAGATCGCGCTCGCGTCGGTAAAGAACGCCGCTTTCCCTTGGGCAAACACACCCATCGCTTGCGGCCAGGCCATATTCAAAACACCCGGAGGACCATAATTTTTCAGCAAATTGGCATATCTGCTGATCCCCTTGATGGCTTCCGGCGTGTTGATTGTCGCTTTACCGTCCTTTTGAAAATCGGCGCCTTCCGAATATAAGAAAGACGAAAGCTGAGTGACAAGTGCATTCCTCTGCCCCCTGGCCACAAAACCGTAGACGCCATTGTCCGGATCATGCAGCTTTTTTACCGCCTCCTCCAGCTCATCCAACGTTTTGGGAACGGGTATGCCGGCTTGTTCCAGCAAGTCTTTCCGGTAGTATAGAATTTGCTGTTCGGTGGAAAGCGGCACGGAAATCAGCTTCCCGTCGGCCGTTGTAGATTCTATGGCTGATTTGGAGAAATCATCAAAGTCATAATCCGGATTTCTTCTCACATATTCATCCAACGGCTGTACCCAACCGTTTTTATGAAAAAGCTTCACTTCTTCCAACGGGCGAATCATGAAGACATCGGGATTGGAACTGCCTGCCGTTAATTGAACGGACAGCTTTTGGCTCAGCTGTTCATTGGCCAAAATCTGCAAATTGACCTTCAACCCGGTTTGGGACTCAAATTCGGGCAGCATCGACCTGATCACATCCGCCGCAGGGCTAACCCCCATGTAAGCGGTTATACTTGTGCCCGTATACGGTTTGCCGTTCTTGCCGAAAGAATTATCGGAATCCTGATCATGACCTCCGAAACAACCCGCCAATGTACTTGCCATCAGCATGATGCAAACAAATAAAGTTGTCCATTGAATACATCTGATTCTCATATAATCCTCCCTCCAGCACTTGCTAATAGTTCATTTTATAGCAATTTTCAATCTTTTGATATGCAATCTATTTAACATTTATGGTATAAAATTATCCATTTAATGCGTTTCCAATAGATCTTGTTCATATTTTGGTATATATTTAACTGGTAAAATTATTCATCGCATGAATGGTTGAATCGTCTCTTGTATGCAGTCCATTAAGGAGGAGCTTGGATGGAACATAGCCTGTTGTACCTGCTCTATTTTTTATTCTACAGTATCGTGCTGCTGTGGTTTGGAAAATACGGATTTGATCGGGTGAAAAGCAGCAAGGATTATTTTATAGGCCATGGGAATATGGGCGTATTTCTGGGCGTTTGTACGTTCTGCGCATCATGGATTAGCGCCACTTCCATGCTATTCATTACGGGCAGCGTCTACCGCTTCGGTCTGTATCCGTCCGTGTTCGGCGTTCTGGGCTGGTTCGCAGGGGCGCTGCTTTTTATTCCTTTGACCAACCGGTTGGCCCATCAATCCCTCCGGAAATCCCTTCGTACGCTCCCGGAATATTTCTATGTCCGTTATGGCTGCAGAAGATTGCAGGCAGTAGGCGGAATGGCGGTCGTTTTTTCCCACCTGTTTTATATCATGCTGCAGATTCGGGGTTTTGGCCTCGTTGTCGGCCATATGCTGGAAATTCCTTACGCGCTGGCTGTGTTACTGGTTTATTTATTCCTGATCTACACGACCTTTGGCGGCTTTGAATCCGTTGCCAGGACAGATATGGTCAATTTTTTGTTAATTCTAATAGGTTCTTTCACCGGAGCCATCCTCGTTTATCAGGAGCTTGGCGGAAGCCTGCATACTGCACAAAAGTTTGTATCCGCTTCCATTTCATTGCCGCAGGGCACCTCATCCCCAATGGCCGCAGACCGGTCCTCGCTTTTTTATTTAGGCATGTTTATGTTTATGAGCTGGGCATTGGGCAAATCCACCTATCCCCAATATATGAACCGGGTGCTCGCGGCGAAGGATCGTTCCACTGCAGTCAAAATGATCGGCATCTCCCTCATCCTGCTGGTTGCGACGTATGCCGTTCTGATCTTCACCAGCCTGGGAATCCGGGCCTTATCCCCGGAGCTTGCGGCCGTATCGTTAGACGAAATCATGCCCATGGCAGTGGAACGCCTATTCGCCCCCTATTGGGCCGGACTGATTTTGACGGCCATTATGGCTGCCGCCGTTTCTACGGCCAACTCCCAGCTTCTGGTTCTGGCGGGGAGCTTCAGCTGGGATATTTATCGTTATGCCGTGAAACGCCCAGCCACTGAAGAGAAGCTGATTCGCGTGAGCCGATGGCTTGTTACCATTGGAGCAACCGTCTCTTTGCTGATGGCTTTTATTCCTCCCGGAACTTTGCTCGATTACAGCAGCTATATATGGGGATTTTTTGCCGCGACGTTCTTCGTCCCCCTGTATGGCGGACTGTTCTGGAAGGGGGCGACCAAGGAAGGGGCATGGGCGGGATTTGTCGGCGGCACCTCGATCTATATCATGGAAATCCTCTTCTTCCGTCTCGAAGGCGAATGGACGAATCCGGCTTTACCCGGCGTCCTGGTCTCTCTTCTCTGTCTGGTAACGGTCAGCACATTCTATAGAAGAAAAAGGAACAGGAAAAATGAAGAAGATCCCATTCTCACCCTCCATTGAAACCAAAATTATGCTTCCCTTTCTCCTGCTGGTCATTTTCCCCGTTCTCTTCGTCGGGGGAATTTCCTATTGGTCCGCTTATAAAAACTATAGCCAGAGCATGGAAGAAAAAGCGGCGTTAAGCCTTAATCAAGCGCTGCTGCAGTTGGAGCACATCCATCAGAAAGTCCTCGCCCGGGCCGTTTCATTGACAGAAGGAAAGAAGGATAGTATCGAGTTTACCCAAAAGCTGTGGAAGAACGAGATGGTCATTGTCGAAGGAGAGGTCATGTTATTGGCGCCGTCCGATCCATGGACGGAGCTCCGGCTGCATCTGTCCGGAACGGATCAGCCTCATGGCCGGGTCATCCTTGACAATACCTGGTTTCATCAGTCGTATTTGCTGTTTGATACCTATGAACCATGGAATTGGCGCATAGGCATCCTGGTAACGATAAATCCGTTTTCCCCAGCCTTAACCAATATCCAGAAGTATACGCTGATCACCATCGTCATTGCCAGTATATTCGTCATTCAGGCAACCATCCTGCTGGCGCACCACATTGCCAAGCCATTGAAACGTCTGGCCGGATGGTTTGATCAGGTTCGGGACGGGCAGCCCTTCCACCTTGAAAAGGAAAACGAGGAAATGCTGCAAAGGAAGGATGAAGTCGGAATCCTTGTCGACGCCTTTCATCAAATGGTCCGGCAAATGGAAGAGAGAAAACAGATGGAAGTCCGGCTGACCCGCCTGGAAAGATTAGCCGCGCTGGGTGAGCTTGCAGCAGGTATGGCCCATGAAATCCGCAATCCGCTGACGGGAATGAAAACGAGCGTGCAGGTGCTGCAAAGGCGGATTGCCGGAAATGAGCAAAACGATATGCTGCTCACCGGAATTCAGTCGGAAATTGAAAGGCTGAATCGGCTAACCATTCAGCTGGTTCATTTCGCCAAGCCGCAGCTTGCCAGGCTGCTCCGGGTTGACATCCGCCAAGTACTGGATGAAGTACTGGCCCTTCTCGCCCAGCCCATCCGGGACAAACAGATCCGCATTGAAGTACGACAGACGCATCCCCCTCTTTTCGCCTTTTACGATCCGGATCATTTGAAACAGATTTATCTGAATTTACTGCTGAACGCGATTAAAGTGGTCCCGTCTGCAGAAGGCAAAATTGTCATTCACATGACGGAAAACTCCGAAGAACTCCGCATCGACATCTCGGATAATGGCATCGGGATCCCTCCCGAACATGCGGATAAAATATTTAATCCCTTTTTTACGACCGATCCGAAGGGAACCGGATTAGGGTTGTCTGTCGTACACCGGCTCGTGACGGAGCACGGCGGACATATTGACGCCAAAGATGTTGGAGATGAGGAACAAGGCACCGTATTTTCCTTTACAATACCGAAGAAGAGGAGGAAGCATGTTGATGAAGCGAGTGGTCATTATTGATGATGAAGCGGTTATCCGCTTGTCCTTGCAAATGGGTTTGGAGGATGAGGGATTTACGGTTTGGACCGAAGAAACCGGCGAATCGGGGCTGAAGCGGATCGCTGAGGTTCAGCCGGATCTGGTATTTTTGGATGTTCGGCTGCCGGGGAAAAACGGGATCGAGATTCTGAAGGACATTAAAAAAATGAATCCCGACGTGACCGTGCTGATGATGACGGCCTACGGAGATGCCCAATCCACGGTCAAGGCCCTTCAAGCGGGAGCCTTTGATTACATTGATAAACCGTTTGAACTGGAGGATGTGCTGACCCTCATCGAAAGCGTGTGGACAAAGGAGAAAAAGGCGGCGGAGCTTGGTTCCCCCCGGCATCAGGGGGAGCAGCCTATCGATCACCCTCCGATCATCTGCGGGTCCCGTCCGATGCTGGACGTGCTTGCCCAAATCCGCCAAGTGGCCGAGACCAATACAAGTATTCTGATTATGGGAGAAACCGGCACAGGAAAGGAATTGGCTGCCCATGCCATCCATGCCTGCAGCCATCGCCGGCAAATGCCCTTTATCGCTCTGAACTGCGGCGCAATACCCTCCAATCTTCTCGAGAGCGAGCTCTTTGGTTTTGAGAAGCATGCGTTTACGGGGGCCGACAAGGCAAAATCCGGTTTGCTTGAATTAGCCTGCGGAGGCACCATCTTTCTCGATGAAATCGGAGAACTGCCGTTGGACATTCAAGTCAAGCTTTTGCGGTTCCTGGAGGATCGGAAGCTTCGCCGGGTAGGCGGCACAAAGGATCGGGCGATCGATGTTCGCGTGGTAGCGGCAACCAACCGTCATCTGAAAGAAATGGTCGATACCGGGCTTTTTCGCAAGGATCTCTATTATCGTCTGCATGTGGTCCCCATTTATTTGCCTCCTTTGCGCGACCGCGGAGACGATGTGGTGCTGCTCTCCGACCATTTTTTGAAATCGCTGTCCGCCAAGCTCAACAAAAATATCCCCGGCTTTTCCCCCGCCGTACTGGACTTGTTCCGCCAATATCCATGGCCGGGGAACGTGCGGGAATTGAAAAATTGCATTGAACGATTGGTCATCCTCAACCATGACACCATGATCACCCCTTCCCAACTTCCGGAGGAAATCGTCATCGAGGCCTTGCATCAGTTGGATCTCAAAGCGGCGGAAAATGACTGCGAAAAGGCCTCCGTCCGCGAAACCGTCCGCCCTTTCCCGGAAGCTTTTCATCTGGAACGGGAATTGGAGAGATTGGAGAAGCAATATATCGAGCAGGCTCTGCATCAAACACGGTGGAACTTAAGTAAATCGGCCCAGCTCTTGGGGATCAGCCGATTTTCATTACAGCGGAGAGTGAAGAAATACTTTGGCGAGGTATTCTAGCGCCCGGATACTGTGCGAAATCGCTCGATTTTTAAATAGTTGCTGTGCGAAAGCCCACACTTGAGGTGTGGGCTTTCGGTTATCAGCCGCTCTCCAAACATGCGCTAGCCTTTATTTGATACAAAAAGCTTTGGCATGGACTTTGCTTATTTATAACTTGAGCCGTACGAAGGCGAGAAAAAGGAGGGACATCCGTTGAATGGGGCAGCTGTAATAAGAAAAGCCAATTTTATAGGGGGACGATGGAAATCGAGCTTTTTTCATTATGAATTAAAGAATCCCTATGATCTATCCACCATTGCCGAAATCCCGCTCTCTACACCGGAGGAAATGGAGGAAGCCATTGCAGAAGCCGAACAGGCTTACGCACTTGTGAAAACCCTTTCCTCTCATGAAAGGTCAAGCATTTTGTACAGAGCCGCACAATTGCTGGAAGAGCGGGCGGAGGATTTCGCCCGAACGATTTCCCTGGAAGCGGCGAAACCGATTAAAACCGCCCGCATGGAAGTAACCAGGTCGATTCAAACGTTCTTGTTCGCCGCCGAGGAAGCCAAGCGGATGTACGGAGAATCCATCCCGATGGATGCGGCCAAAGGCGGGGAAGGAAAAATCGCTTTTACCGTCCGGGAACCTATTGGAGTGATTGGAGCTATCACACCGTTCAATTTTCCCCTGAACCTGGTAGCCCACAAAGTCGCTCCTGCGATTGCAAGCGGTAACACGATCGTGCTTAAGCCGGCGGAACAAACGCCGCTGACCAGCTTCAAGCTCGCTGAACTGCTGCGGGACGCCGGACTTCCCGACGGTGCGTTGAATGTCGTTGCAGGGGATGGACCGACGCTGGGGCCTGTTCTCTTGGCGGATGAACGAGTGAAGAAAATTTCCTTTACGGGATCTCCCGAAGTAGGAAAGCTCATTCGTTCCCAATCGGGCTTAAAGAAGATCACCCTAGAATTAGGATCAAATTCGGCGCTCATCATCGACGAGCAGGCCGATCTCGATAAAGCCGTTCCTAAAGCTTTAACCGGTGCCTTCACCTACGCGGGACAGGTTTGTATTCATACCCAGCGGATTTATGTGCACGAAGCGATTTACGATGCTTTTGTGGAACGCTTTGTCGAAGCCGCCAAAACATTAATCGTCGGAGCTCCTTCCGATGAACAAACCGATGTCTCCGCCGTGGTGAATCAACGCAGCCTGCAGCGTATTACGGCCTGGCTCGACGAAGCCCGGCAATCCGGTGCGACTTTCCTGGCCGGGGGTGAAGCCAACGGACAAGTCATTCCCCCTACCATCTTGACCGATGTCAACGAGTCAGAGAAGGTCGTTTGCCAGGAAGTGTTTGGCCCCGTTGTCATCATCAATCGCGTCGGCTCGGTGGAAGAAGCGGTTCGTCTAACGAATCAATCCCGTTACGGCCTGAATGCCGGGATTTTCACCACGAATCTGGATGCCGCCTTCCGTGCCGCACAAGGGCTGCACGTCGGTCAGGTCATGATCAATGAAATTCCTACCTTCCGTGCCGACCATATGCCTTACGGCGGCGTCAAGGACTCGGGAATCGGCAAAGAAGGAATCCGTTATGCCATTTCGGAAATGACCGAAGAAAAATTGATTGTCATTCAGCTTTAATTCATTCAAAGGAGAGTAAGCCATGAAAAATTCACGAAAAGCCTATTGGGGTGTTTTGTCCGCCGTCTTTCTGGCAGGCTCGCTTCTCAGCGGATGCGGAGCTGCGGAGACGAATGCACCTTCGAACGCCGGAACGCCCGCCCCCTCCAGTGAAGGTACCCTGAAAATCGGCGCCGTGCTGCCGATGACAGGCGGTTCGGCCGTATTCGGAGAAAAATTCAAGCAAGCCTACTCCCTTGCCGTTGAAGAAATTAACGCGGCCGGGGGGATCAGCGGGAAAAAGCTCGAGATTATCATTGAAGATTCTCAAGAAAAGCCCCAGGTGGGTAAAACCGCGACGGAGAAGCTGGTGGCCAATAAGGACATTTTGCTGCTGACCGGCGGACGCTCATCCGGGGTCACCCTGGTCGAAGCCCAAGTGGCCAATGAAAATAAAATCCCTTACCTGATCGATCACGGCAGCTCCGATAAAGCCACGATGAGCGATTATGATTACGTATTTCGTTTAAGCCCGACAGCCGGAATGTACACCTCCGCTCTGCGCGACTACTTTCAAACCAATCCGCCGAAATCCATCGCCTATATCAATGTAGATAATGCGTTCGGTGAAGCGGTGTATGAATACGGCATCAAAAAATATACCGACTCCGCAGGCATTCCATTCACGCTGGAAAAGTATAAAGCCGGAGAGCTGGACTTCAAGCCATTAATGGAAAAAATCAAAGCGGCTAACCCCGAGGTGGTTATCGTCACCGCCGGGGATGACAACGACGCCACTCAAATCATGAAGGCAGCCAAAGAATCCCGCCTGTCTCCAAAGATGTTTGTCGGTACCGGCGCGGGCCACTCGATCATCGGCTTTGCGCAGCAGTCCGGCGAGCTCGCCGAAACGGTATTGACCGCAGGCCCGTGGCACGGAAACAAAAAGGACCCGAAATTCCAGGAGTTCCATAAAAACTTCACCGCCAAGTTCCAACATGAGCCCGGCGAGCACGAGGTAGAGGGCTATGCAGCGATTTATGTCATCGCCGACGCCTTGAAGCGCGCCAAAACCCTGGATCGTGAAGGAGTAAAGGAAGCGCTGGAAGCCACCGATCTGGAAACGGTGTTTGGACGTGTGAAGTTCGAAGATTTTGACGGTTACAAAAATCAGAACAAGGGCATGACCGATATTTCCCAATGGATCGGCGGAAAAATGATCACCGTGTATCCGGATGAGTACGCACAGGATCAAATGAAAGATTTCAAAGGCTGGTAAAGAGCCCGGCAGGAATCAGAGAGGCATTCTTTACGATGCGTATCGTGGCGGAGGGATGGGATCCCCCGTCCCCTCTTGCCCGACTTTATTTACAGAAAGGAAGTACACCTATGCTCCAGACCCTCCTGGATGGATTGCTGATCGGGGGTATTTACGCCATTATCGCCCTCGGGTTGACCCTGATATTCGGGGTTATGCACGTCATCAATATGGCCCACGGCGAATTCGTGATGATCGGTATGTTTATCAGTTATTTCCTGTTTTCCAAATTCGGCATGGATCCTTTTATCAGCATGTTGTTCTCTGTACCCGTTTGTTTTGCTATCGGGTATTTTCTTTATCGATGGTTTGTTGAAAAAGCCAAAAAAGCTCGCGAGGAAAATACGCTTCTGCTTACGGCAGGCACGGGAATTTTATTTGCCAATGTGATGGCGCTTCCCGCTTTTATCGGACCTAAATTCCTGCGTCTTAACGGTGAAAACCTGTATTGGGAAAACAAAGTATGGCATATCGGAAGCTTGTCGCTCAATGCCACCCTTACGGCCGGTTTTGTCGTCACCGCACTCTTGATCTATAGTCTGCACAAGTTCTTAACGAAAACAGATACCGGATTTGCCATCCGTGCCGCATCACAAGAGCCTATGGCGGCTACGATTGTCGGCGTCAACGTGTCGGTCATCTCCGGTTTAACCTTCGGTCTCGGTGCGGCCTTTGCCGGGATTGCCGGAAATATATTGGCGGCCAATTATCCCATCTATGCTTCCATCGGAACACTTTTTGTCGTTAAAGCATTCGTCATCGTCGTATTGGGCGGCATGGGTTCCATTCCGGGAGCCGCGCTCGGAGGTTTAATTCTTGGCGTTACGGAAAGCTTCGGTGCGGCTTACATTCCGGGCGGAACGGGCTTCCGCGATATGTTCGGGTTAGTCATCTTCCTGTTGGTTCTCCTGTTCAGACCTCAGGGATTGTTTGGGAGGGCGAAATAAAACATGAAAACCAAAACGGCTGTCATTGCCCTCGTCTCAGCCCTGGCCATAGGCTTGATCGTCCCCTTCATCGGCGCACAAAACGCTTACTTCTACACCGTTTGCTCCTATATTCTCGTTTGGATCATCTTGGGGCAAGCCTGGAACCTGCTCGGCGGCTTCACCGGACAAATTTCCTTCGGTCACGCCATGTTTCTTGGCATCGGGGCTTACGCCTCCATGATTTTCATGAACGAGCTCAACATGGATATGTTTCTGAGCATGGCGCTCTCCGCCCTGCTGGCAGGACTGTTCTCCCTCCCTCTGGGCAAACTGATATTCCGGCTGCGGGGACCTTATCTCGGTTTAGGAACCTTGGCGATGGCCGAAATTTTGCTGATTATCGCCCGAAACTGGAAAAGCGTGACCAATGGCGGCGAAGGGATCATGCTGGAGTCCGGCGGCACCTTTCTTGGCATAAGCGTTTCGGATAAACAGGAGTATTTTTTTCTCGGCTTGGCGTTAACGGTTCTGGTTTGTCTGTTCATTTCTTATCTGATGAAAACAAAAACCGGTTATTTGCTCATCGCGATCCGCGAGAATGAAGATGCCGCGGAGTCCATGGGGATTCATGCCGCACGATATAAGAGCCTATCCTTATTTCTTTCTGCAGCGATCACAGGCTTGGGAGGCTCCTATTACGGATTGTTCAACAAGTTTATCGATCCCGAGATGGCCTTTACCGTACATCTTTCAGCGGAAATGATTTTTGTCACCGTTATCGGCGGTATCGGAACCATCGCCGGGCCCATAATCGGGTCCACGCTGCTTATCGGCCTGCAGGAATACTTAAAGGGAATTCCTGCGCTGCAAACCTACCCTTCCCTTTATCTGGTCATTTACGGTCTGATGATTATGGCCGTTATCGTTTACCTTCCGGGCGGCATGGTTGACGGGATAAAGAAATGGATGACACGCATGAAAAAAAGGAGGGGAGAACCGCATGAGCTTACTGAAAATCGACCGCATTACTAAACGGTTCGGAGGAGTCACCGCTAATGAGAACATCAGCTTTGATGTGAAAGAAGGGCAGATACTCGCGCTCATCGGACCTAACGGAGCCGGCAAAACGACCTGTTTTAACATGATTGCAGGCGTCTTCCCTCCTTCCGAAGGAAAAATTTATTACGACGGTCAGGACATTACCGGAAAGAAGCCGCATGAGCTGAATGCCATGGGGATCGCACGCACCTTCCAAATCGTAAAACCGCTGGCCAAATTAACCGTTTTCGATAATCTGATGGTCGCCTCCTTGGCTAAAAGCAAAAATATAAAAGAAGCTCAAGAAAAAGCAAAGGAGATGTTGTCCTTCACGCATTTGGAATCTCTTCAGCATATTCCGGCTGGACAGCTTTCGATCGGAAATTTGAAACGGCTTGAGGTGGCGCGCGCAATCGCAACAAGACCCAAGCTGCTTCTCATGGACGAGCCGATGGGCGGGCTCACGCCATCCGAGGTGGACGAGGCGATCAGGCTGATTCATCAAATCCGTACGAATGGAACAACCATTGTGATTATCGAGCATATTATGAAAGCCGTGATGGCGGTTTCGGATCACATTGTCGTGCTCCAGAACGGCGTCATGATTGCCAACGGGGACCCAAAGGCGGTTATGAACGATGAGACGGTGATTAAAGCGTACTTGGGGGATGGATATGTTAAAAGTCACTAATCTGGAGTCTTTCTATGGGGCGGTGCAAGCGGTCTGGAATGTTTCTTTTGATGTCAGTCCCGGAGAAGTCGTATCCATCATCGGCACCAACGGAGCCGGTAAAACAACGATACTGAAGTCGATTGTAGGTTTGACCGCTCACACAGGATCGGTCCGTTTCAAAGATCAGGAAATAGGCCATCTTCCCGCTCACAAAATGGCCGAGCTCGGAATCGCCTATGTCCCGGAGGGCCGTAAGGTATTCCCGCAAATGACCGTCCTGGAGAACCTGCGAATGGGCAGCTATAACAAGCGGGCGGCGAAATTTCGCGAGGAATCCATCGCCCATATCCTTGATACCTTCCCCCGCTTAAAAGAAAGAGCAGGCAATATGGCCGGGAACCTGTCCGGCGGAGAACAGCAGATGCTGGCCATCGGCCGGGGCCTCGCATCCAAGCCCTCCTTGCTGCTGCTGGATGAGCCGTCACTTGGAATCGCACCGATTCTCGTGGATGAAATATTCGAAACGATCCAAAAAATGAAAAAGAACATCACCATTGTCCTCGTAGAGCAGCATGTTCATCACGCCTTGTCGATTGCCGACAAGGGATACGTCATCGAGCATGGCAAGGTGGCCATCAGCGGAACAGGCAAACAATTGCAGGAAAACGAGCATGTCAAAGCAGCCTACCTCGGCTTATAAATGACCCCTCGACGAATATGGATGAAACCAAAGCAGGCTTCCGATAATCACTCGAAAGCCTGCTTTTAATCGTTTGTTTATCCGGTTGAATTTACTTCATACAGCCAAAACGTTACCATAGAAGGAGAGCTTCTTTGATCCAAGTCCGCTTCGTACAGAACCGTTGGTTTTGTCATGGCAAGGCCCTCCTTTAATGCGAGTACGGCATCGCTTCTCGGCATGCTTTCAAGCCTCCTGCAATGATTCAGCCGCGGTTCAGGCCGCATTCAGCGTACATTCAGCTTCGTGGCGGATAATTTATACCATGGACTGACGTGGGAGGCATAGGGATGAAAAGCTTAAAAGGCATTAAAATTATGCTGGTCGATGACGAACCCCACATACTGCAATTTCTGGAGCTGGGACTGACAAACGAAGGCTTCGAAGTCAAAACCGCGCCTGACGGCATGAGCGCCGTCAATCTGGCACAAGAATTCGAGCCGCATGTCGTCGTGCTGGACGTGATGATGCCGGGCATGGACGGATTTGAGGTGTGCCGGCTGCTCAAGAAGAACGGGAACAATATTGCCGTGATCATGTTAACTGCCAAAGACGAAGTCGATGACCGGGTAAAGGGACTGACACTCGGAGCGGACGACTACGTGGTCAAGCCGTTCAGCTTCGAAGAGCTGCTTGCCCGCATCGGCGCCCGGATTCGCAATCAGTTTCCGAATCTGTTCGGCGAGGTAACGATCGGCCCTTTCCGCATTGACGACCGCAGAAAAGAAATCGTCTATCAGGAGCAGGCGCTGGGGCTCTCCCCGACGGAATACGAGCTGCTTAAATTTTTGGTCATCAATCATGGCATCGTGCTAAGCAAGACGAAAATTTTGGATAAGGTCTGGGGATATGACTTCGGAGGGGAAGAAAATATTGTCGAGGTTTACATCCGTTCCTTGCGGGACAAATTGGCCGACAAGGAGCATCGGTTGATCCGGACGCTCAGGGGCGCCGGGTACCGGATGGATTTGCCATGATAAGGAAAGTTCTTGATCCGGTTAAACGGGTGATGGCTCCCCGTTCGCTCCGTTTTCAGCTTCTGACACGGTCGCTGTTCATTTTGGCCGCCCTTCTCCTGCTGATCGGCGCGCTGCAATATGTATTAATGAAGGATTTTCTATACCGGAATCAGGCGGAAACGATGGTAACGCAGCTAAGGACGCTGCCAAGAGATATATTGACCCGGCCGAATCCGCTTCCGGAACGGTCTTCCGGCGACCGTGCGCCCGGCTCGCAGTCCGATACAGGCCGGCCTCGGGGCCCGGTTCTGTTCCTCCCGGATATGTCTGTCGCCTATATCGGGCACGACGGAACCTTCATCGATCTGACCAGGGATAATGGTTCCGTTTCGCCGCGTCTGTCGGACGAGGAGTACCGCTCCATTCAGCCGTCCGATCATCGGGGACGGGTCCACTATCGCGTTGTCCGGGACGAGGAAGGGAAAGAACAGCTCATCGTGTTCCGGCCGGTCGGCTTGCAGATCGGCGGCATGTTTCAAATGGGGACAGCCACAGCGCCTCTGCAGGATGTGGTCATGCGCCAGCTGCTGACGTTCGTGGCGCTGTCCGTTCTAGCATTGGCGGGTGGCTTGGCGTTCTATCTGCCTGTGCTTCGCCGTACGCTGAATCCACTCGATATGATGGTAAAGGCGGTCGAACGGACGGATGCCGGAAATTTAGCCGAAAGGTTCCCCGGTCCGCAAGGGCAGCTGGAGATCGACCGTCTGGCTGACTCTTTTAACGGCATGCTGGAACGGCTTGAGACCTCCTTTGAGGCCGAACGGGAAGCCAAAGAACAGATGCGGCGGTTCATTGCCGACGCCTCCCATGAACTGCGAACGCCTTTGACGTCGATTCACGGCTTTTTGGAGGTGCTGCTTCGCGGGGCGGCCGACAGGCCGGAACAGCTGTATCCCGCCTTGAAAAGCATGCATGGCGAATCCAAACGCATCAAGAAGCTCGTAGAGGATTTGCTGATGCTGGCCAAGCTCGACCGTTCCCCGGAGCTTCAATTGAAGGAAACAAGGCTGGACGAACTCATCCGGGAAATGGAGCCGCACCTGCGGATGCTGGCGGGAAGCCGGACCGTTGATTTCGACCTGACGGCAGGCATCCGGGGGATTTACGATTCGGATAAAATCAAACAGGTCATCCTCAACCTGTTCCATAACGCCGTTCAGCATACCGACCCGGAACACGGAGTGATTAAGGTAAGCTTGTCGTCCCGCAGGAATCAAGCGGACCTGATGATCCGCGATAACGGTATCGGCATTGCCGAAGAGCATATTCCCCATATCTTTGAGCGATTCTACCGCAGCGATGCGTCCCGAACGCGCAAGCATGGGGGTGCGGGACTTGGACTCTCGATCTCCAAATCGATTGTGGAAGCCCATGACGGCACGATCAGCGTCGATAGCAGACCCGGTAAAGGCTGCACGTTCTCCGTCCGTCTTCCCGCTCTTTGAAGGCTGCCGGTCCAGTCCAGCTGTCCGGCAGTCCAAAAACCGTCCACCCGCGGCTGCTCTCTCAAGCATGCCGCGGGCGGACGGTTGAATTATTTTTTCCTATGCGGATCGCTGGTCCTTTAGGTTTCCCCGCAGGAACGGCGGACAATGAGCGCCGGCTCCAACAGAATCGTTTCCAAAGCTGCATCCGTTTTGTTATCCATTCTCCGGATCAGCTGCTCGGCGGACACCCTCCCCATTTCGTAAGCGGGCTGCTCGATGGTCGTCAAGGGCGGATCGAGATGCTTGGCCCAGGCTGTCTCGTCGTAGCCCAATACGGCGATGTCTTTGGGTACCGAAAGCCCCAACTCCTTCAGCGCATCCATAATCTCCAGGGTAAGAATGCTGTTGGTGGAAAAGATCGCATCCGGCAGCCCCGTTTCCAATAGCTTGCCGATTTCGACTTGACACTCCTGCTTGTTCCGCACGATTTTGATCCAGTCCGGATGGACCGGCAAACCGTTTTCTTCCATCGCTAATCGATACCCCTCAATCCGTTCGAGACGAGGACTGATTCCGTTGGGCGGATACAGGAAAATGGCAATTTTCCGCTTCCCGAGCCGCAGCAGATGCTCTACGGCCATCCTGGAGCCTTTGATGTTGTCTACCACGACGGTATCGGCCGCTACGCCTTCCACTTTACGGTTGAGAAATACCAGAGGGAATTGTTTTTCGGACAGGGTCTCGAATAATGGATTCATACCTGTTGCAGGGTTCACAATGATGCCGTCTACCTGACGTAAGCCGAAGCCCCTGATGTGATCCTCCTCCGATTCCAGGCTGTCGCGGGAATTGGCGATCATCAGGTTATATCCGTAATGTTTGCACACGTCCTCGATACCTTCCAATACCTGTGACCAGAACGGATTTCGCAGATTGGAGAGCACGAGACCTATTACGTTCGTCTTTAACGACTTCAAGCCTTTGGCCAGCGCGTTCGGCCGGTAATCCAGCTGTTCGACCGCTCTCAGCACGCGTTCTTTCGTATCATCCGAAATGTATTGATAGTTTTTGTTCAGTACGCGCGAAACCGTCGCTTTGGATACCCCCGCCTTCTGCGCTACATCATCGATGGTTACCTTCATCCACATTGCTCCCATTCACGAAAAAAGTTATACCTCTATTGTATAGAATGAAACTAACCGCATGTCAATAAACCGGGTGCTTTCAGGCCAATTTCCAGCGAACGGCCGCCTCATGGACTTGTTTTGCCCTTTCGATCACCGGGCGATCCACCATTTTGCCGTCAATCGTAAAGACGCCCAGTCCCTTCGCTTCATTCTTCAGCGCATGGATGACCCGCTTAGCCCAATCGATTTCCTGCGCTGAGGGGGTATAGACTTCAGTAATGATCGGGATCTGCACGGGATGGATGCACATTTGTCCGGTAAATCCGGTTGTTTTCGTCAGCGCGGCTCGTATGCGGAGGCTGTCCAAGTTGTTAAAATCGGGAAATACCGAATCATAAATGCCTTGAATACCTGCAGCTCTGGCCAGCGTTACGATACGGGACTTGAAGTAGAGCAGCTCCAACCCGGAATCCGTCAGTGTCAAATTCAGATCGACAGCCAAATCGACGGCGCCTAAAGCGACACCGGTGATCAGCGGCGACTCCAGAATGTTCTCCAGGTCGCGAACGCCAACAGCTGTTTCGATCAGGACGATGAGCTCGCCCTTGCGGCCCATCAGCTTCCAGGCCTGCTCCACTTGTGCGGCGCTCTCCGTCTTGGGCAGGAGCAAGCCGCGAACCAGCGGATGTCCCGCCAGACGGGCATCGTCTTCAAACCACGGGGTACCTGCTTGATTGACCCGGATGAAAATCGGCTTGGAGGGAGCATCGTCCATAGAGTCCAGCACATCCCGGATCACCGTACGGGCCGCCTCCTTCTCATTCGGGTGGACCGCATCCTCGACGTCCCAAATCAGGGCATCCGCCGGGCTATCCAACGATTTGATCAGCCTGTCGGGCCGGCTACCCGGCGTAAACATCATCGTTCTATATAACAAAGGTATCCACCCCTATCCTTCATATTCTAACCAACGACGAACGGATCTCTCATTTTCTCTTCCGTTTCCACCCATACGCTTTTGACCTGCGTGTAGTCCTTCAACACCTCAAGACCGTTCTCGCGTCCGTAGCCGCTCGCCTTGTAACCGCCGAAAGGAGAAGCATAGTTGGCATTGCGGAAGGTGTTGACCCATACCGTACCGCTGCGGATCGCGCGCGCCATCCGGTGTCCGCGGGAGATGTGGTTCGTCCATACGCCGGCGACCAGACCGAAATCGGAATCGTTAGCGATGCGAATCGCTTCGTCCTCGGTTTCGAACGGAATGACCGACAAGACCGGCCCGAAAATCTCTTCACGCGCCACACGCATGTCGTTGGTGACATTCGTAAGAATTGTCGGTTCATAGAACAGCCCCTGCTGCAGCTCCGCCGCTTCCGGACGTTTACCGCCCAGCAGCACCTCGGCCCCCTCCTGCTTGGCAATGTCCACATAGTAAGCCACTTTTTCCAACTGCGAACGGTTGGCCAGCGGACCGACCTCCGTATGCCAATCACTCGGATCGCCGAGCTTGATTTGACGTGAGCGTTCCGCCAGCTTGTTCAGAAACTCATCGTAGATCGAACGCTGAAGCAGCAGTCTGGACCCGGCGCTGCACGTTTGGCCGCAGGCGGCGTATATTCCCGCCATGACGCCCATGACCGCATTATCAAGGTTCGCGTCCTCAAACACAATGTTCGGCGATTTGCCGCCCAGCTCGAGTGTGATCCGTTTAATGTGCTTGCCCGCGAGCGAAGCCAGCGAACGTCCGGTATCGGTTCCGCCGGTAAACGAAATTTTGTCCACACCCGGATGCTGTACGAGGTAATTGCCGATGCGGCTGCCCGGTCCGGTAACGACGTTGAATACGCCTGGCGGAAACCCCGCTTCCTCGACCAGCTTGGCGAATTCCAGAATCGAGCACGGTGTCGTGGAGGAAGGCTTGATCACCATGACGTTCCCGGCAGCCAATGCAGGCGCCGCTTTCCATGTTGTGAGCAGGAGCGGCGAATTCCACGGCGTAATCGCCCCGACGACGCCGATCGGTTCACGCAGTGTATAGTTCAGCACCGATGTTTTGTTGAGCGGAATGACATCCCCGTGAATTTTATCGGCCATGCCGCCGAAATAGATGTAATAATCGACCAGCGATTTCAGATGCGCTGTAGTCTCCCGGATCAGCTTGCCGTTGTCCCGGGTTTCGATTTGCGCCAAACGTTCGATGTTGTTTTCGATCAAATGCGCCAGACGGATGAGAAGACGTCCTCTTTCACTGTTCGACATTTTCGACCATGGACCTTCGTCAAACGCCCTGCGCGCCGCCTGTACGGCCAGATCGATATCCGCTTCCGCACCGACGGGGACGCTCGCCCAGGCTTCGTTCGTATAAGGATTGATGGATTCGGAGCGCTCTCCCGATTGTGCCTCCACCCACTGCCCGCCAATATAAAGCTGATACTGTTCCATAGTCATCCTCCCGGTTGGTAAGTTATATGATTTCGTTTTTCTTTAGTTCATCCAGCGCAGCTTTGCTTAACCCGAGCTTGCCGAACACTTCGTCATTGCAGGCCCCTTTTTCCAGCCCGCTGTGCCGGATTCGCCCCGGGGTACGGGAAAATTTCGGTGCTGTATTCAGCATTTTGACCTTTCCGAAATCTCCGTCGGGCACCTCAACAATGTTGCCCCTCGCCCGGAAATGCGGATCCTTGAAAATGTCTTCGATCGTATAGGTCGGCGCGATGGTTGCATCGCACTCGTGGAAACGCGCCAGCACTTCCGATTGCGTGTGGCGTGACATCCATTCCGCGATGACACCATCGATTTCTTCCGCATGCTGCAGCCGGGCTTGATTGTCTTTGAATCGCGGATCGGTAATCAGATCTTCTCTCTCCACCGCTTTCAGGATGCGTTCGACAATAGGCTGAGAGCTGCCCGAAATGGCCACCCATTTGCCGTCGGAGGTCTGGTACAAATTCCGCGGGACCGTCCATTGGGTACGGTTGCCCATTCGCTTCTGGAGAATACCGAGCTGGTCGTATTCCATCACCTGATTGCCAAGCATGCCCATAAGCGCCTCATAAATCGGCAGATCGATAAACTGCCCTTTGCCATTCCCGGAATGATCGCGCTCGTATACCGCCACCATCGTGGCATACGCTCCAAGCAGTGCCGTCGCCTGATCGGCGAGAGCCAGGTTGGGCAGCAGCGGACCGCGGTCGGGATATCCGTTGATTTCGGCAAATCCGCTGAGCGCTTCAGCCAGGGTGCCGAATCCCGGTCTGTCGCTGTAAGGACCCTCCACACCGAAGCCGGATACCTGTACAAGTATCAGGCCGGGATTGCGGGCACTCAGCGTCTCGTAGGTGATCCCCCATTTTTTCAAGGTTTGCGGCCGAAAATTGGTAATGACAATATCCGCCGTTTCCGCCAGCTTCATAAACAATTCCTGACCTTCGGGTTTACCCAAGTTCAAGGTGATCGGCTTTTTGTTGCGTGAAACGAGCTTCCATTCCAGCGACTTGCCTTCCTTCTGCCGGCCGGCGTTTCGCAGCGGATCACCCGACGGATGCTCAACCTTGATGACCTCCGCTCCAAAATCTCCTAGGTAGGTGGCCAGCATAGGCCCCGCCAATATCGTCGAGGCATCGACCACCCGTAATCCTGCAAGAGGCAGCTCGCCTCGTTTCTGATCGTCCATCCTCGTCACCTCGTCTTTTCGTATAAATTATTTCCAGGGATAAAGCACGGGCTTGATCTCCTGGAACGACTGCATTCGTTTCAATGCGACGTTAACGTCTTTGAGCGAATATTCGTTGGAAATCAGCTTGCTGAACGGCAGATCCCGCTGATGTTTGGCGATGAACTGCAGCGCCTTCCAATAATGGCTGATATCCCCGGAAAACGAACCGAACACCTTCAAGTTTTTCTTTGTAATCATCGACGGCTGGATCGTCACCTTCCCTTCGCCGAGCTGGCCGACGACCATATAGCGCGCACCCTTGGCCACCATCTCCAGCCCTTCCGCGAAAGCGCCGGGATGACCGGAAAATTCGAATGCCTTTGCAGGCCCGCGGCCTCCCGTTTCCTCCATGACAATAGCCTTTCGTGCTGCGGGATCATGCTGATCTACGGAGATCACGCAGTCGGCGCCGAACTCCTCGGCCAGCTTCAAACGGCTGTCCGGGGCGCCGATGGCTATAATTTTTTTGGCGCCCGATACTTTGGCCACCCCGATGGCCAATAAGCCTAACGGTCCCGTACCTTGTACGAGCACCGTGTCCGTCGGACGGATCGTGCCGACCTGATCGAACGCGTTAATAACCGAGCGGAAAGCGCAGCTGCTCAGACTTGCCAATTTGTCCTCGACAGAATCCGGCACTTTTATCCGTCCCGATTCCGGTACGACATATCCGTATTGTGAGAACCCTCCCATCAGATAAGGAGGCTTTTCCATTGTTTCGTACATATAAGCACGGCGATGATGACAAAGCGTCGGCTGTCTTTCTACGGTGCAGTAGTAACACGAACCGCAACTGGTATGAGACCAGATGATCCGGTCTCCAATCTGGAGGGACTGCCCGACGGAATCCTGGTCGGCGTTCGGGCCCATTGCCACGATCCTGCCCACCATTTCGTGGCCAAGAATAACAGGCAAATCCACTTTCAGGGAAAGCGTGCCTTCCCACAGATGCACGTCCGTACCGCAGATCGAGCAACAGTCGATTTGCACGAGCAGCGACCGGGGTTCCAGCTGCTGCGGCACCGGAACCTCCTCAATTCCGATTTCCTTGCCGAATTCGCGTACGACCGCCGATTGAGACGTTTTGGGTAGCTGCATATCTGTTCATAAACTCCTTTCATTGTCGATGGTCTTGGATGAGTTATTTGAACCAAAGGCTTAATCCCGGCATAAAGGTGATCATCCCGAGGATGATGACTGCCGCTGCAAAAAAACAAGCGACGTAAGGCATCATCTCCACCAGCGAGCTGTTGTTTGTTTTTGCCGCCACGAACAAGTTAGCCGCCATAGGAGGGGTAATCAGTCCAAGCTCGATGTTGGTCACCAGCATGATACCGAAGTGGATCGGATCCATACCGAACTGCATAGCCGCCGGATAAAGAAGCGGGGCCATCAGCAGCACGGCAGCGTTCGTTTCCATGAACATGCCGACCAAAAACAAAATCAAATTGACTATGATCAAAAACATGATCTTGTTGTCCGTGATGTTCTGAATCGCACCCGTAAGCATCTGAGGAACCTGCTCCAGAATCATGAAATTGTTAAACACAGACGTAAAGGCAATGATGCATAAGATGGAGATGGACGTCAGTGCCGCTTTATAAAACACTCCGGACAGCTCGCGCATTTTCATCGTTTTGCCCGCCAGCGCCAACACCAGGCCGTACACACAAGCCACCGCAGCCGCTTCTGTCGGCGTAAAGATCCCTCCGTATATTCCGCCGAGCACGATCACGGGCATCAGCAGTACGGGAATCGACAGGACAAAGGCGATCCTCTTGCTCTGCTTGAAGACCGGAGTTTCTCCGCTCCCCTGCTCCCCTTCCGGATGGTTCAGCACCCTCTTAAGAAGCAGAAAATGCACGATGGAAAAGGCAAAGACCATCAGGATGCCCGGAAGCAGTGTCGCAAGGAACAAATCGGAAATCGAAGCGCCCACGGCCGCACCGTACACGATCAAAGGAATAGAAGGCGGAATCAAAACGCCAAGCAGCCCGCAGGATCCCATCAGAGCCGCTACATAGCCACGTTTGTATCCTTTATCGACCATCCGATTGCCGATGATGCTGCTGATGGCAGCCACGGTAGCTACCGAAGAACCCGTGATCGCGCCAATAAATGCACTGGCCAGAATCGTCACATATCCGAGCATGCCCTTCAGCCAGAACAGGAACATTTCGGCAATCTCTATCAGCCGGCCGATCAGCTTGCCTTGATTCATGATTTGTCCGGTCAAGATAAAGAACGGTATGGACAGAAGAAGAAAGGAGTTGATCGTCTGGTACGGCAGCGATGCAAAGGTATCGAGTGGCAGCCCGTTCATCTTCGCTCCGAGAAAAGCCGATAATGCAAAGGCTGCACCGATCGGTACGGCAAGAATCAATAAAATGAAGACACTAACGATAACCAGGGTCATGAAGTAGTCACCTCATTTCTGCTGTAGGACGCATCTCACGGATCATCAAAAGCAATTGGATCACCCCATGGAAGATGGCAAGGCCTGCACCGATCACCAGTGCACCAATCGGCAGCATAATCGGAATCCCCAGCTCGATGGTTTTCTCACCGGACTCGGCGATATAGGTAAAGAACGGATACACAATCGAAATGAGCGCAACACTGAAGGTCAGCATGAGAATCTCGGATAAAAAATGAATCACCTTGCGTAGTCTCGGACTTCGCAGCAAATCGGTCACTTCGATCGTTATATGGTCTTTCGTATAAACGGCCAATCCGAATCCGATAAAGGTCAATACACAAATACTGAGTAAACCGATGTCGACCGTTCCCAACAAAGGCCAGCCGAAGGCTCGAAAGCATACCTGCAGAAAGATTGAAATCAGCATGACGACAAAGGCAATGATGACGACCGCTTTTTCGATCCGTGCCATTGTATTTTCAATACGCTCCAACACAGTTAACCACCGCCGTATCATAAAATGTATCTGCATCCGGGCACATAGATTCGCTGACCCGGATGTTTTATTTCAATGCTGCAATTTCTTCTCTCAGCTTCGATATCCGATCAGCGCCATAGACGTCGGCAAATTTATCCCATAAGGAACGGCCGATTTCTTTAAAAGCCGCGATTTCCTCCGGCGACAAATCGACGACCTCGATGTTTTCATTCTTCATTTTTTGTACGTAGGAATCGATCAGCTTGCGGTTCTCCGTAATTTGCCACTGCTGCGTTTCCTTAGCGGCTTCTTCAAATGCCTTCTGCTGTTCCGGTGTCAGGCTGTCCCACATTTTTTGGCTGATGCTGATCGTACCGGACGCATAAACATGATTCAGACGGGTGACGTATTTGTTCGTCTCGTGAAGCTTATTGTCATACGTAATAATTAGGCCGTTATCCTGCCCGTCAACAACGCCTTGCTGCAGTGAGGTGTACAACTCCGGCATAGGAATGGATACGGCTTGGGATTCGACCGCTTCGAAGAATCCTTTGATCGCGCGGGAACCCGGAACTCTCAGCTTAAGTCCCTTCATTTCCGCAGGTGTTTTGACTGTATGCTTCGAGTTCGTCAATCCTCTAAACTCCAGCTCGTAAAAGCCCAGAGCATGAATATTGTGTTTTTTCAGCGTTTCTTTAATCGTCGCCGGGATAATGCCGCTGCCATAGAAGAGCTGATCCGCCTGTTCGTTGTTCTCCGCAATGTAAGGCAAGTAGCTGAAGTCAAGCAGCGGATCCATCCCTGCCAGCGATCCTTGATTCAAAAAGGCCATATCCAGGGTACCACGGGACAGATTCTGCCCAAGTGCTTCATCCCCCCCGATTTGGCTTGCCGGGAAAATGCTGATTTTCACGGCGCCGTTTGTTTTTTGGCCCACCAATTCGGCAAATTTTTGGGAGGCTTGATCCGTGACGCTGTTGGCGGCAAAAACATGACCGAGACGCAAATTTACCGGCTTGGCCTCTCCCGAAGGCGCGGTGGAACCGTTGGAAGAAGAAGACGAAGAAGAGCAGCCTGCAGCGAGCAGCGAAACGGCCGCAGTCAAAGCCATGCACATCATGAATGGTTTGGATTTTTTTAACATATTCCTAACTCCCCTCAGTATTTGTAAACCTTATTGGCTTCCTCTGACTGAACTTGAAGTCTCAAATCTTCAGGCCTCGTTTGTAAACCAAAACTGGTAAGCAAGCACCTCCCATTTTGATGAAACAATCATCAGTAAACGGTTTCAGAAAACGATTTCTGAAATGGTTAAAAAAATATACTCAGCCATAAATTATAGATGTCATTTTGTAACCGCTATCAGAAAATGATTTCTGAAATACATATTAGCAAGTTAATTTTTCTTTTGTCAATACTATTTTTCACAGCTAAAAAAATCCGTTGGAAAAAATGAATCCTCCGCAACCTTTTAATTAACCCCCGGTGGATTTTATAAACATGGTTGTTCTTGCGGCGCCGTCATATGTGGATAACTTGAACTGTGGATATGTTGACACTGCTGCAGGAATACATGCGTCATATAAGCAAAATGATTGTTGATGATGTGGATAAGATTGTGGATAATATGCCGCTCTCCCCTCGAAACCGCACCGGCAGCTTCGGGCGATTACTTAAAATAAGTGATATGTGGTATGATGAAGAGATCATGGAAAAATACGGGAAAGGGAGTATGACCCTTGAACCAGACAGCGATCAAAAAACAGGAAATACTGGACGCCTTCTATTTCAGACATGCTACCAAACAGTTCGACCCGACGAAAAAAATTTCCGACGAGGATTTCCGGTTTATTCTCGAAACGGTTTATTCTCGAAACCCGAAGATTGTCTCCAAGCTCCGTCGGCTTTGAGCCCTGGAAGTTCCTGATCGTCCAGAACGATGGATTGAGAGAAAAGCTGAAAAAGGTATCCTGGGGAACACAAGGACAGCTTCCGACAGCCAGTCATTTTGTGATTATTCTGGCCCGGAGAAACGTAAGATACGATTCCGACTATGTGCTCAACCTGTACAAAAATGTAAAACAGATGCCCCCGGAAGAACGCATCCCTACCGTATATCGAAAATTCCAGGAATCCGATCTACATTTGCTGGACAATGAGCGTACCTTGTTCGATTGGGCCTGCAAGCAAACGGATATCGCCCTTGGCAATATGATGACCGCTGCGGCTCCGATCGGAATTGATTCCTGCCCCATCGAAGGATTCGATTTTGACGAGGTACACAAGATTCTTGACGAGGAGGGACTGTTGGAAAACGGGAATCTGGACATTTAGGTCATGGTAGCATTCGGATACCGGGCCCAAGACCCGCATCGTCCAAAAACGAGACAAAACCTGGAGGATATTGTGCAGTGGATTGAATAAGCATCGCGACAAGCGAAGCGCCTTCCGATCGTACATGACGATGCCGGAAGGCGCTTGTTTGGGTCTGGCTATGCGGGCCCGGTCAGCGTGAGCGTCTCGTCCAAAGCCCTCCTAAGCGGTAACCAAGGTTCGGATTCCGCTGCGTATGATTTCCTCCGCTTCCGGAGCAAGCGGAGCGGGCAGGCCAAAATAATAAATATAATCGACCGCTTCATACCCCCCCTCGGCCAGCTGGCCGGCTGTAGGGATATACCCGATCATGCCGTTGGAGTAGCACACGGGGAGCACCCTGCCTCCGAAGCCGATCTTGACGAAGCGGCCGTAGTCTCCAGCCATTTCCGCATTGGTCGCAAGCAGCGCGAACCCCTCAGCCAATTCGAGATACGAAAGCTCTAACTCGACGGTGCGCTGCCGGTAGTGATGATTGGAAAGCAGCAGTCTGCTCCACTGCTCCAGAATATCTTCGTCCGGCGCGAGCTGCTTGATGGGATTCGCATGGGCATCAGGACGATCTGTTCCAACCGCGTCCCCGGCTTTTTCGCCGGCTTTTCCCCCGCCAAGCTCCAGTTCCTTCTGTGACGGTTCCAGGCGGGCCCACTTCCTGAGCTCATCCGGAGAAGGTGGTTCTTGCAAGGGGAGCTGAACGCGCACCGTTCGTGAATGCAGCATCCGCGGCGCAAGCGGCTTCATCGGCCTTGTCAAAACGGCCAACACCTCGCTAGCCAGTGCCTGCCCGATGCTGCGCACATCCTCATCGCCGCCGCGATAAAATTCGCCGTCCCGTACAAGGGCCGGCCGAACGTCGGCGCAGCAGCCCTGCACATACGCCGAGACCGCTCCACAACCGAGCTGCTCTTCAATCAGCCCCATGGCCAGCCCCGGAAATTCGGACGATACCGTATTGTCACCCGATGTGGTAGGATGACAGGCATAATGAACCAGAAGGGCCTTGGTTTTGCCGTTGGATAACGCATAACGAATAACGGTTACTTCAGGATCTGCAGGCCCTTCCGGGTTCGGCGCCATCCGTATACTCCCGTCTACCCTTTTCCGGCGGTAAATGCCAAGACGGCAGCTCCCGATTCCCCGCTCCGCCGTCACAGGCTCGAAAGCCCGTGCCGCTTGTTCTGCGCCGTCCAAGATACGTTCTTCCAAAAAAGCGATATATTCTGGGTCCGGGCGGCCAAGCGAAGGCGTGAACAAGCCGCTGGTTTGCGGACCTGAATGATTATGCGTGGCATGCAGCACGATCTGCGCTTCACTCAGTCCAAAGCGTTCATTCAGCTTGTTCCTCAGGCTGTCTACGCGTTCCGCCCCCCACCACAGCAAATCGGCTGATATCACCAGCGCGCTTCCAGTCCCGCCTTGTTGAAAAAACAAGATTCTTGCATACAAAGGACGTTCGACGCGTTCAAAATCTCCTTGTCTATGCGCAAAGCCCGCAAGCGGCAGCGGGCTTTGCGGGGTGATGTCGACCTTGGAGCAGCCAAGCTGAAGATCATAAGATGGCGCCAACCCGTCCGGTTTCTCGGAGAAAACCGCGTTATGGTTTGTCATGGTCTCTTCCCCCTCAACTGCAAACCCTTTATTCCGAAGCAAGCAGCTCAATGATCAACAATACGTTTCGCAAAATATGATAGGGATCTTTGACCGGAAGGGCCACGGTCTTCTGTACCGGCTGACCGCTCCGATCCCGGATTTGAATCCATTCGCCGACCGCTTGATCCGGATGGGGGAACGTACGAAACACATAATCGTGCATCTGCTCATACTTCGCATATAGATCGATTCTGCCCGTCAGTCGATAGCCGAGAAGCAAAGCATACAGCGCCTCGGAGTGGGGCCACCATATTTTCATGTCCCACGTGTCGCTTACCAATGCCTCATAGCGCCCGCCGCTTCTGCGGCCGCGTACCTCCCCTCCCTCGCGGTCGACGTAACGAAACAGTCCTCCGTGTTGCGGATCCCAGCCCAAATCGAACGCCCGTTCGACCACTGCAGCCGCTTGCTCCACCCGCTGCCTGCTGCCGGCCTTCACCGCTTCCGTCATCACAAACCACATGCACTCCAGCGAATGTCCCGGCGTCACATGCCTGCTGAGCAGCGTATCCGCTTCGTTCCGATCGGCCGGAAGCATTTCACGGATGATGCCGCCGTCGAGATCATAAAACCGGTCCATGATCGTATCCACGAAGGAAATCGCCTCGTTCCGCACGGCCTGTACCTCCGGATGCGAGAACGCATCTAGCGCATCGGCAAGCTCCTGGGAGACATTGAGCAGAATCATCGGAACGGAATGGGCTTCATACCCTTCGGGCACCGGGTACGGCTCGCTTCGCAAATCCCCCCCCGCTACCCGCTCCATGATCCGCCGGTACAAACGCAAGCTGTCCTGAAGCGCCGCCGAATCTCCGGCCGCTTGGGCAAATTTGGCGAAGCCGAGTACGACAAAGCAATCCGCATAAAAGCTGATATCGTACCCCAACCCCGGAATCGCTTCCTTTTTCCCGCCGTCTGCCGTCAGCACATAAGCACAGTTCCCATTATCCAGGAATACATGATCGCGCAGAAAATCCATCGTTTTGCGGGCGTTCCGCAAGCAAAAGTCCGCATCTCCCGAGAGGAGATTTTTTTGGATCATGGACGCCATATGGGCAAGAATCCAAATCATCCGCCCCTGGGACCACGTATACTTGTCGGTACTGACAAGCTCCGTACCTTCATTATTGAAGCAAGTGTAAATTCCGCCGCGCTCAAGGTCGATAGCTCGAAACCAAAAGGGCAATAGAACCTTCTCCGCATGCTCCCGGTAAAACGACAATAAATGATTCATGGCCCACCCCGATCAACTCTGGAATATGCTGCAGTATTTACTTGCTGCCTGTCATACTGATGCTTTGAATAATGTGACGACGGAGGAAGATAAACACAATCAATATCGGAATCACCGAAATCACCGATCCGGCGGACATTACCGTCATATCGATCGAGAAGGACGACTGGAACATCGCCAGACCCAGCTCCATCGTAAACAAAGACTTGTCGCCGATGACAAGAAGCGGCCAAACAAAAGCGTTCCACGCCTCGATAAACGCGAAAATCCCCAAGGCGCTCATCGGCGCCACCAGCAGTGGGACGACCAATTGAAAAAAGATGCGCCACTCCGACGCTCCGTCCACCCGGGCCGACTCCAGAATTTCATCCGGAATTTGCTGAATGACGTTCTGACGCATAAAGAAGATACCGAAGCTCATGACCAAATACGGCAGGACCAATCCGCTGAATTTATTCAGCAAATCCAGACTTTGCATCTGCAAGTAAAGCGGAATCATGTAGATTTCAAAAGGGACGATCGCTGTTGCAAGCAATAATGAAAAAATAAAAGCCAGACCATAATACCGGAATTTGGCGAAAATGTACCCGGCAATCACAGAGGTGAACACAATGGCAAGCGCCGAGAATACCGCCATTCTAAGGCTGTTAAAAAAGTAAAGGTGAAAGGGCGCCGTTTCAAACACCGCAACAAAGTTGTCGAAATTAAACTGCTGCGGAATAAATGACGGAGGATAGATATTCAGCTCCGGAGGCGTTTTAAACGCCGTCGATACCATCCACAGGAAAGGGATGACCATCAGGATCGCTCCCAGAGTCAATAGGAGCATCCGCAAGGCCGTCATGATCTGATTTCTCCGTTTCATCGGTTCAACCCCTTTCCAGACGTGGTATTATCCTTAGCCAACCAAAGCTGTACCATCGTCAGCGCAAGCACGATCAGGAAAAGCACAACGGCTTCGGCCGAGGCGTACCCCATCTTGTAATAACGGAATCCGTTTTCGATCATGTCATACACAAGCACACGCACAACATATCCCGGGGAACCCTGAATGTCGGAAGCCAGAATATAGATTTGGCTGAACACATTGTAGCCGTGAATCAGCGTGATGATCGACACGAATACCGTGATCGGTTTGAGCATCGGAAGAGTAATGTACCGGAATGCTTTGGCTCCCGTCGCCCCGTCAATGGCAGCGGCTTCGTAAAATTCCTTCGATATCCCCGTCATACCCACAAGAAAAATGATCATATTATATCCCACCGTTTTCCATACGGTCAGCATAATCACCGATACGATCGCGAGTACCGGGTCAAACAGCCAAGCCTTCGGCGCCACCCCAAAAAAGGATAAAAAATAGTTGAACAAACCGTGCTGCGAATCAAGGATCCACTTCCAGGTTACGGCCACCGGTACCATCGGCGTAATGACAGGCAGAAAATAAAGCGCCTCGTACCATGCTTTAAAGCGGATGCCTTTATGAAGCATAGAGGCGATGATTAGCGCGGTAGGCACGCTAAAGATGAGAATGCCAAAGGCAATGATCGACGTATTTTGGATAGCAATAATAAAAGGTTCACTTTGAAACAGCGTGATAAAGTTCTCCAAACCAACAAAAGGCTTTTTGACCGATATCAGGTCCCATTCAAACAAGCTGATGTACATCGTTTTGGCGATCGGTATGAATCTAAGATACGTATACAGGGCGATGATCGGCGCCAATGCCAGAATACAAAACCAGTGACCCGGCTTCAGCCGAAACCTTTTTTTCACAGATGCTTCCATTTCCCTAGCCCCTCCTTCCCTTTCCGTTCACCATCGATTCGGCCTACAATAACGAAGCGCTGTCTTCGTCCAAATAAATGCGGCAGGATTCGGCCCTGCGCAGCACCGAAGCGGGACACTGCACATCGATTGGACCATACAACGTCTCATGCACGGCCCTGCTCTTCCTGTCGCCCGGCACGGTACAAAAGATAGCGGACGCCGATAAAATCGTCGGAATGGTTAACGTAATGGCTTGAACAGGAACATGGTCCAATGCGTCAAAGCATCCATCGTTTACCTGCTGCTGCCTGCTGGATTCATCCAGCTGGACGGCTTTCACTTTCAAGGGGTCCTGAAAATCCGCTACATGGGGATCATTGAATGCGATATGGCCATTCTCTCCGATTCCAATGCAGGCAATATCGATGGAATGGGAAGCCAGCAATTCCGAATATCTTTTACATTCTTCCTGCGGATCGTTCAAGCCGTTAATGGCATGAAATTGCTTGGGATGGCGATGATTGAACAGCCTCTCCCTGAGATATAAGGAGAAGCTTTGCGGCGCATCGGCTGGTAACCCGACGTATTCATCCAGATGGAAGCAGATGACCCGGTCCCAGAAGATGCCCTCCTCGTCTCGAAGCGCATCAAGAAATTCATTTTGGGACGGAGCCGAAGCAAACACCATGGAAATGACCTCTTTTTGCCCAAGAAGTTCTTTCATTTTGCCCGCAACATCGAGCGCTACAGCCTTACCCATCGCTTCGCGCGTCGTATGACGCAATACTGTCAGTTGATGAATTGTTGTGGACTCCATAGATCAACCTTCCGTTTCTTTAAGATGATGTAACCGTCTGACCGATGATCGAACGATGAGCTTTTGCTCGAACATGATATGCTGAAACCCTGAAACGCGCCGCCCGAAAATACGGTCGAACAGCGTCCAGGCCAATGCTTTCCCCGCTTCATAAGTCGGAATCGACACGGTTGTCAGCGGAAACGTAGTCAGTTCGATGTCGTCAAACCCGACGACGGAGACATCCTCCGGCACCTGGAGTCCGGCCTCCAGCAGCGCTTTAACGGCACCGATGGCAATCACGTCATCAAAGCAGATGATCGCGGAAGGCCGATCCGTCATTTCGGCGATCCGATGGCCTATGTCCATTCCGTCCGTTATTCCGTTCGCATCATGAAACACAAACCTTTCATCCACCTCAATGCCCTGCCCCTTCATCGTATCCACAAATGCGGCATAGCGCATTTTGGCCGCTTTGGAGGTTTTGGGGCCGCGTACAAAACCAATGCGGGTATGCCCCATGGACAACAGGTGCTCCGTCACTTGGCGTCCGCCGTCATAATCGTCGAATTCATACGTATCGCAGGACAAGCCGGGAATTTTGCCGAGCAGCACAAACGGGACGTTCGTTTTTTTCAATTCAAAAAAATGGTCGAATGTGACTTCCTCCAGGAGCGGAGCAATGATCAAACCGTCTACCCTTTTGCGGACCATGGCCTGAATGTGATCAATCTCGGCTTGATGATCCTCGCCGCTGCTGCATAGAAATACGGTGTACCCATGCTCACCGGCAATTTCCTGTACCCCTTTGGTAATGTGGTTGTAAAAAGGGTTTGTGATATCCTTGATGATCAATCCAATGGAACCGGTCGATCTTGAAGATAAGCCTCTGGCGATTTCGTTAGGCACATACCCAAGCTGTTCCGCTGCCTTCAGCACCTTCTGGCGGGTCTTCTCGGAAAAACCGCTTTTTTGGTTCAACACTCCGGAAATCGTGCTTTTCGCGAGGCCCGTAGCTTTGGCAATATCGGCGATCGTCACGTTCATAGCTGCACCTCCCCTTGTGAGAGCGCCCTGCGCAAGCCTGACAGTGTCAACCGGGTTCCTTCCGCAGCCGTCCCGCCCTCGGGAATGTAATGCGTCTCAATGGTGTACAGCCCCCGGTAACCATCTCTCTCCAAAGCGGAAATGTGAGCCGCAAACGGAACACGGCCGTCTCCGATCGGCACGCAGCGCGGCGTTCCGTCGGGCTCTACCCGGGCGTCTTTCAAGTGTACATGACCCAGCACATCTCTAATCTGTTCATATCCGTCAGGGAATGCAGGCTTTCCCCCATAGGCCTCATTCCCAGGATCCCAAAGCACTTTGACGGCTTCGGATGCCACGCCGCGGACGAAACGCCCTACTTCCTCCGCGTATCCTCCGTTGCAGGAAGGCTCGTTTTCCAATAGCAAGGTGACATCCTCCCGCTCCGCGATCGCTGCCGCCGCCTTGAGATGCGCGACGATGTCGGCTTCATACTTCATCGGATCCTGTTCCCGCCAGAACGAAAAAATGCGGATTCTTCTCGTCCCGAGTTGTTTGGCAATTTGAATTGCCCTGTGCAATTTATGGTAATGCGCTTCGACCGCTTCCTCCGGCTGACCAAACGTGTCTCCGGCTGAAACCGGACGCGCCGGGTCTAAAGCGCATTTAAATACAGGTGAGGCTATGGCGGAGACAAACAATCCCCGCTTCTCTACTTCCCGGCGCAGGTTTGCCAACTCTTCGTCGGATAAATTCATGACATTCCTTCTGTTAACCATGCGAATTTCCACATGCTTTAGCTGATGCTCCACAATCCAATCCAGAGCTTCCTCCACATGCGGGGATACTTCGTCGGTTAACACGCCCACACGATCCCATATCATTGGGTAGGGTACTCTCCTTCCTGCAGGAACTAAACCGATTGCACGACCTTGCGAATGGCTTGAGCAATATCGTGCATGTCTTGTTCGTCCCCTAATAAAACATTTTGCGGAAGCCACAGGGCTTCTTTTTCACATGCGCGTTCGGCTACCGGACAAGAATCCCTGCGGGCTTGCCCTGTCCTCTTGCGAATCTCTTCCGAAATCGCGCGGTTTTGGTTTAAAGCCACATAGCCTTCATGAACGGGAATGCCTTCCGCGTTCAGCATACGGCATACATCGCTTTTATTCAGCTTGTCGGCCAGATCCTTATGCAATTTGAAAATATACAGATGATAAGCGTGCCGGGTAACCTGCGGGTCCGTTGCCAACGGACTTACGCCATCCACATCTTGAAGCAGTTCATTCAGGAGGCGGGCATTCTTCTCACGGACGGCCATTTGCTGTTCCAGTCTGCTGAGCTGACCGATAAGCAGGGCCGCCTGAAATTCGGTCATGCGTAAATTCCAACCGATCACTTCATGCTGGTACCAAGCACCGTCACGGATGCGGCCCGCGTTGACCAGCGACCAGGCTTGATCCGCCAAGGCTTCGTTGTTGGTCAGAATCATGCCGCCTTCGCCGGAATTGATATTTTTGGACGACTGGAAGCTGAATGTGCCCAAATCGCCGATAGCGCCTACACCCGTTCCGTTCCAGCGGGCCCCTGCCGCTTGCGCCGAGTCCTCGATGATGCGCAAGCCGTGCTTCTCGGCAATCGCCTTCAGCCTGGTCATGTTCGCCGGCGCTCCCCCGATATGCACCGGTACAATCGCCTTTGTCCTCGGGGTAATCAGCGCCTCCACTTGATCCGGATCGATCAAAAGCGTTTGTTCCTCCACATCGGCGAATACCGGAATCGCTCCGAACAGGAGCGGAGCCGCTGCGGTAGCAAAGAACGTGTAAGGAGGTACAATGACCTCGTCACCGGCTCTTACTCCGGCCGCTTGAAGGGCTATAGCGATGGCCACCGTCCCATTCACGACCGTCACCGCATACTTCGCATCATGAAGCTCGGCAAACAGCCTCTCCGCTTCGGGAAGCTTGCTGCGGGTTGCTCCACCCCACTTTCCCGAATGCAGAACCTCAAGCAGCAGCTTTTCTTCCAACTGGTCATAAATCGGCCATTCCGGGAATGGCTTCGTTCTCACCGGACTTCCCCCATCTATTGCCAATTTTACCACATCCGTCTCCTCCTTGGCGTCTACACCTTGACTTCTTTACCCGACCTTGCCGATTCGTATATGGCCAGAATCAGATCAACCGACTTTCTGGCCTCCTCGCCGTTCACGTGAGGCTCACGATTGCCGCGGATCGCCTGAATCATATCGTCCACGTAAAAGTAGTGACCGGCACTGGAAATCTGCTGCGGATTGCTGCTTGAGGCCAGGCCGAGCGTATCTTCCAACACCGGGGCCGGTTCGTCATGCCCCATGAACGTCCATTGCTTGATGCCTTCATCACCGAATTCGATCGTCCCTTGATCTCCGTGAATCTCAAACCGGGTCTCCTGACCCGGATAGACGGAGGTCGCGGCCTGAATGATGCCGAACGCTCCGCTCTTATATTTCAATGCCGCAACGGCCGTATCTTCCACTTCAATCTCCCTAGCCAGCGTGGCCGTGTAAGCGAATACCGACTCGACCTCACCCATGATATACTGAATCAAATCTACGCCGTGAACCCCCTGATTCATAAGAGCCCCGCCGCCGTCGAGCCTCCAGGTTCCGCGCCAGCCGCCGCTCTTGTAATACTCCGGACTGCGGTAGTACTTGAGATAAGCATTGCCGAGAACGGGCCTGCCGATTTTGCCGTCCTGCAGCGCCTGACGGGCATGTAGCATGGCCGGCATCAAGCGTCTTTGAAATACGCATCCGAGCTTCACTCCCGCTTTGCGGCAAGCATCGATCATCGCGGTCATCCGGTCGCCGTTGATATCCAGAGGCTTTTCACAAAGCACGTGCTTTCCCGCTTGGGCGGCGGCTATCGTCACATCGCTGTGAGAACCGCTCGGCGTGCAAACACAGACCACATCAATGTCCTCCATCTTCAGCATTTCCCGATAATCCTTAAACAAGCGAGCGTCCGTAAGTCCTTCCGTCAACCGTCCTGCCTTCTCGGTGCTGTTGTCGGCGACCGCCGCCAACTCTGCATCCGGATGCTGACGGATGGATTCTGCGTGATACTTTGCAATCACACCGGCACCCACGATAGCGAATCTGATTTTGTCCGGCATACTCCCACCCCAACTGGCAAACCGGGCCCGACCGTGACCATCGGACCCGGCTGCGGTTTAGTTAGTACTGCTAAAATTGTAGGTTGTTAATGATTTCGATCATAAACTTCCTTTTATTCCGCCAATCGGCCTGCTTTTTTCAAAATATCGTTCGTTTCCTTTGCCGCATCATTCAGGAAAGCTTTCATTTTATCCGGATTATCAACAAAGGATGGATCCGTAAACCCTTTGGTTGCCAGACGGTCGGCGAATTTCGTCAGAATTTCATCGAATTCGGGCAGTGGCGGATACATTTGCAGGTCCTGCTTCACAAAGAACGCTTTATACTGCGGATATTCCTTATACACGTCATTGAGATCCAGATCATTGCGGGCCGGCAGCCAGCCGCTCATCGTGATGATTTGCTTGTGATTCTCCGGCTTGGTCAGGAAACGGATGAAATCCCATGCCGCCTCGGCTTTCGCTTTATCCGTACTAGAGACATAATAGTTGATCAGACTGATGACGTTGGCTTTGAGCGGAGCGGCATCATAATTTAGATCGGGAGCTTTTTTCTTCGTGTCCATAATGACATTGGATTCACGAATATAGAATGCAGCCAGGTTCGTCTGGAACGCTTCCGTGTCGTGCTTGAGCTTCGGATCGTCCGTTTTGAACTTGTGCACCATGTCCACATACAGCTTCAACGTTTGGTAACCCTCTTCGGTGTTATAATTCGCCGTATATTTTCCCGGTGACACTTCCTTGACGATACTGCCGCCGCGCTGGGCCAGAAGGTTCCAGAATTTCTCCCCGACGCCGCTGCCGCCGCCGCTTAACCGCAAGCTCATTCCCGCCCGCTCCAGATTGCCGGAAGCATCGCGTTTGGCCAGTTTTTGGGCATATTCCAGCAGATTATCGACGTTAGGCGGCTCTGTCAGCCCGGCCTCCTTCAGCATGTCTTTGTTGTAATAAATCGCTCCGGCCCCCATGAAAGAAGGCACACCGTATGGTTTACCGTTCACGCTGGTCGTATCGACGATCAACTTCTCGTGAATCCCGGAATTCACGTACTTCACGAGATCCTCGGGGGTGGTTTGAATCAAGCCTCCCTCAATGTAGCGGAGCGCCAGGTTTGGATTTAAGGGGAGGATATCCGCTGCGCTTTTGGACGGAAGCGCCGCAGCCACCTTCTTTTCGTAATCGCGCAGCGGGAAAGAAGAGACCTCAATGGATACGTTCGGCTTTGTTTTTTTGTATTCCTCAGCCATTTTTTTGAAATACGGATCAAGCTCCGGCCATCCTGTCCAGATGGAAAGACTCACCGCTTGATCTGCCGGCTGGCCCCCACCGCCCTGTGCATTTCCGCCTGCGGGGGCCGGTTCGCCGCCGCCCGAACAGCCAGACAACATTGCCGATAATACCAACACACCTGCAAGACCGCTTGAGACTGCTTTTTTAGATGCCATTTTGCAATCACTCCCCTAAGTTATTTACGTTTCGCCATCGAACATGTCATGCCAAAACCGAAAACCAGCAGAAGTTTACCTCACGCTTTCTAACTTGCGACTACCTACACTTCCTGACGTGGGTGCAGCGGATGATCACTTCCCCCTTCTGATAGTGAATACTATTGATTCGGCTCATTTTTTGAACCGGTTCAAATAAGGACTAAAAAATAATACGCTGCTCTCAAGCAATTTATGTTATTTATATTAACATCAAAAAACGGAATTAATCAATATAAATTTGATTAACATAAAATTAATAACATATATATAACATAATTTGTCGTGTTAATGTTGTGACCTTTGCGTTTCTAGTGGGATATTAGACGATTGCCATAAAACCAATCACCTTCTACAATTATGCAAGCGCTTGCAAATGGATTTAAATTTGTTAAATGGCTTGCAACTGCAACCATTTAACATCATTTTCGACCATTTTGGGACGAAATTTTTGAACCGTTTCAAATCAAATTATAGCGCTTTCATTTTTTTATCGTCAATGGTAGATTTCTTTATTCACAAATTTTCCTGCGCAGCTGAATATACCGTTTGTCCACGTTTTGTAACGGCAAGCATATCGATCCTGCCGTCCTCTGGATTCAGAGTAAAGGTCAACAAATCCGCCATTCCATTCGGCCGCACCTGTCCAAGCAGCGGCTCTCCGATTAAGCGGGCAGGCATGATCGTAGCCAACCTTATGGCTTCATGGAGACTCGCTGAAGTAAGCCGCATATAGGTTTGCACACAGTCTGCAAGGGATACGGCCGCTCCGGCCAAGAGCAGCGGATCGGCAACCATCTGCAGCCGCCCGGAAGGAAGCAGCTCCACTTCCCCGCCAACGTGCGTCTTGTAAATGCCCGGCTTCATATGGGCCAAATGCACCGCATCGCTGACAAGAACTATTTGATTATTCTTTGCCCGCGCCATCACCTTCATGACAGAAGGATGCAGATGATGTCCGTCGGAAATGATGCCCGGAGTCAAACGGTCGTCGGAAAGCTGTGACCAAATATAGTTCGGATGCCGGGGAAGCTGTGCATGCGCTCCGTTCCCCAGATGAGTGGACATTCTCGCACCGGCATCGGCAGCCGCAATAATTTCATCGTGAGACGCGGCCGTATGGCCTATGCATACGAGGATGCCTTCTTGAACAAGCCTGCGAATCATCTCGACAGCTCCCGTGCGTTCCGGCGCCAATGTCACCATACGGATGCGCCCGCCCGAGGCTTCCTGCCAAGCGGTAAACTCTTCCCAGTCGGGATCCTTAATATGTTCGCGGGGGTGAGCGCCTCGCGGACCGTCCTGATCAGACAAGTAAGGTCCTTCCAAATGGACGCCCAGCACGCAGCTGTCTACGATCGGATCCCGGCTGCAGGCCAGACGAATCGCCGTTAAACTGGAATGAATCTGTTCGAATCCGGCCGTAATAATCGTCGGACAAAAAGAAGTCGTACCCGTTCGCAGCACTTCCCGTGTCATTTGCCGAATCGCTTCCACACGTTCCTCCAGGTCCGCATCAGCCCTATTCAGATCATAGCCAGCAAAACCGTTAATTTGCAGATCGATCAAACCGGGACAAATCCAGACTTCCCTTTCGTTATCGGCACGCTTTTGTTTCTCTGTGGGCGTGACGGAAAAGATGCGTTCGCCGACAATGCTGACGCATACATATTCCCCCGTTGAAACCAGGCTGCCATATATTTCACGCGGGTTTGTTTCGATCGTAAACACCTCTTTCTTTATTGTATTCACTTCATCCATCCAATACATATTTGTACCGGTTCAAAATTGATTATGACCTGCTGACATAGAGAGTGTCAATGGAGTTAATAAAAATATCCCCCTGGAAATGGGGGATCTTGGTTCATTATAAGATCAATATCATGGCATTCCACAGCGCATCGCACAGCTCGCGACCCTTCACTTCAAGGCTTGAAGTCTTGATCAGCCATTCTTCGTAAATCTTATCAATGCGAATATAGCTGTCATATTGATGCAAATACGCCAGCATTTGACCAATCGTCAATAACGGGAGCGCTTTCTCTTTATGAAAACCGCCCATGTAGTAGATCATCTCTTCTTGTCCGCTGTAAAAGATATATTCCCCTTCTTCCGGATGCCATTGTTCGCGCAGTTTTTCTTGCTGTTCTTTGGATAGCTGCTGTAAATGAGCGGCAGTAATTCTCTGAATCATGGCATGTTCCTTTCCTCTGTCTTTAGTTTATTGCTTTTACGTTTATCCAAAACCTCTTCTTTGGTAGGTACGGTTAATTCGCTTTTAGGCCGGGTCATCCCATCATCACAATAACAAAATCCCTGTTCATCCTTATATAAAATTTCAACGACTTTCCCATCTCTTGTTTTCATAATCATAGCTTTACAGCATCTCCTTTTAAAGAAGAGTCCTCTCCTGCTCCACTCCTCCTTTAAAATTCGCCGCATCAAAAAACCCGCAATAAGCAGCATGACCGCAGATGCCTTTGACGATCAGCAGCTATATGGCGGGTCTAACAAAACAAAAAGACCCGCAATACGGGTCAATGTAAACCATCATTCGAATAAAAAATGAATTTGACCCATCTAACTGCTGACGAGGTTAGCTGCCGGGCTCGGGAAAGATGGTTCCCTACATCATGATTCGCCCCAGAAAATTGGTTCCCCCGCTTTCCGATGACTCGGAAATTAAGCGTACTATAATAATACCTAATAGTTAAACATTCGTCAATCAAAGAAACGCTTTTACTACTATTTATGCTAATATATTACAAATATTCCCATAGGATCACATCTTACCTTTTTTAATCCAAAATACGATTCTGAGCGTGCCAATGAGGGCGACCGATAAAAGCGCAAGCAACAAAACCACCCAAGTACCTAATCTATCGATCTCACTTAATCCACTGGCATTCGCCATCACAAAGACGCCGACCGCAATACAAAGCAAATATAAGCATATATTGGGGATGATCCAGGCTACTCTTAATTTCACATTCTTCTTATTCATAACACTCACTCCCCATTATAAAACCGCCGCTTCATTTTAAAACGTATTCAAGATATATAACTATTATAACCACATCATCATAAAGGTAACAGCCCGCTGAAAAAAGAGTCATCCTCAAACGACGTGTGACCTGTTCGGACTGAATACGTTTAGAAAGATGCTAAAGAGACTGTCCCAAAAGTTGATGTCTTTCTTGTGAAACAGTCTCCATTCGCTCCTTCATCGCCGGGTTGCCGGTCAAACCTGTTCCAATTGCTCCAGAATTTCACTCATTTCTACCTCAGCATAACACATAGAGGTATCCGCTGCGCCATAATAAATTTTTACCTTGCCGTCTTCATAAAGCGCCCCGCAGCTGAAAACGACATTGCCAAAAAAACCTTCTTTTTCATAGTCCGTTTCCGGCTCCAAAAAAGGCTGCGTACTGCGGGCGATGACGCGCCAGGGCTGTTCCGAATCCAGCAGCACGGCCCCCAGGCAATATCTATTATTGCGATCGGCGCCATGATAAATTTCCAGCCACCCCTGTTCGAGTTTAATAGGAACGCAGCTTCCCCCTATTCGTGCTTCATCCCACAGGCCCGGCCGGCAGCCCATCAAGAAACGATGATTCCCCCAGCAAAGCAGGTCGGGAGATTCCGCCAACCACATGCTTGGTTTGCCAAAGCTGGAGCTGGAAGGCCGATGAAGGGCATAATATTTGCCGTTAATTTTTTGCGGAAAGATGACGATATTTTTGCTGTCCGGTTGGAAAATCACGCCCTCGCGTTGAATATATGCAAAATCTTTCGTGGAAGCCAGGCAGGTTGTAATTCCCAGGTTGGACACGGCCGAATAATTGATAAAATACGTATCGTTAATCTGAGTGATCCGACAATCCTCAATTCCGTAAATCTCATATTGGTTTTCCGGAAATAAAGCGGGACGGTCATCGATCTCAAAATGAACGCCGTCCTTGCTCCTCGCTATTCTCAAATAGGAAAGGGACGTGAGCAATGAGCCTTCCGGTGTAGCGATGCCCCTAGCATCTGAAAAATCATATCCCGGGACTCCCTTTTCCAGTTGATTGATCCCCATTCTGCCGTTGGCGACGTCGTAGTACGGACTCAATCCAACGTTCGGATCGCGGTGTACCGGCCTTTCCGCTACGCGCAGAAGCAGCAGGATCTCATCTCCGTAACGCATGACACCGGCATTAAAAACGCCTATGACTTCATAATCTTTAAGGTATGGACGAATATCTTTGGGCTCAATGATCGGGTTGCCGATATATCGGGATACTTTCATTGCATGTAACCCCCTTCCAAGCAGTCCAAATCCATGTTCCACTCCTTAACCGGGCACTGCCAATTACCAGTTGACTTGCAGGCTTCCGGATGCAGTTTTCAAGGCCTTTTCCAGTTCCGACTTGATTTCATTCAACCCTTCCTCCGTTTCCGCTTCCGCACGCAATACTAAAATCGGCTGCGTGTTGGAGCAGCGGACAAGCCCCCATCCTCCAGGGAACAAAACACGAATTCCGTCCACCTCGATCATCTCATGACTTCCATGAAAGTAATGCTTCACTTTGTTCAAAATGCGAAGCTTGGCGTCGTCGCTGCACGGAACTCTCGTTTCAGGTGTTGCATAATAACGGGGTACATCCTTAAAACAATCCGAAAGACGCTTATCCGTATGGGTCAATATCCGTAGGAGCCGACCGGCCGCATACAGGGCGTCGTCAAATCCGTAGTATTCGTCACGGAAAAATAGATGACCAGACATTTCGCCGCTGAACGGCGTATTCAGCCTGCGCATCGTAGCTTTGATATGCGAATGCCCGGTGCGGTGATACACCGGCTTGCCGCCGAGTCTCTCGACTTCTTCCACCAGCGCCTTTGAGCATTTCACCTCAATTAAAGCGTCACAGCCGGGATATCGGGGAAGAATTTCGCGCCAGAACAGAATCATTAATTGATCGCCCCATAACACGTTCCCCTGCTCATCCACGACGCCGAGCCTGTCGCCGTCTCCGTCGAAGGCAATACCAATATCAGCCTTCGACGCTCTCACCTTGTCGATCAGATCTTTCAAATTGTCCGGATCCACAGGATCCGGGTGATGGTTCGGGAAATCCGGGTCGGACTTGCAATAAAGCTCTATTACTTCGCAGCCCCAGTTTTTCAACGCTTTCGGAACAAAAGGAGACGGCGTGCCATTGCCGCAGTCCACCACTACTTTTAATTTTCTCGGGCCAAGTTTTATTTTTTCGGCCAGCATGGTCAAGTACGGCTCCTCCACGTCTTCGCGCTTCAGCAGACGCATGTTCCATCTGTATTTTTGCGGTATGTCCTCCTCTTCCGAAAGCCGGCGCATCCCTTGCCGCAGCTCTAGAATCGCGTTTCCATAAATGGTCGAATAGTCCATCGCAATCTTAAATCCGTTCTCGTCACCGGGATTATGGCTTGCAGTAATCATTACACCGCAGGGCGTTTTTAGAAATTCAAGCGCATAGTAAAACATCGGTGTCGTGACTTCCCCTATATCCACGACGTGACAGGACGCTTGGTGCAAACCGGAAATTAGCGCACGATGAAATTCCGGAGACGATTTACGGTTGTCACGGCCGACAATCACCTTGTCGGTTCCCGTAGCCCTAACCTTTTCCCCAAACGCTTTGCCAAGCAAGTAGCAGAAAGAAAGATCGATTTCCGCGTAGGCTTTTCCGCGAATATCATATTCCCGAAAAACCTGGGTTGGCAGCAGGTTACGTTTAGCATCGATAAGCCGCATAGTTCTCTGCACCTCTTTTGTTCGCGTTAAGTTTCAGATAAACAGCCTCTGTCAATAAATAAGATAGTGTAGATTCCGCTCCCTGGTTCAGATTCGGACCCTTTTCCCCCAATCCATCGTATCCGCTCCCTTCCAGCGCGTTGCACATCGGAACCCCCGCATCGTTCTCGCCGTAAAACCAGCCCCTGCATTTACCTACGATCTCTGCATAACGGGCTTTTCCTGTCATTTCGTAGGCTTTGGAAGCGGCCAAAGCGAGCTTCATGACATCGATCGGCTGTTGATCCCACAGTGCTCTGTACTCTGGCGTACACCATCCCCTATTCCCTACCGGACGAATATGCCCCTTCTCATTCAGCGATAACCGGATTAGAAAATCCAGGCTTTCTACAGCAACGTCAAGAAGCTCATTGTTTTTCATAGCCTCATACGCGCAAAACAATCCCCAGGGGATAATCCCGTTGCTGTAGGATAATGCCGGTTCGTACCATAACCATTGCGGCCTGGCATGGGTCCGGTAAGCATGAAGCAATTTCGCCGCCAGTGCCGCCAATACAGCATCCAAGTCGCGCGGATAGTTATGGCGAATCAAGAGACTTATCGCCGCCATCGCGTAAGCAGATCCCCGCAGGTATTGCAAATTGGCCACCTGGTTCATCGCCTTTTCAAGGATTTCTTTTGCCGCAAGCGCGCGTTCCCGATCCTGCAGCTTTATAAAAGCGAGCGCACTGGCCCACAAACAGCGTCCCAGGCAATCATCCGAGGGCGTTTCGGCTTCTCTCGTCCGATCAAAAGCGATGTTGTTGTGAAAATGTCCGTTTTCGTTTTGTGTCCAAAGCAAAAAGGAGAGATACGTATCGATGAGCGAATATAAACCGTCAGCTTCCTTCTCGGGAACATAATCAAGCCACTCCAGGCACGCCCAGAGCGCCCGGGCCTGGTCGTCCGTGCTGTAGCCCTCCTGGCGGCGGGGAATGCGGCCAAGAGCGTGCTCTACGATTCCGGTATCATCAGTCAGCCGAAACATATGCCGAAAACTAACTGATGACGGATTCACGTTCCCTCACCTCGGCGAACAAGCTTGCGTGCTGCCTTCCGATTACCGGCCAATGCATTGTTTCCCCGATACGCTCCATTCGTTTGTTCCAGCTCTTCAATAAAGGATCGTTGGTCAACAGCGAGACCGTTTTATCGATCCATGCCTGTTCATTTTCATAAGGCAAAAGCAGTTCCGGATAGTCGGAAAGCAAATCCTGCGCATAAGCGTAGGGCGTGGATAATACCGGCCGCCCCAACCCGACGGCGTATGCCAATGTGCCGCTTGTAATCTGTTGCATCCCCGGGTAAGGGGTCACATAGATATCGCATGCTGAAATATGCTTGATCAGTTCGTCCTCGTCCATGTACTTGTCAATCATTGCAACATGCTGCTGCATACCGCTGGTTCGAATTTGTTCCTGCAGCTCGTTCCGATAGGACTCTCCTTCCCGCTTCCTGATTTCCGGATGCGTTTGTCCGGCAATCACATATAAAACATTGGGAATCCTGCGTGCGATTTCCGGCAATGCCTTCAGGATCAGTTCGATGCCTTTGCCACGGCTCAGCAGCCCGAACGTCATGAGCACTTTTCGGTTCTGCCAGCCAAGCTGCTCCCGGACATGCTGCCTTTTTTCCGAACTCGGCTCTGGTGTACCGTGGGGGATAAAGCAAATTTTTTCTTTCGGGATTCCGTACGCTTCTTGCAAATAGGCAATTGCCTTCCGGTTCATCACGATGATCTTTGCGCTTTTTTCCGCGATTTCCCTCTGGATCGAGGCGTAGGGTGGCTCGGGTTTCTTGAAAACCGTATGAAAGGTTGTGATGAGAGGTTTTTTTAGATTTTGGATAAAGGTTAAGATGTGAGCTCCCGCTTCACCGCCAAAGATCCCGAATTCATGCTGCAGGGAAACAACGTCGATATCGGAGCCATTTATTTTCCTCGCCATTTTGGCGTAATCTTCAACTTGATTGCGCTGAAGCGGCCACAAAACGGGATCATCGGACCGGTCGGCCGGGTTTTCCGTGAGCACAACGACGGGGTCCTTCCCTTTCCAACCCTTGGCGTTATTGACCGCCTGCCTTAAATGAAACGTATAGGTGGCCAGCCCGCATTTTTGAGGCACGTACGTACTGACATAAGCCACTCGAGTCATGCTTGCAGCACCCCCATTCGATTCATGACCGCTTCATGCAAAATATGCTTCGAGCCCAACTCAAGATCGTAACCGAAAATGCAGTTGCTTAAATGGGTAGCGTCGTTTATTTTGCAGCGGTCCCACATAATGGTTTCGGAACAGCGCACGTTACGGCCGATCACACAATCGTTTCCGATTACGCTGAACGGCCCGATAATGGAGCGTTCCCCGATAACCACGTTATCTCCGATAAGAACCGGCGGAATGAGCAGTACACCGGGGCCAATATCGCAGTTTTTGCCCAGCCAGATTCCTTTTCCGCTTTCTTTGCCGGGGATCGGAAGGTTGTTCACGCGATTTAACACATCCCAATGAATTCGGCGGTACCTGTCTTTGGTTCCCATGTCCATCCAGTATCCCGAAATCACTTTTCCGTAAACACCTACATTCCTGGTAATCAGCAGAGGGAAGGTTTCACGCTCGATGGAAACTTCCCGATCCGGGGGAATGAAGCTCAGCACCTTTTTTTCCATCACATAAATTCCCGCATTGATCCGACGTGACGGCGCTTCTTCCAAACGGGGCTTTTCGACAAACCGAAGGATGCGTCCGGCCCCGTCCTGCTGCACGACGCCATATTGGGTGGGATCGTCCACCTCCGTCAAGCCGATAGTGACATTTCCCCCGTGCTTCCGGTGAAATTCCAATAAGGGATTAAGGTCGATTTCATGAACGATATCCGCGTTGACCACGATAAACCGATCGTCAAGATAACGCTCCGCGTTTTTGATGGCTCCGGCAGTGCCTTTGAGGGAATCTTCCATCGCATATTGGATCGTGATCCCCCATTTCTCTCCATTGCCAAAATGATTCTGTATTTTCTCCGGATGATGCTTGACCGCGATAACGAAATTTTGAATACCCTGTTTTTTCAAATGAACAATCACATGCTCCAGCCACGGACGATTGGCGATTAAAGCCATCGGTTTGGGCAATGTTTCCGTGAGCGGCTTTAACCTGGTTCCGAGACCTCCGGCAAGCAGTAATGCATTCATACGGCAAATACCTCCTATCAAATGAATCAATAACAGGCCCTGTATGTCAACCCCCTGTCTGGCAATGAGAGTCGCACTTCATCATGTTTTCATACCGGTTCACCCCACAAAAAAAGAAGACATGATCATAGGTGAAATTCTTTACCGTCATGTTCCCACGATCAATAAAAAGCTTCAAATATGATTGTCTTCTTCATATCATTTTTTGTTAGCGGTCTAATGAGACGAGTGCTAATTTGAGTATATTTTTTCTTTTTGCTTTTTTTCAAAGGTACATTTTGCTAATTTTGGGCAACTGGAACAAAAAAATCCCGGCTTTTCTTTTTCTTTCTTTTCTTTGCTTAATTTTTCTCTTTTTTTCTGTGCGTCCACGGTAAAAAATACAAGTATTCCTTCAAAATCAAGAGAAATGATAAAAAATCACGAACTGAATTCATTTTTATAAGCTTTCATACGGGAAAACCGCCTTTGATCGACGATACAAATAATGTATATTAATTATCAGCATTAGCACTCCTACTTTACGAGTGCTAATACATTCAGTTGGGAGGTTGGTACTCGATGTTGAAACCGTTAGGTGACCGAGTGGTGATCGAACCACAGAAGCAGGAAGAAGTGACAGCCGGCGGCATCGTACTTCCCGAAAAGGCGAAGGAAAAACCGGTGCAAGGCAAAATTGTTGCGGTGGGTCGAGGACGAATAGAAAAGGGTAACGTCATACCCTTGGATGTGCATGAAGGTGACCTCGTTCTTTACAGCAAATATGCGGGCACCGAGATAAAAGTTGAGCAAAAAAACTATTTAGTCCTTAGAGAGTCGGATATTTTGGCGATTTTGGAACCTTCAGGTCAAAAGGAGCTGGTAACCCATGGCTAAACAAATCCTGTTCAACGAAGATTCTCGCCGCGCTATGCTTCGCGGTGTGGACACGCTGGCTAATGCCGTGAAAGTGACTCTTGGTCCTAAGGGACGCAATGTGGTTTTGCAAAAGTCATTCGGCTCTCCACTGATTACCAATGATGGAGTAACCATTGCAAAAGAAATCGAACTGGAAGATCCGTTTGAAAATATGGGCGCCAAATTGGTGAAGGAAGTGGCAACCAAGACCAATGACGTAGCCGGCGACGGTACTACCACCGCTACTGTACTCGCCCAAGCAATGATTCGTGAAGGTCTTAAGAATGTGACCTCCGGCGCAAACCCGATGCTCATCCGAAAAGGGATAGAGAAAGCCGTTCGCGTTGCGGTTGATGAGATTAAGAAAATCGCAAAACCGGTGGATCACAAAAATGAAATCGCACAGGTGGCTGCCATCTCCGCCGCGGATGAAGAAATCGGACAACTGATCGCGGAAGCGATGGAGAAAGTCGGCAAAGACGGGGTCATCACCGTTGAAGAATCAAAAGGCTTTACGACCGAACTGGAAACGGTTGACGGGATGCAGTTCGATCGCGGCTATATCTCCCCTTACATGATTACAAATACGGATAAAATGGAAGCGGTATTGGATGAGCCCTATATCTTGATTACGGACAAAAAGGTATCCAATGTCAAAGATTTGCTGCCCGCGCTTGAAAAAGTGGTTCAGCAGGGCAAGCCTCTCCTGATCATTGCCGAAGATGTGGAAGGGGAAGCGTTGGCCACGCTTGTCATTAATAAATTGCGCGGCAAGTTTACTTGCGTAGCGGTGAAGGCGCCTGGTTTTGGCGACCGCAGGAAGGCGATGCTGCAGGATATTGCAGTGCTAACGGGTGGACAAGTCATTACAGAAGAACTTGGTCTTGACCTGAAGAATGCGGGGCTCGAACATTTCGGACGCGCTCGTCAAGTGCAAGTAACCAAAGAGAACACGACGATTGTCGACGGTTATGGACAAAAGCAGGATATCGATTCGCGCGTACAACAAATTAAAAAACAAATCGAAGAAACGACCTCCGAATTCGACCGCGAGAAGCTGCAGGAGCGGCTGGCCAAATTGGCCGGCGGTGTTGCTGTGATTAAAGTAGGCGCAGCGACGGAAACCGAAATGAAGGAGAAAAAATTACGTATCGAAGACGCATTGAACTCCACACGTGCCGCAGTCGAGGAAGGAATCGTCGCAGGCGGGGGCGTCGCACTGATCAATGTGATTTCGGCTGTGGAAAACATAAAAACCGACGGCGGCGACGAAGCGACGGGCATCAACATCGTGCGTCATGCGCTGGAGGCCCCGATTCGAACGATCGCTTCCAATGCCGGGATCGACGGTTCCGTCGTGGTGGAAAGGATTCAACGGGAGCCTGCGGGCATAGGTTATAACGCGGCCAACGGCGAGTGGGTACATATGATTGAGAAGGGAATTGTGGACCCTGCTAAAGTAACCCGCTCCGCCTTGCAAAATGCAGCTTCCGTTGCCGCCATGTTCCTGACAACGGAATGTGTCGTTAGCGATAAACCGGAACAGAAAAAGAAAGGCAGCGGTGGCACGCCTGATATGGATATGTAACGAACGAAACCCGTCCGGTGAGGACGGGTTTTTCATCAAGACTTGAATATCCGGGGGACCGGTTATTTTTGATTTTGCTTCACGATGAGATCGACCAGAATGTCTAATTGCTTCTCCAAATTAAGCCCGTCGATCATCCAGAATTTTTTATAATCCAAATAGTAAACATGGTTATTTTTCACGGCGGGCAGGCCTTGCCAAATGGCGCCATTCGCTACTTCCTTCGCCCGTTCGGCCCCTCCGTCCGGTTCGTATACCGTAATAAACATATGGTCGGCGGCAAATTCGGGCAGCACCTCCAAGGAAATGTCCTTCCCTTTGCCATCCGGGAAAATTTCCTTGGCTATTTTGTCTTGCGGTTTGTATTGTAACATCTCGAACAGATTGTAGCCCGCATCACGCGTTTTAGGCCATACCCAAAGATTTTTCGCCCAAATGGAATAGCTTCCCACCGTTTCGTCCGGACCGATGATGCCGTTTAATTTTGCCTTTGCTTCCTCAGCCTTTTGCTTATACCGGGCAATGAAGGCTTCCGCTTCCTTTTCTTTACCGAGCATCACGCCGAAGGTCTTCAATTCTTCCAGCGGATCTCCGCCCTCCAGGCCAACGGAAGGAATCGCTACGGTAGGAGCAATTTTCTTCAGCTGCTCGACCGTTTCAGACGGAAGATACGTCGGTACAATAATTAAATCCGGATTAAGCTCCAGTACCTTTTCCACGGAGACATCCCCGACATCGGCTACACCTTCAAGCTCCTTTTCCAAAAGAACGGAATTGTTCAACGCGATCGAACCGGCGCCGACCGGTTTGACCCCGAGCGCGAGCAGATCTCCCAAGAACGTGATCGCAACGATGCGCTGCGGATGAACCGGAATTTCAACGTCCCCATTCGCCGCTTTAAATATCTTCGTGCTTTTGTCGGTCACAGGGGAAGAATCGCCGGTCTGCTCCGCCGGAGCATTCGACGCCCCGGATCCCGCTTGGCCTCCGCAGGCAGCAAGAGCAATGACTAGCCAGATCATCAAGGTTACATACAACAATCTATTTTTTATTAAAAACACAGATTTCCCTCCAACATTCAAACTGATTCAAGATTTCGCATGCGCCAGCAGATAAAGAAAATATGGCGCTCCGATCACAGCAACGACGAGACCGGCCGGAACCTCTGACGGCTGCACAATCCAACGGCCCAAGGTATCCGCCACGATAAGGAGCAAAGCCCCGGCCAAAGCCGATGTCGGCAAAAGCATTTGATGCTTCGGCCCGACAAGCCTTCGCGCCAAATGCGGAGCGATCAGCCCGATGAAACCGATGCCTCCGCTTACCGCTACACACGATCCGGCCAAACCTACCGCTGCACCCAGCAGCATAAGCCTTTCCTTCCCAATCGGCGTGCCAAGCCCAACAGCTGTCTGATCCCCAAGATTCAGCACGTTCAACACGCGGGCTTTGAAAAATACAAACGGAAGAAGCACCACAATCCATGGTAAAAGCGCGAGCACAAACTTCCAGCTCGAGCCCCATATACTGCCTGCGAGCCAGGTGGCCACAAACTGATACTGATCCGGATCAAACCGCAGCGTCAGTACGATCATTGCCGCTTTGATGCCTGTGGCCACTGCAATCCCGGTAAGCAGCAGCCTTGTCGGCACAAATCCCTTATGCCGTTTGTAGGCGAGTATGCAGATCAATGCGGCGGTTAGCCCCGCACCAACCAATGCCGTTACCGGAAGCCAAAGTACCGGGGCGGCTGCCGATGTCGGAAATAAAAAAATAAACAGCATGACTGTTAAACCGGCGCCTGCGTTAATGCCAAGAATGCCGGGATCAGCCAGCGCATTGTGGGTGATGCCCTGCAGAATACAGCCGGACACGGCTAAGCCGGCACCAACAAGAACGGAAATGACAATGCGCGGCAAGCGGAATTCAAACAGAATCAATTCCTGCTTGCCGGTCCCCCATCCAAACAACGTCTTTATCACATCAAGCGGCGACAAACGTATATATCCGGTGTTCATGCTGATGATGAAAGCAGCGATAATCAGTATGCCGAGAACGGCCATGACGGTAAACCCGCCTTTTTTTCTTCTGTTTTCCAAGACGGATTCCGGCGTTGCTCCCATTACAGCCCCCTCCTTTCTTTACGCGCCAGATAGAGAAAGAAAGGAACCCCCAGCAAAGCGATGAGCGCCCCTAACGGCGTCTCGAACGGGGGGTTAACCATTCTCGCCGCCAGATCGGCTAAAACCATCAGAAGACTTCCGAGAACAGCCGAGCAAGGAATGATCCAACGGTAATCGACGCCAACCAGAAACCGGGTTACATGGGGAATCATCAAACCGACGAAACCGATCGTACCGGCGACCGAAACCGCCGCACCGGCGAGTATAAGGACGATGACCAGTCCCGCAAGCTTGATTACTTCCGTGCGCTGGCCAAGTCCCGCCGCAATCTCTTCGCCCAGGCTTAACAGCGTGATGGAACGAGACAGCAGCATGGCGGCGAGCAATGCGCCAAGAATCCACGGAAAAATGATTTGCAATTGAATCCATCGGGTGCCTTCCAGCCCCCCCGCATACCAGATAGCCAGATTCTGGGCAACATTAAAATGGATCGCAATCCCTTCGCTAAGCGCCGACAACAAGGCGGTGACCGCCGCTCCGGCAAGGACAAGGCGAACCGGTGTAAGCCCGGCTGTCGCGGAAGAGCCGATGCCATACACGAGCCCTGCCCCGAGTCCGGCACCCAGAAACGAACACAGCATCAGATAAATAAAAGGAAGGCCGGGAAATAAGGCATAGCACAACGCCATGACGAAGCCGGCTCCGGCATTCAGTCCCAGCAAACCGGAATCGGCCAGCGGATTGCGGGTCATGCCCTGCATCAAAGCTCCGGCGACGGCAAAGCTGGCCCCGACTACGGCACCTCCAAGCACCCGCGGCAATCGCAGTTCCTGGATGATTTGATGAGCCGTAAGATCCGGATTAAACCGGAATACAGCTTCCCATACGGTCATCAATCCGATATCCGCCGCACCGAATGAAATGGATGCCGCGATGCCGAGAACAAGAGCGGCAAGACCTCCGATCAAAACGATGGCGGCGGCTGCGGGACGCGAATGAAGCTTTGGTGTTGAAGAATCCGCAATAGGCTCTGTTGCTTCTGTTATTGACACGTTAAAACATCCTCACTATAAATTCATAACTTCAATACGAATACGGGCGACGCACGGCAGGTCCCTTCCTAAGCCAGCGCAAAGGGCAGGCATAGAGGAACCCCGCTTCTCGGATCAGATATAATGTCCGCTTCGATCCCAAAAACCTCTTTGAGCACTTCTCTGGTCATGACCTTGTCCGGACTTCCTTCACTGACCACTTTCCCCTGTTTAATGGCCACCACATGGTGGGCATATCGGGAGGCATGATTCAAATCATGGACTACCATAATAATCGTTCGCTGTTCTTCCTGATTGAGCTTCATTAACAGCTGATGTACTTCCAACTGATGGGCCATATCCAGAAATGTCGTAGGCTCATCGAGAAAAAGAATTTGAGTTCCTTGGGCCAGAGCCATGGCAATCCACGCCCGCTGCCGCTGACCGCCGGAAAGCTGATCTACCGGGCGATCATAAAATTCCGTCATCCCTGTTACCTGAATCGCCCACTGAATGATTTCTTTATCTTCCTTCGTCAGCGTGCCAAAGCCTTTTTGATGCGGAAACCGGCCGTAAGAGACAAGCTCGCTGACCGTCAATCCATCAGGAGCGGCTGGATTTTGCGGAAGAATGGCCACCTGTTTGGCGACTTCTTTGGTCGACTGCCTGTAGATCGATTTGCCGTCGAGATATACCTGTCCCCCTTCAGGCTTCATAATTCTTGCCATCGCCTTCAGAATGGTTGACTTTCCCGAACCGTTGGCACCTACGAGCGCGGTGATTTTCCCTTCTGGAAAGTGCAAGTTTAAATCCTCAACAATCATCCGATCCGCATAAGCAATATTCAAATGTTCCGAGTATAAGGTTTGCTTCATGGTCTGCCCCTCTTCTTTTTCATAGGCATCTTCATGGAGGCCTCTGTTATTTGCGCGCCAAAAACTGAAGCGTCTCATCAATCAGCTTGCTATAAGCGATGGGCCCCCAGCCCTGCAGCCAAAGATCATAATCGACAGAGTGCACCTGGTTTTTCTTCACGGCAGTCATGTTTTGCCACAGGGAGCTTCCCTTTAATTCATTCAGCTTTTCTTCACTTTGTACGAGCAGCAGGATATGATCCGGATTAATCTCCGGCAGCTTTTCCATCGAAATCGCCTGGAATGTTTTGGATTCGTCCGTCACAAATTCCTTCGGAGGCTGAAGCCCCAAATCCTGGTACAAAATTTTATAATTTTTGATTCCGTAATAACGAAGCTCTTTATCGGTGACCCGCAGAAACATGACCGTTTCATTACCAATGGACTCTTGAAGCGTCTTCCTGGCTTCGGAGGCTTTTTTATCGAAAGCTTCCAGCACGGACCGGGCCTCTTTGGTTTTACCCGTGATTTCGCCTACCTCTAGAAAGGTACTGCGCCAATCCTTTGCATTCGTGTCCAAAATGATGGTAGGAGCGATTTTCGATAACCCGTCATAGGCTTTCTCCTGAAAGGGCTGCCCTATGATTAAATCCGGACCGGCGGCCAGAATCGCTTCCAGATTCGGGTTCGCATCATTGCCGATTACTTTCGTTTCCTTTAAATCATCTGCAAGAAACGCAGGCCACTTCTGGTCGAACATCACGCCGGAACCGGGCTTGACTCCCAGCGCCAACAAATGATCCATGATAAACGGCTGAAGGGCGCCAATGTTCTTGGGATCGGCAGGTACTTTCGTTTCCCCCATCTTGTGCTTTATCGTTCTTTCTTCCTGTGCCGCCTTCACTTGATCCGGAGCCGCCACTCCCTGATTCTCCGCTGCCTGGTCTTGCTTGACCCCGCAGGCAGCGATAAAACCCAACAAAATAACAATTAAACATTTGAAAACTACAGAGCTGTTCTTCATTTTATGAAATTCCTGCCTTATGTCATGATGTTTTAAACCGGATTAAAGCTTGGTCAGCCGGGAGACTTGATATTGCTGAACATCTTTCATTGCGCTTCCGCAACCGCCCATTTTGATCGTACCTGCGGAAACAACGGTTCCTTCATATGCTCCTGAAACCGTTCCATCCGCGGAAGAATAATCTATTCTCACCACCGCGGAATGTCCTTCTTCCCTCAACACCGTGCCTTTCTTGTTGTAGTCAAGCCAACTCCATCCTTCACGAAGGAAGATTTCACGCTCGACCATTTGTTCATATTTTCCGACACCTCCCCATCCCCGGTATTTTCGGGAGATATCGGAAAACGGCCCTTGACGAAGAACGAGCGTGTCAAGATCTTCCGGCTCCACTTGGGCCCAATAGCGTCCTTCGGGCAAATCGGCAATCGTAGGAGCAAAGCGGTGACCGCCAAAATGACTGGCACGCCAGACTCTGAGCTTTCCGGACGATTTCACCGCATAATGATCTTCAAGCATTTTATACATGGGGTAACCGAACCTGCCGCAGCACACATCATGACTTCCATGGGTACAGACAAACAAATCCCTGACATTTTCCGAATGAAACCTGTAAGATTCATAACGATTCATAAGCTCGGAGCCGTTCAGCAGCGCTTCGGCTAAAGCGTTTAACTCTGCTTCGGGAGCTACATACTCCTTCTTTTCGTACCGGGCAAAAGGGGGAAGCGGCTTCTGAAAATACATGACTCTTCTGTACCCTGCGGGCGAGGGATGAGCATCGGATACAAAAGATAAAAATCGGAATTTTGGCGCGTTCTCGGCCGCCCTTTTGAGGACTTCCATAAAGCCCTTCGGGAAATGCCTCGATGCCGTGACATCGTAGTCCCAGGGAACCGGAACTTCCACGAACAAATAACGCTCATGCCCGGCCGCCGAACCAATAGGATCCTCCCGGACCATTTTGGAGACCGCAGCACACAAGTCCTGTTCATGGCAGTCACTTAAACACCTGTCTTCAATTATTGAATTGGTTTCCACCCTTAGCCTCCTGCTTCATTGGTCGTTTTATCCTGACTAACCCAAAGATATTGATAATCATTATCATTTTTATTATAAATATATGGTAATGATAATCAATTTCATTGTCAAGGCTTCACTCACTCGAACGGTGTTAAGAAATTTTTCCAATTCAATCATTGATGAGCTTAATAGAAATGGTTATTATGGTATATGGTTTATAGGATTAATCAATAGACAGCGGACCGATATTTTGTCACATACCTGGCCCGAACAGAGAGGAAATTAGCATTTATGGCTTTATGGGGAAGCATCATCAATGCGCTTGCCATTATGGTAGGCGGTTTATTGGGCAGTCTAGTTCTGCCCCGTATTCCGGAAGGAATTCGTAATACCGTCATGCAGGGACTGGGGATTGCAATTGCCGTTCTTGGCATCACGATGGCGCTTAAATCGGAGAATTTTTTAATAGTCATTATCAGTATCGCAGTCGGGGGGATTCTCGGAGAAATCATGAGAATTGAATATCGGCTGAACCAGCTCGGTCACTGGGTGGAGTCACAATTCCGCCGGGAGGAGAAGACCGGTCCGACGAATAGAGGCGGCATCGCGGAAGGCTTCGTTACGGCGACGCTCATTTACTGCATAGGCGCCATGGCCATTCTAGGCTCGATCGACAGCGGACTGAGGCACAACCATGATATTTTATACACCAAATCGATGTTGGACGGCATTTCTGCCGTCATTCTCTCCTCCACTTTAGGCATCGGCGTCACGCTTTCAGCAGTCCCGGTGTTCTTATATCAAGGGACCATTGCGCTTACGTCAACGTTATTTACCCTATTTATCAGCGAGGCTGACTTGAGTGCCGTCATCACTGAAGTTACGGCTGTTGGAGGGGTATTGATTATTGGCATCGGGCTCAACATCCTTCACATCAAAAACATCAATGTCGCCAATCTGCTTCCGTCTATTGTCATTGCGGCAGTGATCGTTCTGGCGGAGCTATCGCTGCATTAGCAGGGTCGGCTTCCGCCGTTTCTTATAAAACGATCCGTTGGTTGCGTCAAAACCTCATATCATCTCCCCCGGCAGCAATACGGGATCCCAAGCGATGTCCGTTTCTTTTCATGGATAAGGGATATCCCGTACCATGCCATTCACAGCTTATTGCCTCAATTGCTCCAGCTCTGCGATCACCTTCTCAATCATTTGAACAAACGCGGACAGCTCTTCGGAGCTTGCTGCTTGCGTTTGTGCTTGTATGCTCGTCTGCTCGGACTCCTTCTTCACTTCTTTCAGCAATCTTGAAATCATATCCAGCTTGGAGTGAATTTGTACAAGAGCGTCTTTGGATCTGGCGGCGAGCTTGCGGACTTCCTTGGCCACCACTTCAAAACCGAGGCCATGCTCGCCCGCCCGTGCTGCTTCAATGGCCGCGTTAAGCCCAAGCAGATGGGTTTGCTCCGATATCTCTTCCATGAATGATCCCATATGATGAATGTGTTGAATTTCCCGGGTCAGCTCATTTACCGTACCAAGCGACTTTTCCTGGGATTCCGCCGTATGGATGGCGGTTTCCGCTACGGATTGCGTACTGCTGCTAAGCTCAACCATCATCGCGGCCAGCTCCTGCACAGCCGCGTTAATGCCGGCCAAGAGATGGCCGCGTTCATCCGCAAGTCTTTGCACTTTCTGCTTCTCTTCGGCTTCATAGGCTTCAAGCACAAGCTGCGAATCCAAATTAAACATTTTGGTTATCGCATGAAGAACCGGCAGCCACTCGTTTGGAAGCACTTGCCGGAGATGGGAGGCCGCCAAATCCAGATAAAGCATATACGTTCCCAAATACCATTGCGTCGTTAAGCCGATTTTGGAGTGCATGCTCCCGATCAATAGTCTTTTTTCGATAAAAGCCTCATCGATTTTCCCGTCAGTCAGTGAAAGAAAGTACCATCTCTGCGTTTTTTTCAATCGCTCGATCGTGCTGTGCGCTTCAATAATGGTCCTGAGCTCGGGACGGAGCATAATGCGGTTATAAAGCTCTTCCACCAGAGCGTCAGCGATCGCCGTCAATTCCGCCTTTTTACTTTCTAAAAGGAATAAGTCATCCGCCGTTATGCCCAAGTAGTCGATTTGCTTTTTGCGTTTTTCCGATAAATCCATCATCCATCCCCCCAGCGGTGAAATATTAGCAATATGCGGGCTTGCATGTAGCCTCCGTAACCTTACTCACTTTGGAGCGCCTGCCGATAATCTTCAAGGGTATCTATGCTCACAGTAAACCGGAGGTCAATCCCCTTTTCCCTAAAAGCCGCTTCCGGTATCCCCAGCCAATGAAGGGACTTCAACAGCTCCGAAAGACGGTAGTCCCCTTTCTCCAATAAAACGGCTATGGGGCCGGCACAGGCTTTATCATAAACGGCGTGCAGCGGAAATGGACTGCCGTTCACCTCAGGAAGAACCGCATTCCAACCGCTTTTCTTGGATTCCAATAGCAATTCAGCCGCTTTCGCCGAAAGAAACGGCATCTCGCAGGCCGCCACCCAAATTTGATCGAACTTGGCCAAACTGAATCCGGCATGCATGCCCGCAAGGGGACCTTTGCCGCCAAAAAAGTCGGTAATGATGCGGACCTCCTTGTCCAGCAATCGAAGTAACGGAGCCGGTTCCCTCGTGACGACGATGACTTCCCGGCAAATCTGCCTCATGACCCTGATCTGCCGCTCAATAAGCGTCTCCCCTCCAAAAGGAAGCAGCGCCTTCGGATCGCCGTTCATCCGCGTATTAGGCCCACCGGCTAAAATAAGGCCTGTCAGCATGGCGATTTCCTCCTTGCCAGTCATTTTCGTTTGCTATGACCATCAGCATCCGAATCATTCAGCATTTGTTCCACCAGGGGCATTATGACTTCCTCCTCGAGTCTGAAATGCTTCTTAAGAAGGCCGCAGCCTTGCATAAAACAGCTTACCGCTTCCGCCACCGCAGCTGCGTGCGGCCGAAGTCCGAATTCGTCCAGTCTTTGAAGGAACGTTTCAAGGCTGGCGGTGCCCAACTGGTGATCTTTTTCCATTGCCCAGATCGAATCCTTGATCTTCGGCGCATGCTTATTAAAAAAATAATCGTCGAGCAAAGGCTGCAGTTCTTTCTCTTCCCAGGTCGCATGGCGTTCCAGTTCATTCATGTACGCGATCAGCGGCTGCTTGATGCGCCGCATTTCATGCGCCACCGTCAATACATCCGGCATCCGGTCGGCCCGTTCCACCGCCGCTTCGAGCTCTGCTATGGTTTGTTTCATTTTCAAGTGCTCGTCCCTCATCCGTTCCAACATGACAACCAAATCCGATGGACGTGCAGCATTCAAGAACCGATCTTTTCCCCGTTCCATCAATCAGACCTCCTTCATGTGGTGGATTCAGCATATCGCGTACCCCGGATTTAAGCTGTGATTTTTGTCACAGTTTAGACAAAAAACTGCAGCGGCTCTTCACGCGTGCCGCTGCAGTCCCCTGTTCCTTATTCATTGGATTTCCCGTCTTTATTCGAAGTTCAAAAGCCCCTTCTTCAGCGCAAATTTCACAAGCTCCGGGCGCGTCTTTAGCTTTAGCTTTTCCATCACATTGCTTTTGTGCGTTTCCACCGTCTTGACGCTGATAATCAATTGATCGGCTATCTCTTTATTGGAATACCCTTTGGCGACCAGCGCCAATACTTCCTTCTCCCGTTCGGATAGCGTGTCGAAAGGGCCTGTGTTCTCGCCTTGCTTCAGCCGTTCCAGATACTCGCCCATTAAACGTTTGGTCGCGCTTGGATACAAGTATGCGTTTCCTTCCGCTACGGATTGAATGGCCGCAAGAAGTTCCTCGTGCGGCGCGCTTTTCAAAATATAGCCCGACGCCCCGGCTTGAATCGCCCTGAACAAATATTCCTCGTCATCGTGCATGGTCAATATCAGCACCGCCGTATCCGGCTGCTTCTGCTTCAGCTCGACGGCAGCCGTCAGGCCGTCCTTACCGTGCGGCATGCTTAGATCCATCAGCACGACATCGGGGTTCAGCTCCCCGGCAAGGCGAATCGCCTCGTCGCCGTCCGCCGCTTCCCCTACGACTTCCATGTCATGCTTGCCGTGGAGCAGCAAATTCAACCCCGATCGTACAACGGCATGGTCGTCGACTACCATGATTTTTATCATACGATCACCCTCCTCTTTATCATACCCGGTCTCAAAACCGCTCATCCTCCATCAGCTTGCCGATCCGCTGCGCCGCCAGCGTCACCGCGGCTATATCCTCTTCGCTAAACAGACGTCCCGTACGGGAACCCACCAATATCACACCCCGGCTCTCCCTCTGTACGACAACGGGAGCCGTGACGGAGGTTCGCAATCTTTCCGCAAGCGTAAGGGGACATTCGCGATACAGGTGGACCATAGCCTCATCGGTACCGTTCCATGCTATCGTCCGTCCGATCCGAATCGTCAAACCGCCCACACCCCGCCCCGAGCGAAACGTCATCGTTTCGCTCCGCTCTGTCTCATTACCGGAAAACAATGTCCAGCGAAACAGACGGCCATCGCCAACGCCTAAGGCCAGTGCGGCAAAGTCTCCTGATACCAAGGATCGGATCATACACAACTCGTTTAGAATCCGGTTGTGCTCCGTGTCCACCCTTCTCGCCTCCCTCCATGCTGATCCGTGCACTTCTCCAACCGAAATCCATATCCCGATGCTTTTCATTGTAACCGCTGCAGCTTCGTTTGTAAGTCAGGGAATACCCTGATTTCCCGGTCGGGGAATATGCCGCAATTCAGGATTTCCCCCCCTGAATATCAGAGGATTCCCCGATAACGCCGGGTCATTGGAGTTGGTAAGATAAATACAAAGAACGCAAAAAGGAGGAGGCGCGGATGATTCATCATTATCCGGTTAATCATACATCGGACGCCGTTCGGTTTCAAACCCGGGGGCTGCAGCAGTATTTTACGGAAGAGAATGTTGAACGGCTTACCGGTATCATGTATTCGAAAAAGGTGAAGAAGGGCTCCCGCCTTTTCCGGGAAGGCGATAAAGCCGAATACTTGTATTACATCAAACAAGGCCGCGTCAAAATCACCAAATCGGCCGATAACGGCGGTACGTTCACCTTGTATCTGCACCACGACGGAGACTTGATCGGCTATGGAGACGGCATGGCGAGCTCGGCTTACCTCCTCAGCGCAGAAGCGCTTGAGAATTGCGACCTTGGCCTGATTCAGCAAAAGGATCTGGAGGTTCTGCTTTGGCAGCATGGCGATCTTGCGGTAGAATTCATGCGCTGGCAGGCGACGATGCACCTGCTGACACAAACCAAATTCCGCGATTTGATGATGTTCGGTAAGCCCGGGGCGCTCTGCTCCCTTCTCATTCGCCTGAACAATTCCTACGGGGAGCCCTTCGGTGAGTACAGCCGCATCTCGGTTAAGCTGAACAATACGGAAATGGCCGAAATGATCGGCGCCACCCGGGAAAGCGTCAACCGGATGCTGAACGATATGAGAAAGGAAAACATCCTCGACATGGTTAACGGTTATTTCATTATCAAGGATTTGACTTATTTGCGCGATATCTGCCACTGTGAAAATTGTCCGAAGCATATTTGCCGTATTTGAGGCCAAACGTATGGATCAGGTTCCTTGGAGCAACAGACTCAAAGACTTTTTCTTATCCTGTGATGCGAATCATATCGCAGCTTTACCGCTTGATGTACAGTGAAGTCGTGAAAGGAAAGTCTACTGCTGTTGAGGAGATGGTTGCCATGATGAATGTTTTAAGAGAGCATGTTTATGCCGCCGGCCTGCTTCTTGTCCTTCGCATCTATCTTGGCTGGATGTGGCTGACATCAGGTTGGCACAAGCTGACGGGTGAGTTTGACTCGACAGGCTTTTTGAACAACGCAATAAACAAACCGGTTCTCGATCGAGCGACAAACGAATTAATCTATCCTAACTATACTGCATTTTTGAACCATTTCGCACTGCCTAACGCGAAACTGATCAACTTCATCATCCCTTTGGGAGAAACGCTGGTCGGTCTCGGTCTGATTCTTGGCGCCTTAACGACGGCCGCCGCCGGCTTTGGATTATTGATGAACTTCATGTTTCTTTTCGCCGGAACGGTAAGCACAAACCCGTGGATGATCCTGCTCGGCGGAATCGTGTTGGTCGCGGGCGCCAATGCCGGCAAATTCGGCGCCGACTATTACTTGCTGCCGCTGCTGCGCAAATGGTTTCACCTGAATTATAGGAACGGCGGGCATAACCCGATAGCCAAAAGCCGCATGAAGGTGCCGGCCCATAAATAATCCATCCGGAAAACAAATCAAGACCGGGCAGTAGCAAGCTTAGCCGGTCTTGATTTGTTTCACTTTTTGCGCCGCGAGCATTGTACCGGTTCTTCCTTCTTTGCTAAGATAAGAAATGAACCCGGCAGGAAGGAGGATTGTATTGAAGCCTAAAACAAGCAAGACTCACCCTGAGGTCATTGGCCAGAATGTCGCTGAATTACAAAAACAGCTGGATACCCATATCGCCGATCCATCCTTTCGCGATCTTCTGAAGCAATCGTTAAACCAGCTGGCGAATGTCAAATTTGCACTGGACGAATCCTCTATTGTTGCCGTCACCGACCATCGCGGAATCATTCAATATGTGAATCACAATTTTTGCCGAATTTCCAAATATGACCGCGATGAACTGATCGGTCAGGACCATCGGATTATCAATTCCGGCTTTCACAGCAAAGAGTTCATGAAAGAGCTGTGGAGAACGATCTCCTCCGGACTGGTGTGGCGGGGAGACATCAAGAACAAAGCCAAAGACGGCACCTACTATTGGGTAAACACCACCATCGTGCCGTTTCAAGACGACAATGGGCGTCCTTACCAGTATCTAGCCATTCGCAACGAGGTGACCCGGCTCAAAAAGGTAGAAGAAGAATTGAAGCATATGATGGGGCATGTCATGCAGGTTCAGGAAGACGAGCGGCGCAAATTTTCACGGGAGCTGCATGACGGGATCGGACAGAGCCTCTTTTCCCTGCTCATTGAAATTGACCGTTTAATCGGGGAAACCGGAGTGCAGCAGCTGGGCGACCTGCGAAACAGAGTGGCAGGAATTATCGAGGATGTGCGCGGATTAGCGTGGGAATTGCGCCCGTCCGTCCTGGACGACCTTGGCGTCGTTCCGGCCATCCGTTCCTACATCGACAGCTATTCCAACCACTACGGCATCAAGGTTCATTTTGACTGCAATCTTCGCAGACGCTTGGAGGCCAAAAAAGAGACGACCATTTACCGTGTCATTCAAGAGGCTTTAACCAATCTTGCAAAATACGCGGATGTGGCCGAAGCACGCGTAAGATTTCATGAGTTCGATGATTATATTGAAGTCAGTGTTGAGGATCAAGGCAAGGGCTTTATCCGTGGAACCGGCGCCAAAGGCGTAGGGCTTTTCAGCATGGAAGAGAGAGCCCGGTCCGTGCATGGCCAGTTTTCCGTCCAATCCAAGCCCGGTGAAGGAACCAAGGTCACTTTAATCGTTCCCAAATAATCGTGTATGGATAATCAAAACAGTCTGCACCTTGCGAACTGCCCTCCAAGGGTTAGCGATGTCTAACAATGGAGTGCCGTTTCACCTAATGGCAGACTGTTTTGTTGTTATTTATCGTTTTAGTTAGACCATTCCCGTCCCAAGAAGGACTCAGGATCGATATCCTGCTGTTGGATTTTCCTAATCAGGGTCGAATGGTCCAGCTCCAACAATTGCGCGGTCTGACGAATCGACTTGCTTTTTTTCAACGCTTGGATAATGAGATTCTTTTCAAACTCCATCCGGGCCTGGCGCAGGGGGACAATCGTATCCCTGTTCTGCTGCAGTACGGGGGCCGTTCCCAAAAATTCAGGCAAATCGTCTGCCGTAATTTCTTTGCTTTTGGACAGTACGATCATGCGTTCAATGATATTTTTTAACTGCCTCACATTGCCGGGCCAATGATATCCCATCAAGCGGTTCAATACGACGGGACCTATTTCTGCATCCCGATCATAGATTTGGTTGAATTCATTTAAAAAGTGTGCGGCTAATATAGGAATATCTTCTTTACGTTCCCTGAGCGGAGGTATGGTAAACGGAATGACATTAATGCGATAATATAAATCCTCTCGAAACGTTCCTTCCGCCACCATCTTTTCCAAGGATCGATTGGTAGCGGCAATCACCCGCACATCAACAGGGACAGGCTTTCCGGAACCGATGCGCCGGATTTCTTTTTCCTGCAGCACCCTGAGCAGTTTAGACTGCATGGCAAAAGGAAGCTCCCCGATTTCGTCGAGAAAAATCGTCCCTTTATGAGCCATTTCGAATAATCCTGCCTTCCCGGTCGGCTGTGCGCCTGTAAATGCCCCTTTTTCATACCCGAAAAGCTCGGATTCAATGAGATTTTCAGGGATAGCCGAACAGTTCACGGTCATATAGGGTTGGTTTACCCGCTGGCTCATTTGGTGAATCCATTTGGCCAACACTTCCTTCCCTACTCCAGATTCTCCTAAAATAAGCACCGTAGACGATGTGGCTGCGACATGCTTGGCCGATTCAAACAACCGGATCATATGCGGGCTGCGAATAACAGGGCCATTGTCGATCTGTTGAAGTTTTAATAATTCCGTTTCATAGTGTTTAATTAATGCGCTTTTCCGTTCGATTTCCTGCTGGAGCTCGGCAAGGTTCGTAATATCCCTGACACTGCATACGATTCTCCATAATTCCCCTTCATCATTTAAAACCGGAACCCCGGTGACGAGTAAGCGCTTTCCATTCACTTTGTTTATGATCGTGACGGTTTGCAAGGTTTCCATAACACCGGGAATGGCGGATTGCGACAGCACTCCTGCTTCAACCAAATCCTGGGCGCGTTGACCGATCACATCATCTATCCGAATCCCGGTTAATTTCTCATAGGCTTTATTCACCAGTACGGTTCTGCCATCACCATCAGCAACCCAAATTCCATCGAACAATGCGTTTATAATGGTATGCCATTCACTCTCTCTTGCAGAAGGCAGGCTTGACGCATCCATCTCCATGCTCGTCAACCTCCAATGTCGGGGATTTCATCCATAATTTATGAAATACATCCTTCATTATAATGGAAAGAAAGAATAAAAGTCATCCCCTTAACGTTACCGGGAAATGCGGCGCGGCCCATTTTGTTATCAAGCCTTAACCGGATAAGATCGCGTTGAGGTTGCCGTCCGGGTCTTTGAAAAACATTTTGTTCCTCCCTTCCAAGTCGCTTAATTCCAATAACGTGATATCCTCCCGTATCAACAGCCATTTCATCCGCTCATACCGTTGAGGGTCGACTTCAAACACAAGATGAGGATCACTCAAGGAGATGGCAAGTTGATTTTGCTTTTCTTTTTTGATCGCTCCCGGAATAATATCCAGGATCATTCCACCGATATCATATCTTGTGAATTCTGAACCGGAGAAAACCTCCTTCAAACCCAAAGTCTCTCCATAAAATTTGACGGACTCCCGGAGGTTAGAGCTCGAGACCACAAAGCGAATACCCAGAATAGGGTCCATTGGATTCGGAAAACTCATCTAACCGTCCCCCTCTCGTGTCAATAATGAATATACATTTAAATACTGCTTCTGAAAATTAAAAATAAGGAGCCGCTCATTAACAATAAGGCCAGAAGCCTCTGCCAATCAAAAGCGATTCGCGGAACACCGAAAAAACCGAAATGATCGATGATCATGCTGATGACGATTTGTCCGCTAATCATGGCCAGAAGCATCGATGCCGCTCCGATCCGGGGTACGCTGATGATCGTCGTGAAAATGACCGCCGCTCCCATAAGTCCTCCAACCAGCTGCCATTTCGGAACCGTCACTGCCTGAAGGAGGTTTCCCCTGCCAAAAAATAAAACAATGATCGCCAAAAGTAACGTACCCACTGCAAAATTGACAAAAGCGCCTTCCAACGTGCCTATTTTTTTACCTAAAGCACTGTTGATGGAAGCCTGGGCTCCCCATATCGCTCCTCCAACAATCGTCAACAGGAAAAACCAAAATTGCGTCATCCGTTCGGCCTCCATTTACTCTCTGCGGCTTCATTTCCATCACCTATTAGCATTTAAAGAGCAATTTTCATGCCAGCTTTACTTTTTTGACCTTCTTTCCTGAATCAATGGAGTATTCCCATCCTTCACTTCCAATTCGCTGGTGCGGCCTCCTTCACCATCGGTGCAATTCACCACCATTCGGTGCAAAAAAACACCAAAAACGGATTGAAACATGCAGCCTCTTGCTTCCGAAGGATCAAACTTTTTCATCATATGCGGGGAAATACGCACGAAAGGCTTGAGGTTGACGATGATTTTTGATTGGAGCCAAGTTTGGCATGGAAAATGCTGTGTATATCATTGACACGTAAAATTCGAGGAGGATGCTCATGCAATTAACACATAGCAAGGAAGCCCGCCATATTCTCGGTGTGGTAAAGCAATTGGCGAAAGAAAACTTCGCCGCCCGTGCAAGCCAATACGATCTTGAAAGCCGTTTTCCTTATGAAAACTATCAGGATTTACGGGAGCACGGGATTCTCTCCCTCATGGTCCCCGAGCGGTATGGGGGGCTTGGAGCCAATTCCCGGTTAATGGGGGAAGTTCTTAAAGAACTGGCGAAAGCGTGCGGTTCCACCGCAAATACATTTAATATGCATTGTACGGTCATCAATATTTTGAAGGAAATGGCAAATGAGGAGCAAAAGCAGCGATTGTTCAGGGAAGTGGTTGAGCATGGGAAATTGTTCGCATCTGTTACCAGTGAACCTACAAGCAGTTTAAGGGGGAATTTCAAGCCAAGCACCATCGCCCGCAAGGTCGATGGCGGTTACGTAGTATCCGGGGTAAAGCATTTCGCCTCGTTAAGCTCTGCGGCGGACTATTTCAATACGCTGTGTCAAATCGAAGGCACCACCTCGGTGGAAGACGGCCTTATCATGCTGACAATCCCCAGCAGCACTCCGGGGGTAACGATTGAAGATACCTGGAATGCCATGGGGATGCGGGGAACGGCCAGCCATACCATTCATTTTAAAGAGTGCTTTGTAGAAGAAGCGAATGCGATCGGAGAACCCGGGGATGCCGTTCGTAAAAATGTGAGTGACGGTTATGCCTTTGGCTTCGCTGCCGTCGGCATAGGTCTGGCGGAGGCCGCTTTGGATTTTACCGTCAGTTATGCCCAAAACACCACATTTAAACCGGAAATTCATCCGATCAGCCATTATCCTACGATTCAGCATCGTGTCGCTGAAATGGCTCTGGAAATTGAAGCTGCGAAGCAGCTGCTTTATCAAGCTGCGGACGCACGTGATTACGGTACCGCAGAAGACCGGGTTCTGCCTGTAACGATCGCCAAATATGTCGGAACAGAGGTTTCCGTCAAAGTAACTGATTTAGCCATTCGTGTATGCGGAGGCAGAGCTTACATGAAAAAATTCCCTCTGGAAAGAATCCACCGCGATGCCCGCGCCGGGATGGTCATGCCGCCGAATAATGACAAATGCTTGGAAATTATCGGAAAGGCAAGCCTGGGCCTTGATGTGAACGCGGGCTGGTTGGAAAAAAAATCATAATTAAGAAAGGAGTTAACTTATGAAAACCGATACCACGCTTTTGCCTCAAGCGGTCGTCGATCAGCTTCAAGGAGAAAAATTGGCGTTTGCGGTCACCACCAATGCGGACAACGAAATCTATTCGACGGCGATCTCCTGGTTGGCGGCCGTCAATCCCCATCTGATTCGCTTTGCGGTTTCGCCCAAGTCACCCTTGATCCGCAACGTGAATGAGCGTCCAAGGATGCAAATTTTATTTTCCATTCCGGAGCATACGTTAGCCGTTACGGGAACTGCCCGTGTTCTGCCCGATCCCATTCCCGATATGCCGTTTCCCATGCTTTGTGTGGAATTGGCCATTGACAGAGCGGACGACATTATGTTCTACGGGGGTAAGGTTACCTCCGAGCCCAAGTATATCAAAACGTATGCTGCCGATTTGTCCCTAAAATTGGACACGGCTGTTTATACGGCCTTACGTAAACCGGTTTAAAACCAAAAAGGAGCGATGCATAATGAAATTATCCCGAATTGATCATGTAGCTTTGTCCGTGAAGGATGCCGTGAAATCAAAGGATTTTTACAGCCGGATCTTGGGCTTGCCGGAAATTTCAAGGCCCAATTTCAGCTTCCCCGGAATATGGTATAAATTAGGCGATATTATGATTCATATCATTCAACAGCCAGATCAGCCCGAGCATGTTGATCGGGCGAAATTGTCCGCACAGGACGCCCATGTTGCTTTTTTTGTTGACAATGAAGAAGAACTCCAAAAGGTTATCCAAAAAGTCGAATCCGAAAATATTCCCTGGTATGAGCTGGAAAACGCCCCCAGCGGATTGCGTCAGGTCTTCTTTAAAGACCCTGACGGACATATGATCGAAATTGTCACCCCCAATCCTGCAAGCCCTTACTACGAATCGGTCTATTTGAAATATTATGTGTGATGCTCATCGATAAAGCGAAGCACGAAGAACGTCTGACGATCATGCGGTCGTCAGACGTTTTTTGGGAACAGGCCTACCACGCGGCCACTTCTCCATCCGTCCTCGGATCGGTAGCTCCGGATAAAACGCCGGTTTCAGGATCACGCCAAATGATTTGTCCCCGGCCAAAGCCATCCTCTTTTAATACGACATTCACCTGATGCCCCTTGCGTATTAATGCTCTGGCTATCTCGCTGGAGAAGCCCGCTTCAACCTCCACCGTTTTATCCCTGGTCCATAACCAACGCGGTGCATCCAGGGAAGCCTGGGGATTTAAATGGAAGTCAATCGTATTCATAATGACCTGAACATGACCCTGAGGCTGCATGAATCCGCCCATTACACCGAATGGGCCGACCGGTTGACCGCCCTTTGTCAGAAACCCCGGAATAATCGTATGGTAGGTTTTCTTGCCCGGTTTTAACACATTGGCATGATCCGGGTTCAAGGAAAAGGTATGGCCGCGGTTTTGCAGCGCTATGCCTGTACCCGGAACGACGATACCTGATCCAAATCCCATATAATTGCTTTGAATAAAGGATACCATATTCCCTTCCCCATCCGCAGCGGCCAGATAAACGGTTCCTCCCCTCGGCGGATGTCCGGGTTCGGGCGCAAGAGCCTCTTCACCAATCAGGGCGCGGCGTTCCGCCGCGTACTGTTCACTTAACAGTTCCTCTGCCGTGACCTTCATGTCTGAAGGCTGGGTAATATACTTCCTTCCATCGGCAAAAGCGAGCTTCATGGCCTCGATTTGCCTGTGATAGGTTTGCACGCTCTCTTTCTCCGGGAAATCGAATCCCTTCAGGATATTCAAGGCATGGAGCGCAACCAGGCCTTGCCCGTTAGGCGGGATCTCCCACACATCATACCCCCGGTAATTGACCTTAATGGGGTCCACCCATTCCGGGGCATATTCCGCTAAATCTTCCTTCCGCAAAAATCCGCCATGCTTTTGAAAGAAGGCATCGATCCGTTCGGCAAGCTCCCCGCGGTAGAAGGCTTCTCCATTCGTTTCGGCAATCAGCCGCAGGGTCGCCCCATGTCCGGTCGACCGCCAGATCTCCCCCGCCTTCGGGGCTCTGCCTCCTGGTGCAAAGGTATCGAACCAGGGCCGGAACTCTTCCCCTTTAAAGCTTTCTTTATAGTCCTCATAATAAAGCTGCCAAAACTTTGCCAGCGTCGGGGAAACAGGGTAACCGCTTTCGGCATAGTCGATAGCCGGGGCCAGCACCTGCGTCAAAGGCAGCTTTCCGTACTTCCTCGACAGTTCGGCCCAAGCGCCGACAGCCCCGGGGACCGTAACAGGAATCATGCCGCGCTTAGGCATCTCATGATCATAACCAGCCGCTTTGACGGCTTCCATCGTCAGCTTTTTGGGGGCTGGACCCGAGGCGTTGAGGCCATGCAGCCTTCCATTAACCCAGACAAGCGCAAAAGCGTCCGAGCCGATTCCGTTCGATGTCGGCTCGACTACCGTTAAGCAGGCTGCCGTCGCAATGGCTGCATCAATGGCATTCCCGCCTGCTTTCAAGATTTGCAAACCGGCCTGCGCTGCCAGCGGCTGAGAGGCGGCCACCATCCCTTTTCGTCCATAGACCACATTTCGCCGGGAAGGATACGGATAATAGTGAGCGTCGTAGGTTACTGTCAAGGGCTTTCCCCCATTCCAATAAAGTTAAGGAAGCTTATATTTTATGATATAATTGGCGAGGAGAACATTCCACCTAATGAGGTTTCCATGTATATGTAATTATACATATTCTCCGCTATCCTTTCATCTGTGTCTTTTTATTGCGGCCAGGTCCTTGCATCTAAGGTCATTCGTATAACCAAATCCGGAAACGGTTGTCTCTTTAGCGCCATATATAGCTTTTAAAGAAGTAATCCCTATTCCGCCAAAGTACGAGCAGCACCAGAAGTGAGCCTGCAAGCATCAAAAAGAAGCCTGCATACAACCCCGTTGGCGAAAAGAGAACGTCGGTCATCCGCAACGCGTTATCGTCCATCAGCCGGCCCCTGGCTTCTCTTTGTTCAATGAACAGTTGTTTAATGAGATCATTATTCCTCAGTGCGATTTGCAGTGCGGTAAACTCCTCCAATTTGGATACGGCGATACTTGCGAGGGCTAACCAAAACCCGATTGCTTTAGGCCTCAGTATGAGCCAAATCACAAGCGCATCCAGAAGAAGCAGCGTTCCCAGAAAAATGAAAAACAAATGCGGTTTCCCTTCGCTGTGAAAAAGGATATAATCGCTCTTCGATGGATAGGTTACTGCCATAAACAACGATTTGAGGAAAGCACTGGCGAACACGCCAAACAGAAAATAAATGGATTTTGTCTTCATAAACATCCTCTCAACCGCTTCCGCATAGGATATGCTCCGGTTTATTTGTTCCATTTTTCATAAGGTGAATTATAAATTGAATAACATCAACGGCATGGTATGATGATGGGCCGCATGATGAATCATAAGCGGGATTAGCCGCGCGATAACGCCTTAACGCGTTACGATCTATCATGATTGTATCGTCGGATGATCCAAGGGATCAAGAAAAATTTGCATATTCCTTGCCGCGGCACTCCATCCTCTTACTTTTACAGCGAAAACCTGTTGTTTTGTATTCCAATTAATATTTTATTTTGAACCAACGTGTTCCTTTTTTCGTTTGGCTTCGTTATTTAGTGTGAGAGGTGGGGCCCCGATGAAAGAACCTTTTATCGAGATATACGATCGTTTTTTTAGTGATATTTACCGGTATGTTTACATGAAATTAGGCAACAAATGGGATACCGACGACATCGTAAGCGATATTTTCCGCAAGGCTTTTGAACGCTATGCTTCACTTCAGGAGCAGTCGAGTGCGAAAGCATGGCTTATTACGATCGCCCGCAATACCATCATCGATTTTTACCGCAAGAAGAAGGATACGTTCATCGGCGAGGGAATGGATAGGCTGATTCAGCCGTTCTCCTTTGAAGAACAGGTAGAGCTTAAAGAGGATATGGAATGCCTGCAAAAAGCATTGTCCTCTCTCTCCGAAGAAGACCAGGAACTCATTCAGCTAAGATATTTTGCAGAATTAAAGTACAAAGAGATGACGGAGATTGCAGGTAAGTCGGAGGAAACCATCAAGACGCGTGTCTATCGTTTAATCAAAAAGCTGGGCGTGCTTGTTAAGCAATGTTTGGAAGGAGAGAAAATCGGTGGATGATCATCAAGTCGAGCAAGCTTTAAAAGAATTAAAAAAACGGATACCTGTCAATATGGAACTCAAACAACGGCTTGGAAAAGCGTTCAAACGGCGGCAAAGACAGCGAACTTTGCAAAAATGGGGTCTTGCCGCGGCGCTCCTGTTGTTGGCAGGGACATTTATGCTTCAGGGCCCGGGAGGGCTGCAAACGGTTCAGGCTCAGGAGCTGCATGTGCAAAACCAGATATCCTTTATCGATATAGGCTCCGGAAGCCCGTTAGGAGTTTCCGAGTACAAAGGAACGGTATACCTCCCGGTTGCCGGAAAGGGCTTGTTCGCCTATGACCAAAGCGGATTTCACCAGCTGCTTCAGCAGGAAGTCAACGAGGCCAAAATCAATCAGGACGGAAGCAAGCTGATTCTGCAAACCGGCGGCACGCTGGGCGTTTATGATGTTGCGCAAAAGAAGTATACAGAGCTCCTTAAAGGCGATGGTTCTGCGGTATTCTATGAACAGCCTTCCTGGAAGGATCATCAAACCATCCTGTATGTCAAAAAAGTGCTGGAACAACAAGAGCATGGATTTACAGTGAAAGAATCCGGCATCTACGAAATGACTCTGGACAGCCTGGCGCCGACAAAGCTTGGCGATGGAGCATCTCCCTCCTATGTTAACGGAGAGAAAGCCATCGTATTTGAAAAAACGGCAGACACCCGGTCTGAAGTGGTCTTCAAAGATTTAGCCAGCGGCCAAGAGACCGTGATTGATGAAGGGCGGAATCCCGCCGTTTCTCCCAATGGAAAATATATCGCCTATATTACATCCGAGAACAACCGACGTGAGCTGCAATCCCATGTGTATGCGGAGGATACGGTAGACCAAATCCGGATTTCCGATATTGACGGCAAAACCAAGCGAGTGGTAACTTCCAATACGCCAAACCGCCAAACCCATGAACAGGACCTGCCTAAAGGACTTAAGCCGGGCGATACGCCGCAAGTGCTCAAGGTTACAGGCTTGTACAGCTATTATCATCCCGTTTGGAGCAGCGATTCCCAAAGCTTGTTTGCTTTGAAAAGCAAGAACTCGGAAGGCTCGACCATGAGTGTGATGCGCATTGATTTCTCGAAAAAGGCGCTGCAGGAAGAAGAAACGGTCCGTGCTTTTAATCAGGCGAAGATTCTGCGCGACCTTGATTTTGCCCGGAGTCTCTTGAAAGATCATCAGGACTTCCTCATCGTTTCCAATCCGCACCAAGTGAGCTATACCATTACAGGTTCGGGAACGGAGAATAACAGGCCTTATGTGGATGTGGAAGAACATTGGGCCTATACCGCTAATCCGTATTATTCCTTCAGCCACGTCCGATACTATCTTACGCCAAAAGAACAAGGTTATCTTATTGATGAAACGAAGGACCTGCCGGGAGGGGGATCGATACTTCAGCAGCCGGACGGATTCATCGTGATGGAAAAGGATGACGGCTCGAAGCAAAGGCTCTTTTCAGCTGATTCCCTTCCAAACGAGCTTCGGCCCGAAGGAAATTTTCGTATTTCGTCGTTAGCCTACCTTTCGAAGCAGAATCAGGTTATTTTCTCTCTCCAGGTTTTACAGGATCCGGGCATCGGTCAGGCGTCCTCCGTGAAGGTCGTTACTTATGACATAGCCAACGGAACGTTCAAGCTATTGGAGCATGTCACCGCCATGAACGGCATGAAGAATGTTGGTGTAGAAGGAATCATCGTATCGCCGGACGGCCGGTACGCAGCGCTGGATCTTTTCTCGGACGATGATAAGCAGTTCCAATCCCATGTTCTTCTATTGGACATCGAACAAGGTACCGCATCCATGCTCGAAGATGCGCTCTCCGCCACAAAAGTGGAAGGAACGCACACTTACTTCTGGGATCGGAACCGGCTGCATTTCATCCTCACCAGCCATGGGCAGCAGATGCATTATCAATGGAACGCGGCGGCTCAAGTCGTCGAGCTTCCTTAATCCTCATCGCCTCTCCGCGAGATAAGCAAGGAGCAGTCTAAAGCTGCAATGACAGCTTCAGACTGCTCCTGTTGGTCTTGCCCTATGATGCATTTAATCCAAACGCAGGTTTACTTACGAATGGAAATCCTGACCGGAACGAACTTCCTTGACATAGCCGGCGCGGATGACAAAATCGCCGAAGTGCTCGCCTTCCCGCCGTTCCTTTGCATAATGAGTAAGAATCGGTTTTAACGACTCCAGAATTTCCGCTTCGCCGATGTTTTCCTTGTACAGCTTATTCAGCCGGTTTCCGGCAAAGCCGCCTCCCAAGTACATGTTGTATTTGCCGGGCGCCTTGCCGATAAACGCGATTTCCGCCAACATCGGTCGGGCGCAGCCATTCGGACAGCCGGTCATGCGAATGACGATCTCCTCGTCGCGCAAGCCCGCTTCCTCCAGCATCGGCTCGATCTTATCCAGCAGCGTAGGAAGGTAGCGCTCCGATTCGGCCATCGCCAATCCACAGGTCGGCAGCGCCACACAGGCCATGGAATTTCTCCGCAATGCGGTATAGTGGGCCCCGTCGGTAAGCCCGTATTGCTTGATCAGTTCCTCAATCTTTTTCTTCTTCTGGCTGCTTACGTTGCCGATGATCAGGTTCTGGTTCGGAGTGAGCCGGAAATCTCCGGAATGCACCTTGGCGATTTCCCGCAGACCCGTCATCAGAAGATAGCCGCCATCGTCTTTGACCCGGCCGTTCTGGATAAAGAGCGTGAAGTGCCATTTTCCGTTGGTTCCCTTTACCCAGCCATAGCGGTCCCCGTTGTGGTCAAAATGGTAAGGACGCGCTCCCTCAAGCTTCCACCCTAGACGTTCGGTTAGCTCATTGATGAACCAGTCGATGCCGCGGTCGTCGATCGTGTACTTGAACCGCGCGTGCTTACGGACCGAGCGATCGCCGTAATCCCGTTGGATCGTGACCGTCTTCTCCGCAACGTAGATGACTTGCTCCGGCGAGCAGAACCCGATCACTTGACCGATCTGGGGATAGGTGTTCGGATCGCCGTGCGTCATCCCCATGCCTCCGCCTACCGTGACGTTGAAGCCCTTCAGGCGTCCATCTTCGACAATCGCGATAAAGCCCAAATCCTGAGAGAATACGTCTACATCGTTGGAAGGCGGGACGGCTATGCCGATTTTAAACTTCCGGGGCAGATAGACAGGCCCGTATATCGGCTCCTGCTCTCCCCCGTTATCCCGGCTATCCACCACTTTTTCCCCGTCAAGCCAGATCTCGTGGTAGGCTCTGGTCCGGGGATTGAGGTGCTCGCTGATCCGGCGGGCCCACTCGTATACTTCGGAGTGAACCGCCGACTGGTACGGATTCGGGTTGCACATGACGTTGCGGTTTACGTCGCCGCAAGCGGCTAGCGTGCTCAGCAGCGCATCGTTGACTTCCCGTATCGTATTCTTCATGTTCCATTTGAGTACGCCATGCAGCTGGAAGGACTGACGCGTCGTCAATCGAATCGTTCCGTTCGCATATTTCTGCGCGATGCGGTCCATCATCAACCACTGATCAGACGTAACCACCCCGCCTGGCGCACGCACGCGCACCATGAACTGATAAGCCGGCTCCAGTTTCTGCTTCTGCCGTTCGTTGCGCAAATCCCTGTCGTCCTGCATGTAGCTGCCATGAAATTTCATCAACCGGTTATCGTCTTCGGGTATGGAGCCTGTGATCACATCTTCCAGCGTTTCTGCAAGGCTTCCCCGCAAATAATTGCTTCTTTTCTTAATTTCCTCTACATCACTGTGCGGCGCACTGTTCGGTGATAGTAAATTATTTTCTGACATGTTGGATTTTCTCCTCTCGCGATCTTCGGGACTCGGACTTAATAAACATCCCGCTGATAACGTTTCTGCTGTTGCATACGGGTCAAATATTCCGCGGCTTCCTCAGGGCCCAAGCCTCCCTCTTTTTCGAGGATCGTGATCAGAGCCGCATGGACGTCATGCGCCATCTTCTTCTCGTCGCCACAGACATACACACAGGCTCCTTCCTCAAGCCATTGGTAGAGGTCCCGGCTCTTTTCAAGCATACGGTGCTGTACGTACACCTTCTTGTCGGTATCGCGGGAGAACGCGACATCCATACGTGTCAGCACGCCCTCCTTCAGCCAACGCTGCCATTCGATCTGATAAAGGAAGTCCGTGGAGAAATGCTGATCGCCGTAGAACAGCCATGTTTTGCCTTCGGCTCCGATCTCCTCCCGTTCTCCGAGGAAGGCCCTGAACGGAGCGACCCCGGTACCCGGTCCAATCATAATGATCGGCGTATCCGGATTCTCCGGAAGCTTGAAGTTCGGGTTATGCTGAATGTACACAGGCAGCGTATCCCCCGGCTGTACCCGCTCAGCAAGCTGAACGGAGCAGACGCCGTACCGGTTTCGTCCATGAGCCTCGTAGCGAACCGCGCGGACCGTCAGGTGTACCTCACCCGGGTACGCTTTCGGGCTGCTCGCGATCGAGTACAGACGGGCAGGCATCTTCCGAAGGATCGATACGAATTCGCCCGCAGGCACACCTTTAAGCGAGTAATCCTGTACCAGATCCAACAGATCCCGCCCGTTGAGATACGCTCTGAGCTCTTGTTCGCGTCCCGCCTCCAGAAGCTTTTTCAGCTCCTGGTTCGAAGTCAGCTTTGCCGCTTGCTCCAGCAACGGCTTGGTCAGAACGGTGATTTCATAATTACGAAGCAGCGCCTCCCGCAATGGCCGCTCCTCGCCATTCTTATTAATGGCAACGGGCTCCTCTGCCTTCCAGCCCATCGCTTCGATCAATTCATCCACAAGGCGGGGATGATTCTCCGGATAGATGCCCAGGCTGTCGCCCGGTTCATACTGAAGATTGGATCCCTCAAGGGACAGCTCAACGTGGCGAGTTTCCCGCTCCGATCCGCGGCCGTTCAGATTCAAATTTTCAAGAACCTCGGCATGGAACGGATTCGATCTCGAATATTCCGTTTCCGTCCCGCTCACGACCGCCGCGCCGGCTGCACTTGCGACGGCCGGGGCCGCCGATGCACCGCTGAGGGATTCCAGGACGCGGTTCATCCACTCTGCTGCAGGCTCTTCAAAGTCCACGTCGCAGTCGACGCGCGGGGTAAGCCGCCTTGCGCCCAGCTCTTCCAGGCGCTTGTCGAAATCCTTGCCCGTTTGACAGAAAAATTCATAGGACGTATCTCCGAGCGCGAGCACGGAAAACTGCGTGCCCTCCAATTGGGGCGCTCTCTTGCTGTAAAGGAACTCATAGAAAGCAATCGCGTTATCCGGCGGCTCTCCTTCCCCGTGGGTGCTCACCACAATGAGCAGGTTTTGGACCTTCTTTAAGCTATTCGGCTTGAAGTCGGCCATCGAAGAGAGCGATACCTGAAAGCCCCGCTCTTCCAGTTTCTTGGACAGCTTCTTCGCCAATCCTTGACTGTTGCCTGTCTGCGATCCGAAGAGTACGGTAACCTCCTTGGAAACGACCGCTTCATTCGCCGGCAAAGCCGCCAGCGGCGCAGGAACAGGCGTCACTGCGGCCGCCGAACCTTGAAGAGCCGTAAGATATCCGCTCAGCCAGATACGCTGTGCTTCCGTCAGCAGAGGCAGAACGCGATTGAGCAGTTCTACTTGCTCCTGATTAAAAGGGCTGTTTGTTACTTCCAGTTTCAACAATATCCACCTCGCAAAGCTTCCAAATGATATGAAATTCCCAGTATACACATCTTAATAATTTCCTACTATTCTGAACCTATCACAGCTGGCGGTGCAGGTCAATTAGAATAACCTTATAAGATTGATCAGATATATTAATAAATGCATAAATTCTAGAAGAATCTGCCCCGGGAAGCATCCGGTCACCGGAATCGCCGTCTTTTCTTTCACTGAAAAAGCAGCCGCCGCGGCGACTGCTTTGAATGTCTTTAAGAAAATAAAAGGCTGGCCTTTGACGGGGCGCTTTGAGCCCACTTATTGTAGCTTCAGAGTGCCTGAGCCAGGTTCGCGGACAGCTAGCCCCTTTTACCGTCGAGCTCAGCTTCGATACGGGAATGTTTGGAAGACTCATCCATACGCCAGTAGACGATGAAGCTCACGAAAATGCAGGCGGCTACGTAGAAATAGAAAAGCGACTCGGCTCCAATGCTCTTGAACCATAACGCGATGAACTCCGCCGTCCCTCCGAACACCGCAACGGTAATTGCGTAAGGGAATCCCACGCCAAGGGCGCGGATTTCGGTCGGGAACAGTTCGGCTTTCACGATCGCATTGATGGAAGTATAGCCGGTGACAATGATGAGACCTGCCAGCATGAGGAAAAATGCTCCGATAGGGTTCTTCATCTGCTCCAAGATCAGGAACAGCGGCACGGTCAGCAGCGTTCCGAGGATACCGAAACTAATCAATAGCGGGCGCCGGCCGATCCGGTCCGATAGCAGGCCCGCGAGCGGTTGAAGCACGACGAATACCAGCAGGGCAATAAAGTTGATCCAGCTGACGACCTCCTTGCTGAGGCCCACCGTATTCACCATGAACTTCTGCAAATACGTCGTATAGGTATAGAAAGCGACGGTTCCTCCAAGCGTTAGTCCGACCACTGTCAACACCGCCTTGGGGTGTTTCATCAGGGTCCGAATGGTTCCGGCACGCTGCCTGCTTTCAGATCCCATTTTGGAGAATTGCTCCGATTCGTCCATCGTGCGGCGCAGCCACAATACGGCTAATGCTCCAACGGCTCCGATGAAGAAGGGAATACGCCAGCCCCAGGATTTCATATCGGGTTCGCTGAGTATTTGCTGGAGGATGATCTGGACGCCCAGCGCCACCAGCTGTCCGGCAATAAGCGTGACGTACTGGAAGCTCGAGTAGAAGCCGCGGCGGCCGCTGCTGGCCATCTCGGACAGGTAGGTTGCCGAGGTTCCATATTCTCCGCCCAGCGACAACCCTTGGAGCAAGCGTGCAAGCACCAGAATAATGGGGGCCAGCACGCCAATGGTGCCATAGCTTGGAGTACAGGCAATGATCAGGGAGCCACTGGCCATGACGGTGATGGAAAGCGTCAGCGCGGCACGGCGGCCATAACGATCGGCGTAGCGGCCCAGCAGCAGGCTCCCTAATGGGCGCATCAGGAAGCCGACGGCGAAGATTGCCGCCGTGTTGAGCAGTTGGCTGGTCGGGTCTCCCTTCGGGAAGAACTCAGACGAGAAATACACGGCGAAAGCTGCATATACGTACCAGTCGTACCATTCGATCAGATTTCCAACCGATCCTTTGAAGATGTTGCTTGTGATGCGTCGCATGTTTGCACGCTCAATCGATTGAGTCATGGTGAAAACCTCCTTATGGGCCTTGCCTCGCCGAGGGACTGGTGAGGACGTTCCCCGTTGTAAAATTGGATATAACGAGCTATCCCTTGACGCAACGCGCGAGGGTCTTCGAATTCGTTTATGTGAAGTGAGAGCCCTGGTCGCTGTTCATGATTTCCGGCTTGCAGAAGAGCAGGTAGGGGCGAGTATAGGTGGCGTGGAGACGCTTGCTCAGGTTCGCTTCGGATAGACCGCTTCGAGCCCCATTACCTGATTGTTTTATTTTGTTCACTGGGAACATCAAATATCCTCGAGTTGACACGATATTCCAAACGTTTGACGGCATGAACAATCCAAACAAAAAAGAGGGGTATTCCCCTCTTTACATCTCAATGATTTCCTAACCATTGTTAAGTGCACAGTCCAAAGCCTTATGGATTAACTCATTCCGTTAAACGATTGCCTTTATTAGCGAAATCATCATCCCTGTTATGACTCCTGTAATTTAATTTGCGCTTCCCACTCCCCCTTTATTTCCAACGGCGCATCGCCCTTTTTATGCCCATAAAAAGAATGAATTCTTAACGCAAGATGATCATTTCGTTCAAAAATATCTCTTGGTATGATCAGACGGGCTTGAAATTTTTTACTGCTATTGTCGTCGGGTACAGCTTCCGATAAAAGTTTACTGGAATCCCGGATCTCGAAGCTGTAGTCCTGATCCGTTATCGCTTGAACGGTCACTTCCTTGTCATCCAACATTTCACCCGAGCTTCCGACAATCGTGAATTCCCCCAACGAGACCACCTCGATCTCACGATAAGGTACACTGGTTCCGTGAAGTATGGTTACGGTCAGCGGCACAACGGCGTTCTCTGCATTCATATCAGGCTCGCCAAGTTCAACCTTGATTTCATCGGTCGCTTGCCTATATTCCGTACCCGTTACTGCCCCTCTCCCGTTTACTATATCTTTAAAGTATCCCTTAACGGATGATGCAAGGCCGGGTTCAACTGCCATCATTAATGCAAAGACCAAGGCGGAAGCGGCGATGACGCCCCCAATTCCTTGCCATAACCGTTTCATTCCCATACCGCTCCCATCTCTTTGCCCGGCAAGTTCCTGCTTTGCTTTTTGAACACCGAGTACACTTCTTTGATGAAGCTCCGCCGGGATTTCTATTTTATCCATTTCCTTCTTGATGTTATTTCCCATTCGCTTCCGCCTCCCCGCACATCCCGCGAAGTTTATCCAATGCCCGATACAAAACCGTTTTGGCTGTTCCTAATGGAAGCTCCAGCATCTCTGCTGCATCCTTGATGGTGTAATCCTGATAGAATCTTAACAAGATGATGCTTTTTTCCGTTTCATCCAATTTCTCGATGACATCATCCAGCATAATGGAGATCGTTACATCATCTTCGTTTTCCGTCCGTACGCAATCCCATTTCCGCGGTTCAAAGTGAATCACCTTGGTTCGCTGGCGTAGTAAGTCTAAAGAACAACGAATGGCGATTTTTGTAAGCCAGGTCTTAAAATATTGCGGTTGCTTTAAAGTCTTTATCGATTTAAATGAGCGATAAGCCGTTTCCTGGACTACATCCAAAGCATCTTCCTGATTTTTCACATAGACAAAAGCCATGCGGTAAATCCGTTCCTCATACTGCCTAAAAAGTTCCAAATAGGCCGTTTCATCACCCTTTTGCGCCTTTTGGACAAGGTTGATGGTATCCAAATGTCGTCTCCCTCCTCCCGGTTTCACTTATTAGACACCCCAGTCCCTCATTTGGCTTTAAAAAATACGATGAAAACAAAAAAGAGGGGAATCCCCTCTTCGGCCAATGCATTCGTTTTCTTGGTCTCTTTGACCTGTTCACCCGCATAGGGGAGAAATAGGTACAATGCCTAAGTGGTTATCGGCAAATCTTTCAAATAGTTCTCAAAATCCTGACTGGACAACGGTTTGCTGAATAGAAAGCCCTGCCCGTGACCGCATCCGTCCTCATTCAAAACGGCCAGCTGCTCCGGAATTTCAACTCCCTCGGCAATCACGCTTAGATTTAACGTTTGGGCAATGGTCAGTATCGCCTTTACAATCGCATGGCTTTCCTTATTCCGGTGAATATCCCGGATGAAAGAAGCATCGATTTTCAAGGTGTCTATGGGAAGATTCTTGATATAACTGAATGAACTGTATCCCGTTCCAAAATCATCGATAGACGTATGAACGCCTAAATTCCTGATTTCCTGCAGAATCGCTGCCGCATTGTCTATGTCCGCAAAAATACTTTCTGTAACCTCAAGTTCCAGCCATTGCGGTTCCAGTCCGGTATCCTTCAATATCCTGCTGATCATGTCCAACAGGTCAGGTTGATAGAATTGTCGGGCAGACAAATTCACGGAAACTTTTAACGGAGGGTATCCTTGATCCTGCCAATGTTTATTTTGCTCACATCCTCGGCGAAGAACCCATTCTCCCAAAGGAATGATTAATCCGGTTTCTTCGGCTATAGGTATGAATTTATTCGGCGCGATCCTCCCTAATTCGGGATGATCCCAACGAACAAGCGCTTCCATGCCGGTTACTTTCCCTGTCGCAAGGTCAAGTTTGGGCTGATAATCAATACGAAATTGCTCATATTGAATGGCCTTTTTCAGTTCATTTTCCAACAGGATGCGTTCCAAAGAACGCTCTTCCATATCCGAATGAAAGAATGAAACTCCATTCCTGCCGCTATCCTTCACAGCATATAGAGCCATATCCGCTCGTTTTAACAATTCATCCGGGTCCCTCCCATCCGATGGAAAGAGGGCGATACCCATGCTGCAAGAAATACAATGGCGCTGCCCGAACAGCTCGATCGGTTCCTGGAGGCTGGTTTGGATCCTTTGAGATATGGATTCGACCTCCGCCGAACTCGACAGGTTCGTCAATAATACGATAAACTCATCGCCCCCCAATCGGGCGACCATATCATTCGAACGAATGCAATGACTGATTCTTTTGGCTGCTTCGATGAGAAAAAGATCTCCGGCCTCATGACCGAGCGAATCATTAATATATTTAAACCGATCCAAGTCAAGAAATATGACGGCCAATTGCGAATGACGGCGCTTAGCTTGATGGACTTCTTTACGCAACCGATCCATAAATAATCTCCGGTTCGGCAAATCCGTCAATGTATCGTGGTAAGCTAAATGGTAAATCGTTTGTTCCGACTTTTTCCGTTCGGTGATATCCCGCATAATCAGAGTCAGGCTGTTGACTTCGCCCGATTGGTTGAGGATCGGATTGATCTTGGTTTCCATATAGCAATAGCTGCCGCCCCTCGTACGGACCCGGAACTCCAGCGGCGGAGACTCTTTTCTTGCGGCCAGCCGGCTCTCAATCGCATCAACGACCGTCTCGCGGTCTTCTTCATGCACCCATTGAAGGATTTGGCTGGATTCAAAATCAGCCAAATCGTGTCCTAACAAGCTTTCGTGGGAAGGAGACACATACAAAAAATTCCCCTCCGCATCAATGATTGAAATCAGGTCCGACGAATTTTCGGTGATTAAACGGTATCTTTCCTCGCTTTTCCTGATCTCTTCTTCCATTTGTTTTCGGAGGCTGATATCATTTCGAATCGAAACATATTGATACGGTCTTCCTTGTTCATTTAAAAAAGGAACGATGGTCGTATCTACCCAATAGAATGATCCGTCTTTGGCTTTATTCCGTATTTCCCCCCGCCAAATATCTCCGGATCCGATGGTGGCCCACATGTTCTTAAAAAAATCACGGGAGTGATACCCGGAATTAAGTATCCGATGGTCCTGACCAAGCAATTCTTCCCTTTCATATCGGGAGATTCTGCAAAACTGTTCATTAACGTAGAGTATGATCCCGCGCGGGTCGGTTATGGCCACAATGGAGGACTGGTCCAAAGCATGCCTGATATCGGCCAATTCCTTTAAAATATTTTTCAATTTCTCGTCCTTTTCGAATAATGGGCTTTCCAAAAAAGGATATGTTGGTGAAACGGACACACGATTTGAACCTTGATTTCTCATCTCTCATCACCCGTTAAATTTGATTTGGAAGGATGCCGCCGGAATGGTTCGGCTCCACCGAAATTCATTGTAAAAAATAAACCGACCCTATAGATTATGGGGTCGGTTGCACTACTCGCTCCCAGCCATTCAAGTGCCCAGTTGAGAATGGCTGATCATGGCTTCCACAAAGATGGGGGTTATGATCATCATTGCGTTCACAATACTCCAAGAAAGACACCCTTATCCGGGCCGGCTGCCGGGACTGACGGGTAGCCTTTCGGCCTCATGAAGAGGAATAGTCCGCTTCTCGCGCGCTCCTGTTTCTAGGACGACGGACCTGGTTTTTATTATAAACGATCGAAAATTAATTTCCAATATCTTGATTGTAAAATGATCCGCCGGGAACGAAAAAAAGACCAGGGCCCCAGCCTGATCTTCACACTGCACATTTCCTTTTTTCAATTCAACGGACGGGCGATCACGCCATGAAGCCGCCCGCGGCAGCCTGCGGCGCGGCTTCTTTTCCGTTATAAAGCATCTATTTTTGCAAAAAATATTCCACCAATGTGCAGAACGAATTCGTCTTTTCGATCTGCGTCCAATGTCCGCATGTTGAAAACATATGAAACTCCGCATTCGGCAGCAGCTGCGCCAATTTCCAGCTGGTCTGTTCGACCGGAATCACTTCGTCTTCCCGACCGTGCACGAGCAGCACCGGACAATCGATCCGTTTGATTTGATCCTCCTTTAAAGCCATCGCATCGATATGGCGCTGCCGCGGGGCGGGGAACATCGAAGCGAAGGCCGACTGGTTTTCTTCGTTCAAAGTGGCTTGATAACGCATATGCACCAGATCGCTGTTTTCGGCAAAGCTTTTGTCATAGGAAAAAATTTGGATCAACTGTCTCATTGTTTCCGGATCCGGCGTATAGCCCCACACACGGTCCAGACCTTCCGTCAGAGGGAAGGAAACACCTACGCTCCCCATTAGCACCAGCTTTTTCACCAGATCCGGCCTTCGATAGGCCAAATGCAGAGCAAGACAGCCGCCGAGGGAATTACCGACGATCGACGTCGGCCCGATATGCTTCGCTTCAATGAATGCGATCAGCTGCTCCACCCACGCGTCCACCCCGTATTGAGCCGAAGGGGGTTTTTCCGACGAGCCGAAGCCGATCAGATCCGGAGCGTATACGTGATAATGCTTCGATAAAATCGGATACACCAAACGCCAATTCGCCCAAGCCGAAACCCCAGGCCCGGAACCGTGAATCAAAAGCAGCGGCTCCCCTTGTCCGGCTTCATGATAATACACGCGATGACCGCCGATCGTGTCATACAATCCTTGCTCCTGCATACGCCAACCTCCCCGATAAATAATATGAATGTAAGCCGGCACTTCAACCTTGCACCCTGAATTGCATCGTTCCCAGCCGGTCCCAGATCGCCGTGACCGTATCCCCGGCTTTCAAAGTGTGCGCACCCGTTATGCCGCCGCTCAGGATGACCTGACCCGCCTTTAACGACTGACCTCTGCGGGATAACATATTGGCCAGCATCGCCACCGATTCGGCCGGATGGCCCAATACTTCCGCTCCCGCTCCGGCGTCCTTCCATTCTCCGTTGATCGATAACGTAACGCCGATCAAATCGAGCTCCAAGCCGACGGGACTTCTGAAGCCCGAGCCGATAAACACGCGAGACGACGAAGCGTTGTCCGCTACGACATCCGGCAGCGCAAACTGGAAGTCCTCATATCGGCTGTCAATGATCTCCAGCGCAGGCACGACATATTCCGTCGCCGCCAACACCTGCGCAGCCGTCACTCCCGGTCCCTGTACGTCCGCTGCCAGCACAAACGCGATTTCCGCTTCCACCTTCGGATGGATCAGCTCATCGAGTCGAAGCACATCGCCTTCCACGACCATATAATCAAAAATGAATCCGTAAATCGGCTCTTCAACGTTCATTTGCTTCATCTTCGCCCGGCTCGTCAGCCCCATCTTGGGCCCGATCACCCGATAGCCCTGCTCCAGCTTTCGGGCGATGAGCGCTTCCTGAATGCGGTAGCCGTCTTCCACCGTCAATTCGGGCCGCCGCTTGGTAAACCGCTCGACTTCTCGTTTGCCGACCTCCGACTCGATTAAAAACAAGGCCATTTCCTCATAACCACTTGGATTCATGGACATCCCCCCATCCTAAACCGGCGCTTCCCGCTTTCCTTTCGCCAGTTCGGCCGCAACGCTCATAATCATATCCTCCTGCCCGCCTACCGCCTTGTGTCTTCCGATTTCCAACAGAATGTCTCTGGCATCAAGCCCGAATTTCTCCGCCGCCCGTTCCGCATGAAGCAGGAAGCTGGAGTACACCCCCGCATAACCGAGGATAAGACTGCCTCTTGTAATTTCCTGCGGCTTCAGCAGAATCGGCGCAACGATCTCCTCCGCCAAATCCATGATTTTATAAACGTCGATGCCGGTTTCGATGCCCAAACGGTCCAGCACCGCGACCAGCACTTCCGTCTGGGTATTGCCGGCGCCTGCGCCGAGACAGCGGACGCTGCCGTCAATCCAGGTCGCGCCCGCCTCAATCGCCGCCAGCGTATTTCCCATCGCAAGGGACAAATTATTATGCCCGTGAAACCCAACCGGAACGGAGAGCGACTGCGTGAGCGCGCGGATTCGCTCCGTCACCTGATGGGGCAGCAGCGCTCCGGCCGAATCGACCACGTAGACGGTATCCGCCCCGTAGCTTTCCATTAATTTCGCTTGTTCGGCGAGCAACCGGGGCGGGGCCATATGCGACATCATGAGAAAGCCGACGGTGTGCAGCCCGAGCTCCTTAGACCTTGCGATATGCTGTGCGGAAATGTCCGCCTCCGTGACGTGGGTGGCGATGCGTGCCATGCCGATCCCCAACTTCGCCGCCTCGTTCAAATGGCGAATCGTTCCGATCCCCGGGAGCAGCAGCACTCCGATCTTCGACGCGGTACAAACAGAAACGGCCGCTTCGATCAATTCCATCTCGTTCGTCCGCGACAATCCGTATTGCAGCGATGACCCGGCAAGTCCGTCGCCGTGGGATATTTCAATATAAGGAACGTTCGCTTCATCGAGCGCTTTCGCTATGCTGATCACTTGATCTGCCGTATATTGATGGTTGATCGCATGGCTGCCGTCGCGAAGCGCCACCTCGGTGATCGTAATCCGTTGATTCGTCTTCAATCCCTCTTCCTCCCTCGGACCCGGATTCATGATACGGCGGCTTCGGACAGCCGGTTCTTCGCCACTTCCTCCGCAACCTTCACAGCCGACGCCGTCATAATATCGAGATTGCCGGAATAGGAAGGCAAATAATCCCCCGCGCCCTCGACCTCGAGAAACACCGATACCTTATTGCCGTCAATGATGGGCTCGGTTCTCAGCCGATAGCCGGGCACGTACGACCGGATATAGTCGACCGTTTCGGCAATGGAAGCGGCGATCGCCGACGCGTCCGCCTGCCCTTCGACCAGCGCATAGACGGTGTCCCGCATCATGACCGGCGGTTCGGCGGGATTTAGGATGATAATGGCCTTTCCGCGCTTTGCCCCTCCGATGAGCTGAATGCCATGAGAGGTCGTCTCCGTAAACTCGTCGATATTGGCCCTTGTCCCCGGACCCGCGCTCCGGGAAGAGATGGTTGCCACGATCTCTCCGTAGCTGACCGGAACGACTTTGCCGATCGCATGAATAATCGGAATCGTCGCTTGCCCGCCGCAGGTGATCAAATTGATGTTCTCCGCCTTCAGATGCTCAGTCAGATTGACAGACGGGATGACATAAGATCCCACCGCGGCAGGCGTCAAATTAATGGCGATTTTCCCCATTTCCTTAAGCATCCTGGCGTGCCGAATGTGCGCTTTGGCGGAGGTGGCGTCAAAGACGATATCCGCCATATCCGGAGCCTCTTCAAGAAACGCTTTCAAGCCCCTGCTAAAGGTGGCGTATCCTCGTTCCTGCGCCCGTTTTAAACCGTCCGACAGCGGATCGATCCCGATCATGGCCGTCAATTCCAGCACAGGCGAGCTTCTCAGCTTCATCATAAGATCAGTCCCAATATTGCCGGAACCCAGAATAGCCGCTTTCAGTTTTGTCATATCCCATCCCCCGATCATCGAAATGAAACGCCGACTTGTCCGAGACAGGCAATCCTCGCGGAGAACGTATCCCCGGGCTCCGCGTTCACAGCGGCCGAGAGGGCTCCGGATAAAATCACCTCTCCCGCCTTCAGCGTAATCCCGAACTCATGCAGCTTGTTGGCCAACCAAGCGGCGCAGTATGCCGGATTCCCCAGCGCCGCCGCGCCGACCCCCGTATTGACGAGGCTGCCGTTCTTGTACAACGCCATCCCGAGACGCGGCAAATCGACTTCATCGACCCTCACCGGCTTGCCGCCAAGCACAAACAGCCCCGAGGAAGCATTATCCGCCACCGTATCCTGCAGCTTGATCTTCCAATCCGCGATGCGGCTGTCCACGATTTCCAAAGCGGGCAAGACGTATTGGGTGGCGAGCAGCACATCGGCAGCCGTTACGTTCGGGCCCGCCAGGTCTTTTTTTAAAACAAACGCGATCTCCGCCTCCACCTTCGGCTGCAGCAGCCGTCCCGCCGGGATGTCTCCGTTATTCTCAACGGCCATATCGTCTAACAAATGGCCGTAGTCCGGTTGATCGACGCCCAGCAGCTTCTGCATGGCAAGCGAGGTCAGCCCGATCTTCTTGCCGACGATTTTCGCTCCGCCGGCCACTCTTCGCCCGATCGTCTCCAGCTGCACCAGATACGCCTGCTCGACCGTAAGCTCCGGATCCAGCTCCGTCAGCGGCGCGGCGCCGGCTAACGTTTGTTCCGCAGCAGCCAGGTGGTCCGCATACGCGGCCGCTTTTGCAAAGGAATGCACCATGTATCGTCCCCCTTTTAATGAAAATCATCGTCGGTGCGTACAATCCGATCATAATACAGGGCGTGATCAAAGTAAGCAGACGATTCCTATTGGATTTCCGCCCAAATCGCGGCATTCTTCGTATGAAAGGTACGAACGCGCCGGCGACAACCTTCCCGAAAAAACAATCACGACGCGATCGGCCGGGCTAAAAGCGATTCACAATTCTTCAAGCTCCAGGTTCATATCCAATTCTCCTAATGCAATCATCGATTGAAGCGCTAAATAGATTTGATACGTAACGGCCGGCCGGTTGATGTCGCACTCCAGAATCTCGTTCAACCGTTGAAGGCGATATCTCAATCCGCTGATAGAAATATTCATCTTGCGGGACGTCTTGTGGACGTTGCAGCCGTTGCTGACGTAATGGTACAGTGTCTTCGTCAGTTCCATGTCCTTATGCCGATCTTCCCGGATCAGCTTGCCCAGTCTTTTGTCGACGAATTTCTCGATCAAATTCACGTTGCTGGCCTGGAACAAGACCCCCTCGATGCCCAGGCTGTCGTAATGAACGACGCACGATTTCGGGTTCGTAATTTTCAGCGCGGCCAAGCTTTCTTCAAAAAGCTGCCCGATTTCTTCCAGCCGTTCCGAGGAGGAGCTTACGCCCGCCTTAAAGTCCAAATGAGGATACTTTTGCTGCAAACACTCCACGATTTTTTTGCTTACATCGCGTTTCGTATACCCTCGTTCCGTTAAGGCCGTTTCCGAGAACAGCAGCGCTGTCTTCCCGGACTTATCTGCTATGAGGTTGTTGATTTGGCGGTCTCTGCAGAAGTTGTATAAGCTGTTTACAAGCTCGTCGTTGAAATCAAGGGGATATCTTGAGGACAGCTTTTTCGATTTCTCGTGCAGCGTCACCATAAAAAACGGAGGCCGCACATCAAATTCGAAATATTGCGCCCGGCGCATGAATTCTTCCCGGCAGAGATGACCGGAGATCATCTCATCCAGAAAACTGCCCTTCATCCGCTGCTCCGCCATCAAGCGGGTTCGCTCATTTAACAGATACATGGAACACGTGACGGCGGCACGCTCCAGAATCATCCAATCGACTTCCTGGGGCAGTCCGTTGTCGTAAAGAAAATAGCAATACCCCACAATATTCCGCTGCAAAAAAATAGGCGTCACCAGGTAACACGTATTCTTCACCGACAAACATTCCGTCCGCGTAATACCCGACAAGCCTTTGATTTGACGCTCCGCTAACTCATGCTGTTCAATCCCGGACATCGCCAATACCGTTTGATGCTTATCCTCGATCAGCACGGGAATGCCCGTCGTTTGAAACAGCACCTTGGCAATCGACGACAGATCCTTCTCCCGCAGCACTTCATTCATTAATTTTTCGTGCACTTGGTACGTTCTGTTCAAATTGTCCCGTTCAATCCTCAGCTTCTCGAACATCCGGTCCAATTCGTTGATCAAGCTGTCAGGCTCATAATATTTCAACACGTCGTCCGCTTTGCCGTTCCACTCTTTCACGGTCTTGCAAATCGGGAAGCAGCAGTCGTTCCCCATGGCTTGACAGCTTTGCTCGATGACGATGACTTTCTCGCCTATAATGGTGGACAAATACCCGCTGGCATAGCCGACCAGAGTGTGGCATTGCGGATGACCGCCCTTCCCGAATTTCTCAAGATGCTCCTTGGCCTCATAGGAGTTCCGCCAGAGCGCTTCCATATGCATCGCCTTTTTCTCGAAATCGAAGTCGTTCTGCAGAATGATCACTTCTTCCAGGTTCCCGTGCAAAATGTGCATCCTGGGTCCGGCAAGCAGCGCTTCGGCCGGGTCGTCCCAAGCCAATTGCTTCATTTTCAGTGCATCGCTGACGCCGCAATGCCAGCCATATCGCATCAAAAAGCCTTTCATTCGTTCCGGACCGATCGTTTCGATCAATTCCTTGCGCAGCGTGCCGATCGCCGACGTTGGGATCGATATCATCTTCTCGTAACGGGGATCGGCATCGAAGGACGTTTTGTAAAACTCGTTTAACTTTAAATCAGCAGACCTCATAATCTCCCCACCTTACTGAAAGTTGGCAATGATGATTCTGCATGTTTACGATGGAAAGCATTTGATGCTTTCCCATTGTAAGCGTATTCAATAATCATTGTACTACGTTTTTGATTCTCTGGCGAATTATACACCATCTCCGTTCTTGAAAATACGCCGATTTGTGCGGGAATACCGGGGCTGCAGATGATCTTTCCGTACGAATCGTACGAAACTCCATCGCACGCCGGCCAAAGCCATAGCCAGGACAATCATTAACGAAAACGGCCCTCCGATGAGGGCCGCCTAATTCGCCTAACGCGCAATCTCCTTCTCAATCCAGGCCACGACGTCCGCTTTATTCCGGTCGGTAATTTCGTGTGCCGCGGAATACGTTACATACTGGATGCGTTCGACTTTGTCTTTGAGGTATTGATGACTCTCCGCTCCTACTGAAGGGGGAAAGATCGGATCGCAATCGCCGTCAGAAAGAAAGACGGACAGATGACCGGCCGGCAGAATAACGTACTCCTCCTTTACGAAGGATGGAATGTACCCGTTCATTGCAATCACGCCTTTGACTTTACTGCCGAGCGTTAGAGCCAAGGTCAAGCTCAAGATGGCTCCTTGGCTGAAGCCGATCAAATAGACTTGTCTCGGGTCGATAGGAAAGCGACGGACGGCATCGTCTATGAAGTGCTGCAGCATTTCCACGCTGCGGTCAAACAAGTCACGCTCCGGATTGCCGAAGCTCTTCAAATAATAATAGGCGTGTCCCGCCTCGTAAGGTAGATGACCGCGAATGCCGATCAAGAACAGCTCGCCTTTCAGCGGCTCAATAACGGACAGCATATCTTTCTCGGTATAACCAATCCCGTGAAGAGCGAAAACGGCCGGATACGTCTTCCCCGATTCGATCGCTTTCGGGGGAATCACCGTGTATTCGAATGGAGCAGCCATCTCTAACCTCCTTTATATTCGCAATGTTTCGTTTTCATTCATCGACGCAAGCTCGCGGTACTTGCCTTGGAAATAAATCAGGGGGGCGCCGTCGTTCAGTTCGATGCCTGTAACCTCACCGACAAAAAACGTATGATCGCCAACGACATATTCGTTTACGACTTGGCATGTGACCCGTCCGATCGCTCCGGGAATGACCGGCATTCCGTTCAGCCATTCGAAATCGACGGAGCGCCCGTCTTTGATTTGTCCTGCAAACAACATGGAGATTTCCTGATGGTCCTCCGCCAGGAAATTGACCGCGTAATGTCCCGCGTCCTTGATTTTTTGAAGCATCTTGGCCTTCTCTCCGATCGATACGAGAACCAGCTTCGGGTTTAAAGAAACGGACAGAAATGCGTTGGCCGTCATGCCGTGCGTTTCATCCCCGACGTTCGTCGTAATAACAGTAACCCCGGTTACGAATTGGCCCATAGCGTTCCGAAACGAGCGATCATCCATACCGTTCAACTCCTTCAATTAAGGTAGTCTGATGACCGAAAAGCATTACCACGCAGCGGCAATGCTTTTCGGATCGGAAGATTTATTTCGTGCTGGCCACTTCTTGTGTGTTGTCAATGACAGGCGTGCCGTACATGAAGAATTCCTGCGGAAGCTGAGAGCCGAACCAGATGATGCCCTTGGCCAAATCCTCTTCCTTCCAGGTGATCGGCTTCCAGGCCGGATCGAAAATCAAGTAACCCGGATCGCCAAACAGCTCCACGCGGTTTCCGCCCGGTTCAATTACATACAAGAAATACGCTTGGCTGATCCCGTGTTTACCCGGTCCCGCATCGATCTTTATGCCGTTCTCGATGAATACGTCGCAAATATCCGAAATGTTTTGCGGGAACCCGTACCAGTAGCATATATGGTGCATGCGCGCTTTGCCGCCAAGCGGGTCTCCCATCATCGCAATCTCATGCACAAGCGGACTCACGCTCAGCCAGGCCGCGGCATCGTTACCGTTGTTCAGACGGATATGCTCTCGCAGATTGAAGCCAAGCTGATCCATCAAAAAATCTACGTTCGGCTTCATTTCGTGCGCCATTAAGTTTACGTGGTCGAGGCGGCGTACCGGCACGCCGCGGGTCGGACGCTTTTGCGGACGGTTAAGAAGCGGCGTCTTCAGATGCTCGGGCGCCTGCCAGTACTCTACCTCCCATAGAAGTTCCATCTTATGCCCGTCCGGCGTTATGAATTGATACGCGGCTCCGTGGCCTTCTTCGTCTTCCAACCAGCCTTTGCCAAGTCCAGTCGCCTGAATCGCTTTAACGCGGCGCTCCAGCGCCTGAGGCGAGGACGTTCTCCATGCGACGTGACCGAGTCCGGGTTCCTTCGCTTCCGTAATTTTCAGCGTATGGTGATAGAAATCTTCATAGGCTCTCAAGTATACGGACTGGCCTTTGCGTACGGTCTCTTCCATCCCGAGAAGTTCCTTGAAAAACCACAACGTTTCATCCGGCTTCGGGCTGAAAATTTCCACATGGGCCAACTGATGGACATCAAACATAGGTTCTTTTTGCATTTGAATTGCCTCCTTGTTTTATATATAGTAAGTGTCTGCCTTCGACAGTAAGACGCTTATTACCAGACCGGGTCCCCCGGCAGGCCGAACATGGTTCGTCCGTAAGCGGCCATGGCATCCTCATACAAATGATTCGGGTGAGCCGCCAACGCAATCAGATCTCTTGTAAACAGCTCCACCGGATCGCCCTTGAAGATGGATGTTCCGCCCAAGGTGAGCATCGCCCGAAGCGTTAATTCAGAAACGGACCTCGCGACGTAACCCCGCATGGCGAACATCCGCTCCCGTTCTTCATCGTTCATGACCGTTTTTCCTTCCACCTGACATTCTTCCAACTGACGGACGTAACTGTCCACGATTCCCTCCAGTGCGTGGTGCTGCATCTTCATCTCGGCCAGAAACCGCTGGCTGCCGGAAGACTCCTTCTCCTTCGCTCCCAACTTGAAGACGCGGACACGTTTCTCCGTGCGTTCGTAAAAGAGAGACAAAATCCGATCCAGGCCGCCCAGAGCGACAATAGGGAATCCCAGGAGAAAAAGCGGCATAAACGGCATGCGATACACCGGATCGTTCGGATCGTATTCGCCGCCGGCCGGCGTTCCGGAGGCCATGACCCGTCCGGCAGGAAAAATGCGATGCGGCGGCACATAAGCGCCGTCCACTAAAACTCCGTTGCTGCCCGAGGAACGAAGACCGATCGTGTCCCAATTCTCAACGATTTTGACATCCGACTTCGGAAGCGCCAGCAAGCAATATTCGGGTCCCTGTCCGTCCGGCAGTTCCATCATGGCTCCGAGCCCGATCCAACCGCTCCAGAGCACCCCGCTGCAAAAATTCCACTGCCCGTATAGGCGGAATCCTTCTCCATCCTTCTCCACGCGTCCGATGGGAGCGACAACATCGGCCAGCAGTTCTCCGCCACCCAAAATCTCGTCCCTGCCATTCGGAGGAAGATACGCGGCCCAAAGCTCATGGACGGAGTAGAAGTAAACGAGCCACCCCGCAGGCACGCTGTAACGGGACACGGTTCGAATGATCTTCGCGTACGTCTTGAGATCGATCTGCAGCCCTCCGTACTTTTTGGGCCGCATGATCTTGTGAAACCCGGCTTCCTCGATCGCCTTCGCCACGCGTGGGGAGAAGCGGGCATTGCGATCCGCCTCAATGGCTTCCGCTTCCGCGATCTTTCCGATCGTTTCCGCGCTTGCGAGAAGCGCTTGAATTTTGGAATGCTGTTCGACCTGGATTTTGCTAAGCGCCATCTGTACATACCTCCTTTAATTAAAACGCTTACAATTCGATTTCAAAAAAGTTGCGTCCCCTTCGTCTCCGCCCAAGCAGTCTCAAGTCCCCATTATTTTCACTTTACATGCCTCCTTCTTACACTCGTCTTTCTCGCTGCTATGGTATTATCATAAATAATTATTTGCCTGCGGGATGCAGACACATATGCTCAATAACGAGACGAAACCGAACGTAAATTCATATGAATCGTATGAAAAAGAAAAAGCCCCTCCCCGCTTTCGCAGAAAGAAGGCTTGCGCTACGATGACGGATTGGCTTGTCCGTGCAAGGCGTGCTCGAATGCAGCCATGCCCGTACTTGCGACAATCATTTCATCCTTTTCAGACGCTTTAACACGTCATTGCCGCCCTCGCCAAAATATGTCTTCAGTGTGCTGTATTCCTTATAAAGCGCCTCGTAAATGGAAACATGCTCGGGAATCGGCTTGAACACCCCGCTTTTCGTTTTCCCCATGACCGCCGTTGCGTCCTGAATGGTTTTATATCCGCCCCTGGCCTCTCCTGCTGCTACGGAGCCCAGAATAGCCGCGCCAATGGCCGGTGTAAACGGAGAGTCGGCCACCTTGATTTCCATGTTCATCACATCGGAATAAATTTGCATTAGCAATCGGTTGCGCTGAGGTATGCCCCCGGCGGCATAAAGCTCATGGACCGGCAATTCATTGTTTCGAAATGTTTCCATGATGCTGCGTGCACCGAATGCCGTCGCTTCAAGCAGCGCCCGGTAAATTTCATGAGGTCGAGTGCGCAGCGTCATACCGAATATCGCACCTGTTAACTCAGCATCATCCAGCGGAGAACGATTGCCGTTATGCCAGTCCAGCGCAAGAATCCCGCTTTCTCCAGGCTTCAGTTCAGACGCCAGCCGCTCCATCCAATCCTGAACGGACATTTGTGCTTTTGCAGCCTCTTCGATGATTTGAACCGGAATCCCTTGTTTCATAAACCAAGCAAATATATCGCCTACAGCCGATTGGCCCGCTTCATACCCGTAAAGACCTGGAATGATACTATCTTTAACAACACCGCTGATGCCTGGAACACAGATTTCCTTCTCCGATAACATTAAGTGACAAGTTGAAGTACCCATGACCATAACTAATTTCCCGGGGGTGCATACTCCGGTGCCCAGAACCGCCGCGTGGGCATCAATCATCGATATGGCTACCGGAAGGTCGGGAGTTAACCCAAGTCTTGCAGCCATATGAGGCAGAAGCGTCCCCGCCTGATTTCCTAGCGGCACTACTTCACCGCTTAATTTGGTATCGGTAATCGATTGGAGGCGAGGGTCTACTGCCGCAAAAAAATCGGGAGCCGGATACCCTTCGGCCTCATGCCAAAACGACTTGAATCCGGCCATACAGCCGCTGCGTTTCAACTGACCAATCAGCTTGGCGACAATCCAATCTCCCGCTTCAATAAAATAAGCTGCATCCCGGTAAATCTCAGGGGCTTCATGGAGTATTTGAAGACATTTGGGCAGCATCCATTCCGAGGAGATCTTCCCCCCATATCGTTTTAACCAAGGTTCATTGCGTTCCAGAGTGATACGATTTAATAAGTCCGTTTCCTCTTGGGTACTATGATGCTTCCATAACTTAACCCAAGCGTGGGGATGATTCGAATATTCCGCTTTGAGACAGAGCGGCTCAAAAGCAGCATCGACCGGCAGCATCGTGCATGAAGTGAAATCAATTCCTAACCCAATCACCTGCTCCGCCGATACGCCGGCCGCCTGAAGGACAGCCGGAATGGAACGGTAAAGCACCTCCAGGTAATCCTGGGGATGCTGTAAAGCCCAATCCGGGGGAACAAACGAGTTGGATTCTGCATGAGGCAAACGTTCTGTAATCACCCCGTGAGCATACGGCGTTACATGGCTTGCAAGCACTTCGCCATTCGACACATCCACAAGAACCGCACGACCGGACTCCGTGCCAAAATCAATTCCCAGCGAACATGTTGGAGTATTCATGACAATAGCCTCCGTAATTATTTTTCAACACCGCCAAATGTCAGTCCAGAAACAATATGACGTTGGCTAAAGAATGTAAACAAGACGATAGGAATCGTTTGTAAAACAGATAATGCCGCCATCAACTCCCATTTAATATCGAGTTGACTCGTATAGGAGGTCAATGCGACCGGCAATGTTTTGGCCGCATCCTGCGTCATGATAAGCCCGAACAACAAGTCGTTCCAAGTCCAAATAAAAGAGAAGATCACCACTACAGCAATGCCGGAGCGAATTAATGGCAGTACGATGAACAGCAGCGTCTGCATCAGATTGCACCCGTCAATCAATGCAGCCTCTTCAATTTCTTTTGGCATTTTCTTAATGAAAGAGACCAGCATCCAAACGGCAAAAGGCAAGTTGAATGCCGTATAAAGCAAAACCAGCCCCATGCGCGTATCAAAAAGCTCAACTTTTTGAAAAATAATAAATAGTGGAATAATAACGGCAATCGGGGGCATCATTTTCGTGCTCAAGATCCATAATTCGATATGTTTCGAGCCGCGAAGAGTATATCGCGCTAACGCATAAGCCGCAGGTATGCCAAGCAGCAGGGCAATCACGGTTGAAAATACACCGGCGGTAAAGGAATTAATAAAGTACGGCCACGTTTCGGAAAGAACGACGGCAAAGTTATTAAAATTTAATGATTTTGGCAAAATAGACGGAGGCATAGTAAACATTTCAGCTCTTGATTTGAACGCGGCAAGCAGAAGCCAAATCAACGGAAGTATATAAACAGCAGTTACCAAATAGACCGATACGCCGGCAGCATTTCTAACTAAGTTACGGTTCATACCACATCTCTCTTCCATAAGTATTTAAACAGCATCTGAACAATCACAGTACTTATTATCAAAATGATTATGGCAACAGCGGCTCCGCTCCCCGTCTGGTAGTACAAGAAGGATTGCCGGTACGCCATCAAGCTCATCAATTCTGTAGCGGTTCCAGGGCCACCGTTAGTAGTTACATAGACTACATCAAACATTTTCAAGCTTTCCATCACCCTGATAAAAATACCAAGAACGACAACATGCCATATAAATGGAGCTTCAATATTTTTCAGCCTGGACCAAAAACCGGCGCCTTCTATTTGAGCTACTTCCGTTAAATCTTTCGGTATGCTGTTTAATCCGGCAATAATTAGAAGCATCATAAAAGGCGCCCATTGCCATACATTGATACCCAAAATGGAATACAGGGCAACTTTTGGGTCGCCAAACCACGCCAGAGTCGGCAAATGGAGCAAGTCCAATATATAGTTCATCACTCCAAGGGTAGGATTCAAAATGTACGACCAAAGTAAACCTATAATTAAAGGCGTCACCATAATCGGAATCATAAACAATGTCCTAAGAATACCGGTTCCCTTTACTCCATCGGCAGCCGTAAAGAGCTTGGCAATGAAATAACCTATAATGAGTTCAATGGCAATCGTCGAAACGGTAAGCAGCAACGTATTTCCAACGGCGGTATAAAAGGTCTTATCTTTTAACAACACCGTGTAATTCGTGAATCCAATAAACTTTGCAGCGTTGATTCTGGTCAGATTCAAATTGCTAAAACTGACGTAAAGCGCATAAACCAACGGATACACATTCCAGACCAGCAAATAAATCAGTGCCGGCAACAGCATGATCCAGCCAGTCAAATGGGATCGCCCCAGTTCTTTCTTTTTGGCTAGCAACTTAATGTCTCCCTCCATATATTTCGCCTGCATATGACCACTCCTAACATGTTGTTTATTCACGCAAAGTCATTCACGTAAAAATGAACATTTTCGCGCATACCCAATTCATCATTCCTAGTTGAAAGCGATTACTCGAATTTATGAGTTTATTTTAAATGATTTCTTTCCGTTAAATCAAGATTAATTTTCAACAAAACGAAAATTTATACGCATTATCGAACATATATAAACATTAATAAGCTTGATTTTTAGTAAGTAACCTTCGTGATTTCGTTTTAACATAAAGGTAATCTTACGGTTTTAGCTGAAATGATAAGCTCTTGACAAAACATCGTGTTCGATAATAAGCTTATATCAAGCAATTATGAAAACAAACGAGCAATTTCAAACAGTGGAGGTCATCGACTATGCTTGCTGCCGAAAGAAAGCATCTTATTGTTGAATATGTAAAACAACGACATACTGCCACTGTAGCCGCTCTTGCCAAACATTTTCATGTTCATGAGGCAACGATCCGCAGAGACTTGATTGAAATCGAACAGGAAGGCCTGTTACGTCGTACACACGGTGGAGTCGTTTTGGATAAGGGGGCCAATTTTGAGCCATCCTTTTCCGAGCGGGCTATCGATCAGATAGAAGAAAAAATCCGGATCGGCAAAAAGGCGGCTGAAATGATTGAAGACGGCGATCATGTCATTCTGGATTCCGGTACAACAACGATTCATATCGCAAAGCATCTTACTCACCGTAACAACATTACCTTAGTGACCAATGACATTAATGTGGCCAGTGAGCTGCGCGACTCTCCGGGGGTTACGGTTATCGTTACGGGGGGGCTTTTATATAAATCGAGTTTTATGCTCAACGGCATGTTCACAGATCAGGTACTTCATACTTTACATGTGCAAAAAGCATTTATCGGGACACCGGCTATTCATCCTAAGTTTGGGCTTACTCATCCCGAGGCCCAGCTTGTTCCCACGAAGCAAGGTATGATTCGAGCGGCTCAAGAGGTCATTGTGGTCGCCGATCAATCGAAAGTAGGCAAGGTGTCGCTTCATACGGTTGCTCCGATCGAATCGATTCATTCGATAATTACCGGTAACGACATATCCGAATCCGTCCGAAAGCAATTTAAGGATTCAGGGATTCAGTTGATTACGGTTTAAATAAAATGCCATGCGTTAGGACATTTCTTGCATTCCGGATCTCTGCCTCAGAAGAGGGCTGCAAGAAATTTCTTATATCATTCATATCCTTATAGGGAGGTATTGATTTTCATTGCAACCACTCAAGAACAAGACATCCGTTCAGTCCCGCGCGTACAGATTACTTAAACCGGGAGAAATCAGTGAGGTGACCCTTGAACACGAGATACGCGATGGGGAAATTGTTGTTCAACCGTCCATGGGCAGCATCTGTCATGCAGACCTAAGGTATTTTACCGGTCAACGACGGCCTGAAGCACTGGCCAAAAAATTACCGATGGCCTTGATCCATGAAGGCATCGGAACCGTTGTTGAAAGCACTTCGCCGGATATCCAAATGGGACAGCGGGTTATCATTGTTCCTAATTTACCAGGATATTTGCTTCGAAACATTTCTCCGCAGTTTTGCTGTCCAGCCTGCCAAAAAGGATTGGGGGAAAACTATTGCCATTACGGCAAATTTTTGGGAAGCGGTTTCGACGGCATTGCTCAAAGTCATCTCGTCCTTCCGGCCGCATGTGCCATACCGATTCCGGACGAGGTTCCTGACGAAATTGCCGTATTGGCGGAACTGTGTTCCGTCTCCTATCAGGCAGCCAGCCGCATTGCCGACCGATTACCCGCAAGTCGTGTCGCCGTGTTCGGCGACGGACCCGTAGGTTACTTGACCGCCGCAGTTTTGCATCATGTTTTCGGGGTTACAAAAGACCGGCTGCACGTACTTGGTGCGATTCCAGAGAAGCTTGAGCAATTCCAATTCGCTTCCAGAGCGTTGGTGCAGGAATACGATTTTACCCATTCGGCTTCATTCGATATTGCGGTTGAATGCACAGGCGGTCGCTTCTCCGAAAGTGCCATTAATCAGGCGATTGATATTATGAGTCCTGGCGGTGCTTTATTATTAATGGGGGTTACCGAAGAGAGAGTTCCAATGAATACGAGGGATATATTGGAGAAGGGCTTATTGGTCATCGGAAGCAGTCGAAGCTCCTATTCCGATTACCATCCTTTGATTTCTGCTATGAAAGATATCGGCTTTCAAACCACCTTGCGCAGATTGCTTCCTGACCAGAATGTCACCATTCGAACCTCAGAGGACTTTGCCGCTGTAATGAAAGAAGCTGCGGAACATCGAGGATGGAAAAAAACAGTACTGAATTTCCAATGGTAACAACCAAAAGAAACTACAGTACCGAAAGAAAAAAACTATACAACTTATATTATATAATAAAAAAAAGATACGATACAAGATAAATAAAAGCTAATCCCTATCCTTCGTGCAGTCCCTATTTTCGCTCATGGCATTTTATGAACGAACAGGACTGCACTCCATTGCAACACTTGTGTAAGCGATTTCTAAAAATTCAAGGAGGCTTCCTATGAAATCTATACATTACCTGAAAAAAGCTCTACCCGCCGTTTTAGCCGGTACCCTGCTTCTTACTAGCGCCTGCTCTAATGACAAGCCGGAAGGTTCAACCGCGGCTGAAAATACGAACAACGGAACCCCAAAATCCTTGAAAATTATTATGATTGCCGACCCCTGGGTTGACGTAATGAAAAACTTCGGGGCGGAATATGAGAAAGCCACTGGAATCAAAGTCCAAATCGATTCCTATTCCTACGATCAAACACACCAAAAAGAAGTCCTGTTAGGAACCCAAAAGTCGGACGCTGCAGACGTCATAGTCCTGGATTCCCCTTGGATTGGCGAATTTGCCGAAGGACAAATTACAGAGGACTTGAAAGCAAGAATTGAAGCAACGCCTGATCTCGAGTGGGATGATTATATCCCTTCATTCCGCCAAGTTGCCGAGTGGAAGGGACAAATTGTCGGAGTTCCTTTCGCGCCTTATTACGTGATGCTTCACTATCGCAAAGATCTCTTTGAAAAGGAAGGTCTTCAGCCTCCAAAAACCTATGATGAAATGGTGGCCATCGCCAAACGTTTTACAAACAATCCGAACTATCCCGGAATGTCCGGGATTGCCATGAATAATGCCAAAGGAGCGCCTGCAGGCCAGGCTTGGTTTGAGTACATTTTTAACGTAGATAAGCCTTTTGAAAGCAACTATCCAGGCAGCAAAGATGCCTATGCCGACATGACGCCGAGAATAGATTCGCCTGAAAGTATTAAAATAGTCAACATGTTCAAGGAGCTCCTGCAATACCAGCCTGATGGCGCGCTCAACTTCGCTTGGGATGATCGTACTCAAGCCTTTGCACAGGGCAAAGTAGCTATGATGGCCGCATGGTCGGTTGTGACCCCCGGTCTTTTGGATCCAAGCCGTTCTCAAGTTTCAGATAAATTTGCTACAGCCCTTGTACCTGGTGTTTCCGGCAAAGATCCGGTGGCTCCTCTTGGCGGATGGGTGATGAGCATTAACAAATACAGTAAAAATAAAGAGGCCGCTTGGGATTTCATTAAATGGGCCAACAACAAAGAGAACCATAAGAAATTTGTTCTTCAAGGCGGACCTCCTTCCCGTTTATCCGAATTGAACGACAACGAGATCAAACAAAAGTTCCACTGGATTGATACGTTGGCCCAATCCGCCGAGAAAGCTTACGCCGATTGCCGCCCTCGGATTCCGGAAAGCTTCCAAATTATCGATACCATCGGGAACGCAATCTCTCAAGCGGTTAGTGGCCAGATGCCCGTTGAACAGGCCATGAAGAAAGCAAATGATGATGTGAAAAAATTGCTGATTCAAAGCGGATATACGATTAAATAGTGAATCAAGAATGGAATGTAAGGCTGTACGTTAATACCAAAGCCACGAAGGCCGCTCTGATAGCGGCTCTCGTGGCTTTCATTTATACGAATCCGATCAAGAGCTATCATCGCCAGCTCCGGAAAGTAACCAAAGGCAAGAGCATCTTCCCAACTGATGAAGCATTGCCCAAGATGCTCTATTTGGCTACGATGGATGTGACAATGAAAGGGACGGATCGTGTCCGGAACTGGAGACAAATCCTTCTCCACGGCTTGATGAATATTTAACAATTCAATTACACTTCTCTCGCCTTATCTGATTTTTCGGTTTGTCTGGGATTTACCAATTCTGGATATTCAACTTCCAATTTGCGGATGAGTTCCTCGATTTCTTCCGGAGTGAGGATTTCCTTTTCTTTCTCCATTTTAGAGCCTCCTTGCAATCATGGATACCAAATTATAGAGATCATCTGCCAATTGAAACAAGCAACTTGTGAAGATGCCGCAATCTCCTCTTTGTCTGAAAACGTTTGGATTTTGTATTCAACAATGAAAAGCATGAAAGGGGCAAGAGGATCCCCTTCGCCAGCAAATGTTGGTTGGGTATCCAAAAAAACGATCGCCCGCATCTAAATAAATGATAGGATCTCTTGATATATATTGGGTAAAGATACTTGCCGATCAGCATATCCCGCCTCATAAACCGCTTTTGGCATACCATATACGATACATGATTCTTCAGATTCAACGATCACATGACCCCGCTGCCGCTTCACTTCACCGCAACCGATTAACCCATCTGTCCCCATTCCAGTAAGAATAACGACCAATAAACGATCGCGATAAATCGAAGATCCGGACTGAAGCGAAACATCAATGGATGGCTTGTACAATTTGCTCTCGTCTACCACGATTTTGAACGTCGTCTTCCCGTCATTTGTTTTTTGAAACAAGGTCTGATATCCTGCAGGAGCAACATAAATGACTCCTGGCATTACGACATCGCCATCTTCCGCTTCTTTCACTTTCAAATTGCATAGGTTATCGAAACGGTCTGCCAATGGTTTGGTAAATCCGGGCGGCATATGCTGTAGAACAACAATTCCTGCAGGAAAGTCGGGTGTAAATCGAGGAAGTATGGATTGTATGGCCGACGGTCCGCCTGTGGAACACCCGATAATGAGCAGATCAACGGAAGCGGAACCTCTTTTCTTATTTTCTTCCACTGCTTCTTTCACAGATACAACATTTTTTCGTAAGGGTAATTTTGCACTAGCGGCGGCCTTTACCCTCATCAAAAAATCGTCTATTATTTTAGGTTCCGCAGGATCCTTCATCAAGGAGCTTTTTGGAAAGAAATCTACCGCACCTAATTGTAATGCCGTTAGAGTGGCTTCCGCTCCTTCGCCTGTTAATGTGCTCAGCATTACGACGGCAACCGGATGATATTTCATGATTTGTTCCAAGGCGGTTATTCCGTCCATTTCCGGCATTTCTACATCCATCGTAACGACATCCGGTTTGAACCGCTTTATCTTTTCAATTGCCTCCAGGCCATTGCGGGCGATACCCACGATAAAAAAATCCGGATCCTTCTCAATTAAGAGGCTGATGGCCCTCCTCATGAATGCAGAATCATCGACGATCAGCACACCGTACCGACTCAATTGGCTTTGCCTCCTTATGAGAATAGTTTCTGAAGCTGGCTTCTCTTCAATATTGCGAACTCTCAACGTCCCCCTTTTCGGAAATAAAATGTCGCACGAGCATTTATGGTTTCGAAATTGGTGTTCAAGCCCGTTATCGTTTCGGCATGTCCCAGAAATAAAAATCCGCCTGGATTTAAACGATGATAAAATTTCGCAATGACCCGGCTTGTAGTTACGGAATCGAAATAAATAAGCACATTTCTGCAAAAAATGATATCGACTTTTTCGACCGCCGCCATATCCTCATCATGTAAAAGATTCGAATGCCGGAATTCAATCCTGTCTTTTATGAAGCTCTTGATTTGAAATCCTTCATCTTGCGGAAAAAAGTACTTATCCAACATTTCCTTAGGAGTCCGGCGGAAGCATAGCGAATTTTTATGGTACCACCCACGATTCGCGATTTGCAGAACTTTTTTATTAATGTCGGTTGCAATGATATGTACAGATTCCAGCGGTACAATCCCTGATTCTGCGATTGTCATCGCCAAGCTGTAAGGTTCTTCTCCCGTTGAGCAAGCGGCACTCCAAATCCGAATCCATTTCTTATTCCGCAATTGGGGAAGAATCGCATTGCTTAATTCATTTAGCTGACTCTCTTCACGAAAAAAATAGGTTTCGTTGTTAGTAATGAGTTCAACAAGGTGATTCCATTCTTGCTGGTTCCTTGTTAAGAATTCGGTGTACTCCCCGAACGTCATATTCAGAATGGATAGTCTCTTCGAGACCTTCGAGGCGAGCAACGAAAGATTGTCCAAGTAATTCAGTCCGCAAAAGTCATAAATCATTTGCCCCAAATCTTTTAAGCACATATCATTATCCTGAATTTCGTTTATGAACTCCATATTCATTAATGTTACATCTCCCATATGAGCAGCGCATTAACAAGGTCCTCAAAGCTCTCTCAAAGGTTCGCATTAGAGAATAATAAAGAACTGATGCTTTCCGTCGGACGGATGCTAGGCTTGCAATATTCGAAGTGAATTTTTGATTGTTGCGGATCGGTCTGACAATTCTCGCGCAACCACAACCATCCCTTCCACGTCTTGAATATTCTGTTGGACAACACGTTCCGTATCGGATATCGCCTTTTCGAGTTTGTCCCTTTCTTTCACTTGAAATTTTATCGCTTCTGTTACTTCGGCAGCCTGTTTGGTTACATTTTCGACGACTTTTACAATATCCTTTCCGTGTTTTGCTTGTTCCACTGTGGCCGCAGTAATCTGACGCACCTGTTCCCGGGCATTCGCTACACCCTTAACGACTTCTTCGACACCGGCGGCCTGTTCATTCGTCGCCTGAGCCACCATAGCGGCCTGTTTGGTTACATTTTCTACCGCCTTTACGATATTTTCGCCTTGCTTTGCCTGTTCACCAGTTGCTACGGTGATTTGACGCACCTGTTCACTGGCATTCACTACACCCTTAACGACTTCTTCGACGGCGGCGGCCTGCTCCTTTGTCGCCTGAGTCACCATCGCGGCCTGTTTGGTTACATTCTCTACCGCCCTTACGATATTTTCGCCTTGCTTTGCCTGTTCACCAGTTGCTATGGTGATTTGACGTACCTGTTCACGAGCATTCGCTACACCCTTAACGACTTCTTCGACGGCGGCGGCCTGTTCCTTCGTCGCCTGAGTCACCATCGCGGCCTGTTTGGTTACATTTTCTACTGCCCTTACGATATTTTCGCCTTGCTTTGCCTGTTCACCAGTTGCTACGGTGATTTGACGCACCTGTTCACGAGCATTCGCTACGCCCTTAACGACTTCTTCGACGGCGGCGGCCTGCTCCTTCGTCGCCTGAGTCACCATCGCGGCCTGTTTGGTTACATTTTCTACCGCCCTTACGATATTTTCGCCTTGCTTTGCCTGTTCACCAGTTGCTATGGTGATTTGACGCACTTGTTCGCGGGCATTCACTACACCCTTGATGACTTCTTCGACGCCGGCGGCTTGTTCCTTCGTCGCCTGAGTCATCATTTCTGCCTGAGTGGTTAATGCGCCTACGGCCATCACGATTTGTTCGCTTCCCTTAGCCTGTTCAACCGTAGCTGAAGTGATCTGTCTGATTTCATTCGTAATTTTGTCGACTCCGGTTACTATTTTTTCGATGGCTATACCTGTTTCATCCGCCAATTTGTTTCCTTGTTCGACTTTTACCATACCGATCTCGATGGCTTTGATGGCATCAGTTGTTTCGCTTTGGATCCCTTTAATTAATTGGGCAATTTCTTTGGTGGCTTTTGCGCTTCTTTCGGCGAGCTTCCTCACTTCATCGGCAACAACGGCGAACCCTTTTCCGTGTTCACCAGCCCTTGCAGCTTCAATTGCGGCGTTAAGTGCCAAAAGGTTGGTTTGCTCGGCAATGTCGTCGATGACTTCAATAATGCTTCCGATTTCTTCCGAGCTTTTCCCCAGATTAGTTATGACGCCAGAGGCCTGTTTTACGACATCCGCAATTTCTTTCATTCCCGTGAGGGACTGACTAACCGCCTTTTGTCCATCTTTGGCATCCGTTTGAACCTGGTCCGCAAGTGAATTCACATTTTGCGCATTTTTAGCCACCTGTTCAATCGAAGCCGCTATTTGCTGAATCGAAGCAGAGGTATCGCCGGCGATTTTCTGCAATTGGTCTGCATTGGCAGCAATGCCGCGAATCGATTTTCCCATCTGCTCAATGGATGCGGAGATTTGTTCAACCGAACTGGCTGTGCTTTCAGCATTTCCGGCAACCTGTTGAATGGAAGCCACCATCTCCTGGATAGCATTCAAAGTTTCTTCCGCCGAGGCGGTCAAGCTCGCCGCATTATCGGCTACGCCTTGGATCGATTGCCCCATTTCTTCAATGGAAGCGGAAATCTGCTCCACAGAACTCGCTGTACTTTGGCTATTTCCGGCAACCTGTTGAATGGAAGCCACCATCTCCTGGATGGCATTCGAAGTTTCTTCCGCCGAGGCGGTCAAGCTCGCCGCATTATCGGCTACGCCTTTGATCGATTGCCCCATTTCTTCAATGGAAGCGGAAATCTGCTCCACAGAACTTGCCGTACTTTGGCTATTACCGGCAACCTGCTGAATGGAAGCCACCATCTCCTGGATGGCATTCGAAGTTTCTTCCGCCGAGGCGGTCAAGCTCGCCGCATTATCGGCTACGCCTTGGATCGACTTCCCCATTTCTTCAATGGAAGCGGAGATCTGCTCCACAGAACTTGCCGTACTTTGGCTATTTCCGGCAACCTGTTGAATGGAAGCCACCATCTCCTGGATGGCATTCGAAGCTTCTTCCGCCGAGGCGGTCAGGCTCGCCGCATTATCGGCTACGCCTTGGATCGATTGCCCTATTTCTTCAATGGAAGCGGAAATCTGCTCCACAGAACTTGCCGTACTTTGGCTATTGCCAGCAACCTGTTGAACGGAAGCGACCATTTCTTGGATGACTTCCGATATTTCACTGGCGGAAGCAGCCAGACGATCTGAATTTTTGCTTACCCCTTCAATGGATTTCGATATCTCTTCAACAATGTCGGATGTGGATTCAATGGCTGAAGACTGCTGGCTGGTCCCATGAGAAATCTGTTCCGTCATGACGGCAAGTTCCTTCAGATTTTGCTCTAATCTTTTTGAATCGGTTATAGCCGCTTCAATGGTTTCGGAAACTCCTGCAGCTTTCATAAATTTGTGAGCAAGTTTTTTCGTCAAAGTGCTCATGGAATGTTTTCCTCCCTTTTTTCAACTTCGTTGATGATGAAATTTATTTCCAGCTTGTTTAACAAGTGATCGAGATGAAGCAATATAATGAGACGATTGTCCATTTTACAGATTGCTCCCATATAAGCCGTTTGTGTAGTAACGATCGTATCAGGAACCGGTTCCAAGCTGTTTTCATCGATTCGCAGCACTTCTTTCACTTCGTCGACCAATAATCCGATAACTCTTCCTTGGGAGCGGGTTATAATAATGCGCTGTTTTTTGGACTTAATCGGTTCTTTCAAAAATTGAATTCTAAGATCGATTACCGGTATGATTTCCCCGCGAAGATTGATAACTCCGACTATGGATTCGGGTGCTTTTGCGATCGATGTGACTTGAGGAACAAATATAATTTCATATACATCTGTAATGGGAAGCCCGAATTCCTCCGTTTCTATCCGAAAGGTAACCAACTGCTTGATGGCTTGGGCAGATGTCAACGATGAGTCCCTCCTTACTGTGAAAAATGGATATGGTTAGACCACATCATCCATTACTTCGGATTCGATAGACTTAAGGTTATTTGCCAATTTGAATACTCCGGTTACATCCAAGATCAGCGCTACGCTTCCATCGCCCAGAATCGTGGCCCCCGAAACGCCTTCGACCTGTCCGATATAGGAACCGATGGATTTTACTACAATTTCTTGGCTGCCGATCAATTCATCGACAACCAAACCGAGCCGTTTTTCTGCCAGTCCGACAACCACGATAAATACATGCTTTGTTTTTCTTTTGCCGCAGGACATTCTAAAAAGATCGTGAAGACCGATGAGTGGAAGAATTTTTTCTCTGATTTTTACAACAGCTTGTCCCTTAACGGAGTGGATTTCTTTTTTCGATATACGGACGATTTCGATCACACTGTTCATGGGCAAGGCATAAGTTGTTTCCTGCAACTTGATCAGAAGTCCTCGAAGAATAGCTAAAGTTAAAGGCAATTTAATCGTGAACTTCGTCCCTTCGCCCAAACGGGTTTCTACATCGATCAATCCGTTTAATTTCTCGATATGATTTCGGACAATGTCCATCCCGACTCCGCGTCCCGATATATCACTTACGGATTGGGCTGTCGAAAAACCAGGAAGAAAAATAAGTTGAATCCATTCCTGTTCCGACATCATTTCGGCATCTTGCGCAGTAATCAATTGTTTGCGTATGGCGGATTCTTTTACTTTCTCCGCGTTAATTCCCGCCCCGTCATCCTCTACCGTCAGCACCACTTGATTTTCTTGATGGGACGCCCTAATCTTTATCGTACCTTTAAGGGATTTTCCCCGTTTTTTTCTAACTTCTACTTCTTCTATACCGTGGTCTATGGCATTCCGGATCAGATGAATCAACGGATCGCTAATTTCCTCTATGACTGTCCGATCCAGTTCAGTTTCTTTCCCTTCAAGCAGCAGATTGACTTCCTTGTTTAACGTCCGGGCTAAATCTCGTACCATTCTTGGAAATCGGTTGAATAATCGCTCGACGGGAAGCATTCGCGTCTTCATCACGGATTCTTGAAGTTCCCCAATGATTCGGCTGAAATGATTGGAAATTCGCTCCAAATCATCGATCGTTTCATCCGTAGAGTAACGATCGCGCAACAAATTTCCGACTTGGGCGATTCTTGTCTGGTCGATGACCAATTCACCAACCAAATTCATAATGCTGTCCAAGTGTTCCACATCGACGCGAATCGTTTGTCCTATTTTCTTTTCTTCTTTTCTGCCCTGGTTTGGGATCGGGTTGTCCGGCTCCGAGTCCTTATTGGCATCTGTCAATGGCACGAAAGCATCAACCAAATTGTCGTTTGAAAAAGGCACCACTTCGGCATCTTCAACATCAATAAGCTGGCTCAGCAAATGTTGAAGGGCATCGGAATCCGCGTTCGTCTTGACGATATAGGAAATTTCATTGAGGTTTGTTTCTTCGATGACGCTGTCCAATTCCGGTTCCGACGACATAACGGATCCCCACTTCTTAAGATGATTTAACACAATATGGGCCCGAGGAAGCTTCATCTCACAATGTTCGGATAAACGAACTTTACATCTCCACTTTTTTAATTTCTGTTTTTTGTCTTCAAACAACTTACTATTCGATTCGAAGTTCTCTTCCGTCCTCTTTTCCAATTGCCGCAATTGATGCACGATGGAATCGATATTTGTTTTTGTAACACCTTCTTGTTCAATTTCTCTTTTCAACCAGTTTAAATGATCCAAACATTGAAATAGGATATCTACAACCTGCTGCGTCACCGGTAGAAGTTGATTTCGAATCTTGTCAAAAATATTTTCCATTTCGTGGGTCAATTGTTTTATTTCCTCGAAACCCATCGCAGCGGATGAACCTTTTAATGTATGAGCAATCCGAAAAATATTATGTATGATTTGCGGGGAATCGCCTTGCTGTTCCAAATTCAGGATCTCTATTTCCAGTAATTGAAGCAATTCTTCCGCTTCAGACAAGAAAACTCCCATCAATTCCGAACGATTCATATGGGTTTCCCCCTTACCCTACAAGAACATGTTCTAGATTTAAAATGCCGATAAGTCCTTCTTCCGACTGGCCAATCCCTTGAAAATAACTGCCATCAACTCCAGAAACAATTTCGGTAGAGGGCTGTATATCGGAAAATTTGATCACTTGATTAACTCCATCTACAACGATGCCGATCATTTCTTCGTTATGATTCACCACTACGATTCTCGCTTTATGAATTACGGACGTCTCTCCCAATTGAAATCTTTTACGCAAACTGATGATCGGCACAATTTTACCCCGAATGTTCGTAACACCTTCCAAAAAAGCCCTACTGTTAGGTATTGCTGTTATTTTTTGCATTTTGATAATTTCATAAACTTCAGAAATCTTTAGAGCGTATTCTTCTGTGCCCAGTTCAATCACGATATACTGGTCTTGCTGTAAAACTTCCACTATTTCACCCCCTAGATATTCACTCAACCAAGGAATGCGGATTCGGATAAAAGATACGGCGGATCGTTCTGGGAAAGATACTGTCTGTCATATTCTGAATTCATGGTATGGTGCAGTTCAATAAAGTACGATTCACTCATCTGTAAAAATACGGTCAAAACATACGGATCAAATTGTTTGTTTCTATTTTCCCATAGCTCGATTTTGGCATCCGCGAACGTGATGCTTTTACGGTAGGGTCGGCCCGAAACCATGCAGTCGAACGCATCCAATATGGCACAAATTCTGGCGCAGAATGGAATGTCACCGGCAGCCAAACCGAATGGATAGCCCGTTCCATCCGGACGTTCATGATGATAGAGAACCGCGCCGGTAACATCCTGATCGGTAATGCCCTCATTCCGTAAAAAATCGTTTCCCCAGATCGGATGTTGCTTCATCAAGACCCATTCATTGTGGGTCAGTACGGAGGATTTTCCTAAAATCGATTTTGGAACGAAAATTTTACCGATGTCGTGTAAAATGCATCCCAGCACAAGTTTTTGGGTTTGCTCTTGATTTAAATTTAATTCTGCGGCTATTCGTCTTGCCATATTACTAACGCGAATACTGTGATGATAGGTAGACGAATCGTGTAACCGCAATTTGGACAGCCAACTTGCGATTCGTTGATTCAATGTGGTGTCCCTCCGTTTAGAACATATTGCAAATAATGCGAAACACGATGTACAATGTCGCACAATGTTGATTATTCGACATCATGGAGGAGAAACAACCAAGATGAATCAAGTTATGGTATTACCGGAACAACAAACAGAGCAGAAAAATCGAACGTACACAGATGACCAAATCGTGTCTATGTTCCTAAAAATGACTTGCACGGAATCTGAATTCACCTTGAGAAATTACAGCAGAGCGATCCAATTATTTCGTCAATTTCTATCCTTCAAGCCGCTTCGTGAAGTAACATGGAAAGAGGTCGAGGTATTCAAGATCAGTTTATCTGAGGGGCTTTGCAGTCCTAGTAAAAAGCCCTTATCCCCTGCTTCAGTAGCAAATTTCCTTGCTCCTATTCGTTCGCTATACAAATGGGGGAGTGATCCGAATATTGGTCTATTTACGGTAAATCCAACAACTTGCATCCGCTCCCCCAAAGTACCGGTAACCAGCAAAAATCATTATCTGACGAAAAAGGAAGCAATACATCTCCTAATCGAGCTAAAAAAATCAGGTGAACGCAACTATTTGATTGGCCTATCTTTAATATTAATGGGATTACGAGTATCGGAACTGGTTGCAATCGAATGGGGGCATTTCCACTCGGATCCCGCTGGCATTTCCATGTGGTTAACCGTCGTTGACGGCAAAGGGGGTAAACAAAGAGAAGTGAAGGTTCCCAAAAAACTCTGGATGATCTATGCAGAACGTTTTTCCCACTATCGACCGGAACAACGTCTGTTTCCCCTAACGGTCAGGCAGGTCGAAAGAATTATGCAGAAAGTTCGTAAACAAAGCGATCTGAGAAAGGAACCAACCCCACATTGGCTTCGACACACGAATGCAACGCTTGCTCTTCTTAACGGTGCCTCTTTGCAGCAAGTTCAGGAAAATCTGGGTCACGCTCACATTAATACGACTCAAAGGTATTTACATACGATTGAACAATTGAACAAAGCTGCTCCTGATTACGTAGAGGAATGTTTCGCGGACATTTTATAGGCCTATTGGCATAAGGAATTTTATTGGAAATGGTTGCAAATGGAGTTCCTTAGGACTATAATTGTACAATAAATAAATTGTCGAATAATCAACATTGTACGACCAGTATGGAAGGTTGCACATTTTTTTTCAATAAAATTTATACACAAGGCAAACCTATCGAAAAATAGGGACGCAAATCCATGGGTCTAAATACCCAGTGATATGATCGCCAGGTTGCTGAGAAATAAGACCTACCTTACTGCAATGGGTAGTTTTTTTGTTTTGCCTGTCTATCTATGCACTATGATAGTCGCAAGCTTGGGGTAGTCCCCCAGGGGCTGGGGATAGATCTCATAGATTAGACAATATAGACGTTTCATTGTTGAGAGCCCCTACATTTGTGCCGGCGTGACAAATGGAACAGCATCCATTATGATGTTATATGGTCACGTATCAAGAAGAATGATTCGATGAACCAAATGGAACGCTTACCTTGGCTTTTCGCCGCTGGCGACGGGCAAGCGGGTCAAATTAATTTAGGAAGTGATTTTTTGAATAGTAAATTGCAGTCTGACTGTGAAAATTGCTTTGGGTTATGTTGTGTGGCCTTACCCTATACAAAATCAGCAGATTTTGCTTTTAATAAAGAAGGCGGAGTCCCTTGTCGTAACTTGTGTCCAGATCATCGTTGCAGCATACATGAACATCTAAGAGATCAAGGTTTTCATGGGTGTGTTTCCTATGAATGTTTTGGTGCTGGACAACATGTTTCACAAGAAATTTTTAAAGGTAAAGATTGGAGAAAGAATCCAGAGTTATCAAAGGAAATGTTTGCAGTATTTCCTATTGTTCAACAGTTGCATGAGATGCTTTGCTACTTAAGTCAAGCTTTAGATTTAGAAGAAACTCAACCCATCCGGAATGAATTGCAAAGCGTTTTCGATAAAACTTTATCTCTAACTAATCTTAATCCGAAAGATATTCTTAATTTAGATGTACCGGCTCATAGAGAAATCGTGAATCATTTATTACTCAAAACAAGTGAATTCATTCGAAAAGAATTCATTCAAAGTAATAAGGAAAGCAAGATACGCAAGGATTTTATAGGTGCGAATTTAAAAGGTGCTAACCTACGAGGTATGAATTTAAGAGGGGCATTGTTGATTGCATCTAATTTGAGGGGCGCTGACTTAAGAAAAGTGGATTTTATTGGTTCAGACTTAAGAGATGCTGATTTATCAGGTGCAAATCTTACCGGAAGTATTTTTCTTACTCAAGCTCAGGTTAACTCGGCTAAAGGTAATAAAGAGACCAGATTACCTCGTTACTTAAAAGTTCCTGCTCATTGGTTAAAACATTAGTAATTAAATAATGGAAATGGTTTTAAACAAACGAAGGAAAATTATGCTTAAGTTAAGGGTTACAACGACAAAAAAGTCAATCATTCGGCACTGAGGGGGTATGTAGAAGAAGAGCGTCTTCCTTAGCCGCCCCTATCATAATAAGTTCAAAAAAAGAAGCGGGCATTCTCCCGCTCCGTTACGATATCCGCCAATACATCTCAACTCTTAGTCTTTCCTGACTAACAGTGAGCAGCACTCCACAACATTATCCGTTCATGGTGCAGCAACTGGGACGAGCTCGCTACCTTCTTTAAGTATCCACCTGATCTGTGCAAGCTGATCTACACGACCAATATGATCGAGAGCTACCACCAGCAGCTGCGGAAGGCAACCAAGGGAAAAAGCAATTAATTTGTTGTTTTTCGGAATATACTTCCTTTCGGTAAATGGATCATACTCTTTATTGTCCCTATAAGTAAAAAACCGATGATACTACCGGTGACATTTAAAATGATATCATCGATATCAAACTGTCCAATTTTAAGAACAAGTTGTAAGAATTCGATTGAAAAGCTGATTAGAATTGACGCAGCAAATACTTTCGTGAAGGTTTGGTATTTTTTAAATAACAGAGGAAGAAAAATTCCTAATGGTAGAAAAATTAAAATATTCCCTAATGTGTTATTGATGATTATATCTAAGTTAAACCGGTCATATCCAGTTATGTATTCCATCGTATTTTTAAAAGGGATGATATTCGAATTAAACTTTAAAGCTTCCAAATCAAAATATCCTTCTGAATTCGGTGGAATAAAAACATAATAGGGGTTCGCAAAACCGTTTGCATAATCTGTAATACGTATAATCATTCTCTGAAATAGCAGCTTAAACAGAATGATCAAGGAGTACAGACCAAATAAAATCCATGTTCCCATCTTGAATACCTTATAAAAGGGAAATAACGACTCTTGTAAACCATTTATCAATTGTTTTTGTTCCCCGAAATTTTCCAGTGCTTTTTGCGTCGCTTCTTCATTTGTAAAACCTTGTTCTATATATTCATTTTTCAATAAGTATAGATGATCCCTCATTTCATCAATGATTTCCCTTTTTTGTTCCTCGCCGCAATTTAATTCGCTTACAATTTTATCAATATAGGTTTCGATTTTTTTATCCACGCGATTCCCTCCGAACATACTTTTATTAAATGATTGATTTGATTCCATTCTTTTAATTTCTTTTCCAATTCTTTCTTTCCATCTTGTGTAATTCTGTAATATTTTCTTCTCCCGCCGCTCTCGGAATTTCCCCAATACGATTGCAGCCATTCTTTATTCTCTAATCTTTTTAAGGCGGGATACAGCGTTCCCTCACTCATGTTGTACAGTTCATTACTATTTTCCTTCAATATCTTTACGATTTCATAACCGTACATGTCCCGTTTATCTAGGAGTGACAAAAGCAAAATATCAATACTGCCTTTCATGATCTCTTTGTCCATACCTGCACCTCACCTTCAAAATCAACCGATTACATCGTATCACAATAATACATCGCATTACAAGGTTGAGTAAAGAAATTCGATCTAAGCACCCGAATGAACTGAATCCGTTTGATCGTCTTTTTGGATGGTTTGCAATTTGCGGAACCGGTATCCCTCGCGGCCGTGCTCGTGAAGCCCGTCCTCCTGACTTACCAATTATAAGGGAATTTTTATAAAATGACTGAGCGTTGCCCTGCAGGACATGCACGCTTCAGTAGCCAGTCCGATTTCTTAATTGATCGCCGTTGTGGTCTTTCCCACTCCACCTTTCTGGTTGGCCAGAGCAATCACCTTCGGCACTTGACTTTCCTACCTTCATGCAAAAAGCCGGTTACCTTTATATTTGAGGCAACCGGCTCTTTGAAAAATATGCTCTTTGTATTCAAATCCATGTTTTATGTAGGGCTTGTTCCAATTAACAAACCAAGCGTCTGACACGAAATCATTCCAGTAAAGGACAAATCCTTTTGCTTTTACTTTCCACTCACAGAACCCATTATCGGAACCAAATATTTCATACATTTGATATTCGCAGTGCTTTTTTCGGTCAAATTTCAGAATTTCTAACTCCTTGAAATTAGTACATTCAATTTGTTGTTAAATGTTGTCGTCCAAGAATTTAGTTGCTCTACTTGATATTGGTTATGTGAAAACCAATCGACACTTATCAGTGTTCTTAGCAACATTAAAAGGGTTAAGCGGATGCTCCAAAAGAATGTTGATTGATTCAATATCAACTATTATTTGAATAAATCTCCCATCAGATTGGAAACTGCTTGATCGCTGTACATGCCGCCAGGCGTCCTTTGCTTGAACGGAAAATAAGTCGATTGCAGCGCCGTCGCGAGGTGCGTGCTATCTGCGTTCACCGTTATTTCAAACGAAATTTGTTCATGAATGTCCGAACCACGAAAGCTGCGCGATCCGCTTCCGCATTCGTCGGAACCGTACACCAGAAGAAAACGAACTTATAGAGCTTGAAACCCGTGCAAAAAAGTTAGACCCTTATGAGCAGCAAATCTTGCAGTGGCTGCGGGAATACCCGGATCTGTCCGCAACACAAATCCTGGCTGGCTGAAAGAGCGCCATGCCGATTTTAAAAATCGGAGCGAGCACCGTCAGAAGTTACGTCCACCAATGGGCGAGCAAATGCAAGTGGATTTCGGAGAAGTGAAAATAAAAAATTTGCAAGGCATCCCGGTGAAGTTATGGTTCATCACGTTCGTTCTCTCCCACTCCAGGTATAAATTCATCCATTGGCAAGACCGTCCCTTTGTCACCAAGGACGTGATCGACGCGCACGAACTTGCCTTTGTCTATTATGGCGGAATGACTCGGAAGATTGTGTACGACCAAGTCATTTGCTGCTTGCGAGTAAAAACTACGGCGACTTGATCCTGACCCATGAATTTGCATCCTATGTACGCCAGCGCGGCTTCCACGTTCGCATGTGCCGGAAACAGGATCCCGAAAGCAAAGGGCGTGTGGAGAATGTCGTGAAATATGTGAAACAAAACTTTGCCCGCCATCGGATGTTTGTCAGTGTAGATAAGCTCAATGAGGAATGTTTGTCCTGGCTGGATCGGACCGGCAACACCCTGGTTCACCATACGACGAAAAAAATACCAGCCGAAGTGTTTGCCATCGAAAAGCAACATCCTTCGCCCGGTCCTAGAAAAAATAAAATCTCCTAAAATGAGTATAACAAGGACCGTGCGAAAGGACAATACCATCTGGTATGAAGGCAACCGGTACTCGGTTCCGCTTGGCACATATGACGGCACTGCCAAAGAGGTCGGTGTACAAGCATGTGAAACCAGACTGCGGATCTATGATTTGGATACTAGAGAGTATCTGGCCGAACATGAACGTTCCTTTCTGAAAGGGCAACTCATTCAAAACACCAATCACCGACGAGACCGAACCAAAGGTATCCGTGCTTATTTGGAAAGCGTGACAAGGCAGTTCTCCGACACGCAGCTGGCTGCCGCCTACTTGGAAGCCATCTGCCAAAGGCAGCTACATCGGACGAAGTAAAGCCGCTGCAAGGAACGGATCCGGCCCAATATGCAGGAAAAAATAAGAAACCCTCCATATTATTGGAGAGCAGTTAACTATTACTTAATATTTGCAATACGGCTTCAGGCTGCTGATTCGCTTGAGCTAACATGGCTTGGGAGGCTTGAGCGAGAATATTATTTTTTGTAAACTCCATCATCTCTTTTGCCATATCAACATCTCTTATTCGTGATTCTGATGCCGTTAAATTAATTTTATAATTTGAAATATTATTATGAATGTGTTCTAGTGCATTTTGATATGCACCAAATTTAGCACGCTCTGATGATACTTTTTCTAATGCTTTATCTATTTTAGAGATAGCAGATTCTGCGCCTTGGCTGTTTGAAATGTCAATATTATCCACATCAAGTGCAGTTGCTCTCGCATCAGTTAAGAGGATTTGAAATGTATCGCTTGAGTTTGCACCTATTTGTAAACTTCTCCACGTAACGCTACTTGTTTCATTAATTACTCTGAAGTTTGAAATTGTATAACTACTACCATTCATTTCCCTTTCAAACTTTAGAACCCCGTTATCGTTTACTGCGATTATACCTGCACTTACATTATTGAATTCATTATTTAAAGCACTGATTAAACTCGTAGCTGTATATGAACCAGGTGATAGTGTTATTACCTTTTTAATACCTTCGTCAACAGTAAACTCCCACTTATTCTGTCCAGCTCTTACCGTTATTCCGCTTATAATATCAATATCCGTTTTTAGATAACTGGTTGTCTTTGGAGTCCATACATCTCCTAGCTGGGATAAACGCAAAAACAAGGGATTAAGTGCATTGCCTGACACTAATTGAATTGCATTTTCCGAACTACTGTAGTTATGTGTGAGCTTAAGAATATAATGCTTATTTCCAGGTCCAGCACTCATATTTACTCCAATTGAAGGTGACATTGAAGCGGTAATACTAGCACCTACATTGGCAAATTGATTATTTAACTCCGCAATCAGTTCATCTCTACTATACGAGCCTTCAGTAAGAACAATTGTTTTAGATACCCCATTTTCAATAAAGTTTAACGTATCATTAATGCCTGCTTCAACAGTATACCCTACGGAAAAATCAGCTTCTCTTCCCCAAACTTCATAATTTCCACCAAATTGGGGTTCTGCTGCAAATATCTCATTAAATGCTGTCCCTTCAACCTCAATCGTATGGTTACCTGGAATTGTACTCGTTAATAACGTTCTCATATGAGTATCATCCCAGTCACTATATACATCAGATAGTGTAACAGGTGCGCCTAGAGCAGACAGCTTGGTATTAATATCATTGTATAATGCAGTAGAAGAACCGCTGTAGAATCCTGGCGATATATTAATGGAGTACGCTGTACCATCAAACTTGATTGTCAACCCATCATTAACTCCAGAAATAATATTTATTCCACTTGCCGTATGTATGTTCTCACTGTTTCCAATCAAAGTTGATCTTGTTAGTGAGGATATATTATCACCAACATATGTAGAAAAGCTTACTGTCGTTAAATTACTGTTTTCAACATTTAAAAGGTTAATCCCATTAAATTGAGTGAGATTTGCAATATCATCAATTTCTTGTTTTAACTGCATTATTTCCTTCTGAATCATATATCTATCTTCATCAGTTAATGTATCATTTACCGCTTGGACAGCTAATTCTCTAGCTCGTTGCAAATTATCAGTTATTTCTGTTAATCCACCTTCTGCTGTTTGAATTAAGGATATCCCATCTTGAATATTTCTCTCCGCTTGCTCTAATCCTCTGATTTGTGCCCTCATCTTTTCAGATATTGCTAGTCCTGCTGCATCATCTGCCGCTCTGTTAATGCGTAAACCCGAGGATAGTTTTTCTAAAGAATTCCCAATAGATCTATTATTTTTGTTAAGTCTATTTAATGTATTTAATGCTGATATATTATGAGCTATTCTTCACGAAAACCACCCGAGGTGTAAATACTAATTGATATATTTATCGACTGATATCAATGAATAATTTAGTATAAACTACCTTACTTCTTATAGATAGTACTATCAAAATCAAAATTGTTGTGCATGAATCTAGCCTAGAAATCTGCACCATACACCGATTGCCAAGCTTTATAGAGAACACGAATCTATGACATTAGGCTTTGCCCTCTTATCGTGGAGCATAAAAGACCCGCGCCATTTGCATGCCGTCCCGCAGTCCGGCACGGTACATCCATTTCTTTTCAATCGTATGTCGTATGTCGGTAATTCAACGTTTCCTCCCATTCGAGGATGAGCTTGAACTGCGCGGAGGTCAATTCCTGTTTTAAATGTTGCTCGATTTCAGACTGCTTGTTTTTCGCAAGAGAAAAATGCTAATTTCGGCAGCGAAAAATGCCGACAGACACTTGCCAGTAGAATCATCAACCCGGAATTCGTTCCATCGCCTGTTTCAGACGGAAACTATCCCCGGTAAACGAGAGAATGTGAGCGTGGTGTACAAGCCGGTCTACCAGCGCTGACGTCAATTTCGTGTCCCCAAAATACTCGTCCATTGTCCAAATTCCAGATTAGACGTCACAATCACGCTTTGCCGTTCATAACAATCCGCAATCACGTTAAACAGTAGTTCTGAGCCCGTTTGGCTGAACGGGACGTATCCCATCTCATCGAGAATCAGCAAATCCATCTTCCTCAGCTTCTCCCGAAACTTACTGCTATTACCCTAATCTTAATGTTTTCTTCATTTGTCCGATCACCAAGCTTCTCATATCTTGCTTTGAAATTTTCAACAATTTGACTTTCCATTTTTTTACACACCCACATACAAACTTAATCAATTCCCTATAAATTGTCAAACATTGATTTTGATTAAAATGGTCTTATAAAACATATCTAGAAGGTTATATGTGTTAAATATAGGGGTATAGAGCAGTTCGTTATATTAAGGTTGATAACTAAATTAGTGCGTTTTGGTGCGAGTCCCAAAGTAAAAAACGCCTAGAAACCGCACCATGCACCGATTTCTAGGCATTATTGAGAAAGTGAAGCTAGGACACGATACGTCAATGCCGTACAGATCCCGCATATGATCTTCAATGTCTCGAGTAGACATGCCTTTCGCGTAGAGGCCAATAATCTGCTCCTCTAAGCCATTGAGGGTCGTTTCGTGCTTTTTGATAACTTGAGGCTCAAACTCACTGTTTCGATCACGTGGTATCTGCAGTTCGGTGTTGCCAAACTTTGTTTTGATGGTCTTTTTACTGTAGCCGTTCCGACTGTTGCCTGTTAGATCGCCTTCAGAACTGTGCTTGATGTAGCCTAAATGGTTGTCTATTTCGGCTTCAAACAACTGGCTGTAGGGTGTCGCGACACATATTCTTTAGCATCTCATGAACATCTTCAACCGTCCGGCAATCCTTAGCTAATTCCTTCAATGTCTTGTCTTTTGCATCTTGCATAAATGATCATCTCCCTAATGGAAAGTTTAACCATTTACACAAGTACGTTCTCAGTAGCTCCTTCAAATAGAAGGGGCTTTCTCGTCAATCTGACCAGCACCTTGTCCTGGTGTTACTGCTAGGGCCATATGCTTTAATTCTAAAATCTACCTTCACGAATCCACGAACGCAATCTAAATAACCAAAAGATTATTATCGAAGTCCATATAATTATATAGACTGTTCCTTTGATGACCTGATCATTATTCATAACAATGTAAATAACACCTATAATATCTATCAATAACATGATTCCTATGGAGATAAAAGCAAGAGAGCGCCATAATGTTGATCTATCCATAAGAATGCTCTCCTTCCTTCTGTTATTTGATACAAAGGTCAATACTTACTTAAAATCCGCTAACTACACTTACACCCCAACTTGGGTCAGAGTTATCCCAGTTATTAAAATTCGTAATCAAGCTGCGTGCATTGTTTTGGTAGGTAACCGCAGTATTACTTAACTGAGCTCTAGCAACTGTAGTATAAGTGGATGCTAAAAGCAATTTTTTCTTACCAAAAATCTTATTCAATAACAAAACCTCCACGTATGTTTTTTTGTAACAAATTCAATTATGTGCAATATATGTATAAATTGTAATAGTCAATACATACTAAATATAGTAATGTTGCCGCTGAATCATAATGCCCAATAGCTGACTGAATTGCCTGTCCAGGGATTGACGAATATAATGACCGTATCACAGTAAAGGAAAAGGATGCCCCCATAAACGTGTACCTGTTCGAGCAGGTTCACTGGAGACATCCTCACACAAAAATTCAACATGGTCATTGTATCAAATTATGAGCTGGTTGAGAAGATTACCGGCGTTTTTTGTTAGGTGTGTGGAAGTGGTTCCCTGCCCCTGTTGTGGGGAGTCGGAAAAGAATCAGTAGGAATGCTACGGGAGAAGTCAAGGTGTTATCGCTTCGAAGATTACACTGTACCGGTTGTTGTAAGATACATCATGAGCTACCGGACTTTTTAGTTCCTTACAAGCGTTACGAATCTACTTGTATAGAAGAAGTGGTCTCTTTAGTGCCTTTCCTTTCTAATAGCTCCCGTTCCTTGTCGTAAAAACTCATTCTTATACTTTTGTTCATCCATTCCACGGTCTCTCTACCGCCCCGGTTCAATATGGTCCAAGTTCGGTTTCTTGAATCCGTCCGATGATGGCGGTTTACCGGAATTGCGGCTATTTTGATTCAATTGGTTTTCAAGTGTTTTGACTCGTTCTTTCAATTCATGGATTTCGGCGGTGAATTCCCGAATTAACCCTTGAACCAAATTGACGACGGCATCGGGACCAGCTTCATACACTTTCAGAATATCTTCGCGTTTCATCGGAGAGCACCGGATACAGATACACATCTTTGACTCGAGACTTGGAATAGACGCTGCGTGTCGTTGCGGCTGCGCCCCTGCGTCTGTCCGACGCGAATCCAATTGGCAGCCCGGTAACAGACGCCGCGAAACCGCTCTTGATCGACGAAGGTTTCGAGCATATAGATGGGATGTCCATACTTGTACATCCAGTCGTCGCTAACGCGTTTGGCGATGGCAGCGAGAATGTGACTGGCCAAATGAGGAACACGGACCCATGGCAGAATGAGAAATCTCATGTTGTTTGTGATGAATGGCAGAGCCTCTTGCCGAGCAGCCGCATTCCAGCCGATCCACTGATCGCGTAAGCGACCTTCTACGCGGCGGAACCGAAGAGCAGACAAGCAAGCGGACGCTGCTGCCGATCGAAGACGAGGTATTTCATATTCTCGCCGACGGTACCGCTGAAGCCGAGGTAATGGTATTCCGCCAGCAGATGTTTGAACAGGCGGGACATGGCCTTCTCACGAACCGCCTCGATACGCAGAGGTGTCAATTCGCGCAGCGTACACACAATGTCATATGTGGAATGGGGGACAGAGCGAAGATGTCTGACCGCATTTCCAACACCAACCGAACGTGGTGGCGGGAGCGTGATCTGTCCCATTCGCTCTAATTTAAGAAGCATGGTCCGACAAGCCATGTCTTTGAGTTGACCATTGGCATTCACCCAGTTCCACGCTATACAAATTTCCTGGGAAAGGCGGCTTCGATGCCAGTCTGGATGATCCGCGATAAGACCGCTGATCCATTCGATATTTTCTTGAGCAAGGTTTCGTCCTTGAATCTTCATGGTTCGAGTTTAAAACAAAATCCCGCTGAGTCCAGCAGGGATTTAAGGGGTACCTGAATAGTTACCCATTTTTAGGGAATATTATTATTGGTGATTCCCTTGATTAAATGGATAAAAAGTAAAATAAAGTATCAAAAAGAAATACGCAGACAACCTGAGATAGAAGAGCAGTTCATATCTGCTACATTATCTGATAATGTTTCTTTTTTAACAAAACTATATCAAGAAAGCTCCGATATTGTTTTTCGATCTTTTTCAATCGGTAAAAATCAAGATGTAGAAGCTTTTTTTGTGGCAGTCGACGGTCTGTTCGATAAAACGATGGTAAATGAACATGTTCTAAAACCGCTAATGAGTCTTAGTCTTCAAGAAGGAAATGAATCTGATCTTCTTAAGCATATTGAGAATACCGTAATTAACATAAGCAGTATAAAAAAAGAAAGTTCAATGAAAAAAAGTACCGCGCAGTTAATGAAAGGGGATTCACTTCTATTCATTAATGGGTTAAACGAAGCTTTGGTTCTGGGAGTGCGGGCCTGGGAAAGCAGAGGCATTGAGGAACCGGTAACGGAAACCACTGTGCGCGGACCAAGGGAAGGGTTCGTTGAAACCCTTCGTATCAATACATCCATGCTGCGGCGCCGGATTCATCATCCCAAGCTGCAGATTACCCAAATGGTTGTGGGCGAGGTTACACAAACTGAAGTAGCAATCGCATATATTGATGACATTGTCTCGCCTGGAATTGTAGAAGAAGTTAAGAAACGACTCCAGCGTATTCGAATTGACGCCGTATTGGAAAGCGGTTATATCGAAGCATTTATCGAAGATGTTCCCTTCTCAATATTTCCTACGGTCGCCAATACTGAAAGACCGGATGTCGTTGCCGCACGGTTGCTTGAAGGAAGAGTAGCTATATTTGTGGAAGGAAGTACCACGGTATTGGTCATTCCTCATCTTATGTTTGAATCGTTTCAGTCTTCAGAAGATTATTATTCGCGTCCCTATTATGCAACCATCATCCGCTTGCTCAGACTGGCCGGTTTCTTGGTAACCACTCTTTCACCGGGTGCATATGTGGCATTTCAGGATTTTCATAAGGAGATATTCCCAACTGAATTATTAATCAGCATTGCTGCATCCAGAGAAGGTGTGCCGTTCCCTTTGGCCATAGAAGTGTTATTAATGCTCATTACATTTGAATGGCTTAGAGAAGCAGGAGTTCGAATGCCAAGACCGGTCGGACAGGCTGTCTCCATTGTGGGTGCCTTGGTGATCGGTGAAGCGGCGGTCAATGCAGGTCTTGTCGGAGCACCGACAGTAATAGTTATTGCTGTTTCTGCAATTACCGGGTTTCTGGTCACCGGTCTTGCCGATGTCGCGGCAATACTTCGGTTTCTATATTTGTTCGCTGCGGGAACATTCGGGCTATACGGTATGATCTTAATCGTTGCTGCATTGATGCTTCACGTAGCATCCCTTCGTTCCTTCGGCATTCCATATATGTCCCCTTTGTTTCCGATTACATGGAGCGGATGGAAGGACTTATTTATTCGAACTCCATTGTGGGCTCTAAATCGGCGTCCCGAAGTTTTAAATACAGTAAATGAAATTCGACAAGCCGAAGGACAGAGACCTCATCCTCCGAAAAATTACGAAAATGATTAAAGGAGTGCGAAATAAATGAGAATTTCGGGTGGGGTCTTTCTTATTATTTCTATACTTGTATTAACAGGATGTTGGGGTAGGTCTGAATTGAAGGATGTTGGAATTGTTGCTGCAGTCGGCATTGATGTAAAAGATGAAAATAAATTTGAGGCCACGACTCAGGTAGTGAAACCCGGCGAGGTGAAAAAGAACAAATCAGGTGCGGTACTTGTGAATAGTGCTACTGGCTTTACCGTTTTTGAAGCGGTACGCGATTTAATTATAAAAGGGGGAAAAAAACAAATCTGGCACCATATTAATGCCTATATTATAGGTGAAGAAGCTGCCAAGACCGGAGTTCGCCCCCGCATTGATTTTTTGGCCCGAGATCACGAACCCCGTTTTCGCATGAATGTTTTTGTCACAAAGGGCAAGGCCAAGGATCTCTTAAACATGAAAAGCAATATCAATCCCATTCCTGCCGCCGCAATGCAGCTTGCCTTGGAAGAACAAGAAAGCTTGGCCAAGGCGCCGAAAGTGGAATTGCATGATTTTATTCAAAAATTAATGGAACCATACGAAGATCCTTATCTTCCAATAATACGGAATGGAAAGCAAAATTTTGAAATTTTCGGCACGGCGGTTTTTAAAGACGACAAAATGGTGGGAGAGTTAAATTCAAAGGAAACGAGGGGGATGTTAAGAGTAGTAGGTGAAGTTCAGGGTGGACTTCAAGTGGTCCAATATAAACCCGGGAATGATGAAGTGCCGAATTATCTTTCTATAGAGATTAAAAAATCTCAATCGTCTATGCGGAGTCAGGTGATGGATAATAAACCCAAAATCATTATAGAGATTAATGAGACGGGATTCCTAGGCAGTATAACCAGGCCATTGGAACTAAATGATACGACAATAAAGTCAATTGAACAATCCTATGCACAGACGGTTAAAAAAGAAGTCGAACATGCGATAAGAAAAATTCAAAAAGAATTAAAAGCAAATATTTTCGGATTCGCAGGAGTCATTAACCGTCAAGATAAACAGTACTGGAAAAATCATCATCAGCACTGGGAAACGATATATCCCTCCATTGAAGTGGATGTTCGTGTGAAAACCCACCTTCCTAAAAATGGGTTAATTAATAATAACCCTGGAAAATAAAATCAGGTGAGACGATATGCAATTTATTTCCTACCGACAGTCCGTCTTTTTGCTTTCAATGATTTTGCCTGTTATGGGCCATATGGTACTTTTGCATACTATGTTTCTCTTGTCCGGAAGAGATGCATGGGCGGCCATTTTATGTACAATTCCCATTGGCTTATTATTTGGCTTTATTTTATTTCGTCTTCATAAGCTGTACCCGTCAAAAACGCTTGTTGAGTTGTCGGAGCTGGGGTTCGGCACCATTTTGGGAAAAGCTCTTTCACTGGCATTCCTGGTCTATTTTATGTATATGTTAGTGATTACACTCTACGCATTACTCGATTTTATCCAAGTAGTTTTTTTGCCGGAAACACCTAGTTGGGCTTTGGGGGCAGCTTTTTATCTTGTGGTATTGTATGCAGTTCATACAGGAATCGAAAGTATAGCGCGCATAAGTGAAATTTTACTGTTAATTATTATTTTTACCGGAGTATCAATAGGAATTGCAACGATACCGGAAAAAGATCACCAAAATCTGTTTCCTTTATTCGAGCAAGGGTTGATGCCTCTGATGAGCGGCATGTTAGTAACTACAGCCTTGTTCGGGGAATTTATCATACTGCTGATGCTGAAGTTAAAAAAAGATCACGCTAAATCGAAATCGTTGTTTTTTACCAACTCCGTATTCGTTTTACTCATTACATTCATGTTTCTAGGGACCATCTCGAGTACTCTAATGATTTTCGGTCTGGAACAAGTTAAGAATCTTGAATATGCGGCTCAAAGCGTCGTTAGAATGGTAAAGTTCGGATTTATTGAACGTTTTGATGTCTATGGTATAGCCGTCATGGTTTTAGGTTGTGTAATAAGGATGTCAACATTCCAGATTGTTCTGAATAACGGAATTCGCCAATGGTTAGGACTTAAAAAAGAGTGGGCGGTGCATCTGGCAATCACAATTGCGGTGTTCGTTATCACCTTTGCAGGCATTGAAAATCATCGCCATTTCGACGATCTTTACGTTACAACGCTTTACCCGTTATCGGCGACAGTCTCTGTGGCAATTCCAGTATTAGTCTGGATTGTTTTAGAACTAAAAAATATATTAAACAGGCAGGGAACAGGGTAAGTCCATTTTACTTTTACTCACTATGCAATGCCTATGTATACCCATGACCACGCCACTTATATTCGCCAGATGCACGAATGGCACATGAAAATGTCACGTTACCACGATCAATTGAGAGCTCATCATTTGGAAAGAGCAAAGCACTGGAGTTGTCAAAAAAAGTGCAGTTTGAAAACACCCTCATACTGAAATCCCATTACTAAGCGGCTTGTGCCAGCATTCTTTCGCGATAAATAGCCGGGGGCCAGCCCCCTGGATTAGAGGTGTAGATCTGCCTGTAACCGTCAAGACCTTTTGAACAATTTTTGCTAATTAATTTTGAACACTAAGCGTTCTGAAAAATCGTCTGCCGATACTTCAAGCGATAGCTGTCTCCGTTCAGCTGAATCACCTCGCTTTTGTGCAGGATTCGGTCAAGGATCGCCGTTGTAATGGCCTGATTCCCCAAGAGTTCGCCCCAATCTTCGGGGCCTTTGTTGGAAGTTAAAATAATCGATGTTTGACCATAAAGCTTGTTGATGAACTGAAAGAACATGTTCGCTTCATTTCGGTCCATGGCCATGGGTTATGTTGTACAATTAATTGTACATGATAATTTTATAACTGCTATCCAAGACAAAACACAAGATGAAGTTCTAATTTCCAATGCAAAAAAATTCAGACAATCCTATTTGGAAGGTTTGTCGAATCTTGATGCTGACTTACCAAGCGAACTAATGAAAAATAAGGAGAATAAAGAATAGTAAAAAAGGGGATTGCCAACATCCAGCGGCAAATCTCCTTTTTTCGGTAGGTAATAACCTCCATTCCACATATCATAGATGAGCTCCCCGCTTTTCCTCTTTTCGCTCGAAATGATGATGCAACCTATACAGACAAATCTCCTTCGTCCACCGGTGCAGTATGGATAGATGCTCAGGAGCAGGTTCGAATCTTAGACTAAACACACCATCCTCGAAGCGGGTCATACTTCCTTTAGCCGAGCCCCATTTCGTCATTGGCATCCGCTCAATGAGCTGGCTAACGCCGATCTCATTGTATTCCCAGAGTCGCTTCGAATCCTTATCGGAGAAATCGATTCGCCTCCGGTATTCCTTTTCTGTTAGATAGCTGTGAAAGAATGGCCCTACCTCCTGAGAAGTAACCGGTTCTGCCCAATGCTCAGGCCCACGCTCGAGCATATACAGGAGCACGATCATTTTATAACTCTTGGTCATGACGGTCTTCTCGACATCGCGTATCCAAGCCTCATATCGATAATAGATGTCCTCTTCTTCCTTCGTTAAGCACTCGGCCCAGAGGAGAAAGCCGATATAAGAACCGAATTCATTCCGATATTCCCAGCTGTTCGAGCTCCCATGAAGATGAAGCTCCAGATAGGTAGGGATTCGACCAAGCTCATTCTTGAGATCCAGGAAAGAACGGTGTAGACGCTCGCGATGCGGCAGCTTCTTACGGCTTAATTCGTCCAGCAGATTAATAACAGACGTCTCCAAATGGAGCTCGCATCCATCCGGTACCGTCGGGATGACCGGTTCCTTGGCCGTTCTCTTTCCTTCACCGTCATTAGCGAATAATCGCAGCTTCACGTCTGCATTACGATAATTTCCGATGAGGTCAATGATTGTGCAGTGCGTCTTTTGCTCTGATAACCGCAGTCCTCGGCCAACCTGCTGTGTAAATACGGTTAAGGATTCGGTCGGTCGGACAAAGAGCAGCGTATCGACACTAGGAATATCTACTCCCTCATTGAACAAATCCACCGTAAATATGATTTCTAAATCTCCTCTATCCAGACGGTCTATTGCCTCTCCCCTCGTAATTCCTACGGCACCAGAGTGAAGGCTGACTGCAGCTACTCCTCTGTCTTGAAAATACCCCGCCAAAAAATCCGCTTGTCGGATTGATGAGCAAAAGCCAATCGTCCGTGTTTGCTTATGCTCTCTCCAGGCATCGTAGATCTTGTCAGCCAGCGACTCTCTCAACTGAGCTGCAGTCAACTGCTCGTCATCATAATGCGTTCCAAGCCATCGGATGGATGAATAATCTGTATCGTCATAGACCCCATAGTATTGGAACGGGGACAACCAGCCGCGACGGATGGCTTCAATGAAATGAATTTGGTAGGCGACGTTGCCATCACAAAGCGCATACACATCCTTCCCGTCCATTCGGTCTGGGGTAGCTGTGATACCTAGTAGAAATTTCGGCTCAAAATACTGGATAACCGATTGGTATGAGTTTGCAGCTGCATGATGGAATTCGTCCACCACGATAAGATCAAATCCGTCCGGTGCGAACGATTCACGATGCTTCTTCATCCCAAGCGTGTAGATGGAAGCAAAAACGCAATCCGCGTTCCCTTCTTTTTTTACACCATTATAGATACCGAAAGTTTTGTCCGGCATGATGCGCTGGAATGACCGTTTGGCTTGATAGAGAATTTCTTCTCGATGCGCAATGAACAGTACGCGTTGAAAACGCTGAGCGAAAAAGCCCGCAAGATAGGTTTTTCCGAGTCCGGTGGCCATCACGACCATGGCCTTGTCATATTCTTCTTCTAACGTTCTCTCTAGCGCGTCAAGAGCATCAATCTGAGCAAAACGTGGATGAATCGAAGCTTGTTCGTCTTCCGGAACCTTATCCTCTACAGGATCGCTGGCGTTTTCGGTTCGGTACTCATTCTCCTCCATCTCGGTGATCATTCGAATTAGCTCTGGATTTTTGCGATGGTACGTCCGATATTCCGCTTCATACAGAGCAATGGTGTTGTCATTGAGCGGCAGCGTAGAATCGTGATAAAAGTTTTGCATAAACTTCTCTAATGCCACTTGGAACGTATAAGGCTCGGCCTTTGCATTCATAGCCAGGTTCCACTCCATCCCCATTCTCATGGCGGACATGGAGAAGTTAGAGGAGCCAACAATAAGGAGCCCTTCACCGTTTTCGTAGTCAAACAAATAGGCTTTGGGATGAAAGGATGTTCCCATACTACGCCATAGCCTTGCCTCCAGCCGAGGATCAATATCACGTAATGCCTGCAACCCCTCCGGCTGCGTAACGAACAAATAATCCCCAGCGAGAACCTTAACCTCAGCTCCCCGTTCGATTGCACCTTTCAAATGGGGCGCGAGCAATCGTACTCCTGACTGCATAATGAACGAAGTCATAATATAGATTCCGGAAGCATTCTGCATCCCGGTGATTAGATCATCTGCTAAGTTTTCCGTAATCAGCTTGACATTAAGCGTTGTCGTCGACATCGATTAGATACACCCGTTTCTGGAATCCGCCTCGAGCTTCCGCCTTCTTCTCTCTCAGGGCTTCAAGCTCTTCCCATGTTGCTCCATGCACAACCGCCAATGCCCGGATGACCTCAAGCATATCTGCAAGCTCTTCCAACGACTCCTTCGAACTCTCAGCAGCAAAGTATTCCTCCGACTCTTCCTTCAGCTTTAGTATCAACTCTTTCTTATACTCTTCCTCATCCAAGATCCGCGTGCGAAATTCTTTGCCTGTAGCTTCAATGACTTGGGGAATCAGATCCCGAACTAGCTTATTGTATACCGGCATAGATTCTCATCCTTTACATGGTTAATTATGTATCTTTATTTTATCATAACTGAAGAGCATAAAGGCTCTAGTGAATAGAGGGTTATATAAGATGTCTTCTATGTTTAACCTAGCTCATAAACCTAGATTTGTCCCCTACTCCCTACTCTATTTCTACAATATAAAATTTACTTTGAGCATTTAAGTCCTTCCAGTCAATCGCATAGCTACCCGATAGCGAAATGGATTCTTCATCTTTGCCGGAACCCGTAGGTTTGTAGATGTTCCCGTAAACCGCATACTCTTCCCTGAAAAACTTGTAGATGCCTCTATTATTTGTCCCTTGGTAAAAGGGTTTGTCGGATACCAGTGCAACACAAGCTGTCTTAGCGAATCCTAGAGCCTTCAGCTGCTCCATGAATTTTATATCCTTCACAAAGGAATACATTTGTTCAGGATACTGTCCCTTTAAAGGGCATTTCAGCTCAATTGCATACTTCTCCGTGTAATCCTTCGTAAATATTGAGATGTCGATTTCCTTTTTAATGGTGCTGGATTGGCTTGAAAAATACGAAACATTACGCTCAAACTGAACTTTATATTGAGGGAGCCTTTCTCGTAAGTAAATCCCCAACTCGTACTGTAAGCTGAATTCGTTGTATACTTCGATTCTATGATCTTGTACATGCTGAAAAAAGCTTGAAATCATCGTTTTCAGTGCCAACATCTGGACCAACTCCTATGCAAAAATGAACCAATCCTTTCATTTCTAGATTGACATTCTATCATCGTATGGACTTTCCAGGTAACGCTTGATTCGCAGCCAGTCCAACTTTTGCTGTTCGAATGGTCTGTTTCTTCGTCCTAAACTGCCGCAATGAAATACCGGAAACACAACCGTATTCCCGCTGACCTTGATCGGTGAATCACGTTCGACCAATTCTCTGAATTTTATTCCTTTATACCCATATTCACGCAATAAGGACCTGGTAGCCTTCTCTCCCAGAGTGATTACAACTTTAGGTTGAATAATGTCTTCGATGAGCGGCTTAAGAAATGTGGACACGCAATTTCGAAACCACGATCCTCTCACTTTACCTGCTAAACCGCCTTTTGTTTTCATACACAATATCGCATTGGTAAAAAATAAATCCTCGTGTCTGTTTCTTGCAGTACGCTCGTCAATGTCCACACCAGCGATATTCAACAATTGAACCAATGCGCGGTTCGTCGCACTTTCTTCTACGTTGGATTTCCCTTTTTGTCCAACCAGTGTGTTGAAATCTCCCCAATCCTGTCCAACAACCATTATTTTGGCATCCAGACTGCCTTGCCACTCTGTCCAGTGGCCGATTTTATTGGTATCAAGGGACTTGTCCTGCACCAGTCCTGGATTTATCAGCTCGCATTGCGCAGGATCACATATCGTGCATTTTTTCCGTTGATTGACTAGTGCTTTATAAGCGATTTGTTTGTTCGTATTACTCATATGATCGCTCCTTTCCTCAGGTATCCGTCATTTCCTCAATCAAGCTACCTAAATGATAGCATTTGTAGACAGATCAGTTCACGCCTATCTCAAAGCTTCAGTAAATAAATTCCGTTGTAAAAGCAGACTCAGCAGGAGCCAGTTAGGTTTGGCTTTCCCCCACTACAAATCGTCCTAAATCCCCTCTCCCTTGACACCCACTACACCATGTAGTAAATTATAATCACTACATAGTGTAGTAATTCATTTCGTTATGGACGCATAACGACTGTAGTGAGGTGTTCACCGTGAACCAAGTTCAGAAGCTATCGGATACGGAAATGGAACTCATGGAGGTGATCTGGGAGTGTGAGCCTCCTGTCACATCGACGGAATTGCTGCGGATTTTTGCGGGGCGGGGCAAAGCGTGGAAGGCCCAGACGATCTCTACCTTCCTGTCGCGTCTGGTGGATAAAGGGGCACTGGAAGCCACAAGGCATGGCCGAACGAACATGTATACGCCCCTGATCTCACCGGAAGATTACAAGCTGGCCGAGACGCAGCATGTACTGGACGGATTATACCAGGGATCGGTGAAGAACCTAATCGCTGCCTTATATGACGGCGACAAGCTTTCGGATGAAGATATTAAAGAGCTGAAGCAATGGTTTTCCGGAAAGTAGGTGCAGCCCATGAATACCATTCTTGAACTACTGATTACGCTGAATGCCGCCGGAAGCGTCGTCGTAGCTTGTATTCTTATATTGCGGCTCTTGCCCGCCGGCGCCTTCCCGACCAAATGGCGTTATGGACTTAGCAAAATGGCCGTAGGCTTTTTTCTATTCCCCGTAGTCCTAGGTATTCAGTGGATCGTATCGCTGACTTTCAACGCGGCAGCTACCGTCCCGGCTATCGGCGGGCAGCCTTCAACAGTGGAACAAGGGCTATCCGGAACTTATTCAGGGTTCAGTCCGGAACCGCTTATTACGGGGCAGACCATTACAGCTCAAGCAGCTCTATTCCTTATTATCGTATGGGCAACCGGCGTGATCGTTTTTGCAACATGGCAGCTGTACTGCTATCGCAAATTTGTAAGGACACTAGAACATTCACGCACCGCCGTTCCGAGAGACAGCCAGGCAGTTGAACAACTCTCCTTGATTAAAGAACCTCTTGGATTGAAGCGCAACGTTCGGCTTGCTTACAGCTCTGCTCTTCGGAGCCCTGTTCTTATCGGGTTATGGAAACCGACCATCTATCTTCCTAAAGAGAATATCGTTAACGTGAATATGGACATGGTCATGCGTCATGAGCTGATCCATCTGAAACGGAAAGATTTATGGGTCAAGGCCTTCACCCTGGGAGCGTCAGCCTTGCATTGGTTTAACCCCTTCATACACATTCTCCGTAAGGATATTCACACCTGGAGCGAGCTGTCTTGCGATGAAGAAGTTGTCAGAGAGATGTCCCATGCCGAGCGAAAACGGTACGGGGAGACGATTTTGAACGTCATGGCGGGAACAAGGCATTTACCCGTGCGATTTTGCGCCTCCTTATCGGGTGATGGCCAACAATTGAAAAGGAGATTAATGATGATGCTGAATGTAAAGAAACTAAGAAAGAAAACATTATATCTGACGATAACAGCTGTATTTTCCGTTGCCGCAATTAGCACATCCGCAGCGGTATGGGCTGCTCACTATTCGCCAGAAGTCATTCCATATGAGGAAGGTCAGGCTGAGGTTCGACCAAGCGAGCAAATTCCGAAAGCGGCCCCTGCTGGTGCGGTAATTGAGAAGGAACCCAACCCTGCTGAGGCACAGCCAAGTCAAGCTTCTGCTACACTTGTAGCGGAGAATGAATCGGATGAGGAAGTCCAAGTCAAAGAACCTCAACCCGTACCTACACTGGAGCCCGAGCCTGCAACCGAGCCCAAACCTAAAAAAAGTAGCACGAAAGCTCCATCCGTCACTGCTCCCGTCGAATCTTCGGCTAACAACGGATTAAGTGCCATCCAAACTCCATCAACCACGATGGTACCTAAAGAGGAAGATAAACCGGGACTATTCGGCCCTGAACTTCGGCTAATCCCAGAACCAGCTCCGGATAAAGATAGCCGTAATGACAATTCTCATTCAGGCGACATTCCACCGGGAACTTCTATTACAATAAGAAAATTAACTCCTGAAGAAAGTGCTGAATTTAAAGATAGAGAACTTGCAGCAAGAGCTTTGTTGTCTCCTGAAGAACAGGCCGAGTTTGAAGAAGACGATTATGGGCTGCGTCCAGACTCAATACCACCGGGAACCTCCATTACAATAAGGAAATTGACACCTGAAGAAAGCGCTGAATTCAAGGAAAGAGAGCTCGCGGCAAGAGCCTTGCTGTCCCCTGAAGAACAGGCTGAATTTGAGGACTAAAAACAACGAACTCAAGAGAAAAGTTTGCTTTCTAACATGAAGAAGCACTGCCGGGGGGCAGTGCTTCTTTGAGATTATGGATAACACCTTAATTAGTGCTAGAGGTAGTCCATTCAAAATATGCACTTCTTGAATTTGCCTCGTTCGTGCTTGTTTTGATTTGGAAAGTGTGGTTGCTGTAACTGCCTGTGTCAATAACAACCAGCGAATTGCCCTTAATATTCGATCTCCACCACTGGACATTGCTGTTGGTTTGACTTTGAATGCTTAAATTAACGGATGGCATAGTGCCAGGCAAGTCCCCTACGTATATTAATACATATCTATCTGGAGATGGAATAAATGCATGGCCTACGTTTGCTCCTTGGTTCCCATCCTTATTAATTGGCACGGTAACTGGATCGGCTACACTAAGTTGGACAGAAAAAATAAGGGCTTGTAGAATAAACCTATCATCCTAAGGAGCGGATCTCTACAATGCCAAAACACCAACGACGTACCTTTACCTCAGAATTTAAAAAACAAATGGTGGAACTCTATGAAAACGGGAAATCCAGAGCAGC
>NZ_FNDY01000039.1 GCF_900099895.1 Paenibacillus naphthalenovorans
ACCAGTCACTCGGCGAAGCGCGCCCCATTCAGTTCTACGCCCATGAAGTAAGGCAAATCGCATCCTAAATACCGGAAGGAGGACATAACTTATTTCCTAAAAAATCATGTCTTGACTTTGGGGAGCATTACATATCGGCTTTGCTTATGAAGTTTACTGCCCCGACTGTAATTGCTTCGACGATCACTTCAGGGTCTGCGCTTGAAGCAACGGTAATGACGGGAACGTCCTTTTTGGCGAGAATGTCTTTTGTTGCATCTAATCCATCGCATCCAGACGGCTGGAGTGTTGCATTCACCACTACAACGTCCACGTCTAACTGTAAACTCGCTCGCACTGCCTCTTCTTTTGTAGCGGAAGTATTTATGAGATGAATATCCGTCTCTGTTTCGAGTAATTTAGCAAAACGACAACACCATTCGGAATCTCGGTCCACTAAAGCAACATTTATATTCTCATTGATTTTTTTAGACATCGTAGGAAATTCCCGATGTATACCCGCTTCCAATACCATTACTCTCCTCTGTTTCCCAAATAAACAAATAATAAAAACACGACCCATTTAGGCCGTGTTCGGCAAATTGGGTAACCCGGCTGTCATCACTTGAATAGTGAGAAGACCCGTGGCTTTGCGTCACTGCCTTTCGACAGCTTTGCCGTTTTCCATATACTTCACGATGCACTCTTTTCCAATTCCTTGATACGAAATCTCCAAATTTCTTGACGAATTATGGTAGCAGCTTCAACATGAATAGATGCCTTATCTTGGATAACCTCGTGAATGATCACTCAACATCCTTATAACTTTCTTTAAATATCACATTTAATACTCCCAAACAAAAGCATCAACTAGGTTTCTCTTTATTTAAATAAGCAAAACACTTGCTTGGCAAACCCCGAGTAGACATGTCACCTGCTTGGGTGATTCACCTCATAGAGAAGGTATCCAATAATAGGTACAAATCATATTTACCAATTGAATTTGCCAACTTATCAGCCCTCTATTATAGATTGCACCCGCCAGTTAAACGCTACTAACACAAATAGGCCAGCCAATTCTGGCTGAACCTGTACGTGATAATCATCAATCGCTTACTGGCTGTCCTAGCCGAAGCATCTGAAAATTCCAATAATAAAATATCGCTGCAAAACTGGTAGACCATAAGGAGTAGAATCATCTCAAAGAAGCCAACATCCGTACGCCCATGATCCTCCACTCCGTGGTTTAGAACGCTCACTTTCTTCCGGTTCCGCATTGAGACGAGCCATTTGCTCTCGGCAAAGCCTTGGGAACAGCAGAGCAGCCCTGTTCTGCCGTTTCCGATGTTTCCACTTTGTCCCCACTCCGTGTCTCAAGACGCCGAGCTTGCTTGCCTTACTCTTCTTTGTAAGGCAAGCAAGGCAGCAGCCGCGGCAAGCGCTGCACAGATCAAATACATGGAAGAGTACGAAGTCAGATCGGAAACAGGTCCCATGATGATGCCTCCCAGAGACACTCCCAGATCGGCCGTCGCAATGAACAAACCGATTAACACGCCTCGCTCCGCTTTGGGCAAAACAAAACTCAAATATGTCGTCAGAGTCGGATACAGCAGCGCTTGCGCGATGCCGAGCAGCACTGCCCCTGTGTAGAATAACGCCGCGCCCGCGCTCGGCGATAAACCGACGGCAAGCGAAGCCGTCACGAGAAGCATCATCAACCCACCAACGAAGGAGGAACGCCACTTGCCGTCGGACGGAATCCAGGATCGGAGCAGGAATCTCGCGGCCACAACGACTGCCGCCTGAATCATGAGGTAGACGGCCGCATTGCCTCCCTGAATCTGCGGCGCGTAAAGCGGCACAAACGCGGTAACCGCTCCGAATACAACCGAGGCGCTCAGCATGAGCACGCCGCAACGGAACAAGTGGGGATTGCTCCCAAGCTGGATCGTAGCTCTCAACATAGCCGCTGCCGGACTACGCCGCTCGCCTTCTCTCCCACTGGCCCCTGCCGGACCTCGTCCCTCTTCACCGCTTGCCGTATCATCCGGCTGCCCGCCAATGCGTGCCGTGAAGCCGACGATGCCGGTCAATATTGCGATGGCGATCATCGACACGGCGAACAGGCCCATTCCGCCCGTCTCTCCCGATTGCCACATGCCGATCGCCAGCAGCGGCCCGAATATGCCCGGCAGATAGGAGCACAGGGAATACATGGAGATACCCTGCGCCCGATCCTTGTCGGGGAGCGCTTCGATTACGCCGAGCTGCAGCGCCATGGAGAAGAAGGCGGTACATACGCCTTGCAGCACGCGGGCGAGGAAGTATCCCTCCAGTCCGGTGAACGTATACAGCAGCAGCGCAAGCCCATTGACGGTCAGCAGGACGCGCAGCACACGAATCGCTCCGTAACGCTGAATCAGGCCGCCTGCCCATGGCCTGAAAAACATTGTCGTCAGCAAATAAGCACCCATAATAAGGCCAATCGTCGAATTGGACGCTCCCAGTGACTCTCCCTTCAAAGGAATGATGACATTCAGAATGGAATTCCCGCTGAAATAGAGTAGCGTAAGCACATACAGCCGAAGAAACGGCCAGGACAACGCACCTTTCACTTCAAACTCTCCTTTCCTTGTTTCCTCGGTCGCTACTCTCCCCGAGACATTTCGATAATCCCTTGCGTAGCAATCCCCTTGGCATCATTACAACAGCCCGGGTGCAGCGTCATTACGACAACACCTTGCGAAGCAGTTCCTTTGCATACGGAGACTGAACGTGCCCAAGCTCCTCGGTATCGACAAGCTCCACGATCTCCCCTCCGCGAATAATCATGATCCGGTCGCAAAGATAAGCCGCCGCCTGGATATCGTGGGTAATAAAAATATAACCCATCCCATATGCCGTTCTCAGCTTCCCGAGCAAGTCCAACACCTGCATTTGAACCGAGCCGTCAAGCGAGCTTACGGCTTCATCTAGCAGGATGCACTGAGGTTCCGAGCACACCGCCCTCGCGATGCATACCCGCTGCGCCTCGCCGCCGGACAGTTCGTGCGGGTATCTCGGAAGATAGGATTCGTTCAACCCAACCTGCCTCAGCAGCTTGCCGATGTCAAACGATCCCTCCCCCTTCCCCGCAAGTCTGAGGGGTTCAAGAATCGCCTGCCGAACCGTAAAAAATGGATTGATGGACGAGGTGTAATCCTGAAAGACGGCGCTGATAGCCCCCCGCCGCACGCTTCGATCCGAGACGGGTTTCCCATCGAAAGTGATAGAGCCGCTATCCGGCTTCTCGATGCCGAGCAACAGCCGTCCCAATGTCGATTTGCCGCTGCCGCTTTCTCCAATGATGCCAAGACATTCGCCCTTCCTCCACTCGAACCCGATATCGTGCAGCACTTGATGCCGGGTTTTGCGGAGCCAGACTTGCTGCCGATACGATTTGTGAACACCTTCAACGTTCAGCAACATCCGCGCCTCCCATCAATTGATTGTAGCGGCGGCTTAACGCTTCCTTGGAGGAAACCAGGTAACGAGTATACGGATGCCGCGCGCCGGCGAAAATATCCCTGGTCGTCCCGCGCTCGACGATCTCTCCGTCCTTCATGACGAGCACGTTGTCCGCAATACGTCTCACCACGCCCAAGTCATGTGACACAAAAATCATGGCGCTGCCCAGCCGTTCACGCAAACGCAAGAATTGTTCCACCACCTCGTACGCCGTGACGGCATCCAGCGCCGTCGTCGGTTCATCGGCAATAATGACATCCGGCTCCATTACGATGGCAAGCGCGATCATGACCCGCTGCAGCATGCCGCCCGACAACTCGTGCGGATAGCGGCGCATCGCTTCAGACGGCTCCCTCAGGCCAACCGCGGCCATCGCCGCACTCAGTCTGGCTTCCGTCTCGCTCCGGCTCCAGTCGTAGTGGACGCTCAGCACCTCTTGCAGATAAACGCCAATCGGCCGCGACGGATCAAACGCGCTCATGCCGTTCTGCATAATCATGCAGAGCCGCCGCCCTCTGAACCGCCGCATCTCCTTGTCGGACAGCTTCGTCAAATCCTCTCCGTTCAACGTCACCGTCCCCGACTGCCGAAGACCTGTCCGATTCAATCGCATAATCGCTCTGCATGTCAGCGACTTGCCGCTGCCGCTCTCTCCAACGATGGCCAGACATTCCCCTTGCGCGAGCCGAAAGGAGCTGTCATGCACCAGTGCACGGCCGGAGCGCTCGTCCCGAATGCTCAAGTGTTCAACATCGAGTACATGTATTCCATTTTTGCCGTTCATCCCGCTCAAGCCACCTCCTTCCCGCGCAATCTAGGCGCAGTTCCGCCTGCACTCGCCTCCGCACGTCTGGCCGCGATCATCAGCTTGGGATCGAGCGCCTTCTGCAGCGCATCCGACAGGAAGTTCACCGCCGACACGACAATAATAATGGCAAGCCCGGGAGCCAGCATCAGTTCTGGACGGGTGAACATAACCGCTCTGGCTTCGTTCATCATCATTCCCCATTCGGGATGAGGAGCCTGAATACCGAGACCGAGGAACGACAACCCCGATATTTGCAAAATCATGGATCCAAAGGCGCCGCTGGCGATAACCGCCATCTCTGGCAGCGCCACCGGCGCGATATGCCGCGTCATAATGCCGAAGTGGCCGATGCCCAGCACCTTCGCAAACTTCACGTAGTCGGCATCCGCATATTGCATGACCGCCGTTCGAATGACGCGGGCGAACCAGGCCCACTTCATCATCACGAACGCAATCAAAATGTTGGTCAATCCCGCCCCCATCATGCCGACAATCGCCAGCGTCATGACGTAACCCGGGAACGAAAGCATGATGTCGCAGATTCGCATCAATATCGCATCCGTCTTCCCTAGGAAATAACCGGCGGCAAAGCCGAGCGCGGCTCCGATGCCAGCGGACGCCCCAAGGGCGGCAAGCACCCAGAGTACGCTTGGACGGATGCCGTAGATCAATCGCGACAAAATGCAGCGCCCCAGATGATCGTTGCCAAGCCAGTAGCTCCAGGAAGCTCCGGCGAACCGCAGCTCCATGTTGGCTTCGTTCGGAGAATGCGGGGCAATAAGGGGAGCGCATAAGCCGATTAACAGCGTTGCCGCGACGACGGCAAGAGATGCCGCCGCCAATCTGTCCTTCAGCAGTCGTTCCATCAGCTTCATTATTAGAACTCCTTCCTCAGCTTCGGATTCACCGCCGCGTTCAACAGGTCGGATGCCGTGTTAAACAGGACGAACGCAACGGCCAGCACCAGAACGTAAGCTTGTATGATAGGGAAATCTCGCCCCAGAATCGAATTAACAGTGAGCGTTCCGAGACCCGGCCAAGCGAAAATATTTTCCACGACGACCGTGCTTCCCAGGATGACCGGAATGGCAAGGCCGAACACCGATACCGCGACTTGCAGCGAGTTGCGCAGCACCTGCAAGGTCAAGCTTCTCTCCGATAACCCGCACGCTCTGCCGTAAAGCACGTAGTCCTCGTTCAGGTTGCTCAACATGGAGCTGCGTATGATTCGAAAATAAATGCCAGCATATCCGATGACGATGACCGCCACCGGCAGCACGTAGCTGCCGTACCCGTCCATGCCGCTTGTCGGCAGCAGATCAAGCTTGACCGAGAAGTACCAGACCATCAGCGCAGCCAGCCAGTAGGACGGCATCGATGTCAACAGGAAGGAGAAACTTCTGACCGAGAGGTCCAGCCACTTGCCTTCCCTCAAGGCGCAGCCGACTCCCAGCGCAATCGACAGCAAGATGATGAGCAGCGAGGAGACGAGCGTCAGCTTCAACGTGTTCAGCAAAGCCGGGCCGAGCAGCGACCATACCGGTTTGCCCGTTATGTAGGAGTCTCCGAAATCAAGCCGGAGGCACGAGACCAGCCAATCCCAATAACGGATGAGCAGCGGACGGTTCATGCCAAGCGCTTCCCTCGTCTCCGCGATCAACTCATCCGTGATGGCCGGCACGCCTTGGGCGTGCAGAACGACCTCGGCCGGATCCATAGGCGACAGCCCGTTCAAAATAAAGGTCATAAACGAAATGACAACAAGCAGCGGAACCACGACGAATAATCGTTTCAATGCGTAACCGGCCATTGCTCTTTTCCTCCATGCTTCGCTTTACTTGAAGCTCATTCGTTCGAACGGCAGCTCGAATTGCGTCTGCTTGAACGAGATTCCTTGCAAATCCTTGGGGGCGACTACCGTAACGCTGCCGTTCGTAAGCGGAATAAACACGGCTTCGTCATGCACGATCGTCAAAATATCCTTGTAAAGCGCCTTTCTGGCATCCTCGTCCGTCGACAACATCACTTCATTGATCTTGCGGTACAGCTCCTCCGCCTGGGGAATGCCGCTTGTCGTGTGCAGATAAGCCGACTCGGAAGCAAACGCGGCGATGGTGCTTTGCGGATCGTAGGCAAGACCCCACGTCTGGTTGAACAACAGGTCGTAGTCGCCCGTCGAACGGCGGTTTGCGATCGCCTGCGATTCTTCTCCGACGAGCTCCAGCTTCATGCCGATTTTACCGGCTTCGCTTTGAAGCAGCTCCGCCTGCGTCTTCTGCGAGGAGGAATTGACATCGTAATACAGCTTCATTGCAAGCTCGCGACCATCCTTCGTGCGGACCGCCGCTCCTCCGCCATTCGTCCACCCGGCTTCCTCCAGCAGCTTGGCGGCACCTTCCGGATTATAGTCCCGCTTCGGTAGCCCGACATCGGCGTAATTGACGTTGGAGGAAAACAGCGTCTCCGCAGGCGCCTCCGTGCCGCTGAAGATCGTGCGGCTGATCGTTTCGCGGTCAATGGACAACCAGATCGCTTCCCGCACCGCTTTCTCGCTGACGGGACTGGCGGCATTGCTGCTGTTCGCCACAATCATTTTCGTATTCATCGGCTCGCTCCGAACGATCTGGTAATCGCCCGAATCCGCCAGCCGCTGCATGGCCTCCACGTCGATGCTATCGGCGCCGCGGTCATCGGTGAAAACGAAATTGACTTCTCCCTTCTGCAAGGCAAGCAGCGTCGTCTCGCCGGCCGGCAGCACCTTCGCCGTAATCGTCTTGATGGCAGGCACGCCTCCCCAATAGTCCTCGTTCGCCGAGAACTTTGCGAATTGCTCCGTCACATGTTCGTCGAGCTTGTAAGGTCCCGTGCCGTTATAACCGGCAACCCCGTCCTTCGTCTCCCCGTTCAGGAAGTCCTTCGGCGAGAGGAAGACGTACGGACGCGTCATCGACAATTCAAGCAGCGTCGGATAATAAGTATCTTTCAGCGTCAATTGGACGGTGTGCTCGTCAATGACGTCGACCTGATCCAGCACGGTCGACAGCTTGATCCAGGCATGTTTGGCCGCATTGCTTTGAACGGCTTCGATGTTCAGCTTGACCGCTTCGGTGTTAAACGGCTCGCCGTCGTGGAATTTTACGTTTTTCCTTAAGTGAAAGGTATAGACTTTGCCATCCTCCGAGATGTCCCATGATTCCGCGAGCAGCGGCTTAATGCCTTCCGGCGTATTCTCCACCAGCGATTCGTACACGATGGCTTGAGCGGCCATCGATCCCGGATACAGGTGCGGATTCATGTCGTTGATGTCTTTCGCCGCGGCGTATACCAGCTCCCGCGTTTGTTCGGCCGCCCCCGGCTTATTGTTGTTGCCGCCGCTGCATCCGGCCAGCAATACGATGACCAGAAGGGATACCAGTAGTACGGGTGCTTTGATTCTTTTCATGTTTTGACGCTCCTTTTTCTAAAATAGTAAAAATTACGAATATATGGCTATTTGATTGTAATAATAACTATTATCATTTGTCAATTCATTTTTTTCCCATCCCAAGCCGCAAAAAAAACGTTGACGCACTGCCAATATTTTACTATGATGATGTCGAGTTTATTCGTAATTATTACTAATTTTCAAATTCTGGACGAAGTCGTCCACATTCTGCACCATATCGGAGGGTTGTTCCAATGAATCAGGAGATTGATTTCGTCAAATGCAGTCCCGCAAGCAACATGACGATTCTTATCATGGGCGAGTTGCCCGCCGATCAGCATGCCCACATCGCCTCCCAGATCATGGACTATAGCCATCTCTGCGCGGAGCAAGTCGGTTTTGTCGAAAAGCCGACCCTTCCCGGCTGTGCCGCCAAACTTCGGATGGCAGGGGGCGAATTTTGCGGCAATGCCTGCCTTGCACTCGCGGCGTGTCTAGCGTCGGAGCGAACGCTGCGGCCAGGCGAAACTCTGGAAATGCCGCTGGAGGTGTCGGGCGCGGAGTTTCCCGTGTTTTGCCGCGTGGAGAAATTGGACAGGGACTATATGTGCGAAGCCGGCATGCCGATTCCAACCGCGGTAGAGAACGCCGTCATCCCTTTCGAAGGTTTGCTGCTGGAGCTGGGTATCGTCCGTTACGGCGGCTTCTTCCATCTGGTCATCGACAACGAGCGCTTCGCGCTTGAGCCGGCTGCAGCCGAACGACTGGCGAAATTGCTTGGCGTCGTGTCGGGGGATAACTTGGTCGGCGTCATGCTGTACCGTCCCTCCTCGCGCGAGCTTGCTCCGCTGATCTACATCCCCGCGCTCGGCAGCTTGATCTGGGAGCGAGGCTGCGGCTCGGGAACGGCTTCGGTGGGTTGTTACCTGGCCTGGAACGGCCGCGACTCTGTAGACGTGCCCGTGCATCAGCCAGGAGGCATCATTCATGTACACGTTAGCTGGAACGGAGGGGAGATCACCGGCGTGACCATCGAATCCGCCGTCGGCATCGTCGCCAGAGGCAAAACTTATGTCGACGATTGCATCCAATATTCATTACAAGGAGGAAACGGATAACATGGAACTTCTATATCGATCATTGCTGCAATTTCGCGACAAATTCGTACAGGCAGCCGCGCAATATGACGGCATCTCCCGCAACAATCATGAGCTGCAGCAAACAATAGACGACTATTCCGCCTTCATCACCGATGCGAACAATCAACGGTTATGGGCGGAGCTTAACCCCGGAGACGTTCAGGAGCTCCATCCGCTTGTGATGCAACTGCGGGACATATCGGCGCGTTGCGTCGCCATTATGGAAAAATATCGCGCGCTCAAGCTGCTGCATGGCGGTGATGACAGGCATGAGTACTTTCATCACATTGAGGCTTCCATCGAAAAGGAATTCGGGAGCTTCACGGTAACCGCCGATTCCAAGATGTTGTTGATTGGCTCGGGTGCGTTCCCGATGACGCCGTTGCTGATCGCCAAACGAACAGGCGCCGAGGTGATTGGTATCGACATTGACCGGGAAGCCGTGGATTTGGGCAGGAAGGTCGTCGAACGACTCGGCCCGTATCTGCCCATCCGGCTGGAGAACGTTCCGCTGGAGCGGCTGCAGGATATCGGCACGGTTACGCACATCATTATCAGTTCCACGGTGTCCGTCAAATACGAGCTCCTCGACCTGCTGCATGAGGCGACTCAGCCGGAAGTCGTCGTAGCTATGCGATACGGGAACGGCTTGAAGGCGCTCTTCAACTATCCCATGGAGGAAGTGGATGACGGCAAATGGCAGCTCAATGAAACGACGGTACGGCCGGGACATGTATTCGATGTGGCGTTGTACCGCAAAGCGCCGGCTCCGGCCCCGGCAAGGGAGGTCTTGAGATGAACCTTCTTCGCAGCGTTCTCATCGCAGGAACAGGCCCCGCAGCCGTACAACTTGCCGTGCTTCTCAAGCGATTGCGGAACAGCCACGTGGGCATCGCCGGACGAAAGTCCGTTCTCTCCGCTCCATTCTTCGATGCGCTTCGCTGGAACGGCGGGACGGTTGCCGTCGAAACAAGCGGTCCGCAACATAAAGCGCTTCAAGGCGAGTGCCGCGTGGACGCCGTGTTCCAGGATTTGGGAACCATTGAGGAACAGTGGGATACGCTCATATTGGCGGTAACGGCGGATGCTTATGTGTCCGTGCTCGCGCAGCTACCGCCACGGCTGCTGCACAGCTTGCGCTGCGTTGCGCTTCTCTCCCCGACTTTCGGCTCGGGCGCGCTCATCCGCCATTATCTGAAGGAACAAGGCTGCGACGCCGAGGTGCTCAGCTTCTCCACCTACCTGGGGGACACGCGACGGACGGGCGATAAGCCGCCAACCCATGTTCTGACGACGGCAGTCAAACGCAAGGTGTATGCGGGAGCGGCGGGATGGCCCTCCGAGTCCGTGGAGACGTTCCGGCGATTGTACGAAGATGCGGGCATCGCGCTGGAACCGCTGGATTCGGCGCTTGCGGCCGAGACGCGCAACATCTCGTTGTACGTGCATCCGCCTTTGTTTATGAACGACTTCTCGCTCGGCGTCATTTTCAGCGGCCAAGCCATTCCGAAGTTTGTGTACAAGCTGTTCCCGGAGGGCCCCATTACGCCCACTCTCATACGGGAAATGCTGGAGCAATGGAAGGAGATATCCGCTCTCGCCCGGATGCTTCGCTTGGAGCCGCTCAACCTGCTGCAATTCATGGTCGACGATAATTACCCGGTCAGGCCGGAAAGCTTGTCCCGCCAGTACATTGACGGTTTCCCCGAGCTAGATCCCATCCATCAGCAATATTCGTTATACGTTCGTTACGCGTCCCTGCTGATCGATCCCTACTCGGAGCCGGATCGGGACGGCCGGTACTTCGACTTCTCCGCCGTTCCGCTCCGCCCCGTGTTCGTCAATCAGGAAGGAGCCTGGGATATTCCGAGAATGCCGAAGGAAGATTATTACCGGATCAAAATGATACAAGGCCTCTCTCGCGCAGCCGGCTTGCCTTGCCCGACCATCGACGGGTTCGTCGACCGATATGAGCGGCACTTGCTAAGCGCAGCGGAGTTGCTTACGGGCCGTCCATTGTCGGAAGCCTTTACGCCCCAAAGCTTCGAGGGCGATGTCCGGCGCATCTGTGCGGAGCTGCTTCAGATCGACGCTGCCAAGACCTGAGCCGGAGCGGAGCAACCACACAGAACGAAAGCATGGCCGCCCAGATGGATGAGCGGCCATGCTTTTTGACGTTTTGAGCGTTTCTAGCAGGCTAATGACGACGGTTATCATATCACTTCCATCATGACAGCTCCAAAGCGCGTAAAGCGTTTGCCATATCCTGCTTGGAGAAATGATCGCCGATAAATATGGAAACGTTCGATGTCTCTACATCCGAACGTATCGAAAATATGTCCAGATCGCCATGGGTATATTGGAATAAGCTCGGAAAAGCTCGTCCCGCAAACCGGATCAGCCCCTTGGCCCGGTACACATTCGGCGGCAGCAAGGCAAGGAAGCCTTCAAACGCTTCCCGTTCCACTTCCTTCTCGAAATAATGAGTATATGGTGTTAAACGAAATTAGCGCCCTCACTGATATACTCACACAATAAGTTTTATGGCCTTTTCAGGTTTTCATTATCGAGGTTCGGACATCTAAGGTTGCATATGACGAATTCCTTCGAAGCCGCATTACATAACTATCCCTTTATCCAGATAGTGATTGATCAATTACTATTGATCGCTAAAAGAGAACCGTTTCTTCTTTGCAGCGCGCGAACCGTGGCCGAGATTCCCTCTTCAAAAGACGTCGCCCGCACTGGTCCAATCAGCCGCTCATATTTGTCCCCGCTCAGCGAGCCTAGTCTTGCCCTTCCTTGTATGAGGCTGTTTCGGATGCTCCTTTGTAATTGATCAATCACTTACTATATTGCAATGTATCATATAGTGATTGATTGGTCAATCACTAATTTGAATTCAATGTTCCCGCCCCTCACCTTTCCTTCAATTCGGGCATGTCCAGCGCCAGCGCAATGTTGCAGATCATCCCCCGGGCCAGAAACAGCATCGTCCGTTCCTTGGCATTCGGAATGCCGGCTTTGGTGAAAGCGTCCAGCACCATGCGGCGGACTTCCCCGAGTCCATTGCGCATCGCTTCTTGGATCGAGTCTTCCCGGATCGTCTGTGCCTGCATCTGAAGCAGAACCTCATTCTGGTAGGAATCCAGAATATCCTCATAGGCCTGAATAAGGCCGGTCTCTAGTTGTTCCGGCGAAGCGGATTCCACAACCTTGCGGAAGGATTCGATCACCCGTGACCAGGACACCTCCAGCGCCGCAAGTAACAATGTTTCTTTGGTTGAGAAAAACCGGAATATATAGGGCTGCGAAATCTTGGCCCGTTTCGCGACTTGTGCCGTCGTGGCCCGGAAAAATCCGATCTCCGCAAACACTTCGATCGCTGCGGATATGATTTCCGATTTGCGGTTTACCGAGATCGTCTCGGACTTTGACATCGGATTGACGCCTCCTTCGCAAGTTAGTGATTCAGCAATTATGTTATTATACAAGAAAAATACCTTGGTATCAATTCAGCATCATTCCCGACGTTTCAGGAATAGAAAAACGGAACAGGTCCCCAGCGTTCGCCGGGGACCATGCCAATACTTTTCCTTTATTTATTCAAAACATTACTTCAAAACCCTCAGAGTGGGTGCTTCGTTTTCAGGAAGAGCTGACTTTCCAAGCTCTTCGATCTTGTCCTGCACCTGCTTGATGAGCTCTTGATTGAATTCCAGTGCGGACTTATATTCCGTATTATAACTGATGCCGAGCAGCGCTTTATCATACCGGGAAAAAGTTATTAAAGCCATTTCCCCATTTTCGCCCGTGATATCCATTGAAATCGTCGGATCATTGTTGCTGTAGCCCTGGCCGTTGTATTCAACCGACTTCACAGCGCTATGAACAACGTTATATTTTTCCGCCAGTTTTTTTGCCAGCTCAACATATTCCTGCGGATTTTTAGCAAGGGCCGAATCAAAGGCTACTGAAACCTTTTCATCCAGCGTTCTGCTGCGGCCTATGGTAAATAATTCTCCTGTTACAGAGTCTACGGAGAAATAATAATTGCGCTCGCCGTTGATCAGCACATCCGCATACCACCTCGAACGGGGAAGGCCTTCGTTTGCCTGTTGATAGCCCATTTCAATGGCTTGGCCCTCTAAGTTCAGGTCAAATACCTCCCAAAGGGCCTGGGCGCCAATCTCCGCTGCTTCTTCTTTTGTTAAATCCTTGCTGGTTGGCGTTTGGTTGCGGTAGTTTTCAAGGTCAATGGCTCCCACCGTATAATTGGCTTTTTTGTAGCCATCCGGCAAGCTGTTTGGTGCCGCTTGGAACGGACCGGCTGCAGCATTCGCATATTTTGTAGGGATCACATGGGTTTGTTTGAACTCCGATACCGTTACTGCCTGTGTAAATCCCTGGAACAATAAGGTGTTGGCCCCAATGATCACTGCGGATGCGAATATGGTTTTTTTCAAGCTTTTCATTTGAATCACTCCTTCATCGTTATGTTTGTGATCACATTAAGCAGTGTAAAATGGCCGGATTATCGAATCATCATCAAGTTATTATGAAGTTGTAAAAATGATTTTTGCTGTCGTTCCTTCGCCAAGTTGGCTCGTAAACTCCAGTTCCGCGCCATGACGCAGAACAATCTGTTTACAGATAGCAAGGCCTAATCCGGTGCCGCCGTCCCTGCGGTTTCGTGAATTCTCCGCGCGGTAAAAGGGCTCGGTAATATGCCGTAGTACTTCGGAGGTCATCCCTTTACCGTTATCCTGGATGTAAACCGTTTTCTTTCCGGCTTCCACGACGGCACGCACGATAATATGACCGCCCGTACCGCACGCCTTTATCGCATTGTCGATTAGATTGATAAACAGACTTTCCAGCAAGCAGGCATCTCCCCAAAGAACATCCATTTCACAAAGAAATTCCATTTGTATTTCTTTTTCCGTAAGCTTATTATGCAGTGTCTGCTTGACCGATTGAAAAAGAGCGGATACGTTTTGCGCTTCCCAGGCGATCTGATCATTCTTAAGATTTGCCAGTTCGAGTAATTGATTGGCCATGATCTGCAATCGCCGGCTTTCCGACATAATATAGCTGATCGCGGATAGCCTGTCATCCTCCGTCAGGGCCGCCTTTTGCATATATTCCGCATATCCGTAGATTGCGGTCAAGGGTGTACGGAGCTCATGGGCAAAATTATCAATAAACTGTTGCTTTTTTTCTGCGGCGGTGATCAGCTCCGTCATTTGACGCTGGATTTCCTCCGCCATATGATTGAAGCTTTGAGCCATTTCGGAAAGCTCATCATGACCGGATACCGGAAGCCTGGTTTCGTATGCGCCGGCCGCGATCTTGCGGGAGGTTTGAGAAATCTGCGACAAGGGCTTGAATATTCGATTCAGAATGAAAAGAAGACCTAAAGCATGCAAACCGGAAAGAATCAACCCCGCGAAAAACAGCATGTTTTTCATTTGTTCCCATGCGGTGATGGCATCCGACGCATCGTAAAGATAAACCATAGTATAGACCTCATACGGCGCAGGAAGCTTTCCCGAAACAATGACATAGGTGCTGTCATCTGATTTTTGTATAGAAGCCAGTCGGTTTCCGTCCTCCGGCGGCTCCATGAAACGGCTCTGCAATACGATTTCCTGCCGATTGGAATAGACAAGCTGATGGCCCTTGTAAAGCGCCAGATAAACCTTTTTATCCCCGGACAGATAACGGTATGGCTGGAGCAGAGAATCTAAAGAGCTCTTAATATCAATTCCGCGGCTTTCCACAGCATGAAAATCCTTTGTAAGCGCTGAGGTGATAAAATAGTGTTCGCGCAAACTTCTTTCTTCCGCACGATGAACCGTATCTTTGAATGTAGTGACACAAATGATGAATATTCCAAGATTGAAAGATAACAGAAAAAGGACAAGTGTTGTCAAAAAGGTCCGGTGTTTCATTGGTTTACCTCCAAGCGGTAGCCCAGCTTGTAGACCGTTTTGATCATATTCTCCCAGCCCAATTTTTTACGCAGCTTTTGGATGTGAACATCAATCGTACGGGTATCGCCTTCATAATCATAGCCCCACACTAGCTCCAGAAGTCTTTCTCTGGACAATGCAATATTGCGGTTTTTTACCAGCACCTCTAACAATTCAAATTCTTTAGGGGTGCATTCCACAAGCTGTCCCATATAGAATACCTGGCGGCTGTCAAAATCAATCCTCACAGCCCCCGCTTCAAAGCAACTTTTATTTTTTTGGGTTCGCCGCAGCACTGCTTCTACGCGAGCCAATAGTTCCAACATTTCAAAGGGCTTGGTCAAATAATCGTCAGCCCCCATAGAAAAACCCTTAATGCGATCGGATAAACTGCTGCGTACCGTTAAGAAAATCGTGGGCGTTTCGTGTACTTTTTTAAACACTTCAAACCCGTCAATTTCAGGAAGCATGATATCTAAAATGATCAGATCATAGGTATGGCGTTCTATTTCAGAAATGGCCGTTTTTCCATCAAAAACAGAAGTGCAGTGATGCCCTACAAGCTGCAAATTCCTTTTGACCAGTTCATTGATCGATATTTCATCCTCAACAATTAAAATGGCCGCCAATACGGCTCGCCTCCTTTTTCTGCAATCATATTATTATTGTTTTGTTATAGAGTTGTAAAAGCGGGTCATGGCGATTGGCACCACAACAATATTACCGTTGGATAGGTTTGCGTCCATTCACTCTATTATGACGATCGAAAAGGAAGGATTTCTCCAGCATTCTGAACTTAAACCAATCAAGGAGTGAATCCATTGAAGCAGGAGGAACGCAGACAGCAAACCATACAATTGCTTCTTAATTCAACGAAAGCGTTAATACGAGAAAAAGGGTCAATGCCCGAGATACACTTTACGTGTTGTTGGCTGTGACCCCTCAGCCCCCCAACAAAACAAAAAAAGATCCTTATCTCTAGTCATCTATGGACCAATGAGATAAGGACCTTATGCTTTAAGCTCCTAAATGAATCTTACGCGCGGGAAATGTATTTGCCTTCACGCGTGTCGATCAGGAGGACGTCGCCCTCGTTGATGAAGAGCGGCACCTGTACGTTCAGGCCGGTTTCGACCTTGGCGTTCTTGGTCGCGCCGGTTGCGGTGTTTCCTTTGATGCCCGGTTCGGTTTCAACCACTTTCAGCTCAACGCTGTTCGGCAGGTTAATACCGAGGATTTCGCCTTGGAAGCTCATGATATTGATCATCATGTTCTCGCGGAGGAAGTTCAGCTCCCACTCGATTTGCTTCTCGTCCAGGGTGATTTGATCGAACGTTTCCGTATCCATGAATGTATGCTCTTTGCCGCTGGCATACAGGTATTGCATTTGACGGTTCTCGATGTGGGCGCGGCTGACGTTCTCGCCGGCACGGAAAGTGCGCTCAACGATGTTGCCGTTACGCAGGTTTTTCAGCTTGGAACGGACGAACGCAGCGCCTTTGCCCGGTTTTACGTGTTGGAAGTCAATAACGGTGAACAAATCTCCGTCTACTTCGATGGTCAAGCCTGTTTTAAAATCGTTAACTGAAATCACTACAAATACCTCCCTGAAAATGTGAGCAGACGGCAGTCCCGAAGAAAACGCGGAAAACCCCGCGGCACAAACAGCTTGCCGCTACCTAGATGAATAAAGTTATGGAATCACGATCAAGTCTTTGCTTGATTGTGTTAACCTACGATTGCCTGTGTCTGTAATGACGATATCATCTTCAATGCGGACGCCTCCAAAGCCAGGTATATAGATACCGGGTTCCACGGTAACGGTCATTCCCGGTGCAAGAACCGTATCTCCTGTTATGGAGAGCCGCGGCGCCTCATGGATTTCCATACCCAAGCCGTGTCCGGTGCCGTGACCGAATAAGTCGCCATAGCCGTAGCGCTTGATCACGTCACGAGCGACAGCATCCGCCTCACGTCCGGTCATGCCGGAGCGAATCCGGTCCAGCGCCTCCAGCTGAGCTTCCAGCACGATGTTGTAGATCTCCCTGTGCTTGTCCGTAGGCTTGCCGAGTACGACCGTACGGGTAATATCGGAGCAGTAGCCTTTATAGTAGGCTCCAAAATCCAGCTTGACGAATTCATTCGTACCAATGACTTTTTTGCTGGCCTTGCCATGAGGCAGGGCGGAGCGTTCGCCAGAGGCCACGATCGTTTCAAAGGATGTCGAGGCAGCGCCATGGGCACGAACATACATCTCGATTTCAAGCGCAATATCGAGCTCCTTCATGCCTGGCTTCAGTATACCGAGGATGTACTCAAACGTCCGATCGGCCAATTCTGCCGCTTCCTGCATGACCGCAAGCTCGCCTTCGTCCTTCACCATCCGAAGAGTTTCAACGACGGAGTCCGTCGGAATGAGCTCTACGCCGCCAAGAATCCCGGCACAAGCCTGATACACACCGTAGGTCATGTCGTTTTGCTCGAAGCCGAGCTTGGTCAGGCCCGCATGAGCCAGAAGCTCTTTGACCGTCTCCATAGCTTTAGGCGCATGCTCAATAACTTCGTAGCCGACCGCCTGCTGGGGGGCCTGAGTCATGTAGCGGAAATCCGTAAGCAGAATAGCCCGGTCTTCCGTGATCAACACGTAGCCTGACGATCCGGTAAACCCTGTCATGTACATGCGATTGGTTGCATTCGTAATGAGCAGCGCCTGAAGCCCTTGCTCCTGCATCAGACTGCGAAGCCGCAGAATCCGTTCCTCCTGCATCCGCTATCCCTCCGAACGTTCAATATATTGGACCAATGCGTTGAGACCCAATTCATAACCGTACGCGCCGAACCCTGCAATTTGACCGATCGCTACCGGAGCGATCACGGAAACATGACGGAACGATTCCCTTTTATGAATGTTGGAAATATGTACTTCAACCACCGGTATATTGACAGCACTTACGGCATCGCGGATGGCATAGCTGTAATGCGTAAAGGCACCCGGGTTGAACAGGATACCGTCCTTTGTCCCGTAAGCCGCGTGAATGCGATCAATCAGTTCGCCTTCATGATTGGACTGGAACGCTTCAAGCCCTACTCCAAGCTCTTCCGCCAGCTTGGACAGCCGGTCCGTTATCGATTGAAGCGACAGCGCACCGTAAACACCCGGTTCCCGAATACCGAGCATATTCAAATTGGGCCCGTTCAATAACAGTATTTGTTTCATCCGATTTCCCCCCAACCGATCAAACAGCACATACCTATCTATTTTACCATACTTTTCTCCGGTTTGAGAACTTTCATCAATCCCCGCGTTAATGTGATAAATAACGGTTAATGGGGTGTCGGCTGATTACGTTTATTGTCGAACGGTTCACGTATCCGCTCATCTGTAAATTCAAAGCTGATGGAATACCCAATGAACAAGCCCCACAGTAAAAACAAGCTGCAATCGGTCAAAATCGTATTCCAACCCAGCAAGGTGATCCGGTCCATCATACCGGTGAGCGGTCCAATGAACAAATACAGGACAGCCCACCATACGAGGCCGTAGCCCAGACCATACCAGGGGCCCTTCGCTTTGGCAAGCAGCAGCGTATACAGTATGGCCGCGGCTATAGAGAAAAGGATATAAGCCCCCCACCCCAGAAGAGTGCCCTGCCATGTCATAAGGTAGGAATGCCTGTAGAAGGGCTCGATCAAAAAAGCCGGTGACAGCGAGGTAAAGTGAAAATAGTGCTGGACGATTTTCAAGCCGCCCCAGAACAATCCTGCAAAAAAACCGATGTACAGCGAAAAAAACCACTTATTGGTTACGGGTTTCGTTTCATTATCATTCGCATGCATTCCGCTGAGCCTCCCGTTGTACATTCCGAATAATCCTTAGTATGTTCAAAAGTCCCATGGATAAACAAGTAGCATTATCCGATCCGATTCGTTACAATAAAGCTGAAGGATTCCTGTTCCTACACCATTCCTAACTTATTCAAATCAGAAGAAGGTGCATCGTTTTGTCGGAAAAGCAGCAGAATGCGGTTTACGGCGGCCAAGCCGTCATTGAAGGCGTCATGTTTGCAGGTCAAAAGGTTCATGTAACGGCTGTACGCCGTAAAGATAACACCATTCATTTTCTAGAAGTTCCCAAAAAAGAATTCGGCTGGGTCCAGACGCTCAAGAAAATCCCTTTCATCCGGGGCATTGTAGGAATCATCGAGGCAAGCGCAAAAGGCTCTCAGCATTTGAATTTCTCTGCTGAAATGTTTGCGGAAGAAGACAGCGGCACAAAGGAAGAAAAGAAGGAAACGTTCGCCAGCAAAATGACAATGATTCTTGGCGTCGCGTTCATAGGCATTCTTTCCTTTTTATTCGGCAAATTTGTTTTCACGCTTGTTCCAACGGCGATCGAACAGCTTTTGTTCGGTAAGATGTTCGAGAATCAAATCGGTCACAATCTGATTGAAGGCCTGATCAAAATCATTTTATTGATAGCTTATATTTATTTCATTTCCCTGACTCCCATGATCAAACGCCTGTTCCAATACCACGGGGCCGAGCATAAAGTAATCAGCGCTTACGAAGCCGGTGTAGAATTAACGGTAAGAAACGTACAAAAGTTCAGCACGCTGCATTACCGCTGCGGCAGCAGCTTTATCGTTTTTACAGTGATTGTCGGCGTGGTGATTTACTCGTTCTTTCAATATGATTCGTTCGTTGAGCGGATCATTCAGCGGATCGTTCTGATTCCCGTGGTTATTGGCGTCTCCTATGAGGTTCTGCGTTTCACTAACAGCTTGCGCGATGTTCCCGTACTGAGGTACCTCGGTTATCCCGGACTTTGGCTGCAGCTTCTTACGACCAAAGAACCCGATGATTCGCAAGTGGAGGTATCGATCGCTTCATTCAACCGCATGAGGGAACTCGATAAGCAAATGCAGGTTTAAACGCTTTTACAGTTCCATCAACAAAAGGAGGGTTTGGAATGAGACACCGCAACAGCACGATAGCCTATGTCATCTTCGCGTTGGTCGCCATCGGCATTTTGTTCACCGTTCTAACCAGACCGGGTACCCTGATCATCCCGCTTCTGGTCTTCGGGATCATCTTCTTGCTGTACAAATACCCGCCTAGCCGCTGGCGCAGCAGATCGAAATCGTTCAGTCCGCCCCGGTTCAGCAGCAGTAAAACCAAGCGCAGAAACGCCACCTTCCGGGTGATCAACGGCAGCAAGGACAGTTCCGACGAACCGCCCAAATACCACTAAAATACAGAGTCGTTACCGTGCAGCAGGTCATTTGAACCTGCTGTTTTTTATGCGCGGGCTCTCGGATCAGCATCTTTATTTTGCCGCATCATCCGGCATACGTGGGTCACATAGTTCTGCTTGTAGTCCGTAAGCTTCCACTTGCCGAAGAAAGCGCGCGTTGCTTGCAGGCCGGATTCGAACAGCTCCAAGCTTTGCTCGGGAGTAATATCGAAGTCGGTATTGCTTACACCCAGCGTCGGGATTTTAACCGTACGGAAACGGTTATGCTTTTGAATATACCGTTCGTCACGGGCATCCAGCATCGTCGAGAAAAGCGCGCGCATCATACTAAGCGGACCGTAAATTTCATTCGGCTTACCCGAACCGCGGCCTACAAGCTGAAATCCGAGGGTAGGGATCATCTGATCCAAAGACGGCTCCTCCTCTGAATCAAACAGCCAAAGCGGAAAGTTGCTAAGCAGCCCTCCATCCACTATGTAAACGAATTGATCCGCAAAGTTTTTATCGAAGCGCATCTTTCGGTTGGCCGCTTTACGTATGATGACAGGATCGAAAAAATAAGGGATGCTCGTGCTCATCCGGACGGCTTTAGCCACCAGAAAACGTTTCGGATCCACCCCGTATTGGGCAATATCATCCGGCAGAACAAGCAGCCTGCGGCTGGAAATGTCAGAAGCAATAATCCGCAGTTGATTGTGTTTCAAATCCCCGAACTTTCGAATGCCTTTAGCCAGCAGCAGCCCGTAGATCCAATGCTCAAGCGATTCACCGGAAAACAGCCCTTTTTTTATAAACAATCTGGACAAGGGACCAATGAATTTGGTATCGAAAATGGCCGACCGCTTCAAAAAAAGGCGGAATGGAGTAGCCTCGATCACTTCCCGCAACTCCTCAGCCTTATATCCGGCCGCTACCAAAGAAGCGACAATGGCACCTGACGACGTTCCCGCCACCTGATAAAATTGGTGACCCAGCTCCTCCACACCGGCTACCGCACCGGCCAGAGCAATACCTTTTACTCCCCCGCCTTCGAATACGGCATTGATTCTCACCCCGCATCCCCTCTTCCCGCAAACAGTCTCACAGAGTATGTATGAGAGTACAGATTGTACATATGCGGGCGTCCAATAAAATAAGCCCCGACATTATGTCGGAGCTTTTCTTACGCCTCTTCCAATTCTCTTTTGAGCTGCATTAAATCCTCGGCCCGGGAGGCATCCCGTTTAAAATATTCCAGCAGCGTCTCGATGCAGGTGATGGATTCCCAGCTGAGATGATGCTCAATACCTTCTACATCTTTATAAATATGCTCATCGGAAACGCCGATCAGCGTCAAAAACTCTTCCAAAAGATGATGTCTGTCTACCAGCCGCTTGCCGACTCTCTGTCCTTTGGACGTCAGTACCAGACCGCGGTATTTCTCATAAATCAGATAATTATCTTTATCCAGCTTCTGAATCATCTTGGTTACTGAAGAAGGGTGAACCTCCAGCCCCTCGGCAATGTCGGATACGCGAGCATAGCCTTTCTCATCAATTAATTTATATATTTTTTCCAAATAATCTTCCATGCTCGGTGTGGCCATTGACGTTCCTCCTGTACTCCAAGACAATCTCGTTTATTTTAATGATACACTGTTTCTTTTTCACAAGGCAAGTCCCTTAGAATGTCCGACTCGTCATTTCCCATGTGTGAGAACTGGCGGGAAGGGTACCCTAAGGTCATTATAAGCGTTCTTTACTATATCACAGCAGCCATAGTGAAGCAAGCCCAAGATCATTTTGAAGGAGGTAAACCATGGCAACCGTGCTGTCTCCGCCCGTTCGGGGAACGCAATTGTTTATTCCCGAGCTCGTTTACTTTGAGCCGGATGCATTGGAATATCCCAAAGGGCAAAAAATCCTTGAATGGGCCAAGAAAGAAGGCTTGCCTATTCATATGACTACTTCGCACAACCGGATTACGAACCTGCCGGGCGAAGGCGAACTGGAGAAATACCGGATCGCCAAAAGAACGCTGGTCGTCGGGATCCGCAAAACATTGACATTCGATACGTCAAAGCCGTCCGCGGAATATGCCATCCCCATTGCGACCGGCTGTATGGCGCATTGTCATTACTGCTATTTACAAACCACCCTGGGAGCCAAGCCTTATATTCGCGTTTATGTCAATATGGATGATATTTTAAATCAAGCCAAGCGGTATATCGATGAACGGGCGCCGGAGATTACCCGGTTTGAAGCCGCATGTACTTCAGATCCTGTAGGTCTGGAGCATATCAGCGGATCCTTGAAGGAAGTCATCGAATTTATGGCGAAGGAACCGCTCGGCCGGCTTCGTTTCGTCACCAAGTTTCATCATGTCGAGCCGCTGCTTGACGCCAGGCATAACGGTCACACCCGCTTTCGGTTCAGTGTAAACGCTGATTATGTCATCAAGCATTTTGAACCGGGTACCTCGAGCTTTCAGGATCGGATCACAGCTGCGGGCAAGGTGGCTAAAGCAGGGTATCCGCTTGGCTTTATCATCGCCCCGATCATTTGGCACGACGGGTGGGAGGAAGGCTACGGCGAGCTTTTACGCAAATTAAAAGAAACCCTTCCGCCGGAAGCGACCTCTGATTTGACCTTTGAATTGATCCAGCACCGGTTTACCAAAACCGCCAAAAAAGTCATCCAGCGCCGTTATCCCAGGACCAAGCTGGAGATGGACGAAGAGCAGCGAAAATATAAATGGGGGCGCTGGGGACAAGGAAAATACGTATATCCTGACGAAAAAGCGGATGCGCTCAGAGCATACATTACCGAGCAAATCTTCACCCATTTTCCGCAGGCGAATATCGATTACTTTACCTAAAAGAACTCAGCCCATCCAGGCGGGGGTAATTTGCTGCAGCCAAATCGTAATCCTTGTCATTTGGTCGGTATAAAGCAGAATCCCGATGAAAATCATCAGCCCCCCGCCCACTTTCATCAAGGTGGAGGAATACCGCAAAATCCAACGGGTCGAGCCGATAAAAAATGCCAGGATAAAAAACGGAATGGCAAACCCCAGCGAATAGGCGGTAATGAGCGGAAGCCAGGAATCAGGCTCTGTTGCCGCCAGCATGAGGATCGAGGACAGAATCGGACCAATGCACGGGGACCAGCCTGCGGCAAAGCCGATACCGATCAAAAGCGACCCGATATAGCTTGCCGGCTTGGTTCTTACCTTCATCTTATACTCCCTCAGCAGCCACTGCGGCTGAAAGATACCCAGCATAAACAAACCCATGGCAAAAATAAAAATAGCGGACAGCTGCCGCATCAAATCGCGGTAGTCGATAAACAAATTGGCAATGGCGCTCGCGCCGAGTCCCAAGCTGTAAAACACGATCGAAAAGCCGACGATAAAGCTTAACGTATGGGTAACCATTTTAAACCGAATTTCACGCGTCGTTTGATCGCTTTTTAACTGATTGACCGAGACACCTGTAATGTAGGACAAATAAGAAGGATACAAAGGCAGACTGCATGGTGAAATAAAGGATAAAAAACCTGCCCAAAGCGCAATCCAGATATTCAATTCCACAGGTCATTCTCACCCCTTTACGGTATTAAGACCTTAATCCTCTTTTGACAAACAAAATGCAGATCAGCATGAAAATCAATACAAGCACGACCGTAGCCCCGGGAGCCAAATCCCAGATGCCCGCCGATGCCAAGCCGATCAGAACCGCCGTCTCCGCAAATAAAATCGACCAGAAGATCGAGTGCTTGAAGCTTCGTGCGACAAGCAGGCTGCATGCGACCGGAATGGTCAGCAAAGAGGATACCAGCAGCGCGCCGACAATCTTGATCGAGACGCTGATCACCAGCGCCGTCAGCATCGTGATCATGATGTTATAGAAGCGCAGCGGCAGACCGCTGACTCCCGCCGCATCCTCGTCAAAGAACAGCAGAAACATTTCTTTATAGTTGATCAGCACAAACGCCGCGACAAGAACAGCTACGCAGCCGACCACCCACAAATCGGTGCTGTCCAACGTATAGATGCTGCCGAAAAAGTAGCTCATGACGTTAATGTTAAAGCCTTTGCCCATCGTAAAAAGAAACGTAGCGAGAGCTATACCTCCCGACATGATAATGGCAATCGACAGCTCCGCATACGTTTTGTAGGCCTTGCGCAGCCATTCGATAGCAAAAGAAGCAAGCAGCGCAAATAACAGCCCTACTCCAATCGGGTACACGTTGATCAAGAACCCGAGGGCCACTCCGGCAATGGACACGTGAGCGAGCGTATCCCCGATCATAGACAGACGGCGAAGCACCAGAAATACCCCCATAAGCGGAGCCGTCAATCCGATCAGCAGGCCGCCAAGCAGCGCCCGCTGAAAAAAATATTCCGTAAATATATCCAACCCTTTTCTCTCCTATCTTCTGAACCAAACCTGCCGCAGCGCCGCAATGCTTATGTCAGTACTTCCATCGTTTCTCTGAGCTGCTGCATGGAGTGGGTCAGATCCGTTTCCCTGCAATTCTCCGGCTCATGCGTGTGCTTGACATAGAAAGACAATCCGCCGTTCTTCTGGGCCGGCTCGCTCCCGAGATACGATTTCATCATATCCATATCATGTGAAACCATAATAAATGTAATATGATGATGCTGGTGCATATGACGGATCATACGGAAAAACCCGGCTTGCGTCTCCGCGTCGATTCCCACGGTAGGCTCGTCCAAAATGAGCAGCTCCGGATTATTCACGAGCGCCCTGGCGAGAAATACCCGCTGCTGCTGGCCTCCGGACAATTGACCGATCCGACGGTCAGCCAGATCCTCGATCCGCATCGCATACAGCGCATCGTCGCATTTATTCCGCTGCTGCTTCGTCAGCCTCCGGAACATGTTTTTCTTTCCGAACAGGCCGGAGGTGACCACCTCCCGGACGGTCGCCGGAAACAGCGGGTTAAGCGCATTCTTCTGCGGTACATACCCGATCCGTTCCCAATCCCGGAAATCCTTGATCGACTGGCCGAACAAGCGAATCTCGCCGGAGGTGGGCTTCAGCAGGCCGACGATCATTTTGAGCAGCGTCGTTTTGCCGGCTCCGTTAGCGCCGATCAGGCCGACAAAATCACGCTCGAGAATCGAATAACTCAGGTTTTGAATCACCGTTTTATTTTCATAAGAAAAAAAGACGTCATCGATCGTAACGATCTCCTGATGACATCCGGATTGAGCATTGTTCAGCATAGCAAAGCTCCTTAGTCGAAGGTCTCCCTTCTATTGTAATGCTTTTAATAAATTATTCAAATTGTTTTGCATAATTGACACATAATCCTCACCTTGCTTGACCTGTTCCTCCGTCAGTCCTTCGATCGGATTGAGGACAAGCGTTTCCACTCCCGCATCGTTGGCCAGCGTCCGGGCCATCTTGTCGGAGACCAGTTCCTCAAAGAATATATATTTGAGCTGGTTGTCTTTTATGAATTTAAGAATGGCCTGCATATCCTTTGAGGTAGGCTCGGCGTCCGCCGTCAGGCCCATGATTGATTTTTGTACCAGGCCGTACTCCTTGGCCAAGTAGCCAAACGATTGGTGCGTCACGACGATTTCTTTCTTGGAAGTGCCTGCCAGCTTCTCTTTGTATTGGTTATGCAGCTCATCCAGCTGATCCGCGAGCTTTTTGAAGTTGGCTTCATAGTCCGCCTGATTCGCCGCATCCACTTTGATAAGAGCGTCTTTCACATTTTGCGCGATGATCTTGGCATTAACCGGGCTTAACCAAACGTGAGGATCCATTCCCGACTCATTATGTTCGTCTTGATGCTCATCCTCGTGCTCGTCTTGGTGCTCATCCTTATGGGCATCCTGCGCAGCGTCGTCATCATGTCCATTGCCTTTTTCCTCATGGCCATGATCATGTCCGTCCTCCGTACCCGGGATGAGCGTAATCCCTTTGCTTGCTTCCACGGCAGTCATACCGGACTTCTTATCCAGGCTGCTTAGCGTCTGATTGACCCAGCCCTCGAAACCCGCTCCCAAATAGATAAACAGATCCGCCTTGGACAAATTGGACATATCCTGACCCTTAGGCGACCAGTCATGAGGTTCAACTCCTGTAGGAACCAGATTGATGACATTCACATGCGCTCCGCCGATTTTGGAAGCAAAATCATACAGCGGATAGAAGCTTGCAACCACATTGATTTTCCCGTCCTCCATGGCTTGCTGCGGCTGGCTGCCGGTGCAGCCCGATAATGCGATGGATAGCATGAGAACAAGAATAAATGGTACAACCGTGCGTTTGTATATCTTTTGAAAAGACATCGGCAAGTCACTTCCCCCTTATGTAAATCGTAATTATTTTTATTATGAATCGACAACGATGATTATACCCCCCTCCCGGCCGGGTTGTCAACGGTAAATGTAGAAATTACGATTGAGCGGTCATATAAAAAAAAGACCCTACGGCCGGCTGATCTAACCGGTCCGTAGCGTCAATTGATCGGAGAATGATTTATTCAATTTCAACCGTTCGCCGCTGAACCTTCAAGCAAAGTCCGGGCGCTTTGATACACGTTCCCGGATTCCGGTGGTGAACAACCTTATTTGACCACGGACCCATTCGGAATCGAATCGGAAACTGTCGCTAAAGTTAATTGATCCCCTTGAGAGGCTGCCAAAATCATCCCTTGGGACAGCTCCCCGCGCAGCTTGACCGGCTTCAGGTTGGTTACACAGATGACTTTGCGTCCGATCATCTGCTCCGGCGTGTAATATTGGGCAATGCCGGAGACGACCTGCCGCTGCTCGAAACCGAGGTCCAACTGCAGCTTCAGCAGCTTGTCGGCTTTCTTTACCGGCTCCGCAGCGATGACCTGCGCCACCCGCAGCTCCACCTTGAAGAAATCGTCGATGGAGATTTCCGGAGCCTTTTCCTCATCCGCTTCACCCGTTGACGAGGTTGAGGGCGTTTCCGGTTCAGCCGCCTTCGTCCCTCCGCCCATCGAATTGGCGATATAAGCGATCTCTTTCTCCGCTTCAAGGCGCGGGAACATGACCTCGCCTTTGACCACTTGCGTGCCGGAAGGCAGTGTTCCGAACTTGTAGATGGTCTCCCAACCGGTGAGGGACTCTCCTTCGATACCAAGCTGCCGCCACATTTTGCGCGGTGTTTCAGTCATGAACGGCTGCAGCAGTACGGAAACGATGCGCAGGGACTCCGCCAGGCAGTACAGCACCGAACCAAGCACAGGGCGCTTGGCCTCGTCCTTCACCAGCAGCCACGGCTGCGTTTCGTCGATATATTTGTTCGTACGGCTGATCAGCTGCCAAATCAGGGTCAATGCCACGGAGAATTCAAGCTTCTCCATCGCTTCCTCCACTTTGGCGACCGAAGTGCGGACGGTCTCAATCAGGTTTTTATCGTATTCCGTAGCTCCCTCAATGTAAGGCTGCACGATGCCGTTAAAATATTTGTCGATCATCACGACGGTTCTGCTGAGCAGGTTGCCGAGGTCGTTCGCCAGATCAAAATTGACTCTTTCCACGAAGCTTTCCGGCGTGAATGTCCCGTCGGCCCCAAACGGCACTTCCCTCATCAGGTAATAGCGCAGCGCATCCAGGCCGTAGCGGTCAATAAGGGTGACCGGATCGACGACATTCCCTTTGGACTTGGACATTTTGCCGTCCTTCATCAGGAGCCAGCCGTGGCTGAATACCTTTTTGGGGAGGGGCAGGTCCAGCGCCATCAGCATGATCGGCCAAATAATCGTGTGGAAACGTACAATTTCCTTGCTCATCAGATGCACGTCCGCAGGCCAGTACGTTTGAAAACGGCTGTCGTCCCCGCTGCCGTACCCAAGCGCCGAAATGTAGTTGGACAGCGCATCGATCCACACATAAATCACGTGCTTCGGATTACCCGGTACACGGATCCCCCAATCGAAGGTGGTGCGGGACACCGCCAAATCCTCAAGTCCCGGCTTGATAAAGTTATTGATCATCTCATTACGGCGAGATTCCGGTTGAATAAAATCCGGATTTTCCTCATAAAATTGGACCAGCCGGTCGGCATATTTGCTCAGCCGGAAGAAATAGCTTTCCTCCTTTACCCATTCCACCGGACGTCCGCAGTCGGGACATTTGCCGTCCACCAGCTTATTTTCCAGGAAGAACGATTCGCACGGCGTACAGTACCAGCCCTCGTAATGGCCCAGGTAAATGTCGTCCTGCTCCATCAGCCTGGCGAATATTTTCTCTACGGCTTCCTTGTGCCGCGGTTCGGTCGTGCGAATGAAGTCATCATAGGAGATGTCCAGCTTTTTCCACAAATCCTTGATTCCCGCGACGATATCGTCTACGAATTGCTGTGGCGTTTTGCCTGCTTCTTGAGCTTTGCGCTCAATTTTCTGCCCGTGCTCGTCCGTCCCCGTCAAGTACATGACGTCGTAGCCGCGCAGCCGTTTGTACCGTGCGACGACATCACCGGCCACCGTGGAATAGGCATGTCCAATGTGCAGCTTGTCACTCGGGTAATAAATCGGCGTTGTGATGTAAAAACTTTTTTTCTTCGTTTCGGACATGAAGGTTACCTCCCAAAATAGTAAATTGCAATCTTATTCTCTGCGGCAGCTTTATTTGTACAAAAAAAGCCCTCATCCCTTTGGGACGAGAGCTTCTGCTCACGCGGTACCACCCAACTTTCCCCGAACATGTTCGTTAGCAGACGGATGACCATCCGCTGCACGCCGTTCGAGGCTCAGCGGTCGTTGACGACCTTCCGTTAACGCCGGAATTACGATGAAAGCTAGCCAGAGGCATCTTGTCATGACCTGCGCACCTGTACGTGCCAAGTGGCGGTACAGGCGATACGATCCATCGGCTCACCTTCATATCCTCCAGGACCATTTTCCTCTGCATCGGCCCGCCGGTTCTCAGCTCCTCCGGCTCTCTGTGCGGCTTCACGCAAAAGTACTTATCCGTTCATGGGATGTTAAGCCAAATATATCGAAAATCCCCTGCCCGTGTCAAGGCACATGATCTACGCCCCCTGGATGAAACGGGTGGCATTTGCATATCCGTTTGACAGCAAGCCATGACCCGCGTGCCGCCCCATGGCGCTCCAGCGCTTCCAGCGCGTAGGCGGAACAGGTGGGATAGAATCGGCAGGTCGGCGGCTTCAACGGAGAGATGAACTTCCTGTAGAACAGCACCCCGCCCCGCAAAACTTGCTTCACCATCGGCGCAGCTCCTTTGCTTTAGAACCGGCAATCGGCCAACGTATAATTTCATGATGCCGCATGATGGGTGTCATGTCAAATCGATCGCTTAAGGATCCGGCGGCATCTTTTCTTCTGCATCACTAAGCTGAAAATCAGCTTAACAGGCTGCGATGCCGCCATTTTTCCTGCTGTTAGATTGATTTTCAGCTTCACAGAGCCCGGTCCCGGAATAATTAAGTACCGGATATTTACAGTTCCTTCCATATCCAGGCTGACGCCAAGCCCCAAGCCGCTCCAAGACAAGCCGTCCTCTCATCCGAGTGCAGCCCTCTGCTCCGCCTCTGCCAGCTGCTATTATGCCTGGCCGTTCTAGGCCTCGCTCCTTACCGTTTCCTCTACCGCTTTGCCTGCCGCAATCTCACGCAACGCGACCCGGCTGCTCTTGCCCAGGCGCCCGTTTTGGTAATCCAGCATCCGGCCGGCGCCTAATGCCGTGCAGTCCATCGGCTGGTCCGCAATATGCACCGGCACTCCGGTTTCCTTCTGTATCCGCTCGTCCAGTCCGTGAAGAAGCGCACCGCCGCCGCAGAGCAATATGCCCCGATCCATCACATCGCCGGCCAGCTCCGGCGGGCATTTCTCCAATGTCACCCGGATCGCTTCGAGAATGGTCATCAAGAAATCGTCCATCAATGAAGAGATTTCACTAGAGGTCAAGTGAAGCGAACGCGGAAGCCCGTCGATCAGGTCGCGTCCTCTGATATCCATACCTTTCTTCTCGCCATCCGGGTCCAGCACCGATCCGATCCGTATCTTGATTTCTTCAGCCGTCCGCTCTCCGATAGCCATATTATAGGTGCGCTTAACATAATCGATGATATCCTTGTCGATGGACATGCCTGCCCGCCGCACGGTATGACTCACTACAATCCCGCCTAGCGAAAGAACCGCCACCTGGCTTGTTCCGCCTCCGATGTCAAGCACCAGGCTGCCGATAGGCTCGTCCACCGGCAACCCGGCGCCCAGCGCCGCCGCAAGCGGCTCCTCCACCGCTACCGCCTTCTTTGCCCCTTTATGTATGACCGTTTCCTCTACGGCACGCTTTTGCACATTCGTAATCCCGCACGGCACCGAAATATACACCTGCGAGCTTCGAAACCAGGGAGCGCGCCCCTGAACCTTTTTCACAAAATGCTGCAGCATCGCGCTGGTCACATCAAAATTGGCGATCACACCGTCCATAAGAGGGTAAATAATATCGAGGTTGCCCGGCGTACGCCCGATCATCGCCTGCGCTTCTGTTCCAACCGCAACAATCTCTCCCGTATCCTGACGAATCGCCACCACGGACGGCTCACGCAGAACAATCCCTTTCCCCTGCTGATAAATGACCGTATTGGATGTACCCAGGTCTATTCCATAAAGCATATCAAATCGTTTTAACATGACGAATTTCCTCCTTCAAGGGCTGTATGAATGGTGGGCAACCGGAGCTCGAATACGGTGCCTTTGCCGATTTCGCTTCGTACGGAGATGGTTCCCCCGTGTAAATCCACGAGCTCACGAACAATCGCAAGCCCCAGGCCGGTACCCCGGTTCTTTTTGCTGCGTCCCCGGTCTACCTTGAAAAACCTCTCCCAAATCATCTCCTGATCATCCGGCGAAATGCCGATGCCCGTATCCGAAACGCAAAGCTGAATAAACCCCGGTTCACTCCGGGCCTTTAACGAGATGCGGCCGTCTTCCGTAAATTTGACCGCATTTTTCACCAGATTTTTCAAAATTTGCTCCAGCCGGTCAGGGTCCGCATAGGCTTTGGGCAGCTCCTCTTCCGCGGACACCTCAATGACCGTGTTTTTTTCGGCGGCCTCCGGCTCAAAAGTCGATGCCACATGCGACATCACCCGATAAACATCGACCGGGCTTCGGGCCAATGTAATTTCGTTATTTTCCAGCTTGATCAGATCCATGATATCGTCCACCAGCCGGTTCATATGCAGCGTTTCTTTATAAATGATATCGTAATATCTGGGCTTGGCCGCATGATCGATCAGATCGTCCTGCAGCGCCTCCAGAAATCCCTGCATCGCCGTCAGCGGCGTCCGCAGCTCATGGGATACATTAGCGAGAAAATCCTGCCGGATCTGCTCCAGCTTTCTTTTTTCATAATCGATCTTCTCCAGTTTTTCCGCCATTTGATTTATCGTCGCCGCCAAATCGCCGATTTCATCCTTCGACGGAATATTGATCCGCTCGCCGTAGTCGCCGAGTCCGATTTTGGACGCAACCTTATCAATTTCACGCAAAGGACGCGAAATCGACCAGGACAAATAGGAAGCGATCGCTGCGGACAGCATCATTCCAAGCAGCGTAACCCACAGAATCGTCTCCCTCATGCTTGTAATGGTCTGGTTCATGCCGACAACCGGCGCATGCAGAACGATCCCCCCATAGACGACATCGTCCTTTCCCCAAGGGACGGCAACCGACAGCATGGTTTCTTTCAGGCCTTCAAATTGCAGATTTAATGTGGCATCCTCGCCTTGGAGCACTTTCCGGACTATGGAAGGCTCCACGGATTTCCCGATATATACTTCATCTTTACTGGATGTAGCTACAATGCGGCCGCTGCGGTCAAAGGTCCAGATTCGCGTATCGAACGACTGGTCAAAAAAGATCAGCAAATCCTTCATGCGCTCATCGGATTGCTGAAAATTTTGAATGGTCAGATTCACGCGTTTGGCCTTGCGAAGCAGTTCCTCCCGCTGGGTGTCGACAATATAATCCTTGGTCCAAAAAGATAAAAGCAATCCGACCGCACACAGTCCAAGCAGTACCGTAAGCATGTAACTGAATAACAACCGCCGAAAAATGCTCTTATGTACGCCGAAAATCATCGTTCCGCCTCAAATTTATACCCGACGCCCCATATCGTCTGGATACAATCCTTTTTATACGGATTAAGCTTCTCCCGCAGTTTCTTGACATGCACGTCTACCGTACGGATGTCACCGATAAAGTCATAGCCCCACACCTGTTCCAGAAGCTGCTCCCGGGTGTACACCGTTCCCGGAGATTTGGCCATGTGCGTAAGCAAATCGAACTCCTTCGGACGCAGCATAATTTTTTCTTCCCCTACCAGCACCTCGCGACGATCCGGGTGAATCGACAAACCGTCAAACGTATAGGTTTGTTCCTGTTCCTCCGAACTTTTTCTAGGCTGCATGCGCCGAAAAATCGCCTTAATGCGCGCGACAAGCTCCCTCGGGCTGAACGGCTTCGTAACATAATCGTCTGCGCCAAGCTCAAGTCCGAGCACCCTGTCGATCTCCTCGCCTTTAGCCGTCAGCATGATGATCGGAATATCATAGCGTTTCAGTATTTCGCGGCACGCCTCGTACCCGTCCATCTTGGGCATCATGACGTCCAATATAATAATGTCCGGAGATTCTTTTTCTACCATCTCCAGCGCGGCTTCTCCGTCCTGGGCTTCCACCATCTCGATATGCTGCTTTTCGAAATAGAGCCGGATGATCTCCCGTACATTTGGATCGTCATCGGCTACAAGCACCTTCCAGGGATTCATCAATTCAGCTCCTTTTATATATATTGAAGTCCCTATCCTATAGGATTCTCTTGAGCCTTTGAATTTGCGGGGGGAAACAAGAAAAAGGAAGCTATTTCCTCATGTCGGAACATGATGGAAACAGCCTCCAGGGGATCTTACTTGGCTTGTGGAGATTCCGTCGTACCAGCGTCACCGGCACCATCATTCACTTCCGGTGCCGTGGACGGAGAGTCTGTGCTTAAGTCACCTTTGTTGGAGTCCGGTGCAGGTGCGGGGGTCATTGTTCCTGTATCGCCGGACGGCGTTGAGTTCGAAGGAACGTCACTACTTGTTCCCCCTTCGCCTGAGCAGCCGGAGAGCAGCCCTAATATCAACATTCCGCCCAGCACACATACAAACCATCGTCTCATGCTCTAGCTCCTTTCCAGAATCGGTGATCGCCTTACAAGCTCTAATATAAGATAAAAACATGTTCAAACTGTGTTGAAACCTTGACCGGAAGTTTAAATAAGTATGATCAAACGGTGAACATTTCGTCCAGACGACAGAATTTGAGCATTTCTAACGAATTCTATAAAAGTGACGATCGAGCGATTTGCTCCAGGACTAACGGCTGCGCAGTATGATATGGGGACTTAGAGGAGCTGAATGCTCTCAATACATATTTCCGAATCACAACATCATAACCACATTGTCATGGAGGGTGAAGACCGTGAACAATTCCAAAGATTTCGTAAAAAATCAATTGAATAAATGGAAGAACGCCGCAGCAGGGCTCCTTTCATCGGGAGGGGAAGCCATGGATACGCATGCCGTTGAACTGGAGCCCGAATATTACGAGAAATGCCGGCAAATGGCCGAAGTACAGAACACAACCGTATCCGCTGTAGTCCATTATATGATTGAGCAATATTTTGCCGGCCGTTCACAAGATACCTTGTTCCAAACGACGGCAGATCAGAAAGACAAAAATCCGCTGCTTCAGCTTGACGCGCTAACCAGGCGTAAAGCACCTTATACCCCAGAGGAGGCACAGGAATATGATCTTACATAACGATGCGAATCTTAAGCAGGACATCTTCTTGGAGCAATCCGCCCTGATGGCATTTATGAATCCGGAAGATCCTTATTATTTGAAGGCGCGCACGATTTTCTTCGATATACACGATTTGGATCGGCGTCTGGCGACGACCAACTATGTTATCTTTGAAACGCACCAATGGCTGCGAAACCATTTTGATTTTGCCGATGCGCAATTTTTCCTGAACACCATTGACAAAGCCGTGCAGCAGGGCGTGCTGACCGTCATTCCGGGAAGCCCGGAGCTCGAGCAGGAATCCAAGCGGCTCATCCTTGACTTTCCGAAATCCCAGTTCTCGCTGAATGAAGCCATGACGGCTGTCGTGATGCTGTCTTACCAGTTGAAACGGATTTTCACATTTAATCCAAACTACGCCTTTCTGACCACACTGGACCGGGAGATCAGGCTGCTCCCCAGCATGTGGTAACGTAAATAAGCGCCGCCCCCGATTCACAGTCTTGCACTGTGACCGGGGGCGCTTTTTATTTACAGCCGCAGTCCCGCCGCAGATCTTTACAAAATAAATATCATAAAATACAGGAACATTATGGCATATTTTGCGTCTAAATGAACGTCACAGCTTTAACGGAAGGTATGCTATCCTTTATGACAAGTTTATCAATACATGAATTGGGGCGAAGTGGAGAACGCCATCGGCGGCTTGCGGAAGTATTCACGGCTGCTGCGCTGAATTCAGCTTAGCAGCTCGCCCTGCCACCGCTGCCGTCGTTCAAACGGCAAAAAGACCGCGTCCCCCAAAGGAGACGCGGTCTTTTATCCCAGTACGACGCGGTCGTCGGCGAATTTGGTGCCGCGGATGCGCTCGAATTCGTGCAGCAGCCCTTCTACGGTGAGGCCCTGCTTCTCCTGCTCCGGCACATCCAAAATGATGCGGCCCTTGTCCATCATGATCAGCCGGTTGCCGAGGCGGATGGCCTGCTCCATGTTGTGCGTGACCATCAACGTCGTCAGCTTCAGCTCGGAGACGATCTGCTCGGTCAGCGTGGTGATGAGCTCCGCCCGAGAAGGATCCAATGCGGCGGTATGCTCGTCAAGCAGCAAAATGCGCGGCTCCGTGAAGGTCGCCATGAGCAGGCTGAGCGCCTGACGCTCACCGCCGGACAGCAGACCGACCTTCGCGCTCAACCGATCCTCCAAGCCAATGCCGAGCCGGCTAAGCTGCTCCTTGAACATCTTCCTCTTCTTCACGTTCACGCCGATCGAAAGTCCTCTGGGCTTGCTGCGCGCGTAAGCCATGGCCAGGTTCTCTTCTATCGTCATCGTTGGAGCGGTGCCTGCCATCGGGTCCTGAAACACGCGGCCGATCCATGCCGTACGGCGATGTTCCGGCAGGGCTTCGACTTGCTTCCCGTCAATCCATACTTTCCCCAGATCCGGTGTCATGACTCCGGATATGATGTTCATCAACGTAGATTTGCCGGCGCCGTTGCTGCCAATGACAGTAACGAAGTCTCCGTCCTTCAAGTTCAGGTTAATCCGTGACAAAGCCACCTTCTCATCCGGAGTTCCCGGATTAAACAGCTTCGATACGCCTTCGATCTTCAGCATCAGATGCCACCTCCCCGCGCAACATCGGCAGAGCTGGCCTGGTCCAATTCAGCCGCTCTTTTGCGGACAAGCGCTTTTTGGCGCATCGATGCGCGTATCATCGGCAGCGTCAGAGCAATAATGACGATCAAAGCGGTCATCAGCTTCATGTCCGTTGCCTCTACCCCGACGCGCAGCGCCAGCGCTACGATGAGGCGGTAAACGACAGCTCCTAACGCGACCGCAAGCGTCGCGCGAACCACGGTCCGTGCGCCGAACAGCGCTTCACCGATGATGACCGAGGCCAGACCGATAACGATCATCCCCACACCCATCGTAATTTCGGTAAAAGCCGAGTACTGCGCGATCAATGCGCCGGACAAAGCTACAAGTCCGTTGGACAAGCTGACTCCGATGATGATGGTGTTATCCGTATTAACTCCGAAGCTGCGGATCATCCGCGGATTGTCACCGGTTGCCCGAAGAGCAAGACCAATATCCGTACGCAAAAACCAATCGAGTGCCAGCTTGATGACCAATACGGCAATCGGCAGGACGATCAACAGCTTCACGTTCGTAAGCAGCGTATCCATACCGAGCATAGGGATATTGGATTTATCCATAATCCGGAGATTAATGGAATATAGCGCAATCATCATCAAAATCCCGGCAAGCAGTGCGTTAATTTTCCCTTTCGTATGCAGCAGACCTGTACAAACTCCTGCGATCAGCCCACCGAAAAATGCCGCTATCGTAGCAATGACAGGCGAACCGCCGCCAGTAATCATGACTGCGGCAATGGCCCCGCCGGTAGTAAAGCTCCCGTCAACCGTCAGGTCGGGAAAATTCAAAATCCGAAACGTAATGTAAACCCCCAGAGCCATAATGGCGTAGATCATACCTGACTCCAGAGAGCCTGTTAATGCAAGAAGCATTGATCCATCCCCCTGTAAAGAATGAAGAGTGACCCCCAAATGAATAAAAGGTCACCCGGTGCTTTGAATTATTTTGCAGAACCGCTAAGCAAATTTTCCTTGTTCTGCATTTTGCTTTTCATCGAATCCGTAATTTCGACTCCCTGCGCCTTGGCTGCATCTTCATTTATAATCAGATCCAGCTTATCCGGATAGCTCACTTTCATATCCTGCGGCTTGGCTCCGTTTTTGAGGATCTCGACGGCCATTTGTCCAGCTTGGTAACCATGGTCGTAGTACTTAAATCCGTAGGTAGCCAAAGCACCTTTCTCTACCGTATCCCGGTCGCTGGAGAAGAACGGAATCTTCCTGTCGTTGGCAATCTTGATGATCGTTTCTACCCCGCTGACCACCGTGTTATCCAGTGTGATGTAGAACGCGTCGACGCGGCCCACAAGCGATTCGGCCGCTTGCTTTACTTCCGAGCTGTTGGCAACAGCTGCTTTGACGAGCTTGATGTTATGCTTGGCAAGCGCCTTTTCGGCCGTATTCACCATGAATTCGGAGTTGGGTTCTCCTTCATTGACGACGACCCCGACCGTTTTCACTTTAGGGAATTCCGCTGCAATAAAATCCATCAGCTTCGGTACGGCATCCGGATGCGTATCGGCCGCACCGGTCACATTCGCACCGGGCTTATCCAAGCTGGCCACCAGCTTTGCGCTGACCGGATCGGTAACCGCCGCGAACAGCACCGGCGTATCCTTCACGTTCTGCACCACCGCTTGTGCGGTCGGAGTAGCGATGGCGACAACGAGATCTTTCTTATCCGCTGCAAATTTTTGAGCAATGGTCAAATTCGCTGCAGCATCGCCTTGCGCATTCTGATAATCCACCTGCAGATTTTCTTTGTCAACGAAGCCGGCGTCCTTCAGCGCAGCCAGGAAGCCCTCGCGCGTAGCGTTAAGAGACGGATGCTCGACAATTTGGGCTATCCCGATTTTATACACCTTTTTATCTTGTGGATTGGAGGCGCTTCCCGCCGGATCAGATTCGGCGGGCTTTGAGCCGCATCCTGCTGCAGTCAAAACCAAAGGCACGGTTAGAAGCAACGATAAGAGCTTAGTGGATGTTTTCAATGATTATTAAACCCCCTAATATACCGCTATTATGCTTTAAATCAATGCTTTAAATCAATATTATTTAATTTTATTATGGCTGTTCCTATTCGTCAATGAACAATTATACCTTGGTTCAATATCCCGAGTAACCATTAACAGTATAATGGATAAAATTCCACATGACCTATGCAGTTCGTGGTAAGACCTGGTAAAGTTCTGGTCTGGGTGTAACCCAAAGAAGCATTAAATAATGCTCTGGCCAAAACAATTCAA
>NZ_FNDY01000043.1 GCF_900099895.1 Paenibacillus naphthalenovorans
CCTATTTGGATATTCATGGTAATATAAATTCGTCCGGAAGCACCGGCAAAAGCCCCTTGAGGAAGCACCTCAGGGGCTTATTTTATTTCCGAATAAAGTATTCCAGAACCGCAGCAATGTCGGTTTACGCTCCCAGGCTTCTAGCAGCTCAATTCGATCAGGATCTTCTCCATGATTCCATATATCGCCAAATTAATGCTTTTATAGTAAAATAGTAACGACATGATAGGATTCGTGTCATTCAGTTCCAACAAAAGGAGGGTTGATGGTCTATAAGTCATACAAAAACAGCCTTAAATGTAGAAGAATACATCGAGGGGAGGTTAAACAATCAAATCAATTGGTACGACACCAAGAGTAACGAGTCCCAAAAATATTATAAAAGGTTCCAGAAAATCGAGATAATTGCAGCAGCTGTGATACCTCTCTTGAGTGGTTACGTTTCCAAATATGAGGTTATTCCCATCATCGTTTCAGTATTGGGAACTGTAGTTGTAGTTTGTGCATCTATTTCTCGATTGGGGAAGTATCATGAAAAGTGGCTCCAATATCGAGCTACCTGCGAACTTCTAAAGCACGAAAAGTACTTATTTCTTACTTCAACAAACCCCTACAATGGCGACGAACCCTTTAGACTATTAGTCGAAAGGGTCGAGAGTATTATATCTGCTGAAAACATTAATTGGTCACAACTCGCCACATCCGAAGACAAAAAGTGACTAATTTCCAACAATCTCATAAGTTTTTTCGAATATTTCAGGCTTACATGGGTATTTTTCTCCGTTAACGCCCGTTATTATCCAATCACCTACTTGCGCCCGCAAAGGTCCTTCCAGCGTCTCGATAATTACTTCCACATCTGTTTGATACGCTTCAACCACAACGGGCTTCTTACGAAACTTGCACGGAGTCAATTGCATCGACATAACCTCCGATCTTGCCCTCTGGCAATATTATATCACAATAAGGGAGTGGTGGTACCATGAAAACATACAATATTTTCATCAGCCATGCTTGGAAATACACTGAGCATTACAATAAAATTGTTCAATGGCTAAATGAAGCACAATCGGAAGGTAAGTTTAATTGGAAAAACTATTCCGTTCCAGTGCATGATCCAGCCATAGATCCTAGTACATCGGCCGGTAAGAAAAAGTTAAAAGAAGCATTAGATGCTCAAATTAAACCAGCGTCAATTGTTATCATTCTTGCCGGCATGTATGTAGCCTATAGTGAATGGATTGACTTTGAAATTGATACCGCAGTTTCATACGAAAAATATATTATAGGTGTCGAACCTTGGGGCCAAGAAAAAGTTCCAAAAAAGGTATCAGAAAATGCGAACATCATGGTCGGGTGGAACAAGAAATCTGTGATCGATGCTGTTGCAGCGAGATAGATGGAGTGAATCAATAAATATTTATTACTGAATACCGGCCAAAAACTTGATTGCCATCTCAACCCACAACACTGCCAAGACCTACTCCTGGACCAAGACCAGGACCGTTGTCTCCTAGCAGACTGCCAGTTCGCTAAAAAGAGATTTTCCTCCCCGCTCAGCCACAACGGCCGAACGGGGATTTCTTCATTCCACCGGTTGCCCGGATGCCTTCCGGAGCTCATTTGCCAAAAACTTTTGATGATCCCGGTACTGTAAGCACTGCTTAGCATTATCGTATCGCCCATCCTTTAATGCCTGCTTCATCTGAGCATCAAAATTAAACCAGGCCGGTGATAAGAAGGTTTTAATGATATCATTCGCATCCTCTGGACGCATCGTATATTCCTCCTCTAAGCATTCCGAATACTCCTTCACAACATCAGCCACAAAATCGGTAAACGTCTTCCCCAGCAGCCGGAGCGCGTTTTGCGGATCCGTCCGCCGCGCCGGATCGAGAATATAATGCCCCGTGATGTCAGTTGCCGGATTGAGCCCGTAGCGGTAGCAGCTGTAAGCCATGACCCACACATACCGCTTATACGCTTCCTGATTGTCGATCTTGCCGCCATAGCAGAGCTCCGCGCCACCAGCTGCATCGTTTGCATCGGCTCCATATCTGGCATTGTCCGTCTTCACGTCATAAATGACGTGATATGCCTTCTCCGCCGGACCGGTCAAAAAGGGGATGCATTCGATAATCTCCTTATCATCCACAAAAACATGAGCGGACGAGGACATATCATTCCGGCTCCGTTCGTAGTATGATACGTTGGCCGCGGCCGTTGATCCGGGATTACCGGTATCGTGGGCCACCATAAACCTGCAGCAATCTAGCGGCAGGGAGGGCCGGCGTTTACTTGGCCCCGTTAGATACCGCGGAGTGATCGGGTATTTCATTTTGAAAGAGGTCATTGTTTCCCCTCACCTTTCTGCTGCAGTTGCTCCAAAAACTTTGTTAACGCTGGCGGTAACGGTACACCAAGAACACCCAGGTTTTCGACAACTGACAATCCCTCGCGACCAGAGTAAAAGTACAGAGCGATCGTTCTAAATACCGGGACTTCTCCTCCGATTAACTCGTCCAGCAGTACGGCCAGTGCGATCACTCCCAGCACAACGCCCTTGCGGATGCCGCCCCAAAACATGATCTCGCTGTTAACGGTTTTCGTCTTAACGGCCCCGAGAAGCCCGCTGATATAATCAACAATCATAAGGAATACCAGCACCTTCAGCGCCGTATCCCAGCCTCCCAAGTATTGGCTTGCGATCAAACCAATAAAGGCCACAACTCCACCGATCGCCGTTTCCCCTTTGGTATCTCCAGCTGCGGCCGTAATGACCAATGCGCCTAACTGTCTAATTTGCATAAAATGACCCCTCTCCGCCCTTTTTCCGGGCATAAAAATAACCCCGATCGGCTCGGGGCGGTTCTAAAATTTATTGTGGCACTGCTTGCTGCTCAAGCAAGTATTGCTGGTACTCCTCTTCCCAAATCGCATCCTTGTTCGCTTCGATTAAATAACGAAAAGGTTCGCGCACACGGATGACCGGGTATCTGTACTTACGTACCATGTTAAACCAGTAGCGCTGGTCATTTGCATTCCAAATTGTCTGATCGTATGGATATGGATAAGTCATGCCGGACTACCTCCTTGTATTTGTGATCGTAATTCAGCGATTTCTTGTCGTGCCTCGTCTAACTGAGACTGTAAATCGAAAATAAGATCAAGGGCATAGGTATCTACCTCCTGCATGCCCTGGGTTCGGTCGTCTATGATTATCTGCATTTGCAGCGCGTACTCGTCTATATCCTGCATACCTTGAGTACGGACTTCCAGCATCTGCGACGTGTGCTCGACAACCGTTACCCGGTCTTCAACCCTTACAGGCTGGGGAGTATTTTTGCGCTGCTCGATTTCTTCGGGGGTTAAACCTTCAATCCACTTTTCATTTTCAAAATCCCATTTGGGTAAATGCAAACCTTCTGGGACTTGGACAGCAACTTGATAACCATTAATTACTTTTTCAGTTTCTTCACTATCTTCAATCGTTTTATATTCAATGATTTCCGAAACACCTGTTAATTCATCATTAACAAGTGTCGTTTCAACAAATAATCCATCTACATCAACAATAATTGCTTCTTTCATGTACTCTGCCCTCCCTACCGTTCGGCTTTAAACATCCCATTAATGTAAAATGTTCCGGTGGAAGCATGGATAATTACAACTCTACCGTCACTGTAAATAATCGCTTGTCCTAACGAACCATCATCAGCTTTTACTAATGGAATCCTTGCCCACTCTAACGGTCTATATCCTGTAGGGAGATAAAATGCGGGTACTGATACAGTACCGTTTTTAATCTCTATCTGGATATGGACAAAACCAATACCGTCTTTTAAATAACCAGTAACTACGCTATCCGATTTCACCCATCCATTCAGCAACGTTGGTGTAATCCATTGCCCCTGCACTTTCCTAGCTTTCGTATTCTCCAATACGCTAACCCGTGTTTCAATATCCGCTTGATTGAGTGCGAGCCTGTCCACGATTGTATTTAGGTTCGGGGCATATTCGCCTGAAATTTGTGTTAGGTTGCATGTTATGGTGTGTTGATCGAGTGCAAGGTAAGTGACTTCGTAGGCGGCTGATGGATCGTAGTTAGCATATCTTATATAAGCTCGCTGACCGAGATAAGGAGACTGACTCCCATTAGAATTAATAGTCCACCTTTTATCTTGGATACCATTTTTGTAAATATTCAAGATTTTAGAAGGTCTGTTTTTCAGATTACTACCCGTAACAATGCTGTCGTTGATATATACCCAACTAATAGGAACTGGAGGAACTGTACCTAAAACAGGATTCGCCTTCTCCCTCACAATCATCCCATTACCAACTTCAATTTGATTCAGTCCCTTAAGAAGAGTAATCGCTTCTGTGGAAATTTCTTCTTCGTAAGGTTGCGCAAGTTGGTATTGAAGTTTATAAGGTTTATAGCCCGGAGCTAGGTTATTTACTACATGATCTCTATTCGTGGATGTTGACCCGTCTCCCAAACTAATCCAGTTTGCTGTACCTCCTCCCCCTGCTTTCCAACCGTTAAAGTATGCCCTTAACATGTCGGATGGTGTAACCGTCACAGGAGTTGTCCAATAATTTGTTGTACCGTACCATGCATCTGTCCAACCACTGTCAGCATCGGAAATAGTAATTATAAGGTCGCTATTTGTGTCTGACCCTCCGGTTATCTCACCGAACCATACCTTATCTGCTACGTCTGGGACGGTCAGCATTTTTGTTAGAATTTTTCCGTCATATTTGACGGCATCGAATCCATCAACACCAGGTGCAACATCAGCGTGCGAGAAATAATTGTCAACTCTCACGCGCTTAAATCCGGCTGCATCTTGATAAAACGTCCAAGGAAGCCTACCATCTAAGTCCATCGTCTTAAAACGAGACAACTTAAACAGCTTACCGTCCCTCTGAGTAAGGGAATCATAGACTGTACCGTCCATGTTTGACGCTAAATCCGTTTGGAATACGGTCATATCGTCGCTACGGGGTTGAAATGGCAAAGGGTCGAAGCCAAGGTTGAGCATCGGTTTTTCAAAAGTATACGAACCTGTAGATTCATAGGAGATAATTTTTACAAGTACTTTTGATGTGTCTGCTGTAAAATTAGCCGATTTTCTTGTACCGTCGCCAATTATGCTTAATATGTGAGTAGATGACTCATTTCTACGATACAGCTCAACTACGCCATTTGTTGGAATATTCATTGAAATCGTATAATCTTGATCAATAATTGTTTGAATTTCATACGTCATTTCCTGTTCAGAAGCAGTTGGTCTAAGAGTTACTTTATATGGTTCTTCCACGATGAATGTAGAAGTGCTCGCATGCCATTCAGTAAACGGCGGCAATAGATTTTCCCCGTACCTAATAACATAGGGGTTCTTTATATTCTTTAGATCGTCCACGTATGGGTATTTTGCAGCGATTTGTTCTGGTGTCATACTGTCGATTGCGTTATATTCGGCTTGGGAGATTTCATATAATCGGATACCGTCAACATACCCATATTGTCCAGCACTTCCAGCGGCAAAGACTTCTACATAGTTATTAGTAGAACCTGCCATATCGGAAGGAGAAATTTTAACATATGCTGTGGTATATGTTGTACCTGTAACATATTGACTCCCAACATCCCTTCCTCCGCCTCCATTAAAAAAGTATAATTGAATACCTGTAGAAAGTGTCCCATTTTTTAAATTAGCTAAAAGAATATAATACTTTGATTTGTCTATAACTCCTGTAAAATTCTTATAAATACCCCCACTAGTTAAACCAGTTTGTATTGTAATCTTAATCGCATTATTGCCATATTTTGCATTAGTTGTATCCAAAGAATGTGCGTCAGTAGAGCCATTTAATCTTAACCACTTACTTACATCCTCACAATTACCATCACGCCCCAACAAGTTAACCAATGTCCTGCCGCGGATGTTAAGCACGTTCAGCGGCGTTGTTTTTGGAACAGTGATGATTTGGACGCCATGGGTGAGAGTAATGGGGATGGGAACTGCAAGATCCAGTTGATTATGCGCATCCGCAATGCCCTGCTCAATCCGGTTCAAATCACTTTCCGTTACTATTTCGTCATACTGCCAGTTCGTTTTTGCGTTATAAGGCACTTTTGTTACCCCTCCTTCACGGTGATCGTATGTTTGAGGATCGTGTCCGACGTTACCGGGATGTAGACGTTGTTTGAGCTTACGACCGTACCGCTGGCACTTTTCAGTTCGATGAGCGTGATTTCGCTTACGGATTCGGCCGGGACCAGATATTCCATCAGCAGTGTGCTATCAGTCAATTGTTTGACTTGAAATGTTGAGATTTCATACGTACCGTTCAGTACGGCTTTGGTCACTTTCTCATTCGTGTACTGCGCCAGCTCATTCAGATAGCTTTGAAGGATCATTTCACCTGCACCTCCGTCCCACGATCGGCGAACGCCGTACGGCCAACCCGCCATGATGTCGAAAGTCGCGTCCGTCGTGTCAGTTCCGCCTTCCATATGTGTTCTTCCAGCGTAATCCTGTCCGTCAGCGACGTCGCTTGGATATAGACCAGGTTCGCCGGCTTGACCGCATGGATCGTGTACTGGATTTCTTTGAAAAAGGCCGCATCCGGGATGCTCAGCGTTACTTTGAGCACAAAGTTCTGAACGTCGACTTCAATCGTGGCCCGACCGGCACCGATGAGGAAATCGAGCCGTCCTTGCAGGTAGCGAACTGTAAACGGCGGTTTGGTCGAATACCGATTGATAAGTCGCTTTCGCCGAAATTCTAGTGTTTCTGTCGTGGTATCCGCCCGGATCCCGAGCTGCAGCTCCCGGCGCTTGATTGCTTGTTCGCTCGCGGTGTCGACGAACTGATCATCAAGTAGTTGGGTGACTGCATCGGCGAGCGCATCGAACTCCGCGTTCTCTGCTTGGGTCAACTCCAAGAATTCCCGGATGTCGTGATACAGTTCAGGGAGGTAAGAGATCAGGTTAGCCGACATTGATCGTCACCGTCCCCAACATCGGGATCTGCTCACTCTGCAGTTCGAGATTGGCAGCCACACCGTTCAGGGTTGTGCCCGCGACGTCCGTCACGCCGTCGACTGTCAGAATGCGTGCCTCGATCTGGCTGACCCGCACGATCAGGTTATCCTCGTCCGCCCACATCTGCCGTAACGATAGCAGATAATCTCTGATGACCGATTCAATCTCTCCCTGCACCTGGCCGAGCGTTACGCCGCTTTGCAGCGTCACCGTAGTCGTAACATTGACCGTCACGCCCTGCACGCCGGCGATGGTTACTTGGTGGCCGATCGGGGCCAACCCTAACCCCTGGCCGCTATTCTGAACAGGATCAATCGCCGTCTGTACCTCGTCTATCAGCGCCGACGCCGGAGGGTTGTAATCGGCGGCGATGATTGTACATTTGACCGTTCCGCCGCCCTGCCAAGCAGGGAACGGCTTCACCCCTCCAACACCCGGAATGCCGCCAATCTTCTGCTTATAGTCCGCCACGTTCCCGCCGAACGGCTGCTCGCGGACGGCTTCGAAGTACCGTTTCCGAAGCGCCTCGTCCGACTCCTCGTCCTCTCCTGGGACGAGCACGTCAGCCAATTCTGCCCGGGACAAACCCGCGACGTAGTCGATCGGCAACATAGCCCCGAATTGCTGGTTCCCTACGGCTCCGGCCGTTTCACATTCCAGCGAGAACTGGCCTGCGGTCAGCCGCTCGATTACGCGGTAATTCAGCCCCCCGATTGAAAAGCGGCTGCCGACCGGCACGTCCAGCGGGACATCACCACTACCGTAAAACAATCCCTTCCGCCGCGCTTTGGTCGCCGGTCTCCGCTCGATTCCGAACTCGGTCGTCCGCCGTGCGAGCCATTCACCGGTCGCGGTATCAGCAAAGGAAAGATTCAGGATGATGTCGAGCTCCGCATACATTTGCGCCAGTTCCGCCGCGGCTGGCGCCAGTGCGTCATAGATTATGCTGCCTTCTCGCTTGTCCACGTCGTTCGGCACGCGGTCAAGCATTCGTTTCAGAATAACTTCGAATGTCATGTGTTCATACAATGCCGGTCACCTCCTGCGCCGCCTCGAAGCGGCCAAAAGTCGAGACAACAGCGAATTCAACGTGCGCGGTATCCCCGGCAAATGTAATCTGGAAGTCTGTCACGTCTGTAATTCGGTCGTCCTGCATCAGCGCCTCCCGAATCCGGCGTTTCAGTTCGGACTGCACGTATGCCTGGCCGGGGCCCGCAAACCGCTTCAGCTCGACACCAAAATTCGAACTGTAGACCAAAAAGGCGAATCGCTCCGTCTGCAATATTTTGAATACCGCCTGCCGGACCGCATCCAAGCCGTCAACCATTCCGGTCACCCGGCCGCGTTCGAAGTCCAGTTTCCATGTCCGAGACGGTTGCTGTATCGTTGTCGTACTCTGTGCCTGGATTTGCCCACCCGTCGGAATCATGCGCTCACCACCTTGTCCAAAATCAAGTATTTCTGCCCGCCCTGCATCCGGAGCAGCACCACATGATCACCCGCCTGCAAGCCAGGTCGTATGACGATTGGCTGCGTTAGCGCTTCTTCCGCCGTTCCGCTGGTCATGATATGGGAATGCCGCAGGTCGATCTCCAGCCGCGTCAGCGATTCCGGCACAATCAAAAAATCCGCATCGAGTGTAAAACGTTGATCTACGTTTACCTCTAGCGGATTTGTCTTTGTCACTTCGCCGTACATGACGGCGACTGGGTTCCCGGCTTCCATCGCCGAAAGGGCGGCCTGTCTAATCGCGTTCAACATATCATATCACCTTCAACGTCAAACTCATGGTATGATCAGCACCGTCAAAGCGGTGCGTCACCTCGTCCACCATCATCGGTTGGTTGATGCCAAGCGATTCAATGATGATCGGAACGTACATTCCGGCACGAACCCGGATGTCGCCGATAGCATCGATTTTCAGACTCTTCTGCTCCCGGTTTTTGAGTTGCATCAGCTGCGTCAACATCTCGTTGATCTGGGCAGCGTTCTTTTCTTCGTCGACGCTTTCGTAAAGTTGTAGCAGTCCCCACCGGGCGATATATGCGCTATCCTGGGCAATATAGACTTCGCGCTTTTTAGTGTCCTTGTTGTCGCGGTACAACTTAATCTTGTTGTACGTGTCTTGATCAATGTCACGTCCATAATCGTAACCGGTCATCAAGCTGCCGTCACCGATGTAAAAACCGGCCTGAAAACTGGTCACGTCCCGTAGCGACAACTCGCCGAAGTCGTCGAAGAATACGAAAAACCGCCCCGTGGCCGACATGGTGAGCGTGTTCGCTTTCTCAATGTCGTCCAAAAGCGTTTGCCCGTCCTCGACCATGGACGGGATCCGGTAACCGGTGTCGTCGATGCGACCAACCTTCAAGTTGAAATCCGCAGCGATCTTCCGAATGACATCGCCGGTCGTGACGTTCTTGATCACATACGTATCTTTGTTGAGTAAGTACCTCACTTGGTCGTATGCTTTGATGCTGATCTCTGCATCTTGGTTGGTCTTTATGCTGAACACATACCCGTAGAACGCATTTACGTCGCCCATCCGAAACCGGACAATATCGCCGTTATTAATCGCGAACGCGCGATCCTGATAGATACCGCTGTCGATCAGCGTGAAATCAACGCTTGCTGGCCGGCCTACCCGCGTCGTCGTCCAGGTTACGTCCGTCACGATCTCCGAGAGATCCCACACGTTGCCGTCCTTATTATCGAGCAGGATCTCAAGCATAAGCTGCACCGCCTTGTTCCGGCAGTTTCAACGTCAGCCCGACCGGGAGGGATTTGAGCTGCGCATCTGTTAGTCCGTTCAAACGTTGGATTTCCCGCCACCGGCTGCCATCGCCTAACACCTTCTGTGCTACTTTCCACAGGTTGTCGCCGGCTGTCAGTGTGTAGGTTTTCGACGGTTCGCGGTCGTCCGGACGTTTTGGCCCCTCCTTCTGGATAGCTGGTGCCCCATCCTGCTGCTGCGCCACCTGAACCCGCCGGGCGGCGTAAAATCGGTATTCTTTCAATTTCAATGAAAATTGAATATCCCCTGGGCTGCCGGCGACTTCTTTCCATTCGAACCCTTCGACGCTTGCGGGTGTATTGATTTCCATTGTCGATCCGACGTACACGAACCGGATTGGCCGCTTGGTCTCCCACCACTTCAGGATGTAGTCGACGTATTCCCGCGGCTGTAGCACGATCGACGCCGTAATAAACGGATACGGTTGGGCTGGGAATATGCTCTCAATCGTGTACTCGGCCAAGCCACGATCTTTGATAACGTTGATCTTTCCGAGGCCGAAAACGTCGTGCCCGGTGCCGTCACCGTTTATGCTAGGCCCGATCTCACGCGGGAGGATCGGCAGCTCGAAGCCTTCCTCTTGGTTGTTCCAGCTGAGCCAAATTCCATACTTCATTTACACCATCCTTTCATGCAGGAATGCTCCCCGCCCTGTCGAATATTGGAAGTTGACCTAACTTACCAAATTCGAGGAAGGGAGAGTAAAAACTATGAAAAATGATCCGTTTGAGCATATAAGACGTATTCAAGAGATGATGAATCGAATGAATATCCCGTTGCAACAGATTCAAAGGCAAATCGATATGATACAACCATTTAATGAGCAAGTACGAATGGTGCAACAAACCTACGGTCCTATGCTCGATGCAATTCAACGACAACAAGATTTTACGAAAGCAGCTTTTTTAGGGGCGGAGTTACACAGCCGCTTTTTTAAAAATCATGAATGGCTGTCAACATGGGATAAACTTGCAAAGTTAAAGAATCCTCAAATTCCAATTCCCGATGCGATTTATCCCTACATTGAAAAGTTATCTAACACCGTCCTTAATCTTATGCCGCAAGAAGATCAAAGTGATTTAATAGCATCTCTTACCGTACGCTCCACTGATGAGTCAAAAGCTCAACCACAATGGACATGGGAGACGCTGAAATGGTTTTTAAATCTCGTTGTACCCATAATCATCACGATTTTTCTTTCAATCCAAAGCTCTGAACAACTTGAACACCATCACCAAGAAGAAATGCAACAAAGAGAACGTCATCATCGCGAACTCATGGAACAAAACGAACGCCATCATCAAGAGGTAATGGACGCATACTCTTCATTAATGGAAATCATTGAGCCTTATCTTCTAAGCGATCAAGATAAGCCCGAAAACGAGACTGAAGATCCTGGATATCTTGAGTAATTGTTTCGCTTCGCACGGCATCCAATTGAACTTGCTGTTCAATCCGATCAACTAGTTGACCGTATTTCTGGTTGATCATTTCTTTTTCTTCAATTAGCCGTTCGTACCGCTGATTGAGCTTTGTTTTTTCATAGTTATTCCACAGCCCCCACACAACGAAAACTGCCATTAAAACAACTATAAAGCTATAAAATTGTTGCATTTTCTTACCCATTGCATTCCCTCCTCATTAGCCGTACACCCCGCGCGCAGAAGAAGCGATCTGCTCGGTCAACGCCGTTTCGATCCGCGCGATGATCGTGTCGACATCATATCCGTTTTGGATCGGACCGGTCTGAACACTCACCGTCGGCGTCAGCGTCACGAAGTTCTGGATGTTCTTCATCTCGGCCAGCTCACGCATTACCTTAAGGTCTTCGCTGGATATGTCCACGGTATCGTCAATTTTACCGACCGATCCAACACGATCCACATTTGCGATATCCCCCTTGCCTCCGGGCAATTGGAATCCATCGAGCGCCGAAGCCATTTTATTAACCATACCTTGGCCAGCTTGGAACCCCGTATTAAAAGAACCCGCGTAATCGAGTTGATTCATGCGGTACTTTGATAAATCGAATACATCTTTGTTGCTGGTCGGTTTAAACTTATCGATAGCACTTGTATCGACTGTTGATATTAAAGCAATTTCCGTCTTTTTTATTTTGTTAATTGCCTCAATAACCCAGTTAATCCCTTTGATAATGCCATTAATAGCGCTCCAGAAGTAATCAGCAATATTCTTAGATAGATCATAAAAGAGTTTCTTTACGGCATACACAGGGTCAATAAACAAATTAGCAAAGAATTCGACAAATGCTAAAAGCGTATTATAGATCAAAGCAAAGGTATTTTGAACAGCTGCATATAGTATATAGAAAACGCCAACCACAAAACCGACCATTTGCTGCGTTGTGACACCAAAGTGGCGAAGTGTTGCGGTCAATACAACTATAGCGCCTATGACCAAAGCAATAGGCCAGTTTAAAGTAAGCCAGGCGGCAACCGCTTGATAGATGGGTACAAGCATTTGCCACAAAGCCGCTGTTATCATAGGCAGATAAACTACGGCAAGACTTAAAACTGCCGCGGTAATTTCCGGCCAGTATTGAACCGCGACACCATAAAGGAACATGCCCGCCTGCGCTGCACCATATAACATGTTCGCTACGAGCCATATACCAGCGTTAAGAGCCTTAAAAAATGGATCAAACTTTCCGGAATCCAATGAAGTGGTGAATAAGTCAAAAAGCGGAGCAAGAGCTGCAAGCCCGTCGGCTCCCGTCTGCGCTAGTTGAAACCGGAAGGTTTGAAGGATCTTCTGCCACTTTGCAGCCGGTGAATCAAGCATCTTTTCGAAGGCTTCCTGCGTCATGTTTTGCTGGTCAAGAAGCTTATCCATCCCCTTAATAAAACCATCAAGGTCACCGGCTTTTCCCGCCTTGAGTGCTTCACTGTTCTGGATCATGCTACGCCCCATATTGAAACGTTCCACGATTGATGTGTAATCCCCGCTCAGAAGTTCTTTCATGGAGAATGCTGCTCCCTCAAGTCCTTCAGCCGGATTAAGTTTAGCCAAACGCATCGCCAGCAGGTTCATATCAGCCAGTTTCTTAGGGTCCAACGTGTTCGATATGAACGACATCGTACCCGACAGCGCCTCATCAACGTTCTGACCAAACTTCAGGGCTTGTTTTGTGATTTGGTCGAAAATAGCACCTCCAACTGCCTCGTTACCGGCCCGCGCACTGAAGGTATCAATCATCTGCTGTTGCTGCATGGCTCCCACGACGGTTGCCTCCCAGGTCCTTCTTGCAGCCTCAAATGTAAGATACGCAGCTGCAATCCCCCCGATTGTTCTCTTGAGATCGCTGGCAGTATCCTTCCCCTGCTGGACGGATCGATTAAACTTTTGCTGCGCCGCATTCGCTTGATCGATAGCTTGACGAATATCGGCCTCGGCTGCCGCGATCCTCTGCTTGGCCGCGGTGAGCGTTTTATCAATATTCACGTTTTTATCCGTTGCCGCCTGCATTTGATGCATGGTTGAGATCATCAAGTTCATACTCTGCGTAATGTTTTGTAGCGGCCTCGACATGGCGTCAAAAAGTTTCAAGGATGATTGTACAGTAGCCAAACGAAACCCTCCTTCCTGGCATAAAAATAGCGCCTGGAAAGAGGCGCATTATCTCCGGCGTCTTCCGGAGGCTTTTTTCCTGCTTTTAGCCTCCGCAGCGGACCGTTTCTCTTTTTCAATCCGTGCTTTAATCATCCCAATCAGTGCGGCTTTCTTTCTTCTGGGAAGAGCAGCAAAATCCCAAGGCATTACTCCATATTCATTGAGGGCGAAATAGGCATATACTGTTTCGCCGTCGCCCTCGTCGATTAGTTTTTTACTTCTTCCGCCAGATCGTTAATATCTTTATCGAACCCATTAATCTCCTGAATCTTGCCAATTAGGCCGGCATACTCTCCGGAAAGCAGCATCTTCCGAATTAGTACATCTGCACCTCGAACACCGTAGGACTTTTGGAGTTCGGCATCGTTAAGATTCGGGTAGACAACGCAGGCTGCAGCCAGTTTCGCCAGGTATTCGCTGGTATTCGTCTCTGGAACCATAACACCGTTTTTTCCCTTGACCTTCCGTGTAGCGGATGCACGGATCGCGTCGTTCTCTTCCTCGGAAATAGGACGGAACTGCCAATGTATCGGTTTACCTTCCTTGTCTTTAAACCGCTCTGAAACAACAAACTCCTCGGTTTCCGGAACGGCAGCATTACCTGCAAAAAATACACTTAAATCGCTCATATGATTGAACCTCCGTTATTTATTCGCTTAACCCAGCGTAGGGTCTGCAAAAAGATCAGGCATATCAATATCTTCCCAAGTGAAATCAATGTCTTCGTCGAGCTCGTCCGCATCGACGTCAAGCGCGGCCATCACGACGCTGTCGAGGTTAACACCCAGTAAAGTGACCGTTTGCCTTCCGATCGTTGAATTGGGATCCTCATTCACGATTGTGATGTCAAAATAAACGTCTTTACCTGTTTTGATGTAATCGTACATCATCTTCCGGAACATGCTGGTGACATAATAGATCGTCATGCTGCCGGTACCACTCCAACCGGCTGCCTTACGCTGCGTACCGCGCTTGCCGAGTGTCTTAATGTCGCTTTTTTGCTTCTCGGCAGTTGCCCGAAGATTCCGGAGGTAAAACATTTCATAATTCAGGCCGTTAATGGTTGCATGCGCCCGGCCTTCCTGCCCGGAGATAATGTCACCCGCTTTAAGGAATCCCATGATTACCGCACTCTCACTTTCATGTAGACTTTTTCGATTGCATCAACCGGCTGGACCCATCCATCGACAAACACAGCGTCTGCCTCTTCGCCTTGAGCAACCCTCACATCGTTCTGAGCATCGAAGTTTTGAATAGCCCCGATACCTTGGTAGGTCTCTGCTAACTTCACGCATTCTTTGCGGAATAAATTACGACCATCTGCGTTGTTATCGACTTTCCCGATGTAAAACACCTCATAAGTTCGTTTCCAATCGTTTGCGAGACCATCAAGAGCCCGAAGCGCACGATTCTTTCGGAAGTGTTTTCCTTTAGTCGGCGTGAAGCTTTTAAATGTGTTGATGTCCTGCTCCACGATTGCCTGACCATTATTAAGCGTGAACAGGAATTCACCATTATTCAAAGCCGCAATGATTTGGCTATTCGTGTAACGCGGATTTGCGTCAACAGCATCATCGTAGGCCGAATACGTAAGTGATTGATTAGCCGCAGCAGCAGCTGTAGCTCCTGCCACCCATGCCACTGCTTGTGCGGCCGTAAGCGCGGTCCCATCTGCCAAGATGACACCATTTTTAACGCTGATGACTCCCTCGTAATCGGCCGTAGGGTAGTTTTCCATTACCACTTGAATCTTTCGGCCCTCATCGTCTCTCAAGCGTTTTGCGAATGCAGCGTACACGCCCTTAAGCGCGGTGTCAGTGCCAACGTATGCAGCGGTATTGAATTCATAAAGTTCAAGAGCAGCCAGGAAATCGCTATGATCCTGATTTGTCACTGTTCCATCGACTCCGCCATCTAGGGGTGTGCCAGCCGTCGGGGTCAGTGTGCCGGTTCCCGACCAATCGATCCAAGCGTTGCCCGTAAGTCCGGAGATATCGGAGACAGTTTGCAAATCTACCGGGGTGTTTGATACAAGCGTAATAACATCAAATTTCGCAGGATCATCAATATTCGTCTGAATAACAATCTTCAGATCATTCCCTCGGACGCCACCGTATTTTGCTGTTGCAGTGAGGGTTCCGACGGTAACGGTAGCCTTTGTCCCGGTGTTCAACCGATACAAAAGCAGCGTTCTTGTTCGCTTCAATGCTTCCTTGACAAGCAGTAGCACCGGAGCCGTAATATCGTATCCAAGTTTTTCGAATACGTCATCGCCGGCATTGATTTCTTGAATCACCTTTGGAGCCCCCCAAGGAAGGGGCAAAGCGATTGCAGCTATCCCGCGCTCACCGAGTGTGCCAAGGGATTGCCCTACACTCTCAAAGTTGATATATACACCCGGCCGGACTTTATTTTGAACCGTAAATGTACCACCAGCCATTGATTACTCCGCCTCCTTTTGCAAAAATTCTTTAAGCAGGTGATTAATCTGCTCGGTCGTGTATGTTTCCTCATCCTCAAGCAGCGCGTTTAGCACATCTTTATAAGCTGCATATTTTGCGGATCCGAGAAACTGCTGCTTTGTGTAACCTGCTTCCAAAGCGGAGACCGATTCTGCTGAAGAAGTCTCAGCAGACTGTTCCGCGATTGGTTCCGGACTATCAAGTATATTTTCTTGTAATTCCACCAACGTTGTGGCATTTTTTTGTTTAGCCATTTTTGAAATTCGCCTCCTGTTCCAGCGTCCGCATTTTCGTTTCCGCCGCTTTTGTCCGGATGACGTGGAAATCATAGTCGACAAAGAAGTGCAGCACACCGTCAACAATTTCGTGCTGCATATTATTTCCTCGGACAGCTCCACCTGGGACATTGATATATTCGATTCCGTCATAAAGAGCATCAGCAGTAGCATGAAGCTCCTCGTTGGTTTGCCCAAAATAGTGGATGTCGAAAGGATGACTACGGCGATACCGACGATTTATAACACGAGATTGCTTCGTTGTAAGGAGCTTAACGAAAAAACGACTTTGACCAAGCCCCTGCTTTATTTCCTCGCCGGTGACCTTCACATCCGGGAAGAGCTGCTTCAGTTTGCTGATCACCCCATCGCGAACATCGTTAACCGTTACACTCATGTGTCATCACCCTTCCCGCTCCGGCGGCCGTTCATGAGTTGATTCAGTAGTTCCATCTGCCGGCGTTCCAGATATCGCGGCAGCTCCCGCTCAATCTCTTTCATTGAGATGGTCATCATGAACCGGCCTTCCACCCATTCTGTTAGCTCTTCGCCCGTGCGGTGGCCGTACTCCACGAAAGAGGCGTACTCGGCATTGTTAAAGATCTCTATAACGTAAGCATCCCCGTGTCGTTCAACCCTGCCCACCATCCAATTCCTACGGAGTTCCCCGGTATCAACAGGCGTACGCTTTTTGATTTTCCTTTCCGCTCGGTAAGCCATTTCGAGAAGAAAGTCCCGGATAAACCGCTCAATGACACGCTCGTCCAAGGTTTTCTTGAAATTCTCGGCCAAACGTTCGACATCACCGAAATCAAAACTGCCCCACTTGGTCATTATGCGTAACCCTCTCGCTGCAGGCTTATCTCCTGGTGCGTTGAATACGGTGGGAATGGTTCTCCGGCAGTATAAACCCATATTCGCCCTGTGCTGCCACGTGTGACAGCTACTATATCCCCCTGCTGAATAATGAGCTCCGGAGCGATGAATAGTTTCGCCTCGTACTGGATGTCGTTTTGCGCTTCGGTCTGATCATTTTTGGCAAATCCCGTTTGAGAGAGGTAGCAGGGTTGATCTGTATAGACTGGGATCGGATCGGGCGTAAGAACCGTCTCTCCAGACGGCTTTTGAATCTCAATGTGCCGGCTGATGGTCGCCCGATCCGTGTACATCCGCTCGATCGCTTTTCTGTGCTGGCTAACGTTCAAGACTACCACCTCAGCTTCCGGTAACGGTTCAAGTCCGTGCGGTAACTCAATACGATCGAGTCTATTGACGTTTTGTTCGTCGTAATTTTCGTCGTCGTGTCGCCTATCTTTGTCTCGGCTGTAACGCCAAGAGCCGCTTCAATTTCCGGAATAGTTGGATGTTTGACCTTAAGCACATCAATGACCATTGAAGCCCAAACGAACTTTAGTCTGTCCGGAACCTCGGCCACATTGCAATGATTCAAAATACGCTGTTCCAGCTCTTGAACGTACGAACTGATAAGTGCATCATGTGCACTGTCCAATAGCTGTAGCCGGCTTTTCACTAACTCAATCACATCAGCGTGATTAATTGCCATTACCCGCGCCGCCTTTAGACGCCTGAATCAGCATAAGAATATCATCCTTTTTGGTAGCATCCCCCAAGTTAATGCTATTCTGATCTGCATATTCCTTTAGTTCTGCGACGGTCATTCTCTCTATAGGCTTTGCATTCAGGGAATCCAGATCCGGATTAGACTCCTGTGTTTCTTCCACCTCGTAAGAATCCAGATCTGGATTAGACTCCTGTGTTTCTTCCACCTCGTAACCATGTTCGCGGAACCATTGCAGAAGATAGGGGTCAGAACATTCCCCAACCCCATTGACGAAAGAAACACCAGCCGATACGCCGGTGTATTGTTTATTAGGCGCTTGGATTTTTGCCATTTGCGGCGTCCTCCTTTAGTTTACTTTCAGCTTGCGCATGACGCCCGCTGCTTTCGTTGCTTTGAGAGCTACGGCTGCAACCATTTCGACTTCACCCTTCTTCACTGCTCCGGCAGTACTAAAGTCAGGCAACCAGGTACGCACAGGCGGTTGTCCGGCCATCGAAATACCGTGAAAACCATCCATGCCAAGTCGAACAGCGTACAAGCTCGTTTCCCCTGTTGTAGCATTGATTGGGATGACAAGAGTGTTCGTCCCCGGCTTTTCACCCACATCAACGAGCGGAATTCCGTCGTATGTTTCGATATTCCGTCCGAAATCATCTTTCGTTTCCGAATACATCCCTGCTCGGCGGGCACATGCACGGATCTTGGCACGGAGTTTGTTGTTCATCAAGAGTCCCGACGGTTTGCCATCCAGACCGCTCAAGAATTCGTCGATTGCGTCCAAGAAATACTTGTAATTGGTATCGATCGCCGCGGACGTGGACAGGTCAATTGCAGTCGTCGGATTGTATTCTGTAGAGCTGGCCGCAAGGGCCTTTTCTAATCCATCAAACGCATTAGCATCGACCGCGCTATCGCCATTGATGACGGTATCGTTAAATAGCGCCTGAGCTGCCTTAACTTTTTGTTGCATTTGTAGGGCAACCTCGCTGACAATGCCGCCCATATTGGCGATGATCCGGTCGATTTCAAATGCTCCACCGAATACCTTAAGATCAGCGTTGTATCTTTGCTTGGTGACTTCTTGCGGCGCGTATTCCGTATTGACCGCACGGAAGCTAGCTGTCGGCTGGGTGATTAAACGGGTGTAGCCGTACGTCATCGTGGCACCGCCACCGGTCGGAGAAACCACGTCATCAAACGTGAGATTGTTTAGAAGCCAGTTTGATTTACGGAATTCGTCGATAACTCCAATTTGCAAATCGTCTTGCACGTTTTTCTTTGCTTCTGCCAATGTAACGGGCATTGTTCTTTACCTCCAAGTTTTATTTTTGGGTGCTGATATAATGCGCAGCAACCGCTTCGGCAAGGCTTTGCGGCTTGGGTGGATCATTTTTATCAAGACCATCAGCCGGTTTGGCGCCTTTGAACTGCGGTTGTTTGGTCTTGTCGTCCGGCTTTTCGACAAACAAAAAAGCCTTGCTCGATTGCAGGGCTTTGATTTGATCTTCCAAACCGCTTTTGATGCTGCCGGCATCGTCCAGTTCGATTTTCGTTTTGTCCAGCAGACCGGCCACGATATCTGGGTCATGTACCTTTCCAGAGAGGACCAGTTTAACCGCTGTATTTAACCTCAGTTCTTTGACTTCGGCCTCATACTTTTCTTTTGCCGCCTTGTTATCCGTCTGAAGCTTTTCGATTTGCTCCTTCAGGGCAGCGTTATCGCCGGCGGACTTTTTCAAATCGTCAAGCTGTTTGTCACGATCTTTCAAATCCGTTTCAAGCTTCTTCCTCGCTTCCGACAAGTCGTTATACTGACTTTTCGGAACAAAATGCTTCGGCAGCTCTTTATTGATTTCGCCGATCGTTTCATCCAACTTGGACTCGTCCAATCCAGCTTTTTTCAACATTTCTTTCAACCAATCCATTTATGATCATCCTCCATAGATTTTTATAGCTGCTCTCCAGCTGAGGGATTAGCCGTTATGCTCCGAGCTGAGCACGCCTAGTTTAACGCCATACGACAGGGCATAAGAAAGGGCCCTGGTTGTCTCATCCAGAGCCCAAACAAAAAGCACCCTCGTTAGATTCGAGAGTGCTTCTTATGCTTTCTTTTCTTGTTCTTCGTCCTCATCGAAAACCTTTCGAATAAAATCCTGAACGAACTCTTCGCCTTGTTTATCGAAATCAAGATTCAGCGGACGATCGTCAAAACCTCCGATCTTGTTTTCTTGCTCCTTCGAATTCTTCGACATACGTCCACCCCAATTCTTTCGCAATTTCTTTAAGCACAGTGTTATCCCAATATTCCTCTTTTGCCGTTATAGACATCGTACCATACTGCTTTGATTTTTGTAAATCTGCATCGACTTTACGAGCTACCTGTAACATGATCTCTTTCAACATGATTTGATCCACGGTGTTTCCGTTCGTTGAGACAAAGGATACTCCACCGTCATGACCAACTGCAATAAGATGAGAGATTGATGGGTATTTACCAAGATTTATAATGTCTTTAATATTAATCCTTGTCCCACGAGGATGATTATGGGTGACGATCACGGAATTGGCTGGTGCTTCGAGCAGCGCTTTATGCATCTCTTGACTAAATTTAACTTTATCGATAGTGCCTGTGGTTCGTCCCAGTTCATCACCCGTTATAGAATCTAATACAACTGCAATTTCTCGGGATTCTTTGTATCCTTGCCGGGCAATACTGCGGTTAAAATCGGCGACTTTTTCAAGCACCGATTCAGATACACCAGGAAGATCCGCATAATAGCTTGCCTTTGGGTTATATTTACGATTGAACCCGCCTTCCGGTTCCATGAGTAACCCGGATTCATCGACATAATTCTTTTTCCACTCGGGATATGTAATATCCCCCCGAACGTAATATGTCTTCCCTTCCTCATCCTTTGCGATCCGTTCACCCACATTGATCTCATCTTCAAAGTACGGTACAACCGTTGTCCGGCAGCGAGTATGGAAGGGTGGATAATTGACCCCTACTTGCATCTCATTGAGATTGAATACCCGACCATCCATGCCTCTGCATACTTGGCTGGTTCGTCCGTCTAATGTGGCCAGAATCTCGTATTGCCTGCTGATGCCGCTGGCCTTGTATCCGGCCATCGTCGCTTGGCCGGCGAAAAACGCGCTTTCGGTCTGTACAAGCCGCTCCGCATTGGAACGCGATACACTCATACGTTCCATCAGGTCTTTAACCGTCTTATCAACCTTATCCCCACGGATAAAAGACTGAGAAAGCTTTGTCCGGAGCTCATTGATAAGCTTATCCCGGTCTCCCCATATTCGTTTACTCCAGTTCGAGCCTGCGAATTCGGTAGACAGGACTGTTTCAAGCCCTTCAGCATTCACTTTGGCAAAGGAGATTCCTAATCCATTACCTTTTTGTATCTCGAAAAGGGTTCGGTAATAAGTATCCTCGTAAATATCGCCCAACAGCTTCTGAGCGCCTCGCTGACGGTTCTCAGCCAACATTTCGACCTGATGCTTGATCTGAACAAGCAGCGCCTCAAAACGGCTGATACGCGTTTTGTAATAAACGTTATTAAGCTCTTGCGTCCATCGGCCATCCTCATTATTTTTCGCTTTACTCCGAAACTCCGAAAGCGTCATCTTGAACTCTTTAAGTTCATTGCCGGAGAGGAGCTGGCGCGCCTCTGCCATACTGATCTCGTTATTGATCGCGAACCGTTGATAGAACACCTCGATGTCCCGACGAATACTCTGCATGGCCCGGTCATACTCACGTCTTAAATCCGCTTCATACTGGTCCGCTTTGTCGTATTGCCTTTTAGCGATCTGCTCACTGCGCTTCCGCCAGTATTCAGCCGATTTCATGTCGCACCAACTCCGTCAAAAGGCTGTTCACGATTTGGATCACGACTAATTTCTTCGTAAGGATCCGCTGTTTCTGCCTCTCGTTGTTTCTCCATCCGTTTCATCTCATCCTTTGTATTTGTAACCCATGGATGGTTTGCGACGATTGTCTCATCCGAGATGATGCCGACGCTATTCTTGGCGTTCGTGATTGCATCGGTTTCGTTAATAAGAATATCGCGGTTGAAAATGATTTCGACGTCCTCGTTACTAAAGTCGCCTATACCGCTGTTGTTCAAATGTTGATCAATAAACCAAAGAAGCTGCTCCAAACTGGCTTGAAACTCGGTTTCGATAATATTGGCATCCATGTCGAGATCCGCGTATAAAAATTTGAGCGATATGCCAGATGGACTACTTCCGAGATCCGTAGCTTGCGTATCCACGCCCCGGCCGAATTCATATATGTCCTTTCGCAAGAGCTCGAGGTGATTTTTCATTGCTTCTGTATTGATTTCAAGGTTGAGAGTATCTACACCGCCTCCTCCCGTGACTTTTACGGCCCGGTACGCCGCTAAGTTCTGCCTGAACTTAGCCAAATCTTCATCATCGTACTCCTTCAGCACATAGATCGAATTCGGTAGATCCGTTAGGTTATTGCTGTTGTCTGAGGTTTGAAGGTCGTAATCGTCCACAAGTGACTTAATGAACTTGATTAAAGGTTGTTCCTCATCATTGTATTTGAAACAAACAAACGGAACTCGCTCCCAGTTGTAATGTCGCTCTTTACCATCGGCATCGACAACAGAAAAATGACTGTCAACATCACCAGCCTCAACATCGGGGAGTAGCCCTGCAGATGTATTTAGTGTTGAATCTCCGGTTCCCATTACATAACGTCTTACACCCTCATGGTTCCAGAATTCTACTTTGGTGACGATTTTTTTAGTCGTCCCCTCATAAGTCTCCACCTCATAGACCCGGATTATCGCATCTAGCTGAGTATGAGCAGCATCTTTCCATAGAGGTATGACCTCATTTGGCGGCAGACGCTTGAAGGCGAGTTTATTTTCGTCATAGTAGACTTGTAACCACCCGCGGCCTTTGTTGATCGCGTCCTTGCCTATATTTTTCATCAGCCGTAGGAATCCTTTATCAAAAATCCCTCTTAACGCTTCGTCGTAGGTGTTATTCTTAGCTTGGATCGATATCGGCTTAGAAAGAAGATATCCTACCTTCTGGTCAACCAATTTGCGGACGATAGAATGTACTAGTTTGTTGTTTGCAAGATTCTTGTCCTCAACCTGCTGCCCGTCCATTCCAATAACTAGCCGTTTACGCTTTAGTATGTCGTGATCGCCTTCGTAATACTTTTGCCCAGTGACCATCCAGCGGAGCTCATCAGATTTCTTCCAGGAATCGATCTCCATTTTAATGATTTGCTCGGTCGTCATGGCCGATGCTGCACCAGCGGCTAAAATTTTGCTGATATCCAGTTGTTTCACCTCCCTTTTCGGCAGACATATGTACAAAATATTTGTTTTTGTGAATATGTCTAAAAAAGAACTCTCGATATTCGGCCATTTTTAACCGTAATCGGCGATTTGCCTTCCGTGAAACAATCGAAAAAATAGGTCAAAAATCGAGATTCACGATCTTTGATTTTCTCCCGATTTCTCCGTTTTACATGCTAATCAAATGAGACGCCTGAAGGCTTGCGAATTTGCTCCATAGCATACCTCAATGCGTCCAAGGCGTGATTGAAATCGTCAATCGGCCGGTTCAGGAAACGCCCACTTTTGTCCTGGTCCCATACATAACTTGATAGCTCCATGCTAACGTTTGGGCAGCGGAATTTATGAACAATGATTTCGTATTGCTGCAAATACTGAATCCCTGTATTGACGCTATCGGGTCCTTTATCAGCTGGCCGTATCCGATGTATCCCGTACCCTCGGATTTCGTCGATGGACTTTGGTTCCGATGAATCCGCAATGATCCGCTCTTTGGCATACCCTTTACGCTTAATCATCTCGGCAATCTCGTTATTTTTCATGGCGTGCTCATAGTGCTCATCGAAAATGTACAGCTTTTTCAAACTCTTGTTTACGAGAGCTGCAACAAATGCGCTCGGGTCGTTCGTATATCCAAAGTCCAGTCCAAAGATAGCCTTGTAACCTGGAAGCTTGGCAATCTGTAGCCAATCGAATTCTTCCTCACGCCAATTTTCATATATGGCCCCCTCTGCGATGCCCCAATTCCCCTCACCCTCGACGCGGTGTCGTTTGGGCTTTTGCTCGCGCATCCATTCGAATAGAGCCCGGTCATCATCACCTAAGAACTCATTGCATTTATAAGTGGTGGTCAAAGCCAATGTATTCGGGTTTTCGGCATCAAAAAAACGCCGTTTCAGCCAGTGTTTTTCATTCCACGGGTTGAAAGTCAGCGTCAGTTGTTTGAAATATCCCTCGGGCAGCTCGCCGCGAATGGACATATCCACCTTATCAAAATCATCTTCATTCAGGATCTGATAGGCTTCTTCTACCCATACCCAGCAAAGATATCCGGTATCTACCGTTATCGACGTGATGCTCATAGGATCGTCAAGGCCACGGAATAGGATTTTCTGACCTGTCGGTTTATAGACCGCCTCAAGCGGGCTCTTCTTGAATTGCCATAAATGAGATACCCCTAAGCGGTTCGCTGCCCATTTGAGCTGTGCCCAGGTCGAATCCTTATGCGTATTGAACGTCTTCCGGATAACAAGCATATTTGCTAAGGGCATGCGCATCATGTGGTAGATATGCCACAATGCAGACGTAACGCTTTTTTTGGAGCCCCTGCCACCTTTGACCACACGATAACGACCACGAAAGCGCCAAAACTCAGCATATCCCTTGCCGATAGTCTGCTGTAGGCTGATTTCCTTACTCATGGACATCATCCTTAAAGATAACCGGGTCCGGTATCGTGTCCTTATTCAGCTGCGTCACTTCTGCCTTCAGCTTGGCAATCCGGAGCCGCTGTTCCTCCTGTATCTCGTCAGGTGGAATAGCCCGCAGCATATCGTCATATTGCCTGATCATAGATGAAAGTCTACTCATCGCCGCAGATTGAGAAGTCAGGACCCTGCCTTGCTTATCCCAAGCATGCTGATACTCCCACTCGATCTCCTCAGTTGAACCACCATCTTTCCCACCAAAATAAATCGTCTTTTGCTTTTTGAGCACCTGTGTCTCATCCTGCTGATCCCGCACAAACATAATCTTCTGCGATCTTACAAGGTTTGTCCATGCGATACGAATCTGCATCCACAGCATGTCGAGCGGCGATAATGTTTCCGTTGCATCGAAAAGCTCCAGTGTTTCGGGATCGTCCGGGAGGAATTTACGGAATAAGCCATGTTTAACAGCCTTGTCGTTACCTGGCGGGCCACCTTTACCACCCTTGTTGCCCTTTGCATTCTTATTCCCTTTAGGCGCACCACGTTTCGGTTCCGGCAGATCGTCCCATTTATCAATGCTTTTCCACTTACGGACCATAGCTGCGCTGATACCCAGCTCGGCGGCGATTTCAGAAGGCTTCTTTTGTTTTCCACTTTCAAACCATATTTTGAGTGCGCGTTTTCTGTCCGGGCTTCGTTCCCTCGACATTACATCCCACCTCACCCCCAAAAAGTCTATGCATCGTTTATGCAAAGACATATGTATAAAATCCTGAATTTTGTACAGAAGTACATTCCTGACGCAACGCGGAAAATCGCATAACGGCGTAGTTTCCAAGCTGTTTTCCATTCAATCATTTATACATCGTTTATGCAGAAACCCGAAATCCCGCGTCATTACGGCTTTTCTTAAAATCAGCTGCGGATCCTGTTTGCTGTTGTTAATGGTCTTTTCGCCCCGTTTATACAGCGATTATGCAATTATAGGATGGGCTTGCCGAGCAGATAAACCTTCCCGTTGATGACGATGTAAAGGGGCCGTTTGCATTCCGGGCACCAAGCATGTACATCATCGCCCAGCGTTTCGCCATGCCATATCAAACGTTGCCCGCAGCATTCGGTAATGAGGAACTTGGAGAGGTGTTTTGACGGCTTTGGAGCGCTGTTTGAAGCCACAAAACATACCCCCCTCATTTTTTGAGTTGGTTTTCACGTTATTTTACGATCAACCATTTACTGTATTTACTTACAGATAACTTACATATTTCACAACAGGAATTTTTTGCCTCAAAACCACCTAAAAAAGCCTATTTTATTCACTTCAATGTAAATTGAGTTGCAGTGAGTAATGTGGTGAAAAGTCAATAAAATCAAGGCTAAATTATTACTTGAAAAAATGAGTGCGACATTAGTTGATTTATGCGTAACTCAGTTCATCTACTGCCCTGTCTGCCATGTCCTGAGTGATGCCGATATAGCGCAAAGTGACCGTTTCAGAGCTGTGGTTAAACATTTCCATTAGTAACGCTAGATTCCTCGGATTATGCATGTACAAGTGGTAGCCCCATGTTTTCCGCATGGTGTGGCAACCGATGTCACGGAGATTAAAATGCCGGGCAGCAAAGTTAAGCATTTTGTAAGCCGTGCTGCGATGTAGAGGCTGCTGTCTCAGCCCCGATTTGATTTTCCGGCTGCGAGCAGGGAATAAGAACTCTTCCGGCTGCTTTCCCTTTATATAGGGATTCAACGCCTCACGCAGTTCAATATTGATCTTGATCATTTTCGGCTTATTAGTCTTGCCTTCCCGCAGCACGATATGAGTTCCAGACACGTCCGAGACGCGCAGCCAAAGTATGTCGGAGATTCGAAGGCCGGTATAGATGCCTGTACAAAATAGAACATAATCCCGTTGATTCCGTCCTTTTAGGAAGCTCTTGATGCCTTCAATTACTCGCTTATCCCGGATCGGCTGGACGATGTTCATGGAATAGTCCCTCCATCTGTTCGGGGTAGCTTAATCCTGTCATTATGCATTTCCGCCCAAACAAGTCCTCTCGGGATATCGAAATCAGACTTTCCGTAACAAGTGGTGAGCAACATGCTCGATCGAATAATGTAATAGGCCCACCATACACCATCAAAATTAACAAAGCGTTTCTTTTTGGTATGGTAATTCTTTTCTGCGAAAAGATCCCGGCATCGTTTCTCTAATTCATTCCAGCCGATCATCTCAACACGTTCCGTGTATCTTACGTAAGCGTGATAGCTCAACTCGATTTGCGTTGGATCATTCGATTTCATAGCCCCTTTCACTCCCAAGAATGATATCCCGGCATTATGGCTTACCGGTAGACCTCTCACCAATGCTCAAGCCAATGCATACTATTTATTATCCTCCAGAAAGGAGGGAATCCACGATGACAGCTGTACAACTCACCTTCACGTATCGTGCCGTCAATGTCACTATCATCGTCTGGTTCGTTTAAAAAACGAAAACCAGCGGTTCGGGAAAAGAGAAGAAAAACGCTCTTTCCTGAAGCGGGATTAAAAGCAAAATATACATAATTGAGTACCGGGTAATTAAAAAAAAGAAGCCATCAAATGGCTTCTCGTGTTAACCTTATCCCTTCCGCAGCAACCTGAAACCTCAGGCCACTGAGCAAGGGACAAAAAAGTCCCTTACTTAATATGAGGCATCTTACCCCACAAGCTCGCGCTACACCCTTGCGACAAGGCGCTAAGGTCAATGGACCGTTCAGCGTAACCGAGAGCCTATGGTGATAAGGGTTCGATAGGCACCACCCCGGTGTCTCCACCGTATGTAATGCCAATTTATCACCAAAATAACCCTCGAAAGTCTCAAAATAGTCTCATTTCATCTCCAACCAATTTTTTTTGCAATTTCTATTACAATTTCATCCCGCCAACGGATTGCCGTAGCTCGTCCTACATCTAATTCAATTGCAACCCCGTCCCAAGTAAGTAGTTGCGGCCTGGTCCAGTATCTTAGCTTAATGAGTTTCTGTTTTTCCTGTGGCAACTGGCCAACCACATTTTCTATCGCGTCGGTTATATGTTCCATTTGTTCAAGCATTCGATGCTTCATGATTTTAACCACTGTCTGTTCACTTTGATCATTCAAAAGCTCATTCTTTATTTTGACGATTTCTTTTTGTGTATCCTGAAATGAATATAGTTCCGATTCCACATGCTGGAATGTTCCCTTTTTGATTGTTGTTTGTTTCAACATTAATCACCCCGCTACACTCATGTCTGTAGAATCCGCCTTCCCCGACTTAAAATCCCATACTCATTTGGATCGGTTGTTCTTTCTTAACTACCAATTGTTCTGCCGGCTTATACGGCCATCTCTTTGTCAGCTCGTCCAGCATAGCTCCGAGCACACCGAACCACTCTTTCAGGTACTTTTCCTTCATCTCGTCATAAGCCGCTTGTGACTCCCATGCGATCCGGCCCGTTGGATCGATATCCGGCCGCAATACCCAACGACTCTCACCAAACTTTAACCGGGTACCGCCGCAGCGGAACCCGTTAAGTACGGCGCAGATCTCGTCATCATATTCATGAGCCAGCTCGAGCAACGCGGTCCATAAGGCCGTGTCTTCTTTGAGATCCGGGCGCGGGTCGATCCAATGCGGGAGAGGCAAATGCGCAGACGTCTGCGCATTTGATTGTCCAATCGTTGGACAAACGGTAGACGTCTGCCGATTTCCCTCAGAACCTAGCGACGTCGCCAGGTTTAACCGGAAATGTCCCGACGTCGCGACATTTGATATTTTGTTCAATTCCTCTCGCAGCTTATTGATCCGCATCTTAACCGGTTCATATTTAGAGTCGTTAGGCTGCAGTGTAGCGAGATAGGCTTCCCCATTCTGGATACGTTCTTCTAAGTCAGATCGTTTGTCCATTGTGGTTCAGCTCGTATTGCCCCACGTATGCTTGAAACTCTGTTATCAACCCCTTGTGCTGAATAAACGATAGAAGAATGTTCTGATTCAACTGCGCCGCATCGATAACCACTTCCTGGGTTTGTTTATGTTCCTCCTCAACCTTCCACTGCATTCGTAATCCCTCCCGTTGCCGGGATTCATGGTATTCAAGAACTCCCTCGTTCACGATATCCAAGTTTGCAAATGGAATCAGGTCTCGTATAAACCTGCATTTCTGATCAAGGTAAGCCCCATTAAAATCAACCCTATCAATTTCCGCCAGTTCATAAACCGCCTTGCAGAGCTCATATACTTGCCAAACGTTTTCCGGCTGATCGTGGCACATTAAACGACGATAACCGATCTGCATCAAAGCACGTTCCCGGGCGCCCTTCTCCCCTTCTCGGAGGGATTTGAACCAAGCGTCGATTGCTTTCAAACTTGGTAACGGCTGGCTCCGTTTTAAAAGATCAATGGACTCAACTGGTTTTATCAATTCACATTGACTATCCTCATGAAACTGTGCGATCATCGTTTATTTCCCCTCTCCTGATTTAGAAATCCCATTCCCTTGCTTTATATTCACATCTGAGAGCTTCGAGGATGGAATTGTATGTTTCCGTCTTTACTCTCTCGTATTCGGTCAAATTATTATGCTCAAGTAGTTCTACGGCTTTCTTCTGGCTCTCGAAAATACGGTCATATTCTTGTTCAGATCCCACATATCGAACAGGCACTTTTCCGTTCATGATCAGGTAAGCGAAATCGTCATCGGATAAGTCATCTACGAGCCGATCGATATTCTCGATGATGAATTCCTCATAAGCGTTTGACATCCCGCCACCTTTTACAGCAATCCGGCACGCCTGCAGTACAACCGCCTTGTACTCTTCTCGCAGATCCCTCAAGGAAGCACCTCAGTGATATACATGCGCGGTTTGTTGAAGCTTAGCCAAATCGGTTTTTTCTTATCACCCCGGCGCGCCTTCTTGGATACCAGCTTATGAGTCGCTCGGAACGGCGCACTCGCCGTTTCCTCCTCGTCCAGTGGAATCAGGAAGAACATGCCGTCAGCTTCATTTGCCATGGCCCTAGCCCCTTGAAGCTTGCCTTCCTCGGTGAGTTGAGCGATAAGGATGCAAGCTGCATCCAGTTCTTGAGCCAACTTTTTACATTCCTTTGCGATGTCGCGCATGATCTGCCATTCTTGTTTGCCTTTGCTGTTTTCCAGTTCCATCCGACCAACATAGTCAATGACCAAAAGATCGAGCTTTCCATACCTAGTTTTGAATTGACGAGCGAGCCCCCTGCTTTTCTCTGGAGTCAGTACCGGCAATTCCGATATATACACGTGTGATTGGGTATAACTCTCGAATGCTTGCCGGATCATCGTCCGATCCTCTGCCGTAAGTTCCTTGGCACCGGTGTAAATGTGCTCAAAATCTCTGTTTGACATTTGGGCAACGAACCTAAACACAATTTCATCCGGATCCATTTCAGTGTTTTGGTAATAGGTCCGGTAATCCTGGTGGATGCTGGCGTGCCGAACGATGTTTTGGGCGAGCGTCGTTTTTCCTTCACCTGTTTCAGCTGCTACAATCAGCAGATCCCCACCTTTGAGTCCTTTCATGATCCGATCAATGCCTGGAAAGCCGTCTATGCTCGTTTCTCCATTTCGCGTAGTTTCACGTGAGAGCTTAATGCCGTGTGTCTTTTCATTGCTTTTAAAGCGCCGCTCAAACTCTTCTGCAGCTTTTCTCCCTGCTTCCTCCGGAGTAATGATCTCCTTGGCCCCTTCTTGGACATTAACGTGGAGGATTCGACTTTCGATGATGTCGGTGATTTCACTTAGGGTCCGTTCTGACTGGCATATCTCGGCGATATCCCGTGCCGCTTTCCAGTACGATCGCCGTATGTACAAGTCGTGAAGTTTGTCCAGCCAGTGCTTGAAGGATGATTCAGTAACCGCAGCATTTTTTAGTGCCAGAAGCTTTTCATTGGGAAGCTGATTCCGCAGTTCCTTATAGACGATGGTGAACGTTGGGCGCCCCTTCTCCGACATAAGCCGGATCGAATCGAAAATAACGGCGTTGTCAGGATCGTCGTAATGAGCCGTCGTCATAACCGCTAAACCCTCATGAAGAATTTTGTCCGATAGCAGCAATCCAGCGAGAGCATTCACTTCCGTTTCGTAATCTCTCAGCATGTCATTGGCCCCCTCATATCGTCCGGCGGATCAAGGGGAACGATTTTGTCAGGGTCGAATTCCGCTCGAGCTCGGCTGATGATGTCTGCCGGGGTAGGTACGAATCTGCTTTCTCGAAAGTGATCGAGCAGATATTTCTTAGCATCATTAAAGCTTATTTCGCCAAGGATCTCCCGCCAACTATCGGCCGCACCTTTTGGCGGTTGATAAGACGGGACAAAGTGGTGTATGAGAAGCAGAAGCTTCCCTGCTTCCTCTTTGGTCATAAAAGGTTTACTCCTCTCTAAGCGATGCTAAATATGCCTCTTCATCGAATTGTTTTCGGCCTACCTGTGAAACTGGCAACCGTAGGCTTTCGAGTTTACTCTCTGCCTCTTCCTCAGACGTATTTCGTAAGATTCCGAACGTGTATTCCTCTTTGAGCTTTTCATATTTCGGGTTACTCATATGCGTCCTCAGCGCATATTCGATTCGGTTATATGAAAATTTGCTGAGATATTCATAAATCTTCAAAACGACACTTTCCGAAATCTTATTGCTTTTACGTGTTCTGCTGATGAATTCTAGATATTGATCGACAACAGCCAGCAAGTCTGAAGGATATCGGGTCCGGAAATTGAAAATTTCCGTGGATAAATCTTTTATTACTTTACTTTCCTTTACTTTACTTTCCTTTACTTTACTTTGTGGTGTTTCTGTATACGTAATGTTGCTTTTATCAGAGTTATTGAAAGCATTTACTTTGTTTCCGTCAGCATTAAATATAATGATTGTGATTTTGTGTTTTCTGCTTAATTCCTCAACATCAACCAAAACGTAATTCTCGATCATGCAGATTTCCTTTCGACGTTTGGCAGCTTCGATATACCTTTTCTGAAATCCCTTCGAAGTAAGAATCTTATGATCGTCAAATAATTTTTGTTCAAAAAAACCCCAGTTAATGCATTCATTAATGACATCATTAATTGTATTAATGTCTACATTAACTCTACGAGCAAATACGTATTGTTCCTTTTCTCCCCAGTCGTAGAAGTAGCCGTTTTTATAAATTTCGGCCATTAATCTTACAATGATCCCGAAACCTTGCATTCCAAATTTACCTATTGGAACGATAAGCTTATCATCTTGGTCAATATCTACATCTAGAGGAAAATATTCTAGACCTTCCTTTTGCGGCCGCGCCAAAGATCACCACCTCACTCCCTCCAACCCATTTTCTCAATCCGGTTGTAATTCTTTCAAAAATCTATACCCGGCCAAAAAGCCTTCTATATACGCACCATCAGCCAAAAGCACAGATAACTCCCCGAGTTCAGACTCTAGGTTAAGAAGCAGATCTTCATTTTTTTTATTTCCCGATTCTCCGATCTGCTTCAGAAGCTTGTCCACTTTAGTTCTCTGTTTGACATATCTTTCCTCACACTCAACACCAAATCCGTCCGCGGCTTTCAAATGTTTGCGGGCCATTTCCTTTAGAACTTGGTTCATGCCTTCTTCGTAAAACTTTTCCGCTGCTTTATAATGATCAATCGGCACGTCGATTTTATGTTTATCCTGGACGGCGGACATTTTGTCATAAGAAATCACAGAAATTCTGCTCACGATAAGTTTGCCTCCCCAAAAGCGGCATCCATCAGCTTTTCATAATCCCCGTACGCTATCGCAAGACAAAGTGCGCCAAAAAAAACATGAATTTCCTTTTCATCTACAGTAGGCGATAATACAGACGCCAACTCCTCTGGAGCCGAACGGAGATTCTCAGTCGTGTGCTTACGCCAGTCATAATTGAGATGCACATACCTACCGGTATAAGCTGTCATATAGTCCTCAGGGATATCGCCGAAAAATCTGCGTAAAACGGTTAATAGTTCAACCTCTTCCTTGATAGTGGTTGTCATGATATTTTTCCCTCCTCAGGAGGCACTCTTGACTCCAAAACAATGCTAAGCTATAATGGCATGCAAGAGCTTTGCCTCGTGATATTTATGAAATCCCCTCGGCCGTCCGCCAAGATCAGCGAGGAGGTTTCGGATAAACAGACTCTCTCAACACTAAATTGAGGGAGTTTTTTATTTGAACATTGCAACCAGAGAAACCAAAATGAACGCCATTGCCGGGCACCATATGTACATGAACAAGATAGTGCCAATCAGCTCCTTACGATTCATCTCAATCTCACCCCTTCAAACCTTGCATCAGGTTCATGACTTCCATGTCGTCTCGAATATAATGTTTATAGGTCCTTTCAATCCACTTGATACCCTCGTCTTTGCTAAACCGTCTGATCTCCTGCTTGATCGCTGCAGCAGTCTTTCCGTATTTACGCATTGCCAGCAGTTTGTAGTAGCCATCCATAAACTGGATCGCTTTAGGATTCTTTTCGTCAACCATTTCGACATACGTCCACTTAAGGAGCCCACGGGCAGTAATCAAAAGTTCCTCTTCCCCATCTTTTTCGTGAAAATCAACGCCTTGCTGGTATATCGGCTTACTTACGTTCTCTTTCTTTAACCGTCTCATCGTTACGCTTGGTGCATTCACCTGCGCTTCATACGAAATAAAATGCACATTCCGTTCGTAATCCGCGTCCCAACCATCTTTCTCAAATGCCTCAAGCGTCATCCTTACCCCTGCCGCGGCCTCCTCGATAGTCATGGGTTCAGGGTAGGTGTTAAATTTCTCACCTGTGTACATGGTGACTACGTATTTAGAGTAAGGGTCGTCTTCCTTAATGGGAAAAACAAATATCTTACCTCCAAACTGCTGCCGAAAGTTTTCTGCTTTTTTCTCGATCTCAATTATGTTCAAGTAAAT
>NZ_FNDY01000038.1 GCF_900099895.1 Paenibacillus naphthalenovorans
GTGTGTTGTGCGCAAACATCACTTTACCAAGGGAGAAGCTCTTTTTCTATATCCGCTTTTTCCAATTCCTACACCCACGGAGATTTTACACTAACGGCCATCGGCCTTTCCCCGCCGGTATGTGAAAAGACACCCGATAGGGTGCCCTTGATTCACAGGGATCCGGCATGCTGTTTATATATCCATGTCAGGCTTGTTTCGACGCTTCAATCTCAATCGAAACTTTAACCTCGTCTCCGACGAGCACGCCTCCTGTTTCCAATGCCGCGTTCCAGGTTAAGCCGTAGTCGCTGCGCTTCAGGCTGCCTTGACCGCTGAATCCGGCTTTCTCATTTCCCCAAGGATCTTTGCCCTGACCCTCAAATGTAACGGAGAATGTTTCAGGGCGAGTGACGCCATGAAGGTTCAGATTGCCGGTCACATTGTATTCCCCGTCACCTGTTTTCGTGATTTGGGTAGATTGGAAGGTCAGTTTCGGATACTTCTCGATATCAAAAAAATCAGCTGTACGCAAATGCGCATCACGATCATCATTCCGGGTGTCAATACTGCTTAAATCGATACTAAATTGAACGTCAGCGGTTGTCAGATCTGTGGGGTCGGCTTCAATATTCGCTTCAAAGGTATGGAAGGTCCCCTTTACCTTCGCAATCATCATGTGTCTGATCGTAAAATCGATACTGCTGTGCGTAGGGTCGACAATCCATTTTGTTTTAGCCATTGTAACAACCTCCCTATTTTTACTTACTAATAGTTAATATCTAACTATTAGTATGTTAGTATTAATTGTATTCTTTTATCCTTCTTTTGTCAATCAATATTTTGGAAATTTACCCAAAATTATTTTTTTCTGTCTGCGTAAAATAAAAAAACAGCCCGTAGAATCCCATTCCGTGAGGAATGCTGTCTACAGGCTGTAAAAGAGTGATCCCACTCATGACTTTATGATTCGGCTAACGGCAGCTCAACCCTTACTTCCGTACCTTGATTGTATGTACTCTGGATATGGATCGTGCCTTCAAAATGATCCAGAAGCTTCTTTACCATGTAAAGACCAATCCCTTGACCGCTTTTTTCTTGATTGAATTTCCCGTATTTTTGAAACAAATTTTGAAGCTGGTGTTCATGCATGCCCACACCATGATCCTTAATCTTCATCACTACTTTCTTCCCGTCACTGACGGCCGAGAATATGACTTTGGAATGCTCATGACTATACTTTATCGCGTTGCTCAATAAATTCGACAATATTAATTTAAATCCGATGGTATTGTTGAAAAGCTTCTCGTTTCCTTTCAGATCCAGTGTATAAACAAGCTGAATCTCTTGCGTTCTCGCTTTAATACTCATAAAATCGATGACTTCTTGTATACTCGGCAAAAGCCGGATCATTTCTTTATTCCATAATAAGTCGTTTGATAACATCTGTTCCGTATAGATGATATATGAAATTTCATTATCTATAATATCCACGCAGTCGGCAATCGATTTCATCTTTTCTATGCTGCCCGGACTTAGATGAGACTCCGATTTAAGCACCATCGAAGCATACGCTTTGATAATCGTCAGCGGATTGCGGACTTCGTGGGACACCACATGAACAAAATCCAGCTTTTGCTTATATAAATCCATTTCGGATTGCATTTCGGACTGAACCGAAAGGGAAGGAAATATCACCGTTTCATCTGTATTCTTATATAAATTGGAACGAATCAGTTCATTGTCCGTCATCAGGTACTCGTGGCTTCTCATTAACTTCATAAGAAGTGACGCAGGTACACTTTTCGCATCATAGGCACAGACGGATAACAATCCCATTCCGTAAACATTGCTGTCAGCTATCACTTCGTACTTCTCAATCAAATCTGCAATACCTTCTTGTTCCTTCCAATCTACATGGGCCCACGTTCGTATAGAAATATGCTTACTCAAAAAAGGCTGCAGCATTTCACCGAATTGATTCACGATGGTTTGACTGTTAAAATCTCCGTGCGCCCCATAAAAAACGCATCGGTCATAAAAATGCACCTTACACCGTTGTTCATTCGATAGAATCTGCTTCAGCTTTTCCTCAATCAGACGATTTTTCTCTTCGGAGTCAATAAACAGAATATGATGATCGTGTTCCAGACCGGTGACAATATATGAAAGCGCATTATTTAGATAATGCTGCAAATCATCGTAAAAGTATAAAATATGCCCGCCGTTTGATACTTGTAACTTTTTTGTTAATTGCATGATTGAATTTCCGTTCATGTCAGCACCTCATTGTAAAAAAAAAGCTACAAGAATGGGAAAGACAGCGCTACCTGGTTGAATATGTATTTACAAACATTATACAAAAAAATTGTCGATTTTTAAATTCATATTTTCCAAATTTTTGCGCATCCCGACGGCAAAAAAATAAGGCCCCCTCAGCGGAGAGCCTTAATTTTTATTACTTCTTTGTCATCCATTCCGGCTTGGAGAAGCCTTTGAATTGTTCGTCGATCGTTTTCTCAAACTCCGGCGATTGAATCGCAGCTTTCAGATCTTGGGCGAATTGAGTTTCGACATCTTTCGTATTCACAACCAGTACGTTGCGGTAGTTTTCCGCCATGTTCTCCAATTTCAAAGCAGCGGTCAGATCCATCTTGGCGGCAAGTGCAAAGTTGCCCGGTACCGCAGCCAAATCGGCGCTATCTACAGTACGCGGCAATTGAGCGGCTTCAAGCGGTTTAATAACAAGCTTCTTCGGGTTTTGGTCGATATCCTTTTCGGATATTTTCGATGGATCGGCATCCTTTTTGATGGTAACCAATCCGATATCCTGAAGCATAAGCAGCGTGCGGGCCAGGTTGGCCGGATCGTTGGCGACCGTTAACGTGCTGCCTTCTTTGATATCATCAAGCGATTTAAACTTGTTGGAATACAGTCCCATTGGAGCCGTCGGTACACTGATCACTTCTTTGAGATCCAAACCATTGTCCGATGCGAATTTTTTCAAATAAATAATGTGCTGGAACAGGTTGGCATCAATCGAGCCGTTGGCAAGCGCCTTGTTCGGCTGAACGTAATCGTTAAACTCCACAACTTCAATCGTGTAGCCTTTGCTTTCCATAATCGGCTTAATCGCTTTACCGACCATATCGCTGTAAGGGCCGGCCGTTGCTCCGATCTTTAATGCTTTTTTCTGCTCTTGCTTAGGCGCATCGGCGCCATTGTCGCTCCCGGCATCTTTGGTTCCGCAGCCTGCAAGCAAAGATAAAACCAATGCCAGAATCATCATGAGTACAGCATGCTTTCTCATGGTTTCCCTTCCCCCTTTGAAATCATATTTATCTCAACGCTTATCTACTTTACGTGCGGCCCAATCCCCGATATGTTGAATGATTTGAACTAACACGATCAGCAAAATAACCGTTGTAAACAACACTTGATTATCGTACCGGTAATACCCGAAACGAATGGCCAGGTCGCCAATCCCTCCACCGCCGACCGTACCGGCCATAGCGGAGAAGCCGATCAGGCTGATTGCCGTGATCGTCAATCCCGAAATAATTCCCGATTTGGCTTCGGGCAGCAGCACTTCACGGATAATAAGCCACGGCTTCGCGCCCATCGCCACCGCAGCCTCGATAACGCCTTTGTTTACTTCCCGCAGCGATGCCTCTACCAGCCGTGCATAGAAAGGAATGGCCGCCACCGATAACGGAACCGCCGCCGCTGTCGGGCCGATGGTCGTCCCGAGAATCCAATGCGTGAACGGCAGGAGCAGTACGAGCAGGATCAAAAACGGAATGGAACGAATCATATTCGCCACAAATCCTACCACCACATTGAGCGTACGATTCTCGGAGAACAATCCCCGGTCACTGACAAAAAGCAGTATTCCTATCGGTATACCCAACACGATGGCTACGCCGAGCGAGATGCCGACCATGTACAAGGTCTCATAAAAGGCCTTGAGCATATCGGGCAACAATTGAAGGAATTCGCTACTCGACACGGTCTACCACCTCCACTCCGCAGGATCGATCCACCAGATATTGCAGCGCGTTGTCGATCTCCAGGGGTTCTCCTGTCACTTCCATAATAAACGTGCCCAGAGGCTTGTCCCCGATATATTCAATCTTGCCATGCAGGATGTTCGCCTTGATTCCGCTCGCTTTCAGCATGTCATAAATAATCGCTTGTTCAGCCGCTTCATCGCGAAATAATACTTTGACCACTTTCCCGGCCGGATCGAGCTTGTCCCATAATTTCCGGGGCAGTTTGAACTCCAGCGTGTTGGCAATAAATTCCCGGGTCAACGGTTGAACCGGATTGGCAAAAATCTCATAAACCGAGCCTTCTTCAATAATTTTTCCGTCCTGCATGATGGCGACGTGATGACATAAATCCTTCACCACTTCCATTTCATGCGTGATGAGTACGATAGTCAGGCCTAAGGTTTTATTGATATCGCGAAGCAGCGACAAAATGGATTGGGTTGTGGTCGGATCGAGAGCGGAGGTCGGCTCGTCGCACAGCAGCACCTGAGGATCATTGGCTAATGCCCGCGCTATACCTACCCTTTGCTTCTGGCCGCCGCTGAGCTGGGCCGGGTAATGCTCCGCTTTGTCAGCCAGTCCTACCAGCTGCAAGAGCTCGGTGACCCGCTTGTCGATCAAAGATGGCGGTTTCCCCGCAGCTTTAAGCGCGAAAGCCACGTTCTCGAACACCGTTTTGCTGGTGATCAAATGAAAGTGCTGGAAGATCATCCCGATTTTTTGGCGGGCGACTCTTAGCTCTTCCTTCGAAAGCGACGTCAGATCCACGCCATCGACCACCACTTTGCCCGAGGTAGGCTTCTCCAGCAGGTTGATACACCGGAGCACCGAGCTTTTACCGGCTCCGCTGTAACCGACAATGCCGAAAATATCCCCTTTGCGGATGGTTAAATTGACATGATCGACACCGAGGACCATTCCTTTTTTCGTCTTATACTCTTTATGCAAATCAATAAGTTGAATCATATCGTCCCCCCCAAGCAAAAACACCTTTTTCGATCGAAAAAGGCGTCACCCATACGACGTACATCGCTTCCGCTTATGTTCATGTCGATCATACCCGTAATTGTATAATGGTTCAGATTGAATAAATCATACTATTTGCATGAGACCCTGTCAATAAAATATGGATTGGATATTTTGTCTAGAAGCGGCACTTTCATTTCCATATATACCTCACGCCGTCCCTTTTGCCCAAACCATTCCCTTAAAAAAGACATATTATAGTGGAGATCATTTACTACAGTATCAAGCAAATGGAGATGAAGAGATGGGACTTCCAACTCAGAACCCGCCCAAAAGCAAAACCAAAATCGATGTGCTCATCCCGGCGATTGAGAAGGATTCGGGTACACTCCCTTATGTGATTGATGCCATCAGAAAGCATGTAAAGCATCCTATAGGCAGCATTATGATCGTTTCTCCAAACAGCCAAAAAATCAAAAACATATGCCGCCATAAAGGGTGCCGATTTATCAATGAGACTGCCGTCCTGCCGATTACCAAAAAGCATATTCATTACCGTTCCAGGAAATGGGATAAGTCGGGTTGGCTTTACCAGCAGCTATTAAAGCTCGGCGGCGATTCCTTAGGTTCCCAAAAATTTTACTTGGTCATCGATGCCGATACGGTACTGATTCGTCCCCACAGGTTTAGAACCGGTGGCAAAACCGTGTTTTACTGCCGAAATTGGAGCCAGAATGAATATTTCAAAACCTACAAAAAGCTATTGGGAACCAAGGCCTCTTCGCCCGTCTCATTTGTCACCCACTATATGCTGTTTGATAAATCAAAGCTTGCCAAGCTGAAGAAGGCTATTGAAGCCAGACATCATACAAGCTGGTACCGGGCGATTATACGCCAAAGCGACAAGTCCAAACCGTTTGCTTTTTCCGAATTTGAAACGTATGGGAACTTCCTCTACTCCAGATCCCCCGGCCAGCTCATACTTAAGAAGGCTTTGAACAAAAGTTTAAATATGAATGCTTCACAGTTATCCCCGTCCAAGATCAAGAAGCTGGCTAAGAAATTCAGGTCCATCTCCTTCCACAAGCGGAAGTGGTATTCAAGAAAACCTAAGGGACTGGTACAATGACTGCTTATCAAGTGGTATGGAGAGGGCCTGTAAGTAGAGCCAGCGGTCTTGGAATAGCAAGCAGAGAGTATGTTCTTGCTTTGCAGCGGCGAGGCGTGGATGTGAAAGTGGATGTGAAAACGCATCAGTTGACCAGAACACCAAACAGAACAAATACCCTGCTTGCGAAATTCGCACAAAAGCCATACGCCAAAAACAAACCCAAGGTTTTAGTATATCATTATCCGCCAAATACCATTAACCTGAAAAAGGAAAGAAAACGTTACGATTACATCATTTTGAATACCGTATGGGAAACAACCAAAATACCGCGCTGCTGGCTGCCTAATATCAATCAGTTTGATGCCGTTTTCGTCCCTTCGCTTCATAATAAGGTCGCCATGAGAAATAGCGGCGTGAAGGTACCCCTATTTATTGTCCCGCATGGAGTGCATATCCATATTTTTAAGCCGAAGAATAAGAAGCTGCTGTTAAAACAGCTGTCAGGAAGGTTCATATTTGTTTCCATATTTGGTTTCCAACACCGTAAAAATCCCGAGGCTTTATTAAGAGCCTACTGGGAAGAGTTTTCTTCCGCCGATCGAGTCGCTTTAGTAATCAAAACGAATGGATACAGCCGGGTTGAAAAGGAAGAATGGATTAAAAATAAAATTCGCAATTACAAAAAAATGCTTCGAATCCGCAAAAAAACTGCTCCGGTTTCCATTATCACACATCGTCTGAGGCAGCATCAGATGAAAGGGATATATACTCTGGGGAATGTCTTTGTATTGCCTTCCCGAGGGGAAGGCGTAGGCTTACCTTTTCTTGAATCGCTGTCCAGCGGTGTTCCCGTTATCGCTACCGGATGGGGCGGACACATGGACTTCTTGCATTCCGGAAATTCATTTTTCATCCGTTATCAGCTTAGACCTCCGGCGATCAGCATGAATAGCCGGCACTCCATATCACCTACTTTCCGCCATTTGTTCGCACAAAAAGGACAACGCTGGGCGGAAGCGGATATTCAGAGCCTAAAAAGACAAATGAGATTGGCGTATCGAAACCCGGGTCTTTGTAGACAGAAGGGAAGGCAAGGCAGAAGGGATATGCTTAATCAATCTTGGCTCCGTGCCGGATTCACATTAAAACAAGCTATCGAAAAGGTGATCCGAATAAGAAGAAAACGTCTATTCGTCCATGGATGAGCGACCGCCATTATAAGGCAGGTTTACTTGTACTAAAAAAAGATTTCGGCACCGCTGAAAACAATGTATACTTTTTTTATTGTTCAAAAAACAACGAAGATCCTAAAGGCTTCCTGTAAGGAGGAATAGTCTTGCGAATTGTTTTGCTATCCGGTGGTTCCGGGAAAAGACTCTGGCCGCTCTCCAATGAAATCCGATCGAAGATATTTCTTAAGCTGCTGGAATCTCCAGACGGGGTCAAGGAATCCATGATCCAAAGGATTTGCAGACAATTGGAGTCAGCCGGATTGCTTCCATACACATCGATCGTTACTCATCAAAGCCAAATTGAAATTACCATAAATCATATTGGCGACCGCGTTCCTATCATTAGCGAACCTCACAAAAGAGGAACTTTCACGGCAGTCGCTTTAGCCGCAGCTTATTTTCATTCCAAAGTGCATGCCGATGCAGATGAAACCGTCTGTATTATTCCTGTTGATTTATTCGTTGAGGAGTCCTTTTTCCATATTTTTCATCAGATGCCGCATATCCTCAGCCAATCCCAAGCAGATCTCGCCCTTCTTGGAACCACCCCTACTCACGCCTCCAGTCAATATGGATACATTGTGCCGAAGATCCAAAACAAGGCGGAATACTATCCCGTTGCCCAATTCGTGGAGAAACCGGATGCAAACCATGCAAGCTTCCTGATTCAAAAGAACGCTCTATGGAATTGCGGTGTTTTCGCCTTTTCCCTACGGTTTATGCTTTCTTACTTAAGCAGCCGAGGTCTGCCCGTTGAATATGAGGAATGGCTTGATCGGTATGAACAATTGCCCGAGCTTAGCTTTGATCATGAAGTTGTGGAAAAAACCGGTCATACGGTAGTGATCCCCTACGGCGGGACCTGGAACGATTTGGGCAGCTGGGATACATTAGCGAATCATCTTGGCAGCAGCGTCGTCGGTTTAGGCCAGGTGTCAGATGACTCTGTGAATACCCAACTGGTCAATGAGCTCTCCTTTCCCGTTCATGTGATCGATGTATCCGATATTATTGTAGCCGCAAGCGCCGATGGTATTCTTGTCGCCAGTAAAACCAACGCCAATCGAATCAAGCAGCAAGTCAATAGCATCCTGCGACGGCCTATGTATGATGAAAGAAGATGGGGAACCTGTCGGGTATTGGACTACTCGAAAACAGAAAAGGAAACGGAAACTCTGATTAAAAAGATCGAGATGCATGCAGGCAAAAATATGAGCTATCATTCTCACCAAAAAAGAAGAGAAGTATGGACCGTCATTTCCGGATCCGGTGAGCTGATTTTGGAGGGCCGACTCTCCACCATTGAAACCGGCGACGTGATTCAAATCCCCTGCGGGGCCAAACATACAGTGAAGGCCATTACGCCGCTCGTATTCATTGAAGTACAGATAGGTAATGATCTTAATGAAGAAGATATCACACGTGTTGCAGTAACCTGGGAGAAGGCCATCGAGTATGGCAACAAGGGGGAACCTCCCGCATAGCCTTCCGGCCCTACAATCTTTTAAGCGAAAGGGAATGGACATCATCAAAGACAGCAAAGGGACCGCTCCTCCGTCTAAAATAGACATCGGGGCGGTCCCTTCTCCATTGGTTTAGCCGTACTTCTACAAATTCTCCGCCTTGCAAAACTTTTTCAGTGGCATGCTTACCTTACTCTGCCCTTATGAATGCATCCCCCCGGGCTGCTTATTTAATTTCCCATCGTAATGCAGGGATGGCGGCTTCCTTTTCAAAAGCGGCAGCGAATTGATATAATGACGCCTCATCGAAAGGCCTTCCGATGAACTGCATCCCGATCGGTAAGCCCGTCTTTGAAAAACCGCATGGAACCGAAAGGCTGGGCAGTCCCGTCAAATTGGTTGGTCCTGTTAAGCGGAGAAGGGCGGCACGAACCGGCTCGTCCTGTCCGTTGATCCGGATTTCCTTCTGTCCGATATTCGGAGGCAGGATGGGGAGGGTTGGCGTAACCAGCACATCCACATGCTCGAAAACATGACGAAAGGACTCCTGAGCGCGACGGCGAATGTCCTGAGCCTTCACGTATTCATACCCCTTGGCTTCTGCGCTTACCTGCAGCCGTTCCAACACTTCCGGATGATATTTTTCCGCGGAAGAATTGAAGTGCTCTTCGTGAACCGCATAAGCTTCGCTTTGTATCGTTTTCAGCTGTGCCCATGACACTTCGGAAAGAACCGGAATATCCACCGTTCGGATTTCTGCGCCCAGGGTTCTCAACAGATTGATGGCGTCGTCTATTTTGGCGCGGATTTCATCATCAATCAGGTCGTAATAGAAGGTCGATGGAATACCGATCACCTTGCCTCGAATCGGTTCCCCGATATAACGGGTAAAATCTTCTCCCGCTCGCTCCACCGAAAACGGGTCCTCAGGATCGTAACCGGCCAAGATGCCTAGCAGCTCCGCATTATCCTGAACGGTCCGTGTCATCGGTCCGATATGGTCCAGCGTGTAGGCCAACGGATATACTCCGTGTTTGCTTACTCTCCCAAAGGTAGGCTTCATTCCGACAATCCCGCATGCCGAAGAAGGAATCCGGATAGAGCCCCCGGTATCGGTTCCTAAAGCTCCGAAGCAGAGTGCTGAAGCGACGGCCGCACCGGCGCCGCTGCTGGACCCTCCGGTCATTTTGGACGTATCATAGGGGTTGCGCACCGGGCCAAAATAAGAAATATCGCCCGTAGGTCCATAGGCAAATTCATGCGTGTTGAGTTTTCCGATCACAATGGCACCGGCCTGCTTTAGCTTCCGGACCACACTGGCATCCGCATCGGGTATAAAATCTTTGTAAATCGCGGAGCCCATGGTGGTTTTTATGCCTTTGGTATAAATCAGATCCTTTAATCCGACGGGAATTCCGTGCAGCGGTCCTCTGTATTGACCTGCCGCGATTTCGGCCTCGGCTTGTTCGGCCTGTACAAGCGCCTCCTCCGCCGTTACCGTAATGAAAGCATTGAGCACCGGATTGAGGGCATCTATCCTTTTTAGCAATGGGGTGACAATGTCTTTCGGAGATATTTCCTTGCTGCGAAGCTTCTTCGAAAGCGTCGCGATATCGAGCTTTAACAGATTAGAATCGGACATTTGGAATCTCCTCTCACCTTGGATTGGCACCCCCTAGTCGGGGGCTGCCTTGGAATGTGAAATATTCGTCGATTAAGCTGTTTTTTCCCTTTTGCCGGGTTTCACAAAGATCATGGCCACCATCCCTATTCCTGCTGCAACGGCTGCCGCTACAAACATAGCCGTATACCCGCTTGACGCAACCAGTACACCTGTTAACGTAGGAGCGACAATAGTAGCTATATTCGTGATAAAGTGAGTAACTCCTCCAAAGGTCCCCGCTCGGGTAGGTTCCGTATCGATAATAACGGTCCAATACACGGAATTAGGCAAAAAGTTAAACGCATTCCCGATGGCCATCAGAGCAAGCACGGCCCCTACACTGTTTACAGTCGGAATCATCATAAAGCAGATCGCCGTAAGAAGAAGGGAAACAACCGCCAAACCGGAACGGGCGATGCGCAAGCTGCCTGTTTTCCGGCGAAGAGCGTCGGAGATTTTCCCCCCGAGCAATACGGTGACGCAGGCGCCGATCCAAGGGATCATCCCTAAATACCACAAAGAAGATAATTTAAAATCAAAGGTGTCCTGCAAATACTTAGGTGTCCAGGTCAAAATCAAGAAATTGACGTATTGGAAGGCGAAATATCCGATGGCGTTCATGACCAACGTCGGACTTTTAAAGAAATGATACCATGGGACATGTACCTTCGGTCCTTGATTTACGACCTGCTCGGTTTTCAACAAACCGTCGGTGGACCGGATTTCAGCCAACTCCTCCTTGGATACTTTCGGATGATCCTCCGGATTGTCGGTAAACATCTTCATCCAAATCACGACCCAAATGATTCCGATGATACCCAAAACGAGGAACATCTTTTTCCAGTCCATAATGGAAAGCAATCCGACAGCTACCGGGGCTGTCAGCAAAGCCCCCAGCGGCGAGCCGAGCAATCCGAGCGAAGCGGCAAATCCTCTTTCTTTGGGAGCGGCCCAGTTGGCCATCGTGCGATTGATGGTAGAAAAAAGCGGCCCCTCGGACAGACCGAACAACACCCGAAACAGAGCAAAGCCGGCAATGGCGGAACCGCCTAAAAGGGTCATTCCGATATAACCGGCATAAGCGGTCCCAATCTCAAAAACAGACCAAGCCAGCCCCGCCGCAATCCAAACAAACTTCGGCCCCTTCTTATCGGCCAGCATCCCGCCGAACAGCGCCCCGATCATGTAACCGTAGCCAAAGTAACCCAGGATTTCACCCCATGACTTTGGATTAAGACCGAATTCTGCGATAATCGCGGCTTGGGCGTACGAAATCGCTCCACGGTCAATGTAGTTAATAACCGTCATAAATACGATCATGCTAAAAATCAAATACCGGTACTTCAATCCTCTCACTCCTTGTCTTATTAAACAACATTGGTCTGCAAACGCTTTCGACGTAAGCCCAGTGTCGCTTTACCTTTCATTTATAACAAGGCTCTTGGAGTTAAACAATAGGTTGAAAAACAAATAACTATGCAGCATCGCATAGTCATTTTAGTAGAAAGCTTATAAATTCAGGATATTTAGCCATATCCATCGCTTCCTTCTTTTTATGCATTAATGCATAACCGTATATGCAAAGATGCATAATTCATTGCTTTCCCTTCCACCGACTTAACTTTCTGCTTATCGTAGATTGATTTACTCCTAACACTTCAGCGATTTTCGTGGTCGAATGATACCGCTTTTGAGCCAATTGCAGCAATTCTTTTTCCAATAATTCAACAGCATCCTTTAAGGGCATAATCTGATGAATCTGGATACCTTTATGTTCTCTGACATTGACGTTCACATGGTCAGGCAAATGCTCCTCATGAATCCATTCGTCCTCCGTTGTGACAAACAGTCTTTCGGTCATATTTTGCAGTTCGCGGACATTTCCCGGCCAAGCGTATTCCTGCATTTTTTTTAAAACGAGCGGATTAAATTTCTTCTTCAGCCCGTATTTTCGGTTTAACTGGTCTGTGAAATAAAGGATTAAGGGAATAACGTCCTCTTTCCGCTCGCGCAGCGGAGGAATCGCAATGGGAACAACATTCAGCTGGTAATACAGATCTTTTCGGAATTGTCCGGACTGTACCTTCTGCTCGATGTCCTGTGCCGTAGCGGAAATGATTCTTACGTTAATCTCAACGGAAGTGCTCCCTCCCATCCGCGTAATCCTTTTTTCCTGGATGGCTCGAAGCAATTTCACTTGCAGAGCCGGTGGAATTTCATCCACTTCATTCAAAAATAAGGTTCCTTCATGTGCCATTTCCAAGCAGCCTAGTTTCACTTCCGCCGCACTCTCGTCACCAAACAATTCGGTCTCCAGTAACAGCGGCGGAATGGCCCCGCAATGAACGGTAATGAACGGTCCTTCATGACGGTGACTCCATTTATGGATATAAGAAGCCAGCACTTCTTTGCCGATTCCCGATTCACCTAACAGCAGTACGCTTGAATCCACCTTGGCTACCTTTTGCGAGAAAGAAACCACTTTTCTCATCTGTTCGCTCCGGTAGATCATTTCCTTCTCAAATTCCTTCTTGGAGCGCAGGTCCATAATTTCTTTCCGGTAGCTTTCCGTTAATTGCTTAAGCAATTCAATCTCGGCTTGAAGCTGACTAATCTCCGTAATATCCCTGGAGGCATTGACAACACGAATAATACGTCCCTCATCATCTTTAATCGGGGTGCCGACTACCTTCAAGCGGCGGCCTGTCTTGGTCGTTTGAATCATCGATACCTGTTCCTGCTTTTCCAGAACGAGACGGGTAATGGAAGGGTAATACACTCCCTCTCTTTCTAATTCATATACGCTTTTTCCCACCAGTTCTTCTTCCTTGTAGCCCCATAACGTTTCGCACGCGGAACTAACCCTAAGGGTAATCCCCTGGCCATCAGATACATAAATCACATCATAAGAAATATCAAAAATCGCCTTTAAATCGAAATTCAGATTTTTATAAAAATCCAGCTCCTCGACGATCTCCTGTAACTCGGACGCCCGCTGAAAAACCAATACTTCTCCTTCCCCTTGACCCTGTAGAAAAAAGGGAAAACGCTGAGCGGCAAACGCTTCATCCCCCAGCTTAAATTGCATACTTCTTTTTGGATCGGAAGGCTCCATGCTCAAATCCTGGAGTACATCCTGCAAAAATATATCCTTGTCAGACTTAAGTGAAAAGCGATCGGCGGCATAACGATTCATAAGTACAATCCGCTTGTCCCGATCCATAAACATCATGCCAAACGGCAGCAGATCTAAAGCTTCTTGCTCCAAACCTTTCACAAGAACTTCCCCCCTAAACACGGCAATCCCTCGTTATATTCATCCCATGCAAAGAAACAGGCCACCCGCGAGAGTTGGCCTGTTCAACAGGATAATTCCATTTATGCCTTGATCTTGAAGTTAAAATAGTCCTTGGCATTATTATAGGAAATGCCTTGAACAATGCTGCCCAGAAGCTCCATATCATTCGGAACCTCTCCATTCTCAACCCATTCGCCAATCAGGTTGCAAACCAATCGTCTAAAGTATTCATGCCTTGTATAGGACAAGAAGCTTCTGGAGTCGGTAAGCATCCCGACAAAACGGCTCAGCAGTCCGACGTTAGCCAACGTTTTCATCTGCTCGAGCATGCCGTCCTTCGTATCGTTGAACCACCAGGCGGAGCCCAGCTGCATTTTCCCTGGAATCCCGCCGTTCTGGAAGGCTCCCATTACCGTGGCCAGCACATAATTGTCCTTAGGGTTCAAAGAGTACAAGATCGTTTTATGCAGGGCGTTTTCTTTGTCCAAAGCATCGAGCAATTTTCCTAACGGATAAGCAAGTGCGCTGTCGTTGATGGAATCGAAGCCTGTGTCCGGGCCCAGCTTCTCAAACATCCGCGAGTTGTTGTTTCTTGATGCATTAATGTGGAACTGAGTGGCCCAGCCCAGCTCTGCATAAATTTTGCCCAAGAAAATCAATGTATATGTCTTAAACTTTTTTTCTTCCTCTAAGCTAACCGCTCTTCCCTGCAAGGCATAAGCAAAAATCTCTGCCGCTTCTTCTTTGGTCGTCTCGGCATAAGCTACATAGTCCAACGCATGGTCGGAAACCGTACAGCCCACGCTGTGGAAAAATCTGGCCCTTGCATCGAGAGCTGCCAAAAATTGATCGTAGCTGGAAATCGGCTGTCCGGTTACTTGCCCAAGCTTCTCAATCCAAGGCACAAACGTAGCCCGGTTGATTTCCAGCCCCTTATCCGGCCGGAAAGCAGGCAGTACGGCCACGTCAAAATCGTTCTCTTCCTTCAGTTTGATATGATATTCCAGGGAATCGGTTGGGTCGTCCGTCGTGCAAACCACTTTGACATTGGACTTGGTAATCAGATCCCTTGCGCCGAAGCCTTCCCCTTGGAGCAGAGCGTTTACCTTCTCCCAAATCAACGGCGCATTCTTTTCATTAATCAAGTCATGGATGCCGAAAAAGCGCCGGAGCTCCAGATGGGACCATTGGAAAAGCGGATTTCCAATCGTCATCGGTACGGTTTTGGCCCACGCCAGGAATTTATCATAGTCGCTAGCATCGCCGGTAATATACTTCTCTTCTATACCGTTAGCTCTCATAACTCTCCATTTGTAGTGATCTCCGTTCAACCATACTTCCGTTATATTTTTAAACGTTTTGTTCTCATATATTTCCTGAGGGCTCAAATGGCAGTGATAGTCGATAATCGGCATTTCTTTTGCATAATGATTGTATAAATGGACTGCCGTTTCGTTGTTTAACAAGAAATTTTCATCCAAAAATGTTTTCATAAACATTCCACCTCTGCCCTTTTTAGATTAATGTTCACGTGTGCTTTAATAGTACTTCTTTTATCACGCAATTACAATACAAAATTGTTCACGTTAACATTTTTTTCGGGAGATTTCTCTTCGGGCTGCAAATGACTTTAGCTAAACGGCTTTACCTATGAGAAAAAGAGGCCCGGATTCGCTTTTCAATCGCAAACCCGGTCCTCTATTGCTGTACCTATGAGAGCTTTTTATGGTTTAACAAATACCGTTTTGATGGAAGTGAAAAATTCGATTGCCGCTTGACCCTGTTCACGGGAATGGGAGCTCGATTGTTTCATTCCGCCGAACGGAGCCTGCAGTTCTACGCCCGCGCTTTCCGCATTGATACGGACGAGGCCCGCATCGATATCCTTGATGAAATTGAGCATGTTCGCGATATCGCGGGTAAATATGGACGCGCTGAGACCGAACTTCACGTCATTGGCGATCTCTATCGCTTCCTCAATGGTATCTACCTTGATCAAAGCAAGCACAGGTCCGAAAATTTCTTCCTGCGCGATGGTCATGTTAGTCTTGACGTTCTCAAATACCGTTGGCTGTACATAGAAGCCATGCTCCAAGCCTTCTCCTTCAGGTCGGCTGCCGCCGTAAAGAAGAGTGGCCCCTTCTTCCTTTCCTTTTTGAATATAAGAAAGAACGGTATCCAATTGGCTTTGGCTGGCGCAAGGGCCCATCCATGTATCGCTTTGCAGCCCGTGACCGACTTTGATTTCCTTCACTTTGGCCAGAAGCTTTTGTTTGAATTCCTCATATACGGCGCTTTGAACGATAACACGGCTGGTGGCCGTACATTTTTGACCGGTAGAGCGAAGACCTCCGCTGACGGTCGCATCCACCGCAAGATCCAAATCCGCATCCGCCGCCACGATGACCGGGTTTTTACCGCCCATCTCCAGCTGATATTTGGCACCGCGTGCAAGCGCACCCTGTCCGACCAATTTACCCACGTTGTCGGAACCGGTGAAGGTAATGCCGTTAATATCGGGGTGATCGATAATGCCCTGACCGATAACGGAACCGTTGCCTGTAACCAGATTCAAGACACCTGCGGGCAGTCCTGCTTCCGCCATGCACTCGATCACTTTCGCCGCAGTGACAGCCGTTTCCTGGGCCGGCTTGAGCACTACGGTATTTCCATATACGAGCGCCGGCGCCATTTTCCAAATCGGGATGGCCACAGGGAAGTTCCAAGGCGTGATGACGCCTACAACTCCAAGCGGAACGCGTGTAGTGAACATCAAAGCTTCCGCATCCGTAGACGGGATAACGTCACCGTTCTTACGCATGCCCTCACCGGCATAATAACGCAAAATCGCTATACCGCGGGCGGTTTCGCCCTTGGCTTCCGGGAACGTCTTGCCCATTTCCCTTGTCATGGTTTCCGCTACTTCATCGAGGCGTCTTTCCAAAGCATTCGCCATCTTATACAGATACTCTCCGCGCGCCGGGCCGGACAGCTTTCTCCACTGCGCGAAGGCCTTTTTCGCAGCAGCTACGGCACGATCCAGGTCTTCTTTGCCGGATTTTTGAATGTAGCCGACAATTTCATGCTTGTTCGCGGGGTTAATGCTCGCGTCCGTCTTGCCCATGGAGGCGGCAACCCACTCTCCATCGATATAGTTCAAATAGGTTTTGGCTTCTGTTTGTACGGTCATGGTCTATTTACTCCTTCCGAATAACAAATTTAGAATGTAGGTCCGATGCGCCAGATCCCGAAATCATGCTGCTTTAATATTTCCGCTTTGGTCAGCTTTCCGGAGCACACCTTGGAAATTTGATCCATAATCCGCTGGCCGACCGAGTCGATCGTTTCCGTGCCTTCAATAATCGTCCCTGCGTTAATATCGATATTCTCGCGCATTTTATTGAAGATCGCCGAGTTCGTGGATATTTTGATCGTTGGTGCGATCGGAGAACCTGTTGGCGTCCCCCTTCCTGTAGTAAACAGCACGATTTGCGCTCCGCCGGCGACCATTCCTGTTAACTGCTCGATATCATGGCCTGGCGTATCCATCCAAACCAGTCCCTTGCGGGTCGGCCGCTCGGCATAATCGATCAGCTCCTGAAGCGGCCGGGTTCCTGCTTTATTCGCCGCTCCGAGCGATTTTTCCTCAAGAGAGCTCAGCCCTCCGCGGATATTGCCCGGACTCGGATTGCCGGTACGGATATCTACGCCCATCGTAAAGGCGCGGTTTTCCATGGCCTGAATGACTTCATAGACCCGCTTCGCCACTTTGTCGTCAACGGCACGATTCGCAAGCAAATGCTCGGCGCCGATCAGTTCCGTCGTTTCCGCCAGAATCGAAGTGCCTCCGCAATCGACAATCCGGTCGCTGACGAATCCGACCGCCGGGTTCGCGGATAAGCCGGAACAGGCATCTGAGCCGCCGCATTCGGTACCGACGATAAGCTCGCTGAACGGAAACGGCTCGCGCATGAGCTCAGAGGCGTCCTGCACCATTTGTGCCGCGATTTTTGCGCCCTGGGCGATGGCAGACAGGGTGCCTCCGTGGTCCTGGATCGATACAAGCTCGACAGGCTTGCCGCTCTTGGCAATTTCACCGGCAACGCTGCGCGCTTGATGCGTTTCGCAGCCCAGTCCAAGTACGACAACGCCGTAAACGTTAGGATTGGTCCCCATGCCCACGTAGGTTCGGAAGGTTTGTTCATAATCGACGCCGACCTGGGCGCAGCCATGCTGATGAATGAAGGATACCGTGCCCTGCACAAGCTCCGTAATTTGCTTCGCCGCTTGAGTGGCGCAAGTAATGGTAGGTAATATCAGCACATGGTTGCGTACGCCTACACGTCCGTCCGGACGACGGTATCCCCAAAATGTCGGTTCAGGTTGATTGGCCAAGCTTATCACCTCTTCCTCGTTTGCCTTCCAGGTTATGCACATGCACATGCTCGCCGGCTTGAATATCTTTGACGGCAACGCCGATGACCTCGCCGTATTTGAGGATATCCTGACCCGAGCTGATCGGTAAGACGGCGAATTTGTGGCCGAACTCGATCGCCTGCCTGAGCTCGACTTCAAAGGTCTTATCCTGACATGTGACCTGAAGAAGCGCTCCAGCCGGTACATTCTCCAAAGCGACAGCGACGTTGTCCTGCGGCTTCATCATAATGACCTTGTATTTGGCCTGTGTCGGTTCCATTCCGATCCCTCCACTCCGCTTATGGGCGTTTTACGAAGTTCGTCAGTACACCGATACCGGAGATTTCATTCTCAATGCGGTCGCCATCCTGCAACGTGAACTCATTGGGGGGGACGATGCAGGTTCCGGTAAGAAGGACAGTGCCGTCAAAGATTTCATTATCTCTGATCAGGAAGGAAACCAGCTCTTCGAGCTTTCTCTTTAACTGCCCGGTGCTTGCCGTACCATCTACAACCTTCTCATTGTTACGGTAAATCCGGCAGGCAATTTCGAACTTGTACGGATCCTCCACCGTTTCCGCCAAACGGATCGACGGTCCGATGGAGCACGATCTTTTCCAAAGCTTCGCCTGCGGAAGATAGAGCGGATTCTCCCCTTCGATGTCACGGCAGCTCATATCGTTACCGACGGTATAGCCGAGAATCGTACCTTTGCTGTCAATGACAAGGCCGAGCTCGGTCTCCGGAATTTGCCAGTTCGAATCGCTGCGCAGGTAAACATCGTCATTGGGCCCCACGGTCCTTGCGGCAGTCGATTTGAAGAAAATTTCCGGACGCTCCGCATCGTATACTTTATCGTAGAACGTCGTTGAATCCAGCTTGCCGCCGGTAGCCTCATAATTTCTCGCTTCCTTGCTCCGGGCATAGGTGACGCCGGATGCCCATACTTCAGGGGCTTCAATCGGCACCAGCAGACGAAGGTTCTCGAACGCCGTTGGCAGCGGGCTGCCGTTTTCGATCTCACGCAAAACGAGCTTCAGCGGGGTCGTTCCCTGTGCATTAGCGGCATCCACCAGCTCTATAAAACCTTGATACGGCAGCGCAAACACTTGATTCTCATCCGTTAAAGCAGCAACCGTAGGTACATCAGACTCATTTAAAAATCGAATTATACGCATGAAATATGCCTCCCAAGTTGGTATATAGTGAACTCCTTCATATCCCTAGAGCACTTCTTTGCCATGAAATGAAGGAATGCCGAATCCCATCTGTTCTGAAATTTCCTCCGCAGCCTGCTGCAGGGATTGTACGTGCTCCATCAACTCCGCATCGCTCACGCGTGCAACGAGCGTTGACATACTGATCGCAGCGATCACCTGCCCCGAATGATCCCTTACCGGAACGGCAATGCAGCGCACTCCCGGCTCATTTTCTTCATTGTCTACGGAGTAGCCCTGTCCACGTACCTTTTCAAGCTCTTGCATAAAATAAGATTCGCTCATAATGGTTTTCGCGGTATGTTGCCTGTAAACATAACCTTTCAGTAATTGCTTTAACTCCTTCGGCTCTTTATAGGCGACGAGCACCTTGCCAACCGCACTGCAGTGGATTGGAATTCGTTTGCCGATACGCGAATAACGGATGATCGCCTTCGAACCTTCGACTTTATCGATGTACACGCCCTCTTTGCCGTCCAGAATGACCAAATTCGTCGTCTGGCCCGTGATGTTCGATAAGTGGATCAGGTGCTTTCTTACAACGTTCCGAATATCGAGATTATGCATGACGATGGTCCCTCTCTCGAGCAGCTTCATGCCCAAACGGTATTTTCCGTTCTCGGGGTTTTGTTCAATATAGCGATGAACCTGAAGCGTTTTTAAGAGAGAATGAACGGTACTCTTGTGCAGAACCATGCGGTCGCTGATTTCAGTGATTTTCAACTCGGTATCATACTCATCGAACAAATCCAAAATCAAAAGTGCCCGTTCTACAGCTTGAATCATCGGCATGTTTATTCACCCTTTTTACGGAAACCTTTCATTTGTTTACTTCTTCACAGGGACACCCAAGCCGGCGGCGCCTTTTTCCGATGTTCGCAATTCGGGACTGTACCGTTTGATCATATCCGTTCCGATTTTTGCGCGTCTCACGCGCTCTTTGCACAGCGCAATCGAGGTTTGCTCCAAATGGGTGCCGGAAGGATAAATGTTAGGCGAGTTGCGCAATCCGAACTTAATATAGACGGGAGCAGCCACACGGATGATTTCCGGAATTTCGTAATGCCGGATAAATCCGCCGATATCGTCCGGAACTTCAACATAAATATCAATCGGAATATCAACGGCCTGACGAATCGCAGCAAGGCGGGCCAGGGTAAGATCGGTCGGTACGTTGTAGGTATCCGCCCCTATGCTTTCGATCAGTTTAATGGAAACCGGGTTCGCCTGCGCCATTTGCACGGAAATTTTCACGACCAAATCTTCCGGCAGCTCGCCCTTCTTTTTGAACTCATTGACAAGCCAAAGCAGCCCTTCATCCGCTACGAGAATGCCGCGAATGCCCGCATCGCACGCACGCTTGATATCCTCGATCGAATAAACGAGCTGATCCATGCTTTCCACGCGAAGACCGATGACCTTGCCGGCACTCGCCCAAGGCATTGCTGTGGTATCCCACGTACCGCGAGGTCCTACAAACAAGCTGACCTCCAAGTTTTCGCGCTTGCCGATTTCCGCCATTTGCTTCAGTTCGTCATCCGTCAGCAGCATGATGCCGCTGCCTTGAGACACGCGATGAATCAACACATCATATTGCTTGCAGGCTTCGATGACTGCCTCAAAGGAAGCGGGTCCTTCCACGCTGGGAATTTCAATCCGGTATTGGGCGCCATCCGGAAATGTCTTTGTGGAGGACGGCAGATCATGAAGGTCACCACGCGGGAACCCAAGCTGTTCAATGACATCACGAGTTTTTTGCAAGAGTCGCATCTCCTTTATAAACGTATTCATGTTCTTATCCAAACCATCTTTCCATGGATCCCGGCCTGTGGCTTAACGGCGTTGCATTCATGGAAGACGGTTCCGATCCCATGACCATTCCTTCCGTTGTTGTCCCTGGTTTCGGGAAGCAATACAGATGGGGAGACCGTTGTTCCAGCTCCCCCCACCTTGACCATGTCCATCCTTGAAATAATTGGTGCCTCTTCCATTTCAGCCGTTACCCAAGTAAGGCGGCTGCTTAAGAAGAATCATCACTTGGGTTGCGTCTTATTTCCCGCGCACTTTATTCACTTCATCGTACATTTCTTTGACCAAAGCTTCACCTAAGTCTTTGGAAAATTTATCGAGGACAGGCTTGACGATTTCCTGCATCTTCTCCCGGTCTTCCGGTTTCACCTCATTTACTTCTATGCCCTTAGACTTCAGGTTTTCCAGCGATTGCTTATTTTGCTCCCGGTTCTTTTCACGTTGGAATTTACCCGCTTCTATGGATGCTTCTTGCAAAATCTTTTGTTCATCCGGTGTCAGACCGTCCCAGAACTTCTTGCTGACCAGAAATACAAACGGCGTATAGACGTGATTCGTCAAGCTCAAGTATTTCTGCACTTCATAGAACTTGTTGGATTCGATCGTCGGCAGCGGATTTTCCTGGCCGTCGACGGTTTTCCCCTCCAATGCGCTGAATACTTCGGAGAACGGCATCGGTGTCGGATTTGCCCCTAGAGCACTAAATGCTTCGATATGCACTTTACTTTGAAGGGTACGGATCTTCAGTCCCTGAAAATCCTCCGGCGCAGCAACCGGTCTCTTGCTGTTGGTCAAATTGCGGAACCCGTTCTCCCAATAAGTTAATCCGATAAGTCCCTGCTGCGGCAGCATATCGAGTAATTTTTTCCCTACGGGTCCATCAAGCACGGCATCCGCTTCTTGCTCGTTATTAAACACGAACGGATAGTCAAACACGCCGAATTCTTTCACCATCGAGGTGAGCGGTGAAGTGGATGGAATGGTGATCTCCTGCGTTCCGGATTTTAACGCATTCGTCATTTTTAAATCATCGCCCAGTTGAGCCGCAAAGTAAGTCTGCACCTTCATGCTGCCACCGCTCTTCTGTTCCACCAGCTCGGCAAATTTCTTAAGCCCTTGGCCCTGCGGATGATCCTCATTCAAACCGATTCCCGCTTTGAGGGTACGCGTTTGTTTGGCCGGCGCTCCCCCCGCCTGACCGCCCGCTTCCTGGGTCGCCGTTCCCCCGCCGCCGCAGGCACTAACGACAAGCAGGCTGGGCAGTGTAATGCCGATCATCGCTTTTTTGAACCAATTCATGTTTGATTCCCCCATTCTTATTTTTTGTTTATCGGGTTAAAGGCTCTGGTAGCGCTGCTCCGGCCGGGAAGGCTTCAGCTCTACCCGCTCTTTCACCTTTTGGTTCACCAGATACTTCGGATATTCGCCGGCAATCAATACGTCGACTACGCCCATAGCCGCTTTGGAGCGCATCTCCGCCGCCGCTTCTTCGGAATACCATGCCGCATGAGGCGTAAGGATGACGTTATCCATCGAAAGAAGCGGATGATCCTTAGGAATCGGCTCTTCTTCCACCACATCCAGCGCTGCTCCGGCAATCTGCCCTTTGGTCAGGGCGTCGACCAGCGCTTTCTCGTGAATGACCGGTCCGCGGGAAGTATTAATAATAATGGCATCCTTCTTCATCCGGGCAAATTGCTGCTCCCCGATCATCCCGCGCGTGGCTTCCATAAGCGGGGCATGCACGGAGATAAAATCGGATTGGGCGCACAGCTCATCCAGCTCGACCAGCGCAACCCCCTTCTCTTCAGCCAAATGCTTCGGAAAATAAGGATCATAAGCCAGGACCTTCAAGCCGAGCGGCTTTACTTTTTCCGCCAGCATCTGAGGGATTTTGCCGAAGCCGACTAAACCGATCGTTCTTCCGCGAAGACGATAAATCGGCTGTGTGACTTTGAAATCCCATTTGCCGTTTTTCACATGATGGTTGGCCAGCGTGATTTTTCGGGTCCAGCTCAGAAGCAGCGCCAGCGCATGGTCGGCCACTTCATCCATACAGTAATCCGGTACGTTGGCAACGCAAATTCCTTTTTCCGTAGCCGCATCGAGATCAATCGTGTTCACGCCGACGCCGTAGCGGGTGATCACCTTGCATTTCTCGAGCGCCTCGATCACCTTGCGGCCAATCGGCGCGTATTGGTTGATGAGCGCATCGGCGTCACGGCATGCCTCGATCACGTCTTCCTCGGTTTTGCATTGGGCGGAAACCAGTTTGATGGAGTCGTGGCGAAGCAGCACGTTTTCCTCAAACCGCAGATCTGCGTATTCCCAATCGGTAACGACAACTTTCCATTTTTTCATCTCTTGTGTCCTCCTCTATCAAGTAAACCAACCAAGCGGTACAAGTACAATTTGCGGGAACAGGGTGAGAAGAAGCAGAATAATCACTTCAACCAGCAAGAATGGCCAAACGCCCCTCATAATATCTTCCATACTGAGCTTTCCGACCCCGGCCGCTACGTTCAGTACGGTTCCTACCGGCGGAGTAAGCAATCCAATGGAGCAGTTGAGGACAAACAAAATTCCGAAAAGCACCGGATCGATTCCTGCGGCATCGATAATCGGCATAAGCACCGGCGTCAGGATCAAAATCGTAGGCGTCAAATCCATAGCCGTTCCAACCAGGAAAACGACAAGATTAATCATCATCAATAAAAGCAATTGATTATCCATTAACGGGCCAAGCATGTTCGTCAGCTCGTTGGGAATATTGGCTACGGTAATCAGCCAGGAGGAAACCAGCGCAGCAGCAGCCAGGAACATCACGACGCTGGTCGTTTTGCCTGCCGCCACCAAAACCTGGTACAAATCCTTCAGCTTCAGCTCGCGATAGACGACGAGACCGACGAACAGCGCATAAAAGGCGGCAACGACGGCGGCTTCCGTCGGTGTAAAGGCTCCACCGCGCAAACCGACGATAATAATGACCGGCAGAATAAGCGCCCATATCGCTTGGACCGAGGCCTTCAAAATTTCCTTCCCGGATTTTTTCGGGAATACTTTGTAGTTATCTTTGCGTACGATCAAATACCAGGCAACGGTCAAACCGACGCCAAGCAATAAACCGGGAACAATACCGGCCATAAACAATTTGGTAATCGAAACACCGCTGGTCACGCCAAAAATGATCATAGGGATGCTTGGCGGAATGGTCGGCGCAATGATCCCGCCGGCGGCGATCAACCCGGCGGACCGGTTTTTGTTATACCCTGCCGCCACCATCATTGGAATTAAAATCGCTCCGAGTGCAGCCGTATCGGCTACAGCGGAACCGGATAGTCCTGCGAACATGACGCTTCCGATAATCGCAACGTAACCGAGGCCGCCTTTGATATGACCGACGAGAGCCATAGCGAAGTTAATGATGCGCTTGGAAATACCTCCCGCATTCATCAGCTCCCCCGCCAGGATAAAGAACGGAATCGCGAGCAGCGGGAAATTGTCGGCGCCGTCAATCAGGTTCTGGGCCATAATCTGACTGTCGAAAATATCCATCGTATACATTAGCACCATCCCGCTGACGAGCAGCGAAAAGGCGATCGGGATGCCAAGCGCCATAGCGCCCAGCAGAGATCCGAGAAATACGGTAACGATCATCTTGGAACCTCCTTATTTCCAGAGGTGTTCACATGCGTAATGATTTCCTCAGATTCGTGGATTTGCATATATTTATTGACATCCTCATTAGCGAACAGCACACGGTACAGCTTAAAAATGATGATCAGCCCCATACCTATACCCATGATAATACCCGTTCCGTAAATCAATGTTAGCGGCAAGCCTGTCGCCGGTGCCGTACTGCCGGCGTTAAGCAGCGTAATTTTCCAGCTCCCTTCGACCACCAGGTAGATAACGGCCAGCAAAATCACATTACTGATGATGAATACGATCTTTTTCAGCGGCTTCGATAATCTTTTGACCAGCATATCGACACCCAGATGGGAATTTTCCTTGAATGCAATAACTGCGCCGAGAAGCACAAGCCATATGAATAAAAATCGGGCCATTTCCTCGGACCATGTAATGCCGGAGTTAAACAAATAGCGCAACACGACATTTCCAAAAACCAGGATAGCCATGAGCGATAGCGCCAAAGCAATGAAACCGTTAAACAGATTCTCAACCGCTTTTCCTACATTTTTCACGTGGATACTCCCTCCTCTGTTGTAATCGAGAAAACGTGTTGTCGGGGCATTCCAAGTCGCCAGATGGTCGGTCCGGGCCTGTTTGCGCTTACTTCTTATCAGCGTTACTGCGCTGCCGCCTTAATCTTTTCTACCATGTCCTTACCCCACGGGTATTTCTTGTAGAATTCCTCGTACAATGGAGCTGCGGCATCCTGCATCGCCTTCTTGAAGCTGTCATCCGGCGTAATGAACTGCAAGCCCTTTTCCTGCAGGAATTTCTTATCCTCCTCAAAGCTGTCTTCAAGCAGCTTCCACTCATGGTCCGCCGCTACTTTGGATGCATCCTGGATGACCTTCTGCTGTTCAGGCGTCAGTGCATCCCAGAATTTCTTGTTGATGATATACATATTAGGACTGAACATGTGGTTGGATTCCAAAACATACTTTTGAACTTCGTACCAGCCGGATGCGCGTAAGGTAGCGATCGGATTATCCTGACCGTCCACAACCTTTTGCTCAAGTGCGGTAAACACCTCCGATATCGGCAGCGGCGATACGTTGGCTTTCAAAGCTTGGCCCAGTGCGATATAGTTCGGAATGTTCGGCATACGGAGACGGAAGCCTTTGAAATCCTCAATGCTGTTAAGCGGCTTGGTGCTGGAGAACATCCGGAACCCGTTAGCGCTCCAGGCGAGCACTTTCACGCCGTGCTTGCTTTCCATATCTTCCGCCATCTCTTGTCCGATCGGACCGTCAAACACTTTCTTGGCATGGGCGAAATTTTCAAACAAAAACGGCCATTCGCCAACCTGCATTTTCTCGATATCGGACTGCATAATCAGCCCCGGAATTCCCATCTCGATCGTTCCGCTGCGAACTCCGTTGTAAAATTCCTTCTCGGCGCCAAGCTTGTTGTTGTCATAAATTTCAACCTTGAGTGTGCCATTCGAATTGGTCTCGACCAGCGGCTTAAATTTCTCGCGAAGTGCAACGTTCTGCGGATGCTCGGGGGCAAAGTAATTCGCAACTTTGATCGTTTTCGCTGCCTGACCCGAGCCCCCCGATGCTCCCGTGCCGGAACCGGTACCCTGATTGGAACTGCCGCAGCCGGCAAGCACAACGGAAGCGGCCAGAAGCAGAACAGCTGTCATTTTAAACCCTCTTTTTACGCTCATAAATGACACTCCCCTTTTACAAAGTTGGATCATTTATTATTTCTGGAAATCGGGTTAGTTTGATTTCCAGCAAATAACCGGGATGAAAGCGGTTAAATTTGTTATGTTAGTTTTATATTATAAAACTATGTTTTATTTCCTGTTCATATAGAGACATGCGTGAGTCCCAAGATATCAAGTCAAAATACAAAGGCTTCACGGGATAGTGCTGCTCATCGTCAAGGGATTTTGTCGCAATTTGTTTTATATTATAAAACATAGTTTTATATAAATGAGTTGAAAACGCTTTAAATGAACTATATAACACACTTGCATCTTTTGTCAATGACTAAAAATATTTTTTTATGCAGCGGCCCCGCTAGTGCCGGATCACGGATGAATGACTTCAAACCGCGGTAAACCATCCGACAACCGGCAGGGCCTGTGCCATACGATATATCCAATTATTCGCCTGTCATTTTCCCTTCAAATGCATCAAGACAGGCTTTGCAAATACCGCAAAGCGGACAGGATTTGGCATTCTCGGTTTCCTTGGTCACGTACGGCACCTACTCTACGTGAATCGCCGCATGTTCACGCAGCGCGGCCCCATCCGTCAGGTGCAGCTGATTTAGAAATTCGGTCTGAAAAGTGCCCGGGCGATCGGCTCCGGACACCTCGACAGCCTTCTCTGCGGCCACTCCGTAATAAGCCAGGGCCGCTGCCGCGGCCAATGTCAGATCCTTTTCGACGGCCGCGAATGCGCCGATCACCGAGGTTAGCAAACAGCCCGTCCCGGTGACCCTGGTAAGCAAAGGGGTACCGTTGCTGACTTTATAGACGATCTTTCCGTCACTTACCATATCGTCCTTCCCGGTAACGACCACGACGACCCCCAGCGTCCGGGCCGCTTGACGGGCAAGCTCCGCTGCATCGCCTCCCGCCTCCAGGGCATCGACGCCCTTGATGCTCCGCGCTTCCCCAATGACATTGGCCACTTCGGCGGCGTTCCCCCTAAGAATCGAGACCTTGATGTCCTTCATGATTCGGCGTGCCGTTGCCGTTCGATAAGGGGTGGCTCCCGCTCCTACCGGATCGAATACCACAGGTACCCGGTGCTCATTCGCCGATTGGCCGGCAACCTGCATCGCATGAACAACCTCTTCATTCGGCGTGCCCATATTCAATACCAGCGCCCCGGCTATTTTGGCCATATCCGCCACTTCTTCCCTGGCATAAGCCATGACGGGAGAAGCGCCTAAGGCGAGCAGCCCGTTGGCGGTGAAGTTCGTCACAACGATATTGGTAATATTGTGTACCAACGGGCTCTTTTCCCGTACCTTTTCCAACACAGCGACCGCTTGTTGAATGTCCACCATATGAACCTCCTTACTCGTTCCTCATTTTGATCAATGCATCGTCAATCCGCCGTCTACCCTTAAGCATTGTCCTGTGATAAAGGCCGCCCACTCCGAGGAAAAAAACAAAACGGCTCCTGTAATATCATTCGGAGAAGCCAACCGTCCCATCGGCGTCAGACGGATGATCGCATTCTTGACATCTTCCTTCGTCTCCCGGCTTGAGTCGGTGGGGTACGTCAGTCCGGGCGCCACACAGTTGACCGTAATTCCGAAAGCTCCAAGCTCTGCAGCCAGATTGCGGCTGTAACCAAGCAGGGCCGATTTGGCCGTTGTGTAATCATGATACGGGACAACCGGAAAATCAATCAGATTGGTGACCATATTCACGATCCGGCCGCCGTTTCGTTCCTTCATGTGGGGAATCACCGCCTTGCAAACATGAAACGCCCCGCCGAGGCTGCCGTCCAGTTGTCTTTGATAGTCGTCCCATTCGATATTCCATGCCGTTGCGCGCTGCTTCGGGTTGAAGCTGTAATGGCTGAGCGCATTATTGACAACGATGTCGATTCCGCCGAAAGCCTCCACCGCTTCGGAGACCATCCGCTGCACCGCCGCCCCGTCCGTGACATCGGCCTGCAGCGCCACGGCCTCTCCTCCCGTCTGCCGGATGTGCTCCGCCACTTCCCAGGCCGACTTTTCATTGCTTTTATAGTTGACGATAACCAAAGCGCCCAGAGCACCGAACGCCTTGGCAATACTTGCGCCGATGCCCCGGCTTGCGCCTGTGACCAAAACCGTTTTTCCCGCAAAGTCCATTCCTATCCCCCCTACTCCACATCGGGATCATACCGTTCGGCATCCTGCTCCACGCTTCTCTCCAAATCAACCCAGCGGACCAAATCGAGCAGATTTAAGCGTCCGTCATGGTGCCAGCCCGAGGGCGTCCGCGACATCTCCCCGACCGCGCAGATGCGGGTGGCGCCGTACATGCCAAGCAGCCCTGCCACCGCTTCTAACCGGTCCGGACCGACAGCGAGGCCCACCGTCTGCAAAACCTCCCGGTAAGGCCGGATCTGTTCGGCGGCCGACTCCAGGGACTCGCACGCAAACACATGAATCGTCCGGTTCAATGGAGAAGCCTCGAAGCCGGGCCGCCCGTGATAAATGACGGTCCAATCCGTTCCGGTCCGACTCGTATAGACCGCTGCGGGTTCTCCCCGCAAACTCATCATTTCAAACCGCTGTCTCACCGCGTGAATAGCCATCGATTCCTCGTCCGACAGCACGGCCCGGGGCTTCTTCTCGTGATAGCGTTCCATCTCGGAGGCGAGCAGCTGCCCGAACTGCCGCGGCGATACCGCGCCGCCTTCTTCGACGAACACACTGTGCGGAGCCAGGCAGCCCTGCTGATCATAGATCGATGCGTCCTCCGCCAACCTCCGGGCGGTTTCGCGATAGCGGTCTGGGGTCAGCGCCTCCTGCCCGATCATCGCGAAGCTGACCTTATGGCCGTAGCTGATAAAGCGCTTGGTCCCCGGCACTCGCGACCGCAGCTTTTCCACCGTTTCCTGCGAGCCGTAAGCGACGACCGCCTCTGCCGCCTCGATGACAGGCCGCTCCAGCACTTCATTGCCGCCCTTCCACGGCAGCACGGCCAGGCAGTCCGCGAGTGCGGGGTCCACTTCCGCCAACGATTCCGCAAACAGCACAGCCATCAGCGGCTCGGCCGAGGACGTCTTGCCCAGATTCGCCGATTTCAACAAGATTCCCATGACCAGGCTCCAGATCGGAAGCCCGGGCACATTGCCGGAAAAGACGTGAAATAACAGCTCAGGCCCGTACGCCCGGCTCATTCCGCCGTTTTTCATCGGCCGGAACTCATCAAGCACCTCCGAGGCATCGAATTCCACGTCCAGAAAGCGAAGCAGCTCCTTCCGGCGAAAGGTCCGGAAGAAGCGTTTAAGTTCGAGCCGAATCATTTCCCCGTCGTAGCCCGTAATCACCGGCAGCCAAGCCTCCGCCAACCGGCGGAGCTCATAGTCCGGGTCCAGCCATTGGCGAACGGCCAGGTCCAATCGCTCAACAATCTGTTCCGTTCTTAAGCGGGCCAAATATTCCCTCCGCCGTACGGATAGTTCCCGGGTAATGTCCGCCATCAACTCCGGTGTCAAATCCGGGTATTGAAGAACCAGCGTTCCCTGCGGACCATCGTAAAGCCGCTCCGTAAACGAACCCGGCCGGATGCCGCTTGGGACTTTGTACGCAGGTCTTACGGTCACCGCCTCACTTGAGTTCATGCTTTCACCTGCTTCTTATGGGAACTCATCAACTGATCGATGGCTATGGAGCACCCGCGGGCCTCCGAGCCTTTGATCCGTCCCAGCAGGACAAGCCCGCGTTCGTTCTTATACCCCATGTCCTCCGTGAGAACAGCGAATGCCGAGTTCCAATTCCCCAGATCATAGTGGGCCAGAACACCGGTTTCCCCGTCTGGAGCCGGCTCCAATGTGTCGGGGTTAAGAACAAGCGTCCGAATCCAGGGGGGATTCGCCTTCTCATGTACGGCACGGCCCGTCAGTACGCGGCTGCGTATCGTTTGATCATAGATTTGCGAGCTGAGCTCCGTCATCCCGTACATATTCACACAGGACTCGCGATTCAGCCCGAAATGATCTTCGATCTTCCGGTACAGCTCCTCCGCCGTGATCTCCCGGGACTGCCCTTTCAGACCGCCTGTATCAAACAGGCGGCTGCCCTGCGGAAGCTCGACTTGAAATGAATGGTCTGCACAGTAATCCAGCAAATGCACATAAGCAAAAGTAGCCCCGATCAGAAGCACCGGTTCGTTACGAGCCGTACACTCCTGAAGTGACGCCAGAACCCCTTCCATATCCAAACCGTTCTCCTGCGAGTAAAAATAACGGCTGCCGGATGTGCCGTAATGCTCCACAGCCTTCGTCAAATAACGGGAGAGGGACGAATTGCGGTTCAAATCGGCCGCGGGAGACAGCACCAATACCGTGATCCGGTCACGGTCCGGAAGCACATAATGCTTGAAAGGAGGGACCATCGATGCATCCCATACTTCCAAGGTCGGATGATAATGCTTGCCCCGCTTGTCCGCATTCGTCGTTCCGCTGGTCATGAATACGGCTTCCGCTTCCTCCGCCGGCTCGCAGGATAGCGTCAGCTCTTTAAACGCCTGAATCGGGATCGGCGGAATCTCCCGCCAATCCCTAACCGTTAACGGGGATTTACGCCGGGCCTGGCAATATTTCTTGTACGCTGCATTGTGTTGAAACTGATAGCGAAACAGCTTTAAAGCCGCTTCCTGAAACGAAGCCTCCGATTCAGCCTCCGTCACATCGCCTGCCGAAAAGCGTCCGATATACCCCAGAATATGTTGTACGATTTCTCTCGATTCCGCCTTCAATTTGGATTCCCCCTCCCTATAGCACCACTCCCATTATTGTAAAGCCCGATACCGCTCACACCTGCGGCGATTACTTCTTCGGAACCAGGTCATTGGTCACGATGTCGCTGAGCTTCAAGTCATTTTGGATCAAACCCAGCTTCTTATATACGTCGGCGCCTTCCTGCAGAATAGACGCATCCAGCCATCCAAGTCCGTTTTTGTCCGTATCTTCGGATACCGTCGATTCATTGCGCAGCTTGATGATTTCTCCGTTGCGCTGCTTATCTTTTCCGTCGATCGCTTTCGTCAAAGCCAGTTCAGCCGCCGCGTCAGGATTCTGAATCATCCATTCGGCGCTTTTCTTATAGACCTCAAGAAAGCTCCTCAGCATTTCTTTCTTCTGCTGGAAGGTCTCTTCGGTCACAACGAACACGTCGCTCGGTACATTCAGGTAGTCCTTCACGTTGATGACATTCACATCTCCGAGTCCTTTCAGCATCGCATCGGCCAGACCGGTATCGGTGGCTGCCGTTGCGTCTACCTGCCCTTGGATCAGAGGAGCGAAATTGGATACTCCGGTTTCCACGATCGTGACATCCTTCTCCGTCAGTCCCGCCTGATGGAGAACAACCAGCAGGTTATGGCGGGTGCCGCTGGATAAACTGTATACGCCGATTTTTTTCCCTTTGAGATCCTTAGGTTCCCGGATGTTCTTATCCTTTAAAGAAACGATATTAAATACATTTTGAGGATAAATGTTATAAATGACGCGCAGCTTCTCGCCTTTATCCAAAGCAAAGTACAAGGAACCCGGGTCTGTAAACGCAATGTCGGCCTGCTTGGACAGGATGTTCTTAATCGCATCTCCGCCTCCGGCGCCCGGAACAAACGTAAAGTCAATGCCCTTTTCCTTAAACCAGCCTTGCTCCTCCGCATAATAAAGATTCGTTTGTTCGGTGATCGGCTTGCTCCAGCTGGCCATGATCACCTTTTGCGTTTGCGCCGGCGTCCCGGCGGCCGGTTGAGCCGAACCGGTTTCATTCGACGATGGGGTCCCGCATGCCGATAACAGCAGGCTCCCCGCCAACATCAGGATTGCTGCGATAGTATATTTTTTCATTTGTCTTTCTCCCTTTTATACGGTTTTAACTTGACCCTCTCCAGAACAATAATGATCTGATATAAAATCATTCCGAGCACGGTGAGCAGCAGCAGTACAGCGAACATCAGAGGCGTGTCCATCATCCCCTGGGAGGCGATGATCAAAGCCCCGAGGCCCTGGTTTCCCCCGATAAATTCGCCGACCACCGCCCCGACTACAGCCAGCACCACAGCGACGCGAAGCCCTGAGAACATACCGGGCAATCCCGCCGGCAGCTTGAGCCGGATCAACGTCTGCCACCGGGAGGCTCCCAGCACCCGGAACAAGTCCCGCTTCAACGGATCTACGTAGTGAATAGCGGTAACGGTGCTTTCCAGCAGAGGAAAAAAGGAAATTAGCGCCGTGATGACGACTTTGGGGGTGGTCCCGAATCCGAACCAGATCATAAACAGCGGCGCCAGCGCCAGCTTGGGCACCGCTTGACTGGCCACGATATAAGGGGATAAAAGCCGTCTTAGCCACGCCCATTCGCCCATCGCGATCCCGCAAAGAACCCCGAACAAGCCGCCCAGCAGCAAGCCGAGCACAATTTCCAGCAGCGTTTGGCCGATATGCTTCGTAAAATATCCCGTGACCAGGCCCGTCCACAAGGTATCAGCTATGACAGACGGGGCAGGCAGTACCAACTCCGAGACCCCGCTGGAGCGGACAAAGCCCTCCCACGCGGCGATCATCAGCACCAAAAGCCCGACCGGCAGGACAGCATTCCGAATCACTTCCGCTCCCCTCCTTCCATCGCCTGTCTCACCGCCAGACACACCCGGTTAAATTCGCCGTCATAGCGCATCTCATAATGGCGTAAATCGGGTAATGGCACGGAGTACTCCCCGGCAATGCCTCCTCCATGAAGAACAATGACGCGATCCGATAAATACACGGCTTCCGTAATGTCATGGGTGATAAAAAGGACCGTCATCTTCCTGCTCCTGCACAGCTGGAGAAGGTCCTCCTGCAAAGACTCCCTTGTCAAAGCGTCCAATGCGGCGAAAGGCTCGTCCATCAGCAGCAAGGACGGGTTTCGCATCAAAGCCCGGGCAATGCCCACACGGCTTTGCTGACCGCCGGACAGCTCGGCGGGATACTTATCGGCATGCTGAGCCAGGCCCATGCGTTCCAAAAAGGCGTCCGCGGCCTCCCGGTCGGCTCGGGTCGGCTTGCGGACCAAAGACACCGGCAGCAGGACATTATCCCTTACCGTCTGCCACTCCAGTAAAGTAGGCGCTTGAAAGACAACGCCAACTTGGGTTTGCGGCTCCGTGACCGGCTTGTCCGCGATCCGGACCGTCCCTTCGTCAGGCGCGAGCAGGCCCGCCGCCATCTTTAACAAGGTCGTCTTGCCGCAGCCGCTTCTGCCGACCAGGGAAACGAACTCCCCTTCCTGCACCTGCAGATGCAGGCCATGAATGACCTGCTGCTCTCCGTTATAGTTGTGACTAACGCCTTGAAACTCCAGGTAGACCACCTTGATCCCCCCTGCTTTCTACTAACAAAAACACACCTTGCCCATAGCAAAGTGTGTCTCTCACCTCTCCCTACGCTGGCATGACCCAACAGGTTCAAATGGTTAACGGCGGACTAGCCGTACTCTCAGCCCGATTCCTCGGACCCCCACGCTTTATCCAATTATATTCATGATACGCTATATGTGAACCGGCGGTCAAGAAAGAGCCTGCTTTCCTATCAAGGATCACAGGCTCTTTCCTATTCTTATTGCAGATCTTTAGGTGCCAGCTCAATGGCATCCCGTATGGCGGCCAGCATGCTCCGCTCGTCGGCAATATTTTTACCGGCGATATCAAAGGCGGTTCCATGATCTACAGAGGTGCGAATGATCCCGCCCTTTAATCCGACCGTGATATTGACTCCCTCTTCCAATCCCAATACCTTGATCGGACCATGGCCTTGGTCATGGTAGCAGGCGACCACGATATCGAAATCCCCGCGGACCGCACGGAAAAATAACGTATCCGCCGGGTACGGCCCCGTGACGTTGATGCCCTCTGCCTTGGCTTTCTCAATGCCCGGAATCAGCTTCTCTTCTTCTTCCCCGTTTCCGAACAATCCATTCTCGCCGGCATGAGGATTAATCCCGCATACCGCAATGCTCGGCCGGATCTTCCCCGCACGGGTAAGCGTCTCATGAGCCAGCTTGATGACCGTATACGTTCTTTCCGGATTAATCATCTCGATCGCTTTAATCAATCCCACATGGGTGGTGAGATGAATGACTTTCAAATTCGGAGAGGACAGCAGCATGGAGTAGTCCTCCGTGCCGGTTAATTCAGCCAGAATTTCGGTATGTCCCGGATACAGATGTCCTCCCTTATGAAGGGCTTCTTTATTCAGCGGCGCGGTACAGATGGCATGAATTTCCTTTGCTTGCGCGAGTTCCACGGCCTTTTTAATGAATTGGAAGGCTGCGTTGCCCGCCTCGCTCGATACTTGCCCGAACGGCAGGTCTTCAAGCAACAGATCCAGATCGACGCAGTCTATCGTGCCATGCTGAAACAGGGCCTCGCTAAGCTGACTGATTTTATGAATCTTCACATCGGCCTGCACGATATTTCTGGCGCGTTCCAGAATTTTATAATCGCCTATGACAACCGGCTTGCACTGCTCGTATACCTGAGCCGATTGCAGCGCTTTCACGATAATTTCCGGACCGATACCGGACGCATCACCCATCGTTATGCCAATTACTGGTTTCATACGATTTATTCCCCCTTGAGCTTTTGTATGGAGTTAAGCAGCGATAAATCCGTTCCGAACGCCCCCGCTTTGGTGATGGCATACATGGGCCTGGACCCGATCGTTCGGCCGAGCGGAATACCGGTTTCCACTTCGGCTATGAGATGAAATCCGGTCACACCAAGCTGCATACAAACTTGCTTTGCCGTATCCCCTCCGGTTAACACCAAGCCTTTTACTTCGCAGGCTTCGGTGAGACGGGAAGTGACCGTTCCCAGCGCGGCGGATATCGAATTGCTCACTGCACTTTCGTCCATTCCGTTCTTTTTTCCCAGCCGCTGGGCCTCTTCAATATCTTCAGGCCTTCCGGAGGAAAATAAAGCAATATCCACCTGATCCTCGAGCGCCCGCTTGGCTTGCTCATATACTCTTTGCATTTCCGCCTCACGGGACGCCTCATCAGCGACAAGTAAAGAGGAACGCATTTCAATACCTTTAATATGAGGCTGCTCAAGGACAATATCCAGCTGTTTCCGGGTCGTTGAACTTACACTGCCGGCCACAAGCAGCACCGGCTTTGGATCCCGCGGGATATCCAGCTCAATCCGCTTCGGCTGCAGCCCGTAGACCTCCGGCAAATAATTAGCCAGCCCTGCAGAGCCTACCCAGCAAACGGAGTGGCCGCTTCGGGACATCAGTTGAACAATAAGCCGCAAATCTTCTTCCCGTTCGGCGTCAAATACGATATACCGGATCTGATCCTCCCGACATTGCTTTAGCTTGGCCTGCACCTGTTCAAAGCCGGATCGCAGCTCCTCATAAGTGACCAGAGCCACCGGCCGCTCCGATTGACCCTGCACAATGCTCGGGATATAGGAATCACGGACAGGGGTTTTCGGGTCCCTTGCGATTTCCGTCTCGCCCAAGGGCCTTCCATAAAGGTAGTGAATACCTTTGACGGTCGTTCTGCCATTCCTCGGATACGCCGGTGCAATGACGACAAAATCCGGATGAAAAACGTCGTATAAAGCATCGATCTCCGTGCCCAGATTTCCTCTCAGGGTAGAATCCACTTTTTTGTAAATTACATCAAAGCTGCCCGATTTAAGCACCTGCGACGCTTTTTTTACTTTGTCATACGCCTGGCTTTGAGGCAGCCATCGGCTATCCGTATCAATGACAACCGCGTCCTGATCGAAGGCCGTTTCATCCAGCTCGAACAATACCGACGTATTCAAACCGTATCTGGCCAACTGCACTCCGCTATCATTGGCTCCTGTCAGATCATCGGCAATCATCGCTAATTTCAACACATTCACCTCTTTTAAACACGGACTGTTTAAAATTTATACACATTCCTGTAAAATCGCTTTTATTTTCTAACTCTTACTATTCTAAATCATAATAGTTAATGCATAGTAAATCAATATAAACTTTTGATTTTATAAAAAAACGGGCAAAAGTGTTTAAAATTAAAACACTCTTACCCGTTTTTTGTCTCCTTCAGCTTTCTCCATAAGGTAGCTCTCGTGATGCCTAACCGTTTGGCCGCTCTGGATTGGTTCATCTTTTCCTCCGCAAGCACGCGTTGAATAATCTCCTGCTCGATTTCCTCCAGCGTTTGATGAATATCGATTTCCACCGTGCCGCTGCGGGACGCGCTTTTTCCGGTATCTGATGGAATCAGGGACAGCACATCATTTTCAATATAATGCCCTTTCGAAATTCTCACGAAGGAGTCGATCATTTGTTCAAGCTCTTCGAGGTTTCCTTTCCAAGCATATTCAGACATCCTTTCCAGCACATCGTTGCGGATGCCGACGATTTGTTTTCCGTACTTTTCATTGCATTTTCCAATAAAATAACGGATATACTCATCCAGATCTTCCATCCTTTCGCGCAGGGACGGAATATAAACAGGGTGTTTTGAAATCAGCTCATACAGCTCTTGGCCTACGGCCCCTTTGTCCAACATGGCCTCGGGTGATTCCTTAAAGGACATGATAACCTTGTTGGGCTGCCGCTCCAGCCATCGGCTAATGGCGGCTTGACTGAGCTCATCGAACTTTTCCAACCCTTTGAGATAAACCGTTCCGTTTTCAATCCCGGACAGCGCATCTGTTAATCTGGAAAGCGCACCGGGGGTGCCCGCCTTGACAGTCAATTCAATAAACCAATCGTTCTTGGGTTCCAGTGATCCGTGAATGGCCCCGGCTATATATTTTTTGCCCGTCCCCTCTTCTCCGTACAACGTAATCAGATGCTCGGCGGCGGCTTTCTTCGCTTGCTCGATGGCCTTCTTGCCTTCCCTGGCCGACCCTAGAATCTGGGTAAACGAATGGACGGGAGGCTGCGCATACTTGATCTCCAGTTCGTCCTCTGCATCCCGGAGTGATTTTATTCTTACATAATAAAGACGCTGATGCCTGTCCTCTTCAAAAATCCCCAAGGTCCACTGCAGCTGCCGTCCTCCAATGTTTACGTAGGAGATCGCTTTTTTATTTTCATTGACGGTCTGCACCATGGACATCCAATCCGGAAACAATTCTACTAAAGAGGGATCGGCCGTTTCCCCGGGTTCTCCGAACAGCTGCATGAAACGGCGAAAGCCGGGATTGGAAAAGCTGATCCTCCCCTGCTCGTCTGCCATCGCAATCCCTTCTTCCAGCTCATGGAGCAGCGCTTCGTAAGCCCGGTATTTCTTATTCGCCTGTAGCAGCACCTGATATACCTGTTTGGCATGATGAAAGGCCTCGATGACAGACTCTCTTCCCGATGTAATCAAGACGCCCTGCAATCCGTGCTTCTTCGCCAGCCGTATGGTGACGGTATCTCCTACGATCACTTGAACGCCCTTTTTTTTGGCTTGCCGGATAATCCCCTCCACCTGCAATTCTTCATGGATCACTGTATAAGGAATATCAATCCCCATCAAGTGGGAGACGGCAATCACGTCATCGCAAATATTCGGAAAAGCCACCATTTCGAGCTTCCCCTTATAGTCTTTGACCAAGGTTAGCGTACGAAGGAGATCGAAGCCCGACAAGGGAATTTCAACCACGGGCTGGGGCACATGGTCCCGAAGAAGATTCGCCGTTCCTCCCCGGCTGATAATGATGTCGAATTTCTCGTTTTCCAGATGCTTATATATGGCCAAGGCTTCTTCAAGGTCGCCTTCTTTTACCGTAATATCCAAATCCGTCTGTTCCGACGCAAGGCTTAAAGCTAATTCTTTCAATCCTCGATAGGGGGCCAGCAGTAAAATCTTGATCTTCATAGCAAACCAGATCCTCCAACCCGCTTGATTTTCATACCATAACGCCATGCCTTAAACCAGTAAAGCACTGTAAGCCCCTCCCTTTGTTCGGGTACCTAAAGTGCTTCAGCCGTTTAAAGTGTATCATTTTCCGCAGGAAAATTCACCATTGTATTTTTTTTGCGCAGCTCCGGTTTTTGGGCATGAACAAGCCATACCCCGGCAAGAATACAGACGATTCCGCCCAGGGTTGCAGGGTTGAGACTTTCGTTCAGCACAAGATAGCCTGATAAAACTCCGATAACCGGAACCATCAGCAGCGAGATCGACGCTTTGCTCGCTGTTAGTGTAAAATCTCCGTGGGTGTAGGAATTGGAAAAAGCGGATATAGAAAAAGAGCTTCTCCCTTGGTAAAGTGATGTTTGCGCACAACACA
>NZ_FNDY01000034.1 GCF_900099895.1 Paenibacillus naphthalenovorans
TTCATTTACACTAACTTGTTATCAGTATAATGGTTCTCTGTTAATTTAAATTATGCACCCAGTGTTAATATGTTGTGTATATGTTTTTTAAGTAAAGTTTTCACCTCCCCCTGCATACACTATATCAGGTTTATTTTTCGTCGGTGCTGCGTTTGCGGCCCGGCTTTTTTATTTGTCCATACTGAAGTTCCTCGATCTGAGCGCATATCTCGAATTGCCATTCGATATCGTCTGTCATGGATGCCATTAGCGATAAATTCTGCAAATAACACATTTTCCACACGTAATCCACATTTGCGGACAAGCAGTGATGTACCTCCATCATCTCTGCATCGGTAAGCGGCCTGCGCTTGTTGACCATCCACAGTTCTGCAAGCCTCTGGTGGATCGGCATTACTTCCATAGATCCATCCATCCTTTCACGGCCAATATGCCCAAGATGACAACATATGCAGATGGGAGGTTACTTTGGATCGCTCGCCGCGGTCTGCACAGGTCAATCATAATCACTTTCATGGGACCATCTCCTTTTGGGTTATGGTTTATTCTATGATGGTTACTTTAAATTTAGTACTGTATTTACAGTACCGCTTTAACGATACTTGTGTTATAATTTAGGTACAAGCATAATTAGGAGGTGATAGAACTTTATGGGAGTTGCTATAATGAAGGTAAAAGTAAAATGTAATTTAGGAGCACTAATGAAACGTGACAATATAAAACAGGCGTGGCTTGCTAATGCCATTTCCTACGGCTTGGAAAATCCGGTATCCACTCAACTTATTAGCGATTGGTCTAATGGCCGCGGGACACCTGCCCATGGGTATGTTCTGCGTATTTTAAAGGCTACAGGTTGGAAGTATGAAGAACTTTTTGAGGAGGAATGAGGATGGAAGACTTATCTAAAAAGACAATTTATCCACTTGTAGACACTGTTACTATAATCGCACATAAAGGAATGCAACGTTTGATTATTAAAGAAGAAGAATTGAAATGGAACTCCGATGAAGAATATGAATTCCTAACATTACAAGAAATTTCATTCCAACTGGATCAATTAGGTTATGATCGCACATATATCGTATGGGAAGAATCAGGACTAGAAGGCAATATTTATATGTACGGAAACTACAGTCCTCCAACATGGATGGAACACGGAAAAACGCGTGGTTATGCATAGTAATAACCCACTATAGATATATAAAGGGAGGATAACGGATGAAATACTCAAAAATCAAATGTCCTAAATGCGATGGAAGAGGTTGGGTATTGCCGGAAATGGAAATACCAGAACAACCTTCTGAATCAGTCGAAATGTTGAAATGCAATTTTTGCGATGGTGAACGAGAGATATTTGTTTCGCCATTTTATTCATAGTAACGTTATACCACTATAGCTATAAGGAGGTACAATATATGGATAGACTAGAAGAGATTAAACAAAGAGTTAAGCTAGGGATCAATGAATATATGCACGACACTGATAAAGCTGAAATTTACCGATCTGATGCAGAATGGCTTATAGAGGAAGTGGAACGGTTGTTAGAAGAAAATGCCGATCTCATTCAGGCGGTAAATAGATAGCCCCCTCATAATGAGGAGGCTTTTTTTATAGGAGTCCTTTACTTTTCATGATCTCATACACATCAAGCAAGTTATTCATAGCCCATTGTGCGTTTCCGTCCTGTTCGCCGAGTTTGATCCGGTCGAACATGTAGTTATATTGGTTTCCGAGCTCGCGTATCTTGGTGATCTTGGCATCCCATGATTCTTGCTGTTGCAGCCGGTTCTCAGCGGTTATGATTGCGTTTCTGACACGCTCCATATTAAAGCCCGGGCAGTTGGATGGGTTCAGTTCCCCATGTCCTTTAACGGCCTGTACAGTAGGTAAAAGTCCTTTCAGCATAATGCACACGGCGATAATACAGTTTAAATCGGCGTCCGTCAGAGAGTCCGATTGATAATAATCACCATGCACGCACACATGAATCGTATGTCCATTGTTGTTTGCTACTCCGTATGTTCTGGCTGCGATAGGGTTGGTATAAAAAATTTGGCCGCGCATGACGTAAAAATGGTACGGAAATCCAGCGTCTCCATTCTTCTCGTTCTTGGTGGACTTGATATGATCGTTGGCGATTTCCGTCATCATCTGCATGGGGGTTAGATGCGCTCTTTTGGCTTTAGGATAATAGTCATGATGGATAGCAATGGTTGTCAGATCCTCTGCCTTGCGCCATCCGGCCAAATCGCCCCAGGTGTAATTCTTGTTCACCGGAAGCTGACTATATACGTCCACCAATTGTGGTACGCCCAAGCTACTTAGTACTTTCTCTGGTACTGAAATGTTCATTTTCTTGTTTTCCTCCCTTCAATTGCACGATATCTTTCAAACCCTTCCCTGTGATAAACGCTGCAGCTGTACCGGCGATCCACCAAACGGACTCATCATCCAGTTGAATCCCGATATATTCGCTGAATCCGATCAGCAGAAGTGCAAAAAGCATAGTAAACAGTTTCGTGCTGTTCAAATTCGGTTTCTCTCCACGCTTGATCTTCGCAATGTCAGCTACCAGCGCAACGGCGATAAAGTTCACGGCGACCGTAACGGATGCAATGATCTGCTGGGGATCAAGGTTCCATAAGAACCGCTGATTTAAAGCGATTGCGACCATCGTAATGATCGATACTAAAAAGCTGGGCATGGTCCATTTCACGCCGTTTCACTCTCCTTTATTGGTTTACCTCCGGGGCCGATACCTCCCAAAAGAATATCCACCACGGATTTTACTTCAAAGTAAGTTTCGTAATCTTCATAGCACAATTTAAATGCCGTTTCCTCGCCGCATATTGCAGCTACGGCGTTAAAGACATAATCGTCCACGGCACAAGCAAGGGGCATGATCATAAGGTCCTCCATGTAAAAAGAGCCCCGGAGGGCTCCCGTTTATCTTAATCCAAGTTCTTTTTTCATTCTTGTACGACCAATCTCACCGGCCTTATTCAAGATTTCAAGCACTCGTTTAACCTTACGCTCGTCGCTCATATTCGGATTAATAGTAGCCAAACGTCTGGCTGTTTCTTGACCAACAATCGTTTGATATTTCACCAATTGCTCGCCGGTCAAATCGATACGCTTATCCCTGCCTGTTAAGCGATCCTTTCCTGTGATGTAGCGCGGCACAGCGCGAGGTACAACCTTGCTTTCTCCGGTTGATCCTAAGAGATCAAATACCAATTGAGCCTCCCTTGTAGGTTTGAACGTAGCACGCTGAGATGGAGATAAGAACACGTCGAAGAATGTATTAGCTCTAGTCATTGGCTGTCCCAATACATCGGACCTCTGTGGCAAATCCTGAGCAAGACCTGGTACCCTCGACATGGCTGGATTAAGTAATTTTTCGGTAAAGTCAGGGCTGTATGTTTCGCGCTGAGCATTATCAATTAATTGATTAAATCGTCCGACCATCGATGGAACGGCCATGCTCGGGATTTGTTTCAGCAGATTCTCACCGAATGCCTTGATCTTGTTTTCTTCCCCAGGAGGAACATCAAGCGCCTGCTGTAGACCTTGCAAAACCGACGAATTGAACAGTGTATTCATCGCACCGGTAACGACATCCAATCCTTGCTTTAATCCACTTTCGGACTCTCCTTTTTTCAGTAGGTCGCGTGCGGATTGGCGTCTTTCTTGAACGATATTTGCCCCGACAGCAAGCGGCATTGATGTTGGCTGCGCCCATTCGTACTGCCACAGAGTATCTCCCGGACGTAACTTTGCGGCTTCATTAATGTCTCTCATATTCCCGGTAACCATCGCAGCCATCATACGTTGAAGTGCTGATCCATTAATTTGATACTGACTAAGGCCAGCGCTTCTCTCCAATTCCCTTGTATCCCGGTCCGTTGGAGATTCGCCGCGGAGTACCCCTTTATCAGCCAACCACATACCAACACCGGTTAATCCGGTTCCGAGTAATGCGCGTGTGACGGATTGAATAACATCTGCCCGTGTCAATTCGGTATTAGGCTTGCGCAGGATATCATGCGTTTGAAGGATTGCTTTAGCAAACCCTGCAGGACTGAAATCAATAGCTCTGAGCAAAAGATTTGCAGGCGTTTTGGCAAATGGGATGATCAAGTTACCGGCCCCAAACTCTTTACTTCTAAATCCTGTAGAAAGAGAGTTAAGGCCGCGCTTGGCGTTATTCAGCATAGTGGAAAGTGCTGTTCTATCCTGCAGCGTAACATACTGCCCGTATTGGCTTGCAATGTTTGAAATATTCTCGTCCAGATTAGCCATGTAACGGCTGATATGTCGCTGTATAGCTTCTCTTCCTTTTACTCCATTGTTTACTGCGTCCAAGTAAGCTGATTCTCTCAAACGCTGTTGTACAGCCCTGTTATAAGAGGCATAGTCAAAACCTTTCATGACCGCACCGAGTGTTTTTTCAAGATATGTCATCGGATTGAGTTTAGACCGGAATGACTGACCGCTGATATCGTATGCCGTGGTTAATCCGTCCGGATTGATTCCGCGCCACCCAGCCCGACCACCCTCAATCAATCCTCTCCAATAGTCTTGTGCTGGAGCAAAGAAGTTCTGCCAGCTAAGCGGTCCGCTGAGGAATGTGACTTGCCGATCCTTCCCCGTTAACTTTGATACTCCGAAATCAATCGGTGTCGCCAAAGTCCGGGACAATCGTTCGAGACGATACATGATTTCATTACCGACGATGTTACGAATTTGAGTTACAGGATTAAGAAGCATGAAAATGTATTGTCCAGCAGCTAACTTTTTCCCGACTCCAACCTGTTCGAACTTATTGAGTAATTCTTGTAAATCTTGGCTAGCAATTCGCTTTGCGTCTCCAGACAACTCAGATACCTGTTGCGCTAAATTCCTTATAGAATCAATATCATTTTCGCTTAATCGGATGCTGTTTTTCTTCAAAAAGCTTTCAGCTATCTTTTCTTCTTTGCTGATTAAACGAGGCTTTGTCCTCTCCATTAATTGATATCCTAACCCCTCAATGGAAGCTGTATCGATTTCAACTTTTGGTGATTTTGGTCTTCCTTCGTCAGCAATTTTTGTGATGGTAGTTAAAAGTTTTTGAACTTCTTTAACTGATTGATCAGGAGTTGCTTTAGGACTTTCTACACCTGATAATTTTTTAGATAGCGACTTTACCGCCTGAAGGAATCTTTTTTCTGGTGGCGTAGGCTCTCTCTCTGGCATGAGATCGGCTAGTTCATCCGATAAATTCCTGATCTCTTGTAATTCATCATCAACAACATTTCCTGTTTTCGACTTTTCTATTGCTGCTTTAACCTTGTCAGCGAGTTCCTTTGTAAGTTGATTGATCTCTTGTTGTTCTTCCGATAATTTTGAGCTGGATTTACTAGCGGATTGATAAACCTTTTGGCTTATTTGTTTAACATTCGACCCTAAACTTTCAACTGATTTTTCGTAAATATCAAGCAAGTGCGGCCTTATCTGTTCCCCAAAATCACGGATCATCTCTGCTGACCAATCAGCAAACTTTACAGCACCTCTAACGCCCAGCTGAGCCAGTTTAGACGCTCCAATGATCGCATAATCTGCCCATTGATCGAGAGGGTTAGAACTAATCGTGACGCCTTTAGCGCGCAATCGTTCTTTCGCGGCCTCTTCCTGACGCTTGAGGAAATCAATCACATTATCACTGACGCGCTTATCCTTCATTTCCCGCGGCGGATGAGCCGGACGTGGATTACGCGGTTTGTTGGGCTTAACATATTGCTGAGCGTCTTTGATAAAATCAGAAACAGTCTGCCTGTCTGCGTCCGATATGGTTTCACCGGCACGTAACCGGTCCATAATGTTAATCACATTAGCGGCTCGTTCTTGGCTTGCTCCGGACCGTTGGATTGCTCCGGCTGCTTGCATAATGTCATTGGCGGTGTTTTCATCAATCTTAAGCTGTTGTGATCCTTTAGGAAGCTCACTGTTGATCTTCTGCACCTTACGCTGAGCTGCGATAAGCGCTCCTTCCGGTGTAAGGCGGTTCCAAAGAGATGCGGCCTGAACTGTACGACCCGCTTCTGTAAGACGTTCGGCCAACCTCTCAACCATCGTAACCGCACGCTGCACTTGCCCGGTTCGTTGAAACTCATCGATCAACCGGAATCCGGTTGCTACCTGTTCTGCGTCCATTCCGCCCCTGCCACCTAAAGCAAATGCTTCAGCTTCATCGATGCCGCGGCTTAAACGCTGATTTGCCGAATTTACCGTAGTTTGGTTAGTGATCGGTTCATACCGCCTTGTTGGTGATTGTTCTACACCAGTTCTAACCTCAGGCGTTAATCGATCGGATTCCAACATCGTATTCATCAAGCCACGCTCATTAGATAGTTGATTCCTTACATTACGATTCGACGTTTGTTGTATTGGTGAACGCGGGTCAAACGATACAATATTCGGGTTTGTCTCCGGAGCCAATCTGGAAAGCCCCTCGTCGGCTATCTGAGTTAGTTCGCTTTCTGGTAAAATTGGACGTAATTCACTTGAAACCGTTCCTTGGTCTAATGTGCTAGTAGGTACATTCCTTCTATCCCTAAGCGCTTGAATGCCTCTGCCAACTAAAGGTGCAGCTGCACCAATTGCCCCACCCAATGCACCACCGATAAGACCTTGTTTTGCCGCTTCTGACAAGTTGTTTGAACCTTGTGATAGTTCCACACCTGCCGCTAATGGAGCGCCCACAGCGAACTCTCGTGTAGCCTCTCGTGCTACTCTTCCGCCGAATGTTTGACCGAGTTTAGGCGCAGCTGCATTTATAGCTGTTCCTGTATTTCGGTATAGTCCAGTTCCAGCGCCTAAACCTGCGCCTGGGACAAAAAATGGGGCCGCGACTTGCCCAATGACCTTGGATACACCGGTGGCCGGTTGCATGCCGGACCGCTTTAGGAATTCTTCCCGGGCGTTTGATCCTGGGACATATTGCCCGTTACGCAGCACCGGTGCATCCGGTACGGTATATTCTGCTATGGCTTCAGATACGGGATTCGATGAAACCCAATCAAGTCCGCGAAGAATCTGTCCAACAACGGGAATATCTCGCCCGGGCAAAGGTTTAGGCGGTTCGACAGCATCCGCTTGACGCGCCAATGGCGATGTTCGAACGTCCATAACCGGTAAATTCATGGTTGGTCGCGCTGAAGGTACAGGAGTTGTTGCCGGTTCGACCGGACGGTTACGGATGAAATCATACTCACTCGATGACGATTGCCGCGTGGACTGACCTGAACGTCCGCTTAACACGCGATCCCGGGCTTCTTTTCCGCGTTGCCGCCTGTTTTGTCGTATTTGATCATATTCCGACATGACATCACCCCCGGTTAGCTAATACTTTTGGTACATAGTTCTGCGTCTCTTTCGGAAGATACTTCTTCACGTCGTTCCAGTTCGTGCTACCAGCCTGCCTGATGGCTTTACGTAAATTACCTGGTCCGGCATTATAAGCAGCTAATCCAAGCTCTACACTTCCGAATTGATCAATCATTGACTTGATGTATCTCGCGCCACCCATTACATTCTGCGCCGGATCCCGTGGATCGACGCCAAGCTCTTTTGCGGTTCCCGGCATCAGTTGCATTATTCCGTAGGCTCCGGCTTTGCTTTTGGCTGATGGATTAAAGTTTGACTCGGTTTTTGCGATAGCACCCAACAGATCAACGGGCAATCCAGTAGAGCTGGCCGCAGATTCAAACGCCCCTCGGTAAGCCTGCGGCACCTTTACCGAGGAAGTCAGTTTCCCGAGTTACCGCCGAATTCTTTTCGTGCCCTTGCCTTGAAGGTATCGATTTCTTTCTTAGAAAGTCCGAGCATAGTCAGGACTTGGTTTGTTTCATTATCAGTTGGAAGTCCGGAGTCTATCACATCAAGAAACATTTGGTATCTGCGGTTAGGATCTTTGGTTATGACTTTTGCCTCTCCTGTATCTGTTTCAACGACGTCTGTATAGTTATTTCTAACATTGTCAAGTACTTGATTTGCATTCAAACCGCGGTATTTATCGCCGCTATTAGACATTTCATAGTCTAATTGCGCCCATTGACGGTCGTTGTCGTCTTGAGCAAGCGCCAATTGACCGCTACGGTATGCTTCATTAGCCGCAAATTCTAGTCCAAAGCGGCGAACATCTTCGTCAAACTTCTGTTTGTACTGTTCATCGGAAATTTGGTCGCGCAACTTTTGATACTCGAACTTTTGGATCTCCATTTGCTGGTTAAACATATCATTCTGCGTCTGTCTAGTCGGGATTCCACGGAAGTTTGCTGCATTCTGTGCTGCTGTTGCATAATCTGCGTCAAAGCCAACGAAACTCGGGTCAATATCCATTTGATACAATCTATTACGTTCAGCATCAGCCGCAGCGCGATATTGTGCCATTTGATCTGCTGTAACTCCAGACTGTTCGGCTTGTTGTTTCAGGCCAAGAATATTGTTTATAGCTTCTCTTGCTCCTTCAGGCATGTAGTATCCTTTTAATCCAGCTTCTTCTCGGGAATCTTGTCTTCTAGCTAAATCATTGCTGAATGCTGTTTGCCCCTGTCTTTCTAAAAGGTCGATAACATCTCTTACGTCAAGCTGTCGGTTTCGCTGCTGTGTGTCTTCACGTGAGATAAGGTTATACACCGGGTTTAACAGTCCGGTTAAACTAGATATTTCTGCTTGCCGCTGTGCTTGTAACTGATTTTGAATGGATGGAAGAACCTGAGTCATTAGATATTCTGTTGCGTTGTTCTGTTCTCTCTGTGCGGCATTTCCGAGTGCTGTAGAACGTCCAAACCCTGCTGCTCCAAGCGCCTCTTGTGCTGCTCGTATTCCCTGCTGCGCACTTCTCTGTGCTTGTGCTTGTGCAGCTGCATACTGAGGTGTAGAATAAGGGTCCTGCATCGGACGATTAATGATATTTTGTATTTGCCCGATCATCTGCGTATATTGATCGACGTAAGGATTGGTGCGAGTCGTTGGATTCGTCACTTGCTGGATATATTGATTAGTCAATTGTTGTTGCTGCTGAGATCGTTGGCTATTTTGAAACTGGTTATAAGCGTTGTCAAAGTTTTGTCGGCTTGTATAGGTGGTACCATTCATATTCAGTTCGGGCTTCATGAAGTTTTGACCCTTTACTTGGACATATCCGGTATTCTGGTCATATCCGATATCGTCATTTGTGTATCCTTTGCTCAAAAGACCTTGTCTGACACCATAATCAATTGCCAACGTGACCACCTCCGTGCAAAATAAAAAGCCGCTTAGATAAGCGACTTATGGTATAATATGGGTTGTACAACTGAACTTGGGCGGTAGGCTGCCTCCGGGAAGGAGGTGTTGCCTATGCAATTTTCGTTCAATGATTTGTTAATGTTCGGGATGTTTATCCTCGCGCTGTTGACATATCTTAAACGGAAGTAACCCGCCCAGGTTAGCGCCACGGCGGGTTACATTTTCGGGTTCCATACTCGGAGGATTCCGTCCAAGTGTTGTACGGGGAGTCGGCTGGCACCGGCTCCTGTTGTTATTTATAAGCTTATCATGATTGAAATATACATTCAAGGTTGTTGTAGAATTTGCTGTCTCTTGGATTCTGCAAAATCATTTTGCTCTTTTATAACAGCATTTAGCTTTTGATTTAATTCATCCAATTCTTTTTTTATTTCATCTCTTTTTTTTACGGCCTCAAAATAAGCTCCATCTTTTTCTTTTTTTGAAGACTTACCATTAATCATATAGTAATCCATTTCATAAGGTTGGATAATAGCGTTAACTTCATTTTCTTGATTCATTAACACGGTAATTCTAGCACTAAGATCCTGTATTGTTTTGGACCTCGTTGCTTGATCTTTTTGTTCTTGAGATGTCAATGCGCTCCCACCTTTAGATTTTAGTTCTATTCCAAGATCGGCATTGAACGAAACGTCCATTCCTAATGCATCGCCCATTGCTCGAACCGGTAGATATGAAGTGCCCTCAATGACAATTGCCGAATTTTCAATAGAATTTCCGTTTACTTTAACAGGAAATACTCCGTCTACTACTTTTCCGATCATACTAGCAATTTGTGCATGCGCTCCAATCGGAATAGAAAGCATCAAACCAATGGATAAACCTAACAAAAACTTTTTCACAATATCATCCCCAATGGTATTTTTTAGTTCATTATACCATATTATCGGATGACTACGTAATGTTTGTGACTATTCCTTTTTTGACTGTAATAGTGCCGTAAGTGTTAACGCCATTTACAACATCTTTTACATATCTGAAATTTCCAGAAATACCGTTCGTTCCTTCAATTTGCAACGGACCGTGAGGCTGCAAATTTAGTGGTTCATTATCAAATGTACCAAGAGTAGTTCCGGTCAATGCTGATCCGCGATTCATGAATCCTTTTGTTGTGCCGGCATCTACCATGACCAATGTCGGCACGCCAGAAGCATTGGGAATTAACGCTATATAAGTATCAGCATCCGTATATGCAGCAATAAGATTTTGGACCGAATTGAGTTCTACTCTCGGATAACCAAGAGCAGATCTAAATACCGCCCCAACCAATGTAATAAATCCCGCTGTATCCGCAACAAACGTATCCTTCACTCCATCATTAATCCGGATCCCATTAGCGCTGATCTCAATAAAAGCCCCGCCAGCATAATCCGCTCGCACCGTCACGATTCCGGCATTAAGCGTACCGGCGTCGATATGATCTGCCGTTAGAGAAACAACATTGAGGCTGTCTAACGACACCAACAAGTTATTGTACTTTTGGATAAGTTCGCTTAATTTTGTTTCCAAGTCTCGAAACTCGGCAAACGGCGGCAATCCCGCTATGTCTGGAATTGGCATGCTATCCCTCCTTAATTCTGCACTGGCTGAATCCTCGAATACCTCTGCACCTGATACAATTCGACGGGTCCAGTACCGCTTAATCGATTGCGATACCAGTTGCACAACGGAACCGTATCAAGCGGAACGATCAGATTCTTTCCCTGAGCTACCGAATTATTGGCTGTCGGATTGTAGTTGATCGGATAGAAGTCATCTCCCCTGTCACTTGGAGAGACAGCAACAGATAATGTAGACCCGGCCGGGAACAATCCTTGAATGTGCAGCTCGTACAATTCTTTCTCAGCCTCCATTGCACCGTCATCAAACGGCCTCGATGTTGTGCTCCAAGAGATTGGCGTCCCACTGTCTGTTGTACCGTTGTTCAGTCGATACGTTTGACCTGTGTAATCTCCCGCGTAAGGCACGTTATTGAGATAAGCTCCGTAACGTAATCCACCGAGCGAAATGCTCCTTACGCGCCATTTTCGGCGGTCTGGACGTGGGTCATAAACAAGTTCAGTGTCCGGTTCCGTGTTTGATCCGGTGACGAGGCAAAGATAATACTTAAGACCGTCTGTCCAGGCAAAACATTTACCTATCTGAGCCGTGTTAATGTTGTTGAGGTATTTGCGGATAGGCTCACCGATTTCTCGCGCAGCGCCACCGGCGCCAATGTAAACATCCTGCTGGCCGAGCCAGAATAGATATGAACCAACCTCTACCACCGTTTTGAAGTTGACGCATCCAATATTGTTGGACTGCTCAACGAGCCTATGACTCACGCGGCTATCTCCTGTATGGAAAATAAGTGCGAATGCATCTTTCTTGAATGCCCAAATTTGTCCTTCAAAGCTGTATAATGCGGTGATATCTCCACCGTTTGCGGTATAATACTGAACCACCCCGGCGTTATCCACGGTTGTCCAATCTGTCGCGTTTTGGAAGGCACAATAACTCACCGTATCTCCGGATGCAATATACACACGTCGGTTATCCGCAGCTACATATTTTCCTTTTGGAGCACTTGAAGATAATACTGAGAGTGTTGTACCGTTCCAGTATTGAACCGCGTCTGTGCCGTTGGTAAGGATTAGCGCCGGTCCATTAACGTCAAAGTTCGCTGCGCACCAGTCTGTTGCGGCCCATGTGCCGGAAATGTCAACCCATGTCGTACCTGTTGAGTTATACTGTAGTTTCGTTCCTACGGCTCGTACAAGGTGCGTATTGCCGAAATTCATGAGCAGGTAGGTTACACCTCCACCGGAAGCGCCGTAAGCTGTACGGCCTTTTCTTGTAGACAAAGAAGGGTACTGGTCAAAGTCCCAACCGTACCCATCTGTTTCTTCATTGTCTTTTAAGTCAAATGGATTTTTACCCGTATTGATGCCGCCTGAAAAATCATAAGCAGAACGGCGGTCTAGCGCCCTGGGCAATGCTTGCCACACCATATTATCACCCCTATGGCGTTGAATTGATCGTCAAATACCGAACGTATCTTCCATTCCGACTGCGGTTCGTTCTTGGAAGAGTATCTATCGGTGAATCAAACTCAGGCTGTTGTAGTTTCATTTTGATTTCTAGCTCGATGATTTTGTTTTCGTGCTCGCTCAAGTAGTTGTTGTACATGATAACATCCTTACGGGCTGCTGCTATCCGTTTGAGCACGCCTAATTTAAGGAGTTCTTGATACCTAACCGGTACGGACAGTTCGACGTTTAAGTTCGTCGGTGAAATGTCCTCCGGCTGCTGATCAAGGTAAATATAAACCAACCGATCATCAAGCGGACCTCCAGGAACGTTGATATAGAAGTTATTCTCCAAGATGGTGTACCAATACTGCGCATATGGGACAAATTGCCGGTTGTCATTCTCGATATAGTCAATCTCAGTGAAGTCTGGTGGATCCGCATCGTTGACTTGAATCGTCATTACTTTGATACGATCCTTCTCTACACCGTTAGGAATGGGATAAATATAGTTCCCGTCCACGGTGGAAAAAGAAAAAGGAACCGAGTCGAGTTGCAATATCTCGAATAGTTCCCTTTGTTCTTCGTTCATCCAGACTATTTTTTGTTCTGTTGTGAATGAATTCCGATAACGCAAGTTAATATCGTTTAAAATTTGTTGAACGGTAGCCACGTTCACCCCTCCACATATCACTTTATTACCCATCCAATGTTATCGCCGATGCCTGATTCTTTGACGTATAGTTTTCCGTTTGATACATCAATACATAAACTTCCGGGGTTTGCAGAGATTTGTCCATTTGGTGCGCCTGAACTTGCAAATAAACTGATACCATCATATAATGTAGCGAATTTGACAGTACCGCTTAAAACTCCAATGATTGGCAATATGAAATTGTTATATCCTGACTCTAGATTAATATCCACTCCTGTTTGACTATCAATATAAATACCACGCTCGGCTACGTAGGTGTTTAGATTATCATTTATTCGCAGAAGCGTATTGTTGCTTAAGCTGCCTTTATTGTATCCTGATTGCAGCGTTATTCCGGCAACATTTGCCCACGAATTATCTTGAGGGTCAACAACAACATTGTTCGAGCAGACAAACCCGAGGTTGGTATGGTAGATATTTATGCCATTCGCATACGGATGATAAAGCATATTCCCTTTGACGATTGCCCCAATAGTGTTGTGTAAAAGTATACCAGCCGATGTACCGTTTCCCTGTATGCCGGTAGAGTACAATATATTGTCAGAAATCTCGCACATGAATGCATATTCATTCGGGTTCCCCACCACATTTGCAGCCCCGCCTAGTTGTATACCTACTCCTGTACCATCGCCGTGAATGGTATTTCCTGTGGCCTTGCATTTATGAGGAGCAAATACCTCCGTAGCGCCTATGGCAATACGGATCATAGAAATGCCTATTTTACATCCTCTGATGGTATTGTTAGAAAAAATGATGTTTTCGCCAGCATGCGTGTCAAGAGCCTCGTATGTTGGGATATTTTCGATTAGCATCCCCTCGACAAGACAATCTTTACTACGGGGGTAAGCCATCAAATCAGATGACTCGGACGTTCTAGTAAAGGCTACACCATAGGCGTTATTGTTCTGCCCAGGAATAACCGAATCAATATGACCGCCACGAACTTTAATATTTGTAACGGACTCGCCCATAATCGCTCCATAACCAATGTTCTTGAAGTTACAATCTTCGATGTAAACGTCCTTAGCGAACTGCATATATACACCATAGAAGCCGATGTCATGGATATATACGTCTTTCAATCGGATATTCGATACGTATGCCGCGGAGTTATCTCCCGTAATGTTTACCGCTCGGGCCGCGATATTTGCCGTATCGTTTCCGGCCCCTTGTAGCTCTAATCCGAGAATGGTTACATTGGACGCCAGGGATAGAAGATATAAATGTGTTGACGTGTTAACTATCTTTGCCCCATAAGCTTCAAGAGTTATATTTTCGGGTATTTTGAGAGTGGACGTTATTTTGTAAGATCCTGGAGGTAACCGTACCACACCGTTAACATCACTAGCTGCATTTAATGCGGTTTGGATGGCTGATGTATCATCCTTTAGGCCATCTCCCTTTGCCCCGTACTCTTTAACATTATATATAATGCCGCCCCACGTCTTATAGTTAGTCAATGTATTACCTACATTTCTACTAATCAATGCCGGTACGGAATTGGTGTACATGGAATCACCTCCAAAATAAAAAGACACCCGGAGGTGTCGTTTGTTACTGTAGTATCTCTATCACGAATTCTGTTTCCCGTTCTTCAACTTGCTTCCAACTTGTCCCTTCCGGCACATCAGCCCTATAAGGATCTTCCCCTGTCCCGGTGCCGATTCGAGATACAGTTACGGTGTCGCTCATCACAATACCTCCGCAGAAAATTTATCAGCATAAAGCGACGCTGGCGTTCCGGTTGTTCCGAACCTCACCCCTGCCTTTGTTGCTGCTGCGTTGAAATTATCAGTTATCTCCGTTATTAACGATCCATTAAAATAAAGACTTATTATATCATTGTTCGCTACGGCCATAACCGTATATTCGGTGTTAGCATTTACCGTTGCAGCTATATTCGCAACAGTGGTAAAAACACCTGAGACACACTTAACTATCTGAACCGAACCCGCACCACCAGAAGTTTTGCTTGGGCGAGCTACCCAAAAATTATTTGCATCAGTCATGCGAAAGATAACTCCAACATTCCTAGTTATCAGATCAGCACCAATATTTACCGTTAGACTAAATCGACCGTTGCTCAGTCCCGACTCTAGCGAACAAATAGCTTGCCCACTGGAAACGGTAGTTGTTTTCAGTAGATTTCCACTAATTTGCAAATCCCCGACATCTTCAGTCCAAATTTGACCTGTATCCGCTGTCCCTATAGATGCAGAGTCAGCGCGATCAAACGTATCATATACCTTTACGCCTTTTTCTATCAATTTAGCCACCAATTGTGCAGATCGGTCGTCTAAAACGCCGCCTCCAGCAATTTTCCCCCATGCCATACGATCACCCCATAACAATAGCTTTATATGCCACTGTAGTTGTGATGGTAACACTCGTAAATGGGTCAAATTTACCATCAAACGGCTCTTTTGGGTCTACTGTAATCGTGATACCGTTTATCGTGAAAGTCAGAGCGGATGACGCGTCTCTATTTACGATAGCAAACCCTGTCATGGGAGTTGTAAACGTCCTAGTATTGGTTGTTGAACCACTCCATGAATCTTTAATAATACTGCCTGTTACTTTAACCGGATACCCATTCGAGTCATCCACGTTTCGTATTTTGTTGTCTACCCCCCGTACGCCGAGGTACATTGTCATTATGATCACTCCTTACTGTCTCGTTCGGCTTAAGCAATAGCGCTAGTTGCTCAAGCAGTTCATTGGTACGCCTTAACTCTCTCAAAACATCGTTGTTGTATCGTTCTGTATCATTGATTCCCTTGAAATGATCCATCCGTGCCTCCTACAAAAAAAGAGGAGCATAAGCCCCTCCTATCGTCTCTTCATCAGGTTATTTTTGAGCAGCATCGCCCGCATTTCGTTGTAATTCACCGCGAAATTCCGCTCTCCTTGGCTCATGTCATCCGTTACGTGGATTTCTGCGATGAACCGCATTTTCTCTTTGTTTGCATCGTCTTGGAGGATGCCGGGTTCACTCACTTCCCACTTTACTTCTTGGCTCATGGATTATACCCTCCGTTTCACCACTACGCCCCAGGTTCCGCTCGGGAGATCAACAGTCCCGCCAGAACGGTTGTGCAGAGAAATCACGATCGTATTCTCCGCAGAGGCTTGAGCTTGAACAGATACACCTTGCGTATTGTATGGTGGGTAAAGCTCGATGTTGTCGCCGATAGCCGCGCCGGTAAGCGTTATACCGGTTGATACCGCAACCGCACCAGTAGCAAGAGAAGGTGGGTCAAAGGTGATCGTGCCTGAGACAACCACCTTTGGAGACGACACGCCGGCCGACGTTCGAAACTCATCGGCAATAACAATTCCATCGCCGCCTGCTGTTGATCTAAAATCTGTCGCCATCCGTTACCCCTCCTTATACGCCCGGCGAACCGACGACGCCTCTCCAATTACGGACGACGGTGCTTTCGCGGAAGTAGCCATCCCAGCTTTGAGAGCCGTTAGGATTCATGTACGTGCGCTTCTTAAACTCCGGCTTGATACGGAAGAAGTGGATCATTTTGTGCTGTGGCGCTTGCAGGAACCATGCTGTTTTCGATGCCATGAAGTTAGAAAACACATACTCCATATCAGGCAATACGTTTTTGTCGTTGTTCGCTGTACCTGCACGTTGGCTAGATTGGAACACCGTAGCGACTTCAAATTGATTGTCCTTGTGCGTAATGAATTTGTTCGGGATCATCACCACACGCTTACCTGCTTCGTCGTTAATCGAGTTGAACAGATTGATACCGGCTTTAATGTTTACGTCATTGATTGGACCGGAAGCCAAGTTAGATTGTGTGCCGGCCAAGCCAGTTTTGCGGTACGGATGGTTGCTTGCACACATCGGCACACCGTCATACTGGTTCGTTGTAAAGGCATTGTCCAGCACACTAACCGAGTTCTGTTCAACCGTGTTACGTCCGGCGTGTCCAGCGTCACGGGTCATATCCTCGACAATCTTGAACACACCTTTGTTGTATTCGGAGTCGTCGATCATTTCACGGGACATGACGATCTCTACGCCGTATGGAGTGTGTTCAGTTACGATCAGATCGCCCAAGTTGAATGTATCTTGTTGGGCGTTCTGCATTTCGTTCTTCACTTGCCAGTTGGAAGTACCGGCGAACGATTGATATGTCTCGTTGTGTTGCAGCGATGTTTCAGCGCGGAGGTATCTGCTCCATTGTTCCGGCAGCTCGTCCCACGCTTCAAAGAATGCCTCATCGATTTTTCGTGTCCAAATATTATTAAACTGACCTGTCATTACTGGCATTGTTTATTCCCTCCCCTTAACCTACGTTAGCCAAGTTGGCTGTCGCGAAAATTACATCAACGGTTGCTTGTGTATTGTCATAAGCTTGCACATAGCACATGCCGCCGGTGGTGTCGTCTGGATTTAATGTTGTTTTGTTCAACAAATCGAATGCTGTAGTGTATAAATCTGTTTGAGAAAACGTTTTTTTAGTTCCCGCTGTAGTAAACGGAAGGCGAACCACTTGATTCCTCACCAGAGTTACGGAAATCTTGTCAGATGCGGTTGCTGTGGTGGTGGTAATATCATCATTAGCAATCCCGATGATCGTTGTAGAAGCTGCTGCTGCCGCTTCAACTTTTCGGGATGTCGCGTTGATTTGTACCAAGTCTCCTGCTTTGATCGTTTGGTTATCTGCTACAAGAAAACCGCCAACGACGATAGGTACGTTTGTATCTGTTACAAACGATCTTACAATGCTAGCCATGTGTTAATTCCTCCTTATTTTGCTTTCTTTCGTTGTTCACGCCACGAATCCAAGTCCGTAGCGGCTTGAGAATTGTACAACCGTCGCGCCTCAGATTCGGAAATACCCATTAGTTTTGCGTCGCGCAGAACTTCCGGCGGGAGAGGCTTTTCACCTACCGCTGTACTCGGTGCGTCACGCTGTACGGTACGCGGTTGCTGCGCTCTACGGGCGATTTCCCGTTGCTGGACTTCCAGCTTGATCTGTTCTGCTCGTTTGTGACCACCAAGCGCCCAATACGCCTCCTCTACGGTAAGCGCACCGTTAGTCTTATCGATCTTTGCCAGAATCTCGCGCTCCATCGATGCGATTCCTGCATAGTCAGGATTATCCTTGAGCCGGTTAATCTGCATTTGTACGCGGAGCTCTTTAAGTTCCTGCTGCTGCTTCTGCTGCTCGATGTACCATTGCGTTTGCTCATCGTCCCAGCCGTTTTGATCGGCCAAACGTTGGGCTTCACGCTGCATCTTGGCTTCTTGAGCAGCCTTGATCAGTTGGTCAGGATCGCCACCAAGCGCTTCAATAGCTTGCTTGTGCTTGCTGTATTTGCCCTCTAGCTGTTCCTCAAGCTCTTTGCGCAGCTTTTCTTCAAGTTTCGCTTTCTCGCGCTCCATACGCTTCTCAAACGCTGTTTTCTCACGCGGAGGTAGGTCAATATCCTCCGGATCTTCAGCGTCCTCTAAGTCATCTGCTGGAGCGTCTTCATTCTCCTCATGTTCTTGTTCCTCTACGATTTCCGGATCTTGTTCCGGTTCCTCGTATCGGTCGTCAGGAGTGATTTCATTTTCTGCTTGCTGTAACGCGGCGTCCGTTACCAATTCGCCCGATGCTTTCATTTGTCTAAACTCATTTAAATCCATGTTAATCCTCCTTTTGCGTAGCGGCATCCCACACGATTCGCCCGTAGATGCTATTCATCTTGTCAGCTCCGAATGAGCGTATATAAAAGGCGCATGCAGTCTCAGCATACGCCGGCCGTTTACTTCCCCTCGCTCAATTTAGAGATAACGTCATTGTAGTTCTCTTTAGTTATCACTAATGCATGATCAGGTCCTGTGACATAAACCAGTGTAATCATTTCTCCATCTGTCGATTTCTCTTGTTTGATACAAGTAACAAATGACGGGTTTATAGATGCCTGATGCCCGTAGTAATCAGTAAGCTCAACTAACTTCACCGATAAAAACCTCCTCTCATATGATCTTTGACGCTATGTGTCTGATTCTCCGGCGTCCAATGACCACAGGCCACGCATTGTGCTCCACCTTTGTGGAAGAAGGTAAATCCCTCGCATTTGACACATACCGGCTGCTGAAGGATCTCTTTCCGTAGATTCGGATTCTTTTTGATCTGAGATCTAATGTAGTCCCTGACCATGCGGTCTTTGCTGTCTCGCGATAGATAGTGAAGCCAGAATTTTTCTTCATGCGGGTCAAACATATGCGTTTGCTTGTCATATCGTACTGCTGTCAGACTCATACAGGTGCACCTCCTTGCATCACTTGAAGTTGTGGCGGTATGGTCGGCGGCAATCCACCTGCACCAGGAGGCTGTGTCATCGCTCCGGGCACACCAGGCATCATTTGTTGGAATTGATCGTCAGAGTCAAGTGGCAAACCAACTTGTGTGCGCAGATAATCGCGCATCTCCTGCCACGATATGACCGGCTTGCCCTCTACCGTCAGTTTAGCAAGGTCAAGCAACGTTTGATAAACAAATGCTTTGTCTGTTGGTAGTCCGTTGCCTAAGCTTAGTCTGAGGTCAAATTCAGCTTCTCTCGTCATCGGCTGCATGGATTCGTCAAGCAGTTCCTTTATGGTGTCTTCTCCTTCTAACGGTGACATGTTCGGAACCATGATCGGCACGTTTTTTAGCTTAGATGGGTCAAGGAACTTGAAGTCCGGCGTATCTCCATTGATGCGGATCCACATACCTTCATCCCAATTTGTCACCATCTCGTCGTACAGAAGTTCTAGGATGCGCGTCCATCCCTGCTTGAGCATCTCCATCTTATGCACGACTGTCTTTTGTCCGGCCTGTTGGAGTGCGATTATCGCTGATGCCGCTGTTACGCCTTTTCCCGGTGTGTTCCCGCGGTTGACGTCCGGCCTACCGGAGATGATATTAGCCTCTTCAAACGCCTTCTCGCGCCGAATAGGTATGTCCCGCGATACCGGTACAGGTGGGATCGGTGCAAATGCGTTAATGTCGCGGAACGGTATCCGTAATCCCGGCTTATTCGTCCATTTACGAGCATCGAATCCTTTCCCAGCTGCTGTTAGGCTAATTGCCATCTGAGGATTACCCATCAGACGCGCAGACATACGAATTTGATCGTCCATATCGTTGATTAAGTCCTGTGTCGGGAATAGATACTCAACGTCACCCATACCCCATCCTGTGCCTCTGCGCGGATAGCAGATAATGACTTCAAATGGGAACTGGTTGCGGCGCTGTAATTTCGTGCCCTTGATTCCTTTTTCACGGCTATCCTCAAGCACAAGGTTATTAGCCACATGCACGCAAAAGATATCGCCGTTCTCGTCTTTCATATAGCACTCGATCAAGAGAGCCTTTTGCGATGTGATAACCTGTACCTCATCTGTGCGCGTCGTCTCAATGTCAAGTGTCGGGTCATACGGCCATGAGACTTGTCTCTTTACGTATTTGCCCCACTCCGGGAACATGCGCCTGATATACGAGAGTGGACGCGGCACAGCATGGATGATAAACTCGCAATCCTGTATTAAATGTGCAGCTGTCCATTTCGGATCAGGAAAAAAGTTGGCCGGCGACACCACCTCAAACGTAGGAAGACCACGGCCTTGTAAGGCTTCATGGTCCGTGAATACTTTGATGATCGATGTGCCAAGCTCCAACCGGTCGTGCTCGGATATGGTCAGCTTGTTTTTGAACTGGTTGCGGTCAAGCACAAATTCAAGCGCATGACATACATCGTCGGCATACATCTGATCTCCGGGTTCGCGGCCTAATGCATCTACACTAAAAGGTTTATCGATGATATCGCTGATCTCACTGTCGATAATCGGCTTGATGATGTTCGTCACGCTGCCAGGCTGATCTTCCGTTTCTGGTTCGTTTTGGATACTGTGCACGTAATCGTCGCACTTTGCCCATATATTCATAAGGTCCATCTGCATTTTAGCGTTGTATGCGCCTCTGAATAAGTCCTGTACATGTGTAGCGAGAGCCTTCTTTTCGTCGCTCTGTTCAGGGATCTGTATGGCTTTATTTGCGGCTTGTATCTCGTCTATGGGCTTGTCTTTCTTCTCCTTTGCCATGATGCGCCTCCTTTCTACACGCTGTGTCTATTGCCGCTATTCAACGGATCACCCGGGTTCCACGTGCGTTGTCTCACGTTCTGCGTAGCTCTCATCTCTTCATCACGGCGTACAAAGTCTAGCTCCTGCTGTAATTGGAGTATCGTGCGATCCTGCTCTGCAATGTGCTCTGTCGCTTCTTTGTAACTGTCCTCTAATACGGCGATACGGTGAGTCTTTTGTACAACGTAGTGAGCCATGTAAAAAGCGGCGGAGAATAGGATAACGGATACTAGCATGCAGAGAAAGATTATGAGTGTTGTTGTCATTCCAACCCCATCTTTCTACGCTCATGCAATAGCTTGAATGGGTTGACATATCCACCTAAACGGAACGTCGAACCACAGTCACCACATTTGATTCCACCTTCTGGTGCATCTCCATTTTGTGATCTGCTCCATATTTCCTTCCCACAACAAACAAAGTTTTTATACCCTGGATTATCTACATTGCAATTGATCATCTCAACAAAGTTTTTTTCGTTCACGCAAACCAACCCTCTCTCAAAGTGTTGTGGTCATGCAATCACCTTCGGAATCACTACCAGCCGAGCATACGCGATATACCGGTCACTATTTTCATACTGGCTAATCTCAGGCATGACACGAACATATACGTCCGAATTGTCGCCGATCTCTCGACTTACCTTTTCTGTAAAATCCTGCATGACCATTTCCTTATCAATGCCTTCTACTGCATATGCTCTTGCTTGATGTTTCTGCCCATCAACTACAATCTCGTGCGTGTTTACTTTAGGACGATCTTCCAAACGTTTAATCATTTCATCCCAAGTTTTCAACTGAACCATCCTCTCGCCCACGAATCTACTTCATCCCTATACTGATCCTCAATCTCACTCTTATGCACCATCGTGCCATCTGATTTGCGAACCCAGTTGTCACCTGTGTTGCTGTTAGGTAATGGCGTAGCTCCCACAACAATATGTTGCTCTGTCGGGTCAGGCCTGCTCATTAGACCGTATCGGCATGATTCCGGCCCATGATCCTCTACCTTGTCGCTTACGTCCTCTACATTCCTTTCATGATGTATCAGTTGTGGCAGTGTGCGTACCAGATTTGGGCAAGCACCATCGAATATCACCCAATACGGCATGCCATCCGGTGCCATCTTCATGTACTCACGCATCCGATTCCAGCCCAGTATGCGACTGTTGTCGGCCTTATCGAGCCACACCCCATTGTCCATAAAGATATCCGCGATACTCTCACCCTTGACTTCACCATTTGATGCCATTGCCGTACCGCGCTTATGCCACATATCCGGAGAGGCTACGGTGTATTCGATGTTCTCTCCTTGCGAAAGCTCTATAATCTTACGGGCAACGTCAGATGCGTTGGTCTGTGTAATGTAGAGTTCACGGTAAGTGTAGACTCTGCGATCATTTACGGCATGCCAGTAGACAGCACAAGGGTCGTTATATCCCCAGTCCATCGAGCAGAAGCGCATCCAGTGTTTAGGGATCGCGAATGGTTGTATAACATGCGTGTCTCTCCTCCACTCTCGGAAGTACTGGCCGGCGAATACATCCCAGTTACCATGCAAAAAAGCCTCCCGTTGATCATCAGGGAGACTTTCGAGTGTTTCCACGTATTCAGGGTTACTGTTCATCAGCGCGTGATTATCGTAAACCTTAGCTGGTATAAATACGTAATTCTCAGGCTTTTCTTTTCCTCTGTACTCACGGTCAATGAACAACCGTTTAAACCACGAATGCCCTATTCCACCAGGATTTGATGTGTAATACATCCTTGGCTTGAAATCTGTTCGCGTTGAGCGGTTGGACGTTTCAAAGAAGTCTCTCATGTACTCTGTGAAATGCGTTGCTTCCTCTAGGCCGATCACGTCGTACTCCTGCCCTTGGTACTGGAATACGTCCTTGTCCGTGTCACAGTATCCAAGCTTGATACGAGATCCGTTCGGGAAGACGAATGACTTTTCATCGTCCTTATAACGGGCGAATCCATGCAACTCGCTCAGTAATGGCAATACGTGATTTTCACGCAGTTCTGGAAGCGTGCGCCGTAGCAGCAATAGTTTTAAACCTGGATACTTGAGCGCCAATAACACAAACTTGCGACGCATCGCCCACGATTTGCCGCCACCGCGAGCGCCACCATAACCGATATGTCGAGCTGTGGAGAGGAAGAATTCTTTCTGTCGCTCGTTTGGGTAGCCTTTCAGCTTTAGTTCGCCCATGTGTCAAGCTCACCTTCTAATGTAACTTTAATTTGTGTGTTGTTCGTGCTTTCGCCCATCATCAATGCTCGCTTATCGTAGAGTGTGCCAAGGTAAGTCGAGATTTGTCCAAGAGGAATGTCTCTCTTGCCTTTTTTCGCTTCTGCAATCATCTGAAATCCAAGCTCCTGAGCCTCTACAATATTGTCCCAAAGTTTGTCGATGAGTTCTTGCTTTTTATCCGTCCTAAGCTGTGCAAATTCATCGGGTCTTTCGAGCTTAATATTTCTCACTGTGTTCGGAGAAACCCCGAATTTCCTGGCAGTTTCGCGTAAATTATCAGTTAGGACAAGGTGAGCACGAATTTGCTCTTTCAACTCATCCGTCAGCTTCTGCCCCTGCCTAGCCATTAATCTCACCTCACGTTTTCTTGATATAACAACAATAAGCCGCCATTAAGACGACGAATACGATGAGTAGTATAAATAGTGATGCGTTTATTGTTACCACTCCTTATATACATAAGCGTAGTATCTAAACCAGTATCCTATTAGAGGACTTATGATGCTTATATCGTTTAGTATGATCTCAGCCATACTTAAACCTTCCTTCGGCCTCCGCTGTCGCTAAGCGGATTCGGTCGATTCGGAGCATAAAAAAATAATTCAAAAAAACTGTTGACTTTGTAATACAGATGGTGTATTATAAAGTCAACAGCAAGAGATAACGAAAAAATAAACCAAAAAGAAAAGGTGATGGAAAATGACAAACGTAATGACTAAGGCATGGGAAATTGCAAGGGCTGGCCAAAATAAGTTCGGCGGTCGCGTAAAAGAATACTTTGCCGAATCTATGCGTTTGGCATGGGCCATCATCAAAAAAGGAGCGAATGCTTTGAAACCGAGTAAAGAAACTGTGTTTGACCTGGTCAGAAAGACAAAAGCGGCTGCTTTGGAATACCACAATCTTGAAGCTCAAGCTGACAAGAAAGGTTTCAAAACTCACGACGACATTCTTAAATCCGAAAAAGCCGCCCGCAAAGCATCTGATTTGAATAAGCAACTCAAATCAATACTCTCTCTCTTTACAGAAGAAGAGCGCAATGCAATGAGAAACGAATTTAACCAATAAGCCGGAGATACCGGATGAGGCGAAAGGATGATAATCATGACACTGATCGAAATGTTAAACAAAGCAAATGAAATAGCTCTCGAGCACAAAGATAAGTACTATTACTTCGGCATACGCTATGAAGACCTTGACCGTGAGATTGGCGACGAGTGCGACTGGTCTAAAGACAATCCAGAGCGAGAAGATGAGCGCGATTTCCCCGCCTACGGTACTGAAGAATACGATGATCTCCCTACACTCGACGGCACATCTGCTTGGAGTCTTGACATTGACCGCTCTAACTATCTACCAGGCTACGGCAACCTCCGCGAATCTGACTTTGACAAAGATGCTGAGCGCCAGTTTAATACATACCATTGCTACGTTGTAGCTGGTAAAAAGTTGGGTCGGCACGATTGTCCCGATGACGGTGAAATTTTAATCAAGGACGCTGTTGTGATTGGCAAACTTTTTTGAGGTGATCCAAATGCAAAAAATTCCCAAACTCGCAGGAGTTAACGAGGCCGCTGAAATACTAGGCTGGAAAAAACAAAAGATCGTTACCTACATCTCGCGCGGTGTTTTTCCTGAGCCTATACAGCGTTTAGCTTCCGGCCCGATCTGGACACGGAAACAAATTGAAGATTACCGCGACTCTCGCTCCTGAGGGTCGTTTTTTAATGCAAAAGAAGCGTCATACCTACCAGATCCACGGTAGAAGTATGCGCTTCTCTTTTGGTTGTCCGGCATGAACTAACCTAATATCATCATATCACGTTTTATCAAGCTGTTTCTGCCTTCTTTCTGCCTTTTGCTCGGTTACTTGTCCGGCTGCTGATTTTCATGATCCAATTGTAGCTGTATCCAAGGTCATCGGCTATCTTATCGAGCGGTTGCCTCAATACGTCGCGTCGGAATGCTACTTGATATTCCAGTCCATCAAACTCGCTCATTTTCTGCTCGATTTGTCGTTTGGTTTGAAGCTTATGCTCCAGAATAGCCACAACGCCCAATAACTCCTCTTTCACATCGTCGTAAGATGTCAACGCCCTGTCCAATGGAATGCGGCTGTATTGGTCTGTTATGTAGCCACGGAAGCAGATTTTTCGTGCCGTGTTCATTTGAAACTCAAGATCCGATGCGCGGAGCTCTAAAATTTCAATTTCTTTGCATAAATCGTTGTACGTTGTCCTCCAATCAGTCATGCCGGATTCCTCCCCTAGTAATCGTTGTCTTTATGCCCCATTATTCCGTTCCTCACAAGCCATTTACCTCATTTGATAATTATCAAAATTGATATCCCAAGAGCTATCCAACTTGTTGTCATTGCTATTCCACTGATCCATAGATTCATTTGTTTCAGCTCCTTTTATGGAGTTTATCTATCCTTGCTAAGTTTCTCTAACATGTCACGATTTAATTTTGCGACTTCTTCAGCGTAAGCCCGTGTTCTTACATCTTCCGAACTACTCGCTATCGCATCCAATGACTTGAGCATGTTATCGATCATCATGTCTTTGGCTAGTTCCTTGTATTCCTTTGTGCCATCCATCTATTCCACTCCCTAAAAGATGAGCCTCGCTAAGTGTTATTTATTAACGAGGCTCAATGATGATAAAACCATTTTACGGCCCCCGCTGACGCTGGGATTATTCGGTCGATACGATGGCCTGCGGCCTATTCCACCATTTCGTATGTTTTCTCGAAAATGTCAGGCTTGCAAGGGTAAAACTCGCCATTCACACCTTTGATTATCCAGTCTCCATCACTCGCGGTCATAGAGCCTTCAATGGTTTTGATGATCAAGTTACCGCGATGTTTACTTATGATCTTAGCTCCCACGGCATTCATCCCGCCAAAAAAGTCTATAACGTCTTTCAGCAGCATTTCATTTGCCCGCCATTGTATCGCTTCAATCACAACAGGCTTTTTTCGATACTTCGCCATCTACGCCACCCTCACTTCTCCAAATACGGCTCTTTCAAGGGCTTCGAGTCTTTCTTCCACTGTTTTCGCCACCACTTCGCCATTAGGCTGCTGTGTTGGTATTTCGATGGGTCCGGCTTGGGTAAATTCTTCATCGATTTGAAACGATCCACCTACTGGCGCAACCACCTCGGGAGGAGAAATCCGATACTCTTCAGCGTAGGCCGTATTATTTTCGTTACGAAAGGGACTCTCCGTTAATTCAGGTACGTTGATTTCAGGCAGTGGGATCTTCACTTCATCCGACTTTTGACGAGCGTTCCAACGAGCAATCCAATCGTCTGCCTTTAAATCGTTTTTAGATTTGATTTCGTTCATAATGTCGCTGAGTTTTTGGCTTGGCTTTGATTCTTTCGGCTGTTGAGCAGCTTCGAGTTTTTCCTGCAAAGTCATTATTTGCTCCGCTTGAACGGCGTTGTCATGTCTCAACTGCATTAATTGCTGTTCCAACTGAACGCATGTGGCATTCGCCGTTTCGGCTTCACGCTTTGCCTGCACCAATTCCCTTTTGTAATCGTCGATAAGATCATTGTAATTCTCTTTCTCAGCAAGATAATCTAACTTAATCGCTTGGATAGACTTGTTCGCCTCATCCAACTGTTCCTGCACCCTAAGCGCCTGATCGTTCAGCAGCCGGTAACGTTCATCCTTTAGTGCAAGAGCCAATTCATTTTCCTGGTGGATTGCCTCGATCTTCTCCGTAACGTATGCATGGTTCAACTGATAGAATTGTGCACGTTTCTCCTCGTACTCAGTGATACCAAAGAGAGGGCGGTACTTCTCACTCGGAAATAGAGCTTCAAACATTTGGGAGACGATGTCCACGTACTCATCGATGGTATCTTGTTTCTTTTGCTCACGTTGCTCTTTTTCCGCTTGTTCGCGTAGCTGTGCGAGCTTGGCTGAAATGTTATTCGCATCATCCACCGCTTTTTGATACTGTGCAATGTCCTGACCTCCATACTGCTGTTTCCGTTCTTCTGCCTCTGTTAACTGCTGTTCAAGCTGGGCAATTTCTGCTGCGATTTGGCTCATTTTCTTATCTCCTTTTGGATTATATTTGCAATGCCGAATCTATGTATTTTGATACCTAAATTATACCACAAATTCGGCATGTTTGCACGTTAAAAACGTTTATTTTACGCGGTTTTTCGGCATTTTCAGTCTGCAATTTGATGCATCCACGGACCGTCTTTTATCCGCATCCGATAGATCGATTCCATGGATTTTCCTACCGCGTTAATTTGAGGAGGTTTCAACTTTCTGTTCTCCTCTTTCAGCTCAGCGATATCCTTAGCCATTTCGGTTATGAGCATTCGAGTTTCTTTGTCCTTTATTTTGCTTAACAGATAGATGTACTTAGCGTCCATGTCGTTCACACCTCCTGCACCATTGATGATGTATCTTCCACTTCTTCATCCTGTTCGTCATCTTCCTTCGGTGTATACGGTCCGTAAAATCGCACTTGGCTGGACTGAAGTTTCCATTTACCGGAAACGATCCGACTTTCTCCCTTGCTGTTTTCTTCTTCCTCTTTCCAAAACGGTTCTCCGCACGATTTCATCAGCTTTGTGATATGCCTCGGAACGCATGTATAAACGATCCATTCCTTGCTTGTATAATCATAAATACAAGTTGTCTCTTTTTCTTCGTTTGGGTGAGCCATTTCCATACCTACTTTCGTCTGTTTTTATAGGGGTAGCCCATATGTTTTGGGATGTCTGTCCTCATTCAGCACCAATCTGTCATTAGATTCAGAAACATAGGGTCTAGTGTGGTGTTTCGGGCTTAATTGCTTCGCAACCTCTAACGTCATCACATAACCAAAATATTGGCCGCTCTCTGACTGTACTGCATAGAGGAGTGGTATTGGTTTCATGCACTTAACTCCTTTATCTCTATTTCCACCCGCGGATTGCTGCTGTAATATTTCACTGTTCGTCCGTCGCACACTTGACCGTCATCTTTCCATATGATTTTGTTCAATGCATCGCATACACCTTTCTCTAAGTTATCCCGGTCTGGCTTAGTAGCGTGAAGTTTTCCGTCCATCAGAAGCTTTTTCTTTATGCTCCAACTCCCGGGGATTGGCATATAAAACGTTAGGTTGACTTCTATCGGACCAGTCATCGGAGCGCCTTTATATTGCTGACGAGCTGCCCAGGCAATCTGCTCTTTGTAGGATAGATACCGCTTAACCGTTTCAATTTTCTTGTCCCCGGGCTGATACAGCTTATATTTGATCCGCTTGACCATCCCGGCTGTCATCCGTACCGTTCCCATTGGTTCTATCGGTATCACTAGTTTCATATTGGCTTAACACCTCCTTGAGCTTATAGATTGCTTTTTCTAGCCCATCTTCATAACCGGAGTGGTATTGCCGCTCGTCTGCCCATTTGTCTCTGTACTTCCTGTGGTGATAGTTCCACGATTCCTCAAGTTCCGCTATCACCCGTTCAATCGCTTCCCTCATTCCACTTTACCTCCCTCCATTGCCTGCAACTCCAAAAACTCCTCATCAACCGGGATTAACTGGATCTCATCGTTTACACATGGTTGCAATTTAGCCTTTATCCGCTCTGCCTCTAACAGCGGGTAAGCATCACTTAATGGGAAATTGCCTACTTGGATTTTGTACATGTTCATACGATCACGTTCCTTTCTTTGTTTAATTTGGATTTTTCGATGTAATTGGATTCGATTTGTTCCCAAGTAAAGCCGAGCATAAATCCTAGATCCAAAAAATAATTAAATAATTCACGGTAGTAATCATCATCATTCATCATGCTTGCCATTCTAAAAACCATATCAAATCGCTCAATAATAATACGCTTGTTGTTCTGTTCTCCAATAGTCGGAAAGTTAACCAACACGTTATCACGTTCAATCTCTAATCCAATCGACAATATGATACTGAGACAATCTGTGTATTCTTCTAGGAGTGGGTTACAATCAGTGATGATTATGCCTGTTTCACTCCAAGCTTCCATCCTTGGTTTTTGCTCACTCTCCGGCCTACGATACCGGAACCCTCTCCACTCATTAGCTAGCTCTCCTAGCTCCGTTTGGAGCCACAGGATATCTTTGCTCAATCTGTCCTCTACATGGCTATATGGCTCGTCTAGTTCCTTTTGTATTTGAAAGAGTTTGGTTAGATTCATGCTGATTCTCCACCCTTCACTTTGTGATCTGGATTGAGTGTCCCGTACTTCTCCAGCAGATATGCTTTGATTCGTTCCCGGCCCCACATTTGTTCGCTGTAATATGGTTTGTATGTGTCTTTACGATCTTCTCTCCTGCTGGCTTGGCATCTTTTTAACTTTCCTACTTTTCCGATATCTGTCCCTCTCATGGTTATCCCAACCTTTCAAGCACATAGTTTAGTTGCAGCTTAGTCAAACCTACACGCTTAGCAAGCAAGGATCTCTTTTGTTGTTTGTGATGCTTAAGATAAAACGCTTGCTCAGGTGTAATCTTGGTATTAATCAATCTGTCGATCAGATGGTCAGGCCTCTGTTTGCTGTTGCAGACCTTTTCTTTGACATGTTTTACTTCATGCGGTACATCTTTTGCCGTGTAAATGCAAAATTTGTTGTTTAATCCTCCTCTTTCGGACTCCACCATGCCGTAACTGATTAGCGCCCTGATGTAATCTTTGGCCGTGGTTCGTTTTAAGTCTGTTACTTTCAAAATGTCCGTCATAAATCTGTTCCCGGATTTAATAGCCTCATATACATCGGATTGTCTTTTGGTTAAGGTGATCATGCTGATCTTCTTCTCCTCTCTCTTCGTTTGATCATTTTAAACCGGTTATATAATGCCTTTTCTTTGTCCTGCTGTTTCTTTTTATGCTGCATCAGCTTTAATGCGGCGTAGCGTAATTCAAGATCTAAACGGTCATCGGTGGCGATTTCGTAAAGTTCGATCATCCCAACATTTCCTCCATTCGCTCTTTTTTCCACTCTTCTATTTGCCATTCGATTTCCTCACGTATGGCTTCACATGCGGCTTCTGGATCAAATTCGTAATCGTTCATACTGCGTCCTCCCTCAAGCGATAGTTCAACTCCCGTCCGCCTTTGAGAATAATCCGGAAGTCTTTGCACATCTCGTTGATCCGGCTGCCGAGCCCCTCGTCTATGTCGCACATTTCATCTATGTCCCGTTCGGAAGAGATGATGATCGGCTTTTTCTCCATATACCGGTAGTTGATGACTGCAAACATCTGTTCAATTTGGAACTGGGTCGGCTCTTTGCGTCCTTTGAACATGTCGTCTATGTAGAGCACATCCACTTTTTTCATGCGATTGATTTTCTCTTCCATCTGGCTTAAGTCATCTTTGATTTCGTTAAATCCCTCTACCCAAGGGAAGTAAAGTACCGATGGGTAGCGGATCACGTCATAAAGGTATTTGGTTTTCATAAGTTGATTGCATACAGCCATAAGAAGATGAGTTTTTCCGCATCCTGGACGACCTAGTAGGCAGATGCTGTTGTGCCGCTCGTCCTTGATCTCTTGAAAGTTGTCAGCGTAGATCCGGGAGAATTTATAAGCGTCAATGACTGCTTGTGGCCGGCCACTTGTTTCAAAGTTATCGAATGATCGTTTAGAAAACTCGGATGTGATTTTGCTGGAACGGAATGAGCGTTCTAATTGGTTCTTATCGCGGCATTCACAGAACCGGTATACTTCCACTCCGTTTTCGTCACGTTCAATATATCCTTCCTCATCCCGACACGTTGGACAATTGTATGACTTTGTCGGCCCATTTGCTTGGGAGAGCTCCGGTTTTGCCTCCCGTAATTGGCTTATCCTCTGGAGTAGACTGTCCATGTCGAATCTGTCCTTGAGACTTTTCACTTTGTTCACCTACTTTTGGTTTCAGATGTTCTTTCTTAGTGATTCCGTCCTTAACCATTCCTTCAAGTGTTCCCAAACAGTATGCAATTCGTTTTCCGCTTGATTTTTTAATGGCCGCTTCCATAACTTCCAAGTCCACGACTCCGATGTATGAAAAAAATTGGTCTAAAGGGTACGGCTTGTCCATAGATATATGATGATCGTTCAGTATTTTTAAAAGATGGTCTTCGTGAAGATTGGATGATGGAAGAGAGAGCAGTTCTATTCCCTTTCCTTTCTCTTCTTCTTCATTTCTTTTCTCTTCTCTTCCTTTCTTTTGGGCGGTAGTCATACCTTCTCGTTCAGGTACAACTACCGTAGTACTACGGTAGTCATCATTTGGTGGTGGAAGCTTGGATTTTTGTGGCTTGTTTATCGTTTGATGCTTCTTAAAATTTGTAATCATGATGTACTTTTGATGATCAACCTCATAACGCCGGATTAGCTTTCTTTCTTCTGCTGCCAGAAGGTTTAACCACTCCTCAACCTCGTGCAATTGTATTTCATGGTCATATGGGAAGATTAGCGACTTGATCAACGATGGATGCCCGTTTAATCTTCCTTCATCGTCAGCTTGAGATATCAAGCCCATAAACAGCAGCCTAACAATCGGTTGGACCGTCCCAAGCTTTTCATCGATCCAGAAGCTTGGGTCAATCATCCTTTTTCGTGCCACTTCCTTCCCCTCCTCTTTGGTGTTTGGATTGGGTTATTTCCCTTCGATCTTGGCTATGATGGAACGGGCGATGTTTTTAATCTCCGTCACATAAACAAGCGCCTCGCCTTTCTTGAACTCTGCGATCTTCTTCATTCCTTCCAGTAGTGCATTCCGTTCCTTGACAATCTGCTCACTCTCTTTTCTGTACTCAACCGCAGCCCGACGCGCTCCATCTCGTTCAGTTAACGCTAGATTGAACCTGACGAGCAGTTCGTCCCGTTCCTGTTCTGCTTGTATTGCTCTTGCTTCCAAAGCTTGATATTTTCTGAGTAGTTTACCGTGTGCGGATATCCACTCTTTGCACAATCTTTCCTCTGCATCTCGTTCCTCTTTCAGTTTGGCTATTTCCTCTTGGGCGGAATGGTCGTCAAAGGTGCCGGACTTAATCTCGTTGAATACTTCGATAAGAGCGCGATACACACCGTCATATAATCGGGCATCCGCTTTGTTATCAAGCCACTCCAGCAGTTTTTGTTTATCAATCAGTTCCATGGGATACCTCCTCGTATTTCTCGATCAACTCAAGGAGTTCGTGAGACTGCGACAGCGTTATATCAACATCAACGTTCGGAAACTCTACTGTGTACCATGGTTCTGATTCTGAGGTGCTTGATCCGTACGATACGATTTCGCCGACTTCATCAGCAGGGACAATCACACTCATACCGCCGTCATATAAGTAAAATGAGGTGTCTTCAATCATCTTCACTTTGTCTCCTGGTTCCAGCAGTTTCTTTTTATCAATCAGTTCCATGGGATACCTCCTTGTAGATGATGAGAGCTTCGCGGTAAACCTCGTTCACCTTTTCCCCGTTTTGCATGATCGCAAATTTGATATCGATAATTACTTTGTTTGGATGATTTTCGAGGAATTCCTCAATCTCGTCTTCTATCGTTTTCCCAACATATTCGACTACAAGAAACACTTTAATTTCACTCGCTTTACATAGCATCTCATTTCCTCCTTATGTTTTGCGGCTTGCCGCTTTTAACCTATGCTTCTAAATCTTTTTCCATGGACAATCTCCCTAATCCTTTGAATCTCACAGCGTAATATCCTGTTTCCTTCGCATGATGCATCATGTGTTCAAATACCGCTTTAATTGCTTCGTCCGTAATGTCGTGCTTTTCACCTTGCCAAACTTTAAAATTTGGATCGTTTTTCAGTGGCTTACTCTTACCTACATATATTGTTCCAGTGATTGGAGATACACCTAAATCAGGTCTACTTTTCATGGCTCATTTCCTCCTTATGTTTATGTTTTGCGGCTTGCCGCCATCGTCCCGACCGAATCCGCTCAGCGATAGCGGAGGCCGTATAATTTACTTCCTTTTCATCTCCCAAATAACCTGATATATAGCCATAGGAGCATATAAGATATAGTCATACCAACTGATTTTCATATGATGACCTCATTTCTTCGCTTCCTTAAGCTTCTTTACCGATACACAATAACACTCGAACTTCTTTCCGCAGATGTGCCAGAACTTGCCTTGTCCGTTACAGAAGATACATGTGATTTTATGTGAGCTTTCTTCAGCCTTCTCATCAACCAACTCGGCGGATTTAAACCATGTGGTAGTAACTTTGGCATGATCATCAAGAACATCTATCTCTTCCATGCCCACAATATCGTCGATACTGTCAAATCCGAGTTCTTCTAATTCATAATCAATTTCATATTCGCGTTCCAATATGACTCTTAATTTCATTTCGATCACCATTCCTCCCATGTATTTCAGTATTAAATAGCATTCAATCGTGCAAAATCACCATGGTACTTTAAAGCAGCTTGGTTATAAGCTCTTGCCGCTTGTTCCATCGTTGGATAACAACCGATGTGAATAAGTTTTTTATTTACCTTGATCCTCGCGATCCACGATTCACGTTTACTTGAAGTGTTGCGAAATACGCCTTTATACCCAGACTTAGCTATTTTTCCATTACGGTTAGTGGCATTCTGCAAAGGCGTTGCAAACCGTAGATTTTCTTTGCGGTTATCAATCCGATTTCCGTTTTTATGGTCTATAATTTGGCCATCTTGAGCGCCCATGATTTCGCGATGCATCAGAACCTTCCACTTCTCACCTTTGTTTCTGTCCCCGAGCCTGTATGCGTATCCGTATTGCGATTTGTTCCAGCGAAATTTTGATAATCGTGCGTAATCTTCATCGTCAACGAGACAAATTTCGCCTTTACCTAATATCAACTCTTTCATACAGGGCCTCCTTCAAAAGTTTTTAACCAAGCTCTTCCCTCCGCTGTCTGATCAGCCCATATATGGCATGTAAGGCAAAGATGGAGCAAGTTATGTACCTCTGTCCGCTCTAATTTCCATCTCCGCGTGATATGAGCTGCATGTACCGCTTCATTACCGCATCCCTGACGCTCACATTGGCCTCCAGAGCGTTGTTTGAGTTCCGCGCGAACTTTCGGACTAATCGCCCCTCTTGCCTTTGCTGTGGGCTTATAGCGCTTATATGAGGGCTTAGGGCATGGATTAAATGGAAGTCCCATAGGTCACCTGTCAGAATGGCAAATCTGAATCAGAGATATCAATCGGTTTACCGTCATCCTGGAATGGATCTTGATGCTCAGAAGGTTTCCCATCCAAAAAACGAACATTACTGGCCGTAAACTCATGGACATGTACTTTGCGACCTTCGTTGTTCTCGTAACTTCTCGGACTGTACCTTGCTTCCACGGAACATAAGGAACTTTTCTTCAAGTGATTCGCGCATGCTTCCGCTGTCTTGCTCCATGCGACGATGTTGATAAGATCGCTTTTGTAATCACCTTTAGCAAATGGGTTATAAACCGAAATCGTAAATGTACAAGTAGCGGTCCCATTTGGAAGGTAACGCAGTTCAGGATCCTTAATCAGTTTTCCAACAAAACAACATGAATTCATCTAAACTACCTCCAATAAGCTCATATAGTGGATCATGCCTTGTACTTTCTTTGTTTTACGGCAATATCGGCACCTCTCGCAACGCTTCGGATCCCGAATCCCCTGCTTTACATCGATAATCCGCGGTAAGTTCTCACGAACCTTCTCGAGCTCCTGCTCGATCATCTGCTCGTCAAAGCAGATCAGAGCCTTATCCGGTTCATCCTCTTTGCTCACGGCCAAAATCAGCGGTTCCAGCCGGTCAAATCTGCGGCTATGGATGCGCTCGAGTTCTGCGTAAACCGACATTTGGATGGTGTAGCCGTATGCCTCGATAAACGATCCGTACCGGTCACCGAGCCAATGCTTTTCACGGATGGACTTTACCGTCTTTAAATCCGTAAACCGTCCTTCATCCGGCGCGTAGACGTCTAATTTTGCCTTCCAGAGCGTTCCAAAAAGTTCAGCAGTGATAATGACTTCCTTTTCGCCTTGAAGCATCCTGGAACAAATCTCGTCGCTTAAAACGGATTCGATCATTTTATCAGCTTGTTTGTACTCTGCTTTCAATTCGCCTTTGTTTTTACCGGTTGAGCAGAAGATTTCCGGATTCTTCTGTTTGAATAGTTCTATCGCTTCCGTACCTTCAATCGCTGCATGTACGTAGGAGCCAAGGAGTAAAGCATCGTTGCTCGACTCCTTATATTCCCCTTTGAGTTTTGCCATGGCTTGCGCTTCACATTGGATGAAGCTTTTGTATTGGCTGACTGACATATAGTGCCAGTCAGCTTCATTGCTGTAGTAGTTTTCTTGGGTTAGAATCATGCCGTTTGACCTCCACCCTCAATTTTCTTTTGTATCCACTGAAGGAAGGCTTGAGCTTTATCCTCCGGCAACTCACTGAGTTTGCATCCATAATGTCGCTTTAATGTTGGATCAAGATCATTCTGCTTGTAACCGAGTTTCATCCATCCTGATTTAATATCCCCGATCACCTTAGGCGTGATGGATTGTGGTTTCTCTGTTTGTTTGGCGTCCGACTTTTCATAGGAATAACCCTCTGGCAATGCCCAAGCCGGCAATCTAGGTTCTCTCGACAACCGGTAAGATTTACCCATCGGCTCAATCGGAACCCATTGGTTTTCGAGGTTGTAAAGGTACCGTCCAATCCCCCACTGATACCCTGCTCGTTTCATAGCATCCGATAAGCCACCTTTTACGGCCTCCTCGTTACTGTCATCCGCACCATCTTCTTTTGTAATCCATTCGTCTCCAAATTTGATGGAGATTGCACAAATCTGACTATTGTTTTTCCACTCACGGAATTTGTTCTGCCAATTAAATGGGCCAACAACTTCATCAAGTCGGTTCATGATAGCTCTATTGGTAACGTAGGCAAGCGCGATACCTTTTGTTTTTTCCTTATTTGTGGCACCTACACGCCATTCAATATCTTCAGGAGAAAACGGGGCTTGTAGTTTTTTCATTATTTCCATCGCATCCATATGTCCAATGCCTCCATTCTTGTGTTAAAATAAAGGTGAACTTATTGAAATGGGTTCCTTACTTGACGCCAACAGACTGCGAATCTGTTTGGCGTCTTCTCATTCTTTCCAGCCTTTTGAAGCTGTTGACTATAGCTCTGACCATACGGCGGTTTCCGCGTCTGTCCCATTCTTTGGCTAAGTCTAAGTGACTAATGATCACGGTGCGTTCACCCCATTTTCAATGAGTATTTTCTGAAGTTCAGACTTCATTGCGCTCAACCGGTTTACCATCTGTCTTTCATTTCCCCAATCTTTAGGAGGGACGTAAGTGTCCATTCGATATCTATACTCGATGTCGTTATGATCTTTGGTTTTTGTTATCCTTACATCAAAGCCATTCACATGGCCGGAATAGTCGCAGAAGGCTAGATGTTCCGTGAATGTATTGACCATGTATGCAAGCATCTGGATCTCGCCTAATAAAGTCGCTGTTTTGATCTTAATGTCTATCATGCCATTTCCTCCTTTAAGGTCTTATACGGCTTGGGATTATTCGGTCGTATCGGGGGCCTTCGGCCTTTCTGATTCGGGTTTGATATCTCTACCAAGTTCCTCCCACATCTCTTTGAAAGCGGCATACTTGCCTTTTAAAAACTGTGTTTTCTTATGCTGCATCTCAATGGTCAATAACATTGTTTTCTGCCATATGACCTTCCGTATCTCATCTTTTGTCATGTTATGTTTTTCATCCTTTCCATCGTCCCGACCGAATCCGCTCAGGCGTAGCCGGTGGCCGTATATTACTCACATTCATTCAAGCATCCAATCTCCCCACATATCCCGCATTCTTCTACTGTCTCTGCTTCCTTACCGCAATTACCGCATACATCGACTTTGTAACTGATTCCCCAGGTTCTACCACCTAACGGATAATCCACTTCTATTCCTTGTTCAATAGAGCTGCCGCAGCATAGGGAGACTATATTTAAATCAAGTGGACGGTAGTTTGGATTTGATATCATGGTTGATCTCTCCTTTAGAGTGGATTTGTAATAGGAGATGATGTCGTCAATTGTTTTGAACACTTGCTTCAACTACTCCCTTAGCCCATTTAGCAAAACTTTCAAGTGGATACGTAAACTCTTTTCCTTTGTACGGACCTGCAACTTGAATGAATCGTACTCCAGTATCACTTTTTCTCTCCGGATAAGTAAGATGAACAACGGGTAAATTCATTTCAACAACTTTCCTCGCAGAATATGATCTAGGACCAGACTTTCCATTGTGGTAAGTTGCACCTACTTTAATTTCGTTTGGACTCATGCCGTTTTCGCCTCCTGCCCAGCTGCTTCACTAAGCTCCCATACATACTCCAACTGTTTCTCTGCTGCTTCAATCTCCAACTGCGCTTCCCTAAGACCCTCGATCATCTTCTCTAAGTCGTGATCAATAAAATGTTCAATCTCGTTCATAAATCCGGTGCCACTCATGCGTTTGTTGCTTGCTTGGAGTTGTTCTAAGCGGGATATCATGGTCCATAGGTTTACTTTCATTGGTTATCTCCTCCGTTCATTATTGCGAGTAGAGCAGCTTTACAGATGGCTTCGGGGGCTGAATTACATGTGACTTCGTGCTCATGTATCCGGTCTAAGTAAAACAATGCTGTCCATTCTTCGCTTATAGAGTTAATGACGAATACCCAATCGTTTCTTTTCATCTTCTCCACCGCTTTCCATGCTGCGGATATGTCAGCGGAAAATTTAGGTACATTGTACCAACGGTTTCTTTCGGTTTCTGAGTACATCCACCCCCATAAAATGTCGCCCATGAATTTCACATTCCACCCCATCACCTTTTCAGCCACCAGCGCATCCAACTCTCTCCCAGATGGCATAGCGAGTATTTCTTCACGCGATAAGGTCATTAGTCGTTCACTCCTTTGATTTTGATATTTAACGCGTTCAGTGTGTCGATCATGCCGTTTCGATAAGCATCTTGGTTTGGTGAAAACATGTTGTCGTATAGATGCTTTATAATTTCTTCTGGTGTCTGTTCTACTTCGTATCCGTTGACGAGGGCTTGCAGTAGTGTGTCAAAATTATCAGCGGCATAATTTGCGAAATCGATATTGTTTTTGTCTTCGCCGCTTGCAAATGTGTAAATGATTGATGCATTATCGCATCCAATATTTCTAAAACGTTCAATCGCTTCCGCCACTTCCCTAGGCAACTTCACTTTTTCGCTCATTCTGCTTCCCCTCCCAGCTCTCTAAATCAATCACCATCGTAGGCACTGAACATAGTGACTCAAGCATGCATTCTTCACAGTGCGGTTGAAGATGTTCATGTACAAGGTACTTTGCTTTACGGTTGCAGCCGGTGCAGGTCATGTTAATCTCTCCCTTTTATAAATTAACCGCGACTATTTACTCATATATGGGTATATTTAATGGGGCTAGTCCACTAAGGAGAGGCTTATATCGCCTCGCCGCGTTCGTGACACTCATCAATGATGGCCCATATCGCCGCTTCCAAACGATCCATTTTTACTTTTCGTTCTTCATCAGTCATAGGATCCGGCGCGAATATTTTGATAACTGTCCCGCCGTGATATAAAATCTCTGCTGGCTTCTTATCCATGTCATCACCTCTATGGTGATGTATATGTCTTCTGGCTTGGACAGTTTGCATGTATTCACGCTCCTTTACTTAATGCGAGTTATAATTGGCTGTTCTCTAATTTTCGGTCCAATTTTTAAGTATGCTTCTTCAATTACAGTCATAATTTTTTTGTACAGTTCGGAATCATGTTCACACGCATCTGTTATGACTTGCACTGCAATAGGGGCAATATAATCATCTGTGTAAACCCAATCAGCGTGTCTCCAATTTTGCAGAATCTCTTGAATGTCTGATTCGTACAAGTTACTGTTATCCACTTCTCTTAAGTAATCTCTAAATGAAACTTCTACTCCGTCAATTTTTGTCATCATAGTTGGTAGTTTTTTTCATTGATTCACCGTCCTATTTAACACGTCGCAATGTGGTTTTTATTTTTTCTTGCGAAAGTAATCCGACTAAGATGTTATTGAATTTATCCAAGCAGCCCATTCGAACCATAATGTCAATTCCGTTTACTTTTGATTTCAGGGTAGATTCGGAGTACCATTTGCCTGACTTCCGGTTGTATTCTTTCTGGATGCGTTCGCGTTCGTTTTCTACCCTTTGTCTAACATCAATGCCATGAATCCTTTTAAGGATTTCATATACCTTGTTGTAAACTTCGTTGTGTCCAAGTCTAGTCCACCTGGCAAATTCATTGACCGTGCTTACCACTTTGGCATGATCCGGTACCGCGGTTATATATTCGGCGATGTTGTTAACGGTCGTTTTTACTTCCTCAACATCGTTGATCCTTTCTTCAAGCTGGGCTTGTTTAGTTTCGAGTGCTTTTTGTTTCTGTTCCATCATGATCATGAATTGTAATTGTGGGCTTAGTGCGGATAGATCAGGCTGAGATTGCTTAGATTCTTCTACTTTCTTGTAATAGTCATCAACGAGCTTTGAATATGCGTCCCATGCCTGATCGGTGTTAAGTGATTTTGCGTGAAGGAACGCACCTTTTTCAGTCCAGAGGTATATGGTGTGGGCTGTTTTTAAGGAAGCATGAATTTCATGCTCGTTAATGAATTCTCTTCTTTGATCGCCGGTTAGAACGAAAAAATGTTTCCCTTCTTCGTATCTTTCTTTGTTGTAATTAAAGTTGTAATTAATTCGTTTAAAATCAGTTCCAAATACTTCAGCAAGTTGAGCAGAAGTCAATACTCTAATACCTTTTTGTTCAATTACTTTTAACTGATTCATTTTCTTCATCTCCTTATGCTGTTTTGTTTTGATTCATATCGAATCTCTTTTGATCAAAAAAAATCTTCCAGTCAAACTTTAAAGCTGATGCAATTTTCTTTGCTACAGCAACACTCAAACCTCTACCATTTTCGATGTTTGAATATGCTGTGCGACTAATACCGGACAAAATAGCAACTTGAGATTGAGTTAATTTTCCTCTTTTTTCGATTAACCATAAACGTTTTTCCATACTTGTTCACCGCCTTTTCTGTTTCGTATTGAATCACCTTACAATTACATAATACTGATTCATAACGAATCTGTCAACACATATTTTATTCTTTTTGAATCAGAAGGTGTAAGGATTCGAATTGAATCATTATAATAATAATGTTCGTACTTGAATGGAGGTAATAATCTTGAAAATAGAGAGGTTGAGAAAACTACGAGAAAAGAAAGGAATATCGCAAACAGAGGCTGCAAAAAGATTAGGTATAGTAAGAACTACATATTCTAATTATGAATCTGGGAATCGGGAGCCAGACATAGAAACGATCGAGAAAATAGCTAGGTTTTATGATGTATCGGTGGATTATCTATTGGGTATTTCTGATACAAAGAGAGCCTCGCTGGTCTCGAATGGTGTCCTGGAGGCTCATAAAAACGCGGCTGTAATTGCCGAAATTGCAGATAAATACGGGATCGACTTATCAGACCCAGCTAAGAAGAAGCAGCTAGAGGGAATAGTGAAATTGATTGTTGAGAATTATGTAGCCGATAAATCTGATGAAGGACAAGAATCATAGTAACGTAATATAATGTTCATAACGTCTTGCATAAACGTTTCTGGGTGCTCATTCGTTATTGACTGGATTTCGTCAAAGATTTCTTGTCCCTTCTGATCTCTTTGCTCCATCACATCAACCGCCTCTTATGTTAGTGTTTCTATTATATAAGAACAACCGTTCCCATTCAAGATAAAAAATGGGTTTTGGTAGCCCTTACGTTTCAGAATATGACAAATAAGCGGAAAAAATATGTGATATTTGTCACAGTTTCATACATATTGCATCAAAATTCTGAACTTTCATAGAGTACTAAAGTTTCATTGTGTAAAATTTATGGTAAATATATTATTTTGATGACGCGAGAAAATCCCCTAGCCGATGGGGAACGATATAGGTGAGATTATGAATAAAGACGACGGAAAAATAGATTTACGAGACCTAGATGATGCTTTTAATGAAAGCGAAAGCATCTCAAATATTTTTCCGGTTGGTAAATCGTACGACGTCGTACGATTTCCAAATTGCTCATATGCTTGAATCATCCTTGTTGCTGTCTGCGGCACAATATCAATTGAATCCAACCACTAATTCAATGAATTCGGCAATAACGATCCAACTGAACGGAAATATCTATGTTTTACGGAGGAAGATAAGCAAATCCCCCAGCCGATGGGGAAAAGTGAAGAAGGTTGTTTAGTTTGAGTTCATTATTCGTAGGCTTAGCAAGTTTAATGGCATTTCTTGTATATGCAGGTAGTGTTATTATCCATATTTGGACGCTTGTTATAGCATACAACAGCAGCGGTATTGCAGCGGCTATATTATCTTTCATATTCCCTGTAATTTCACAATTATATTGGTGTTATTATGAATGGAAGATAAGTGGTTTAGATTCCCCTTTCATTCAATGGATAATTGTTTTGTTGTTAATCTGGATATTTTCATTAACACTCGCTATAGCAGGTAGATTTTTGGAAAATAAAAAAACAAGAGATGAAGCTTCGGCCTCAGTAGCAGGTGATTACATTGATGCCAATTATCCGATTGGATTTGGCGGGTGGCTCTATTTAGTTGCACTTGGGGCAATAATTGCATTTGGTCAATCACTGTTTTATTTGTTAGATACACTAATGCCATTGTATACGTCCGCAAGAATACAGGAGATATCTGAGTATAGCCCAACACTTGCTTTCGCTGTGTTGTTTGAAACAGTTTTCAATTTATTTAACTTGTCAATTCTTTTACTCGCAGCTTATCAGTGTTTTAGACTTAAAAAAGCATTCTCCAAAACAATGATACTATTTTACTTATCTGCACTCATATTTGGATTTATTTACATATTGATAATCAGCATTGTTCCTGAAATCGACAAGCGTGTGATAGAAGAGCAATGGGGTCAACTGTTTAAAGCTTTAATAACATGCGTCATCTGGATTCCGTATATGATAAAATCAAAAAGAGTGAGAAACACATTTATTTACTAAGCCCTCCGGGGCTTTTTCTTTTTTTCGGTTATTCGTAAAAGTGTATTGAAAAAGGGTCATAATGACCCCTCTTCGATACGTTTGATTAGGGTTGAAATGTCTGTTCCGAGTGTGACGGTTTGCTCTTCGATTTCAGGACGTTGGTAAGTGAACATGTTGTACATCAGTTCAACGGATTTCTTGTAGTTGGCTTTCGCTTTCTTATGTAGTCCTTCTGAATACAGCATTTTTGCCCTGAGAGCTTTGAATGAGTAACCACGTCCCATACGGTTCACCACCCTTGTTAAGCCGTTTATGGACTCTGTATAGGCATTTGTAACCCTATGAGTGAAATAGTTATTGATCTCATGTTGCCAGTTGCCGTAAGCCTTGATGATGTCGCTGAATGCCGATCTCATCCCGTCTGGAATAGATGCTTGCCAAGCTGTATAACGCTCTTGTGCTTCCTTTGCGTCGGATGCTTCCCATATCTCATAGAATGCTTCTTTAAGCTCGTAGGCTTGCTTGAGACGGGGGAAGTTAAGCGTCCAGGAATCAAGGATAATCTGCTCCATCGGCGTTAAGTCCTTACGGCGTTTAAGCATCAAGAAACGATCATTTTTCAACTGCCTGCGTTGCTTTGCGTCCAATTCTTTGCGGATATTCTTGCGGATTGTTTCAACCGCCAGATTAGCCATTCGCACGACATGAAACTTATCAACGACTATAACGGCATTGGGAAGCGTCTGGCGAACTGCATCGCGGTAAGGTTGCCACATATCCATCGTGACGATTTCAACGCCTACGCGGTCAGGCAGATGGCTTAAATAGCGTATAATGGTCTCTTTATTGCGGTCCACCAGAAGATCAACTAAGACGTTCTCTTCTACATTGGCGATTACGCCTCTGGGTTTGCCGAGTATATGGATTTCATCGATACCCAACCATCTTGGCGTAACAAACTGATGAGATGTTTCAAGGAAGTCAATGTACTTGTTGAAGATGTTTCGTACCGTGCCTTCGCTTATGCCAAGTTCATCCGCAATACTGGTGAATGTACGCTTTAGCGATTGCTCTTGGACGTATTCTTTGAATCGAACGGTGCACATGTGGTCGTCATCAATATCCCAAAGTATCTCGCGGAACGTCGATCCGCAGTCTTTGCACAAATAACGCTGGCGGTTAAGGATGATGCCGACACGTTTGCCGTGGATAGGTAAGTCCATGAATAATTGACGTTTGGTTCCGAATTTCGAAAGCTTGGCTTCTAATGAGCCGCAATTAGGGCAGAAGTCTGGAGGATTCGCGACCTCTGCCCATATTTCGTAGCCATGTTCTTTTAGTTCTGTTTTAGTGACTTTCAGTGATGGGATGTTCAGTATGTTCATTGCGAAACCCTGCCAGACACTAAATCAATAAGGAAGTTCCCTATACGCCTATCGTGTTTTTTTTGTATCAATTTGTACAACTCATTGCACGAAGGGCAGAGGTCATATCCTGCATGATTCGTTGCACACGATTTACAAATCTGATTATTACAAGTTTCATGATAGCGACCGATCATTCGTCCCTTTTCATCCTTCATGCTGGTCCAGGCATAACCGACAACGAAATCACATAGCTGAGTAGCTTCATTCTTCTTGCAAAAGGAACATGGATATTTTGGTAGTTTGATTATGTTCATTAGGCTATCAACTCTGGGTTTTCGTATTTGTTTCCGATGACTGAGCATGTCAATGGATGATACCCGTTAGAATAAGGCTCGTAAGTAATCTCTCTTAATGGTATTTCGATCTTGCCTGATTCTTTGATCAAAAAACAAGCATCTTTATAAATGATTTCCGCAACATAGTGTCGTTCGTCAGGGCTGTTAGGCATCTCGGTAACTTCAACAACATCACCCTCATATATCTCAACGCCTTGTTTGTCCTTGAGCCCTGTGTATTGCAAGACAACGAATCTGGGGTCTCTTGCCCATTCACCAATGATGTAATCATCATGAAGGTTAGTGGTCATAGTTTTATGGAGGGTATCCCACCCACGAAACTTAATGTCTCTTACCATTTTTTCATCCTCCTTTTTATTACCATTGTACTATTTTAGGGGGTGATTTCAACACACTTTTACGATTTTTGATAGTTTGAACAAAGAATTTATTTCAACACGTTTTTACGAAGAGCCTTTTTTTCCAATTGTGCAGATATGAGAACGTTGATAAGATAAAACATGAAAGGAGGATCATCATGGAACGAGTAGCAATATATCTCCGAAAAAGCCGTGCAGACATGGAAGCAGAAATGCGCGGCGAGGGAGAAACATTAGCCAAGCATAAAAAAGCGCTGCTTCGGTTTGCGAAAGAGCGAAATTTAAATATCATCAAGATTCGTGAGGAAATTGTATCCGGAGAATCCCTTCTTCATCGACCTGAAATGCAAGAATTACTACGGGAAGTAGACTCAGGATTGTACGACGGAGTTCTCGTAATGGATATGGATCGGTTAGGCCGCGGAAACATGCAGGAACAAGGATTGATACTAGAGACGTTCAGAAATGCGAATACACTTATTATAACGCCTCTCAAGACATATGACCTGCGTAATGAAATGGATGAAACTATGTCCGAGTTTCAGGCATTCTTTGCGCGGCACGAACTCAAAACGATAACTCGCCGGATGCAGGGCGGGCGTAAACGTTCCGTTCAGGAAGGAAACTATATTGCCACACGGCCACCATACGGATATCAGATTCATAAGACGGATCGTGAGCGCTTCTTGGTACCGGATCCAGAACAGGCGAATATTGTGCGACTAATCTTTGATTGGTACGCCAACGGGATTGAAGTGAATGGTAAACGTGAGAAAGTAGGGGCAAATAAGATCGCGCTTGAATTGAACAAGTTTTGCAGAACTTATACAGGTGGCCTTTGGAAATCATCATCTGTTTTAAATATAATCAAAAACCCCGTTTACATTGGCAGAATACAATGGGGCCGAAAAGAACAGAAGAAATCCACCACCCCAGGAAAACAACGGGATATCAAGTCAAGGCCGAAAGAAGAGTGGATAGACGCTAAAGGGAAGCATGAACCACTAATTAGTGAAGAGCTATTCAACCAAGCTCAGAAAATATTAAAAGGAAAGTATCACGTGCCGTATCAGCTAGAAAACGGTATAACCAACCCTCTCGCCGGTTTAATTCGGTGTGGATACTGTAACTCATCCATGGTACTTAGACCGTATACTAACCAACCTGCACATATCAAGTGTTATAACCAATTTTGCGTTAATAGATCATCCAGGGCGGCGTATGTAGAGGAAAAGCTACTTTGGAGTTTGGAGCAATGGTTGGCTCAACTCAAGATCGAACTAAAGGAGCGAAAAAATTCACCAAACATGGGTGTTGAAGCTAGGCAAACTGCTCTGAAAACATTAGAACGTGAATTGAGCGATACAGAAAAACAAAAAGGTAGTCTCCACGACTACCTCGAAAAAGGGATCTACAGTATCGAAACTTACCTAGAACGATCTAAGATATTGGCAGAACGTACAGAATCGATTAAACAGGCGATTGAAAAAATAAAATCTGAGATACAGAATGAAATGACTAGGGCGAACAAAAAAACAAATATCGTCCCTAAGATCAAATCAATATTAAAATTATATCATAAGACCAAGGACCCGGCAAAGAAAAACGAAATGTTGAAGTCCATTGTTGATTTTGCTGTTTACCGAAAAGAGAAGTGGCAAAGGAACGATCAGTTCGTGCTTGAACTTCATCCAAGCATAGAGAGATAAACCATTGCGGTTCTAAGGAAAATTATCAACACGGATAAGGAGTAAATGTTAATTCATT
>NZ_FNDY01000037.1 GCF_900099895.1 Paenibacillus naphthalenovorans
ATACGATTACGTAAACTGGTTTAACAAGTATCGCATTCATGGAACCTTAGGCTATATGACGCCTGTTCAGTATCGCCAAGAAGCCCTTAAAAAAATTGTCTGATTTACTGTTGACAATCCAATCCGATGATGGATCGAGAAAAACAAAACTTGGAGCTGAAGGGTGAATCCTTTTAACGACTTCACTTAAAAGCAAATTGCAATCTCCAACAAAAACAGTTGCCTTATGACTTGCATTATGAATCCGAATTAATTCGCGGAGGTGTTCAGCACGTTCTTCATCAAACTCAACGAAAAATAAGTGCGTGAACTGTTGGGCATATTGCAGAGCAATAGCGGCGGATCCAGCAACTTTTTGACCTGTTCGCTTATTGACCCATTCTCCACGTCCTGCGAAACCGTCGATATAGTATTTATGTAGTGCGGATTTCGTTGCTCTCAAATATGCGGGAAGGTAACGTTCAAGGAAGGCCAGTTTATCCAGCGACCACTGTCCGATCTTTGCTTCTTCTCCGTAAGCCATAAATCCATCCTGACGATTTCCTCATCGGTTGAGGGATTTGCTTTTGTGGGAAATACCTACTAATTCGACATTTCCTGACCTAAACCTGCTTTAATTAGTGTCTCCTGAAAAATTCAGTTTTCTAAAAACTGAACTTTCAGATGGCACAACATATAGTGAGAGTTGCTTTCGATAGAGCCAACATATTGTTAGAGGAACCATATTGACTCTACAAAATTCGATTTTTTCAGGGGAAACTAATTAATGGATAACGGGACGTTTTGTATGGGTTTAAGCCGGATTCAAAGCTTGAGAAAGACCCTTATCCCTGTTCCCACGAGAACCTCCAAACCCTTTCCACACCTAAACTTAATGCGATTAATCCATTAGATATAACATTCGAGAAGAGCCCTCCATTTTCTTACAAGCAGCAGATCGGTAACATACAAAAAGCCGAGCAAACATCAGGACAAAACCCTGGTTCTACTCGGCTTAAATACGACTTTATTTTGCTCCTATATGAGTTTATTCGCGGGATACTCTCCTACATGCTCTACATAAATTCTCGACAGTTTTTTAAAAACTAAATTAATATATGGGTCCGTTAATAAATACCGCTTTAAAGTGTATATGAACAACACCTTCTACATTTGGCTGCACCAGTTTCTTTTTAATTTCATTTAGGAATTTGTATATTTCTCGACCATTCATCATTTCATTCTTCAATTCAATCTTTATGCGTTCGATGATCTGAGTTGGAAATTGTTCAAGCTCAACTGAAACAGAGTATGTATTCAAAGGATCAAAATAGTATTTGAATGGCTTCGCAATCCAGGTTAAATCCTCATAATGCAATGAAATGCTCACTTCAAAGTAATCATTCTTCATCGAATTGTCTCCAATTCTCTTGGATTCTTAAACCCTATCTCCCTATCCCCAAAATCCTATTACTTTGTAAGAAAATAAAAATTCCCGTCTTCCCCCACCATTTTCTCCCAATCGCCGCAACTCCTTGCCCCACCAGGCATGAGAGGCATTTTCGAGTCAAAATCGAGATAAAAATTAAACGGCAATCGGAGCAAAATAACGGGCCAATAAAATGGGATTATCTGGTTCAATTGTGAACGAAACGAGATAAAAATTAGTGGGTGACGAGCAGGGATTAGGGGTGAGGGATCAGGGTAACAGGAATAGGAGTTTCCCTTCCCTGCTCCCCTACATCCCTTATCCCTATCTGTCCTTCAAACCCTTGCCACGCTTGAGTTTTAGCTGAAATATGCTTGAGAAAAGTATTCGAGGAGATCCCTGCTTTTTCCTGCATTGTTTCCGCCGCGGCAAACGAAAAAAGACTGGAGATGGATCGGAGGAATATCCGACCGGCTTCCAGTCTTTGGTGAATTGGAGGACAGTTGTTTTTATTCCTGGATAGTTATTTGGTGGGAAACTCGGGAATTTTTATTTGTTGAAAATCCCCTGTAATCAAATAAAAATTACTGTCACAAAAATCGCCCTCTTCCAACACGCCCCAATCCCTTGACCCACAAGGCTTCAACCCGATTTTCGGGAAAATAATTCATGTCCCTTCATGTCAGGTTGAACCGAGTGAAAATTGGAAAGAAACCGGGTCAATTGTGAACGAAACGAGATAATAATTGTTGTCCCTGAAAGCAGGGGTGAGGGGATGGGGATTAGGAATTCGGCTTGGAAAAAGCGTTGAGAAATGGCTTGAGAAAAGATCGGATATCTTACCATGTCGAAGCCCTAAACCCTTGTCTTGCTTAGGTTATGGCATTCCTGATCCCCTTAGTTTCTTCTCCCTTTGCCCTGTCTTTTCCTGCTTTTGATCGCCGCGGCGGATGAAAAAGACTGGAGAAACGCTTGGGGAAAGACCCGTGCATTTTCCAGTCTTTGGTCTTGTTGCTAAGCTAATTTTTATTCAGCGACAGTTTTCTTGGAGTTAGACGGGAATTTTTTATTTGTTAAATCCCCGCTGCCGCATCGCTTCAAAGAGCACGACCGTTGCCGCCATGGCGGCGTTAAGCGACTCCGCGCGGCCCTGCATCGGAATGCGCACGTGGCGCTGTACAAGCTGCTGCACCTCTGCGGATACGCCCTGGCCTTCGTTGCCGATCACAAACCATGTGGGGCGACGGAAGTCATAGTCGTAGAAACTGACCGCATCCTCAAGCCGGGTGGCCGCCACCTGGATACCGCGGGAGGCTGCTTCCGGCAGCCATTGCGCCAAGTCTCCCTGTACAATAGGCAGATGGAACAGCGATCCCATGGTGGAGCGCACCGTCTTCGGGTTGTATAGATCGACCGTACCCTTGCCGAGCAGCACGCCGGAGGCGCCGACCGCATCGGCGCTGCGGATGATCGTGCCCAGGTTGCCGGGGTCCTGAATGCCGTCAATAACAACAACCAGTCCGTCCTGTTCGCTGGCCGAAATCAAATCCGCCGCCCGCCACGGCAGCTTCGGAACAACCGCGAAAACCGGCTGGGGTGTTTGGGTATCCGTGCATTTGGCCAAGACCGCCTCCGTCACCTGAACCAGCTCCACCCCTCGCTCTGCCGCCTCCTGCAGCAGATCGGCACAGGCTTCGGCCCGCTCATCCGAATAAGCCACTACCTCGGGAATCAGATCGGAGCGCAGCGCCTCCTGCACCAAATGAATACCCTCAATCAGAAAGCGGCCCTGCTTTTCCCTTCCCTTACGGCTTTGCAGCTCGGTCCACTGCTTGATCCTTGGATTTTGCACTGAGCTGATGATCGTCTCCGCTCCGCGATTCACTAACGGGTCCTTGATATCCACTACCTGTTCACCTATTCCTCAAAAGTCTTCTCAAATCGCTGCAAATCCGTATTACTTCCCACTACGATAAGAATATCATGGGCTTTAACCGTATCCTCGGCTTTCGGGGCAATATTGATTTTTTCTCCCGTTTTGATACCTATAACGTTGCAGCCGTACCGGGCCCGGATATCCAGCTGTCTCAGATTTTGTCCGATCATCTGCCGGCTGGCCTGAATCTCGGCAATGCTGTAATCCTCGGAAAGCTCGATGTAATCCAGAATATTGGCTGAAATCAAATGATGCGCGACCCGTTGGCCCATGTCCCTCTCGGGATAAATCACCTTGTCCGCTCCGATTTTCTTCAGCACTTTACCCTGCAGCTCGGTCTGCGCCTTCACAACGACCATAGGTACGCCGATTTCTTTCAAAATAATGGTTGTCAGAATACTCGACTGTATGTCTTGTCCGATAGCCACCACCACGACGTCGAAATTCCGCAAGCCGAGCGCGCGGACCGCCTCTTCATCCGTTGAATCCGCCTGTACGACGTGGGTAACGATATTGGAAACTTCCTGAACCCTCTGCTCACTCTGGTCAATGGCAAGTACTTCATACCCGAGACTCGATAAAGTTTTGGCAACGCTGGAGCCGAACCGCCCCATGCCGATCACGGCGAATTGCTTTTTCATTGCCATGAGGACGCATCTCCCTTCGCTTTGTTTTATTATATCAAAACGAAGCAGCCTCCATCAAAACTGCGGCGGCCCAAGCATGATTTGACGCACGGGTGTACATATTAATAAATGGAAAAAGACGAAAAGCGAGGAACATCCGATGAACTTGAGTTTGAGACAAGCCATTATTCAGCGTGTGCATGGCAAAAATGACGATGACCTGAAGGGTGTCATTGAGGATTCGATTGACGGCGAGGAGCGTGTGCTGCCCGGGCTTGGCGTGCTGTTCGAAATGATCTGGAAAAACAGCAGCGCCGATGAACAAAACCAGATGGTCCATACGTTAAAAGAACATCTAAGCCATGCTTCTCCCACCGCATAAAGGAACACAAAAGCGTGCAGAATGACTCCACTCTGCACGCTTTGTCATGAGTTAGTCCAATATCCCGTGAACGGGACCGAGCGGCATCGGGACCGGCCGTTCACAACGGCTCTGCATGATATAATGCTTGCCTTCATCAGCCGCATCATGGAACCCGTGCATGGCTTCGAGCACATGATACGCGAGCTCGCCGCCGGCGCGGTTCGCACGGCCGTTGATCACGGCATATGCCATGTCCAGCACACCCAGACCGCGGCTGTTCTCCGTATAGCCGTGCATGAGCGGAATCTCGCTCCAGTCCTTATGATCGTGGCGTTTTATACGAATGGGGCCGCCGAAGGTGTTCGGATCGGGAACGCTGAGCGTACCCTGGCTTCCATAGATTTCAATCCGCGGAACCTGCGCTCCGCCGAACGCGTCGAACGAGGTGGTGATCGTTCCGATCACGCCGCTGTGAAAATCCATCACCCCGGCCACATGCGTCGGCGTCTCCACCTTTACCGTTTGGCCGAATTTGGGTTGGCTTGTGATCGTCCGCTCAGGATAGGAGATTCGCGTAGAGCCCGTCACTCTGCGGATCGGCCCCAGCATGGCGACCAGCGCCGTCAAGTAGTAGGGCCCCATATCAAACATCGGTCCGCCGCCCTTGGCATAGTAAAACTCCGGATCGGGATGCCAATGCTCATGGCCGCGGCCGATCATAAACGCCGAGGCCGCTACGGGCGTGCCGATCCATCCGTCATCAAGCAGCTTGATGCAGGTTTGAATGCCGCCTCCAAGGAAGGTATCCGGCGCACTGCCGATCAGCCTGCCCTTCTCCTTGGCTTTGGCCAGAATCGCTTGGCCCTCCTCCCGCGTAACGGCGAGCGGTTTCTCCACATACACATGCTTTCCGGCGTCCAGTGCCTGAAGGCACACTTCCGCATGCGCGGCGGGGATCGTCAAATTAATCACGATATCGATTTCCGCATCTGCCAGCAGCTCGGATACCGAACACGCCTTGGGTACGCCGTGTTCTTCAGCGCTTGCCCGGGCGCGCGCCACATTCAAATCCGCGCAGGCGGCTACCTCCAGGACGGGATACGCTTTGCAATTTTGAAAATAAATGCTGCTAATTTTACCGCAGCCGATCATGCCCACTTTCAGCTTTTGCATAGGAAATGTCCCTCCAGAGACGCGATGCTAGAATAAATTCTCTCCGGCCACGCCCGTTTGATAGGCGGCCAGCCCTTTGCCTTCAGCCGCCCAAAGAAGTCCCCTGCGCATCATTTCTTTCACAGGAGGCATCTCCACGATATCGGCTTGATGCCCAAGAGAGCAGTAGAATACCCGGCCTACCCCCCAGCGTTTTGTCCAAACCACAGGCATATCGACCGCTTTGTTCAGCGAATGAGGCCCCGGCACCACCGGAAAACGTGTCGTAGCCAGCACTTCCACCGCCGGATCGACGTGGAGGTAGTACTGCTCGCTCTTGACCGTAAAATCGTCGATCCCTTCGAGCAGCGGGCTCGAACTGTTTTTGATGTTGACCGTATATTCCACGCCGTCGCCGCCCGGATGAGAAACCCAGTTGCCTCCGGTCATAAACTGCCAGTGCACGCTCTTACGGAATGAATCGCACATGCCGCCATGGCATCCGGCGATCCCTACGCCGCTTTGAACCGCCGCCGAAACGTTCTTAACCAGCTCTTCGCCGATTTCGCCCATCGTCCATACGGGCACGATCAGGTCCAGCGCCATGAGCTTTTGCACATCGGCGAAAGCTTCCAGCTTATCGGATACTTCGACCTCATAGCCGCTGCCCTCCAGGATGCCCCGAAAAATAGCCGCCACCTGCTCCGGCTGATGACCGGGCCATCCGCCCCATACGATCAACGCTTGTTTCATGGCCGTCACTCCTTCGTCATACTTCGTCTACTTGAACCCACCGGTGCTCTGCAATGGATAAATCGACCGCTTCGAGCACCTGCTGGCATTTGACGCCGTCATGAAAATTCGGAACCGGCTGGCGGTCCTCCGCAAGCGCCTGCATCAGCTCAACCGTTTCATGAATGAACGTGTGCTCGTAACCGATCGTATGGCCCGGCGGCCACCAGGCTTCGGAGTAGGCGTGGGAAGGATCAGTCGCCAGCACCCGCCGGAAGCCCTGAACATCCTCCGCGTCTTTGGTAAAATAGACCTGCAGCTCATTCATCCGTTCGAAATCAAACTTCACGCTGCCCTTGCTGCCGTTGATCTCAAACGCGTTGGTGCAGCGGTGCCCCGGGGCAAAGCGCGTTGCCTCGAAGCTTGCGAGCGCGCCGCCGGCAAAACGGGCAAGGAACAGCGTCGCGTCATCCACCGTTACCGGACCGCGGGGAGCATCCCTGCCGCCCTTGGCGCTGAGCCCGGTCATCGTGCTCGGCAGCGGACGTTCCCGGATGAAGGTCTCGCTCATGCCGATCACTTCCTTCATTTCACCGACAAGAAAATGCGCCAAATCAATCAAATGCGCACCCAAATCGCCGTGTGAGCCGGAACCGGCAACCTCCTTTTGCAGCCTCCATACGAGCGGGAAATCGGGATCTACGATCCAATCCTGCAAAAACCAGGCGCGGAAATGATAAATATGCCCGAGCCGCCCTTCCTGAATCAGCTTTTTGGCCAGCTGCACCGCCGGAGCGAATCGATAGTTGAAGCCGATCATATGCTTCACGCCCGCCGCCTCGACCGCCTGCAGCATTTCGCGGGAATCCTTGAGCGTCAGCGCCAGCGGCTTCTCGCAGAACACATGCTTGCCGCCGGCCGCGGCGGCAAGCGCAATGGCTTTGTGCGCATCGCTGGGTGCGTTGATATCGATCAGGTCGATATCGTCCCGCTTTACGAGCTCCCGCCAATCGGTCGTATAGCTTTCCCAGCCAAACTGCTCCGCCGCCTGCGCTACCCCGTCAGCGTCACGGCCGCAGATCGCCTTCATCACCGGTTTGGCCGTCTTCGGAAAAAACATCGGCAAATCACGATAGGCATGGCTGTGTGCCTTGCCCATAAATTTGTAACCGACCATCCCCACTCGAACCTGCTTCATTCTGAATTCCGCCTCCTCCATAAGTGCTGATTCTCTTCTTGGCAGCTTAAGATTTTTTCCTGCAGGATTGACGAATAATGAGCTTCGTCTCCAGCTTCAGCTGAAAGGCATCCAAGCCGGCATCTGCCTCCGGTCCCCCTGCCGAGCGAAGCAGCAGGTTTTTCGCCGCAAGCCGTCCCATCTCATAGAACGGTACAGCTACGCTGGTGAGCGGCGGATCCGTCATACGGGCGGCATCGGAATCGTCATAACCAATGACGGCAAGATCTTTGCCCGGTATGCATCCCAACTCCCGCAACCCCTGCATGAGGCCTACCGCCATCCGGTCGTTCGAAACGAATATCGCATCGATCCGGCCGAGATGACGGTATATTTCTGCCGCCGCCTTATACCCGCTGGTGCGGCTGTAATTGCCCTCATAATACCAATGCGGCGGAATGCCGTCGCGGACCCCCGCTTCTGTGCCGGGCTCCAGAAGCCCCGCTTCCCGCAGCGCTCTGGCATACCCGCGCAGCCGGTCGCCGCTGTTGGAGAAGGGCGGCGGCCCGTTGAGCATAGCAATCCCGCGGTACCCCGAATCCAGCAGATGACGAACGGCGAGATAGCTCCCCGTCTCGTGATCGGCATCGACCTCATTATAACGTTCCCCGGCATAATGCTGGTTGACCAGGCAGAACGGGAACCCGCCCTCTTCCAATTTCTTGAGCTCCGCCCGTTCGCCAGGCGTATCCATGGCCCCCAGAATGATGCAGGCATCCACTTTCTGCGAACGGAACATTCGGGTGTAATCGCTTTCTTCTCCCGGCGACCGGAACATCAACAGCATGTCATACCCAGACTCCTTGACCTGCGCTCCGATCCCGCTTAAAACTTCGGAGAAATAATAGGTAGAAAAAATATGGACCTTCGGTACATAAGGAAGGACCACACCCAGATTCCCGCTTCGGCGGCGGGCAAAGCTCTGGGCAATCGCGTTCGGATGGTAGTTAAGCTCCCTGGCCGCTAGGAGCACTCTCTGCTTCGTTTCCTCCTTCATCGGGCCAACGCCGTTAAGCACACGGGAAACCGTCGCTTCGGATACTCCCGCCAACGCCGCGACTTCCTTTCGGGTTACGATTCCAGCCACCTCCTCCAGCCTATACCATATATAAAATGTACACGCGTTCATTATCTCTTGGTATAAACTTCCTGTCAACCCTCTGTGACTCCGCCCGCCTGAAAAACAAAAAAAAGACGACCCTTTAGAGCCGTCCGTATGCTTTCGAGTAGTGATATATTCTTCTGTATATCCGTTTGTCCTTGAGCTTCTTGAAAATGAACGGATCCGGGGCCGTATTTACCTCCAGAATCCAGGGATAAAGCTTCCGATCCAACGCCACGTCGAGCCCCAGCTCCTTAATCCCCGCATATCTCGTCTTCATTTGCTCGGCCACTGAGAGACCGAGCCGCTTCAAGCCCTGGAATAACCCCCTGCGCCTCGCAGATCCCGTATGCCCCTTCAGGAGCGTTTCGAATGGCAGAAGCGTGCCTCCGTTATGCACGTTGGTCACCACCTTGCGCTTAGCCGCTACCCGGCCGATGATTCCCGTTGTCACCCAGCGTTTGGATGGACTTTGTTGAACCATGACCCGCAGGTCGAAGCGCCGGTTGTTGTATTTCAGCAGATGAATCCCTTTTTGAATCAGATATTTCCGTTTTCCTATCAGCTTTTTGATGGAATTGTACATTGCCTCGTAGCTGTTAAACGTTCTGACCCTCGTTCCCGCTTGATAACGGTACCGGATTCCGCCCGGACCCGATTCTCGTTCTACGCGCATGACGCCGTTTCCATAAGTCCCGTTGTCCGGTTTAACATACACCATTCCGTATTGATACAGCATATCCTGAAGAGAGTTTCGCGTTATCACTCTCGTATCGGGAATATGTTTAGCAATGGAACGATTAGGCAGCAGCGCCTTGGTTTTGGCCCATTTGCTTACAATGTATCTCTGGTTATTCCGTTTGCCCATGTCATCCACCTTTCTTTTCCTTAGCCGAAGAGCCCGGTCGGCCCGACGGAAGCAGACTCCTGAACCCAACATATTGTATGCCCTCAGGCATCCATTGGATAAAGGCAGCAGCCTAACCAAAGTAAAGATCAGCTCATAGCGCCTGACGGAAAACGGCAAGCCCCTCTTCCGGTCTAACCGACCGAAAAAGGGGCTTATGGATTGAAGCGTTAGGGGGCCATCTCCAAAAACTTGAGATTCGGGTTTTTCTCCATCGCCGTGCGCAGCGCATATTCGTTCTCGAACAAGGCCACGTAGTTCTCCTTCTTGTCTTTCACCAGCTGCGAATTGATCCGGAATTTCCCAGGGTCGATCTCGTCTCCGACAAGCCAGCGGGCAAACTGATAGCTCATCCGCGAAAGCTGCACCTCAACCCCGTACTCCGCCTTCATGCGGTACTCGAACACTTCAAACTGAAGCTGACCGACGACACCCAGAATCATGTCCTCGAATCCGATCGTTTTGAACACCTGGATCGTGCCTTCCTCCGTCAGCTGATCGACGCCTTTCTGAAACTGCTTATGCTTGAGCGCATTTTTTACCGTCACCTTGGAGAACAGCTCCGGCGAGAAGGTCGGCAGCTCGTCAAACTCCAGCCCCCCGCCTTGACATAGGGTATCTCCTATGCGGAAGATGCCCGGGTCAAACAGTCCGATAATGTCACCAGGATAGGCGTCTTCCACAATATCGCGGTCCTGCGCCAAAAACTGCTGCGGCTGCGCCAGCTTGATATCTTTACCTACACGCACGTGCTTCACCGACATGCCGCGTTCGAATTTGCCGGAGCAAATCCGCAGGAAAGCGATCCGGTCACGGTGTGCCGGGTTCATATTGGCCTGAATTTTAAAAATATATCCGGAAAATTTCTCATTAAGCGGATCAACCAAGCCTGCCGTGCTTTTGCGCGGTGTTGGCGAAGGCGCGAGCTGCAGGAAGTTCTCAAGGAAGGTTTGCACGCCGAAATTGTTGATCGCGCTGCCGAAGAACACAGGCGTCAGCTCGCCCGCACGGATTTTTTCGTAATCGAATTCGTCACCGGCCACATCGAGCAGCTCCAAATCCTGTACGAGCTGATCATAGAAATACTCTCCCGCAATTTCTTTTACGACCGGGTCATCATATCCGCTTACCTTGCGCACGCTGATTTCTTTATGGTCGTCGCCCTGAAACAGCTCCACCTGGGTCAGCTTCCGGTCATACACGCCGCAAAACTGCTTGCCCATGCCGATCGGCCAGTTCATCGGATACGAGCGGATGCCGAGCACCTGCTCCAGCTCTTCAAGCAAGTCGAACGGATTTTGTCCCTCGCGGTCCAATTTGTTGATAAAGGTAAAAATCGGAATGCCCCGCTGGCGGCATACCTGGAACAGCTTCTTCGTCTGGGCCTCGACCCCTTTGGCCGAGTCAATCAGCATGACTGCGCTATCAGCCGCGGTTAAGGTGCGGTACGTATCCTCGCTAAAATCCTGGTGACCAGGCGTATCGAGAATATTCACCCGATGGCCGTTATAATCGAACTGCATGACACTGGAGGTAACCGAAATTCCTCTCTGTTTCTCGATTTCCATCCAGTCGCTTGTCGCGTGACGGTTCGCTTTTCGCCCTTTTACCGTACCGGCCAGCCGGATGGCTCCTCCGAACAGCAGCAGCTTTTCGGTCAGCGTCGTTTTCCCCGCGTCAGGGTGAGATATAATGGCGAACGTGCGGCGTTTTTGTACCTCTTCTTGCAATTTACCGGTTGTGCCGATACTCATGATCTATTCCAGTTCCTTCCTTGTCATTTCGTCAGTTTCAACCTGCCCTTTTAAACCAGCTTCACCGTCCAGTCCGCTTCCTTGATCCAAGTGCGGTTGCTGAACTCCCTGCCGCGCAGTCTCACTCGGTCTTTATACACCTGCACGTACAGTCCTTGCGACTTCTCCTTGTCGACATGCTGATAGCTTTTATTCAGCACACGGCCGACGGAGGAATTATGAAAGTAGTGAAAGCCTTCTTGAACGTAATGCTCCCCCGTACCTTGAAAATCGTGATGACGATGTCCGCAAAAAACGAACACATTCTTGTAGGGCTTCACCAGCTCGCGGAATTTGTTCGCACGAATCAATTGATGCGAACGGCCGTCCTGGCCTGCCGGCGGCAGCGGCTGATGAGTCATGATGAAGACCGGCTTGCCGTCCTTATGCTCAGCCAGCCGCTGCTCCAGCCAGGCCAGCTGCTCGTCGGAGTACCACGCGCCTTCGCCGACCTCCGGTTTTTCCTGAACATAGGTTTCCTGCGAAAGCAAGATCAGATGGTGACCCTTTACCCAATCGTCGTGGTACGGCTTCTGCAAGCCGAAAAACTTCTGAAACCGCTCGCGGGATTGCCAATCCGTCTTGCCGTTAGGCATCGTAGCCGGATTGAACGCCCCTTTGCGGTCAATCCAAATGTCGTAGTAATCATGGTTGCCCATGTTCGCATACACCGTAGGCAGCGGATAGGCCGACAGAATCTTGCGCAGCTCCTGATATTCCTTTTCCATACCATATTCCGTCAAATCACCTGTAATTACAACAGCCTCCACAGGCATGCCGAACTGCTTCATATCCTCTATCGCGTCTTTCAGCTTCTTTATGGTGCTTGGGACCTCCGTTGAAATGTGCAGATCGCTCAAAATCATATAAGAAAACTGCGCAGCGTCAGGATCGCTTTCCGGAAGCATAGCATCGGGCTCCAATACACTCGCCGCCTTTTGCAGCGTAACGGGCTGAGTCGGAGGGCGCTGCGAATCAATCGCTTTCTGGAGCAGCTTCACGAGTGCCGTAGTCGCCGCACCGATCATAAAGAGCAAAGCGATCATCCAACGTATAAAACTGCGTCTTGACATGGCAAGAATCCCCCTGTGTTGCGCAACAGCTTACTCTCCATCATAACATATTTCCCGGTCCAAAAAAAAGAAGTCGAATCCTGTCCACCCATAAAAATAACAAGAGCAAAACCAGGCTCGCCCGGTTTTGCTCTTCATTTTTATCAACCTGCAGCTTAACGCTGCGTCGTTACCCATTCGACTTCGCCTTCATCCTGTCCGTTCACCGGCCACCAGCGGAAGCCATCCTCCGCCACGAGCTGTTGTCCGCGCTCGGGACCCCACGTTCCGGCCGGATACAAGTGCAGGTCTTCCGTACGTTCTCCCCAAGCCGAAGCGATCTTATCCACGTACTTCCAGGCAAGCGCCACTTCGTCCCACCGTGTGAAATAGGTCGAATCTCCGCGCGCCGCATCGTACAGAAGCCGCTCATAAGCCTCGGGCGTATTCAGGCCCACCTCGCAGCTCTGGCAGAAATCCATGGCTACAGGAATAATCGCACCTTCCGAACCCGGCTGCTTCGCATTCACTTTGAAATAGATGCCTTCAAGCGGATTTACGCGGAACACCAGCAGATTGGGTTCCAGCTTGTGCTTACGGGACAAGTATACGCTGTTCGGCACATTCTTGAACTCGACAACCACTTCCGTCGTTTTGACTGGAAGTCTCTTGCCTGTACGGATGTAGAAGGGCACGCCCGCCCAGCGGAAATTATCGACGAACACCCGGGCTGCAAAATAAGTCTCGGTCGTCGATTCCGGATTAACCGAATCCTCTTCGCGGTAGCCGGGCACCTGCCGCCCTTTGACCGTGCCCGCCACATATTGTCCGCGAACCGTGTTCGCGCGCACCTCCGCCGCCGATTGGAAGCCGCGCAGGCTGCGGAATACCTTCACCTTCTCATCCCGGATATCCTCGGGATGCATCCGGCTTGGCGGTTCCATCGCCATAATGGCCAGCATCTGAAGCATATGATTTTGCCCCATATCCCGGAGCGCGCCGGAACGATCGTAGTACCCTCCGCGCTCTTCCACGCCAATGGTTTCGCTCAACGTAATTTGAATATTGGAGATGTACTTATTGTTCCACAGCGGCTCAAAAAAAGTGTTCGCAAAGCGCACCACGTTGATGTTCTGGACCATTTCCTTGCCAAGGTAATGGTCGATCCGGTAGATATCCTTTTCCTCGAACACCTGGCGGATCTCTGCGTTCAGCTTCTCCGCCGACGACAGGTCGTAGCCGAAAGGCTTCTCGATGACAAGGCGGTGCCAGCCGCCCGATTCCAGCAATCCGCCTGCCTGTAAATGATGCGAGACGCTGCCGAACAGCTCAGGCGCCAATGCCAGATAGAACAGGCGGTTGCCCCCGATGCCGAACTTGTCGTCTAAACGGTCGGTCAACTCACGAAGACGGCGAAAACCTTCCACATCATTGATATCCAATGACATATATTCAAAATGATCGGCGAACGAATCCCACTGCTCGTCCTTGGTTACGTTGTAACGGGCGAACTCTTTAATGGATTCATGCACATCGTCCCGGAACTGCTCGTTTGAACGCGAACGGCGCGCCAATCCAATGACGGCAAAATCATCGCCCAGCTTCCGTTCGCGGTATAAGCTGTAAAACGCCGGAAATAACTTGCGGCGGGCCAAATCCCCGGTCGCGCCAAAAATGATAAACACAGCACTCGTCATGGTTCCCTCATTCTTTCTATATGTAGTGTTTTGAAATATCTGTTACTCAATATCCTATAGCATAACCAAAACCGGAGTGAGATTCAACATAGGCTTTTTTTCCTGAAATTGGGCGGATTCCATAAGGCATTCGTCTAGGACGGCGCCACAAACGCCCGCATAGTCTGAAGTATAGGCATGCATCGACGGAGGTGATTTCGCGTGACACCGATCCATCCTATTTCTGAAAAAGTCTGCAAAGCTTTTTACGGCAAACCCGTGTGCGTGATTCTGAAGAACGGCGCGCAGTTTATCGGTACATTGAGCCGATGGGAGAAAGGAAAGCTGATTTTAAACGACGAGCCGGCGGTAAAGCTGCAGAGCAAAACAAAAAAGAGCAGAGCCGGGAAAGGGAGAACAGGCTCCAAAGCCAGTAAGGCTGCCGGTGTACGGACGGCTGCAGTCCCTGCGCCCCTGCCCCAGGTTCCCCCTTTCGGCGGCAGCCGAATGGAGTTCATCCCCTCCAGGATCGCGTGGCTGCTTGCTCTCATCTGAGAGCAAGCCGGCAGTAACAAAAAAACGTCCGGTGAGGACGTTTTTTGTTACACGGACTTCATCAACAAATAACACCGCAACCGATGATCGTAATATACCGCCTCATAGCCATGCTTTATATAGAAGCGTTGCGCTTGCACATTGGCTTCGTCAACCCAGAGTACGACTTCCCGCAGCCCGTGTTCCCTCGCCGTTCGCTCAGCCTGGCGCATCAACCGCGTACCGATACCGCGACCCTGATAGTTGGGGTCGACCGCCAGCATATCAATCGCCAGCCGGTCTCTCTCAAGCTTCAGAGCAATAAACCCCGCAGTCTTGTTTCCCGCAGCGGCATACACAAAGGTTATGCACGATTTGAGCCGATTCCTGATCGTGTTCCGGCTCAGACGAAGCCCAGGCAGCGTCTGCCGGGCGAATGGCAGCAGGAGCCTTTCCACCAGCCCGAAGATCGCAGCGTCATCCCGCTTTGGAACACGCTTTCGAAGCATGAGATGCCCGCCTTTCCTACGCATAAAGTAAGTACTTTATCGTATGAAACGCAGCAGCGGAAGGTTAATCCATTTCACACAAAAACCGATATAAAGGTTATATTATTTCATATATTTTTTGGCGACAAACGCCATAAAGCCCGCGCAAATGATCAAAACACCCGCAATAACGATCCATTGAATCCAGTTCATGATTCGGAACAAGCTCCTATGTGTAAGTTAAGGTTGATAAACCATCATACTGTAGAAGCTGTCGAGGTGTCAAGAAAAACCATTTTACGGAAAAAGTGAAGTGCAATTATAATGATCCTAAGCATCTGAAGCGAATGTGAGGCGAACGGCAATGACCGATCCCATTCAACGTGTGTCCCGTTCTTACCGAATCCATACCCAGTGGTATGATTGGGAGCATAACCCGGATAGGCAAACGGGAAGTTTGCCTTCCCCCAAACCTATTCCCGCCATACCTGCGGCGGACGAGCTTAACGTGCAGTATGAGTTTGACCGGTTTGCCCAAATGGTCGCAGAACAACTGGCTGCCGTTTTATCGGCCGCCGAAACCTTGAAGCCGACGGCCGAGACGCTAAAGGATGCATCGGCCGGTTCCATATTAAGCAGGCGAACGGCAGAATGGGCGCCTGGGCCGGCATTAAGCGCCAAGGTGACCGATAACGCCCGGATATACAGCTATCTGATCCGGCTGGACAGCGTCGCGCGAATGCAAAGAAACATCGGATTCGCACAGAAACGCACGGAAATTTCCCCCTTGGCCGGAAGCCTGTGCGAATTTGAGTTGAGCTCCTGCACCGGTCACACCCGGCGGTTGTCTGTTGCTTTCGGACCCACTGATACCAACGAACAGGCGCTCCGAAGAATCCGCCGTGCCGTGAACGATGCTGAAGCAGGGGTAACCGCACTGCTTATCCGTGACCGCCGGGAAAATAAGCTGACGCTGGAACTGAGAGCGGAGCACACTGGGGCAAGCGGCGCTTTCAGCTTAACGGACGTCCGCGGCGAGGCTGTTGCCCTCACAGGTATTGACCGTATGGTGCAGGCCGCGGAGAATGCCGTCTATACCATTAATGAGGGTACATTGGTCAGCTCCGCCTCCAATGAGGTGAAGCTGGATGAAGGGCGTCTGACGCTGATGCTGAAAGAGGCCTCGGCCGAATCTGTTATCCTCTCCGTGTATCCGGATGCAGCGGCCATCAAGAAGCGGTTTGCCGAAGTCATTGCCGGTTACAATCAGTTGATTGCCGCGCTGCAAGAGGCTGCAGAGGTGCTGAATCCCGACATAAGCCGCGACCTGCTTGAAGGTATGCCTCAGCATGTTCTTGAAGAGCTTGGCATCCTGAAGCAAGCGGATGACACATTGCAGTTGGATGAAGAGAAGCTGGTTGCGCAAATCCGCTTCTGGTTCGATATGGTGGCGGCACGGTTGACGGAAAGCAGCGGGCTCATCGATCATATATGCCATGCCGCAAACCAACTGACCACATCTTCACCGGAAACCTTGTTGAATAAACAAAACGGCGCCTACCGCGCCTTGATGAATTACGCTTATGGTCCCGACAAAAGGCTTCGCTCTTATCTGCCCGTTCCCATTACCGGATATCTGTTGAATTTTTATTCCTAGACAGCCGGTTGGCTATGGCCTATTCAGTCCGGAAGCCGGTTCCGCCACGGAGGGCAGCTCTCCGACAATCCGGTCCACTGCCTGAAGCACCTTATCCGCCGGACTGCCCTGGCTCAAGGCGTCGTGCAGACCGATCTGCAGAACCGATGAAATATCGGCATAATGGGCGGCTTTGGGCCGGAAATGCGAATTGGCCAAGACGGCCGGTATATCCCGGTAAAAGGGATTGAAGGCGAGCACTTCAGGGTCCTCAAAGGTTCGTTTCATAACCGGTATCCTCGAGTGCTCGAGGGCGATCTGCTTTTGCGCTTCTTCGCCGATCAGAAATTTGAGAAAGGCAACCGCCGCCGCCTTACGGGATTCGGAGATGCGGGCGTTCATTCCCAGGCTCGAGCCGCCGATGCTTGAGCCTCCTGTCGTCCCGTGCGGGCCGACAGGCAGAGGGGCAATCCCGATCCGGCCCTTGACTTTCGAGTCCTCCCGGTTAGATAGCCCCCATACGATCGGGCCGCTTCGCAGGAATGCGGCTCTCCCATCAAGGAACCAGTCTCTGGAATCCCCTTCTTTAAAATCCAATACCTCTTTAGGAGCAATGCCTTCCCGAATCAGCCGCTGCATATACTGCAAAGCTTCCACCGATTCCCGGCTGTACAGCTGAGGGCGGTCGCTTCGCTCGCCAAGCCGGCCGCCGTTATTCCATACGCTTTCCAGAAAATTCACGGTTAAGCCCTCATAGGCATTGGCTTGGAACACATATCCGTGTTCCACAAGCCCTGTGCGCTTCAGCATTTCCGCTTGCGCGATTAAGTCGTCCCAGGTAGCCGGGGGGCGCCGGTCCAACGATTCCAGCAGGTCCTTGCGGTAAAACAGCAAACCTGTATCGGCATACCAGGGCAGCGCATACATCCGGCCGCGGGAATAAACGCCCTCCAAAGGCTTAGGGAGCATGCCCTTCAATTCATTGGCCGGGAAATATTCGTCCAAGGGGGCCAGCCAGCCGGCGGAAGCGAACTCTTCAATCCATATGACATCCAGTGCGAACAAATCGGTATCCGTGGATCCGCTAACCAATTGATTGACGTATTCATTGTGCATCACATCGGAAATAGGCGGAAGAATAACCGTTTTGACTCGGATATCCGGGCGCTGATTCATAAACGCCTCCGCCATTTTTTGCGCCGTCCCTGTTCCTGTTTCCAGAGAAGAGAACGTGATGGTCACCGGTTCCTTCGGAACAGGCTGAGGCTCGGGCGCATCCTTCGATTGGCAGGCTGCTGCAAACACCAGCGGCAATGCCATCAGCAGGAGAATATGCCCATTTCGCCTGACGCTCCGCCGCCATCCGGTCATAGGGCCTGTTCCTCCCTGATCGGGAGGACGGCATACTCGGACTTGTGCACATGCTGCTCCCGCCAATCCTTCGGCGTCATCCCGCTGTATTCTTTAAAGCAGCGGGTAAAATATTTATAGTCCGAAAAGCCGATCTCGCTTGCGATCTCATATATTTTTTTATGCGTATGCTTCAGCTGCTCCTTGGTCCATTCCATTTTCTGCTCCATCATGTATTCCAAGAATGTTTTTCCGACAGCCTGCTTGAACAAAGCGCTGAAGTGGCTTCGGCTCAGATGCACATGGTCGGCGACGTCGCTCATTTTCAGTTCATCATGCAGATGCTGCTGTATATAGGCAAGCGCCTTTTGAATTTCAGGACGCAGGGAGTTCAAGCCGGAGGAACCCTCCGCCTCCTGCTCCCACACAGCCAGCTCGCTTGCGACTAACTGTTTCACCTGCGACAGCTTCCCCATCTGCTGCAGCTCTTGAACGGCGGTTGCAGGCAGGGAAGGCTGATGCTTATGCCTTGCGAACCGGATCATCCCGATCATGGAAGACGCCATTTCCTTTACGGCGGCCGAGGAAACCCCCGGCCTCCACCTTTTCGTCAGCTGTTCGAACAGAGCTCGGGCCTCCGGCACCGCATTCCTGACCAGCGCCTCAACCCAAAGCTGCTTATCCTCTCCGGTAAACAAGACGCCCGATGCCTCCTGCAAAGCCGCAGAACCTTCGATCATATAGAAGGTCTTCACGCCTTCATCGTAAAAATAAGCTTCCTGTCCCCGCTTGGCCTGTTCAAAAGCCGGTTTGGCCTGACTGATGGAACTGAAGGGCGGAGCTGCCCCGATAAACAGCTCCTCTCTCCTGCAGCCGAACAGCTGAAGCAGGCGGCCGGACCAAATCTGCACCTTATGCTGCACCTCCAAGGCGGAAAGCGCCGATGGAAACCAAAGCAAAACGACCATATACGGCTCCGCGTCCAGCGTGCAGAACAGCTCCGTTTCCTCCGGGAACCGTTCCTCCAGCCGAAGGCAGTTCGTATATAGAGGCTGGGTATGTGCGGGAGCCCATGGGCGTGCGGCCAGCAGAAGGAAGCACTCGTTTTCCGTTCGATGAGCTTCTTTCACCGCGACGGACGGCTCCTTCGCCCCCACATTCTCTCCTCCGGCCAGAATCATCCGAAGCTCGGCCTGCCTCTCCAGCCGCTTGCTTTGCTCGATCTGTCTGAGCAGCTCATCCACACTTTTGCGTTCCGCGAGTTTGGCTTGCACCTTGCTTAACGTCCGATCCACCTCTTGATCATCCATCGTCGTTTTCACCAAGTAATCGACCGCACCGAGGCTGATCGCCTCCTTGGCATATTCAAAATCATTATGACAACTCAATATAACCGGAATGGTCTCCGGATACTGCTTCCGGAGCTCCTTAAGCAGCGTCAGCCCGTCCATTTGCGGCATCCGGATATCCGTGATAACAACGTCAGGCCGCAGAAGCTCCATCGCCTCAAGCGCTTTCATGCCGTTAGAAAAATCCCCTGCCACCTGCATGCCGTATTGCGCCCACGGAATAGTTGAAGCAAGCCCGCGACGCACCAATACTTCATCATCGACAATGATCACTTTCCACATCCGTTATCCCTCCCGAATCGGCAGACTGAGAAGCACTTTCGTTCCCTGGCCTACCTCGCTCATGATGCTGATGCCATAAGGACTTCCGTATAAACGCTTGATTTTCTCCGCTACGTTAGGAATGCCGATTCCGCTGAACTTCCCTGCAAAATCACTTTCGCTGTGCAGCAGCTGCTCCGCCTCTTCCGGCGTCATGCCGATCCCATCGTCCGTCACCGAGAGCAGAAGCGTGGTTCCGGACATTTTCGCTTCGATCCAGATATGCCCGGTTCCATCCTCCAGGCCATGGAAAATACTGTTTTCGACCAACGGCTGCAGGATCAGCCGCGGTACGATACATCTTCCCGCTTCCGGATCAATTTGATAATCGACGGCAAGCCCCTGGCCGAAACGGTACTGCTGAATCAGAATGTAATTGCGCAAATCCTCCAGTTCCTCGGTCAGCGTCACAAACGGGCCCTTCTTGCCGAGACTGGATTGGAGCAGCTTGATCAGCGCGGCAAGCAGTTCCTTGATCTGCGGAACGCCGTGCATGACGGCAAGCCATTGGACCGAATTCAGCGTATTGTATAAAAAGTGGGGATTGATCTGGTACTGCAACGCTTTCAGCTCGGCGTCCTTCTTGGCGCCTTCCTCTTCCTTCACCCGGTTTAACAGCGCGCAGATCGTGTCCAGCATTTCATTATAAGAGCTGCTCAACTCCCCGATTTCGTCATTGCCAAGCACTTGCACCCGGTTTTGAAACGAACCCGTTTTCGTGTTCCGGATCGCATTGCGCAGCAGACGCAGCGGCTTGAGCACGTGCTTGGAAAAAGCCAGCGCGAGCAGCAGACCCAAGAGCCCTGCCGCCGCCGTGATGGTAAGCGTGACGCCCCTGGCTTCCCTCGATGATGAGAATAGCTGCTCATAGGGAATACTGGCTGCGATCGTCCAGCCGGTTACCGGGGAGACACGGCGAATGGCCAGCTCGTCGGAAGTAGGGTTCAGCACATCCTCGTGACCGAGAACGGCTTTTCCGGCCAGATCGATTAAACCGACCTTTTGCCCCGCATACCCTATTCCCGTTTCGAATTCTCCAAGCAGCACGTCTGCGGACATGTGAACGAAAACCCATTCATGGTTCGCCCCCTGAGACGGGATCGGATAGAACAGATTGATGCTTTTGGGACCTTGCATCCGCAGCTTGTAATAATTGGCCGTATGCGGCGCTACAAAAACGCCGGGCGTGCTTTGAAGCACCTCCGGCCACCAGGGCTGATCTGCCAAACGGTCCGGCAGCAGGTCCGTATCCGTACCTGAGCGAACCTTGATCTTCCGGTCTGCGTCGGCAGACAGCAAATAAATACCGCGAATATAGGGCCGGCTTCCCTTTTGCGCATTCAAGAAGTAACGGATATCCAGTTCCTCTTTATACCGCTTTTGCAATTGGTCCACGCTGCTGCTCGCGCCCGTATCCTGGGGCTTTTGCAGCCATTGGACGATGGAACGGTCGAGCACGATCACCTTGGCTATGGAGATCAAATCGAGCATGTACGTGTCTACATTGCTGCTGATTTGCTGCAATGAGGCTTGGGCGGAAGCCGTCGTTTGCCGCTCGATGCTGCTTTCGAATTTATGGTAAGCGAAAATATTGACGATCGTCAGCGGAACAACCGCCAGCACCAAAAAAGAAAGGACCAATCGCGCGCGGATTTTTAAATGAAAGGTCCACCGCATTGATCTCACCACGTTTCCGGTAGGTTCATCTTGTCTGTTTAGCCGAAGAATGATTCAGATACCCACAGATTATCCCTTGACGGCACCTGACGTCAACCCCGAAATAATTCTTCTTTGGAATATTAATACCAGAATGACCAACGGGAAGGTAGATATAAAAGAAGCGGCCGAGATTTGCCCCCAAGGCACATCGTAATCCGACGGCAGGCCGACGATCGCAACCGGCATCGTTTTGAGCGCATCCTTGGAAATGAATGTAACGGCATACAAAAATTCGTTCCAGGCAAAAATGAAGACCAGGATCGCCGTAGTAAACATCCCCGGAGCCACAAGCGGCAGCAGTATTTTATAGAACGTTTGAAAGGGTGTCGCTCCGTCCACATCTGCCGATTCGTCCAGCTCCTTCGGCAGCTTGCGGAAAAAGGTGGTCAGGTTCCACAGCGAAAACGGCAGCGTAAAGGCGATATAAGGGAAAATCAGCGCCATGTACGTATTCATCAGATCCAGCTTCTGAATCATAAAATATAAAGGTGAAATGATGACCATCGCCGGGAACATGGAAATGCCGAGCACGAAATAAAGAATCACTTTGGAGCCCGGAAATTTGAGCCGAGCTAGTGCGTATGCGGCAATGGAAGAAACCATTAACGCAATCAGCATGCTGAGTGAAGCCACAAAAAAGCTGTTGACCAAATATTTAAGGAAAGCTTTCTTTTGGAAAACGTCGATATAGTTGTGCCAATACGTTAAGTCCGGTAACCAGCGAATATCATTAATGTTATACAGCACCCGTTCGTCCTGGAAGGAGGCGTTGGTGATCCAGTAAAACGGAAACACCGTAAACAGCACCGCACCGATGACGATCAATACTAAAGCGGCTTTTTCCCATGAAGCGGTTTTGGTTTTCATGCACGTTCCTCCTTCTCCGACAGAGTCCAAATGTAGATGGCGCTGATCGCAGCAATCACAACCAGGATGGATACAGCCAGCGTTGAGCCGTAACCGAAATCCAAATCTTTAAACAGCGTTTTGTAGGCGTACAGGCTTGTCACTTCCGTCGCGTTGCCCGGTCCGCCCATGGTCATGACATAGACCAGGTCGAAGACGCGGAAGCTGTCCAGCGTACGGAACAGAACAGCTACCAGAATGGTCGATTTGATCATCGGCAGCGTGATGGAGAAAAATTGGCGTAGACGCGTTGCGCCGTCTACCGAAGCCGATTCATACATATCTTTGGGAATCATCTGCAGGCCGGCCAAAATCAGCAGGGCCATAAACGGTGTCGTTTTCCATACGTCGGAAACAATGACCGCCGCAAGCGCGCTTGCCGGTTCGGACAACCAGGCGTGATATTGGTCGATCAAGCCAAGCTTGCCAAGCAAAATATTGACGAAGCCCCACTGGTCGTTATACAGCCACAGCCACATGGTGGCCGAAACGACGGTTGGAATGGCCCACGGCACCAAAGCGGCGGCTCTTACAATACCGATCATCCGCAGAGGCAAATTCATAACGAGAGCCAATAGTAATCCCAGCACCAGCTCGAAGAATACGCTGACGACGGTGAAAATCATGGTATTCGCCAGCGAATTCCAGAATCTCGCGTCGTGAATCAATTTTTTGTAGTTCTCCATACCGATAAACTGCTGATCCTGAGGAGCCAGAAGCGAATATTCATAAAAGCTGAGCTTGACCGTCTGAAACAGCGGATAGATCGCTACCAACAGAATAAGCAGGATTGCCGGCGCTACAAAAATGTAACCCCATACCGCCTTTCTTTTCTCCAAATAGGTCATTTGAGTTTTCATTGCTTGTGCAGCTCCTTACTTGCATCATGATCCCCTCCGCCGTTTGGCAGAGGGGTGCCGGTCATGAAAATCGACATTATTTTGCAACGTCCTCAAGCTTCTTCTGAAGATCCGACAGCGCCTGCTCAACCGGTTTTTGACCGTTGAAGGCAAGCGATACCTCCTGTTGGATCGCTTCGGTGACTTTGCCGTAACGCGGAGACTTCGGACGGGAAACACCGTTTTTCAGTACTTCATAGAAGCTTTTGAATGAATCGTTCTTGGTCAGCACTTCTTGATCTTCGTACAAAGATACATCCGACGGCAAGCGTCCGCCTTCGATCGCCTTCACCTTTTGCTGCTTCGCTTCGGTCATCCATTGGATAAATTCAAAAGCTTCTTTCGGATGCTTGGACGTTTGGGATACAGCCAGGTTCCAACCGCCGAGTGTGGAGGCATGCTTACCGTTCTCGCCTTTAGGCAGCGGCACTACGCCAACCTTGCCCTTGACTGCGCTGCCTTCTTTTTCGGCAAGAGGCCATGCGGAGTTCCAATGTCTCATGAACACGGCGTTGCCGTTGAGGAATGTCTCTTGGCTTTCTTTTTCCATATAGGTGTTCACGCCGTTTGGCATAACCTCCTTCAGCTTTACCATCGTCTGAAGCGCTTTTACGTTTTCGGGCGAATTCACAACCGGCTTGCCGGAATCATCCAAAATTTTGCCGTTATACGATTCCATGATCTCCAGCACATTGGTGACCAAGCCTTCATACTGCTTGTATTGGCCGACAAAGCCGTTCATGTTGTATTTTTGGCCAAGCTCTTTGGAAAGCGTCAAAAGCTCATCCCAGGTTTGAGGCGGCTGGACGCCTTCTTTCTCCAGAATGTCTTTGCGGTAGTACAGCATGCCCGCCGTAGAGTTCCACGGAACCGCATACATTTTGCCATCTACCGTCACCGCGTCAACCGGCGCTTTCAAGAATCCGGTTTTCACCTTTTCCTTCATGGCCGCATCCATCAAATCCTCAACCGGGCTGATCCAGCCGGCCTTCGCAAATTCGCTGATCCATACGATATCAAGGCCGAGGACATCCAATGAATCGTCCTTAGCCGCCAGCCATGTCGTCAATCGGTCTCTCAGCTCTCCGGATGGCAGCGGTTTATACGTTACTTTAATATCGGGATGAGACTGGTTAAACGTCTCTACCAGCTTCTTATCTACACCCACACCGTCATCAAAGATGGTAAACGTCAGTTCAACCGGCTTTTTAGCTGCCTCATCCTTGCCCGCACCCGCTTCCTGGTTTTCTCCTGACGGAGAGCAGCCGGTTACAGCCAAGCTCAACAGCAGTAAACTCGCAGCCCATTTTTTCATTTCTTTGTTCCTCCCTTTTTTGCTTGCTTTGTTTTGTAAATGGTTACACCGGTCATTATAGAGGATGAAATGAAAACGGTAACATGGGTCAATCATCTGTTTACGGGGGTCAATCGTCCGATGAAACCCCTTACAATAATCCCGAATTTCCCATTTGGGGTAGATTGTCTGATTCATGGTGGTCATTCGTCCTGACCTTTGCCGGAGCACTAGCCGCCCGGGAGCGGGGATGATACGCTTTCATCAATAATCCATCTTATTTACCATGGTTTTTGGAAAGGAGTCATATACGTTCATGATTCGCGATATGATTGGAGCCTCCGCCGCTATCCGGCAGATTCCTTCACACGGCCAAGACAAGCCGCTGGACACAGGAGGCGCGGGAATCACCGCCAGCATCGGAAACGACGGCAAACTGCGTTCTTTCAATGACAAGCACAGCGTTCACGGCTATGTCACCCTGACCGGCATAGAACCGTTTCCTAACTCGGAGTGGTATCACTCCGATTATGTTCGCAGCTACCGTACTCTCCTTGTGGAATCGGACGTTACCGGCTTCGGCTGCGTGCCGGAGCAGGCTGAAGATACCCGCCTTTTCCTCATCGATCACCGCTACCCGGCATGGGAATCCGCCGGCGGTTCCTGGGAAGCGGCGGCAATTTATCTCGTTGATGAATCGGCGACCGGTTCACCCAGACTCGTGCAGTGGGTCCGCTGCAGGAATACAAGCGGAGAGCCGATCGATATGCGCTGGAATTTCGGGGGGCGCTTTAGCCTGCACCGCTGCAGCTATGGACAGCTGACCGAGGGCGGACCTATACCGCTTCCGGAGACGAAGCTCGGACTATCGGCCGATCAGCGGGGCTTATATATCCAGAGCCCTTCGTATGCCGCTGAGGCCGCAATTCTTTTATTCGGCTGGGATCATGCCCTGGAGGAGGAGCCCCGCAGCATCAGCAAAAACACCGATAAACCGGTCGATTATTCCAAACCTCTGACCGTACGGCTTATGCCCGGCGAAACCAGGGATCTGTTCGTCACCTATCAGATCAGGGATTTGAACGATACGGCGGGCGCGAATTCGTTTCATTACGGAGCGCCGAACGCCGACGATTTGACTGCCGCCATCGGCTCCAACGACCTGAAGCTTCTGCCTTCTGCCGAAGCTCTGCCTGGCATCCATATTTGGGCCAGGAATGTGGATTATATTCTTTCGTGCTGCGCCGTTCCCGTCAGGCCGGATTACTGCTGCATTTTGACCGATCACCAGCTTCTTCCTTTATCGTGGAACCGCGATTCATTCTACATGATGATGCTGCTCGTACAGGCCTACGAACAGGCGGAGCATCTATTCCGTAATCCGGAAAAAATCAGACGGCGGATTCTGCATGTATTGCGGGGGCATCTGTTATGGATGTTCGAGCGGGCGGATTGTCCGGAGCAATATTGGGGCCGGGCCTATCTGACGAACGGGTACTGCAAGGATTTGATCTACCAGCTTGATCAGCAGTGTTATCCGCTCTGGGAGCTGGCCGTCTATTATCAGCTGACGGAAGACAGAGCGGTGCTGGAGCGCTGCAAGGACCGATTCGTACAGGCGGTTCAAGGGCTGTTCCATGTGAAAGATCCCGATCATTGGTTGTTCCGCACCGCCGAAACGCCGGCGGACGATAAAGTGGAGCTGCCGTATCATCTGTCCAGTCATATTCTGCTGTGGAAAACCTTACAAGCGGTCGAACAGCTAAATCAAACCACAGGTTGGCTTCAGGAAGATATCGGAGCCTGGGCGGAGGGCGCCAAACAAGCGGTAGCCGAACATTTCAGCGGAAGCTGGAAAGGCAGCCCGGTTTGGGCTTACTTAACCGATGGGCGCGGGCGGCACTCCTACTATCACGATGCCAATGATCTGCCGACCGTGCTGGCGCCGGAATGGGGATTTGTCGAGCCCGGGACGCAAGCGTGGGAGCAGTGGAACGCGACGATGGCCTTCGCTTTTACGGAAGAAAACAAGGGAGGATTTTACCCTGGACCGTTCGGGGGCCTCGGGTCCGTTCATACGCCGCACCCATGGCCGCTTGGCGATGCTCAGGAGCTGGCTTGGCACCGGTTAAACGGCAGGCCGGAGGATTGGGCCCGGGTGTGGAGCAAGCTTCAGGCGACCGGCCAGCGGGACGGCCTGTTCTCCGAAGCTGTAGACGAGCAAACCGGCCGCGTCCGGTCCCGTTATTGGTTTTCCTGGCCCGGTGCGGCCATCGCGATGGAATGGCTTAAGCACAGCCGTTGATCATTGAAGGTTTAAGCAACAGCGGCAGGACCGCCCCGCAAGCGAATGAAACGGCTTGCGGGGCGGTCCGTCTATTATTCCACCAAACCTTGCTTATAAGCGTAAATGGCCGCCTGCGTCCGGTCTTCCACACCGAGCTTGGCGAGAATGTTCGTGACGTGAAACTTCACCGTCTTCACGCCGATGAACAGCTCGTCGGCCACATCCTGATTGGACTTGCCCGAGGCAATCAAACGCAGCACTTCCATCTCGCGCTCGGTCAGCTCCTCGTGGGGCAGCGATGCCTGCTTCGGCTGGCGCAGGCGGTTCATCAGCTTGGAAGCAACCTGCGGCTCGAGCACCGACTGACCCTTCACCGCAGAGCGGATCGCCTGGGCGATTTCACCGGCGCGCGACGTTTTCAGAAGATAGCTGAATGCGCCCGCCTCGATAACGGGATATATTTTCTCGTCATCGATAAAGCTGGTCAGCACGATAACCTTGCAGTCCGGGTGCTGCTGCAGCAGCCGGCGCGTCGTCTCGATGCCGTCCATGCCGTCCATGACCAAATCCATCAGCACGACATCCGGCTTATACTCAAGCGCCATACGGATGCCCTCCTGACCGCTGCTCGCTTCGCCCACCACCTCTATACCGTCCTCCGTGCCAAGCACGGCCGCCAGACCAATGCGAACCATCTCATGATCGTCCACCAGCAGTACTTTAATCGTCGCTTCTTCCATTCTGATGTCCTCCTTCCGCCATAATCGGAATCCGAATATCAATACGCGTCCCCTTACCGGGAGCGGTAACTAAATTCATTGATCCGCCGATCTCGATGACGCGCTCCTTCATGGTGACAATCCCGTAAGAAGCCTGTTTTTTCATATCCAAATCAAAGCCGACGCCGTCATCCCAAATCAACAGCCGGACAGCATCCGCCGACGGCCTCGTAAGGCGAACCTCCAGCTTGGAAGCCTTGGAATGCCGAAGCGCATTGGACATCGCCTCCTGCACAATGCGGAACAGGTGGTCCTCAATGCCCCGCGGCAGCTTGATATCCTCGGTCAGCTCCCAATTGATCTGCATCGGCACCTTGGCGGACAATTCCTGCATCAGCTCGACAAGCCCTTCAGACAGCCGTTTGCCCTCCAGATGAACGGGCCGCAGGTGCAACAGCAGCGCTCTCATCTCCGACTGCGCTACGGAAGCCATCTCCTCGATCAAATAAATCTGCCGCTGCGCCTTGTCGAAATCTTTATCCAGCGTCCGCAGAGCGGCCGTCGCCGTCATCGAAATGGCGAACAGCTGCTGGCTGACGGCATCGTGCAGCTCCCTGGCCAGACGCTGCCGCTCCTCCACAATGGCCGAATACTTGGCCTTTTGCGCAAGCTGCGCGTTGTTGTTGGACAGCCGCTGAAGCGAGGTAACCTGCTCCTCCCACTTTTTCGTGATCGCATTTAGCTGCTCCCCCAGACGGCCGATCTCGTCTTCGCCCAACGGAGGTACCGAGCGGCTAAGGTTTCCTTTTTCCAGGGAGAGCATTACTTCACGCAGAAGCTCCAGCCTCCGCTTCATACGGCTGCTGTACCAAAGCCCGTAACAGCCGCCGATGACGACAACGATGGTGATGAGGGTAAGACTAACCCATACGCCTTGCTGCCATGATTCGAACGCTTTTATATATCCCTTGGATTGCAGGAAATAGACTATAACGGCAAACAAAACAAGGCTGAGCCCGATCGACTCTGCCATGCTTCGCCATATCATGTTGGTCAGACGTTTGTCATGTCCATCCATTTCCTAAGCGCCTCCAACGGTTTTAAACGATTTTAATATCAATGTCGGCCACGATATACGAAATTTCCAGGTTCACCTGATGAACCGCAGTCCGATAATTGGGCGACTGCCAGACCATTTTATTGAGTACCCCGGCCTCTTTATCATAGCCGATGCTCGTCTGTCCGAACAATACCGACGCCGATACAGACAAGCCTACATCTTCGGGTACGATCAAATCGATATCGGCGATCACGCCCTGCAGGATGATCGTCGTTTCTTTCTGCTCGGGAATGGCATACGTTAAATCCATCTGCAGCTCCCCAAGCACGTTCCAGATTGACATGCTGCGTAAAATCCACGGTTCCCTGCCCCACCGGATGCTTTCGATCAGGCTTTGCTTGCGAACGTGACGGCCATCCTGATGCATTTTACGCATTTTATTGTAAAAAAAGCCGAGCGAAATCAGAATAATCGCCACAATCATGGGCAAATTGCCGCCTACCAGAAGCAGCAGCCCGATGATCATCAGCCCGTAACCTTTTCTCTCGTCTCCCGAATGAAATTTATGGACACCGATCAGAAGTAAAAAGAGGGCTACCACGGTAAAAAAACTGAGATGATTGTCCGCCAGCAAAAACAATCCTGCGCCAATAAGTATAAGCGCAATGTTGTGATTGCGTTTGCGATGCATCCGTGCCGCCCCCTTTCGCCTAGTCTCCGGTGATTTAAGTAAAAGCCATAGCGGCTTGGAACGGCCCTCTATGGCTTTTGCCTTTCATAGCATATCACAATTGTCCACTTTGCTCCAAGCGCATTTTTCCTTGCGTTTACTGCCCTTGTTCGGAGGATATTTTTTCTTTCAGAAGCTGCAGCTGATCATCTATTTTTTGCTGTTTTGCCGGATCTGCGGCTATTGTGCTGCCGTAAAGGGAACCTGCGTAGGCAGAGCCTGCATAGGGCTTGCGCGCCAATTCCGCTTCCACTTCCAGCGTCATGATTTTCTCTTCCATGCGACGGAAGCCTTTCACGGCGCTGCCTCCATCAATCACGTTCTGATTTGTGACCTCGGCCATTTGCTTTTTCGCTTTCGCGAGCTGCGCTCTGGAAACCAGTTCGCTGCGTTTATTACGCATTTGGTAATAGGCATCCTTCATTTCGTGCAGCTGCTGCAGCAGCTCCGCTGCTTGAGCCTTCGCCTGCTCGTGCATTTCCGCATATTCCGTGATTTTTCCGTCATAGTACAATTTTTGCTCTAAAGCTTGCCGCGCCGTCGCCTCTTGACCGTTCTTCAGTGCTTCTCTGGCCTGTTCTTCGTATTGCGCACTGAGGCGGACCGCTTCTTCCCCGCGCTCTTTCAGCTTGCGCTCGCTGGAGATTTGACGGGCTACCGTCACTTCAGCCTGTGCGATTTCCTCTTCCATATCCCGAAGATATTGGTTCAGCATGACGATCGGATCTTCCACCTTATCCAACAATTCATGCATCGATGCTTTTGTCATATCCTTAATTCTTTTAAATACTCCCATGGCTACACATCTCCTTTAGGTTGATTTTGTTGTTTTTCAAATTGCGCGACTTTGGCGCGAAGCTCTTCGATTTCTTTTCTCAAGGCTTTCTTTTCAATGTCTTTCATCATATCGTCCAGGCTGCTTCTGGCCGGTTCTCCGTATCCGGAAGCGGGCTGTGCGTACTCTCTTTCATAAGCAGGGTTGTCATGCTGCGGAGCCCAGCCGTACTTTTGCGCCTTGCGATAGTGCTTCTCCGCGCGCTTCCAATCCTTACAGCTGCCCCACTTGTGGCCGAAGCCGCCTTCCGAAGCGTACCCTGGACCTCCGCCGTAGGGTCCCCCTGTATAAGGCTCGTTCGGAATGACCAGTGCAGCCAGGAAATAGAGCGGGATAACGACCCCCGCCGAAAAGAACGCCGCGATCACGACCAGAAGGCGCAGCAGCGTGGCGTCGATGCCGAACAGCTCGGCAAGACCTCCGCACAGGCCGGTAATTTGGCGGTCGGTACGTGAACGGTAAATTTTAGTCATAGTTAATTCCAGCCCTCCTGCTTCAGTTTATTGCGCAGCTTCGCAAGCTCCTGCTCCACCGCTTGTGTTGCGGTCCCGCTGACATTCGTCCAAGCCTCGCGCATCCCGCTTCTCACTTCCCTGAGTGTACGGGCCGACAGTTCCATATCGGACACCCGCTCCTCCAGCCGGTCGAACATCCGTGGTGTCGGACCACCTCCCGAATGACGCAGCCTCTCGTTCATGCGCTGCTGCAGCTTGATGGATTCGAGCCTTGCGATGTAATAACTGCGTTTGGAAACGACCTCGTCAAAATCCGCCTTGAGCTGCTGAAGCTGATCCTCCAACTCAACGATGCCCACCTTGCTTTGATCGTACAGCGCTTTATACTGTGCCGCCTTCTCCTCCTGCTGCATTTTTTCCTGCAGCGCGATGCGCGCGATTTCATCCTCGCCGGCTTTGAGCGCCAAGAGCGCTTGCTGCTCCCTGCGTTCCTTCATCTTCTCGGCCGAGGTGTACTGCTGACGGAGCGATGCCGCATGCGTCAAACACTGATGCAAAAGCCGTTCGGACTCTCGGATTTGCTCCGATTGGTTCGCCAGATATTTGTCAATCAAGCGTACCGGATCTTCCGCATTCTCCAGCATTTCGTTAAAATGCGCTACCGTTATGTCCCGGAATCGTTTGCCTAAACTCATGCTTTGGTCAACCACCTTTTCTCCTGAATTTCGTTAATGTTGTCTAGTAAGCTTTCTTGCCCCGGAGCATGGACACTCCGTACCAGATCAATCCGACAGCAATCAGAATTCCGATCAAGCCCGACAGCTTGCCGAGAAGAATCATTCCGCCCAAGACGATCAAAATCCAGCCGATGATGCTCTTTCCGTTTTTCAGCCCCAGAAATCCGAGACCCACCATCGCTGCCGGGAACAGGAATCCCATCAAATGATGCCCGAAGTGAAAGCCCATTTTGTTCAACAGGATCAAGGATCCGAAGGTGATCAACAGCAGCGCCAATCCGACATGTTTGTTCACTTTCATTTACTTCGCTCACCGCCTTTCGTCTCGTTGTCGGTCGCTTATGTCTTTATTTTAGGGGAATAGGGCTCCCTTCAAAACGGACCTGCGGCGGTTTTTGAAACTGGACCTAAGTCCAGTAACCAACCCTCCTGCGGACAAGCAAGCTCCGGGATCGGCAGACCGCATGATAACGCGAACCGCGGGCATACTAGACTTAACCAATTCAAGAACAGGATGGTAAACAAGATGAAATTCACAAAATACACAACCACGCTTTGGGCGGTCATCGCTCTTTTGCTGATGCTGCCGATGTTGGGAGCCGCCGTCGCCCCGAATTCGAATGCCGGTCCACAGCAGGAATCCGTCCCTGCTCCGGTACTCATCTATGACGTTAAGCAGGATAAAGTAGTCCAAGCGATTCCTAATACAGCCGAACTCCGCCAAGAGGCGTCGGACTGGTTTCAGCGAGTCGGAGGCTTATCCGGAAGATTCAGTGTCGGAGCGAACAGCGGTATTGTCATCCGGGTGCCGTTCCAGCCCCCGCTGCCCGTGGCCAAGGCCGGTTTATCTTTTCAGTGCAAAGAACTGTTCGTCATCCTTCCCAGCCACGAAGAAAAAGATAGCCCCCAGCTGCTGGCGTTCAGCACGGAGGACAAAACGTTCGTATTCGAATGTTCTTACCAAGAATTCGAGCCGTTTCTCAAAAAGTATAATATCGCTTTTGAAAGCTTATGACAGGGTTCGCCCGCTTCACTTAAGGAGAGAGATGCACGAATAAAATCGGAACCCCTCACCCCTGTATATGGCTTTTCAACTCTTATGTGCACTATCCCTAAGGCTCAGATAATCGCAACCGTACAAGCGGTCCTTTTTAAAAAAACAACTAAAATAAATACTTGAAATCAGAGCGTATGTTCGATATAATTTGATTAGGAACATTTGTTCGGATGTCCATGATAGAACAATGAACTGAGCTATGGGGATAATGGCCATAAGGACTTTGAAGTACAATATATCATGGGATGAGCAGCGTCGAATTTCATTTCAGTTCACGCCACATCTCGAGACTTCAGCCACAGCAGCACCCGATTAGAAAAAATCAGGCAAATAGGTTTGACGCACGGGAATAAGCCGCTCCAACCTTTCGACCATTTCCGGCTTGCAATGCAACCTGCCTATTTCCCTCAAAAAACCCGGCCGCTGATAGCCCATGAGCATCGTAGACAATGTTTGAATGTCGCACTGTACTAATGGCCAATCCACCGTCGTTCCTGAATCATCAGCCACCCGCGCCGTTCCGGACTCATCTATCTTCACTTCGAACATCCGGTTGTTCCACTCTGCATGGGCATCCGACACGTCCAAAAGCAGCGTACTCTCTGTCCCTGAAGCGAAAGGATATTTCTCCAGAAAGCTTGCCGCATCTACGATCCGAGCCATAAAGTAAGGCACCAGCTCTTGCTTCACCCTGGGGTTGTCCAACAGGAAGGGCAGCCGATCATCCGAAGGTGCATTCACGATCAGCTTATCGATCATTGAATCGTGATCCGCCAAAAAACGCCACATTCCCATACGGGCCTCATGGTGCAGACTGACGAACTCATGAACTCTTAATACCCTTTCCTTTACCTGATAAAAAACGTATCCTGCCGGCTGGCCTTCCGTATCGTAATACACTGCGACTGTGCCCTGCTTATTTGCAAAAATGCGTTCCCGCCACCATGATTCATCTCTGACCAAAGCGCCGTTATACCGGGAGGCATATTTTCCGTAGATACTTCCCAGCAAAGGAAAATCCTGTCCGATGCGTAGGATGCGTCCAGGTTGTGGACCTACTTTCGGCAGCAGTCCCGAAGGAATCTCATAAATTTTGTAATCCGTATAGGTCTCCCAACCATATTTACGGTAAAACGCAAACTGAAAGGGATGCAAAAACGATATGGTTTGTCCTTTATCCCGCATGACGCGTAATGCATTGGCCAGCAATTGTGCTACAAGACCGCCGCGCCGGTACTCCGGCCACGTCGCCACTCCGGCGATGCCGCCCATAGCAAATGTTTTGCCCTGAATACGAGTCTCCAGGTTGAGAATCTTCATTTTGGAAGCCAGCCGTCCATCCACATATGCCCCCCACAATTCATCGGAGTGAAGGTTGGCTTTACGTCTCTCCCGCTCTCCCGGCGTAAGTACGTTTTGAAAAGCAAATTCGGACAGCTCCAGACTCTCTGCAAAATGCTCGCTTGGAATATTGCGAATCTCTACTTTTCTATTCATGCACTATCCCTTTCCTTCCCCTTACGATCATTTTCACGATTCGATCGATTTACAATTCGCCACCATTTCATTGTGCAGCAAACGCCGCTTTTAAACAACCTATTTCACCGGATCCGGCAGCGTACTCCTTTGAGGGACAGGTGTTTTTCCCCAATCCCCCCCAATTCGGGTATACGTCCAATCAGCAGACATTATTTCCTCATATCTTATATCAGATTTTCTGAAAGGGGGATATCACATGAGCTTTGCTGGAGGCTTCTTTACGACCACTGGTGTCATATTGGTACTCTTTATCCTTCTAGTTATTGTCTCCCGTGCATGGTTTATCTAATGCCCAAAAACCCAAAACCCCCGGCCGGGTTTTCGCCCTCCGGGGGTTTTCAATTTTGTCTTAATTCTCAGATAACCACATAATACGAACCTTCTCCCCCTGTGCTGCCCCCCTACCGCCCGAGGGAATGCAGATCAGGCAGTCGGCATCTTTAATCGACACCATGATACTTGATTTGTCGAGTCCAGCCGGCCGGACCTTTACCATACCGCCTTCGATACGCGAAGTTCCGCGCACATAACGGGGATACGCAGAGCCTTTGCTATAATCCACATCCAAAAAAGCCTCGGCTTCCGGCAGCAGTGGATGGTTCGCACCGAGAGACGCCTTCATAAACGGTCGAACGAGCAGCTCAAAGCCTACATAAGAGGCTCCGGGATTACCCGACAGCGCGAAAAGCGGCTTACCGTGCCACATACCGCATGATGTCGGGCTTCCCGGACGCATGGAAACCTTATTAAACAACAGGGTTCCGTCCCACCGTTCGAACAAATCGACCAGCACATCCTTATCGCCAACCGAGACGCCCCCGGTTGTAATCACGATATCAGCCCATTCGAGCGCAGCGAGCAGCTGTTTTTCTACAACCTCTGCCTCGTCAGGCAAAATCGGCATCATTTGTGGAAGCCCGCCTGCTCCCTTGACTTGGCAGGCCAGCATATAACTGTTGCTTCCGCGAATTTTACCGGGAGCAAGCGGTGAGTCCACAGGCAGCAGCTCGGAGCCGGTAGAAAAAATCGCCACCTTAGGCTGCTGAAAGACCGGTACGCGGTGGAATCCAAAGGTAGCCAGTATGGCAGCCTCACCCGGTCCGATGATACAGCCCCGTTCCAACAGCGATACGCCCGGCGACACTTCCTGGCCTATCGGCGTGATGTTCTCGCCTGCTTTCATCGCTTTACGTATCCCTACAGTTCCATCCTTTGCATCCTCAGCCCTGTCAGTCATCTCCAGCATAATCACCGCGTCAGCGCCTTCCGGCACGACAGCTCCGGTCATGATCCGTGACGCTTGTCCCGGTCCGATCGCTTTGGTCGGTACCGAGCCGCAGGGGATCATTTCCGTGACCTCCATCCTAATAGGAGCATCAGCTGCAGCCGACGTCGTATCTACTGCTCTCACCGCATACCCGTCTACTCCCGACCTGCGAAAATGCGGCACCGGCTCGTGTGCGGTCATGTCCTGTGCCAGTCTTCTCCCAAATGCTTCCTCCAGCGGAACCTCTTCTGTCTTCATCAGCTGTGCTTGCTGAAGCACTTGCCGCTGCGCTTCCTCTAAAGTCACTGCCCTCCGGCCAAATCTTAAACTGCCCACGTGTTACCCTCCAATTCGCGAAGTACGTCTGACTGTCGGTGTATGGTTCTGCTCTTCGCTCTGAAGCCTATTCATCATCTCATGAAATAACCGCTTCCAAGGCTCAAAAGCTTATTATACTCATCCGGATTGTTAATGTTTCCTGTAAAATCAGTCGGAATCCCCAGTTCTGCAAAGAATGAGGCATCCGCTTCCTGCACACGAAGCTCACGGAGCAAACGCATCATCCGGTAATCTTCTTCAGCGAGCAGGCGCTCCACGATTTGAAGGCATCGACGGTGGTACAAGCCATGCAGCGGATGCAAACGTTCATGCAGCCGCGCAATCACCGCATCGCTATCGGTATCTTTTCGCAACCCGCTCATCGCTTCCGCGGCTCGGGCATTGACCAAGGGCATATCGCAGCCGACAACCCACAATTCGTCGTTACGTACGGCGGTCATGGCTGCCTGCAGCCCGGCAAGCGGTCCTTTCCCCGGCTGCAAATCGGGAATGACGCGAACGGCTCCGGCGAATGGCTTCAGTTCATCCTCATACCGCTCTGGCTCTTGGGTTACTAGAATCAGCTCACTGCAGACCCTGCCAAGCTCCGTCAGCTGCCTAGCCAAAAACGTCCGGCCTTCGTACTTTAGCAGCGCCTTGCTGTCACCGCCCATGCGCCGGTTCAATCCGCCGGCCAAGATGATGCCCGACCTTTCCGTTTCCTTTGGGCTTCTGTCTTGCATCGGACAAACCCCCGCCTTTATGCTCGTTCTTATTTCATTCCTTACTATAGGACAAAGAAGATGGAATGTCTATGGTTGATAGCTCTCAGTCACGCAAGGGTCATTCTCGCTGCCTCGCGGCTTCCATGCCCGCTGCCTGAAAAGAAAAAAACCTGAACCATTCTCCGGTCCAAGCTTTTTCCTAGCGGATTCATATATTATTGTAAATAACCCATTATAATGCCAGCCGTTTCTTCAATCGCTTTGTCCGTTACATTAATGACCAAGCAGCCCACCTGCTTCATCAAGTCTTGGGCGTATCGAAGCTCTTCGTCGATTCGTTCCATGGTTGCATACTTTGCTCCAAAAGGGAGCCCTACGGCCTTCAACCGTTCCGTACGAATTTTGTACAGCTTCTCGGCATCCATCGTTAGGCCGACGATCCGGTTACTCGGCACGAGGAACAACTCCTTAGGCGCCTTTACCTCCGGTACCAGCGGAAGATTGGAAACCTTGATCCCCTTGTGAGCCAAAAAAATGCTCAGCGGCGTCTTGGAGGTTCGCGATACGCCGATCAGAACCAGTTGGGCCTTCAGCAGCGCACTCGTATCGCGTCCGTCATCACATTTGACGGCAAATTCAATGGCTTCCACCCGGCGGAAATAATCTTCATCCATCAGATGGAGAAGACCCGGTTTACGTTTGGGCGCATCGTTAAATGTGTCGACAAACGCCTCCATCATCGGTCCCATGATATCCACGGCTCTGACACCCAGCCGGATCGCTTCTTCCTTCATGGTCTCTCTCAGTTCTGGCTGTACCAGCGTATATGCGACAAAACCGCCCCTTTGGGCAGCCTCCTCCAATATTGTACGGATCTCATCCTCACTCTTGATATGACCGATTCGTTTCGTTTTCACCTGATGTGCGTCAAACTGTCGAATCGTCGCTCTCACGACCGCCTCGGCCGTTTCTCCGACGGAATCCGAACAGATTGTAATTTCATACGACTGATCTTCACTCATCCGGTTCCTTCTCCTTTTATCCGCAAAATCCTTAATGGCCAACAGCCATATCCAGCAAAATTTTTGTCATAATGGTTTTGGTTATTCTGCCGACCACATCCCAACGGGGGATACCTCCCGCCTGCTCGAGCTTCGACGGTACGACTACCGGCAAGCTGTCCACCTGGTGATTAATCATTTTCTTAGCCGCATCGACCACCGATTCATCAGGCGACACGTGAATGACGTTGGGCTCGCGCGTCATCACCATACTGACGGGCATGGTGGCAGCATTCGTATTGCCGAATGTAAACTTGAGCAGGTCCTTGCGTGATATGATACCGGACAAGCACCCCTGATCATCCACGACGATCAAGCTGCCCACATTTTCCATAAAGAGTGAAACAACAGCATCGCCTACGGACGCATTTTCCTTCACGATAACAGGAAGCGCCTGCACTTCTTTAACTTTCGTATTCAACAGCTTCCTGGATGCATGGAGACCCGGAGACATAGCCGAGCCCGGTGTATACCCTACCTTCGGCTTGGCGTCTATGAGGCCCAGCATCACAAGCAGCGCCAGGTCCGATCGTAACGTCGGGCGGCTAAGCCCAAGCATTTCCGCTATTTGTTCGCCTGTAATTGGCGCATTTGCTTTTACCAGTTCTACGATCTGTAATTGGCGTGCAGTCAGTTCGATGACCGGTCCCTCCTCATTTCAAAGCAGCCACTGCTGTCTGCCTTTTGATTCCTATCCAATTGTACCAAAAATGCTCTCAAACTCATAGAACTGTAACTCAGTTTATTTTACCGATGAATTATGGTGTACTTTTATCGCAATATCGCTTTATTTATTGCGTATTATTTAATATTTAATTATACTATATATAATTGTAAATGAACACCATTATTGTTGGGAGGCACGAATGGGATGGAAAGGGAATTGGCGCTCGAGATAGTACGAGTCACAGAACTCGCCGCATTATCGGCTGCAAAATGGATGGGCCGGGGCGATAAAAATCAGGCAGATGGAGCTGCAACCGCAGCGATGCGCGCCATGTTCGATTCTGTATCCATTCGGGGAACCGTAGTGATTGGTGAAGGCGAAATGGATGAAGCTCCTATGCTTTATATTGGGGAGCAAGTCGGCAACGGACAAGGACCAGAGGTTGACGTAGCCGTCGATCCGCTTGAGGGTACCGAGCTTGTAGCCAAAGGGCTTAACAATGCCCTAGCCGTTATCGCCATCGCAGGTAAAGGAAATTTACTGCATGCCCCGGATATGTATATGGAGAAAATAGCGGTAGGACCTGCGCTTGCCGGACAATTAAGTTTGACCGAACCGCTGGAAAAGACGCTGAAGCGTGCTGCTGAAGTGCTCGATAAACCACTAAGCAACTTGACGATCATGATTCTTGACCGGGAACGGCATCGTGAACGAATCGAGACCTTGCGCCGAGTAGGCGTACGGATTAAATTCTTGAGTGACGGCGATGTAGCCGGGGCCATAGCGCCTGCCTTATCCGAATCCGGAATCGACATGTACGTAGGCTCCGGCGGAGCCCCTGAAGGGGTACTGGCGGCCGCGGCACTGCGATGCTTGGGCGGAGAACTGTTAGGCCGACTACTGCCGGCGAACGATGAAGAATATGACCGCTGTATTGCTATGGGTATCAAGGATCCGCACAAAATATTGACAATGAACGATATGGTTGGAACGGATGATGTTATCTTTGCGGCTACCGGCATTACCCCGGGAGAAATTTTGAACGGCGTCCGGTATATGCCTAACTTGAGGGCGGAGACGCATTCGATCGTCATGCGCGCAAAAACCCGTACGATCCGTTTTATCCAATCGAGCCATTATTTACCTAATAAACAATTACTTCAAGAAACCTATATTTAATTTAGGGCGGTTGATTTCTTCCTTTCCTGTGTTACTATTTACTTAGAATAAATGGATATGGGAGAAGGAATAACGCATGGATATCCTGTTTTATACCGTCGTCGGTCTGATTGCCGCCACGTTCGGAAGCTTGGTCGGCCTCGGCGGCGGTATTATTATTGTCCCCGCGCTTGTTTACTTGGGGCCTTATTTTATTGGCGAATCCATTCCGATTTCAACCGCCGTTGGAACATCGTTAGCCGTTCTTATTTTCACAGCTTTATCTTCTACAGTAACCTTTTTTAAACAAAAACGAGTCGATTTTAAAAGCGGGTGGCTCCTTTTCATCACCTGCGGTCCCGGAGCCATGCTTGGTTCCTACACTACGCAATACGTCAATGCCAAGTCGTTTCAGCTGGGCTTCGGAATATTCATGCTGTTTATGGCCGTCCTGCTTATACTTCGGGATTACCTCAAGCCGTTGGATATCAAGTGGAGCATTGAGCGAACGTATACGGACGGGAAAGGGCAAACCTTTCAATACGGTTACAGCGTTCTACCGGTGCTGGTCATCGGGCTCGCCGTCGGATTCATTGCCGGGTTGTTTGGCGTCGGCGGGGGAGCCCTGCTCGTACCGGTTATGGTTATTTTATTTCGTTATCCTCCCCATGTGGCTACTGCAACATCCATGTTTGTTATTTTACTCTCCGCTCTGATGGGAAGCACCACTCATTTTGCACTGGGTGAAGTGAATTTATGGATGGTGCTTGGATTAGCGCCAACCGCCATCGTTGGAGGGTGGCTGGGTGCAGTCATTGCAAGCCGGCTCGGCAGTAAAAAGCTGCTTTGGGTGCTTCGTGTCACCTTTTTGCTTGTAGCGTTGAAGATGATATGGGAAGGCGCATTTTTAAGCTGAAGACAAATATTCATATGTAAGTCAATTATAGCCGCACGGACAGAAGGCTCATAAGGGATAATTCCCTCCTCCTTATCCAAAACTAAAAGAACTGTATGTTTAGTGATAAGGGGGAGCCTTTTATGTATCGACAACCGTTCGCGGCTTTTTTCTATGCTTTAATGTTGGGTATGCTCTTATCTTCCTGTACCGGGACTACGAATGATGATTCAGATATGCCCAATCCTGAGCCGCAATCATTCCAACAGGCCAATCGTATTTCCAAGCTGGAACCACCGATTCCCGATCAAATCATTCCGATCCCGGAACGTAAGCCAGACCATCAACAATCAACTCAGGAGTCTCCTCCCCCGGCGGCGGCTACGGTAGAAAAACCAGTGGCTCAGCCGGAAGCTAAGCCCAAATCCACTCCAATCCAAAAGGCAAACAAGAAGAGGTCACCTTCTTCGGAAAAACCCGCCAGGGAGGTGGCTACTCGGAACAAAGCGTTAACTTTATCCCAGTTAGTTAAAAAGTATCCTGATCTATTGCTGCTCAAAGGTCCTGAAGCATCGAGACAAGTGGCTCTCACTTTCGATGACGCACCGGATAAGCAGTATACTCCTCAAGTGCTAAATGTATTAAAACAATACAATGTCCGAGCTACATTCTTTATTCTGGGGTCCCAAGCAGAACAACATCCTGAGATCGTCAAGCGCATTGCGCGAGAAGGGCATGTGATCGGAAACCATTCCTATAATCATAAGCTGTTCACTAAACTATCTGACGAGAGCTTTAAATCTCAGGTGCTGCTTACACAAGCATCTTTGAAGTCTCTGATCGGCTATTCCCCCAGATTGATTCGGCCTCCTTTCGGAGAGATTAATGAAAATCAACTGTTGTGGGCTTCCATGCAAGGTTACCGCATCGTCAATTGGAATGTCGATTCGGAGGATTGGAAACAGCTCAATCGGGAACAAGTCACAAACAATATTTTAAACCATGTAAAAAAGGGATCGATCGTTCTTCAACACTCCGGCGGCGGACCTGGACAAAACTTAAGCGGAACCGTCGAAGCTCTACCCACCGTCATCCAAACCTTGCAGTCGCGCGGTTACCAGCTTGTCACTTTACCCGAGCTGCTTCAAGTGTCCAAACAGTTAAAGTAGCAGCATTTTCGTATTCAGGCACAAATCTTCATCCGCTCAATGAGCTGACTTACGGCGAGCCTGCTTTAGGCCTGGTTACTGCGTTCCAACTAATCTGATGGTCATTATGTCTAACTTGGCAGGCGCATTACGCAAAAGAGCTCTTAGGATTTATTATCCTAAGAGCTCTTTTCCATGTTGAATACCGGCGAGAGGACTCGAACCTCCACCCTTTCGGACTCGATTTTGAGTCGAGCGCGTCTGCCATTCCGCCACGCCGGCAAATAAAATTTACTCCGTGCCCTGAGAGATTCGAACTCCCGACCTTTTGATTCGTAGTCAAACGCTCTATCCAGCTGAGCTAAGGGCACATGCTTACTTAATTAATTGTTGGAGTGGTGCCGAAGACCAGACTTGAACTGGTACGGTAGTCACCTACCGCAGGATTTTAAGTCCTGTGCGTCTGCCGATTCCGCCACTCCGGCAAAAGAATGGAGGCGCCACCCAGATTCGAACTGGGGGTAAAGCTTTTGCAGAGCTCTGCCTTACCACTTGGCTATGGCGCCGTATAATGGAGCGGAAGACGGGATTCGAACCCGCGACCCTCGCCTTGGCAAGGCGATGCTCTACCCCTGAGCCACTTCCGCATATTGAATATCGGACCCAAGTTGAATAGTTTTCTCCAAGAGTCCGTTACTGGGGATCTAGGATTCGAACCTAGGCATGACGGAGTCAAAGTCCGTTGCCTTACCGCTTGGCTAATCCCCAATGCTGATAAGAATAAAGGGCGATCGAAGGGAATTGAACCCTCGAATGTCGGAGCCACAATCCGATGCGTTAGCCACTTCGCCACGACCGCCATATTGGAGAGTTATTGGCAGGGGCAGCAGGAATCGAACCCACACCAAAGGTTTTGGAGACCTTTGTTCTACCTTTAAACTATGCCCCTATAATAAACTGGTGGAGGCTGATGGATTCGAACCACCGAACTCGTCAGAGAACAGATTTACAGTCTGCTGCGTTTGGCCACTTCGCTAAGCCTCCATAAAGTTGTTGCTGGTGCCGTCGAGAGGACTTGAACCCCCAACCTACTGATTACAAGTCAGTTGCTCTACCAATTGAGCTACAACGGCAAATTGATGGTGGCTCGGGACGGAATCGAACCGCCGACACGAGGATTTTCAGTCCTCTGCTCTACCGACTGAGCTACCGAGCCATAATTATAATACATTTTATACTTCTTGTAAACCACTCAATGGGTTCTTATCCCATACAGGATGTAAATTTCATGGCGGAGCCGACGGGATTCGAACCCGCGGTCTCCTGCGTGACAGGCAGGCATGTTAGGCCTCTACACCACGGCTCCACATATTTTTTCGAATGCTTTGCTTCGAAATTGGTTGCGGGGGCAGGATTTGAACCTGCGGCCTTCGGGTTATGAGCCCGACGAGCTACCGGGCTGCTCCA
>NZ_FNDY01000032.1 GCF_900099895.1 Paenibacillus naphthalenovorans
TCACGAATCTTTAGCTGATGGGGGGATTTCCGATTACTTTTTTCCATATACTGCCCTCTCTGGCGGAGTGGACTTAAGTTTGTCACGGATTCAGGTATACTGTTAGATATAGAAAAGGGGGTTTCGAAATGGAATGGTATATCATGTTGGTTTTGATCATAGCAGTGATCATCTGTTTATTATATAAAGCACATAAAAATACGAAACAGGTAGAGCTGACTCATATCCGGTTGCCGGAAAACAAGAACATCTCTCGTAATGAAATTTTGAAAGTACTGCATCTTTCGGACTTGCACATGGAGAACATTTCGGTATCGCCTGACCGGTTATCGGATCTATTATCCGGAGACCAGCCGGATTTGATTGCATTGACCGGGGATTATTTGGACAAAGTAAAAAGTATTCCGAAGCTGTCCGAATATTTAAAGGTTTTGCACAAAATGAAGCCGAAATATGGAATTTATGCTGTTTTCGGCAATCATGATTACGTGTTGAAGCATCATGATTTCGATAAGCTGCGGAAGGTGTTGGAGGATAACGGGTGTCAAGTTTTACAAAATGAAAATGATCTTTTGTACGTAGACGGCAGACCTGTCCACATTATCGGAATCGACGACTTCAGCACGGAGAGAAGTAATTTAGATCAGTCCTTTCGGAAGGTAAATCAGGGGTTTCGGTTGGTTTTGACGCACGACCCTAATATTGTATTAATAATGGAGAAATATAACTTTGATTATTTGCTGGCCGGTCATTTTCATGGAGGCCAGATTTGGTGGCCGAAGCCTTACCATTTGATTAAGATGGGACGTCTGGTTCGCATGAATATGGTAAAAGGCTTGCAGCGTTATCGGGGCAAAGCGTTTTATATCAGTGAAGGATTGGGGCAAACAGGGTTAAATATCCGGGTTGGCAGCAGGCCGGAAATCACATTTCATCACCTATCTCTACAGGCTATTGAAAAAGTACAAACTCCGACAGCAGTATAGCGACCGGAGTTTGTACTTTTTTAGTCCCTGTGCGAGTATCATATCATTTACCCGACATGGAACAAGATTGCGCAGGTCGTCCATTCCCATGACAGCCATCATTTGCGCGGCGGAGTGAGGGGCACATTATACCGTTCCAGTTCGAAATTAGCTGTATGCCCTAATGAAGTTGGCATATGCTTTGCAATAACAACGAGATATTTCTATTCGTAATTGTATCGTAATAATGATCTGCATTTCGGCGCAATCCATCACATTGTTCCCGGGAGCTTAATATACTTCCCAATTGTTCTTCCATACTCGCCTCGTGCTTCCAATGGTCGGCCTGGACAATAAGCCCTTGCTGCTTTAAGCTTTGCAGATTGATTTTTTCTTGTCCAGGCAGCGCATGGTAAACAAAAATAGGTATTCTTTTATAAAGGCATTCACTGACCGTTACTCCGCCCGGCTTGGTAATGATGCCATCGATTTGATTGTACAATTCATCCATCTCTTCTCTTGATGTGATATAGGGTAAGGGAGTAATACGGGGATGCTTTAAATTTATCAGATATTCGTGCAAATGCTTATTTTTACCGCATAATACTTTATAGTGGATATTTCCCTTTTTTCCAATTTGACGAACAAGGGAAGGAATGACGCCAGCACCAAGGCTGCCGCCGGAAATTAATACGGTCATTTGGGAAGAGAACACCGATTTTTCTTGATTCTCAGTAATTTTCGGGTGAATCGGTATACCGGTAACAAAAATCCGTTCCTCAGGGACACCTTTTTGCACGAGCGACTGTTTTAGGTCCTTGTTGGGAACGAAATGGTAATCGATATTGCCGCATCCCCACAGATTATTGATAAAAAAATCGGTATATACATTAATAACCGGTACGGAGATTATACGACGGGTCTTTAGACGATTGAGAATATAAGAAGGTAAAGCATGGGTACAAATGATCATATGAGGCTGTTCCTCGCGAACCAGCTTTTCAACAAAATACTGAAAAAGCCACTCGTAGATACGGTAACGCTGCGGTTGCCGCGTCGGTTGGTATACCGACATTCTGTATATCCAGTTGTAGAAATTCGGGAACGAATGAATCCATTTTATGTAAATTTGTGATACGGCAGATTCCATCCTCCCATAGCTGTATTGAAGAATATCCACTTTTTTGCATTGGACAGAAGGCATTACTCCGTGAATATGATCTATTAAAGCTTCTGCAACCTGGTGATGGCCGGTAGATATCGAAAGAAAGGGCATAACCAATATTTTTTTCATCCTTCATTTCCTCCATCAGTAACGGCAATATGCGAAATACAAACTGGGGATAATACGGTAAATAGGATACTACATCATGGCCTTTGACATACATGGTTGTATGAGGTTCGCGAGGAGACCGACAGATGGAGATGAAGATGAAGGTGATGACTTTCAACATACCTCATGGACAAGGAATAGACGGGAAGGTAAACCTGAATCGAATTGCCGGAATCATTGAAGAAAGTGAGGCCGATCTTTATCGAGATTTCCCATTATATCTCAAGAACAGCATAAGCTTGGAAACGTTTGTTCCGGATTAAGGGAAGCCCGTGTTTTATTGGAAGCCGACGTACAAATAAGAGCGGGTTTGATTTTAGATGTGTAACCACTGCGATCGCTCATTCATGAATGGCCTTGTGAGAGGTTTTCTTAATCCGGAGCAGCATGTATAAGCAGAAACTGATTTTTTCCACCAATGAAATTCCTTTTCACAAGACAAAATAACCATATCCATTAAAACATTCCAAAGGGGATAAGGACATGAGGTTAAAGTCAATAGCCCTGACCGTTTGGGATATTCTTGATCCCATCTATTATGCCTGTACCCGGTTAAGATATATTGGCGGGGGCGACCGGAAAAGCAGCGCGTTTCGAGTGCGACTTACGTTGTACAAAGGCAGACCGGTATCTTTGGCCGACGGAACGACGATTCAAAAGGGCGATCTCTTGCTGAAAATTCATTTACATAATGTTGTTCTGTTAAAGAACATGCTGGCCTTGAGGAATGAACTGCAAAAAGCAAGATTTCTTTACCGGAGCATTGAAAGATCGCTGCCCGACCTTGCCTTGTATGTTAGAAGCCATCCGAAATGCCATGATATCAAAGGGCTGATCGGGATTACCATGTTAAATCGGGGATACGATAAATTGAATTTTGAAGCATTTCCCATATCCAGCACAGGGTACAAATGGTTAAAATGGATTAGTTTGATGCCGATCTATCTGTTATCGGTGACGAATCCGTTTAAAAACATGAAAAAGCATGTCCCCACTTACTTGTTTATGTCCAAGGATACGCTATTACAAAAACTTGTGTTGTTTACGCCTAGCGGCGAGCTCAAATCCAACATAAACCGTTCTTGATGATTTATTTTATTTGTTAGTCAAATTTTCAATTTTCTTGATATAATAAGTTGTACGTTCGATACAAGGAGCTGTAACTTCATTGAAATTAATCATCGCCGAAAAACCGGATCAAGGGGCCAAACTGGCCTCACCCTTTAAACATAAAAAACAGCAGGGCTTTATCGAAATATTCCCGAATCCGTTTTTTCCCGAAGGTGCGCTTGTAACTTGGGCTGTCGGTCATGTCTGTGAGTTGGTTCCTCCTGAAGCATATGATCCCGGCCTTAAAAGATGGAGCATCTCTTCTTTGCCGATCATCCCCGAGAAGTTCAAGCATCGGGTAGCTCCTTCCAAAGCCAAACAATTTCAAGTGATCAAAAGCCTGCTTCTTCGACCGGATGTTAAAGAAATCGTTCATGCCGGGGACGCCGGCAGGGAAGGGGAATATATCGTCCGTATTGCGGTTCAATTAAGCGGCGTCAAGAAGCCGATGAAACGGCTGTGGATCTCTTCATTGACCCCGAAGGCGGTAGAGCAGGGGTTTATGAACTTAAAGAGTGAAGAAGCCACCCGGCCGTTATACTACGAAGCGCTAAGCCGCTCTTGTGCGGATTGGCTTGTCGGAATGAACGGATCGAGGGTATACTCGTTGCTGTTTCAGCGGAGGGGCATCAGGGAGGTTTTCTCCACCGGGCGTGTACAAAGCCCTACACTTGCTCTTATCGTTGCGCGCGAGAAGGAAATTCGAAACTTTAAGCCTGAACCGTTCTGGGAACTGAAAGCCAAGTTTGTTACGAAAGATGCACGTTATGACGGAACGTGGTTCAAAGGCGAGCAGTCGAGGTTTACAACTAAAGAAGAAGCGGAATTGGTCAGACAGTTTTGTAAGGGCAAAGAGGCCCGTGTCGTTGATCTCGTGAAAGAACGAAAAGAATTTCAGCCGCCGCAGTTCTTTAATTTGTCATCTCTGCAGGCTGCGGCTAATCAAATATACAAGTATTCCCCTCAGAAAACTTTAAACGCATTGCAGCAGTTGTATTTGGATGGATTTATATCGTATCCACGGTCGGATTCCGCCTATGTAACGCCGGAAGAGGCCAAGCAGTTTCCTGATATACTTGCCAGGCTAAGCCGGCTGGATTCGTTCAAAAGCTATTTTCCGCTTCCTGTACAATCGATTGCCAATCATAAGCGCTTTGTAAATGCCGCCAAGGTCAGCGATCACTATGCTATTATTCCTACTGAGGTCATTCCGCAGCCCAGCCGATTAAAGGACGATGAGCGCAACTTGTATGAATTAATTGTCAAACGACTCATCGCGGCCCATTATGATAAGGCGATTATCGATTATTCCCGTCTAACTACTTTAGTCGGCGGGCAGGAAACGTTCTTGACGAAGGGGAGGCAAATTGTTCAAGAAGGGTGGCGAACGGTGCTGTATGAACATGACTCGGGGGAAGAATCTGAACTTGAAGTCCTGCCTCCGCTGGTCGAAGGGGATACCGGAGCAGTAGAAGAACTGATGGTGAAAGAGGGTAAAACACAAGCGCCTAAACGATATACTGAAGGTCAATTAATTACTTTAATGAAAACGGCAGGCAAGCATCTCGAAGATTCGGAGCTCGAAAAGGTACTTGAACGAACGGAAGGTCTGGGGACGGAAGCCACCCGGGCAGGCATTATATCCGTGCTGAAGGAACGAAACTACATTGAAGTTAAAAAAAACTTGGTTTATGCCACAAACAAAGGTATGATGCTGGTTGAGGCCCTTGGTGACAGTATACTCGCTTCAGCAGAAATGACGGCGAAATGGGAGCAGCGTCTCCACGATATAGGACAGGGCAAAGCTTCGCCCCAATCGTTCATGGAGCAGGTCAGAAAATTATCTCAAAAGATCGTGCAAGACGCTCTGGAAAACGCGAGAACCTGGACCTTTACGGCTCAGCAATTAGAAGAAGGCAAACCGTTAAAACATACGGAAGCCGATTCCGAAGGCCTGGGTCCGTGCCCTAAATGCCAGAAGCCTGTTGTGGACAAGAAAAGTTTGTTTGGCTGCTCGGCCTATCCCCAGTGTAATTTTTCCTTTTCCAAGAAGGTGCTCGGCAAAACCATTTCTGAAACTCAAATCAAGAGATTTTTGAAGACGGGGAAAACGGCTTCGCTGAAAGGATTTAAAAAAGGAGATCGAATGTTCGAGGCAGCGCTGGTTTGGAACAAAGAGCAGCAGAAAGTGTCTTTTGAATTGAAGTGACTCCATAATCAGTTAGACGAAAGGTGGATCGGTCAAGATGAAAGAAATTCCTATTCCTTATGTTCGTGCGAATCAAACGGGGATTGTTTTACTTGTTGTTCTCGCCATTATATTTCAACAGCCCTTTCTAATCGCTGCGTTATGGGCGATACAAGTGATCGGCTTATGGCAGGGCGTACGCGCAAACCTGATTGTACAGCTGGCGGCGCCGCTGCTGCACGGCCGTATTGCCGGAGCTCAGACAGAAGCCGCGGAGCTGCAGCGGTTCAACAATTCGATTGCCGTGATATTATTGACCTTGTCTGTGGTTTCTTTCTGGCTGATGCCCGGCAGTTGGGTAGGCTATCTTTTTGCGGGAATGGTAGCCGCGGCGGCATTTGTCGCGATCTGCGGGTTCTGTGTCGGCTGTTTTTTATATTTCCAATTCAAGCAGCTCCGCAACAGATAAAGTGAAGTGATATGCAAACAGACCGGAGAGTGCCTGATCGGGCCTCCCGGTCTGTTTGTTGTTATTCGGGCAGAACATAGAAATAAACGGTAACGAAATGACAGATGCTGCCGGCCAGTACGAATATATGCCAGATCGCATGATGATAGCGGATTTTTCTCCATAAATAAAAGATGGTACCCAGCGTATACAGCAAGCCCCCTGCAACGAGCCAAACTATTCCCGCCTGAGCAAGCTCTTCTTGCAGCGGACCAAACGCGAACATCACAAGCCAGCCCATCGCGATATAAAATAGAGTGGAGAGCAGAATGAAGCGTTTGACAAAAAACAGCTTGAAAATAATCCCGGCGAGTGCTAATCCCCAAACGATCCCGAATAAGCTCCAACCCAGCGGACCACGCAGCGTCACGAGCAGGAATGGGGTATACGTGCCGGCAATCAGCACGAATATGGCGGCGTGGTCCATGATCGAGAAGATGTCGATCCACCGCTCTTGGCGGGCGCTGTGCAGCAAAGTAGAGGAGACGTAAAGCAAAATCAGCGAAACGCCGAAAACGGTAAAGCTGACGATGTGCCATACGCTGCCATTGCGTAAAGAATGGATCAGCAGCAGGACAAGGGCCGCCACGCTGAGGACGGCTCCGATTCCGTGGGTTACCGCGTTGGCGCGTTCTTCTTTCCAAGGATCGATGATCATTATCATTTCACTCCCATCGGAACATAGGGTCTCCGCCGATTCGTTCAAGGCCGGTCTAGCCAAAGCAGGAGACGTTGATTTCATTGTAACTCCAAACGGAACAAATGACCAATGATCAAATGCAGCGGGGAATCTTGATCCGGCACCCTTGCGGCGTTTGATTGCCCGCCTCATTCTTGAGCAGCCATAGCTCGGGGGTATCCCGGATCCCGGTGATATGCAGTTCAAACGATTCGACAGGGAACTGCTCTGAAGAAAGAACGACCCGATGCCCGTCGACTTGGTTCACGCGCACGGGGATTGCCGGTTCGCTTCCATGGCTCACATAACGGTAATGCTGGCCGCAGGAGGCCGTCCGTACGTCCACGCGTTTGTTGAATTCCAGCACGACGATGCTTTGTTCGGGACGATGGGCGCGAACCGGCTGAGGTTTGTCCTCATACATCGGAAGCCCGATACTGTATTCGTATGCGGTCCAGAATTGATACCCGTGAGCTCCGGCGGCCGCCGCAAAACGCTCCATCCAGGCACGGCTGCGCCGCATCCGGCGAAGCGAACCGATATCGGTTTGCACACCGATCGGGATGGAACCATGAGAAGCCCGGATATGGTCCATAAACGGTTTGTAATGCTTTATATAGTCGGGCTTCAGCCGTTCGCGCATCCAATCGGGCCAATGGGTTTGAAGGATATGCACGTCCGGACGCACTGTGCGGATCATAGCGGCGGCGTCAATGCCCTGGTATTCTCTAAGGGCTGGAACGGAATCGTCCCCCGCATTTACAGCAAGGGACCATGTCGCTATCCGTATCCCGGGATTGGTTTCCCGCACCCCGCCTGCGCCGTTGATGAGCTCGTTCAGGAAGCCGTTGACCGCCTGTACACGAAACTCCATCCACAGCAGGTAACGGGCACGGTCGGTTTTATAATAGGCGGGGGAGCCCGGGTAACGAAAGTCAGGCATTTCAGCTCCGCTGAACCTCTTGAACGCGGCTCTGGCCAAAGGACCGACATCCCCGTAAACCCCGCTGTCCAGACCGTTCCATTCCGGAAAATAGGGTTCCGCCACCTCGAAGCCGGTGAAAGGATGCCGGCTGATGAGACGGGAAACGGCGTTTTTTTTCCAAGCTAAATACTGGTGGCTGAACAGGGAGAACCGGTGGAATCCGTCATCTATTTTTTTCAGCAGCGTCATCTGCCAATCCTTCCAACCCGGGGGCAGGTGTCCGGTTCCATAGGCTCCGTTGCCAAGCACCATGGCCCACACCTCCAGGCCCCGATTGCGCAAAGCGGCAATAAGGCGTCCATTGACCTGGGTTTCGTTCGTTACAAAATAACGTACGGCCCGGAATCCGGCCAGCTCCAGCTCTGCCGCGACGCTATCCTCGGATCTGTCCAGATAATAAGCAAACGTTGGATCAATTTGGATGCTGGGCTGCAACTGATGGATGGCAGAGGGGGGTTGAGATTTTTTTCGGGGATCATATGTACGGATAAGCATGCCTCACTGCACCTCTTTCTCCGCTCGCCTTTTTTCTTATATTGTACGCTTCTATGCGTACGGTTTCCAATTTAGAATAAAAAAGGAGGGATAAATGAAGCGGGTCGGAATGGGCGGGACAACCAAACTAACGTTGTAAAATTGACAGTATAAGACAGCGGGAGTACAATGTACCCTTGAAACGAAACCAAGAACGAAGGCAGAGTGAAGATAATGAAGCAGCCTGTTTCTGTGCATATATTGACCGGATTTCTTGGAAGCGGCAAGACGACGCTGCTTACCCGGGCATTGGATTACTTCAAGCTCAACGGCAAAAAGCCGGCGGTGCTGATGAACGAGCTCGGGGATGTCAATCTGGACGGCATGATGGTCGATGAGGAAGTGCCTATGACGGAGATGCTTGGCGGTTGTATCTGCTGTACAATTCGCGGGGATTTGGGAATGGAGCTTAAACAGTTGATTCAGGACCATAAGCCGGATGTCGTATTCGTGGAGAGTACCGGAGCGGCCAACCCGATGGAAATGCTCGACGGAATTACGGATGCCTCCATGCTGACGGAGGTTGCGCTCCAATCGGTGATTACGGTGGTTGACGCCGCCCAGCTTGCAGAACGATCGATCAATCCGGCTGGAAGGACCTACCGGCTGATGGCCGACCAAATTCGCTGCGCAACAAGCGTTATTTTGAACAAAACGGATCTCATTCCTCCTTCCGAGCTTTTGCGCCTGGAAGCCGTCATTAGAGAGCTGAACCCTGTGGCTCCGATCATCCCGACCGTACGCTGCGAGATGGATCTAACTGTGCTGGATCATCCGGACGGCGGAGTGAAGGATCGGTATAAAGAGACCCAGGCCTGCCGGTGTGAAGGAAATCACGGCCATGACCCCGTCTGCGGGCATGAAGGGTCTCCGCCTCACCATCACAGCCATGACCATGTCATGGTATATACCCATTATTTTACCCGGCCGATTGACAGCGAACGCTTTGAGGAGCTTGTCGGCCGGCTGCCGCGCAACATTTATCGGGGCAAAGGGGTTCTATGGTTTACCGATACGGCCAGTCCATTCCTGTTTCAGTATGCGTACCGCGAGATGGATTTTATCAAAATCGCGCCAAAAGAAAACGTTCCGAACGTTGCCGTGTTCATTGGCGAGCATTTCGACAAAACCGCTCTGGCAGAGCAGTTAACCGCGCTCGAAAACCGATGAATCTTGACTCACGGCGCGTATTCAGGCATTATTAATAGTATCCAGGCGCAAAACGGAGAGGTAGCTATGGCCATTCATGAGCATGACACGGAAACGACAATTGAAGAAATCTTAAAGGCAATGTCGGCAAAGGGCTGGCGCATTACCGATCAGCGGAAAAGTCTTGCCGGTCTGTTTGCCGAATCGAGAGGTTATTTGGCTCCCAAGGATGTCTATGAGTATATGAGACAGCAGTATCCTGGAGTGAGCTTTGATACGGTGTACCGCAACCTCCGGCTGTTAACCGAGATGGGAGTGCTGGAGCAAATTTATTTGAACGACGGATTGAAGTTCCGCGCCAGATGCGAGTCGCATCACCATCATCATCTCATATGCATCAGCTGCGAGAGGACGATTCCCTTTGAATTTTGTCCAATGAAGCAGATGGATGGCGTACCGACTGATTTTCAAGTGCTCAATCACCGGTTTGAAATATTGGGATACTGCGGCGACTGCACACCTGTGAATGCGAAGCAGCAATAACTTTTACTCAAATAGCATGAAAACTTCTCTGTCCGCAAAGGCAGAGTTTTTTTCGTTTGACAGTATATCGGGCAGGGTGCTATTATAGCGATAAAACATACTAAAAACATCGGAATAATATATTTTAGGAGATTTGTAAAAGGAGCGGAAGTCATCATGGAACATCATATTACGATACAAAGCGGGGAACAGGAGCTCGCGGCAACGCTTCACTACCCGGTATCGGGGAATAGGAACGGCAATTCTATAAATGAGAAGTACCCTATCATTATTATCGCTCACGGTTTTGTCGGAAGCAGGATTGGAGTAGACCGGTTATTCGTGCTTGCGGCCAGGGAATATGCGCGAAACGGATATATGGTGCTCCGATTCGACTACGGCGGCTGCGGTGAAAGCACAGGCGATTATGGAAGTGGCGGGCTCGATGCGATGATCGATCAAACGCGCTCCGTCCTTGACTATGCGCTCGATATCGATTGCGTAGATCCTCAAAAGGTGATTCTTCTGGGGCATAGCCTGGGTGGAGCCGTCGCCATACTGACCGCTGCCCGGGACAAAAGGGTCAAAACGCTTGTTCTTTGGGCTCCCGTTGCTTATCCTTTTAATGACATTGTAGGCATAACCGGTAAAAAGGCATACGAAGAAGCGGTAAAGCACGGTTCAACCGATTACCTCGGTTACTCGCTGAAGCCTATATTCTTCGAATCGCTGGCCAAGCATCAACCGTTCGAGCAACTGCGTAAATTCAGCGGCGATGTGTTCCTTGTCCACGGTACTGCAGACGAAGTAATTCCGGTCGATTACTGCTTCTTATACCAAAAGCTGTTCTGGCTCCGCAGTCAGGGACAATGCGATAAAGAAGTTATTTTTCAGGCGGATCATACCTTCAGCGGCGGTCAGGCGAAGGAGCAAGTCATTCATAAAACACGGGATTGGCTGCTCCAGATCGATAAACGCAAGAACGAATGGAACGATTGGGAGATTTGATTTATCCGATGCAAGCATCCTAATCGTCGCGTCTGCCGTAGCTTCTGGATAAGCGACCATCCGGCGATAAGCTGCGGGATCGAGTTTTTTTAAAGGATGAAATTGGGGGTGGTTTGAATTCACCTCCAGCACCCATAAGCGCTGTTTGGAGTCATAGGCAAAATCAATTCCCGCTTCCTGCATTCCAGGTTCTTCGGTGACAAGGGCAAGGTCTGGGGAACCAGAGGCTTCAGCTCCTTATTGGCTCTCAAATCATGGCACACACGGAGCTTTCCCTTGATCGTCTTGCTTTTATACTTTTTTTGTACGAATACATAGCGACCACCTCCTGATAGTGTATCTGTGCTGTAGTTAAAAAAATTGTGTATTTGTGCATGCTTTGATAAACTTAGTCATAGTAAATCAGGTGAGGGGAGTGGCGGTTGTGGCGGAAAAATCGAAAAAATCGTACCAGGCCTTGGTGGATAACAAAATATTCATCGGCGGAGAGCAGGATGTGCAGTCGTTCATAGAAGAGGAAAAATGCGAGGTCATTGTCGACCTGAGGGCAGAATCGCCCGACGCGCAGCTGGATAAGGAAGGCGTAGTAAGAATCCATATCCCGTTGGTGGATAAAGAAGAGGGACAGGAAAAGTTTCTTAAACAAGCCATTGATACGATCGTAAAGGAAGCCGAGGCGGGGAAAAAAGTGGCGTTTCACTGTGCGGCGGGACGCAGCAGAGCCGGAAGCGTAGCCATCGGCACCCTTCTTGCCCTCGGACTCAGCGACTCGGTGGATGATGCCGAGGCGCGCATTCAAGCCATCCGTCCGGAAGTCGTGGTTCATGAGAAGCTGAAGAAATCGGTGGCCGAGATCTTTCAACTGGATGATGCGAAAACCGAATAAAACGAAAATCAGAAGCGGTATTTCCCGAAAAAGGGGAATACCGCTTTATCTATATTTTGAACAGGAATAAAATCCCATAGTATTCCAATTGATTATGGGTAAATTCCATAATAACACATCCTATTATCAACATTCGATATGTTGTAAAACTGGAATCTCTATTATATAATGTTGAAGTTAATGAGAAAGGAGAATTGACCAATGTCAAAATATAAGGCGATTGCACTTATGCTGATGAGCTTGCTGCTGATCATCACTGCCTGCGGGACAAAGCCTGCTGCGACGACGGAACAAACAGGCGGAGGAGACCATTCATCCCAAAACGCGCAGCAAACACAATCAACGTTGGAGAAAATTAAGCAAGCCGGCAAAATCGTGGTCGGTACCAGCGCCGATTATCCTCCTTACGAATTTCATAAAGAGATTAACAAAAAAGATGAGATTGTCGGCTTTGACATCGAAATAGCCAAAGAGATTGCGAAGGATCTGGGAGTTGAGCTGGAGATCAGAGACATGAAATTCGAAGGACTGCTGGCAGCGCTGCAAGCCGGTAATGTGGATTTTGTGATTTCGGGGATGACGCCGTCTCCTGAGCGCATGAATGCTGTTGATTTTACCAAAATATATTATACGGCTGTCCAAAAGGTTGTCGTTCGTGCAGAGGATAAAGATCGATTCAATACGATTGAATCCTTGAAGGGGATGAAAGTGGGGGCCCAGAAAGGCGCGACTCAGGAAAAGATCGTGAAAGAACAGATGCCGGGCTCTGAAGTGAAGCCGCTTGGCAAAATTTCCGACCTGATGATGGAATTGAAAAACAAAAAAATTGATGCTCTTGTAGTGGAACTGCCTGTTGCTGAGGCTTACCTGACGAAGAACAAGGATTTGGTCATCTCGGATATCAAGCTGGCTTCTGAGGACAGCGGTTCTGCGATTGCCGTCAAGAAGGGCAGATCCGACCTTGTGGAAGCGATGAACCAAACGTTGGACAGGCTGATTCAGGATAAATCGATTGATAAGATGGTTGCCGAAGCGAATGAGCTGGTGGAAGCACAGTAATTCGGCCTGGTCTATGAAAATGATCGGACAAAAACCTGAGCGGAGCGTTTTCCGGCGGGTTTTTGTTCGGTTTTAGGCCGTACATAAATAAAAGGAGGGGAACGGATGGATTTTTCATTTTTGCCGACGTACTATATGTTTTTTATTAACGGGGCCAAAATGACATTGATATTGTCCTTTTTTACCGTCATTTTCGGGGTCATTCTCGGTATTGGCCTCGCGCTCATGCGCATGTCGCGTATTTATCCGCTGAAGATTTTTTCCGTGTCCTATATTGAATTTATCCGCGGGACGCCGCTGCTGGTGCAGGTGCTTTTGTTTTATTACGGTTTGCCCAAGCTGGGAATCAAGTTTCCCGAGCTTCCTTGGCTGGGGTCGGCCTTTCCCGACGTGGCGGCATGCATCCTTGCCCTGTCGTTTAACAGCGCCGCCTATGTGGCGGAGACGTTTCGTGCAGGGATTCAGGCGATTGACAAAGGTCAGATGGAGGCGGCCCGCTCGCTTGGGATGCCTCATGCGATGGCCATGCGCTATATTATTTTGCCCCAGGCGTTCCGCAATGTGCTGCCTGCGCTTGGCAACGAATTCATTACCATTATCAAAGACTCTTCCATCGTATCCGTCATCGGGGTGGCTGAACTGATGTACAGCGCAGATACAGTGAAGGGCAACACGTTCCAGCCGTTTGAGCCGTTAATCGTTGTTTCGATCGTTTATTTTATGATGACCTTTGTGTTGTCCAAGCTGCTCGGACTAGCTGAAAGGAGGCTGAGGACCTCTGATTAAAGTAACGGATTTGCATAAGGCTTTCGGGAATAACAGGGTGTTGAACGGTATCGATATCGACATCGGCCAAGGCGAAGTTGTCGTTGTCATCGGCCCCAGCGGGTCGGGCAAAAGCACGTTCTTACGCTGTTTGAACTTGCTGGAACAGCCGACCAGCGGAGATATTGAATTCGAAGGCACCTCGCTGTTCCGCAGCAAGCATGATATCAATCTGTTGCGTCAGCGGATGGGCATGGTATTCCAGCAGTTTAACCTGTTTCCGAATATGACGGTGCTGGAAAACATTACGTTAGCTCCGCGAAAGCTGAAGAAGATGAGCAATGATGAAGTGAACAAGGTCGCACGGGAGCTGTTGAGGCGAATCGGTTTAACCGATAAAGCGGACAGCTATCCGGGACAGCTATCCGGCGGTCAAAAGCAGCGGATTGCCATCGCCAGGGCGCTTGCCATGTCCCCCAAGGTAATGCTGTTTGACGAACCTACGTCTGCGCTTGATCCGGAGATGGTGGGCGAGGTGCTCGATGTTATGAAAGAGCTGGCTGCCGAGGGAATGACCATGGTTGTCGTCACCCACGAAATGGGCTTTGCCCGAGAGGTTGGCACACGGTTGATCTTTATGGACGGCGGCAAAATCGTCGAGCAGGGCAAGCCTGTGGAAGTATTCGCGAATCCACAGCATCCGCGGACGAAGGAATTCCTGAGAAAAGTGTTATGAATTTTGAATTTAAACGCATAAACAGAGGCAAATGAGTGAATGGAGCTGCTCATCTGCCTCTTTCTTGTTTCATGATGAATCCGTCAGCTCACCTGGTGTCCGCTGCGAATGCTGCGTTCAAATTCTTCCCGGATGGAACGGAGCAGGTCGGGATTGACGATCACATCATATGCGGTAAAAGCCAGCACCTTGGCAGCCAGCAGCATGCCCTCGAAGGCACGCGGGAGCATCGCCAGATCGCGAAATTCTTTCGTATGCAGCATGTGGCGTTCATCCACTACCTTCACATAAGGATGAATGGTCGGACAATGGCGCGATACATTGCCCAGGTCAAGCGAACCGTGATCCTTGCCGGTTTCGATCATGTCCTCGGCAATGCCCATCGATGTTAAATTTTTCGTAAACAGGTCGGATAATACGCGGTTTGTGATTAATTCATCATATGAAAATTCATAGTTGGACCATTTCATCGTACATCCGGTTTGAAGGGCGGCTCCTTCGGCACAGCGAAGCACCTTCTGTACCACTTCATCGGTATAGGGGCGGTTTGCGGACCGGATGTAAAATTGTGCAGCCGCATAGTCCGGAATAATATTCGGAGCCTTGCCCCCTTCGGTAATGATGCCATGGATGCGGGCGTGGCTTCGCAGCTGCTGACGCAATGCCCCAATCGATTGAAACAACAGCAGAATCGCATCGAGCGCGTTAATGCCTTCATAAGGACTTGCCGCGGCATGAGCGGATTTACCGAAGTATTCGAATTGAATCGCGTCCATGGCGAGCGAGCTGCCGGATTTCTCATATGTATGATAAGGGTGCGCCATCATGGCGATATCGACATCATCGAACAACCCGGCGGCAGCCATGGGAACCTTTGCGCCTTTCGTTTCTTCTGCGGGTGTCCCATAGACGCGGATCGTGCCGCCGATCTCGTCAATTACCTCTTTTAAGCCGACAGCCGCGGCCAGTCCCATCATGGCAATCAAGTGATGCCCGCAAGCATGCCCAAGCTCTGGCAGCGCATCGTATTCACACAGAAAAGCGATTGTGGGGCCCGGTTTGACTGATACGTACGTGCCGATAAAGGCGGTGGGGAGATCGAGGACCGGAGATTGGATCTCGAAGCCATGCTCACGCAGTGCTTCCTTGAGCCGGGACGAGGCTTCCCATTCCTCGTTTCCGAGCTCCGGTTGCTCTCCGATATATTTGGACAGGCTGGTAAACGATTCACTATAACGGTCGATGACCGACGCGATTTGCTGCTTCATAAACGATGTCGCTCCTTTACTGATTCCCTAGTGTGAATCCATTATATATGAAGAGGGCGGAATAAAACAAAAAGATCCTGATGCAAAGGGCTTGCATCGGGATCTTGTTAACGATTTCATTTCAAAGCCGATTACTGAACATTTCTGCGGCTGTCGATGATTTGCTCTTCGAGCTGTCTTTTGATCTTGGCCATGGCGTTGACCTCGAGCTTATGATTATCCCGGAATCGGACGCCGGTAAGAGCCAGAGCTTCATTCAAAGTCAGTTCAACGGAAATCTTTTTCTCCTGCGGTTGTTGATGAGCATCATAATTCATGGTGCATCGCTCCTTTATTATCAATTGAGTGGTGCATCAAGAGAGTACATCAAGCAGGGGGTACAAGGTGCGTATATTGCTTAAACCCTTGATTTTCCTTGTTTTTAATATAACATATCATGTAATATTTATCAAGCCGAAGCACAATAAAGAGGCTCATTGATTTCATTCAACGGCCTCGGATTTATTGGAGTTTGTCCTTCATTCGTAAGAGTTGGATAGATAGAACGAGGCAATCGATCTGTTGGCTAAGCTCGACGACCTTGGGGTCTACAAAGCTTCCCGTCTTCTCGACCAGCACATAAAGCTGGCGCTGCATTCGTTCCATGCGGCGTTTCAATTCAGCTTCTTCCATGAATGTCCTATCACATCCTATAATTGATAGATACTGCTATTCCTTAGAGTATTATAATACGAGGTTAGCGTGAAAATTGTAATTTTTTGTCGAAAACTTTGTTAAATTTTTATGACAAATAACAAAATATGCATAAAAAAGTATTATTATGAAATCATAACCTTAAAATGGGAGGTGATGCGGGACATGGAAAACAAGAAAGCCAATAAGAGAAACAATCCTGATTTCAGAGAAAATAAATTTACGCAAGAGGGTGCGATCGTAGAGCCGGTCAAAGCGGCCACTCATCCGCCCAGTCTGAATGAGGTCCCAAAGGAAACGAATCCTCAATAGTAAAAAGCCGTTCGCCGAATGAATCTAAAGCTGTCCGAACTGCGGGCGGCTTTTTCCCGTTTTTTCAGGATTTATTATATTCCGTGAATGGATTATGATAAAGGTCAGGGAGGCTGAGAGGAATGAATAATGACTGGCCATGCAAGCTGATCGATTATCATTTTTGGGCGATCGATGCCTGGCTTGCGTATTTAAAACAAATGGAAGAGGACGTGCTGTATACGCCGGTTCCCGGTGTATTTCCTACGATTGGAGAAACACTGGCTCATTTGGCGGATGTCGACGGTTTGTGGTTATCCCGACTTCGGCAGATTCCTTATCCGATGGAAAGGAGCGAACAGCCATCCATCGAAGAGCTGAAGCAGCGGTTTGATCGGCTTCGGGCGGATTACAGCCTATTTTTGCAGAGAGTAAGTGCCGGGGACAGGATCACTTATTCCAATTCAAAGGGTGAAGTATTCTCCAATTCGATTCTTGAAGTCGTCCAGCATTTATCGAATCATGGTACATATCACTTAGGCAATATCGCATCGATGATGCGGCATTGGAGTGTGTCCGGCGCTTCCACGGATTTCATCTATTACTTAAGGCTGGCTGAAGCTTGAATGAAGGCGCGGTGGTTTTCGGGCCGGGGATCATGGTATAGTATTAGAGATTCATGTGAGTAAAGGAGAATCGGACGGATGATCATTGTACGAAGTTTGAGCAAAACCTTCCCACCCGATCACCGCGTACTGCAGCGTATCAGCTTTCAGGCGGACGAAGGCGATTTGATCGCCCTGCTTGGTGCCAGCGGAAGCGGCAAAACCACTTTTTTCCGGTGTCTGATGCTGAAGGAAAAATGGGATGAAGGCCAATATATTTATGATGGTAAAGATATTACCGGTTTGAATGCCTGGGAGAAATTTCAGCTGCGCAAGCAGTGGGTATATCTGGAGGAAAAACCGGGCTTAAATGAAAAAAAATCGGCTGTTAAAAATGTGCTTTCCGCGCTGCTGTTCAAAAAATCATGGTGGCGCTTTCTCACCAATACGGTATCGGAAGACGATCATATGGAAGCGATGGATTATTTGGATCGCGTGGGACTGCTTGACAAAGCCCACGAGCCTGTTGAAAAGCTGAGCGGCGGGGAGAAGCAGCGGGTAGCCATTTGTAAAGCGTTGATTAAAGGGGCAAGGGTGATCTTTGCAGATGAGCCGGTGTCCGGGCTGGACCCCGAGGCGGCAAGCCGCGTACTGGAGGATCTGCGGACGATCTGCCGCAAAAACAAGATTCTCGTCTTCTGCAGCCTTCATCAAGTTGAGCTCGCAGAGAAGTTTGCCACCAGGATTTGGGGATTGTCGGGGGGAAAGCTGGTTGTCGATATCGCCGGACGCCGTCTGACGCAGCGGGAAAAAGATCTTATTTTTAAATAAGTGCAAGGAAAAAAGGCCGCCTGTCCTTAAAGCCCGGGGCGACCTTTGGAATGATTCCAATGTTCAGGTTTGTTTCTTTGAAGCGATATGAGCGGCAATGCGTCCGCCGTGCAGACGTCCGGTTTCGATGAACACTTCATTGGCATTGGAGCCGGAAGCCGCTACTCCTGCAATGTACAGGCCAGGTACCGTCGTCTCCATCGTGTCCGGGTCGTGCTTCGGCACGCCGCCCGCCTCCATGTTTAATTCGGCGCCTGCTTTGGTCAGCAGGCCTCGATCCGGCCGAAAGCCGGTTAGGGCCAGCACAAAGTCATTGTCCAGCGTTTGCTCCTGCCCGTCCGTTACCACAGTGATCGTCGTCTCCGTAATGTGCGTTACACGTGAACGGAACATCATCCGGATTTTGCCTTTGCTTACCATACTTTCGAATAAGGGCAGAACCCAAGGCTTAATGACGGAGGAATACGTTTCCCCGCGGTAAATGACCGTCACGCTTGCTCCTGCGCGAAGCAGCTCCATGGCCGCGTCGATCGCGGAGTTGCTTCCGCCGATGACGGCTACCCGGGTACCGGTATAAGGATGGGCTTCTCTGAAATAATGCGAGACATGGGGCAAATCCTCGCCTGGAATTCCCAGCATATTCGGAGAATCGAAGTACCCGGTGGCCACGACAACATAACGGGTCTGTACTTTGTCAGATGCGCCGAATTTGTTCTGTACGGTCAGCTCGAAGGTGCCGTCGGCTTGACGGGTGATTCCCGTTACCGTCTCATACGAGCGGATGCGCAGCTCACTGCGTTGGGCCACGTTCCGGTAATAGTTTAATGCTTCCAACCGGTAGGGTTTGTCATTCGGAGTGGAGAAAGGATACCCTCCGATTTCAAGCAGCTCCGGCGTACTGAAAAATTGCATATAAGTGGGGTATAAATAAATCGAATGCACAACGCATTCTTTCTCAATAACGAGCGGATTCAGACCGATTCTCTGCAGCTCAACAGCGGCGGATAAGCCGCAAGGACCCGCCCCGATCACAACGACTTCTTCCACAACAAACACCTCGCCTACCTGTAATTAAGGGTATGTACAGCAGTTCCCTTATCATAGTAACCGATTTGACCAGCGGTTTCCAGTTTGCATTGACCAAGCGGTGTTCCCGGGCCGGGCAACCTCATCTTTGATCCTTTTTGCGCTTATTTAGAGCACCCAACCGCTCTTATAGGCGGCGTTGCGTCCGATCCGGTTCAACCCGTGATTTGCGATTTCGGGGGCATGTCGCATTTTGTTCATATTTTTGGATTTATGAGGTAAAAATGCAACTTTGTAGATGTATGCTGCGTATTACTGATTGTGCACATTTGTTTGAAGTTTGGAGGGAGCATCATGTTGGAGCTGTATTGGGGACTGCTTATTACCGGTGTATTATTTGCGCTAGTGACGGTTGTGTTCGGCGACCTGCTGAGCAGCGCGATAGACGGGATGTTCGATTGGATGTCCGGCGACGTGCTGCATTACTTGCAACCGATGGTGCTGTTTAGCGGTTTGACGGTACTCGGTGGCTCGGGCATTTTGCTTACGAAGTATTCCCCTTTGGCAGCTGCTGCAGTGTTGTTCCTATCTCTGCTGGCCGCCGTTCTGTCTGGGACATTGATCTTTTTCTTATACGTCAAGCCAATGCAAAACACCGAGAATTCGTTGGCTTTCTCCATGCAGGATTTGGTCGGAAGGATCGGGGAGGTGTCGGTGCCGATTCCGGCCCAAGGCTGCGGGGAGGTTGTGATGCAGATGGGCGGAGGCGTTACGAATCAGATTGCGGAAAGCTTTGACGGTAACTCGATTGAGGCGGGTGCCAGAGTAGTGACGGTGGAAGTGAAAGACGGCACGCTGTTTGTGACCCGTCTGGACGAACCCAAGTTGTAAAGGAGAGAAGGGAATGGTATTAACTGAACTTCTGACAATTCCAATCATTGTTGTCGGTGTGATCGTCGTACTGGGGCTTGCGTTCTGGGCCCGGTACAAAACGGTAAGTCCGGATGAGGCGATGATCGTCACCGGATCGTTCCTCGGCAGCAAAAATGTATTGACGGACGATTCCGGACGCAAAATTAAAATTGTTCGCGGCGGCGGGTCTTTCATCCTTCCGGTATTTCAGCAAGCCGAATTTGTTTCGCTCTTATCACACAAATTGGACGTCTCCACCCCGGAGGTTTACACGGAGCAGGGCGTTCCAGTCATGGCCGACGGCGTTGCCATTATCAAAATCGGCGGATCCGTCGAAGATGTGGCAACAGCGGCGGAGCAGTTCTTGGGCAAGCCGACGGAAGCGTTGAAGGTGGAAGCGCAGGAAGTGCTGGAAGGGCACCTGCGGGCCATTCTGGGCTCGATGACGGTTGAAGAAGTGTACCGCAACCGCGACAAATTCGCGCAGGAGGTTCAAAGCGTAGCAGCCAAGGATTTGAAAAAAATGGGCCTCCAGATCGTTTCCTTTACCATTAAGGATTTACGGGATAAGCACGGTTATCTCGATGCGCTCGGGAAGCCCAGAATCGCCGCGGTCAAACGCGATGCGGAAATTGCCGAAGCGGAAGCCCTGCGGGATGCCAGGATTCAAAAGGCGCGTGCCGAGGAAGAAGGGCAGAAAGCGGAGCTGCTGCGAGATACGAACATTGCCGAAGCTTCAAAGGAAAAAGAGCTGAAGGTGGCTTCATTTAAAAAGGAGCAGGATACGGCACGCGCGGAAGCGGATCAAGCCTACCATATCCAGGAAGCCCGCGCCAGACAAAGCGTTGTCGAGGAGCAGATGCGAGTCGAGCTTGTTCGTAAAGAACGCGAAATTGATCTTGAAGGCAAAGAAATTTTGCGCCGCGAGAAGCAATATGATGCGGAAGTGAAGAAAAAAGCGGATGCCGATCGTTATGCAGTGATTCAGGCTGCGGAAGCTGAAAAGGCCAAGCAAATGGCGGAAGCGGATGCGAGACAATACCGCATCGAAGCCGAAGCGCGGGCGATGGCTGAGCAGAAGCGGCTCGAAGGTTTGGCTGTGGCGGATGCCGAACGGGCCAAAGGTACGGCTGAGGCGGAAGTCATCCGGCTCCGCGGTTTGGCCGAGGCGGAAGCGAAGGAGAAGCTTGCTCAGGCATTTGAGAAATTCGGTGAAGCCGCCGTACTCGATATCATCGTGAAGATGCTGCCGGAGCTTGCCGGAAAAGTGGCGGAGCCGTTGAAGTCCATCGACAAGCTCACCGTCGTCGATACAGGCAATGGCGAAGGTGCGGCGCGCGTCAGCAACTACGTCACGCAGCTGATGGCCACCGCTCCGGAGATGCTGAAGAACGTAAGCGGTATTGATTTGGAGAATTTGGTCAAACACTTAACGAAGCGTACGGAATCTAACGTTCCTGCCATCCAAGACGTTCCAGCCTCCGTACCGGATTCGAAACCACAACCATAGCCGGATTTACGCGCATTACTTTTTACTATATATTAACAGTATCATATCAAGATGAAACGCTTAAAGGCAGCTATTACAGCTGCCTTCCTTTCATAACATATACGAATGCAGCTTCGCCGAAACGGTTTCGGGCGGAAGCTTTTTTATCTTTGGAGGGGGTAGAGCATGTCTAAGGCGATGCCCGTAGAAGCCAATTTGACGGAAGGTCCGATCGGCAAAAGCCTGCTGTTGTTCGCGATGCCGGTGCTGATGGGAAACGTGCTTCAATCATTGAACGGAACGATCAATGCCATTTGGGTTGGCAAATTTTTGGGCGAAAGCGCCTTTGCCGCTGCATCTAACGCCAACAACATCATGTTTTTCCTCTTGAGCTTAGTCTTTGGCGTCGGAATGGCCTCAACCATTCTCATCGGACAGAGCGTAGGGGCCCGTGATGAGGTGCAGGCCAAACGCGTGGTCGGTACCAGCGCCTTGTTTTTTTTGTCTATGGCTCTGCTGATCACCATGGCAGGAGTAGGACTTAGCGCCTCGATTTTGGAGTGGATGCAAACTCCCGTTGATGCGATGACCTATGCCTTGGGTTACCTGCGTATCATTTTTATCGGTATCCCGTTCATGTTTTTCTTTAATTTCATCATGATGATATTACGCGGGGCGGGGGATGCGAAAACGCCATTCTATTTTTTACTTCTTGCCGTATTCCTGGATATCGTGCTCAATCCGCTTTTTATTTTCGGGTTAGGTCCCATACCCCGTATGGAGACAGCAGGCGCAGCGACCGCCACGGTCATTGCTCAATTCGTCAGCTTGTGCGGATTGCTCATTTATCTGTACCGCAAAAAGCATTTTCTGCGGTTGACCGGGGCCGATCGGCATTACTTGCGGTTCGACAGCCAAATCCTTGGATCGCTGGTGAAGAAGGGAGTTCCCATGGGTCTTCAGTTGATGTTCGTTTCCACCAGCGCCATTGCCATTGTCAATCTGGTCAACAGCTTCGGTTCTGTGGCTACGGCGGCGTTTGGCGCCGCCATGCAGCTGTCTACCTATATCCAAATGCCCGCTATGGCTATCGGTAGTGCGGTATCCACTTTCGCCGCGCAAAATATCGGTGCCGGCAAGTGGGATCGGGTGCACAAGACGACGTTATTGGGGATACTGCTTAATTTTATGATGACGGGGATGCTGGTGGCGCTCATTTATGTATTCAACCGGCAAGCGCTGCAGCTGTTCCTTCAGGACGAGGCTGCGATAGCTATAGGGATGAATATTAATCATATCACACTGTGGGCTTTTATTCTGTTCGGGATTACCTTCGTCCTTTCAGGTGTCGTCCGTTCAACAGGGGCGGTGATGATTCCGTTGATTACGACATTCCTGGCGCTGTGGTGTATCCGCGTCCCGCTGGCCTATTATCTTGGCCGACAGTACGGATTGGATGCGCTGTGGTGGAGCTTTCCGATCGGATTTTTCGCAGGGATTCTGCTGTCAGCAGGCTACTATATTTGGGGAAACTGGAAGAGCGCCAGCATGCTGGATAAGAAGAAGGCCATAGAATAATAAGCATCCTCTTGCGTATAACGCAGGAGGATTTTTTATCGTGAACATAATGAACGAAATGGTCTAAATGGGGTTTATTCAACTTATGATCATAAGCTATACGAATGAAAACGCTTGATGCTACAATGACAAAGCAATATGGAAAGCGCTATCATATCGAAAAAGAATATCAGGGAGGTCCTCAAAAATGATGTTAAAAACACTGTCTCGTCTTTCCTGGAAAATGGTACTGGCTGGCGTAATGGCCGTTAGCTTGACTGCATGCGGAAGCGGCTCGGGCACGCCGCAAGCAAGTGAAGGCAGTTCCAAAACCCCCGCGGCATCGAAATATCCGGAAAAGCCGATCATCGTGGTGGCTCCTTCCGGCGCAGGCGGCGGTTGGGACAAGACGGCGAGATCCATAGTCAAAGTGCTTGGCGAAAACAAAATGATCGGCCAATCGATGACGGTGGAGAACAAACCGGGAGGCGGCGGAACGGTATTCATGGCGGAATATGCCACCAAAGATGTAAAAAACAATTACAAGCTGTTCGTCAGCTCTCCTCCGATCCTGATCAACAACTTGAAGAAGGAAGGCAACAGCGCATTCGGCTATAAAGATACTACACCGCTTGCTCAATTGACGAAGGACTACGGAGCTATTGTGGTGTCGGCCGACTCCAAATTTCAGGATATGAAATCTGTTATAGATGCGTTAAAGGCCGATCCGGCGAAGGTGACGATTGCCGGCGGTTCCGCACCGGGATCCATGGATCATTTGGTTGCCGTACTGCCCGCATTTAAATCCGGTATCGATCCGAAACAAGTGAAATATGTGTCTTATGATGGAGGCGGAGAAGCCATGACGGCGCTGCTGGGTAAAAACGCCGACGTCATCGCTACCGATGCTTCCAGTGTAGGCGAATATCTGAAGGCCGGGAAAATCCGGGTGTTGGCCATTGCTTCTCCCGAACGCCTGGGCGGTCTTCTGAAAGATGTTCCGACGCTTAAAGAACAGGGAATCGATGCGGAGTTCAATATCTGGCGCGGTATTTTCGGACCGAAAGAGATGAGCCCGGATGCCCTTGCGTACTGGGACGCAAAGCTGAAAGAACTGAACGATTCGGAAGCCTGGAATAAAGAGCTTCAAGCGAATACCTGGGAAAAAGACTACAAAAACTCCAGCGATTTTAAGGCCTTCCTGGATCAGCAGGAGTCGCTTATTAAAGAGATGCTGACCGCATTGGATATGGCGAAATAAATAAGAAAAGAAATTCATCGATAAGAAGAATGAGACAGCCTGGATCAACGGCTGCTCTCTTCTTCGATCTTTTGGATGGTGCGGGGAGGAAAACACCTATGAACAAAACGTTTGACCGCTCGGCAGGCATTGTATTTTTAGCGATTGGCGCGGCGTTTGCCTTGGGCAGCCGGTCCATATCTTCCAGCGCCTACGGAAGCAACGTCGGGCCATCTATTTTTCCGTTAATTTTAGGCATTATTCTAATGCTGCTTAGTGCAAGATTGATTTATGAAGCCGTCAAATATCCGGCTGCCCAAGATCGTTCTTCAAAGCCTAAGCTTGACTATAAGCGTTTCGGTATTATATTATCTGCAACGATTTTATACGGTCTTTCTATGGAACATATCGGGTACGTCATCAGTACATTCTTATTTTTACTCATCGGGTTCCAAACAATGAAGCGCGACCGGTGGATTTCGGCCATCATTGTATCAGCGCTTTGCTCAGGCGGGGTTTATTATTTATTCGTCGTCGTGCTTCAGGGTACGCTGCCGGGATTCCCTGCTTGGCTGGGACTATAACAGGAGAGCGGCACCTTAGGAGGGAAACATTATGAGCACAATGCAATATTTAATGGACGGCTTTATCACTGCTTTTGCATGGCACAATCTGCTCTTCGCTTTCTTTGGCGTTCTTATCGGCACATCGGTAGGGGTTCTGCCCGGCATCGGACCGATGAGCGGCGTAGCGCTGCTGATCCCTATCACTTCATCGATTACAGGAGGCATGCCTCCGGATGAAGCGGCAGTAAGCTCGATCATCCTTTTGGCGGGCGTATATTACGGCGCGATGTACGGAGGATCGACGACTTCGATACTGCTGAATACGCCAGGGGAGTCATCATCTGTCGTAACCGCCATCGACGGTTACCAAATGGCCAAACAAGGCCGGGCCGGAGCCGCATTAGCCATCGCGGCGATCGGTTCGTTCGTAGCAGGGATGTTCGCATTGATCGGTCTGATCTTCCTGGCACAACCGCTGTCTGCGGTTGCGATTCGATTCGGGCCTGCCGAATATTTCTCATTAATGATCCTTGGCTTATGTGCAGTTAGCGGTTTAGCCGGAAAATCGATGACCAAGGCAATGATCATGACGATTCTCGGACTATTGCTCGCAACCATCGGTATAGACAATGTATCCGGTGTGGCACGTTTTACGTTCGAACTTCCGGTGTTATATCAAGGTCTGGAATTTCTGACCGTGGCTGTAGGGCTTTTCGCACTGGGAGAAGTGTTCAAGACGATTTTGGAACGGGAGTCCAACGATGGCACTCTTGCCAAAATCAACCGTATCCTGCCGACGAAACAGGACATGAAAGACAGTGCGATGCCCATGGTCCGTTCATCGCTGCTCGGTTTTTTCATCGGCATATTGCCGGGCGCAGGTGCAACACTGGCATCCTTTTTCTCTTATATTATGGAGAAAAAGGTAAGCAAACATCCCGAGAAATTCGGCAAAGGCGCCATTGAAGGCGTAGCTGCACCGGAAACGGCAAATAACGCAGCTGCCGGAGGCGCAATGATTCCGCTGCTGACGCTGGGCATTCCGGGGTCCGGAACGACGGCCATTCTGATGGGCGCATTAATCATGTACAATGTTCAGCCGGGTCCTCTGCTGTTTGAAGAGCATCCCGGAGTGGCTTGGGGCCTGATCGCAAGTATGTTTATCGGTAATCTCATGCTGCTTATTTTAAACATGCCGCTGGTTAGAGTGTTCGCAAAAATTATCGAAACGCCGCCGAAGTATTTGATTCCGGGCATCGTCGCGATTTCGGTGTTCGGTGTCTATGCCGTACAAGCGTCGGTATTTGATTTGATGCTCTTGGTCGGATGCGGACTAGCCGGTTATTGCCTGTCCCGCAATGACTTCCCGTTGGCACCGCTGGTGCTGGGTCTCGTTCTTGGTCCAATGATCGAGAACAATATGCGGCGGGCGCTTACGGGCTCCAATGGCGATTTTATGATTTTCCTGCAGAAGCCGCTTTCTCTGGTATTCCTTCTGCTTGCGCTTCTTTGGATTACGATTCCTCTGCTGCTCAAGATGCGCGGCAAAAAAGTGCTTGTCAACGAAGAAGGATAATCGTATTCCGCTTTTCCGTCCCTTCACTGACTTTAACATCAGTGAGGGGATTTGTTTCGTTCATCGGCTGAATATTGTATGCTAATAATATTATGATCTGCGGAGGGAGAACGAAACGAAAGTGAGGCTGCAAACCAAGCTCATCGTACTCATCTGTTCGCTGCTGTTCACGGTGCTTGTTCTTTTAAGCGTCGTTATTGAATATATGGTGACTTCCTTGTTGAAGGATCAAATCGGCACAAGAGCCTTAAAGGTAGCCGAATCGGTGGCCTCGATTCCGGAAATCAGATATGCTTTCGACTTGCCGGATCCGTCATCCGTCATTCAGCCGATAGCGGAGGACATCCGCTCCAAAACAGGGGCTGAATTCATCGTCATCGGCAACCGAGATGGAATACGCTATTCCCATCCGTACCCCGACCGGATCGGCAAGGAAATGGTCGGGGGAGATAACGGGCCGGTGCTGCAGGGGATGTCGATCATTTCTGAAGCCGAAGGCTCGCTTGGCCCTTCGCTGCGGGGCAAAGTACCGATTCACTCCGACAATGGAGATGTGATCGGCATCGTTTCTATCGGTTTTATGATCGATGATATTAATCAATGGGATGACGTCTACCAGCGACAGATTTTTATCATCGCTCTTGGCGCGTTGCTGGTTGCGCTAATTGGGGCGGTGATGATCGCCAGAGGGGTCCGCCGTTCCATTCACGGATTGGAGCCGGAAGAAATCGGCGCTCTTTATATGGAGAAGAAAGCGATACTCGAATCGATCCGCGAGGCGCTGCTGGCGATAGACAGCAGCGGGCGGATCACCATGGCCAACCAGCAGACACTGCACATCCTTGGTCTGAAGGACGATGCAGAATTGCTGGGAAAACCGATTCAGGACGTCGTACCGACCACCCGGCTGCTGGAGGTCATCCGGACGGGGCAATCCCATTTTGACGAAATGATGCTGATCAACGGACAAGAGGTTGTAGTCAACAGAGTTCCTGTCTTCAACCGGAAACAGGAGGTCATAGGTGCTGTGGCCAGCTTCCGGAATAAGTCCGAATTGTTTCGTTTGGCTGAAGAGCTGTCTCAGGTCAAACGATTTGCAGAAGGACTGAGGGCGCAAACGCACGAATATTCCAATAAGCTTTATGTCATCTCGGGTTTGATTCAGCTCGAATCGTATCAAGAGGCGGTTGAGATGATCTCAAGAGAATCCGACGTCCATCAAAACCTGATTCAGTTCATCATGCGTGAAATTCCCGACCCGGTCATTGGCGGACTTCTCATCGGCAAATATAACCGGGCGCAAGAGTTGAAAATTCAATTTGAAATCGACCGGGAGAGTTCTTTCAGGGATGTACCCGGATGGATTGACAAGGATCTGCTGGTAACCATCATCGGGAATCTGGCGGACAATGCCATGGAAGCTCATCTTGAGCATTCGATCGACGAAGAGAAAAAAGTCACCCTATTTTTGAGCGATCTGGGTGATGATTTAATGATCGAATGTGAAGATAACGGGCCGGGAATCCCGCCGCATTGGTCCGACAGCATATTTGAGAGGGGAGTATCCAGCAAAGAGGGCGAGCACAGGGGCATTGGACTTTCCTTGGTGAAGCACGCTGTGCAAAGGCTTGGAGGAACGATACAGCATGAGCCGTCCGCAGATCACGGAACGATTTTTTTCGTCGTTATTCCTAAACGGAACCCCAATGCAGTCCCCGCAGGCACAGCTTTCGTTACGAAGGAGTGATTTTGGATGGAGAATGAGATGGAGGGACGGTTTCCGATTCAAGTCCTGATTATTGAGGACGATGAACGCATTGCGGAAATCAACCGGCGCTTTGTCGAGAAGGTCGAGGGATTCTCCGTCATCGGAATGGCTACCGATGAGACGCAGGTGGTAGAAATGCTGCAGGTATTGGAGCCGGATCTGGTGCTGCTCGATATTTATTTTCCCGAAACAAACGGACTCGAGATTCTCCGGATGATCGGACAAGAATTCAGACAAACGGATGTGATTATGATCACCGCGGCCAAGGAAGTAGATGCCGTTCGGGAAGCGATCCGTGGGGGCGTTTTTGATTATATCATGAAGCCTGTTCTGTTTAACCGGATGCGGGAAACCCTGCTGCGTTACCAGACCTTTTACCATACGATCCGTCAGCTTCGGCGGGAAAACGCCCATATCAGTCAGGACGAGATCGATCGCCTGCTTCAAGGCCCGGGAAAAAAAGAAGCACAGGTGGTCGGCGTTTCCCTTCCGAAAGGCATCGACAAGCTTACGCTGGATAAAATCATCGGAGCGATAGCCGAGGCCGACGCACCTTTAACCGCTGAACAAACGGCAAAACTGGTTGGCGTAAGCAGGTCCACCGCCCGTCGATATCTTGAGCATCTGGTTGTCGAAAATAAGCTGAGAGCGGACCTGTCCTACGGAGACGTCGGGCGACCGGAGCGAGTCTATCGAAAGTCTATAAATTAATTACATTAATCATTTAGGACAATAAGTATTTTTCCGCCAAAATGGAAAGCAATTGTATGCCGGCTGAAGGGATCGGTCCCGTTCATTGATGTCGCGCAGCACCAGCCGTAGAATGCGCACGTCGGGATCTAGTCGTTTCGGCAAAACGAGCCGTTCGCCCGTTTTGCCGAAAGGAACTGTCCACTGGGGTTAGTACTAACATCCCGTTTTGTGGTATGCTAGTTTCATGGCATTATCCAGTATCTTATTCATACGTTCAGGCGATTCCGCAGCAGAAATACGAGGAGGAAGGAACGATGAACGAAAACTTTATTAAGATCAAGGCGCTCGAGGGCGACCTGAAGCTATCCCACAAGAAGCGCGATTTCGGTCTAACGGTATCCACCAAGGAATTGATTTTTCAAAAGCCTCATGCGAATTACCATATTATGCTGGAGGATATCATCAGCATCACTCCGTTTGAACTCCCTGCGGGCTCCCGTCCGGTTCGGCTAAGCACCAGCAAGTCTGTCGGAAGCGAGACCGTAAATACTCAGTCAGGCATGCAGCATTACCGGGTGTATGTAAGAGAAGCGGTGCTGCATAACCGCAGCGGCATCTTCAAGCTGGGCTCGTCCCAATTTATTCTGCCCATTCTGCACGATTTGGTGATAGCCATATCCAAGTACGGCGGATTGGAACCCATCTCGTAATATGGTTTAAATACCAAATACCCTGCAAAGGCATGGCTGCCGCTGCAGGGTATTTTCTTTATTCGGAATTTATTCGCTTGATTCGTTCATCAGCTTCAGCTTTTCCAGCAGTTTAAAGAAGAGGCTGATCAGAATGGCCAGGACAGTCGCGAGCGCCATCCCTTTGAGCGAAAAACTGCCGATCGTCAGGGTGGCTCCGCTGATTCCGATCACAAGGACAATGCTCGTCAAAATCAGATTGCTGGCTTTGGAGTAATCCACTTTGGTTTCGACCAGCATTCGAACTCCGGAGGCCGCGATGACGCCGAACAAGAGGAGAGATACGCCGCCCATGACCGGAACGGGGATGGTACGGATGATTTCGGTGAGCTTGCCGAAAAACGAAAGAATAATGGCAATGACCGCAGCTCCTCCAATTACCCAAGTAGAGTATACGCGGGATATGGCCAAAACGCCGATATTCTCGCCGTATGTCGTATTCGGTGTGGAGCCGACGAAGCCGGAGAGGATCGTCGAAATCCCGTTGCCGAGCAAGGAACGATCCAGTCCCGGGTCTTTCGATAAGTCTTTTCCGACGATGTTGCCGGTCACAATCAGATGCCCAATATGCTCTGCTATAACGACAAGCGCGGCCGGTGCAATAATGATGATGGCCGAGAGGTTAAACTGCGGGAAATAAAAGTGCGGCGCTGCAACGATATCCGCTTCCGCAACTGCTCCAAATTGAACAAAGCCCATAAACCAAGCGAGAATGTAGCCGCAGATAATGCCGACAAGAATCGGAATGATCTTCAGAAAGCCCCGGAATACAACGGAGCCTACAATCGTAATGAGCAATGTGAAGGAAGAGACGATGATCGCTTTAGGATCAGGCGACCATTCCGCAACATCAGCCGGTTTGATGAAGCCTGCCATTTCGGCAGCTACCGGTACCAGCTCCAGTCCGATAACGGTGACGATGGCACCCATGGCTGCAGGCGGAAAAACGATGTCCAACCAGCGGGTTCCCACTCTGCTGATCAATAAAGCAACCAAGGTGAAAATAATCCCGGATGCAATAAATCCTCCAAGAGCCGCTTCATAAGGCAGCCCCGCTGACAAAACAGCAAATACAGGAGACAAATAGGCAAAACTGGAGCCGAGATAGGCCGGTATTTTCCCTTTGCAAAGCCAAAGATACAGCAATGTTCCGATTCCGTTCATCAGCAGTATCGTGGCCGGGTCCACTTCAAACAGGAAGGGGACAAGCACGGTTGCGCCGAACATGGCGAATAAATGCTGGAGACTGAGCGGCAAGCTCTGCAGCAGCGGAAGGCGCTCATGAACCCCGATTTGTTTAGGTTGCTTCAAAACAATACACTCCTTGACGGTCCAGGTTAATGTACAAACACCTCAACTATCTTATCAAATTTCGGCCAAAATGCCATCCTTTTTTTGCACCTTGGCACTCCAAGGCTGTAATTAGCGGTTCATTCTCTTTATGGGTTGAAAATCGATCCGATATTCGACGTTAATCTTCATTCTGGGCCAATAAGAAGACCACTCTTTATTGCTTATAGGCCGGGAAAAGGGACGAAGGGTAAGTTTCCCCACCCCTATAGGGTCAACATTCCATTTTTGTAATTTATTCAGAAACATGATCGTATGCTTTTCCAAAAAAGTCTCTATCTCTTCATTAAGGCTCAAATAGTCTTCCGTTATAGACATATTTTTGTCCCCGCGGTATTCTTCGATTCTTCCTTGCAGATTCACCTGGATGGACATGGCCGAGAAATCCTTATTAAAATGAATTTGTGTTTTGGAGCGAACCTGACCTATACTTACAGCTAAATCGGGTATAGAAAGGTTTTTGAGGTAATAATCGTTGCTGATCAATTGAAAAATTTGATCATTTAGCTTGTCGATGCTTCCTACAAGTTTGTCCTCTTGAAAAAAAGCTGTTCCTTTATATATGAAATTGTCTTTACCAACCTTGAATACAGGCAGGAAAGGATCCGTGTAGGGAGAGTACAGTCGATTTTTGAATTCATGTAAATTCACGATGCTCATTTCACCTTGATGCCTATTCTCGTAATGCTTGAACATGCGATAAAGAAAAAAATCAAGGTGGGCTTGCTTGCTTATCTGGCCCTTGATGTAGTCTTCAAAACTTCCCTCTACTACGGCCACATAAAGGCGTTGAGAAATATCGGGATCGTTTAACAATGTATCTATAAGGGTGAGGGTTCCTTTTTTGGCAAGATTTTTATTGATTAATACCATCCGAAGCTGACCGGATTTAAACTCCCGATAATAAATTAAATTAAATTCCTTTCCCCCTTGCTTGAGCAGTTTCACCTGCTTACTCAGCAGACGCTTTTTTTCATTGATTAACGGAGGAACCAATGTACTGATTTTTAGCATTCCTTCTTCACCTTCATTGAAAGACCAAAAAACCACAGGGGCTATTTCTTCAATCGTATTGTTCTCTACAAACGGTGAACATCCCGTTGTGAACAAAAGGGCTATTAGCAAACACCTCTTGATCCAAATCATACTTAGACACGCCCCTTTAATTTGCCGGCAACCACAAGGATGGCCGGAACCAGTAAGTAGGATAATGCACTCAAGCATACCTCCAGGATGAGTCCGATGCTATGCTCGATTCCTTCCTGCCAGAATGACACATTGGCGATGAGCAAACATAGACAAATGAAAATACAACTAGCATAAAAGCCCGTTCGGGTAGGCGGCTTATCCTGCTTCCCGAGCATGATTCGGGTAGCTCCGTAAAAAAAGAGAATAAAGATGGCAGCGACGAATACGAAATGAAAGAGGTTAAAGGAAATCAAAATCATATCGATCCGCTCAAACACAGGGGATTCCAGATAACGGATCATATTCACTACCGGAAACTCACTTTTGCTCAAATAATTGGAGCCATAAAAAAATAAAGCGGCTGCAAATATAATGACATATTCCAGAACGGAAAGCGCATTCGCGGCGAATACATATCTAAACAGCTTAGGGCCTTTGTCCAGCCATGGAAGCAAACAAACCAAGTATTCGGGACCTGACAAAGCCGACCATATGAACAACAAGCCTTTCCAGGAGTCCATGGACCAGTTTGTCGGTATGAGGGGATATAGATCGTAAAGCGAAGCAACCGGCGGTATGAAAAAAGGAACAAAAAATAAAATGATCCAAAATGAAGCTAGAAAAGTGATCACAACAAATCGTATTACTTTTTCCATTCCCGTAACGGCTAAATAGCAGCTAATGGAAAAAGCAAATAATATCAACCAATATATGTTCATAGAGGGGAAAACGAAATAATGGATCACTTCCACATAACTCAGTGTGATCACCGTAATTTTGACTAGAATGAGAACCCAGCCGACCAAAGCAAACATACGAACCGTCCGTTCGCCAAAAAGCTGAACAAAGCCGTGATAATCCTTTGGAGACGTATCCGAGGAGAACCATTTGGAAAGAAGGGTCAGATTGATTTGTGATAATATCCCCATGACAATGATCCCCCAAATCATATAGGAATGAATCAAATACATGGGAAGCATTAAAGCAAAGTAAAGCAGCTGCAACCGGTTTACGATAAGCATGGCATATATACCGCCATTGGCGGACGATTTTTCAAATATGGAAAATTCTCTCAAATGATCATCTCCTCCGCCAATATCGCCGTTTATCCAAAGGCTTCAACGAATCAGGACGGGTTTTCATATATGGCAAGGGCCCTCGAATAAAAAGATCCATCCATTCTCCCGCGTGAAATGGAGCTACAGGTGAAAAGTAAGGTTGTTTAAGTGAAGTAAGCCCATTCAGATGGATAAGTAATGCGATGAACCCTATCGCTATTCCAAAAATCCCGAGAAAAGCTGAAAGCACAAGTAAAATAAACTGGATGAGCGTGTTTGATTTGGTCATCAGATAATTGGGAACCAAAAAAGAAGCAATCGACGAAATCCCGACTAACACGATTAACACTTTACTGGCGAATCCCGCTTGTACTGCGGCTTGTCCTATCACGATACCTCCAATGACTCCCAAGGTCTGACCCGATTTCGTCGGCATCCGCAAACTGGCCTCTTTGATGATCTCCAGGGTGATCAGCATCAGAAATGATTCCCAAAAAGGTGTAAACGGCAATTTACTTCTGGACTCCAGCAGAACGAAAAGAATTTGCAGCGGCAGCATCTGATAATGATGGGTAGATAACGCCACATAGAGCGGGATCAATGTGATGGCTAGAAAAAAGCTCAAATATCGGATGCACCGAAAAAAGCTGGCCACCATCCAGCGGTTGATATAATCCTCGGGGGATTGAAAAAGATGAAAAAAAGTAATGGGCGCGATAATCGCAAACGGTGTATTGTCTACCAGGATAATCAATTTGCCAAGCCCTAAAGAATAAGCGCATGCATCCGGCCTGTCGGTTTGCATATACTGCGGAAAGACGCTGTGCGTATGATCATCCATGAAAGCGGTCACGTTGGATGACTCAAGGATCAAATCAAAATCGATATTGGATAATTTGCTTCTTGTAGTGGAAATAAATTCAGGATTGGTCAAACCTTCAACATAGATCATAACGATCTTTGTTTTAGTTAGATAACCTATGGAAAACATCTCTGTCTTTAGTTTTGCTATGGGCATGCGTCTGCGAATCATGGTGATATTTTGCTCTATCTGTTCGCTGAAGCTATCTTTTGGACCATAGATAATGGTTTCCGTCTCCGAAGGCTCTATAGCTCGACTTAACGGATTCTGAAGAGGAACAGACCACCATTGATTAATGGATGAATCATGTACAAGGACGAAACCTTGTAAAAGCAGATCATGCGCCTCGAGTAACGTACCTACAGCCGACGCATTGATGTCTGCAATACAATCATAGACCGTCTCCTGGGAACAGCGATAGATCGGTTCGATAATGGCTTCATTCAAACGCCCTTGGTCGATCAACGTTCTTATGTATACAATATCTACCTTCTGGTCTCGGGTTGTTTGCCGTTCAATGAATTCAGCATCATACATGTTAGCCAGCATTTGTCTTAAGGCATCGATGGTTAGAACCGTTTCCTGAAGATCGTCAGGTTGCTCATGAACGTTTCTGCCCGCAGCCCTTTTCCAAAATTTGAACATAGCATCTCACCTAAAAAATTTATTGTCTATCCATTTATGTGAAGATTATTTCATTTACCGGATTTATTATGAACCGTTGGACTTCATTTCATCCAAAGCAAAAATTACGCATCAATGAATAGAGCAATCCTTTCATTTTCCAACGTTATTTTTTATAAATAGAAAGTCGTTATTTCGAAAAGAATCCAATGAGAACCGGCTTTTGAACAAATAGGACACAAAGACCAAAATGACCAAAAGAACCAATATGGTCGAAAGATTGTATTCTTTCTTTAATCCCACTATGATGAGTCTATAACTGAAAACGCTTACTGTAAGCGATTTTCTTTATAAAATGTATAGGGGGAATTCCATGTGAAGAAAAAATCGTTTGGCGGTATTCTGGCAACGGCTTTATTGGCGGTAGCTGTAGCCGGGTGCGGCTCGGCCCCAGCCTCGAAAGGCCCTTCGGGCGGTGGTGCTGCTGCACCTGTTAAAGAAGAACCGAAATACCCAACGAAGCAAATTGAAATCACCGTACCCTTTGCGGCTGGCGGCGGAACGGATATTTTCGCAAGAGCCATGAGTGATTATTTGAGCAAGGAATGGGGCCAGCCGGTGATTGTCGTTAACAAACCGGGTGCAGGTGGTGCAACAGGCACTCAAGCGGTTTTGAAGCAAGGATCGAAGGACGGATATTCCGTAGTGACTCAGAGCGTTTCCGCTGTAACGGGATTATTGGCAGGTGTTCCGAACTTGCCGTTCACAATTGATGATTATCAGTTTATTGCGAAAACGACCAATGACCCGCTGGCTTTTGTCGTGAAGGCCGACGCTCCCTGGAACACAATTGAAGAGCTGAATGACTGGGTCAAGAAAAATCCGGACAAGCTTACCTTTGCAAGCAATGGTCCTACGGCCATCGCAACCTTCGGCGTCATCCAGTGGCTGGATAGCATCGGCGGAGATTTTTCCAAAGCTAAGCTGATCGTCACCAATGGCGCCGGCGATGCGCTTCCCAAGGTTGCCGGCGGGCACATCACCCTTGGCGTTCAAGGGGTAAGTGAAGTCAATAATCTGGTTAAGGCAGGCAAGCTGAAAATACTGGCTATCGCCTCGGATAAACGCAGCGAATTCTTCCCGGATGCTCCGACTATGGAGGAAAAAGGGATAAAGGGAATCACCGCATCGTTCTGGGTAGGGGTTGCTATGCCGAAAGGCGTTCCGGATTATGTTGTGAAGAAATGGGAAACCACCATTGAAAAAATGCAGCAGGACCCTGCGTTCCAGGAAAAGCTGAAGTCGATGAGCGTTCAAGGCGCATATTTGAATGCTGCTGATTATGAAAAATACGTAAAAGAAGAAACGGAACTCTTCACGAAAATTGTAAAAGATAAGGGACTCATCAAGTAATCGATAGGAAAAACAATCTCCTCCTTTTGTTGGTAAACCGACAGAAGGAGGAGATTGCAAGGTAACGGGTCAAATCCAAACAGAAGGGGGAGAGTACATGCTGTCTGATCGTGTTGGGGGCATCATCAGCATTATATTCGGGAGCATCGCAATGTCGGAAGCAATTCGCTTGTTTCCGGCACGAATGGATACATTCGTCGGGGATCATACGATGCCGGGGATTGTTGGCGGCGCATTAATCTTGTTAGGTCTGCTGTTGGTTTTCTTTGTAAAGGGTGAAAGCTTTAAGGTAGAATTTCCGGACCGTGTGATCATGAAAAGCATGCTTCTCGCCTTAGGTTTATTGTTCGCTTATTGGTTTGCCATTCAATATTTGGGCTATGTGATCAGTACTTTATTGGTTTCTATCGGTTTGTTTAAAGTGCTTGGTTTTTTCAGTTTGGCCAAATCGGCGATTTACGCAACGATTTTAACTACGATTTTTTATTTCCTTTTCATTTTTTGGCTCGGAATGCCATTCCCGACGGGAATATTCAATATATAAAGAAGGGGTGAAACATGAACAATGGAAGCATTAAACATGCTTTTACACGGATTTGCAGAAGCGGTTACACCCCTTAACCTTGCGATGGCCATATTGGGCGCACTTGTAGGAACGTTAGTCGGGATGCTGCCGGGTCTCGGACCTACTTCCGCCATCGCCATTTTGCTGCCTTTAACAACGGTGCTCGGCCCGGTAGAAGGAATTATCATGTTAGCGGGAATCTATTATGGAGCCATGTATGGCGGCTCAACGACGGCGATTCTGCTTAACATTCCAGGAGAGGTTTCATCGGTGCCGACCTGTTTGGACGGTTATCCGCTGGCCAAGCAGGGAAAAGGCGGTCCGGCGCTCGGCATCGCTGCAATCGGTTCTTTCGTGGCCGGAACCATGGGGGTGATCGGACTTGTCTTCTTTGCTCCGATCCTTGCAGACCAGGCGTTAAAGTTCGGTCCGCCGGAATATTTTGCATTGATGTTGTTGGCGCTTACGGTCATTGTAAACTTGGCGGGCAATTCCATTATTAAGGGATTAATCATGGGACTCTTCGGTTATTTGTTCTCCATGGGGGGAATGGGGCCTTCCGGAGGTCAGATGCGGTTTACGTTTGGAAGCGATACGTTATCGGCTGGCATTGATATGATCAGCGTCATTATCGGGCTATTCGCCATCACCGAGGTCATTAAGGGGATGGAAGAAAGGAGCGGCGCCATTGCTCCGGGCAAAATCGGCAGCGTATATCCGAGTTTTGCGGACCTGAAGAAAAGTTACAAAGCGATGTTCCGGGGAGGATTTATCGGTTTTGTCCTCGGCTTATTACCCGGATGCTCCACTGCGGTTACGACCTTTCTGGCTTATGACGTAGAAAAGAAAGTGTCCAAGCACCCGGAACAATTCGGCAAAGGGGCGATTGAAGGGGTGGCAGCACCGGAGTCGGCCAACAATGCGACCAGCTCTTCCGGCTTTATCCCGCTTTTTGCTCTGGGTATTCCCAGTTCTCCGCCGCTTGCCGTTCTGCTCGCCGGCTTGATGATCTACGGACTTCAGCCGGGGCCGGTTTTGTTCGAACAAAGCGGAGGCTTCGTTTGGACGATTATCGCGAGTATGTTTATCGGTAATGTGATGCTGCTTGTACTCAATTTGCCGTTAGTTGGATTATGGGCAAAACTGACTACCGTACCATACGGTGTGATGGCTCCTGTTATCCTCGTATTAAGTATTATTGGGGCTTATACGGTAAGAAACAGTTTGTTCGATGTGTTCATGGCATTAGTTTTCGGCGCAGTCGGATACTTCTTGCAAAAATACCGTTGGCCGGTGGTTCCTCTGATCTTATGCTTTATTCTTGGGCCGATGTTCGAGCAGTCCTTTGTTCAATCCATGTCGATGTCGTCAGGCGATTTCTCCATTTTCTTTACACGTCCGATATCGTTGAGCATTCTGATCATGGCGTTCGTACTTCTCTTTGTTTCGCTGATCCTGATCCGGCGTACCAAACAACGGGTAAAAGCCGCGGTCGGTTCTGAGGTGGATATTTCCGGATAGATCTGCACAAATATAATAAACTTCAAAAAAAGGGAATTCGCTACCTGAAGGACTTGGTTATCCAATTGATTTAACCATCTCAAGAAGGTTGAATTCCCATTTTTTTTGAGTTAAACAGGATGGTGCCTAATGTTCAAAAAAGCATGGAGTTCACTCATCTCATTGGATCGGAATAACCGTAAGCAGACGTTCGTTATAACGAAGAAAAACCCGATGAAATCGGTCGGTATGAAATTGTTTTTGATTTTTTTTGCCAGCGTTGTCGTTTTGGTTGTCGCCATGGGAGCGTCATCCTATTTTATTTCCAAAAACGTGATTCAGGAAAAGGTAGCGGATGCGTCGTTACAGACGATTGTTCAAACCAGCCGCAAGCTCGATATTTTGTACAATTCGTTTGAGGATATTTTCAAACAGGCATTGTCCGACAGCGATTTAAAATTACTCATTCTCAAGTATTATTCGGCGCCTGAAGGTTCTTTCGATCAGATGGAAATCGGCAGCCAAATCATAGCACAGATATCCGCTTTATCCAACGCCGATACGATGTATGCCATCAGTCTGCTTGACAAGAACGGAAAAGCGATCGTTACAACAGGGAACCCGCCGAATACGGAGGTTACCGATACGGATTGGTTTAAAAAAGTATCGTCTGCCGCTGAGGGCGTTCCGGTTTGGCTGGAAACCCGAAACGACGGTTTTTTCGGAACACAAGGGGTGAAATCCTTTGCGCTAGCCGGTATCCTGCCGGATATTTCAGGCGGTCAGGATCATGCGATAGTGCTGTTTGAATACAAGTACAGCGTATTTCAGAATGAAATGAATGACGTGAAGATGGGGGAAACCGGATTCGCTGCGATTGTCAGCCCGGATCACCGAATGGTGTATGATCCTAATGAAGAGCTTGTAGGTTCCGGTTCCAAGGTGGCCGTCAATTTGGATCAGGCTCAATATTCCGATATTGTGGTTGATCCGTCGGGCGAAAGTCAGCTCGTTGTATATCAGCAGTCGTCAAAAACAGGCTGGTATACGCTTGGAAGCGTTCCGATGAATGAATTGTTGGCGGAAACCAAAAAAATCTCCGGAATAACGGTTTTGATGACATTGATTGCGGCATTGGTGGCTTGCGGCATCGGGTATCTGGTTGTTCGGATCATTGCCCGTCCGTTGGTCGAACTCCGAAACCTGATGAAGGAAGGGGAACGGGGAAATCTTGTCGTTCGCTGTACAGTGAACAGCCGGGATGAAATCGGCGAGCTTGCACAAAGCTTTAACCAGATGATGGAACAAATCACGTTATTGGTCCAGCAAACGAATCGCTCCGCCCAAGAGGTGTTGTCCACCTCAAGCGAACTTTCAGAGGCTGCCAGGAAAACGGCGGCATCGGCCAAAGAAATTGCCGTGGCTACAGAAGAAATCGCCGGTGGAGCCGGCAGCTTAGCGGTCGAGGCCGAACGCGGAAGCGACATCATGCAAACGATCGGCAAGCAAATGGAGCAGGTTGTTGAGGTTAATAAAGATATGGTCAACTCAGCGACACAGGTGCAGCAAGCTAGTAAACAAGGAACGGAATATATGGTCGAGCTGATCTCCAAGACGAACTCTACCGAACAAATGACTCGTTCCCTGATTGAAAAAGTGGATCATTTAAAGGAAAGCACGCGTTCCATTCGAAAAATATTGGATGTATTACATAATGTAACCAAGCAAACCAACATCTTGTCGCTCAATGCTGCGATTGAAGCGGCAAGAGCCGGAGCCGCAGGCAAGGGATTCATGGTCGTGGCTGACGAAATCCGCAAGCTGGCGGATCAATCCAAACAATCCATCGACGTGGTAGGGCAGATTATCGAGACGATTCAAAGCGAAATCGATGAGACGGTATCGGTGCTGTCGACCGCTTATCCGTTGTTCCAAGAACAGATCGCATCCGTCAAGGAAGCGGATACGCTGTTCAATCAGGTGCAGGAGCACATGGACGGCTTTGTTCAGAAGCTGACGGACGTATCTTTATCGATCAACCGATTGGATGAATCGCAATACGCGCTCAGCGCTGCGATTCATAATGTCAGTGCTGTAGCAGAGCAGTCGTCGGCAACGACGGAAGAGGTCGCTTCACTCAGTCATGGGCAGACCCATATCAGCGAGGAACTCGTCAGGTTGTCCGAGAAGCTTGAGAGCTTGTCCGATTCATTGGAGGCGGCTTTAACGAAATTCCGGGTTTAAGGGCTCCTGAGCATGCGAAGCCGGGAGGTTCATGGGATTCAGACATTGACTTCGCTGAGGGCATTCATTACATTTATACCTATACTGATGCCGACAGAAAAAGAAGGTGAAATGAATGGAGTCCTATTCCGTCGAGAAGCCCATGCCCTATTATGATCAACTGTACCATGCGATCAAAAAAATGATTTTTGACGGTATATACAAACCGGGAGACCGAATTGTGGAGTCCAGGCTGGCCAAGGAAATGAATGTCAGCAGAAGTCCCATCCGGGAAGCGATCCGGGCCCTGGAAAAAGAAGGGTTGGTCATCATTGACGACAAATCGCGGATCATCGTTTATAAGCCGACGGTAAAGGACGTTGAGGATATTTATCAATGCCGTATGGCGCTTGAGGCGCTTGCTGTCCGTGTGGCTGTTCAAAAAGCGACGGATGAGGAATTGAAGCAGATCGAAGAGACGCTGAGGTTAACCAAATCAAAAATTGAACAGCCCCATGGATACGATAAGGACGAAGTGATCCGGTTAAACGAACAATACCATCATCTGATTATCCGGTTCAGCCGGAATGACCGTTTACAAAAACAATTAAACGACTTGAGATCCTTGATGTTTCTATACCGGATCATGAATTTCCAGGGCGAAGCCCGCGATTGGACGATTTATAACCAGCACGCGGAAATCTATGAGTATATGAAGCAGCGTAACGAAGAAGAAGCGTCAAGCGCCATGATACGCCACTTGACGGCCGATTATCAGCATTTGATTCAAGTTCTCGGGCATTCCGGCGGACCGCTTTAAAAAAAACACGATCCGATTCAAAAAAAGATTCATAAATCAAATCGGATCTGTTATACTATAATTGTTTACTGTCGACAGTCTACAAATTTAGAGAGAGGAGGATAAATCAATGTCCTATCGGTTGATTTCTTTCGATGTATACTCGGCTTTGGCTAATATTGAAGGGAGTCTGATTCCCGAGCTCACAAAGGAAATTGGTTCAAATAAGCTTGATACGACGGCGTTTTTTCGGACGTGGCGTACCCGGCAGTGGGATTATTTATTGCTTAACAATTCGTTGGATACGGGATATTTAAGCTATGATACCATCACCCTCCGCGCATTGGACTACACAGCCAAGCGTTTCGGCATTCAGCTGGCCGATGAAGCGAGAGAACGATTGTTACTGGCTTGGACGAGACTGCGCCTTTGGCCGGAGGCGGCGGAGGTCCTGTCCGAAATCCAAAATAGAGGCTACGCCATCGCCATTTTGTCCAACGGAACGGAAGCGATGCTGCAAGCGCTTCAAGAGGAGATCGGCATTCATTTTGATTACATTTTTTCTTCCGATCAGGCCGAAGCATATAAACCAAGCCCCAAAATTTATCAGCTTCCGTTTACCCGTCTCGGATTGGATAGAAGGGAATTATTGCATGTTGCGGGCTCGTTGTTTGATGTGATGGGAGCCAAATCAGCGGGGCTTACCTGCGCCTGGTCCAACCGGCTGAATGATTATACGCTTGACCCCCGCTACAGCCCGGATTATGAAATGGCTGATTTAACGGGGCTGCTTCAAATGATAAGCCCCAAGTAGGGAACTGGAGGAGATAACACATGAACATATACGATATAGCGGTGATTCCAGGCGACGGCATCGGCAAGGAGGTTGTCCCCGCGTCGTTGGAAGTGTTAAACACGGTAGCGGAAGTTCACGGGGGCTTGAAATTTAATTTTACCAGCTATCCATGGAGCTGCGATTATTACTTGGAACACGGGAAAATGATGCCTGATAACGGGATTCAAATCCTGCAAAATTATACTGCCGTATTTCTCGGAGCGGTGGGGGATCCGCAGAGGGTTCCGGATCACGTGTCCCTTTGGGGGTTGTTGATCAAAATCCGCCGTGAATTCGAGCAGGTCATCAATATCCGCCCCGCCAAATATATAAAGGGAATTCAATCCCCCTTACACTCTCCGAACGATTTCGATCTGATCGTGGTGAGGGAAAACAGCGAGGGAGAATACAGTGAGATCGGCGGACGGATTCATAAAGGAGAGGACGAGGTAGCCATTCAAGGCGCCGTCTTTACCAGAAAAGGAACGGAACGGGCCATTCGGTACGGCTTCAAATTGGCTGAGCAAAGAAAAGGCCGTGTCACCAGCGCAACCAAATCCAATGGCATCGTGCATTCGATGCCGTTCTGGGACGACGTGTTTAACGAAGTAAGGAAGGATTATCCCGGCATCGAGACGTCATCCTGCCATATTGATGCCTTGGCGGCATTCTTTGTCACCCGCCCGCACACGTTCGATGTCATTGTCGCAAGCAATCTGTTCGGGGATATTCTCACCGATCTGGGAGCGGCCATCATGGGCAGCATCGGCATCGCGCCGGCAGCCAATATTAACATCAACGGGAAATATCCATCCATGTTCGAGCCCGTACACGGTTCCGCACCCGATATTGTCGGCAAGGGGATTGCTAACCCCATAGGTCAAATCTGGACGGCGAAGATGATGCTGGATCACTTGGGCGAAGTCGAGGCCGGACGCAAAATGCTTGAAGTTATGGAAAGCGTCATTCAGGATGGCATCAAAACTCCGGATATCGGGGGCACATCGTCGACGACCGAAGTGGTTCAGGAAATTTGCCGCCGGCTTAAGACATTGTAATCGGTAAAAAACAGAGGCACAGCTGGTGCTTCTGTTTTTATTTTTCGCCTTTATAACCACTGCTTGAGAAAGTTCATAAAGGTTTGGCATGCTTTCGATAAGTACGTATCCTTGTTCCATGAAGCCCCCAAATGCAGATATACCGGCGGATCGAGTGAGACGGGAACCAGAGATTGATCGTCGTGCTTAATGACCATACGCAAAAACAAAGTGATTCCAAAGCCCTCGGATACCAGAGATTTGATCAGGGACAATTGATTGGTTGAGAAGGTGATATTCGGTGGGCTCGCGGCATATCGGCTTGCTTCCATAATCAATTCACGCTGGAGATAACCTTCTTTGAATAAAACCAGGGGCTCGCTCAAAATCTCCTGAAGGCGCAAGGACGAACGCTCCGCCAGAGGATGACCGGCCGGCAGACAAACCACCATTTCCTCCCTTAACAAAGGGATGACCTCGTGATGCTCCTGCTGGTGGTCGCCGAGAACACTAATTCCAATGTCCACCTCTTTACGATCCAACAGCTTTTGAACTTCCAGCGTTCCTGCTTCTACTACGCTGATGGTGAGAGCAGGATATTTCTTTTTAAATTCCTTAATGATCTGGGGAAAATAATAACTGCCAAACATGGAGGGGAGACCGATGCGGATTTCCCCTTTCTCGAGTCCTCTTAATTCCTCCATTTCTTTACGGGCTTCTTCTACACGGCTGAGAATGGCCCGGGCGTGAATAAGCAGCGCGCGGCCTTCCGGGGTTAGAGCCACTGCCTTTTCCGAACGGTCGAACAGGGTGAGATGCAATTCCTCCTCCAGTTTATGAATCGATTTGCTGATCGCCGGCTGGGCAACCAGCAGCTTCTCGGCAGCTTTGGTAAAACTGCCGGAATTCGCAATCTCTACAAAATACTGCAGCTTTTTAAAATCCATCCATGGCTCTCCTTTGCGGAATACACTATTCCTAATAGTTATGGAAATGATGAAATTAATATATTTTATTAATAGTATGTCATCATGGTATCATCTGTAGAACAGTCATGTAAAGGAGTTTACGTTGATGAATTATGGTACAGGAGAATATTGGAGAGCTACGGCGGCGCTAAGCCTGGGGTCCTTCCTGGTATTTGCGATCGTTTATTTGACGCAGCCGCTGTTGCCCTTATTCGTTGTTGAATTTGGATTAAGCGAATTTATGTCAAGCTTATCGCTTTCGGTGGTGGTATTTTGTATCAGTGTGGCTTTGCTGATTTACGGGCCCGTATCCGATGCGGTTGGAAGAAAACCGATCATGGTCTGGTGCATGGCAGGAGGGGTCGTCTCCACGGTTCTGACGGCCTACGTCAGCGATTACTCGGTTCTCCTCATCCTGCGCGCCGTACAGGGCTTGTTTCTTGCAGGGCTTCCGGCTTTGGCGATGGCCTATATGAGTGAAGAATTTTCACCCAAAGCATTAAGTGTTTCCATGGGTCTTTATATCGCGGCGAACAGCCTTGGAGGAATGAGCGGAAGGATTCTGAGCGGAGTGATCGCAGAGCATTGGGGATGGCGCTCGTCCTTTGCCATGATAGGATTCTTGTCGGTGGCTTTATTTGTCGCGTTTGTGTTCTTGCTTCCCCGTTCCCGCAATTTTAAGCCTTCGCCTCTGCAATGGCGCAGTGCCGCGTTGGCTATGATCAATCATCTGAAAAACCCGACGCTGAGCATCGGAATGCTGATCGGAGGCCTGCATTTTTTTGTGTTTATCGGTTCGTTTAATTATCTTACTTTCCTGCTTAGCGAGGAGCCCTTTCATCTGAGTCCTTCCCAGTTGGGCATGCTCTTTCTGGCCTATGCGGCCGGCAGCCTGGGTTCCGCGGTGTCCGGAAGATTGTCCGACCGCTGGGGCAAAAGCCGCTGTATGATGGCAGGTATCCTGATCTTTGCCTCGGGTCTTCTGCTTACGCTTGTCGGTTGGCTTCCGGTTATCCTGATCGGCCTGGTTCTGCAGTGCTTCGGATTTTTCTTTTCCCATTCCGCCTCGGCAAGCTGGGTAAATTCCCGGGCGGCCTTTGCCAAAGCAAGCGCGGCCAGTCTGTACTTATTCTTTTATTATTTGGGCGGCGGCCTGGGAAGTTTTTATTTGGGCTGGTTTTGGCATCTAAACCGTTGGCCCGGAGTGGTCGGAGGCGGAATGCTGGTCTTTATCTTGACCTTCTTCCTGACCAGAAAGCTCTATGCGGAGGAAAGCCGAAGTCTGGTTCGGGTAAACGGGATGATCACAACGAAATAAAAATTGGACAACGCCGGAAACTATGATTTAATAGAAGAGTGCAATCCTTATTTTGAAACGGTAACGGAGTGACTTTCAATGCTAGTGGATATTAAACATAGGCTCGGCGAAAAAAATATACAGGAACTGCTCTCGTATTCGGTCTTTCCCGACTCCGGTTTGTTGGAAAAGGAACTGAACGCCTATGCGAAAGAGGACAGCCGCGAGCTGTATGGATATGAAGAGGATGGCCAAATGATTGGCCTTGTCGGGTTTATTGCGCATCCGAATGGGCTTCTGGAAGTGAAGCATCTCGCTGTTCATCCGGAATATCGCGGGCAAGGCTATGGCAGAGGACAAATATTGGAGCTGATCGAGCTCAAAAAACCGCGGGAAATTCAAGCGGAAACCGATGAAGAATCGGTGGAGTTCTATAGGAATATCGGTTTTTCCATCAGAAGCCTGGGGGAAAAATTCCCCGGCGTTGAACGATTTCAATGTGTGTATGAAGTGGAATCGGATGAGTGAACAAGATGCCGCTTAGAGTAAAAAATAGGGTTAATTCGCAGCTGCTCATTGCAGCTGTTTTTCTTTGGTCAGGATTGAACCGAATGGCGCTCGGTTACGCCTATATGAATAGAAACATTTAAAGTGAGGCGAAGCATATTGGACCGAGACAACGAACAACACTTCTTCCGGTCCTGGATTGATGATGGAAGACGGAAAGATGCAGCTGCCATTTTCCTCATCCGTGTTCTTTGACACCGAGGTAAAGGAGCTGTACCTGCATATAGGAATGGTACAAGTCTCAGAGAGAGAACCCAGCGGCAGCTTTGAGCTTTCAATGAATGGAACGTTCCCCTTAACGGTTCGATATAAGAATAAGGACATCGTCATTGAGAAGGCTCGATATCATGACGGGTATCTTCACTTGAAAGTGAAAAAAGGAGCCCCTCATCAAGACCGGCTGGAAGGCGTGTATTTCTTCATAAAAGAGTATAACGATCAAATTTCCCAAAACGATCAATTAATGGAGAAAGTAAACAGACTCCGTGAGGAATTGAATATAACGGGATTCGGAACAGCAATTACAAGCGAAAGCAGCAGTCCATACCTGGATCTTTACATCCCTGCCTCCAAGCAGGATAAGTACACGATTTCTTTACAGCGCGTATACGATCCGATTGTCATCAATAAAGATTATCCCATCTCCCTAAAATAGCTGGTATAAAAAAGGAAACTTCCAGGGTAAACTACATCATGGAAAAGGAGGGAAGAAAAGCCATGGCAAAAATTGCGGTTGAGAACAGCTTGGAGGATGTAAAGAATGCCCTGCAGCAAAACGGGCACGAGGTTGTTTCCATAGACAGCGGAAATTTGCAAAATTGCGATTGCTGCGTCATTTCCGGTCAGGATAAGAACGTGATGGGAATCAGTGAAACCGTTACTCAAGCGTCGGTGATTAACGCCCGAGGCATGACAGCCGATGAAATTGTACAAAGAGTAAACCAAAGCTTGAGCTAGAGTCTATACCATTCCTTACGCCCGCTGCCAGCGGGTTTTTTTGTTTGGATAACTATTCGGGACCTAACGTTATCTATCAATTATTGAAAAATCAATGAACAAAGGCTTTAAACTGTAAACTTATGAGTTCAAAAGAGACTCTTTAGTATTGACGAGGAAAAAATGTCCAATGTATAATCAGTAAAAGATGTTTAAACTTTAGTGTTCACAATGAACTCATTAGTTCTTTGAGTGAATATCCAGGAGGTTGAAGCATGCCAAAGCGCCAAGAAATCATTGATGCAGCGAGCCGGTTATTTTCCGAGAAGGGGCTTGCAGCAACCACGGTAGATGAGATCGCCAAGGAAGCCGGTGTAGCCAAGGGCTCCTTTTATAAAATGTTCGAATCCAAGGATGTACTTCTCAGCGAAGTCTTGACTCAATTTATCGATTCCATGCAGGAAATGGCGGACTATGTCATTCTGCTGGCGGATATGACTGCAAAAGAAAAGATCGAGAAGCATTGTCAGCTCACACTGGAACATATTTTTGAGCAAAGGCATTTCTTCTTATCCGTGATCTCTCCCCATGATGTGAGCTCTGCAAGTCTAGTCAAAACGAATTCCTCCATCGTCATATTTGAAAAACAAATCATGCATTTAACGAAAAAAATGCTGCTGTCTGCCTATGGTGAAGAGATCGATCCCTTCGTTTGGGATATCGTATTAGCCTATCACTCCTTTATGCGGGAATATGCCTTTCAAATCATTCATACTCAACAAAACGCTATTCCAGTTGTATCCAAGCTGATTTCAAATATCCTCGATATCCTCATTCAGTATTTTCATGAAAGCCGTATCGAGCCCGTGATTACTTGTGAACTAAGAAAAAAAATAGAATTTGTTGAGTACAGTCCTGTGGATAAAGAGAACCAAATCTTGGAATTGTATAGGATGATAGAGAGCAAGGCAGCGTCTCTTAACATCGAACCTCAGTCTAAAAAGGAAGTGATAGAAGCGATTGCTTATCTGAAGGAAGAAGCGAATCGTAATCGTCCAAGAACCGTGATCAAGAAGTCATTACTAAATTATTTAAGAGAACATAAACCCTTATCGGAGTTGTGTAACCGTCTCGAAAGACTTCTTTTTGACTAAGAGAGGGCCCACTAACTTTACAAAATATGTAATATAAGAGGGGACATGTATGACTACCAATACATCTGAGCCATCGCCGGATAAGGAAAAGGGTGGCATCAAGCAGTGGATTGCTTTATTCTCCATTATTTTTGCAACGTTTCTCGAAATGTTGGACCATAGCGTAATCAATGTCGCTATACCCAAAATGACCAGCTTATTGAATTCAACAATAGATGATATGGAGTGGGTGGTTACCGGATATACTTTGGCTACAGCCGTGGTCATCCCGCTCGGAGGATTCTTGGCAGACCGCTTCGGTTATAAAAAAATACTTATGATTTCGGTTTCGGCTTTCATAATGACTTCAGCCATGTGCGGGATGGCGTGGAATGATACCAGCCTTATCGTATTTCGAGTCCTTCAGGGCTTAGGCGGAGGAATCATCATGCCGGTAGGCATGGCCATGCTTTATCAGATTATGGATCGCTCCAAGGTGCCTATCGCGATGGGGATTTGGGGGATCTCTGCCATGGCTGCTCCTTCCCTGGGGCCAACGATTGGAGGCTACGTCGTAGAGCATATGCATTGGAGCATCTTGTTTTATATTAATATTCCGATAGGCCTCTTATCCTTATTGATCGCTTTTTTTCTCATTAAAGAAACACCCAAACAATCGCATTTGAAATTTGATTTTCCGGGCATTATTCTCTCGAGTATCTTTTTTTGTTCATTGCTGCTGATCATCAAAAAGGGTGAAGCAGAGGGGTGGACATCCCTATACATCGTTACGCTCATATGGATATCGGTTTCCAGCTTCATGCTGCTGCTGTGGGTTGAGACGGGGAAGAAAGACCCGGTCATCAATTTACGATTATTTAAAAATAAGGATTTTACCGTCAGTATCCTTATCTCTTCCCTGGTGTTTATTGCGATTCAAGGAGGAGCGTATATCCTTCCGATATGGTACCAGAATGTCGGGGGGCTAACGCCGTCTCAAACGGGAGTACAGCTGATGCCTCAAGCCATTGCCACCGCCTTGATGATGCCGCTTGTCGGTGCGCTATCAAACCGGATTGGAGTCATTCCTTTTGGAGTAACTGGTCTGGCGCTATTAACCTTTGGTACTTACAAATTGCATTTTATTACGGGTGACATCTCCAACTATGAATTGAACGTATACCTTGTTATTCGAGGGCTGGGAATCGGTTTATGCATGATGCCCATTATTGCTGCGGGATTAAATACGATGTCTAACGAGCTGATGGGCAGCGCGTCTTCGCTCTCCAACATCCTGCGCAGTGTGTCATCCTCCTTTGGGATTGCTCTTTTGGGGACCTTTATGTCGCATCGGACAACACAATACGGAGCAGCGATAACGGAGCAGATATCAGAAACGTCGCCGGCATTTGCAGTATTCCAAGGCCATATTGTACATAACTATATGATGCTGGGGGCGGATACGGCTGCCTCGCAGGGCGGATTCCTTGGCGTACTGGGTCAAACGATTCAGAAAGAAGCGTTAGTACGGGGCTTCACGGATACGTTTTTTCTTCTTGTGATCTTGGGAGCGATTTGCATCCCTCTCGTATTTCTAATGAAAAACAAATCGTCCCGTGAAGGCGGGGATGACATCATGATTCACTAAGGTTGAGTTCATCCGAGCTTATTGACCATACAGAACCATATCTATCGTTTGAAATCTTGGGGGGAGAAACATGAAAAGAAAACTGATCTTAATATTGATCATTATCGTCATCATAGGTTCAGGGGCAGGCATTGGATCTTATTTTTGGTATCAATCGGTTCATTATGTGAAAACGGAAGATGCGCGATTAGCAGGAGAGATCTATCGTGTCATGCCTAAAATTTCAGGGAAGCTAAACACACTGACGATCAAACAAGGAGATACGGTTGTTGCGGATCAAATCGTAGGTCAGCAGGACATAACGAACTTATCCAGCACGTTACTGGATCAAGCATCACTTCGCTCTCCGGTTAGCGGTACGGTAATTCATACCTCGGCAAAACCGGGCGAGGTCGTCACACCGGGCCAATCCGTAGCGATGATTGTGGATAAAAAAGCACTTTATGTTTCCGCCAATATTGAAGAGACGGAAATCGAAAAGATCAAGCTCGGCCAATATGTTGAATTCTCCATTGATTCATTCCCGAGCCATACGCTTACTGGAAAAGTCTATGAGATCGGGAACGCCACGGCGTCAACGTTCTCTCTTCTTCCTACGACAAGCACAAGCGGTAATTTTACAAAGGTGACCCAGCGGATCGGGGTCAAAATATCGATAGACGATCAGCGAGGGTTGAACCTGTCTCCGGGCATGAGCGCTGAAGTGAAGATACATATTAAGGGGGAGAACTGAGATGAACAAAAGGTTTCGTACGATCACCATATTATCCGTTCTTGCCGCTTCGACGATGGTCTTTACAGGCTGCGGCACCGATCTGCCTGCTAATGCCTCCGAACAGCAGATTCCTTCGGTTAAGACGATTACATTGTCATCTGTCGAACGTGGACTCATCGGTAAGGTTGTTGTGAATGAAACGGTAGAGATCTATTCCAAGCAGCCTGGAAGAATCGCTTCCATTTTGGTAGAGGAAGGGGCAAAAGTGAAAAAAGGCGATTTGCTTGTGCAGCTGGAGACAAGCGAATTAGAAGTGCAGGTGAGAAAAGCCCAGGCCGGTCTCGATGCAGCACAAGCCCAACTCGCTAATACGCTTGAGGGAGCCAGGCAAGAGGATATCCGTGCAGTCCAAGGTGCACTGGATGCTGCCCATGCTTTGGTTGATCAATCGAAAGCGGCTTTTGACCAAATTCAAATTACGTATAATCAAGCCAAAAACCATTATGATATGGGCAACATCACGAAGGATGAATTGGAGTTAGCGACAACCAACTATAAAACGGCAAAATCAGCCTACGATGCAGCGGTAGCCAATGCGAGGAGTGCCCAGGCGAAGCTGGACTTATTAAAGGCCGGAGCTGCGGCCAGTACGATAGACCAGCTTAGAGCCCAGGTTGCAGCTGCACAAGCGGATCTTGATTCGGCCAATTTAATGCTGAGGAATGCCTCTATTGTTTCTCCGATCGACGGTATTGTGGTGAAGAAATATGCAAAAGCCGGTGAGATGGCTTTCACCGCCATGCCTTCCGGTGCCTCCCTTCTGCAGCTGGTTAGTTTGGATCCTGCCAAAGTCGAGGTGAGTGTTCCGGAGTCAGAGGTGAACCAGATCAAGGAAGGGGACTCCATCGATATTCAAGTCGCGAGCTTACCGGATAAAAAAATTCAAGGAACGGTTTCCTTCGTTAGTCCGGTTTCCGATCCTAACAATAACACGTTTACGGTAAGGTTAACCGTCCCGAATCCGGAAAATCTTCTCCGCGCAGGTAACGTGGTTACAGTGAACTTTACCGCCGATGCTGCTAAACGTGTAGAAATACCGAGAGACTCCATTATTGAAAAAGACGGAAAAAAACTTGTGTATAAGCTGGATGGAGATCAGGTCCGGGAGATCGCAGTTACAACTGAGGATAAAAATAAGGATTGGGTTTTTGTTGAAAACAGCTCCTTATTCCATCATGAAGACAAAATTGTGATCTCACCGCCGGCAAGCTTGTCCGATGGCACTAAAGTTGTGGTTGAATAGCAGCAATGAGAGCTATAACGGAAGAAAAACAGAAATAACCGACATCAGACTTGACAGGAGGAAACCCAAGTGAAACACAAGCTGAAGAAAACCGTAGCATCTGTTGTAATTACCGCCTCGATGATAA
>NZ_FNDY01000075.1 GCF_900099895.1 Paenibacillus naphthalenovorans
ACCAGTCACTCGGCGAAGCGCGCCCCATTCAGTTCTACGCCCATGAAGTAAGGCAAATCGCATCCTAAATACCGGAAGGAGGACATAACTTATTTTCTAAAAAATCATGTCTTGACTTTGGGGAGCATTACAAACGTCCTCACCAGTCCCTCGGCGAAACAAGGCCCGTACAATTCTACGCCCACGAAGTAAAGCAAATCGCATCCTAATCAATGGAAGGAGAACATAACTTATTTCTCAAAAAATCGTGTCTTGACATTGGGGAGCATTACAGATTGTCAGCGAAATCGGCGTTAAATAAGTACTACTTTGTAAGGATATTAGAAAGATTTAATTGATTTTTATTGATTCGATGATATACAAATAAATTTATAAATCTTGCCTATAAATTGTGAAGGTTCTACTTCAGACATAGGTTGGTTACCCATCATGTTCGCTAAGGCAAACTCCTCTAAACCTTCAATGGATCCTGAAAGCTTAGCGGATGCCGCTAGATGGTCATCAATATAAAGTTCAATATTGTCCGCCTTTTTCTTCAAGGTTACTATGCTTCGTTTACCAGTGGGAAGGAGAGTATTGCTGTCCATGACAAACTTCGTCGCTTTGTCGTTTACTCTAATTTCAGCTTGGACCCTTTGGTCTGGTGTTATCCATAATCTAATGAACGGTCCTGTCTCCGGTTGCTGAGAGCTGATCCGTCCTAACAATTGAGAATGTTTAATTTTTTGGGAAGCAGGCAAAAAATCAATGGACATTTCAAAATCTGTTAGCTTTGTAAGACTTAAGTGGCCAAAAATCCCACCAAGACTTTCTTGAGTAGTCAAGCTGTCATTGTTGATCTTTGAACTCCCCCATAAATTAGGCGTAATCCCTGTTGCAATATCCTTATTATTTTTAGAGAAATCCAATCTTACGGCATCAAAAGCATTTCTGCCATCTTGCGGAGGTTTGCCGACTTCTAAATATCCCCACCCGGAAGGAACCGCTGTGTCTGAACCAGGGTCGGAGTTATGCGCATAATATATACGATCTTTCTCCGAAGCGATAGTTTGCTCTAGAAATACTGGGTTAAATATTTTGGCTTGTGAATTTCTGGTTTGCCAAGGTTCAATGGGCTCTACCAAAGCTATTGCGGGGGAGGCAGCTTTCATTGTGTTTGAATTCAGTTCCACCAAAGCAACTCTCTGCTTCTTGCCGTCCCAGCCAGCAAATGATACATATACGCGGGATTCATGAAAAAATATGGCAGCGTCTGCTTCCTCTAATGCATGCCAAGGTGCCTGTCCAAGCTCGCTAAAAATAGGACCTAAATCAGTCCATGGACCATACGGAGTATCGGCTCTAGCTATCCCGGCCATTTTCGTGTTGATATCTTTATAGGTGGCATAATATTTTTGATCCAAAGGACTTTTTCTCACATGCCAATCAGCTAGATTAAGGAGAGCAGCATCCCGATAGCTGTAAGGACCTGCTGCATTTGAAGAAGTAAAATGTTGAGTTGTTTTTGTTGGTGGATGATAAACCCAAACATGCCATACTCCCTTTTCGTCTTTATAAGCTGTTGGGTAACGTCCGTTAATTGTCATATCATCTGTTGAACTAGAAAGCTCTTCGATGGTCTTGGCGCTTCGATGCTTGGTAGAGGATTTATCATCGTAAAATAGGTGGTACATCCCGTCTTCATAAAGAAGGTCGAATTCGTTAATTCCTGTAGGAAGGGTAAATAATTCTGGACTAAGTGCTCCTCCTCTTAGGTGATCTGTCAAACTAGCATTTTCAGAAGGTTTATAAGGGTTAGAGAGTAAATAAACTCCCAAGCCGCATATAAAAGCTATAACAATGAAAAAAACAAGAACAACAGACCGATACTTCATCAAAATACTCTCCCATTATTGATAATATAATTTGCAAATATAAGTCGTATATTAATTCTTCCACTATAATTGGATGGACATTGTTATCATATATGATCTATGCAGTTCGTGTCATTAACTGGTAAACGGTGGTTTTTGCTGCACAAATGTCACTAATTTCTCGAAATTAGGACGAAAAACCACTTG
>NZ_FNDY01000035.1 GCF_900099895.1 Paenibacillus naphthalenovorans
ATACGATTACGTAAACTGGTTTAACAAGTATCGCATTCATGGAACCTTAGGCTATATGACGCCTGTTCAGTATCGCCAAGAAGCCCTTAAAAAAATTGTCTGATTTACTGTTGACAATCCACACCTTAGTTTACAACAGCATGAAACTCATCGTAGTTCGTGTCAGCAAGCAACAAGACATTCAAACAGCATAAAAATAAAAATGCAATGCGATGACATTGGAGTCTTCTGTAACTTTTCAAGCCAATGCATTATGAATTGATTCACTTAACGAAAAACTATGATAACATATCTTCGGCAGGATCAACTCTATACGAATGCTCTGAATTTCGCTTACACTCTAATGCAGGAACCCTTTTTGTAGTTTCACGCTTTCTTCTACCATCACTGTACTGTACCTCTCTCCATTCCACTGGTTTATTATAATATTTCATCTTCCCCCCACATTGAGGACATTTATCAATATGTATTTTCTCTAATGTCAATCTTTTACCATAACCACTGATTGCAAAATTAAAAAGCAGAGGGTACCTCGTTTGACTTTTAGCAATTCTCCTAAGACTAAGAAAAACCACAAATAAGATAGTCAGTATTACAAATATTATTAAATAAATCTGGATTTCAAAACCTACTGATGCCTTCAGAGTTCCATTAAAAACATTCAGACCACTTTTTACTATTTTACTACCGATAGGAAGCAACCCTCCAATTGCAATGGCAAAGCTAATCCATGATAAAACAGCCATAGTAAATGGGCTTCGCCATTTTGGTTCTGGCGTATATTTTGCCTCTTGAAGATAAGTGTTTGGTATGTTGTTAATTATATCTCCTGCAGCAATTTGTGTTGGTCCATTAAAATTTGTTTTTTCATTAAAGTTATTTTGATTAATATTATTTTGGATTTTCCCCATATTTCCCTCACTTAGTTTTATTTATTTATTTCTTTGAACTGTATTTCTTTGTTTTATATTTTGTGACCTGCTAAGTTTGCAAAAACCATCAGCCCTCCCAAGAGGCTTATGCAGGTCTTTGGTTAATCTGTTCAATGATCTTAGGATGGATGTAGGAGCAACCTGTAGCCCCGACTTCACTCTATTCGATGAGATAGCTGGTCACCAAGCGAATGTAGGCGTCCCGGCCGTTCTTCCGTTTAGTCAATTATTTATTTAGAATGATAAAATACCCATGATGCTAGAATTACTTCTATAGACCCGGTACAAAGTCCTGCAAAATTTTACAAATAAATCTTTCAATTGCAACCGACGACAGGTTCGAATTCGACCAGCCGATCGCGTGGGATTTTGATCTCCTGATCGCCGTGCCATTTTATTTATATTAGAATCTGCACTGTGAATTAAAGTTTTTCTACAATCAGGGTATACGGGCTAGTTCACTTTGTTGCTCAGTAATCTCTATAGCACTTGCAACGCTCCATACTTTTCATTTCAAAAATCACAACATTGATGTTTCACTATGCGAACCTAATATCCTCCCAAAAATAGCAAAATCAGAACTTAAGACAGATACTCGATTGAAGTAGCAGTATTGTTAAAATATCATATTGCAAAACAAAAGCCCTCTCACAAAGGATTGGGCTTTTGATATAGGTAAATGTGGCTCAGAGATATTACTTCTTAATAAGCAACACACAGCACTCCACATGCACCGTATGCGGAAACATATCCACAGGCTGCACCTCCACCGTGCGGTAGCCCCCGTCCTCCAGCACGCGCAGGTCGCGCGCCAGCGTTGACGGGTTGCACGAGACGTACACCACGCGCTCGGGGCGCATCGCGACGATCGTCTCCAGCAGCGCGGCGTCGCAGCCTTTGCGTGGCGGGTCGACGACGATGACGTCGGGCGTCACGCCCTGCTGCTTCCACGCGGGGATGACGGCCTCCGCCGCGCCGACCTCGAACTCCGCGTTGCGCACGCCGTTCAGCAGCGCATTGCGCCGCGCGTCCTCGATCGCCTCGGGGACGATCTCGACGCCGTAGACCTTGCCTGCGCGCTGCGCCAGGAAAAGCGAAATCGTGCCGATGCCGCAATACGCATCGATTACGATTTCCTCACCGGTCAGCTGCGCGTACTCCAGCGCTTTGCCGTACAGCACTTCCGTCTGCACCGGGTTGACCTGATAGAACGAGCGGGCGGAGATGGCGAAGCGGATGTCTCCGATCGTATCATAGATCACATCGCTGCCCCACAGCACCTTCGTCTCGCTGCCGAAAATGACGTTCGTCCGCTCCATGTTCACATTTTGGCATATGCTGCGGACGCCTGGGATCTCTTCACGGATCAAGCCGACGAGCTCGTCCGCGCGGCTGATATCCTTGCCGTTCGTCACCAGGACGACCATGATCTCGCCCGTATTGAAGCCGCAGCGGGCGATGACGTGGCGCAGCAGGCCTTTGCCGCTCTCCTCGTCATAGGGACGGATGCCGAGCTCGCGGGCGATGCGTTTGACGGCGGCGACTACCGTATCATTGTTCTCATGCTGGATGAGGCATGCCTTCATGTCGATGATGCGGTGGCTGCCTTGGGCGTAGAAGCCTCCGACCAGACCGCCCTCTTCACTGCCCAAACCGATGGGCACCTGCGCTTTGTTGCGGTAGCGCCACGGGTCGGACATGCCGAGGGTGGGATGAACCGCCACACCCTCTTCCTGTTCCTCCCCGGCCACCTGCAGCTTGCCGATCCGCGTCAGGTTATCGATGACAAGCTGCCGCTTCCAGCGCAACTGCGCCTCATAGCTCAGGTGCTGCAGCTGACAGCCGCCGCACTGCTTGTAGATCGGGCACGGCGCGTCGACACGGTCAGGGCTGGCCTCCAGGATCTCGAGCAGCTTGGCGTAGCCGTACTGCTTCTTGACCTTCAGCACCTTGACCCGTACCCGCTCACCCGGCAGGGCGCCATGAATAAAAAGGGTAAAGCCGTCCACACGGCCTACCCCTTCCCCGTCATGCCCGAACCCGACCACGTCGGCAATGTATTCTCCGTTCTTTTCCACCGGCACACCCTCTGGAGGTTGTTCCCGGCGTTGATTGTTCTTCTTTCTCATGTTAACCTCACAGGCTCATTTCTTCTTCTAGCGTTCATACCTTGAATACCTTGACCATCCCTAACTAGCGGCTCTAACCGCAGTCCCAGCCAGCGTCGGCTTCCGGGAGATGATCAAGATTCATGCTCTTCCTCTTTATGCCCATCTGTTCCGGGCTTTTGCTTCCACGGAAGCTTAATTTGCAGCGTATGCGTCTTATAGGTGGACTGGCCTGTCTCATCGACGAAGATGTCCAGGTGCTGCGGCAAATTGGTAAATACGCACGGCAGTGTGCCGCCGAATTCTCCGTCGAGGTTCAACTGCACGTAATCCGGTGAGGTGACTTGAATTTGCCGCGTCTGCAAATAAATCACGTTCGGATCGGTGATATGCTCGCCGCGCAGTGCCAAGGAGACGACACGGATGAACTCCGCAAGGTTGCATTTGCGCAGGATCAGCACGTCGAACAAGCCGTCGCTTAGGGACGCGTCCGGTGCCAGGCGCTCGAACCCGCCGACGGAGTTGCTGTTGGAGATAAGGAACAGCATCACTTCCTCGTGCAGTTCGACCTCCGCGGTCTTGATGTACAGCTCGATCGGCCGCAGCCGCGGCAGCTTCTCGAGCCCTTTCATATAATAGGCCAGCTGGCCGATCATCGTCTTCAGCTTGCTTGGCACCTCGTAGGTCAGCTCCGTCAGCGACCCGCCGCCGGCAATGTTGATAAAATAGCGCTGATTCACCTTGCCCACGTCGATCACGCGCGTATGCTGGCGCAGGATGACGTCCACCGCACCCTCCCAGCTGCGCGGAATGTTCAGCGCCCGGGCAAAATCGTTCGTCGTCCCCAGCGGCAAAATCCCCAGCTGAGGTCGGTACTCTTTCTCCGCTATTCCGTTGATCACCTCGTATAGCGTACCGTCGCCGCCCGCCGCGATGACGATGTCGAAGCCTCTTTTTACCGCATCGGCCGCCGCCAGCGTGGCATCGCCTTCGCCGGTCGTCGCATGGGTGCTGGTCTCCAGCCCGCCCCGCTCCAGCCGCTGCAAAATGTCCGGAAGCCGCTTCTTGATTTCCTCACGGCCCGACGATGGATTATAGATCAGTCTTGCTCTTTTGGTCTGTCCTGCCATTTCTCTCTCACCTGTTTGCTTCAGAATCAAACCGAACAGAGTCTCCTGCTGCCCTGCCTTGTATAAAAGGCTCTGCCTGCCGCTCGATCCACCTCGAGATCCCCGAATGCGGAAGCAGCGCTTTCCCGTTGTACCTGTATTCATAACCGTTCAACCGTTCGGGAATAACCTCCCCGGTAAAATAGCCCTCGCTTAGAAAAAGCGGCGCTACGATAACCGTATGCTGCGGTTTACTCCTCAACCACCGGTTCATTTTATGCGGAATTTGATCCGGGAGCAGCATCGCAACATCCGCCTCGTCAAAGCCGCCGAGCGCCTGAAGCCGCATGGCCAGCTTTTCCAGCCCTCTTTGCCACTGAAGATGGAACCCTTCCTCGATGCTTCCGTGTCCGACGAGCAGCAGAATCTCCTTTTGCGGATCGGACGATAATGCTTTGATCTTGGAATAAAGGACATCGGCAATGATCGGATCGTCATCAATGGGCGATGTAAAGTGGATTCGTGCCTTCACCGCAAACGGCCTCATATCCGTCGGCAGCAGCGGCTTGTCTTTCACCCCGAGCGCGTAGCTGATTTCATCGATATGCGTACTGCCGGAGGATACAAACAGCGGGACCGTGATAATATCCGTAACGCCGAGCGCTTCCAGGTGCGTGATTCCGTCCTGGATGAGCCGCCCTTCCACAATTTCCAGAAAGGAGGAGTACACCGGTATGTCTTCAGGCACGTGAACCGCCTCAACCGCTTCATCCACAAGCCGAACCCAGTCCTCGCTCCGGGACCCGTGACTAATGACTAATATCCCGTATTTTACCAAAACCTATCCCTCCTTGCCAAAAAAAGCTGCGCACATACGGTCTTCGCACTAACAAGATTATCTGCTTATGCGCATCTTTTCAATAACAAGAAAAATCCTGCTCGGCCCGTCGGGCGAGAAGGATTCGTGCGCTCATTCGTTTAACTCGGAGCCAGCATCTCCGTTACGGCAGTTCAAATTTCCAGCTTGATGGAACCCTTTCTTCACCGACAAAGCGTACACGGAGCGGATAAAAGGCTTCCTCCCGGTGAGCGATTAGCGCCCCAGACGCTCCAGCGCCATTTTGTAGCCGTCATTGCCATAGTTAAGGCATCGCTTAACCCGGGAGATCGTCGCCGTGCTGGCCCCGGTTTCGGCTTCAATCTGATTATAGGTGTTGCCTTTGCGCAGCATCCGCGCCACTTCAAGCCGCTGGGACAAGGATTGTATCTCATTGACCGTGCACAAATCGTCAAAAAACACATAGCATTCTTCTATATCCTTAAGTGTCAAAATCGCCTCGAACAGTTGATCAATCGCTTTATCGTTTAATTTTTTTAATTGCATGGCATTTTCAACCCCTTGATGGTCTGCTTCTATTCGTATGGACGCATATCTATATATTCGACGCGCGGGGAGCGAAATCCTCCCTTTAGATTAGCAAAACGTTACTATTTTTATGCGGTAGTGGACTAAACTGAAGTTAGGCAAAAATCATCGGCAGCGTGACAGGAGTCCAATCCATCCATTCGCCTATAACATACAGTATACTAGGAAAACGTTGATAGGTAAAAGTCCGGCCTGATGAATAATGCGACATTACTATGAACAAAAAGGGTTGTGAAGCCATGAGTTATCAAAGACAAGGGATTGGAAACCGGGGTGTAAGCCACTATGCGCATCCGCTGCGTCGCCCTTCCTATCCTGTACGCACACGGAGCGTTACTCAGGGCTCCGAGTTACCAGGCGCCTATTCCAATTATACAGGGTTTTCGGGTTACCCGGGATTGGGGGGCGGAAGCTCGCTTCCCGTGCAAGCGCCGGCTGCCGTACCCGAACCGTCCTCCGGGGGCGGCCTTGCTTCATTGTTTGGCGGAGGAAGCGGCAGCGCTTTGGGTACCGGCAGCGGCTTTAACCTCGGTCAGCTGAAAAATATAGTGGATCGGCTGGGCGGCATTGAAGGCATTATGGATACGTTCGGCAAAATACAAAAGATGGTGGAAAGCCTCAATCAGATGTCACCCATGATCAAGCTGCTGATGGGCGCCTTTAAAAAGAAAAAGTCGAACGATACAAGCAGCGGCAGAGTTAAGCCAAGACGCAGAAGACGGCGTAACCGCCGAGACCGCAGGCAGCGTAACCGCAGGTAAACAAGAAGACCGGATGTTCACCAGGCCTGCAGGGCCATCCGGTCTTCTTGCTGTGACAGCAAGAATATCGGCCTGCCTCCCCCCAACTTTTACCAGATATAACGTCCTCATATACAAATAAGGCCGATACCCGGGCCGGAGAAGAATCGTTTCCTTCCGGCGCGGATATCGGTCCATGAATGATTATATAATGACTGTTTTCACTGAAGAAGAAATCGGCTGCGAATCGGTTGACGACGTTCCCCGGCCTACACAGTCGCCGGATGGACATTCGCTGTAATATACGGTGACTTTACGCGTTTCCTGTGTCCCTATGATTTGTTGACAATGCTTGCACAGAATCGTTCCCAGATGCAGTTCGTTTACACCAACGCTTCTTTCCACGACTCGACACGCTCCTTATTCATAGATTCAGAAACAGTAGAAGCCAAATCCATGACACGGCTCGCATAGCCCCATTCATTGTCATACCAGGCGAGCACTTTAATCTGATCAAATGCCGTCATGATCGATCCTCCGTCGATGACGGCGGACTTATCGCATCCGATAAAATCGGAAGAGACAAGCGGTTCGTCGCTGTATCCGAGAAACGGCGCCATCGGCCCTTCGGCCGCTTCAATGAAGGCCTTTTGCACCTCTTGGACATCGACCGGACGTTGAACCTGCACCGTAAGATCGACCAGCGATACATCCGGTGTCGGAACCCGGACCGCAATGCCGTTGACTAGCGGAGCCAAATGCGGAAGCACATCGACAAGCGCTTTGCCGACGCCCGTGCTGGTCGGAATGATCGATTGCGTGCAGGCGCGGGCCCGGCGCAAATCTTTATGTGGATTATCCATATGCCTCTGGTCGTTCGTGTATGAATGAACCGTTGTCATCCAGCCGCTTTTCACCTGAAACGCCGAATCCAGCACATGCAGCACGGGTGCCACACAGTTGGTCGTGCAGGATGCGGCGGACAGCAGCGTATGCTTCTCGGCATCGTATTTATCGTCATTGACGCCCATCACGACCGTCAAGTCCATCCGTTTCCCCGGTGCGGTAATAATGACCTTGCGGGCGCCTGCGTTCAAATGCTTCGTTGCACCCTCTTTATCGTTGAACTTCCCCGTTGCATCTATTGCAATGTCTACACCGAGCTCTTTCCAAGGAATCGCGCCAGGGTCGCGTTCAGACACGATCCGTATGCGGCGGCCGTTGATGATCAGCTCATCGCCTTCCTCACGCACTTCCGCTTTCCAGGTTCCATGTACTGTGTCATATTTTAACAGGTGAGCAATGGTATCGGCCGGGTATATGGAATTGATCGCTTTCAGTCCCATGCCGTCTTCACTCCGCTCGAAAGCGCGTCTGATTAAAAGCCTGCCGATACGTCCCACCCCACTAATGCCTAACGTCCCTGCCATGCCATTCCCTCCAGTGCGATTTGTCTTTTTTACTCCTGTATATAATATATATCATATAATTAAATAAGACACAATATATAAATTAACCAAGAGTATATGACGCAATGAAATCCTTTCACCCGCCCATTTTGATCAGCAAAAAAAACATACTGATACACGAATTAACAGATCAGTATGTTTCATTTATCTTTCGTACCCTTTGTTTCCTTAAAGAAATCACAGTATATGGTTTAACGGTTTCAAATCATCCGTTAGAGAAAGTGTACGATTCAAAAACTAATGTTTTTATAATGATCTCCAATGGTGAAGTGATAGGATTGGACAATTAAAGGAATGGACTTAGTGTGATTTATATTAATGCAGATCCATATTGATACTGCGGATCATTGAGGCTGCACTTGTTCCTCAACGATCCGCAATAACAACACCAAGCAGCTCTGTAAGGTACTCTCCAGTGAGATATATTAAACCGGGGATTTCTCTTTGATCGCTTCCAAAGGCTTGTGGTTGCCGTATTTCGGATATTCCCGGGTCGTTGGCGCGGCCCACTGCACACCGTTGCGGATGACTCGGCGTACCTGCTCGTTGAAGTAGGTCGGATACGTTTCGTGCCCCGGACGGAAGTAGAAAATTTTACCTTGGCCGCGGGAATACGTGCAGCCGCTGCGGAATACCTCGCCGCCCTCGAACCAGCTCACCAAGATCAGCTCGTCAGGCTGCGGTATGTCGAAGTGTTCGCCGTACATTTCCTCCTGCGGCAGCTCAAAATATTCTCCGATGCCTTCTGCGATCGGGTGTCCCGGAGAAACGACCCAAATGCGCTCCTTCTCCCCGGCTTCGCGCCACTTCAGGTCGCAGGAAGTGCCCATCAGCTTTTTGAACACTTTCGAGAAATGGCCGGAGTGCAGAACGATCAGCCCCATGCCGTGCAGCACCCGCTGATGAACGCGGTCGACAATGGCGTCTTGAACCTCGTCGTGCGCTTTGTGCCCCCACCAAATCAGGACATCGGTATTGTTCAGCTTCTCCTCGGTCAAGCCGTGCTCCGGCTCATCCAGCGTCGCGTAAGCGACTTCAAAATCGGTTCCCAGGCCTTCGCCGATCGCCTTATGAATACCTTGCGGATAGACCGCCCGGACTTTTTCGTTCTCCAATTCATGACGGAATTCGTTCCAAACGGTAACTCTAAGCTTTTGACCCATCGTGGTTCCCCCCAAGCATAATAGGTTTCATTACTATTCAGTATAGTGAATCAACCGCTCAAAAGATATGCTCAATCTTGTTTCATCGTTATGCAAAAGTGTCATCACAACTTGATTCGTGGTATACTAGATGCTGATAAGGCTTAAAGGCATAAATCTATGCCTATCCAAAAATGGTTTATCCAATGAATGGAAAAAAGCGGGGTGCACATTCGTACTATGGAAACTGCCGTCGGGCTGAGCAAGGAAATCATAAATGGAGAAGCCATGAACATCGATGCGATTAACGAGGAAGTCGTATACCAGAATCCCCTGCTGTTCTTAAAAATATGGGAGATTCAAGTCGGCTCCCCCTATTTCGGCATCCCGGAAACGTGGCCATGGCACTATCATAAAGAGGTGGAGTTTCTTGCGGTAACGGAGGGGCATCTCGGCATTCAAACCAAGCACGACTATTATCTTCTCGGCCCCGGAGACGTGCTGCTGCTTGGCTCTTCGCAGCTTCATCGCACCCATAAGAACAGCTCCGAAGGGCTTCGTTATGTCGTATTCCAGGTCGATTTGTCCCAGCATTTCGATCAAAGCACGATGCCTTATTTACACTGCTTCTCGGAACTGACGCAGCCGCTGGGGACGCTCAATTATATCTTCCGGGAGAATGCGGCGGCCCGTCAAGAGGCGTTCGCCTTAATTACCGATATCTTCGGCGAATCCCAAACCCGGCAGCGCGGCTACGAGATGGCCATCAGCTCGGCCATTAAGCGGCTGATGCTCCTGATGATGCGCAGCGATACCCGCGGCGTGCTGCGCGGCTCCGATGAAAGCGGGCTGATGCGTCTGCGGCCTGCGCTCGATTATGTGGACCGCCATCTCGGCGAGAGGATTGCCGTTGAAGATGTGTGCAGCCTGCTGAATTTGAGCTACCATTATTTCATTAAATATTTCAAAAAAGCGATGGGACTTTCGTTCGTCGATTACGTCAACTACAAGCGCGTCAAAAAAGCCGAGCGCCTGCTGCTTACCCGCGATCTCAGCATCATGGAGGTCGCCTTTGAGGTCGGGATCCCGAACATGGCGCAGTTCTACAAGCTGTTCAAGCGCCACAACAACTGCTCCCCGAAGGAGTTCAGGCAGCGCATGCGCGGCGGCGCAGGCCTCGGCGGCACCGCCGTGCCCGCTCGGGCGTAGCCCCGTTGTTTGATAATCGAGTAGGAGAGGGCGGCTAACCCCCGTCCTCTCACCTATGAAAACATGCAAGTCCCTTGTTCAAAAAATATGTATTGCTTGATTTGGATCGAAAAATGGCAATAACAAACTGGACCGGGCTATTTTCGTTTTTTGACCCTGCCTGCATTTTCCCTGGCTTGCTTTTCAATCATGCTGAATAGCTCATCCATGGAAGCATCATACTCTGCGGCTTGCTTTTGCATCTTCTTAAGCTTTCTCTCCAGCAAGTCCTTCCGCAGATCCCTATATTCCTCTTGCCTAACCAACACAGCCCTTGATTAGGCAGGAATACTTGGAACCAGTATCCGGAAAATCCGATTTTATGCCTGATCTGAAATACGCTGCTTGCCAACTACAGGGGCGGCGCTTCATTCCCCGGCTTGGATCAATGCGCGCTGCCCCGCTTCCTGCAGCTGCTTCAGCGCTTCATCCAGCGTAATCCTACCGCCCAGCACGGCCTTGGTCTGCCGAACAGCCAGCTGGTAGAACGATTCCTGAAACGCCGCCGGCTTCAAGGGGTCACTTACAACGCGAATGGATTTCCCCCCATGCTTGCCGATGCTGCAGGAGATCCGGAGGACTTCTCTTGAATCGGCTTCACGTTGGACTCCGTCTGATTCTCCGCCTTGCCGTTTTGCTCCTTCATCATGCTGTTGCCCTCGAATATTCCCCCTTCCTCAATGATAAAAGAAGGGGCGCTTATATTGCCGTACAGCTCTCCCTTTGAAGTAATCGTAATTTTTCCTTTTGCTTTTATATTCCCGTGAACGATCCCTGCAATCGTAATATCTCTTGAGGAGATGGACGATTTCACAGTCGCCTTTTCCCCTATCGTGACGTCGCCCTCGGACAAAATATCGCCCGTTAGCTGGCCTTCGATTCGAACGCCTGCGGCCGAAGTAATCTTCCCTTCAAATATCGTTCCCTCACCGATAAGCGTATCCATCGTATCCGGATTAAGCGATTGCTTCTTTGCTTTAAACATCTGACGATCTCCTCTCAAAAGTGTATACCATTTATTTCAAATACGGCCGGGGATCTATGCTTTGGCCTTGCTTGATCACTTCATAATGCAGGTGGGCTCCCGTGCTTCGACCGGTGGAACCGACCTTTCCGATCCGATCGCCCTTGGCCACCTTGTCACCCTCGCTTACCAGAATTTGATTCAAATGCATATATGAAGTACGGATACCGCCGGTATGGTCGACGATAATAAAATTGCCTTTGCCGCTGTCATATCCGGCCGATACCACGGTACCGTCCGCGGTAACCACGACCTCTGTATTCACGGGAGCGGCAATGTCCATTCCCGAATGAAAGCTTAACCGGTTATTAAACGGGTCCTTGCGGTAGCCGAAGGACGACGTCACATTTCGGGATTCCACCGGCCATATGTTTGGCGTTATTCTCCACAGCCGCTGCTTCCGCTGCAGCTCCTCACGTGCGGCAGCGAGATGATTTTTCAGTTCGCCGGCCTGTTCCGATAAGCCTTCGAATTCGGCCGAAGTATCATCTGAAAGCTTGAGAATCTCGGTTGCCTCTACAGGAATCATGATTCCTCCTAACCCTGTTTCCCCTTGAACAACAGCGCTTTCCTGATCGTCCGTCCCCTTTGCTGCAACCGGTTCCTTTACTGGTGCGGAAGCACCGCCCGTGATCGATCGCAGGTCCTTTTCGAGCTTCATGACTTCTTCCATCTGTGTCTTCACTTCTTTGGCCTGTTCGGACAAAAGTACGACTTCATTCTGCAGCTTCTCAATCATTTCGTTTTTGTCGGCCACGATCTGGTCGTAATGCTGCATTTTATCGTTTAAATCCGCTTTCAGCCGCTCATTAACCAGTTCAGACCGCAGATGCAGGCTTTGCATCGCCAGAGTCCAGCCAATCAAGCCTATCAACAGCAGTGCGGCAGTATAGAGCACCGCATGGGTGAAACGCAGCTTAACGACAGCGCGTTGGGCGTTTTCCGGAATAATAACGAATGTCAGTTTTTTCATACCCCACTTGAATTTCATAGTAGCCTCTCAGTCTTTGGGTTTATTTTCCATCGAAAGCACTACTGCAATTATTCTCCAACCGGGTGTAAAAAACCTTCATTTTTTGTCGAAAATCCGAAAAATAGGTAAAAAGTTGCAGAGGAATTCATTGATTTAACTCGAAATTTAGTAGGTATATGGAAGTGGTAATCATTTGAAAGTATTTTTAAAGGGGGGAATTCGATCCGTGAAGATAGCCGGAATTGATTTGGGCAATGACAGTATAAAAGTCGTTCATGATGGTTCTCGTGAACCAGTAATCGTGCCGAACATTGTGACACCGGGGTACGAAAGACATATTTTGCAGGAGGAGGATTCGCCGTTAAAAGCGTTGGACGTCACCGTCTACAGTCCTTCCCTGACCCATAACAACCGCCGCTGGTTCGTTGGTTTGCTGGCCTCGGAATTGGAAGACAATATCGAGCTTGAGGATATGGACAACAAAGCGTTGTCCGACCAATCGCTCGTGGTCGCTCTGACCGCATTGGCTTTCACCGGCATTACCCATTCATCCTACCAAACCTCTTCCTTTTCGCAGACGGATGAGCTGGAATACGTCATCGGCACAGGTCTGCCTGTCCGTACATACACCAGGTTTCGCGAGCAATTCGAGCAGCGGCTTGTCGGAGAACACGAAGTCATGTTTATGTCTACTCCGCAGCTTCGGGGCCGTAAGGTGAAAATCCGCATACGCAAAGCAGTGATATCGATCGAAGGAGCGGCTGCGCTATTCAATCTGGCTACTCAGGAAAACCTCCAGATCCAGAACGAAGAAATTTATAACGGGGTTATAGGGGTATGTGAAATAGGAGCCTTGACCACCGATTTGCCCGTGATCCGGCGCATGAACATCGACAACCATTTCAGCTACGGGGAGCAGATGGGATTAGCGGGTTATTTGGATCTGATCATCCGGGAGGTCGAGGACCAGTTCGGCTATACGTTTCCGAGCCGCGCCAAGCTGTCCCAACGCATCAAGCTGCAGAATTATGTCATTCAACGTATCGGGGAAGGGCAGAGCAGCATTAAACCCATTGTGGATACTTATTTTAGCCGTGCGGCCCAACGTATCGTGGATTTAATCAAGAAACGATGGAAAAAGTGCCCTGATATTCAATGCTTCTATGTCATTGGAGGCGGTGCGGCCGCGCTCAAGCCCTATCTGATCGATGCCGCGGGACCGATCAAGCTGCGTTTTGTGCAGGACAGCGAGCTGCAAAATGTGTATGGTTATCTAAAGGTGGCCAAAAACCGTGTGAATCAGTCCCTGACCACAGATACAGCACAGTAAAATCTGAAAAGGTGCTGCATTTCCGGGATTGTCCCGGCATACGACGCACCTTTTTCAACCTCCGGACCGTTCTCCCGTTCCAGGCTCGATCATGCTCCATCAGGGCCGCCAAGCGCTTCTCTTAACAGCCCGCCTGCAACGGCAGCGTCGTACCTTCCAGTTCAAAGGAGCCTCCGGCATTTCTTTGAATAACGTGGCACAACGCCTCGCGAGTCTTGCCAAAGCTGTTTAATACCGCAGCACGCCTACCATTCTGTGACTGTGCCGTCCTCGTTCCTCCAAACCGGATTGCGCCAACGATGACCGGCAGCCGCCATCTCACGCACCTTCGATTCGTTAATCTCCACACCGAGTCCGGGGGCGGCAAGCCGTCGGACGAAGCCGTCCTGATAGTGGAACACGGCCGGATCTGTTAAATAATCCAGCAGGTCGGAGCCTTGATTGTAATGGATGCCCAAGCTCTGCTCCTGGATAAACGCATTCGGCGTGCAAAAATCCAACTGCAGCGATGCAGCCAGCGCAATCGGACCAAGCGGGCAGTGCGGCGCAACGGCAACGTCGAAGGCCTCCGCCATCGCCGCGATTTTGCGCACCTCCCATATCCCGCCGGCATGACTGAGATCCGGCTGGATGATATCGACGCCTCCCTGCATGAGCAGCCGTTTGAAATCCCAGCGTGTATACATGCGCTCGCCTGTTGCAATCGGTATGCTGACGCCCTTGGTTATTTCGGGAATCACCTCATTGTTCTCGGGGAGCACCGGCTCTTCGATGAACATCGGCTTCAAAGGCTCCATTTCCTTGATCAGCACTTTGGCCATCGTTTTGTGTACGCGACCGTGGAAATCGACGCCGATGCCTTTGTCCCAGCCGATGGCTTCACGTACAGCGGCCAGCCGTTCCACTGCCTCCTGCACCTTCAGCGGCGAATCGATCCACTCCATCTCCGCCGTACCGTTCATCTTGACCGCGGTATACCCTTCGGCCATCTTCTTTCTGGCCTCCTCCGCCACATCGGAAGGCTTATCGCCTCCGATCCAGGCATAGACACGCATTTTATCCCGGACCGGACCGCCAAGCAGCTCGTACACCGGCACACCCAGCCGTTTGCCCTTAATATCCCACAGCGCCTGTTCAATACCGGAGATGGCACTGGTCAGAATCGGACCTCCCCGGTAAAAGCCGCCCCGGTACAGCACCTGCCACAGATCCTCGATATGTCCCGGATCTTTGCCGATCAGATAATCGCTCATTTCCTCCACTGCGGCGCGCACCGTATCGGCCTTCCCTTCCACGATAGGCTCTCCCCATCCGACAATTCCGTCATCCGTTGTTACCTTCAGAAACAACCATCTCGGCGGTACTTGAAACAGCTCCATGGATTTGATGATCATAAAAAGCTCCTCTCCCCTGTTCATAAAATGTCCAGCATTCGGTCATCCGGTCCAAACGTCCTGGCGAAACCCTGTCAGCATATCTTCCAAATGGCTTTTCATCAGCGTTCTCGCCTGGGTAGTATTGCGCTGCGCAATAGCCTGCGCGATCAAATGGTGATAGGAGGCCGCCTTCTCGTCCATCCCCTCCCATTTCATCGAACGCCGGCGGCTGTCCGTCAGCAGGTCGCCGATCAGCTCGAGCATGTGAAACATGATTTCATTATGTGAGGCTCTGGCAATCAGCTCGTGAAACAGCAAATCCTCTTTAAAAAAATCCTGCTTCTTGCGTATTTTCTGCCGCATCGTTTCGGCCGTCCGCACGATCTCGTCCGCCTCGGTATCCGTCGCCTTCTCTGCGGCCAGCGCAGCAAGCTCCGGCTCAATGATCAACCTGGCCTCCGTCAGCTGCAGCATCGTCGCCTTCTCCAGGAAATCTAGCGTCCTTCCGCCTTCGGCCCCGGTCACATCATTCTCAACGTAAGTGCCCCGCCCCTGCTCTACTCGTAAAATTTTCTGCTTACCGAGAATCCGCACGGCCTCCCGAACAGACGAGACTCCGACGCCGAGCTCTACTGACAACTGCTCCAGCGGTGGAATTTGCTGTCCAGGCTTCCAGACGCCACTCTTAATTTTTCGTTTAATTTCATCGTAAACGGTTTCATAAGTTAGTTTTTTTGACATAACCCAATTCCTTATCCCTCCAATATTCATCTGATGTTTATCATTATATTACCAAAACATCTGATGATCAATTTTTTTCGCAGCAAAAACCTGCTTCCTCTTTATAAACCCTGTCGTTCAAAGTAAACTGGAAAGACAGAGGCAATCCGATGTACTCTCTCGACGTCTTTGGAATGCGTTGTTGAACCGGTACCGCCGGAAGATCGTCAAACATTTGAGGTGGCAGCTTTGGATTCGAAAGCAAATTTTGAATATTTGAAGCATTTGTCGGAAAGCTCGGATCCGAAGGCGATTCTGCATGAGTTGATGACGGCTTACGGCAAAGACGTATGGAACTATGCTTACAGCATGACCCGAAAGCGGGACCAGGCAGACGATATCACCCAAGAGGTGTTTATTAAGGTATACCGCAATCTTTACACATTCCGCTGCGAATCCTCCGTCAAAACATGGCTGCTTGCCATTACACGCAATATGACGCTCGATTACCTGAGATCGGCCTTTTACCGTAAAGTCACTTTGGTCGATTTCCTCACTTCTTTCGGCGAACAGGCAGCCGATTCTCAGCCGGAAAAAGAGGTCGTAGAGCGTATGGCCATTAACGAGATGTGGGAAATGGTGCTGAAGCTGCCCGTCAAATACAGAGAAGTGCTGATTCTTTATGCCCATCATCAGCTGTCCATGAAGGAAATAGCGGAGGTGCTGGGCGTCAGTGAAGGAACGGTCAAATCGAGGCTTTTCCATGCACGAAATAAAATTTCCCGGATGAAGGAGGATTGGAATCTTGGATCCGATGGACAATGAGCTTAAGATAAAACTGGCTGAGGGACCGCTCGGGAGGGAGGGCTTTACCGACGGCTTAAGACAGCGTATCGAAGCACGCATAGAAGAGGAAGGCAGCAGACCGAAGCCGCGGAAGACTGGGTTCGTCGCCGCCTGTGCCCTGCTTGCGGTCACGGTTATGCTCCTGTTCGTCGACGGAGAACGGCTGTCCTCTCTGCTGCGCATAAACCAATCGACGTACGATGAGCATTCGCAGCATGCCGCAGCGCCCGTTAAGGAAAGCTGGGAAGCTTCCATCCGTTCCGCTCTGCTGCTCGGTTTGCGTACGGACCTTCCCGCGGCCGGGAGCCAGGGGGAATACAGCACTTACCGTACCGTACTCATCGCCCCGGAGCACAATCGGCTGCAAAAAACCGCAGAAGGCGCAGGCATTCTTATGCCTTACAAAATGGACTTCTGGAAAATAGGGGGCCAGCGGATAGCCAACGAGGAGAAAGAGGCCTGGACCATTACCGCATCCAAAGCGGCGGCCAATCCGGCATTCGAGGATGAGCAGGTTTCCGCATTGGTTTCCGCCAAACCGGTTAAGCTGTCGGAGAAGCTCCTTTTTGCCGGGAACCGGTATATTACCGTAGCTCAAACCGTGCAATCCCGGGATCCTGCCTCCGGGAAGGCCGTCCAGTATGAATACGTTTGGGTCAAGGAGCTGCTGCAAATCGCGCCTACGAGGAAGGAAATATCGCTTACTCCGCTGGAAGAGCCCCACGTGTCGCTGCGCGGGCTGCTGGCCGCCTATGCCGAGCCGATCATTCAGGAGCTGAAGCCGAGGCTTCCCGTTCAGCCAGGGGAATCCGGCAGAGCTGCCGGAGCCGTGGATCTCTCGGGGGAAAGCTGGACTATCGTCCGCAAGCAAGGGCGGTGGATCGCGCAGCTGGCCGATTACGGTTCGGCGGAGAATCTTGATGGTAAGATCGGATACCGTTTGAAAGATGTGCCGATGGAACTGCCTGCATCTGTCGTCTCTCATGACGAGCTGGCGGTATCGTGGAGTGAAATCAAGCGGCTGCAGCCTTCGGCTGTCGACGTCTTTACTTCGCCAAAGCACGATTTTGTGGCAGTAGTCACGGACAGAAACATCATTATATACCCTTATATCGACCAGCTGATTCCGTCGCAGCTGATGACGATCCCGCTCCAGCCGAATGAATCGGTCGTTATGGCGCAGTGGGCGACGGACCGGTATGTCGAGTCCTGGAAACAGCAGGTGAAAGCCTTTTTAGAGCCGTAACGTAATCAAAAGGGCAGCGGCTACGGCTGCTGCCCGTAATTCACATGACTTTCAAACGATGGCGTATCGGGCACGATCATGATATGCGTCTGTCCCTGCTGCAAAACCGCCTCGCGGCCTAGATCCAAGAAACGGATCGGGTCGCTTTCTTTATCCCGTTTCCACTCCACCTTCTTCACCTTGCCCCGTTCAAACAGAAGCGCAGGGCCAGTCCCGATCAGTTTGACGTCGAGTCTTCCCTCGCTGTCCAGTGTCCGGTGTCTTGTCCCCATGACAACCACATTGGCCGCGGACAATTGTTCTTCGTTGTTCAGATCGATATGCTGCTTGCCGTTGATCGACCGTTTGTACAAACCGCTTGTCTGGTCAAATTCATAGGTCACCTTATAGCTTTGCATCAGAAACGTAATGTCTACCTTTGGCGCATCCTGCGCATCATTGGCCATGGCCGGGACGGCATCCGCATCCTTCTTCACAAAGCTGTACGCCGGTTGGGCGAGGGCATTAGCGGTAAAGCCTCGTTCCTGAGCAGTCTCCCGTATTTTCTCCAGGTCCGTATACAGATTATGTGGGGCCTTTCGGGAACGCTCCCTCCAAAATGCGGCACCTGCGTTCGTAATTTCATCCAGCGCGTGGATGCGCTCTTTCTTCAGCTTTGAATAACCGTCAGGGCTTCCGCCCGCATGGACTTGAATCGCTCCGAATGATTTTCCGATCTCGATAAAATAAGGACGGATGCTTCGCACCGGTCCGACGGGATCCTTAGACCTGCTGCTTTGGAAAATGCCGACGATCCGGGTAATTTCCCCTTCGGCCAGCACCTCAAGCAGCATATCCGCTTGCGTCAGACCGCTTTGAGGCCTCGCCTGAGGGGCGTTGTTGATCATGACCATGATCGGTCTGTCCTCAATTTTCCTGTCGCTCGGCAGCCCCGTCAAAGGCGCCTGGAAGGCAGGTTCCGCTTTTGGAGGCGGCACTTTCGGCTCCACGACGACTGGCTTGACGGTTTCTGCCGGCGGATTCCCGGAGGTCTGGCAGCCCGCCGCTGTCAAGGCCAACCAGCCCGCCAGCAGCGCCATTCCTCCTTTCCGTCCCATGCGGCTCCATTTTTGTTTGCATTGCTTTGGTTTCAATTAACGTCACCTCATCTGCTTGTCCTCTAGTAAACTATATTCTATTAAACCTGTTTTTAGAATCCTTTTTTTTCAAATTAAGACAAAAACCACATCTTCCTTATATTCCATATCGGATGATGTGGCTCTTGGTTTCCTATATTTTTTCTTTTATGAAGCCGGTTCTTAACGTAACCCGGTCCCCGCTCCCACGAAAAAACCCGGCATTCCCATGATGACATGGAAATGCCGGGTTTGTTGTCCATCCGCTGAACCTCTTACAGCTGCTCCCGTACCCAAGCCTCCAGCTCGGCCAACGGTCTGAAGCCTATGTTCGTTCCAACCTCGACGCCGTCTTTGAACAGCTTCAAGGTCGGAATGCTCATGACTCCGTAGTTTCCGGCCGTTTGAGGATTGTCATCGACATTCACTTTGGCGATCGTAACCGCATCTCCAAGCTTTCCGTCAAGCTCCTCAAGCACCGGCGCGATCATTTTGCAGGGTCCGCACCAAGGCGCCCAGAAATCAACCAATACTACGCCTTCTTTTATGGTGTCTTTAAATTGTACGTCATTCACATTAACAATAGCCATGAGAATCCACTCCTATTCTATAATTTTGAAAATAAATAACGTAGTTATAGAGCATTTATTCCCCAACTCGCTGTTAATTCAAACGGGACGGGCGCTGCAAAAGAAAGTCCGTATCCATACGGTTCTGTCCCGACCGGTTCTCCGCCTCAACGGCGGCGGCTGCGGTGAGCTTGCCGCTCAGCTCCGCGAACCATTCCCGATCCCTGGTCATCAATGCGATTTCGATCAGCGAGCGCAGGGCAGCCTCGCCGGACGGCTCGTACTCGGACATCTTGGCGACCTTGGAAAGCTTGGCCTCGGCCCAATCTCCGATGATTTCCGGACGGTCGCATTGAGTGATCCGAACCTTGACCAGGCCATTACCTTCCACCGACTCCACATACCCGATAAAGCGTTCGTCCTCCAGCGTCGTACCGCTCACCCAATCGCCTTCGTTCACTTTCACATCATAGATTGAAGCCATACCAATCCCTCCTATGATCGATAATCTGCTACAAATTAAGTAACAGTTTGTACATAAAGCCGCGCTTACGTTTTCCCGCTCTGCACTTCCCGAATCCGGTTCAGCACATCATGGATCGTAACGCGGGACAGAAAGGCCAGCATCTGCTCCTCAGCCTCAGAGAATATTTGGTCCATCACGTCGGCCATATTGCATGCAATCATGCAATCCTCCTCCTCGTTCCCCGAGCACCAGGAAGGCTTGAGGGAACCGATCGAAGTAGCACGATAGATTTGCGCCAAAGTGACCTCAGCCGGGTTGCAGTTTAAGGCATATCCGCCTCCGGTGCCTTCCTTCGTAGCTACATAGCCTTGCTTCTTCAAACAGCTCATCACCTTCCGCACGCGGGCGGGATGAGTGCAGACATTCGCCGCAATCATATCGCTGGTGGCCATATGATCCAGCCGATAAGCAAGCAGCACCAGACTGTGTACCGCAATCGTAAATTCACTGTTCACGTCTGGTCTCCTCCTCTTTCGTCTTACTGTTATTATAATTATTACAGATTAACCTGTCAAGCAGGCTCCTCCCCTGCTTAACAAACGTGAAAATAGCCGTTCCCGCTTGATGCGGAAACGGCTTTGGCAGAAAAGCGGCTTATTGATACATGCTGCCGCGGGCAAAGCTGGATTGCTGAGGCTGCAGGCTCACTGTGCTCATTTGTGCGATCGATTGCTCTGCTTGATGACACATTTGCGAGATCTGCTGCATTTGTTGAACCGCCGTTTGGTGACCCTGCAGCGCCGTTTGAATCAGCTGAGCCGCCTGACGCTCCCGCTGGGCAAGCATTTCCAGCTGCTGCGCGTTCTGCTGCTCCTGCTGCAGCAGTCTTTGGTAATTCATGCTCGCTTGTTCTGTTTGCTGGATCAGCTGCCCGATGATGTGCTGGCATTGGTTCAATTGGTTAATGACATTGTGCATATCTTTGCATCCTCCTTGGGTTATAAAGTGGGCTGTTGTAAATTCCCATCCTATTGTGCTTTAACCGCCCGAAGGTTATGCAGGCCTAAAGAAAAAAACCGGCTCCTTCCCTGTCGGTAAGAGCCGGTCCGGTTTCATTGGCTTATGGTTGAATATCGTAGAATTTATACAAATCGTCCAGCAAAATGTTCGCGGCCTTCACCCCGCCGGCGGTGTTCCAGGTCACGTCGTTTACTTTAAACGCTTTGCCGTTCTTCACTACGTTCAAATTTTTCCATAACGGATCGTTGGTCCATTCCTGTTCCTGGTTGCTTCCCTTTCCGTCTCCGGTCTCATAAGTGAAATAGAACAATCGATCGGCGTCCACTTCCGGCAGACGCTCTTTGTTAATTTCAATTGCGAACGTTTCTTTATCCTTAAATTCAGTACGTGCAATGCCAATCTGCGAGAAAATGATTCCCGTAAACGTATCGTTCAGGTAAATTCTGGTTTTCCCCGCCATAAAACGAACGACAGACACTTTCTCCTTCAGCTTATCTCCGGCTTTCGATTTAAAGTCTTCGATCCGTTTGTCGAAGGCTGCGATGATTTTATCGCCTTCTTCCTTCTTGCCCACGGTTTCAGCATACAGCTTGAAATTGTTTTTCCATTCGCCGCGCAGCGTTTCAGAGAATACCGTCGGAGCGATCGCTTTCAGCTGTTCGTAGACTTTCTCCTGACGCATTTTATTGCCGATGATCAGATCCGGTTTAAGCGCGGCGATCATCTCCAGATTCGGCTGGCTTTCATCACCGACCACTTGAACGCCTTCCATGTCGGCTTTAATATGATCATACCAAGGTTTTCCGGTGAAAGACTTCACCGCGCCTACCGGCTTGATTCCCAATGCCAGCAGAGCTTCGGTTCCTTCATTTGTGAGAATGACGATCTTCTTCGGGTTTGCCGGCACCTCGGTTTCGCCCATCGCATGCTTGATTTTACGCGATCCTTCTGTTGTCCCCGCCTGTGTCCCCGCCTGATCCGCAGAAGGCTTGGGCTCGGCCGACTGCTTCGCCCCGCAAGCGGTTAACCATACGGTCATGAGCAGCATTGCAGCGAGAAATATCGCCGTTTTCCATTGAAATGATTTGCGTGTACTAAACATTGACTGGACCTCCCGGAAATTGAACAATGATGATAATGATTATCAATAACAAAGTAAATCATAATGGGGTATTCAAATATTGTCAATCTTTTTTTGATAATGATTCTCAGAATCATTGACAGCTGATAATGATTCTCATACAATGAGTTTAGTTCATTATTCTTGCATCATTCCTAAACGGATCAAAAGGTAACCTTACAACAGAGAGCAGGCTAATTTTTCATGCGCAAAAAACTTCATACTAACCTTTCCTTCAAAATCGGCGGTTTGGCTGCAGCCCTGCTGCTGCTCGCTGCATTTATGCTGGCAAGCGTCATGTTCGGCGTGAACCATTATTCATGGGACACCATCGTAGCGTCTTATACGCAGCCTGACGGTTCGAATGATCATCTCATCATCCAAACGTCCAGGATTCCGCGGGCGCTGATTGCCGCCATCGTCGGGGGGAGTCTTGCGGTGGCCGGAGCCCTTATGCAAGCGATCACGCGCAATCCTCTCGCTTCTCCAAGCATCTTCGGCGTGAATGCCGGTGCCGCTTTTGCTATCGTACTATCGGTCGCTTTTTTTGATGTGTCCGGCTTATCGCAATTTGCTTGGATCGCCTTTCTCGGGGCCGCCGTCAGTTCATGCGCCGTTTATTTGTTAGGTTCCGTAGGCAGGGATGGCTTGACGCCGATCAAAATAACGCTTGCCGGGTCAGCCATTACGGCTTTGTTCTCCTCGCTTACGCAGGGAATCCTGCTGGCGGACGGCAAAGCATTCGATCAGGTACTCTTCTGGCTCGTAGGCTCTGTCGCCGGACGGACGATGGAAATGCTGCTTTCGGTGCTTCCTTATATGCTCATCGCATTGGTCGGCGCACTGCTGCTGTCTCCCCATATCAATGTTCTGACAATGGGCGAAGACGTCGCCAAAGGCTTGGGGCAGCATACCCTGATCATCAAAGCCTCGGCGGCCGTCGTCATCGTTTTGCTTGCCGGTGGTTCCGTCGCAGTAGCGGGTCCTGTTGTGTTTGTCGGCATCATCGTGCCGCATATCGTCCGCTATCTCGTTGGCATCGATTACCGCTGGGTCCTTCCTTATTGCGCGGTGCTGGGGGCTTTGCTGCTGGTCGGCGCGGATATCGGCGCGAGGTTTATCGTCATGCCGAAGGAAGTACACGTCGGGGTAACCACTGCATTGATCGGCGTTCCCTTCTTTGTGTATATTGCACGCAAAGGAGGTCAATGGAGATGAGCGAAACCAAAAGCAAATACATTTCCGTACGCAGTAAGGCGTATTCTTTTCTGGTCAGCAAAAAAGCGCTGCTCGTAACATCGGTCTTGTTCCTCGTTACGATCTTGGTGATGATTCTCAGCACAGGCATCGGAAGCGTATATGTCACGCCGGCGGATGTCGTCCGTTCTGTTCTCGGAATCGGAGCGGATACTAACGACACCATCATTCGCTCCTTGCGTTTGCCTCGCGTCGTCATTGCCGTCCTGATCGGGGCCTCGCTTGCAGTATCGGGCGCTATCCTCCAAGGGGTGGTACGCAATCCGCTGGCTTCCCCCGATACGATCAGCATCACCGGCGGAGCTACGTTCGGAGCCGTTTCGTTTTTTTTCTTTTTATCCGAGAGAGCAAGTATTCAATGGCTTCCTTTAACCGCGATCATCGGAGCGTTTCTGGCAACGGTCGTCGTGTACTTACTCTCGTGGAAAAACGGCGGAGTCACCCCGCTTCGCCTTGTGCTCATCGGAATCGGGTTCACGGCGGCCATGAGTTCCTTATCTTACATGCTGATGATTTCCGCCCCCATCGTGATGGCGAATCAATCACTTACGTTCATGACCGGGAGCATTTACGGGGTTTCTTGGGACGGAGACGTGCTTCCGCTTCTGCCTTGGGTAACGATTCTGCTGCCGGCGGTATTCATTTACTCCCGGCACGTCAATATTCAAGAGCTCGGCGAGGATGTGGCGCGCAGCGTCGGCAGTTCTGTGCAGCGGCAGCGTATGCTGCTGATTTTGCTCAGCGTCGCGCTGGCCGGTGCGGCCGTTGCATTCGGCGGGGCCATCGGCTTCATCGGATTGATGGCGCCGCATATGGCACGCAAACTGGTGGGACCGGCTTTTGGCGCTTTGCTGCCGGTGTCGGCGCTGATCGGAGCGCTCATCCTGCTGCTGGCTGATCTTGCAGGACGTTCGCTATTTACGCCGCTGGACATTCCTGCCGGAGTGTTCACCGCCTGCATCGGTGCACCTTTCTTTATTTATTTGTTATATCACAGCCGCAATCGCGGATAATTGAATATCCACAATCTCTTTGCCAAAAAAGCGAATGAAGGAGAAGATTCCTATGACCGCCATTCAATCGAACGACCTGTGTCTCAGCTACGGTGAAACTTGTATCTTCCAGGACCTGAACATCTGCCTGCCCAAAGGAAAAATTACCGTATTTATCGGCAGCAACGGCTGCGGCAAATCGACGCTGTTGCGTTCGCTCGCCCGGCTGTTGACGCCGAAAAGCGGCCAGGTGGTACTGGACGGCAGCGATATCGCTACTTTGAAGACGAAGGAAGTCGCACGGCGAATGGCTATGCTCCCGCAAGGTCCGTCGGCTCCGGAAGGACTAACTGTGCTTCAGCTCGTCAAGCAAGGACGGTATCCGTATCAGAATTGGCTGCAGCAGTGGTCGAAAGAAGACGAATCGATGGTTCAACGGGCGCTGGAGCTCACCAACATGAAGCACCTTGCCGAACGTTCCGTCGACTCTCTGTCCGGCGGTCAAAGACAGCGCGCATGGATCGCCATGACACTGGCTCAAGGGACTCCGACCATTTTACTCGACGAACCAACAACGTACCTTGACCTTGCTCACCAGATTGAGGTACTCGACCTGCTGTTCGATCTGAACGTACGGGAGCGGCGCACCATTGTCATGGTACTGCACGATATCAATCTGGCTTGCCGGTATGCGGATAATATTGTGGCCATCAAGGACCGGAAGGTATGGGCGGAAGGACAGCCGCAGGACGTGATCACCGAAGAACTGATTAACAGTGTGTTCGATCTGGAATGCCGTATTATCGAAGATCCGTTGTTCGGCACCCCGATGGTGGTTCCTTACGGCAGCGGCAAACAGCCAGGACAGCTTCATGGCGCTTCAGATACGGAGACGCCTGCCGCATTAGTGGTATAACAATTCAAACGCTGAGCTCTGCGATGAGTCTCAGCGTTTTTTATTTTGCGTATCCTTGATGACCTTGGACACAGTTGGGAAAAATAAAAGGAGATCTTGAAAGGAGCGTGTCCCAAGCAATGCATTCGTTCATGTATTTCATGCAGCACCACTGGCTATCGGTTGTGCTGATCACCGGGATTGTCCTTGCCGCCGTGTTCGTGTATAAATACTGGGATCATATCGTCATTAAGGGCAGCGGCAGAAAATGAGCCGCCGGAGTTCCCGGGCTTATAGCCCCCGGCCATAAGCCCTTTATCCGAATGAAGTCACACCGGTAACTAATTTATGTACGGCGGCCGCGGCAATACATCCGATCAGCAGGCAGTAGAACAGCTTGACCATGAGCCTATCCGTCCTGTCCTCCACCGACATATATCCGTTCATGGTCAGCACAAAAATCGCCGTCAATGCAAATAACATAATGCTTTCTCTTTGCTTTGAACCGCTGATGAAGCTGATTAGCAAATGGAAACAGATCAGAGAAATAAATAACTGATTGAAAATGCCTCGAGCCTTTTCTTTTTGCCTGTTCAAAGAGGAAATAGAAAAGAAAAACAGGCCTAAAAAAAGTAAACAGCCTGCATATACCATCATTCTGGAAACTGCATCATACGTCATTGTCATATGAAAGAGAAAAAGATACACTTGAAATAAAATCAGCTTTATGACATCATGAAGTACCTCTTTATTACGGAATCCATGCATACGGTATCAACTTCCTTATCTTCACTGAAATGGATCTATTAAAATATATACTCGCAGCGGTTCCCCCTTATGCTAGTTTTCTAGTAATATTTTTGCCATACTGTTTTCGATATGCCTTAGACCATACTAAAAAAAGCCGGATTTGAAGGCTATGCCCTCAAATCCGGCGTTATTTGTTTTATACTAAAGCTTTCTTTGCAATATCCGTCCGATAGTGTTTTCCCTGGAAACGGATGCGGTCGGCTTCCGCATAGGCTTTGGCACGAGCTTCCGCGATATCGCGGCCCAGTGCGGTTACGCCAAGCACCCTGCCGCCGCTGGTGACGATGCTTCCATCCTTCACAGCGGTCCCGGCATGAAACACGAGCGCATCTTGAACCTCGTCCAACCCTTCGATCGGCAGCCCTTTCGAGTACGATCCCGGATAGCCCTCGGAAGCGAGAATGACGCATACCGCAGCTTCGTCGCTCCACTCGATGTTCATCCGGTCGAGACATCCGTTGATCGCAGCAAGGAAAATGTCCAGCAGATCGGTCTTCAGCCGAGGCAGCACGACCTGTGTCTCCGGGTCGCCGAAGCGTGCGTTGAATTCAATCGTCTTCGGTCCATTCGGCGTAAGCATCAGTCCCGCGAACAACACGCCGCAGAACGGTCGGCCTTCGGCTACCATGGCCTTGGCCGTAGGCTTGATGATCGTTTCAATCGCCTCATCGATAATCGACTGCGGAATGTGCGGCAGCGGTGTATACGTGCCCATACCGCCCGTATTCGGTCCTTTATCATTATCGAAAACCGGCTTATGGTCCTGTGCCGGAACCATCGGACGTACCGTTTCCCCGTCTACGAACGACAGGATGGACATTTCTTGTCCGGTCAGAAATTCCTCGATCACCACCTGGTTGCCGGACTCGCCGAATACTTTGGCAACCATGATGTCGTGCAGCGCCTTCTCCGCTTCTTCCAGCGTCTGAGCCACCACAACGCCTTTGCCCGCGGCCAGACCGTCTGCCTTAATGACTATCGGCGCCTTTTGCTTACGAAGATAGGCCGCGGCATCCTCATAGTTGTCAAAGGATTCATAAGCCGCCGTCGGAATGTTGTATTTTTTCAGCAGCTGCTTGGTAAACACTTTGCTTCCTTCAATGATCGCCGCATTCTTTCGGGGACCGAAAACCGGAATTTGCTTGGCCTCCAGATGGTCGACAATGCCCTCGTACAACGGGTCATCCGGTCCGATCACGACGAGGTCGATCGAACGGTCGATCGCAAATTGGGCGATCTCTTCAAATTGATTCACCTGGATAGGCACACATTCAGCCACACCGGCAATGCCTCCGTTGCCCGGCGCACAGAACAACTCCTGCACTTTCGGACTTTTTTTGAGCGCCCAACAAATCGCATGCTCGCGGCCGCCGCCGCCCACTACCAATATCCGCACGTTTGGCTCCCCCTTAATCTTTGTTTACGATCAGCAGCTCGGTCTCTCCGCTTCCGAGGCGAATCGTTTTGACCAGCAGTGAAATTTTATTTTCGTCGTTCAAAACGTGCCAGTAGGTGTCCGCGATTTGCTTCGCATCATTTTGAAGCGGAACGAGCGCCGGCTCGCCTTGGAAGGAAGGCAGCGGGTTTCCGTCGCCCGCATACGTATGGATGCAGTGACCGAAGCCGGGAAGTGCCTTCTCATAAGTATAGGTATGCCGAAGCGTCTGTTCTTCCGTATTGTCGCCGGACTTCAAAATTGACAGCTTGTAGGCAAACTGACCGTCCTTCAGATCTACGAGACCGCTGATGCGGGGAGTGAAATTCGGCGCATCCGGTTCATACGTCCGGGTAGCCAGCGCAATCTCGAAAGATCCGCCCGCCTGCAGCGCTTCATGAATCGTGTTGGTCTGGTCGCCGTTGGTCACAATATGCGCCCCGTTCACATGCTTGACCGGGTAATAGATAATCAATGAAGGATCCGTCAGCTTCGCCGGATCTTTCGCTTCCGTGCGGACAAACCCGTTCTCTTCTTGAACAAACACGCGGTTACGGCTGTTTTCGCTGCGTCCCATAATCCAGTAAACCTGTACCAGACGCGTGCCGTCCGGCGTTAAACCGATCACGATCCCGCGGCCGGGATAAGCATTCTCTTTCAAACCATTTATATATTGATCCGCTTTTGCGGCTCTATTCGTCGACACGTTGTTTTCCTCCCCGGTTTAATGGCTTGCTTAGTGGTGGAACAGACGAACGCCGGAATACATCATGACCATTCCGTAATCGTTGGCCGCCTGCACGACTTCCTCGTCCCGCATCGAGCTTCCCGCCTGTACGACGTATTTCACGCCGCTGCGGCTGGCGCGATCCAGATTATCGCGGAACGGAAGGAAAGCATCCGAACCGTAAGAAACGCCCTGCAGCTTGTTCAGCCACTCCCGCTTCTCTTCACGCGACAAGCGCGCCGGCACCTCTTCGAAGCAAGCTTCCCAAGCGGCTTGCTCCACCGAGGTCAACTCCTCTTCAAGCCAAAGGTCGATCGCATTGTTCTGCTCTGCACGGGATAAGCCTTGACGGAATTTCATGTTCAGGGCCGTTGGATGCTGGCGAAGAAACCAACGGTCAGCTTTGTCTCCCGCCAGCCTCGTACAGTGAATCCGCGACTGCTGCCCGGCTCCGATGCCGATGGTTTGGCCGTCCAGCGTATAGCAAATAGAATTGGATTGCGTATATTTGAGGGTGACAAGGGCAACTAAAAGATCCCGCTTCGCATGTTCCGGCAGCTCTTTGTTCTTCGTAACGATTTTTTCCAGAGCCGATTCATCAATGACCGCGTCGTTGCGTTCCTGCTGCAGTGTAAGACCGAACAGGGTGCGGGTTTCGATCGGATTCGGCACATAGTCAGGATCAATCTGAAGAATCAGATAGCCTCCGTTCTTTTTAGCCTTGAGTATTTCCAGCGCCTCGTCCGTGTAGCCGGGCGCCACAACAAGATCGGATACCTCCCGCTTCAACAATTGAGCCGTCGAAGCATCCACGATATCGCTAAGTGCGGCGGCGTCGCCGAATGAGGACATACGGTCGGCGCCGCGGGCACGCGCATAGGCCGTCGCCAGAGGAGAAAGCTCCAGGCCTTCAACGAAGTAAGCCTTCTTCAGTTCGGGTGACAGCGGAGCGGCAACGGCAGCCCCTGCCGGGCTTACATGCTTGAAGGATGCGGCCGCAGGGAGTCCGGTAGCACGGCGCAATTCGCGGGCCAGCTGAAACCCGTTGAGGGCATCCAGCAAATTGATGAAGCCGGGATCGCCGTTCAGAACCTTAACCGGCAGTGCTCCTTCACTAATGAGCTTCGCTTGTTTTTGATGCGGATTCATTCCGTACCGCAGATTCAACACGTTCTTAGAGCTTGTCGTTTGGCTCATGGTGTTATCCCATCCTTTGGTTTATGATCAGCAGCTTGTTCCAGGTGGATGCTGCCGTCGCAAATGCCTTGTATCACTTCCGGATACAGCCGGTGCTCTATTTGGTGTATGCGTTCGGTGATCGACGCCTCCGTATCGCCGGGCTGAACGTCGATCGCGCGTTGAGCCAGGATAGGCCCGCTATCGAGCCCTCCATCGACCAGATGCACCGTCACTCCGGTGACCTTCACGCCGTGACGGAGCGCTTGTCCCACCGCGTCAAGCCCCGGAAAAGACGGCAGCAGCGAGGGATGGATATTGATCATACGTCCCCAATACGCATCCACCAATACCTTGGTAATAATTCGCATATATCCCGCAAGAACGACAAGATCGACGTTCCTTAGCTGCAGCTGTTGTAAAATTTCACGCTCATACGCTTCTCGGGAGGCATACTCTTTCGGGTTAAACGCAAATACAGGGATACCGGCCGCTTCCGCCCTCTCCACTACCTTGGCCTTAGGGCGGTCACAAACCAAAAGCTCGATGCGTGCATCGAGCCGTCCTTCCTTCACCGCATCCGCAATCGCTTGAAAATTGCTTCCGTTCCCCGATGCGAACACGGCAATGCCGAGAGGAGCCCTTCTCATACGGCTGCCCCGTTAAATGTGACAATGCGCTCCCCTGCCGTTACACGTCCAAGCGTATAGGCCTTTTCACCGTGACGCTCGAATAGCTCCGCCGCTTTCGCCGCTTGGTCTTCGGCTACGATAACGACCATCCCGATCCCCATGTTGAACGTACGGAACATATCGTTATTGCTGATTTCGCCTTCTTGCTGCATCAGTTCAAAAATCGGAAGAATCGGCCATGAACCATAATCAATCTCCACGTTCACGCCTTCAGGCAGCACGCGCGGAATATTCTCCAGGAAGCCTCCACCGGTAATGTGCGCCATGCCCTTGATCTCTACCTGCTCCAGAACGGCAAGCACCGGTTTGACATAAATCTTCGTCGGCGCCAGGAGCGTATCGCCGAGACTCCCGCCCAATGCCTCTACGTGATCGTGCAGGCTGTAACCCTTCTCCTCCAGCAGAAGCTTGCGGACAAGCGAGAAGCCGTTGCTGTGCACGCCGCTTGAAGCCAGGCCAAGCACAACATCTCCCGGACGAATCGTCTTGCCGTCGATGATCTTCTTTTTGTCTACGACACCGACGGTAAAGCCGGCGATATCGTATTCGCCTTCGCTGTACATGCCCGGCATCTCCGCCGTTTCGCCGCCGATCAAAGCACATCCCGATTGCACGCAGCCATCGCTGATGCCCTTGACGATCGCTTCGATTTTCTCGGGAATGACCTTGTCGCAAGCGAGATAATCGAGGAAAAAGAGCGGCTCCGCTCCCTGTACCACGATGTCGTTCACACACATCGCCACGGCATCGATGCCGATCGTATCGTGTTTATCCATCGCGAACGCGATTTTGAGCTTCGTGCCGACTCCGTCGGTTCCAGAGACAAGCACCGGCTCTTCATATTTATCTTTGTTCAAGCCGAACAGTCCGCCGAAACCGCCGAGCTCCGTCAATACTTCCGGTCGGAACGTCGTCTTGACGTGCTTCTTCATGCGTTCCACCGCTTCGTTACCGGCTGCGATGTCAACACCGGCCTTTTTATATGCATCGGACACTTGGTATTTCCTCCCCAAATCGATATGACCCTAATTTCGCCGCTGTGCGACGCCTAAATCATCGTTACACCGCCCGCGCAATGCAGTAGTTGGCCGCCTTGTGGTTTTTACTAGCCATCTGAACGCCAATCGAGGCTAGCCGCGCGGATTGCTGCGCTGTTTTTCACCCTTACAGCTTCGAGACTGAGGGCCGCTGCACGGTCCCTGCCCCGTCACTTTTCAAGCACGATCCGCCTCAATCGCAGCCACAGCTGAGCGCGGCTTCGTCTGGGACCGGCGTCGGATAATGGTTGTCGAAGCAAGCGGTGCAATGCCCGCGGTTGTATTCGCCGCCGGGACGGCCAATGGCCGTGAGCAAGCCTTCCTTGCTCAGGAAGTGAAGAGAATCCGCGTTGATCGCCTGGCGAATCTCTTCCACCGACTTCACCGCGGCAATAAGCTCCTTGCGGCTGGGCGTATCGATGCCGTAGAAGCACGGGTTTTGAAACGGCGGCGAACTGATCCGCACGTGCACCTCCGAAGCACCCGCTTCGCGGAGCAGATTCACGATGCGCAAGGACGTCGTCCCGCGCACGATCGAGTCGTCGATCATGACGACGCGCTTGCCTTCCACAATGCTGCGTACCGCAGACAGCTTCATTTTCACGCCCTGCTCGCGCAGCTCTTGGCTCGGCTGGATGAACGTCCGGCCGGTATAGCGGTTTTTGATCAGCCCCAGCTCATAGGGGATGCCTGTCTGCTCGGCGTAACCGATAGCGGCAGAGATGCTGGAGTCCGGCACACCGGTGACGACATCCGCATCGACGAACGATTCGATCGCCAGCTGGCGCCCCATGCGTTTGCGCGCGGAGTGAATGTTCGTCGAATCGATGTCGCTGTCCGGCCGGGCAAAATAAATGTATTCCATCGCGCAAATGGCGCGCTGTTTAATCGGTGAGAAACGGTCTTCCGTCAATGTGCCGGTCTTGAGGTCCATGACCAACAGTTCGCCGGGTTCAATGTCCCGATAGTACTGGCCGCCGACCGTATCGAATGCGCACGACTCGGATGCGAACAGCTTCGCGGTTCCAAGACGGCCCATGACAAAGGGACGCAGCCCATATGGGTCCCTTGCGGCAATGAGCTTATCCTTGGTCATGAAAAGGAACGCATAGGCGCCCTCTACCTTCAGGAGCGTTTCTTTCACGGCGCTGACAATATCGTCGTGCTTGGAACGCGCAATCAAGTGCGCAACGACTTCCGTATCGCTCGTTGTTTGGAAGATGGAGCCTTCCTTCTCCAACTGGCGCTTGATGGCCGGGGCATTGGTCAGGTTGCCGTTCGTTGCAATCGCCAGATCCCCTTCCCGATACTTGAATACGAGCGGCTGCGCATTGGCCAGCTTGCTTTCGCCCGACGTAGAGTAACGCACGTGGGCGATCGCGTTGGAGCCAACCAACGTTCCAAGGTTTTCGTTATTGAACACTTCCTTCACGAGACCCATGCCGCGATGATAGTTGAACGAATCTCCTCCGGTTACGCAGATTCCCGCACTCTCCTGGCCGCGATGCTGGAGAGCATGCAAGCCGTAGTAGGAAAGCGAGGCTGCTTCGGAGTGGCCGAACACTCCGAAGACACCGCACTCTTCTCTCAGCTTATCGAACAGTCCGTCATGGCTGCTGCCGACCCCTTCATTATAATAATCTCCGGTCCACAGCTTCGGCACCTTGACGGAACTCGCCCCTTTGCCCTTGATATTGCCTAGTCCTTGTCCGCCGACTCTCAGTTCATCAGACATGGAATCGCATCCTTCCAAACCTTTTCTAGTTGTGTTACAGATGCATCAATAACCGATTTTCCATTGACTTGAACGTTCAATTCCTGTCCGCCAACCGTACCCAATACCTGCACAGGTACGCCCGCTTCCGACAGCAGCTTCCGCAGTTCTTCCGCCTTGTCCGGCGCGGCGCTGAGCAGAATGCGCGACTGGCTTTCGCTAAACAGCGCTACGTCATTGCGCAGTTCGCTGACAAAGTTCACCTTTGCACCGATCTTCCCGCTAATACAGCTCTCTGCCAATGCCACGGCCAGACCGCCTTCCGACAAGTCGTGAGCGGAGGCTACAAGTCCGCTTTGAATCGCACGCAGCACGGCATTCAGCAGCGTTTGCTCCACATCGAGGTCGATCTGCGGCGGACGGCCTTCCGTTACGCCGTGCAATACGTATTGGAACTCGCTGCCGCCAAGTTCCGCTTTCGTCTCGCCAAGCAAGAGAACGATATCGCCTTCGCGTTTAAAGCTCTGTGTCGTAATATGGTCGATATCATGAACCAGACCGACCATACCGACAACCGGAGTCGGGTAAATCGCACCTTTGGCGTTCTCGTTGTACAAGCTGACATTTCCTCCGATTACCGGCGTATTCAGCTTGCGGCATGCTTCCGCCATCCCGTCGACCGCTTTCTCCAGCTGCCAGAAAATTTCCGGCTTCTCCGGACTGCCGAAGTTCAGGTTATCCGTAATGGCCAGTGGCTCCGCTCCCGAGCACACGTTGTTCCGAGCCGCTTCAGCTACGGCGATGCGTCCGCCAACCTCAGGATCCAGGTAGACAAAACGTCCGTTGCAGTCCGTCGACATTGACAGCGCCTTACGGGAGCCGCGAATCGTGATCACCGCCGCATCCGAGCCCGGTTGAACCGCGGTCGAAGTCCGCACCATATAATCATATTGGTTGTATATCCATTCCTTGCTGGCTACCGTAGGCGATGCCAATACCTTCATGAGCGCATCGTTCAGATCGGTAACCTCAGGGTAGCGAAGGGTGTCGATACGGCCGTTTTCCTCATAATAAGCAGGCACAGCCGAAGGCTTATGGTACATCGGAACATCGTCCACAAGCGCTTTAACCGGCATATTGCCGACCAGCTCGCCCTTATGGTAAAGCTTCAGGTTGCCGTCGTCCGTCACCTTACCGACCTTATGACAAGGTAAGCCCCAACGTTCAAAAATCGCTTTCGCCTGCGCTTCATGCTCGGGCTTCACCACGAACAGCATCCGTTCCTGGGATTCTGACAGCATCATCTCGTAAGGCGTCATGCCTTCTTCGCGCTGCGGCACCTCATCGAGATAAAGCTCCATGCCGTTGCCCGCTTTGCTGGCCATCTCGGAGCTGGAACAGGTAAGCCCGGCGGCGCCCATATCTTGAATGCCGACAACGATTCCCGAGTTGATCAGCTCAAGGCAGGCTTCGAGCACCAGCTTCTCCATGAACGGATCGCCCACTTGAACGGCCGAGCGCTTGGATTCCGACTTTTCAGACAAATCCTCGGAAGCGAACGTCGCCCCGTGAATGCCGTCGCGTCCTGTTGCCGGACCCACGTAGAATACCGGGTTGCCGACGCCTTTGGCCACGCCTTTTTGAATTTTGTCATGCTCAATGATACCGACACACATCGCGTTGACGAGCGGATTGCCCTCATAGCTCTCGTCGAACATCACTTCGCCGCCCACCGTCGGAATTCCGATACAGTTACCGTACCCCGCAATGCCCGATACGACGTTCTCAAATAAATATTTCACGCGATCGTTGGTCAGCTTGCCGAAACGCAGGCTGTTCAATAAAGCAACCGGACGCGCGCCCATCGAGAAAATATCGCGGATAATGCCGCCCACGCCGGTAGCCGCGCCTTGATACGGCTCGACGGCCGACGGGTGGTTGTGGCTTTCGATCTTAAACACCACCGCCTGGTTGTCTCCGATATCCACGATACCGGCCCCTTCACCAGGTCCCATCAGGACTTTTGGTCCACTGGTCGGGAATTTTTTCAATACCACCTTGGAGTTTTTGTAGGAGCAGTGCTCCGACCACATGACGCTGAATACGCCGATCTCTACGTAATTCGGTTTCCGTCCGAGGAACCCGCAAATCTGTTCATACTCCGAGTCCGTAACGCCGAACTGCCTGTAAATCTGCTGCTCTGCAATTTGTTCCGCTGTTGGTTCCTTAGCCGATAGCTGCTGCGCCATGCTTCTCCCTCCAAGTGCTCAATATCGATGTAAACATCCTCCGTCCGTCCGCCGAGCCCAAGATCTCATGCACCGCACGCTCCGGGTGAGGCATCATGCCAAGCACGTTGCCCTCACGGTTGCAAATCCCTGCAATATCGTCGACCGAACCGTTCGGATTGCTGCCTGCTTCATATCGGAATACGATCTGGTTATTGGCCTTCAGCTCAGCCAGCGTCGCCTCGTCGCAGTAGTAATTGCCTTCGCCGTGAGCGATCGGAATGTTGATCAGTTCGCCCTTGTTGTATTCTTTGGTGAAGGGGGTATCCGTGTTTTCCACTTGCAGAAGTGCCGCGTGGCAGCGGAACTTCAAGGACCGGTTGCGCAGCATCGCGCCTGGAAGCAGCCCCGATTCGAGCAAGATTTGGAATCCGTTACAAATGCCGAGTATATATTTGCCTAGCGCCGCGGCTTGAACCAAAGCGTTCATCACAGGAGCAAACCGTGCGATAGCGCCTGTACGCAAATAATCGCCATAGGAAAAGCCCCCGGGAAGGATGATGCAGTCATATTTCGACAAATCCGTCTCTGTATGCCATACATAATCCACAGGCTGTCCGATCGTATCCTCCACCGCTTTATAGCAGTCGATATCGCAGTTGGAGCCCGGAAATACCAGTACCGCAAAATTCATTGTTCGTGCTCCTCCTTTTATTAGGCCTGTACCAGCTCGAAACGGTAGTCCTCGATCACCGTGTTGGCCAACAACTTTTCACACATGGCCTTTAAACGCTCTTCCGCAGCCGCGCGGTCATCGGTGTTCAATTCCACTTCCAGATACTTGCCGATTCTTACTTTCTCCACCTCGTCAAAACCCATTGAATGGAGCGCGCCTTGAACGGCGGTTCCCTGAACATCTAGTACGCTTTGCTTGATCGTTACATACACGGTCGCTTTAAACATCGGATAAGTACCTCCTGCAAAATGTTTGTTCGTTCGATCTACCGCAGAGCGGCAATTACCCTTGCACCAAACGGTTATAAATATCGCGGTAACGCTTGGATGTTTCTTCCACTACATGCAGCGGCAAAGGATCCGGCTCGCTGTTCTTGTCCCAGCCTGTGCCTGCCAAATACGTACGTACCGGCTCCTTATCCATACCGTCGATCTCAATATCGAGCTCGTACTTTTCCTGCGCCCAGAATCGGGAGGAGTCCGGAGTAAAAATTTCATCAATTAATATAATTTCGCCGTCAATAAGTCCAAACTCAAATTTCGTATCCGCCAAAATGATGCCGCGCTCGGCACAAATCGCATGAGCAAACTCGTACAGCCGGATGCTCTTTTCCTGCAGCTGTTCCGTGAGCTCCGCTCCAACCAGCTCTTTCATCCGCTCGATGGAAATGTCTTCGTCATGTCCGACATCGTTCTTTGCAGCAGGGGTGAAAATCGGTTGGGGAAACCGCTCGTTTTTCCGCATTCCTGCCGGAAGCTTATGTCCGTTCACCTCGCCTGTCTGCTGATACTGGCGCCAACCGCCGCCCGTAATATACCCGCGGACCACGCATTCGATATCGATCCGCTCTGCTTTGCGCGTAACCATAAAGCGGTCCTTCATCACCTCGCGGTCCGTAATCAGATCGCCGAGCTTATCCACATCCCCATGAACCATATGATTCGGCTGTATCGAAGCCGTCCGCTCAAACCAGAACTTGCTCAAGCTGTTCAGTACGTTGCCCTTGTCCGGCACGGCCGGGCTGAGCACCCAGTCGAATGCCGAGATCCGGTCGGTGACCGCAATCAGATAGTGTTCGCCGAGATCGTACAGTTCCCGTACCTTGCCCTTATACAGCAGCGGAGCCTTCACATAGGCTTCCGCGCTTGAAATGGCCGTTGTCGCAGCGCTCATCGTCCTTCTGGCCTCCCCTTTATCAGCTCAAGCCCAAACGCTTGAAAATCGTATCCACATGCTTTAAATGCCAGCTCGGATCAAATGCATCCTCGATCTCTTCCAAGCTCAAAACTTCCCGTACCGCCGGCGTATTCTCAATAATTTCGCGGAACGAGCGCTGCTCTTCCCACGCCTGCATCGCTCGCGGCTGAACCGTATCGTATGCCTGCTCGCGGCTGAAGCCCTTGTCGATCAGCTTTGTCATTACGCGACCGGAGAAAGGTACGCCGTATGTGCTTTGCATGTTGCGCTTCATATTTTCCGGGAACACCGTCAAGTTTTTCACGATGCTGCCCAAACGGTTCAGCATATAGTTAAGCAAAATCGTCGCATCCGGTAAAATAATACGTTCCACGGACGAATGGGAAATATCTCTCTCATGCCACAGCGTAACGTTCTCGTATGCGGACACCATATGACCGCGGATCACACGCGCCAAACCGGAGATGCTTTCGCAGCCGATCGGATTGCGTTTGTGCGGCATAGCCGACGAGCCCTTCTGTCCCTTGGCGAACGGCTCCTCCACCTCGCGGAACTCGCTCTTTTGCAGCGCGCGGATTTCCGTCGCAAATTTGTCCAGCGAAGTCGCGATCAAAGCGAGCGTAGCCATATACTCCGCGTGGCGGTCGCGCTGCAGCGTCTGCGTCGAGATCGGCGCGGGCTTCGTGCCGAGCTTGCCGCAGACGTATTCCTCTACGAACGGGTCGATGTTGGCGTATGTGCCTACGGCGCCGGAGATTTTACCGTACTGTACGCCGTCGGCAGCAAAGCGGAACCGCTCCAGATTGCGTTTCATTTCCTCATACCAGAGCGCCATTTTCAAGCCGAAGGTCGTAGGCTCGGCATGTACGCCATGCGTCCGTCCCATCATCGGCGTATGTTTATAAGCGATGGCTTTGTCACGAACAATATCGATGAAGTTTATGATGTCCCGTTCCAGAATTTCGTTGGCTTGCTTGAGCAAATAACCGAGAGCCGTATCCACCACGTCCGTCGAGGTCAGACCGTAATGCACCCATTTGCGTTCAGGTCCCAACGTTTCGGATACCGCACGGGTGAACGCAATGACGTCGTGGCGGGTTTCCTGTTCAATTTCGTAGATGCGCTCAATATCAAAGCTTGCCTTTTTGCGCAGCTCGACAACATCTTCCTTCGGAATGACGCCCAACTCGGACCAGGCTTCACAAGAAAGCAACTCCACTTCCAGCCAAGCCTTGAATTTGTTTTCTTCCGTCCAAATAGCGCCCATTTCGGGTCTTGTATAGCGATTGATCATTGTTCCCCATCCTTCGTTTAATTCTTTTCTATAGATTCCCAAATATGTGAAGCCTCTATCCAATGAAATGCCGCTTCCACCGTTTCGGACAGCAGATTGACGTGTCCCATTTTCCTTCCTGTTTTGGCTTCATGCTTGCCGTACAAGTGGAGCTTCGCCGTCACGCCGGGCACAACCCGCTCCGATTCCGGATTCACGATCCAATCCAGCAACGGCTGTACGTGCTCGCCCAATACGTTAACCATCACTACAGAAGAGAGCAGCGCCGTATCCCCCAGCGGAAGGTTGCATATCGCCCGGATATGCTGCTCGAATTGCGATGTCCGGCACGCTTCCATCGTATAATGACCGGAGTTATGCGGACGCGGCGCAAGCTCGTTGACGTACAGCTCTCCATCGGCCGTCAGAAACATCTCTACTGCAATCAGACCGATCACATCGAGTTCTTCGGCAATTTGCCGCGCCATCGCTTCCGCCTTCTTCAACACGGCTTCCGGCGCACGAGCCGGAACAATGGACAGATGCAAAATATTGTTCACATGCACGTTCTCGGCCGGCGGAAATACCTTGACTTCCCCCCGCGGGCTTCTGGCCGCAATCACAGATATTTCTTTCTCAAACCGGATAAACTGCTCAAGTACCAGCTCCGTTTTGGCCTTGCTCAAAGCGTCATAAGCCTCATGCACTTCTTCCAGCGAACGGATGATCCATTGGCCCTTGCCGTCATAGCCGCCCGTTGCCGTTTTGAGCACGCAGGGGGTTCCAAACCGCCGTACCGCTTTACGCAGCTCCTCTTCATTTTTGATCTCCGCATAAGGTGCTACCTTGACTCCGGCAGCTTCAATCGCCCGTTTCTCGCGCAGCCGATGCTGCGTGGTGTAAAGCAATCGGCTGCCCTGCGGTACATACGATTCGGCCATCAACAGGGAAGTCACTCCCGCATCCACGTTCTCGAATTCATACGTAATGACATCCGACTGTTCCGCTAACTGCCTTGCCGCCGCCGTATCGTAATATTCTGCAACGATCTGGCGATCGGCCACCTGTCCGCAGGGCGCATCCGGCATCGGATCCAACGTAACAAAGCGGTAGCCCATCGCGCGTCCGGCCAAAGCCAGCATCCGGCCAAGCTGCCCGCCTCCAAGGATGCCTATGGTTGCCCCCGGTGCATGCACCCGATCAGGATTGTACGCCTTGCTTGCCATATTCTCTTGCGTCATTCCAGCACGCTCTTTTCCACTACCGTCTTTGCGATGCGCTCGCGCCGTTGCGTTATTTTCCGCTGCAGCTCCGGATCGAATGCCCCAAGCATCTGCGCTGCGAGAAGACCGGCATTCGTCGCCCCGGCATGTCCGATGGCCACCGTAGCGACGGGAACGCCGCCTGGCATCTGTACGATGGACAGCAGAGAATCCAGACCGTTCAACGTGGACGTTTTGACCGGAACGCCGATCACAGGCAGCACTGTCTTGGAGGCTACCATACCCGGCAGATGCGCGGCTCCGCCCGCGCCCGCAATAATCACCTTCAGCCCCCGCTCTTGTGCCGACGCTGCATATTCGAACATCAGGTCAGGCGTTCTGTGTGCTGAAACGACTTTTTTTTCATAGGGCACACCCAGTTCCTCCAGCACGCCGCATGCATGCTTCATCGTCTCCCAGTCCGATTGACTGCCCATAATGACTCCTACAAGAACTGACATCCGTAAACCTCCATGTCGTTTATCATCTGGCTGATATAAAAACAAAAACGTCCTTTTGATAGACGCTGGACCGCTAATGCACAGTCTATCGGCAGGACGACAAGAAATATCCACAAGCGAAAGCTAAGGCCATTGCACCGCAGTGCAGACCTTCTATACTATCGCTCACTCGTAGTCCAAAAATTTAAGGTTTTCGGGTAGAAACTTTCGGGCCTTATTCCCGATGATATACGAGAGATTATTCGACTTTTTCCGAATGATTATCCATTCGCTGATACGTTTTCAGTTTAACAGGCTTTAACACCGGATGTCAACTACAAAAGACGAACATTAACTAAAAAGACATAAATAATAGTTCGCATTTCGTACCCTATTCATTCAGATTTTTCCTGATAGTGGCATGTTTTATTTTTATATTCTTCAGTTCCTCGAGGCCGTCTTCGACTTCTGTCTTGGATAAATTGCCTGCAGCCAGCCGCTCTTCTTCGACAGAACGCCAGCGTTCGTACATACGTATCCCTTCATCCAGCACCGTTATCCACTCCTCACGGAGATGTTCATCCTCGTTTAGCTCGTCCAATAAATGAAATAAAACATCCTCGCTTTTGGCATATTGTCCGCAATCCTCATAATAAAAAACAAGCTTATGCATGGTATCCGTCGGCATAGACGCACGGTTCGCAAGAGCCAGCGCCGCATCGATCCGCTCTTTGAACATCCCGCCCAATTCATCCCGGGGATCCATCTCCCTGGCGGTGAGCAGCAAGTCCAGCGCCTTTAAGCCGTCCTTAATTGCAGCAGCCGCGTGACCGCTCTCTTTCTGTGCAGCGCCCCGCGCATTCAGCATATCTCCTAAAGCCAGCACTTTTCCTTGATCGACATGTCCGTCCTTGGAAAGCAGTGCGAGCAAATCCTTGGTAGATAAAGCGTGAATCAGCCTGGAATTCAGCCCTAACAATTGACGCATGGCCTGATTCAACAGTTCAAGGGCTTCCTGCAAACGTTGATTTTTCCTTGCGAACATTACTTTATGCAGCACTTCCGTCGTCTGCTCAATCAACCGCATGAGATAATCGCGTCTGTACATGATCTCTTCCCTTCAATTCTGGCCGTGTCGTTCTTTTTATTGTACAGGATTATGCAGCATGAGGAAAACCGGCGCTAGAAGCAATTCCATTATGAGGGAATGATTGGATGATTTTGTGCATTGAACCGGAACATTATCCTATGTTAGGCTTTTAAAAGCCGAATCGTACAGCTTAATTATGTGTACGTACGGGGGACTAAGCACTTGGGGTGAATGCTTGCAGGCTGCACGGCTGCGCTAGGGAACAACCTCTTCCCGAACCCGACAACTAACCTCGGAGGCAAAAACAGGAGGGAACGCATCATGAATTTTCGTTTCAAAAACATGCTCCTGGCATGTGTATTTGCCGTGCCTTCAGTTTTAACGGCATCTATACCCGCACATGCGCAGGAACCTGTACGCCTGGCTGATGACGTCAAGGTACAGGTAAACAAAAAGCTCGTGGCATTTCCGGATGCACAGCCTTTTGTGGATGAGAATCACAAACTTCAGGTCCCCGCGAGAGCGGTTACGGACAAGCTCGGGTACAAGCTTCAGTGGGAACAAGACGGTTCCCGATTCACCATTACAATACAGAGCAGCGACAAAACCGTTTCGCTGTCGACCGGTGACCGGAGCATGACGGTTAATGGAAAGCCGACTCAAATTACGGACCCGGCCAAGTTTGTAGACGGACGCGTGTATGTCCCTTTTCGGCTGATTTCCGATACTTTCGGAATCAAAACCCAATGGGACAAGATCAACCGGATCGCGATTCTCAGCACGGACGGCCAATATCATGCTCCCGCATGGTACCGCCCGGTGAACAAGGTTAGCAAGGTACCGAATTATTCCAAAGTGATCGTAGCCAAGGCTACGGCCTATACTGCTTCTGCCGATGAGAACGGCGGTTATGCGGGACTCGACTATATGGGCAACCCGCTGCGTCTGGGCACCATTGCCGTAGATCCGTCCGTGATCCCGCTCGGCTCTAAAGTGTATGTCGAGGGTTATACGTATGATGGTCTTCCTGCCGGCGGAATGTACGCCACGGCAACCGATACAGGAGGTGCGGTGAAAGGCAACCGCATAGACATTTTCCTGCCTGAGAGCAAAAATAAAGCAAGAATGTTCGGAATTCAACAAGTAAAAGTATATATTCTCGGTTCATGATCTTATTTGATTCTCATCCATAGCACGAAGCGGCCGTCTCTCCATCGAGGCGGCTGCTTTTTTTTGGCTGCCGGACTTGCCGCATACTTTTGTTCTGACGTCCAAAACCTAAGATGGTCATGTCAGAACGGAGGTCGATTCGTTATGCATCGCCGTATGTGTAGGTTCATGATTGCTTTGGTGGTCCTGTTTCTTACCGGCGCCGCACCCTCAAACAGCGAGGTCGTATGGAACGTCGAGACGGATCAGAAGCTGATCGCACTTACGTTTGATGATGGGCCGAATCCGGTGTATACGCCGCAGATTTTGGATTTGCTGAATCAATACGGGGCTAAAGGCACTTTTTTCGTTATTGGCAAACGCGTGCAGATGTACCCTGCCATTGCCATCCGCGAGGTAAACGAGGGACATGAAATCGCCAATCATACGTTCGATCATCATTACTTGAAAAACTTTCCCCCCGAACGTCTCGTAGAAGAAATCCGCCAAACCCAGGAGGTTATATTCGATATCACAGAACAAATGCCGCACGTTTTCCGTCCCCCTGGAGGTTTTTACAATGATGCCTTGCTTCAATCTGTCAAAAAGGATCAACTTACGGTCGTGATGTGGTCTTGGTATCAGGATACGCAGGATTGGAAAAAGCCGGGCGTAGACAAAATTGTCCGCCAGGTTCTGGACAATGCCCACAACGGCGATATTGTGCTGTTCCACGATCTTCAAGGGGACTGCACCCAGACCGTAGAGGCTCTTAAACAAATTTTACCCGAGCTGACGCGGCGGGGTTATCAGTTCGTCACCGTATCAGATTTGATTGCCAAAACACGCAAATAAACCGTTTATCTTCAAAAGATGTGATCATGGTGCGGTCGGGATGTCCTATGATATAATCAATTGGAATTCAATAAGCTATGTTATGAGGGATATCATGCTTTCTTTTGAAGAAAAACGTGCCGTTGTGGAATCGTTCCCGGAGTTGGAACGTAAAAATGTATCCTTGGGCCGGATCAATTATCATTATGAAAAAAGCGCCCATGACAAAAAGATTGTGGTTTATCATCTGCATCCGAACGGTAACGGTTTTGTTTATGCCGGTCTTCTGTATGGTTACGATCAGGATGACAAAGGCTTGGTCAATATTCGTGATTTCTCCAAGGAACAGCTTCATGCGATCATAGAGGCCTCCATCCGCTCTCTCTCCCCGAGAACAACAGAGGAACAGGCCATTATTGGAGATGCAAAAGAAGAAAGATGGATCGGTCCGGATAACCATACGCTTGTGCTGCTGGAAGAAGACGAAATGTGGTATGTGTACTCGGGACTTCATCTGGAGTCCGCTTTTGACACCTATGCTGAGGCGATCGAATATCTGCACGATGAAGGATTTTCACGTATGTAGCTTTATCGCTTAGGGTTTCAGGACCACGCTTGGTGTTCAAATGAAGGCACCTCACTCTTGGTTGGGATGGGGTGCCTTTGCCTTTGTTTTTTGTATCATAAACTTGTTCAGGATCATGGGAAAGGAGCGGCGCCGCATGGTTTTCAGAGAGCAACACGCTTACTTGAGGAGTATCGAGCTGTTAAGGGACCGGATTCCCTCATTTACAGCATACCCGTTTAATCTTCCTTCCTTGCGCGAACTCACCTCTTTGCCTTTGCACCCCAAAGTAACCTATATTATAGGCGAGAACGGAATGGGAAAATCCACGCTGCTTGAAGCGGCGGCTATCGCATGGGGATTTAATCCGGAGGGCGGCAGTCTCCATTTTACATTTTCTACCCGTTCATCGCATTCCGAGCTGCACCGCTATATCCGTTTGGTACGCGGAGTCCGTAAACCGAAAGACGGCTTCTTTTTCCGCGCCGAAACCTATTACAACCTGGCAACGAACATTGATGAAATGGATCGTGAGCAGTCCTCGGGCCCCCCTATCATACGGTCATATGGCGGCAAATCACTGCACGAGCAATCCCATGGAGAATCGTTCTTCGCGGCTTTCCTTCACCGTTTCGGAGGGAATGGCCTTTACATTTTGGATGAGCCCGAGGCGGCCTTGTCTCCTTTTAAGCAGCTGTCCATGCTAACCCGTATTCACGCTTTAGTGAACCGAAACTCCCAGTTTATTATTTCTACTCATTCTCCCATTTTAATGGGATATCCCGACGCTCTGATGTACAATCTTACGGACAAGGGCATTGAACAGATAACTCTGGAAGAAACCGATCATTATATCATTATGAAACAGTTCCTGCTAAACCGGGAACGGATGCTGAAGGAATTGTTCGCAGATGTGGAATAATCATAAAAGACCAATAGCAGGAGCAGGCATCCTTGTGCTTCCGCCGGATCCCTGCTCTTTCTCTAATGGCCTGTAACCGATCCATGAGGTCAGATTGGCTTTCCGTTCTTCTTCACATCAAACTTCCCGCTTCGGTTATCAACGGCTCCCGGCTGATTACCTACAGGAGGATCGATTTGTACGGCCTCATTCGTTGTCCGCGTATGATGCAGGTCGGTTGCTCCCGCGGCATGGGTTCCTAATTCGGCCAGTTCTTCATTTTCGTTGTTATTTTGCACTTTGCTCATGAACTCATTCCTCCTTGAGGTGTGGTTTGTGAATTTACGCTTTCCTTCGACGTAGCTTCCGAGCTTTTTGGAGTATTCGAATCTAGATCCGTCATCTCCATATATCAGCTTTCTTGCTGGATATCATTACAGCTCTAAAGTTGCAAATCTTCAGTTAGTATGCAGTCTGTTTGCCCTGATTCATTCAACCGCTCTTTACCAATAAAGGGAATATCGGAATGTTATGTATGTTAAAATCCAATTTACATCGAGGGAGGCTTCCATGTATAAGCGTAATATTATCCTGAAGTACAAAAAGCCTGCAAGTCATTTAATATGACTTGCAGGCTTTTTGAATACATTTGCTTGGCGACGTTCTACTCTCCCAGGACCCTGCGGTCCAAGTACCATCGACGCTGGAAGGCTTAACGGTCGTGTTCGGTATGGGTACGCGTGGTTCCCTTCCGCCATCATCACCAAACG
>NZ_FNDY01000062.1 GCF_900099895.1 Paenibacillus naphthalenovorans
AGTGGATCATTCATGGTTCCTTTAAAATTCACCATCGGAGATGCGATTTCCTTTCTTTTTCTTCTTTTTCACAGAAGAACTATCACGGATTCAGGGGTTAAATGAATTTTCTTATTTTATCCAGCTTTAACACTTAAGGACTATACTTTGGATAGGTAAAAAGAAGGACAGGAGTAATGACAATGAATCTGGATCATTTGCGCGTGTTTTATATCGCAGCAACCAAACGGAATTTTTCAGAAACTGCAAAAATACTTCATCTTTCCCAGCCCTCGGTCAGTTTGCAAATCCAGCAGCTGGAGGAAGCCTTGAAAGTCAAGTTATTTGAAAGGACGACAAGAACAATCAAATTGACCGATTATGGAAAAGTTCTGCTGAGATACGCGGAGAGAATCTTTCAACTCGTTCATGACGCGGAAAAGGAACTGACAGTACTTTCAAATTCCATTCATGGCGATTTATTTATAGGGGCCAGCACAACGATCGGAGAACATATTCTTCCGTATGTGCTGGGAATATTTAAGCTCGACTATCCCAAGGTTAACCTGCGGATGAAAATCGGCAATTCCCTCCATATCGTGGAGCAATTATTGAAGCAGGAGATTCATATCGGTTTCGTGGAAGCTCCGGTATCTAACCCGGAAATTGAAAGTTACCCTTTTCTTGAGGACGAGCTGGTTGTCATCAGTTCCACACAAAATCAGCACCCCCTGCTCGCTAGTAAAGGGGTGCTGACACCTCATGATTTATTTTCGCTGCCTCTCATCCTAAGAGAGCCTGGTTCCGGAACACGCCAGGTCATTAACGAAAGCCTGAGGAAGATCGATTTGAATCCTGAAGAATTAAATGTGGTTTTGGAATTGGGCAACACCGAATCGGTGAAAGCCGCGGTCGAATCGGGAATAGGTTTCTCCATTTTGTCGAGATTCGCAATTCGTAAAGAACTGCAATTGAAGACATTGCAAATTCTTAAGATCAAGGGAATCCATTTGCGTCGAAATTTTTATTTGGTCCTCGATAAAACGATGTCGCAATCCCTTGCCGCATACACCTTTATGGAATATGTGCGTGTAAAATTCGGCGGAATGTAATATTAATAAAATAGAGCATTTTATTAAAGGAACTTATAAAAAAGCTGTATAATTTAAACAATGAACTTTCGCGGAGCCAAAAAAGGCCGGATGATCACACGTCCAACCTTTTGCGCAATTATATAATCCTAGGGTCGAGTTTTATTTGATTTATTGCTCCGGAAGGAATTTTCCCTTGCAGTGCAGTCAGCAATTGAGTGGCGCTGGAGACAGCCAATCTTTCCCTTGCTTCAATGGTGCCAGTGCCAATGTGAGGGGTAAATACCGTCTTCTGTCCTTGTCTTAAAAGTGCTTCGGCAATATACGACGGACGGTTCTTGATAATCGTATCTTCAAACTCAAAAACATCTGCAGCGTATCCCCGCAAACGGCCCTGCTCTAAAGCTTCCGCTACGGCTTGCTCATTCACGATCGATCCCCGGCTGATATTGATTAAAAAGCTATCCTTCTTCATCAATTCGAGCTCTTCCCGGTCAATCAGATGATGGTTTTCCGGCCGGAGATCGACAGCCACTACCACATAATCATTTTCGCTGAGCAGTGCGGGCAATTCGATATACCTCGCTCCCGGATGATCTTCCATTTCCGGAAATCTGCGAACATCATAATAGGATATCTCAACGCCAAAGCCTTTGGCGCGCTTTGCGATCGCCCGGCCGATGGCACCAAATCCGATGATCCCCAACTTGGAATGATGAAAGTCGCGGCCTAGACAATGAACCGCATGCCAACCTTTAAATTCCCTGTTGCGCACATGACGGTCGCCGGCTAAAATATTGCGGGAAACCGATAGGAGCAATCCGATCGCCAAATCCGCCGTAGATTCCGTCAGCGCATCGGGATTAATCGTCACCAGTATATTGTGCCTGGTACAAGCTTCCACATCAATATTATCGAACCCTTTACCGAAACTGCTGATCACCCGCACGTTCGGGCAGCTTTGCAGAATTTCCTCATCAATGGTGTCGCATACGAAAGCGAGCACCGCATCAGCCTTCTTGGCTCTAGCGATAAAGGTTTCTTTGGATAAAGGCTCTATCCCGTCGTAATAATCGACTTCACAATACTCTTTAATCATATCAACACCGATTTGCGGCATCCAGTGTGAAATAAACACCCTTGGTCTGCTCATCTGTTTGTACCATTCTCCCCAAACAATAATTTTCTGCGAATCATATTCCCGAACGCGTCGACCAACTGCACCATCACAAACACAACCGCAAGAATCGCAAGAACATCTTGGTACTGCATGATCCGCAGAGAAGCGATTAATTGAAAGCCGATTCCGCCCGCGCCGATCATGCCGACGACCGTCGAGGCGCGGAAATTGTATTCCCACCGGTACAAAGTAAAGTCAATGCAATGGCTTACTATCTGAGGGATTACGCTGAAGACGATGACATGAAAACGCGATCCACCCGAAGACTCAACCGCCTCGATCAAGCCGGTGTCCACTTTTTCGATCGCTTCCGCATAAAACTTCCCGAGCATCCCGGCCGAATGGATTCCCAGCGCGAGAATTCCCGGAAGAATTCCGAAGCCGACGGAAGCCACAAAGATAATCGCCATGATAAGTTCAGGAATCGTCCGCAACGCGTTAAATATGCCTTTGGCCATATAGCGAACCGAGGGATGGAGCGATGTTTTTTCCGCCGCCAAAAAGCTGAGAGGAAACGATAAGAAAACGGCAAGAATCGTAGCCATAACACTCATTACAAGAGTTTCCACGATCGCTTTCCCCAATGTGGGCACAACGGCGAAATTGGGCGGAAACATTTCTCCGACAGTCGATATGAAATTGCTTAGCGTTCTGCTGTTAGCAAGCGAGTCCCAACTGACATTCAAGGTGTAAAACAAGGAGCCTAGGATTAACACCGCTCCGATCAGGATAATGAAAAACCATCCGTTCATCAAGACTGATCCGCTGTGCGATTTGATAGAAGCAGCCGACGCTTTGATTACACTCATTGTACCTTCTCCAGATCGATGCCAAGCAATTTTACCATATCGCGAATGACATCAAAATCTTTATCAGTAATCGGCACGAAACCTTCGGTTTTTAACGGCTTGAGGACATCTTTGTCCTTCAAATCGTACAGCGCCTTTTTAATCGATTCTTTCAATTGCGGATCGAGTTCACTGTTCATGGCCCATGGATAATTTGGATACGGCTTGGATACTTCGATGACCTTCACCTTGTTTTTATCAATAGTGCCTTTTTCCACGAGGGAATCAAAGATCGGTTTGCTGAGCCCGCCGGCCTCGGCATTGCCGTTTTGCACAGCTTTCGCTACAGCGTCGTGTGCTCCGACAAACTGTTGTTTGTAGTCTTTTTCCGCTTCCAAACCGGCATTTTTAATCATTTCCTTCGGGATCATATGGCTTGAGGTGGAGGCAGCATCTCCGAAAGCGACAGTTTTCCCTTTGATGTCGCTTAATTGGGCGATACCCGTATTCGCTCCTGCGATGACTACCGCGTTATAAGTGGGCGCCCCTTTATCGAGCTTGGCGGCGAACGGCTCGACATTTTCCATCTTTTGCTTGAGCAGTACATAAGATAGAGGCCCGAAATAAGCAACCTCGATATGCCCTTTGCGCATCGCTTCGATCATCGAAGAATAGTCGGTCGTTACGACGAGTTCGATTTCTTTATTTAAAGTTTTCGCCAAATAATTCCTTAATCCTTCATTGTTTTTGATTACCGTGGAAGGTGATTCGTCGGGCAGAAGAGCTATCCTCAATTTTGCTGGGTTCGGATCAATCCCCGATTTTGCCGCTCCTGCCGCAGACTTCTCCCCGCCGCAACCGGACAACAGAGAAATCAATAATGTCGTGATGATTGCCAATACTCCTGTTTTTTTCATGTCCGCTTCCCTCCATTATACTTGAACTAGTTCTCTTTTCAGTAACGATCGATTAGGCTTCCGTATTTCGTTTTGCACAAACTTTTCCCCATATATCCGGGCTAAGTCTTGCTCCCGCATTACCTGGGGGTTGCCGTCAAAAAGCACTTTTCCGCTGTGAATGCCGATGATCCGATGGCCATACTCTACTGCGTATTCGAGTTGATGCAGGTTACAAATGACCAGCGTTCCTTTGCTTTCGTTGATGTTCCGCAAAATATCGAGGATTTCCCGGCTGATGACCGGATCCAAGTTGGAGACCGGCTCATCCGCGAGAATCACATCGGGTTTCTGCACCAGCACCCTGGCGATACCCACTCTTTGTTTTTGCCCCCCGCTCAATTTCTCAACACGCGTGTAAATTTTGTCCTTTAAACCCACCAGTTCAATCGCTTCTTCCGCGATCTTTTTTTCTTCCTTGGTGAAAAAAATGTTCCAAAACGATTTGGTTCCCAGCAGGCCGATCAGCACATTCTGCATCACGGTCAAATTCCCGATGACGTTGAAATTCTGAAAAATAAAACCTACTTTTTGACGGATCTTGTGAAGGTTTTTTTTGCACACCTCGATGTCATGGACCCTAACCTTTCCGCTGGTAGGCGCCATCAAGCCATTCAGGCATCTCATCAAGGTTGATTTCCCCGCGCCGCTGGAACCCAGAATGACAACAAACTCACCCTGGGAAACTTGAAAACTGATATGATCCAGCACCAGGTGGTCAAATTTCTTCGTGACATTTTCCACTTCCAATACCATGTTGTCACCTCCCCTTGTTTCTTATATTCACATACATATATCAATGGAGTATTAAATTGTGTTAATTCATGATTAAATAATAATTGGAATTTGCAATGCGATTAATTAAATTTGTTAATAAATCAAACAAAAAAGGAACCCATTGAAGGGGCTGTTGACAAATTGCTTTTTGAGTGAACCGTGTAGAATTTATTCTACACGGCTGCCGTCGAGGCAGCCTTTATGTGCGCCCGGCATGGGCGTTATCTATAGGGTTCAAGTCCCGAATGGCGAAGGCAGTAGTAGCCATTAGCTTAAGGCAAGGGTCTCTACCGCGAGGTAGAATCTGAAGGAAGCCGGTGGCAAATCTCCGGCCCGAGGAATACGAAAATTCCCTTTCCCGTTTGGTATAATACATCTCGTAAATGGATTTTAATTTTTGTGGAGCCTGATGCCATGCCGCGCTACCGGCGAATGCACCAGGTTTTTTCTTTAGCGTCTCCAAATAATGATTCAGATCAAGCCGCCACTCATGGCTGCCGATCAGTCGCAGATGCTCCGCCACCTGAGTTTCCCGGTAAAAACAAAGGATACGGGTAGAATACACCTTGATCATGACCGACTCGCCCACCAAATGATCCGGTACCGAGTAACGGTTCTGATCCGCCACGATCGTCGCATACTTGTCCACCCGTCCGTAGAGTACGCGAGCGGCATCAAACGCGGGCAGGGCAGGGAGAAGGGAAGGGCGTTCCTGTTCCAGTCGCTCGCTTGCCGTCTGACCATCCAGTTCGGTTTGCGGTTTTTGGTTGCGTCGGGTGCACACCTCCTGCAGATACTGATTCGCTTCCTCCAAGGAGTCGAATTCGTCCCGAAAGGCGAATGCTTTCCGGCGCACGACCTCCACACTGCGCTCCACGTGCCCCTTTTCGTTTCCGCTGCGAATATTGCAAAACCGGAATTGAAAGCCATAATACAGCGACAATTGTAGCAACCCTTGAGTCGGCTCTTTCTCAGTCCCAACAAACTGCTTGACCGCCACCTTCATGTTATCATAGACCATCGTCCGATATACGCCGCCAATATGCTGCAAGAATAAGGCATGGGCTTCCTGGAAGCATTCTGTCGTTTGTTTGGTGAACAAGTACGCAAAGCGGTAGTTTCCATAAGCGGACGTAAAGACCGCCATCTGAAACGTTTGCAGCTTGCCCTTGATTTTAAGTTTCACTTCACCCCAATCGAATTCACAGATCTCCCCAGCCTCATATATGGCCTTGATGAACGCTTCCTTCGGTTTACGTTCCATTCCGCGGATCGTCCGAAGCACCGTGCTGTAACTGATTTCTATCCCTTCGGCTTCCAGCGCCTCAAAGATGTCCATCGCCTTCTTTTGTTGCTTTCGTTGTCCTTGGTTTCGCTTCACTTCATTTTCATCCAGATGTGCTTGGATCTTTTCTGCAATTTCATCGGTCAGTTTCCGTTTCGGTCGAATCCCTGTGTTGTACTTCGGGGCGGTGGTCAGAGCATCAATCATGGCTTGAATATCTACCGCGTCATTCCCCTCTGTGAGTAACTGCCTTCTCCTTTCTTCATATTGGTGAATGTACTTTCCAACCGTTTCACGGTGAACTCCGGTCAATCTCGCAATCTCCCGGCGCGACCTCCCTTCATGGATGTACATCATTAAAATCTTCTGCATCATGCTCATTGTCATCATTCTCCCCCGGCCCCCACTTGTCGAATTGTTCTCCAAGTAGGTTTATCGGCTGTGGCCGGTTTTTCAATGATTACGGTGGCCTATTTTTAAGTTATCATATACAAAATGTAAATTTTAATCACATTAGGAAGTAAGCCGGGTTTACTTCTTTTCTTTATACCTGATTTCAATAATATATCTAGAATTTTACTTTTCAGTTCTTTGTTTTTATATTTGCTACCAAAAACATTTCGCAGCCATCGGAGCAACTCATAAAAGTGCTTTAAGTTATCATCATCATTGGGATTACATGGAATTCCACCATTTAAACTTCCAGAAACAGCGCCATTTTGCATATCTACTCGAATGTTTAGGTTAAATTCTTTCATTGATTAGGTTAGTCCTTTCATCCTTTTAATATTCTTCAGGGAGCAAGATGGTAACCACGAGACCTTCTTTCGAGTTTGGCCCGTAATCGTCAACGATAAGCCATACATCCTCATAAATGCCGGGATAAAGAAAAGCAGATTCGGTCGCGATCAATTCTCCATTACCGTTTGTAATATCGAAACTATCTCCTTCGGCTGCATGTGCTACTGTGAAATAGTCATAAGAGTCTGCCACAAAACGGTCGAGAGCGATTCTAAAGAGCATGTCTGTTGTCACTTCTGGCAGTTCCATTGCTGCGACGCCTCTTGTTTGAAGTAATCCTGAATCCGTGACAAACTTAAGTCCACTCCGCCAGAGAGGGCAGTATATGGAAAAAAGTAATCGGAAATCCCCCCATCAGCTAAAGATTCGTGA
>NZ_FNDY01000097.1 GCF_900099895.1 Paenibacillus naphthalenovorans
TTTACCGATTTTCCGTGTTTTCTTTGCAGATGAATTCGACAAAAGTGCCTCTAAACCCTTGTGAGATAAGGATTTTTTGATTTTTCAGCAAGCCCCATTTAGGTCCATAAGAGAGGATGACGAGGGATGAGTGTAACGCCCGAAAAAAAACAAATTGCCAAATATATAGCTGATATATTTGGAGGCAAGGCTTCTGTGTTTAATTATGGGGATGATAATAACATAAGTAAGATAGCTATACTTCAGTCTGTTGACTCCCCTTGCGGTGGTGAAGTATCTTACTCAACTATCGGTTTATCAAGTTACGATATCGGATTAAGTGTTGAAGATAAGCCATTAAGAATTGAGTTTGTTGGTGCTAGTCCTGCTGAATATGAACAATTCGGCAATATGATTAGTACTTGTGCTTTTAATGTTATCAATTCCGATTATTCATGTTCACCGGGAACAATTTACCCTAACATTGTAAAAATGTATTACCCAGAATTAAACACAAAACATATTTTGTTCGTGAGTCCATTTTTATGGGATAAGGACCTTGAAACCCTACATTTTGAAGATAAAAAAGTAACTTGGTTACAGGCAATTCCAATTTCTGATACAGAGTTTGTATACGCCCAAAAACATGGGAGCGAAGCGTTAGAAGATTTATTGGAAGAGTCAGACGTTGACATTTTGGATTTGAATAGACCTTCCGTTATTTGATTGTAGTTACATGACAAAACGGAGGGTTACCCACAAACGAATGAACCACTTTACCTCATGATTACCAACATAACCTTTGTTCTACCTGTAGGAAGTTTGCATGAATTGAGATGTACGCACAGAATAGCTGAAAAAGTATACCCTATTTAACGCCATAGCGTTACATTGAACAGGTCGATTATGGTCAGATACCACCATGATTGACCTGTTTTTTGTTATCTTCGTATTCTTGCGTTTTTTTTCAGATATGACTGCAACTATGTACATACATAGGACGATTGATAGTGTGGGAAAGGACATAATCGGTCATATAGACATCCTATCGCAACTAATCAGTATGGTGTCCCGACTATGAATAGTGTAATTAGGGCTTGCTGAACAAGATTAGTTCCATCTACACCCAACGCAAGTCTCTAAACCCGAGCAGTCTGAAGAAAAGCAAAAAGAGAACACGCAGTC
>NZ_FNDY01000089.1 GCF_900099895.1 Paenibacillus naphthalenovorans
AACTCAACTTTCGCAGAGCGAAAATCGGTTTAATTGCATGATGTGACTAGACAAACAGCAGATTCAATACGGATGTTGTAAAAATAGAAAAACACCGCTTCGTTTGGTAAAGTGAGAGTGTCGAATCAAACACTACCATACAGAAGAGGTGTCCTCTACATGATAGAGCAAAACGTACAACAGAATCAACTTCCAAATGAAATCAAATCAGCCTTCAAAGAACTGAAAGTGTTGCAACACTTAAGAACAGCGGGCTTCAAAAAGAAATTCGGATATACTTGCTCGTTTCTATTCCAACTTGTCTTTGTGCTCTTGTTTCATCACAAGAACTGGTTTCGTTTGTTGGAAAGCCACAAGGGTGAATCATTTCCTGGCAAGGATGCGGTCTATCGCTTCCTAAATCACAGCGGCTATGCATGGCGCAGATTTCTAACATTGCTTAGTTCCTCCACCATTGGTAAGATTCAGCCGCTGACAGGAGAAAATCGCGTAACCGTATTTGTTGTTGACGACTCCATGTTTGAGCGAAATCGCAGCAAGGCGGTTGAACTGCTTTCCCGATTTAAGGATCATGCGACGGGTTGCTACTACAAAGGATTCCGGATGCTCACGCTAGGCTGGTCGGACGGCCATACGTTTATTCCGGTTGACTTCTCTTTGCTCGCTTCAATCAAGTCGCAAGTGAACGGCATCATGCAGGGGATCGACAAGAGAACGTCCGGCTACAAACGGCGGGTCGAAGCTTTGCTGCCTGCTCCTGAAGTCATTCCAGCGATGATTGATCGTGCGCTTTCGGCGGGCATGCAAGCCTCGTACGTCCTCATGGACAGTTGGTTCACACATGCCCCATTAATCCAAGCGATCCTTGATTGCGGTCTGGATGTGATCGGCATGGTCAAAGCGGACAAGAAACGTTATCTTGTTCGCGGTCGCCGTTTATCCTTGCAAGAGCTTTACTTTGAAGCCATCCCCGTTCAAGGGAAGAACAATGGAATCCTGCGTTCCATTCGTACCGAGTTGTCCCCAGGGATTCCGGTCACAATGGTTTTCGTGCGCCACCGCTCAAAGAAGAAAGAATGGCTTGCGATTCTATGCACTGACCTCTCCATCCCCGAAGAAGAAATAATCCGGATCTACGGAATTCGCTGGGATATTGAAGTGTTCTTCAAGTGCGCCAAATCCTTGCTGCGTCTACAAAAAGAGTTTCAGGGGCGCTCGTATGACTTGCTCATCAGCCATACTACGATTGTCTTTTCCCGTTACATATTGCTGGCGTGGCAACACCGACAAAGCACTGACAACCGCACGCTAGGCGGCTTGTTTCATTTGCTATGCGATGAAGTAAGTCAATTAGATTGGGCAGTAGCCTTAAAGCAACTTATTGAATTGCTCGAGGAAGTCGCTAAGAAAGCCAGTAAGAAGATCACAACACTTATCCAAACACAACTTCAGCATTGGATCGCCGGTTTGCCCAATTACATCAAGGCTTACCTACCGAATTTAAGCTGCGAAAGTTGAGTT
>NZ_FNDY01000060.1 GCF_900099895.1 Paenibacillus naphthalenovorans
GAAAGAACGAAGCAAAGCGCTTACAAGGAAGAGGTTCCTTCGGGGTTCGCGTTCCAGGCATCTTAAATGACTGCCCACGCTAGCTTGACACTGACCGATGTCTTCGAATAATTGACGGGCCAAGGCTTCACCCATATAATAATTATCCGACATATGGTTTGTGTTACTATATTCACTCGGATGGTCAATCGTAAACAAAGGGATTTTGGCATCCTTTACCTTTTTCAGCACATTAGCGAACACTTTCGTATCTCCAAGGTGCTTGATAATCGCATCCGGCTTTTGCGTAATCAAATTTTCGATATCAGCAATGGTTTTCTGGTCATTACGTTCCCCGTCTACCGCAATGGGGGTTCCCCCAAGCTCCTTAACACGGTCAATCTGCCCCTGAAAAGCTTGTCTGTCGTTGTTGTCCTGCGTTCCTATAACCGATATGCCAATGGTTTTGCCTTCCAGCGACGGCACAGGCAGAGCATCCACAACGCCCTTTAAGCCGGAGTCCTTAATCTGGATTGCATCTGCGGGCTTCCGCGAATCATCGCTATGGGCGGCTTGGTCCTGTTCGGTAGGGTTGGATGGATCAGATGTCGCGTTGCCGACGGTTGAATCATTTACCGTGCACGCGGAACCAAACAAAATCAAGAAAATCAACGAAAATATAACCAGTGTCTTCTTGTTTTTCATATTAACACCACCTATTTGAACAGAATCTTCTTGGCTTGTTCAGCGTTTTCTTTCGTAACCAGAAGCGGTTCCACATATACCGACTTAGGCACCTGCAGTCCGGCCAAATAGCGCGCTGCGGAATCGACGGCGGACTGTCCGATCTTATAAGGCTCCTGAGCTACATCAGCCGCAAAGGAAGTGTTAGGATCGGCAAGCAGATCGATGGCAGCCGGATCTCCATCTACGCCATAAACCTTGATATCCTTGCGGCCCGCCGCATCTACCGCCTGGGAAGCGCCAATGCTCGGGATGTCCCAGCCGGCCCAAATGGCCTTCAGCCCGCTCTTTTCAGGATATTTGACAAGAAGATCCTGAACTTTCTTACGGGCATCCTCTATCGTGCCAGGGATAACATCCTGCAATTCCGGTTCTATAAACTCAATCTTCGGGTAATCTCTGGCGACATATTTCAACATATCATAACGAATGGCTACAACCCGAACCCCGTAGAAACCGTTAAACACAGCAACTTTTCCTTCGCCGCCCATATTTTCAAAAATAGTACGCGCCAACACTTCGCCGATATAATAATTATCCGACAGATGGTTGGTAATGCTGTACTCGCTGGGATGGTCAACCGTAAATAAAGGGATTTTCGCATCCACGACCTTTTTTAGCGTCGGGGCAAATACTTTCGTATCCCCGAGCTGCTTGATTATCGCATCGGGCTTCTGGATAATCAGATTTTCAATATCCGCAATCGCTTTCTGATCGTTGCGTTCCCCATCTACTGCAATCGGGGTTCCCCCAAGCTCCTTAACACGGTCAATTTGACCCTGGTAAGCTTGCCGATCGAAGTTATGGTCCGTTCCAACAACGGCAATACCGATCTTTTTCCCTTCAAGCGACGGCACAGGCAGCCCATCAACAACGCCCTTTAAGCCTGAATCCTTGAATGAGGTCGTTTGCGCATCCTTCGCAGTATTTTCCTGGTCGTTTTGGCCCGATGGCGTAGATGTCTCGGTGCCGGCGGCCGAATTATCTACCGAGCACGCGGAACTAAGCAAAATCATTAAAATCAATGAAAATATAACCAGTATTTTCTTGCTTTTCATGTGAATCCACCGCTTTCTTCTTTATAATTCATACTATTAATATAGATTTAGTGCGTTTAAAGGCGCGGCTTACCCTACTTCATCCTTGCATCACATCCCTTACTGCGTAATGAAAAGAAAAGAGCCATCCTTTGCTCGCCAAAATCGTAATGGCTCCCAATGAATAGCTCCAGTTCTCCGGTCGCTGGCAATTCGAAACGTTATCAATCTACTGCTCACCCAATTATTTTCAAATATTCCAATTTATTTATTATGTGAATTATTTATTATTATAACTAGTAACTTCTTTAAAACAACAAGCGATTTTCACAAAAATGATGGTTATGCAACCTGAATCCTCATTTTGTTGTCTATTTAGAATTTAAACTACTCAACCTTAACAATTGTAGAGCAAATATCCCTTTATATTTCAAAGAATGTCAATATCAAAATTTTCTGACCTCCAACAAAATATTAAATCATGTTGTCTTCCTTTGTAACCCCTTGCGGCTCGTCATTTCACCAAGGCGATTGTTTCAACAATTGATAATCAAAAATCCGCTCCCAGTTTTCCTCTTTAGTCATTTTTAGTTCGTCGCGATAAAAGGCATCCCACTCATCATCCAGTGGTAATCCTTAAGCATTTCTTCCCAAATAAATTCAGGGTTGCGTTATCAATCATCAATGCATACGTTCCGGCATTAAATCGATCTGCTCTGATGATCGTAGTGAAAAGCTTTCTAATCGTATCCAAATCAGCTTCATCGATAACTGTCTGGGGATTACAGAATGAACACAATGGATCTGGTTGAAAGTTTGAACCGACATCGCTTCGAAGGCTTATAACTAGCCGCAAAGGTCGCTTCACATGGCGAATAATTTCGATTTTACTGGCAAAATATAATCAATAACTACCTTTTTACCATGACTTAGTGGAATGGAATATCGTTCTTTTGTATATATCTCACACCAATAAAACTGTTCAAAATCAATTTCTTGATCAGTTTTTTCAATGGCTTCTGTAATCAACAAGAAGGCCGAGTCAACAATTTCTGCGATGTTATTTCCCTCAATTTGGATACAAGCCACCGTTCCGCTTGGAATATGTTTTTTGTACAGCTCATGGGGAACCGGTGTATTTACCCTCATAAAATCTCCTAATATTAATTCGAAAGCATTTGTATCTTGAAAATTAAACATCATTCCGATACCATCATTTTCATCAATATCCTCACAATAAGTAAATTCAGATAAATTTTTTAAATAGTCAATCTTATCGCTTTCAAAAAATGATTTCCATGCGTTTCCAGACTCGAAAAATGAAGTGTTATAATGATCTCCAACCATTAGACGTTCGTCGAATTCCTTATACACGATTTTCTTTAATTTTGCCATGATTCTTTCGCCTCCTATAAATCTCATTTCAAGATAATTCATTGGGTGATACTCATTGAGTTTTGAATTGATTAGTTTTGCTTCCGAAGGGTGTGATCCCATGATGTTCTTTGAATGCTCGCGAAAAAACAGAGTGCGAATTGAAAACCATACTTAAACGCTATATCAATAATAGAATCCTCACTTTTTTTAAATCAAACCCTGCTAGTGTTAATCTACGTTTTCTTACATATTCTGAAATGGTAACTCCTGAAACAAAAACAAATATTCTTTGGAATAAAGCGACGGGTGCAGACACAATTTTTGTAATTTCTTCATAATCAATTTCATCCCCACTTATGTTGCCGCGGGTATCTTCTACCTAGTGCCTGCAATAGAAATATGGAGCGAATGCCAAAGTTATAATTGAATTTGATATTGCCATTTTCAGGTAATGAGGTTAAAAAATAGATTGTCCCTTGTGTTATTCCATTCCTCCCATACCTTTAAGTGTTCTAAAATAAGCCAACCGCGGGCTGGATTTTCATTTTTAATACTTTCAACATGAATAAGTCATCATACGGCGAAGTATTCAGAAAGTTTTCATCAATCGATATAAAAATATAACCTTTGCTGGCTAGCAATTCACCTAAATAAGCATATCCAGGATGTGAGTAGTCTGTGGCTAGATGATTACCATGAACAACGATGACTAAGGGGAACGTTCCTTTTCCATCGGGATACCATACTGTCCCGTTAAGCGGCATTTGATCCGACCCGAATCCAAATGTTTTAGTGCGGATTGAGGACCAATTTTCCACAAATGACGAGCCATCCACTGGCTTCGTAATCAGTGAATTTTCAGCATTGAATTCCTTTCGATAGCTGTTGGCACTTCCGTACGTTAATGTCTTGACTTGATAAGAACCCGGTACAGACGGATTAGCCAATGGAAGAGAATACTGTTCCGTTGTTTTCATAGTCTTCAGTCTATATAATATTGGCAATTCGCTATCACCACTATTAAATAACCAATAACCACCAAAAAGAATACAGGCTAATGATAAAGATGACAGCACTAATGTCATTATCTTTGATAACTTACTTGACTGACGATATTGACCTTTCAACAAGCGACAAATCATCATCCCAATGAAATAGAAGGAAACAACAATTGATATAGAGACAATAAACATTAATTCCCAAGGACCTATAAAACATATGAACACCAAGAAAAAGCAAGTGAGCGCGATCCAAATGTAAAGAGAAGGTATGTTTCTTTGTCCAATGAATTAGCAGTGAGATTAGTGAAATATAAGTTCTTCCATTGTTGCTTGAACCTCCTAAATTCTGCAAAAACCTGCGCATTTAATTGAACAATATAGGGAGAAGAATCAATTGATTGATGACGTGCGTGGAGATATGTCCGAGCATTGCATATACTAATCCATGTTTCCAATATAAATAGCCAAACCCGAGCCCCGGCAAAAAATTAAGCAGCAAAGTACGGATTACAGACAATGGACTTAAACCCAACATTTGTGCAGTCGCAGGAAGATGTCCTGCTGCAAATATGAGTGCGGCGATGACAATACCGGCAATGTAAATTCCATTGCTATTCACAGATTTCGTAATTTTGCTGGCAATCCATATAATAAGCGACATAAGTCCGAATCTTAGAAGCACTTCTTCGATGATGCCACCGTATAATACACTGCCAAGAAAATTAAGCCAGGAAAATTCAAATTTCTCATCCAGTCCCAACGCTTCAGCAAATATAAACTTTTCCGAAATAGCGATAAATCCGGCAGACAATAGTCCGATGACCACTGCTGCGGCAATGCTTTTTCTGTTATAAAAAAACGATTTGTTCAAGCCTACTTTTGGAGAAGTCCAAGATCCTACTATAGTGGCAATACTCGCCATAATTGCTGTTTGCAGCATAGCCACTATAATAATGACTTGCTTTGACCCCAGTTGGACAGCAATCTGGCTTTCCATTTCAGGCGTTAAAGACATTACTTGCTGTGTTCCTAAAACAGCGCCAGCCACCAGCCCTAAAACCAATACAGCTACCACCCTTTTCACAGTTAACACCTCCGACTATTCAATTGATATGGTTTGAACCCAATGTTTAATCTCGTTAACAAGTTCAGATGATATCGGTTCATTCTTCAGTTTTTTATATATTTTATTTAATGTTAATATAGAGTAAGCCTGATCTTGTTTTTTCAACATATGGTTCATATCATCAATCACTACGGTATGGACATTTTCTAAATCTAAGTTTTTCAAATTACAAAAAGGCTCTATTGGAGATTGAGCATCCTTGCTTCCGTTAATCGCCAGAACCTTACATTTTAAAGATGACAGCAAGTTTAAAATATCTTTATCGTTCAGAGATAGATGCTCTCTTAACCACTTGGCTTGAACGGTCCTTCCGCTAATCCTTACAGTAGATTCTTTGGTTTGCATTACTTTATCAAATAGCTTCTTCTGCTTGAGCTGCTGTTTTTCGCGCGACACAAGCTTGCGCAGGAGCACTCCAGAAAATCCGGATTTGCTAGCGATTTCTGATAATAATGCTTCATTTTGAAATGTCATGACACTTTTCAATGATGTACCGGCGCCACACAATAAAATGATTCCGTCTACCTGTTTTCGACTGGCAGATAGAGTTGCGATAATCGTACCCTCACTATGTCCCAGCAAAAAGATTTTATTAAATGCCATATCCTCAGTTGATTTGCAATAATCAATGATGTCGCTTACGCATTGAACACCATCGTGAAGTCCCGTGTGGTTAAAATCGCCTGTACTTTCTCCTACTCCAATTTTGTCATATCTTAATGTGACAAATCCTGACTTTACTAATACATCAGAAAGATGTTCATAAATACTTGCCCGCATTCCTCTCATATTGCCATCGCGGTCAACTGGTCCGCTTCCTGGAATCATTACAATGAGAATTTCCGAATTTCTTTTATTTTCAGGTCTTGCTACTGTTGCTGCGATTACTAATCTCCCATTATCTGCTGGAATTTTTATATCTTCTTTTATCATCATATCCTACCTGAGTTAATATTCTGTTCAATCCAGTTGTCAACGGTATAAAAATAATCATCACCGCAAATTTTGTTTTGCTGTTTTGGCCGACAATAAACTACCCCTACACAGTAAAAGGGGCAGTATCGGTCAATTTTAAAGACTCATCAGGAACAAACATAGGTTCCGTGAATGCATATAATTGGAATGCTAATGACATAATGCATGGATCCATTTTTTCTCCCAACACTTCTTTTTTTTGGCGGTGGATACAAAGCTTTTTACTACTGGAGTTCTGCTCAAAATATGAACTTTGACCATATAAGTGGGGCGGTTATTACGGTTGAATGTGAGGGGTTCTATTCAACCTTCCCCGGAAGCCAAAACACCGTTACAGGTAGCTTTACTCCTGCGTCTACTTTTACTGCTAGCACTAATACAACCATGAATAATCCTAGCAAAGTAGAAGTAATTGCGAAAGGTCTGCAAATGAAAGATTTAGTAATTGCGGGAGTAGGAAATGCAATATTGAAAGTAAACAGCAACGGTCAAGTCAAAGATTACTTTATAAACGATAAAGAACTTAATAAATGGATAAACAGAATTGCAGTCAACCGAAGCTTAAATGGTAATTCTGAAACGGTTACTGATCAACGCCAGTTTGTTGAAAATGCGGCAAAGCAAGTATTAAAAAATGAAATCGTTCTAGAGTATGCAAAAGCAAATCAGATTAGTATTACAGACGATGAAGTGACTAATTATATTAATGATTTAAAACAATCTATTATGAGTCATAAAGAAGGAATCAATCTTGTCGAGGAAGTAACTAAGGGAATGGGATTAAAAAGTTATGATGAATTGTTTGAATATGATCGTGACTTGTATACTCAGAATGTCATTTGGTCCAAGTTACTGCCAAAATACATTTCTGAAAACCCTAAATTAAAAGATGAAGACGAATTGTCATACCAAAATCGGTTGGTTGGTCTATACCAACAGGATATAGTAAAATATATGGGTAATATTGAGTTCAACTGGGAGTAGAATAAGCACAAGGGCGAGATCGGATAACCAAACCGATCTCGTTCAATTTAACGACTCTAATAAATAAAATAGAAATGGAGGGTATTGTATTGATAACAAGGGTGTTAATCCTGTTTCTTATTACATTCACTATTATAGCTTGCAGCACAAATAACTCAAGCACGGGGAATAAAATATCGTTTGATCAAGAAAAGTCAATGGTAAATTATGTTCGACATGGAAAAACAAAATTGTTGACTATTGACTATTTTTTAATAAACGAATCAAATAATAAGATAGGTCCTTTTACAATGAAAATGAATATAACCAACCCAAAGTTGTTGGATTTTATTAATGAGGATAAGGAAGAATTTCCTATACTCTATGGAGAGAAGGTAACACTTGATAAAAGTGAAAGTCATGGATATGGAGCTGGAACATTTGAAATCAAAAACGAAATACCTCTAAACGACCTTAGAGAAATTATTGAAGATAACAGGAGCATAGAAATCCAATTAATCAACGAGTCAGGAGATATTATCATTTCTGATTGGATTCAAAAATTAAATATAGTAGGGATAACTGAAGGTGGGTAATAACTTCGTATCTATAATGTACACGAAAAAAGATGGATATGGAATTCACGATCCTTTGCTCTACAGGAGCTTTATGGGTGGTATTACCCTTGGAAAAGGTATGCCCTCATAGGTTTCTTTCTAGAGCAGTAACCGGCACTGTTGCTTTTTTACCTGGGAAGAAGTCAGCCCAAAAGAATTGAAGTGCAACTCAATAAGAGATGAACCGCCCCGAGCCATTCGGATATATATAGACCGTTGAAAAATATGATTTTATTGGACTTCTTGTAGTGGTGGCGAATACGAAAAGATGATACCGTTCATGATACCCATATCCTCGAAAATCAGAGTAACCACGAAGGGCTTAAGGGCATGCCTGTTCAGCCTTTTCTCCAATCGGTTGGCGTTCACTTTTTTAACCGCAACCCGTTCAGTAGACCGACGAATTGCTTTTTGGACGCCGCCTCTTTATCATGCTTTGAAAATTCCAGTACGTAAATAATTTTGTCTTGTATCGGTATGACGGCGAAATAGACGTCATGAGTGCCGGTCAGGCCGGAGGCGGCAGTACCGTTGTCAGCGTCGAGCGTATATAGCTTGCCGCTTCCGATGGGAGTATCGATCGCTTCTTCATTTGTAATTTCGCTATGGTTGGGCTTATAAAATTTGAAGTCAAAATCGTCAGCATACGGGTACGTGACAACGCTCCCGAGATTGACTCCGTTCTCGTCGGTGAGGGATGCGCCAAAGCGGTCCTCGGTATTCAAGTTCCATCCCTTCGGCAGGGTCAATTCCAGATTGGAGACGTCGTATTCAGAGTCCGTACTCGGTTGACTGAAATTCGATTGGTTCCCAGAATCCCGCCCGTTGCCGAAAATGGATGAAGAATTTGTGACAGTATTGGTATCAGAAGCCTGCCCAATGCCGACGTCGGCAGTCTGGTTAGCAGAAACGGACAAAGTAACCGGGCTACTCTGTGCGGCGGGAGCCACCTGGTTACCGGAACAACCAGCAAGAACGACCAACAGCGGAACAGTCAGTAGCAGCATTTGTGTTTTCGTGGATCGTGCCATTTTCGCCTCCGACAATATCTGTTTTTGAACTCAGAACCGTATGCAGCCATGGTTGATATACAATTAAATAATACCACATATCGGAACTCCTGCCTGTTAGCGGAGCGAAGGGCTTGTAGCGGCAGCCCTTTCGGTTTTGAACTCGTTCCTCGAGGGAGCTCAACCAACCCCATCAACGCATTGGAACAATTTTGTTTCACTAAACTACCCGTTTAGTCCTTAGATGGCTCTGAAGATTAACAACATAGCTCTACTTAATTAACAAGTGGCTCTCGATAGGTAACACACACAATGGCTCTCTTCCGTCGAAATATTAAATTGAACTCATCCTAACGAATTCAACATGTCTACACACCCGACGTCCAAATCCAGGTCCAAAACGACGGAAACCTCAATTTTGTCTTTGAGCACTTTATTTTTGAAGTCGCTGCCGTCTGCCGTGAAAGTCATAAAACGCGCAAAGTGTTGAAAATAAAGGATTTCTACGTATCGATTCGTTGCATTCCTATTACGCACTCCACATGTGTAGAGGTGACAGTGGATCGGCTACACTAAGTTGGACAGAAAAAATAAGGGCATGTAGAATAAACCTATCATCCTAAGGAGCGAATCTCTACAATGCCAAAACACCAACGACGTACCTTTACCTCAGAATTTAAAAAACAAATGGTGGAACTCTATGAAAACGGGAAATCCAGAGCAGC
>NZ_FNDY01000029.1 GCF_900099895.1 Paenibacillus naphthalenovorans
CGTTTGGTGATGATGGCGGAAGGGAACCACGCGTACCCATACCGAACACGACCGTTAAGCCTTCCAGCGTCGATGGTACTTGGACCGCAGGGTCCTGGGAGAGTAGAACGTCGCCAAGCAATGAAAGAGCCTCTTCGGATTATAATCCGAAGAGGCTCTTTCCTGTTGTGTGATGCATAAAATAAGCACATCTTTTCAATTTGAAATGCTTTTGCGGTATATGAAATAAACGATGGGGTGTTTTTTAAAAATAAGCGCACGGTATTATTTAAAGACATAATCTTAGGGAAAGAATACATAATAAGCATAGGAACCGAAACCGTTGTTGCTTAAACGAAGTTAAACAAATGTGATATCGGAGCATCTCGCTGTAGGCTCAGTCTGGAGCACTGCGGGGTGTTGCATTATTGTAAAAATCTGATATAATGTTTTTAAAGTCAAAGAAAGTCAAAGTCAATAATTGAGATTTTCAATGGCTTTCACACAACATTTTACGAACTGGCTTTACTTCTGCCTTTGGAGGTCGAACGGATGCGAAATGTTTCAGAAGTTATCGAACAGTATCTGAAGCAAATTTTGCAGCAGAGCCCGGGCGGCGTGATTGAGATCCAGCGTAATGATCTTGCCGATCAGTTCAACTGTGTTCCATCACAAATCAACTATGTCATCAGTACCCGTTTTACTTTGGAAAAAGGGTACATTGTGGAAAGTAAACGAGGCGGCGGCGGGTACATTCGAATTCAGAAGATTAAACTGCATTCTCATGGCCCCGTGCTTGACCATATTTTTCGAACGATCGGCTCGCATATGGATCAATCCGCTTCGGAAGGTCTGTTGTACCAGCTAGAGGAGGGCGGCTTCATTTCCGAAAGGGAAGCGGCCATCATGAAGGCAGCTATGGCAAGAGAGGTGCTCACCTTGAAACTGCCTCTTCGCGACGAGATTCGGGCGAAGCTTCTTAAAGCCATGCTGATCTCCTTACTTAGCAAATGAGGAGGGAACCGAATGTTATGTCAAGAATGTGGTAAAAAACAAGCAACGCTGCATTTTACTAAAATTTTGAATGGCGAGAAGACGGAATTTCACATTTGTGAAACGTGTGCCAGGGAAAAGGGAGAGCTGATACCGGGAACCCCGAATGGCTTTTCCATTCACAATCTGTTGAGCGGATTACTTGACTTTGAACCCTCAACAACGCCCGGCACGCTGGCGAATAAAGTTCAACCGAGCCGCTGCGAGCATTGCGGGCTTACTTATAGTCAATTTAGTAAAGTAGGACGATTCGGCTGCAGCGAATGCTACAAATATTTCGGTGAGAAGCTCGATCCCCTTTTCAAAAGAGTCCACGGAAATATCATTCACACCGGCAAGGTTCCAAAACGATCTGGCGGGTTGATTAAATATAGGCGCGAAATCGATCGGCTCAAAAAGGAGCTGCTGTTATCCGTTGAAAATGAAGAATTTGAGCAAGCGGCCAAGCTTCGGGATCAGATTCGGGAATTAGAAAAGAAAGTAGCCGAAGGCTGAGATAATGACAGGTTGTTGGGGGGAATGCTTATGACAGAGGCGAGCCGGTTTACAAAGCATGCTCTGAGCGATTGGATGAAGGCGGATGGCCCAGATTCGGATATCGTGATGAGCAGCAGAATTCGCATTGCCCGGAATTTACGGGCCTACCCTTTTCCTATGTTGGCGACGAACCAACAGTCAAAAGAGGTTTTGGATCAAGTAGCTCAGGCGCTTCATAATGATGAATTGAATACGATCAGCAAGTTTACGCTGCTTCCGCTCTCGGAATTGAATGATTTGGAAAAACGGGTGCTGGTTGAAAAGCATCTGATCAGTCCGGCCCTGGCTAACGAGTCACGGAACGGTGCGGTTATTTTGAGCGATAATGAATCGATCAGCATCATGGTGAATGAAGAAGACCATCTGCGAATACAATGCCTGTGCCCCGGTTTTCAAATTAAAGAAGCGTGGGAGATGGCTAATGAAATCGACGATGCTTTCGAGGTGCAGCTGAACTACGCATTTGATGAGAAAAGAGGGTACATGACGAGCTGCCCGACAAATGTCGGAACCGGTATTCGCGCGTCGGTTATGATTCACCTTCCGGCGTTGGTGCTGACTCAGCAGATCAATCGAATTTTGTCGGCTATCACACAGGTAGGCTTGGCGGTTCGGGGTCTGTATGGTGAAGGCAGCGAGGCTCTGGGCAATCTGTTCCAAATATCCAACCAGATTACGCTCGGGCAATCGGAAGAGGAAATTATCGACAATCTTTACAGCGTAGTCAGACAGATCATCGAGCATGAACGGGCGGCCAGACAGAAGTTGGTACATGAAACCAAAGCCAAAATTATCGATCGAGTCAGCCGTTCCTATGGAATTCTTTCCTATGCGGCGATTATGGACTCCAAAGAAGCGACGCAGCGGTTGTCGGATGTTCGGCTCGGCATTGATTTACAATTTATCAAGAATGTGTCACCAAACGTACTGAATGAGCTTCTCGTGATGACCCAACCGGGTTTTTTACAGCAATTAGCAGGAGAAAAGCTAACCCCTGAAGAAAGAGACATTAGAAGGGCCCAGCTGATCCGGGACAAATTATCACAATCGGATTGAAGCCCGGCCGAGTTCATGTTAATGTGGAAACCATATTCCCTTACTAATTTTTGGAGGTGTTACACATGATGTTTGGCAGATTTACAGAACGTGCGCAGAAAGTACTGTCTTTGGCTCAGGAAGAAGCCGTTCGTTTGGGTCATAACAATATTGGAACGGAGCATATTTTGCTCGGTTTGATTCGCGAAGGCGAAGGAATTGCGGCCAAGGCGCTGATCGCGTTGGGGCTTGGTTTGGAGAAAATTCAGGACGAAGTCGAATCGCTGATCGGCAGAGGACAAGAGCAGCCGACGAATATCGCTTATACCCCTCGAGCCAAAAAGGTTATTGAGCTGTCCATGGATGAGGCGCGAAAACTCGGGCATACGTATGTCGGAACGGAGCATATTCTGCTCGGATTGATTCGCGAAGGCGAAGGTGTTGCAGCGCGAGTGCTGGGCAATTTGGGCGTAAGCTTGAATAAAGCCCGCCAACAAGTGCTCCAACTTCTTGGCAGCAGCGAGGTGGTCTCGCCGAACCATGGTAGCCCTGCTAATGTAAATACACCGACTTTGGACGGTCTGGCGCGTGATTTGACCGCCTATGCCAAAGAAGGCAACCTCGATCCGGTTATCGGCCGGAGCAAGGAAATCGAGCGCGTCATTCAGGTGCTCAGCCGCAGAACGAAGAACAATCCGGTCCTGATCGGGGAACCGGGGGTTGGTAAAACCGCTATTGCGGAAGGCCTGGCCCAGAAAATTGTAGCCAATGAGATTCCCGAGACTTTGCGTGACAAACGCGTGATGACTTTGGATATGGGATCTGTCGTAGCCGGTACCAAATACCGCGGCGAATTCGAAGACCGTCTGAAAAAAATCATGGATGAAATTCGTCAAGCCGGCAACATCATTCTTTTCATTGATGAGCTGCATACGCTTATCGGTGCAGGCGGAGCGGAAGGCGCAATCGATGCCTCCAATATCCTGAAGCCGGCGCTGGCCCGCGGCGAACTGCAGTGCATCGGAGCGACGACGCTGGATGAATATCGCAAATATATCGAGAAGGATGCCGCTTTGGAAAGACGCTTCCAGCCGATTACGGTGGATCAGCCTTCTCCGGAAGAGGCGATTCAAATTCTCCATGGGCTTCGTGACCGGTATGAAGCACACCATCGTGTAAAAATTACAGATGAAGCGATTGAGCAAGCCGTGAAGCTCTCCGATCGTTACATCACGGACCGCTTCCTCCCGGACAAAGCGATTGATTTGATTGATGAGGCAAGCTCAAAAGTAAGGCTTCGCTCTTACACCGTTCCGCCGGATCTGAAAAAGCTCGAAAGCCGTTTGGAAGACATCCGCAAGGAGAAGGATGCTGCCGTACAGAGCCAGGAATTCGAGAAAGCAGCCGCGCTTCGTGACACGGAGCAGAAGATGAGAGAAGAGCTCGATGCCACAAAGAACGAATGGAAGGAAAAACAAGGCCGCACCGACTCCGAGGTGACGCCGGAAGATATCGCCCAAGTGGTGGCCAGCTGGACCGGCATCCCGGTGGTGAAGCTGGCTGAAGAAGAAACCGAGCGTCTGCTCAAAATGGAATCCATTCTGCACGATCGGGTGATCGGACAGGATGAAGCGGTGAAAGCCGTGAGCCGCGCAATCCGTCGTGCAAGAGCGGGGCTGAAGGATCCGAAGCGTCCGATGGGTTCATTTATATTCCTTGGGCCGACAGGGGTCGGTAAAACGGAATTGGCCCGCGCTTTGGCGGAGTCGCTGTTCGGCGATGAAAACGCGGTGATCCGGATTGACATGTCCGAGTACATGGAGAAGCATTCCACTTCCCGTTTGGTTGGAGCGCCTCCGGGATACGTCGGATATGAGGAAGGCGGACAACTTACGGAGAAAGTACGCCGCAAGCCGTACTCTGTCGTTCTTTTGGATGAAATTGAGAAGGCCCATCCGGAAGTGTTTAATATCTTGCTTCAAGTGCTTGAAGACGGACGTTTAACGGACTCCAAGGGCCGTACAGTGGATTTCCGCAACACGCTGATTATCATGACATCCAACGTCGGGGCGGATTTGATTAAGAAAAACTCGACGCTGGGCTTTACTGCGGCACAAGATTCGGGCAGAGATTACGCAAACATGAAGGACAAAGTCATGGGCGAACTGAAGAAGAGCTTCCGTCCGGAGTTCTTGAACCGGATCGACGAAATCATCGTATTCCACTCCCTGGACGAAAAGCATATCGGCGAAATCGTATCGTTGATGGCCGAAGAACTGCGTAAACGTCTGAAGGAGCAGGAAGTGGATTTCGTACTGACCGATGCGGCCAAGGCATTCCTTGCCAAAGAAGGCTACGATCCGGCATTTGGTGCAAGGCCTCTACGCAGAGCGATTCAAAAGCATATTGAAGATCGTTTGTCTGAAGAATTGCTCCGCGGCAACATCAGTAAGGGCGATACGCTTACGATTGATGAGAAAGAAGGCGAGTTGATTGTGGAGCGCAATCAAGGCGTCGCTTCACAAGCATAATGAAAAAATCCGGCTGCCGTTTTCCGGCTGGTCGGATTTTTCTTTATACGGAATGAACTGGGAGGGTTTTCAAGGGTGTTGCATCATGGTAAACTTTGTTTTGTAGTACTATAAGTGCGTTTGGGCTTGAAGCAGGATTAGGAGGCGCAATGGCCAAAGCAAAAACAAAGTTTTTTTGTCAGCAGTGCGGCTACGAAACGCCGAAATGGTTCGGCAAATGCCCTGGCTGCGGAGCTTGGAATACTTTTGTGGAAGAAGTGGAGACTTCCGGCAAGAGCAGGGGGCTTCATTTATCTTTTTCCGATAAGAAAGAAAAAGCAGTTTCCATCATAAACATAGAAAGCAGTCAGGAAGAGCGCATTATCACGGATAACCGGGAGTTAAACCGTGTGTTGGGAGGAGGCGTCGTACCAGGATCCCTTATTCTGGTAGGGGGCGATCCTGGAATTGGCAAATCGACACTTCTGCTGCAGGCTTCCTACGCATTGACGCAGCAAAATCTCAAAGTGCTGTATATTTCCGGCGAAGAATCCGTCAGGCAGACGAAGCTCCGAGCCGACCGGCTTCAAGCGGTCTCCGGTTTGTTGTTTGTACTTAGTGAAACGAACGTGGAGTATATCGAGGCGGCGATTGATGAGATGGAGCCGGATTTTGTCGTCATTGATTCCATTCAGACGGTATATCATCCCGCTGTGGCTTCGGCACCCGGCAGCGTATCTCAGGTCAGAGAATGCACGGGGCATTTTATGCGCATCGCTAAAGGGAGAGGCATTGCCACCGTGCTTGTGGGCCATGTTACTAAGGAGGGGTCGATTGCCGGGCCGCGACTTCTCGAGCATATGGTCGATTGCGTGCTTTATTTTGAAGGGGAGCGGCATCACTCGTATCGTCTTCTGCGTGCCGTAAAAAACCGGTTCGGTTCGACGAATGAGATCGGTATTTTTGAAATGCGGGAGAGCGGATTAGTCGAGGTGAGCAACCCTTCGGAGCTGTTCTTGTCGGAACGGCCGATGGGTGTATCCGGTTCAACCGTGGTTGCGAGCATGGAGGGAACCAGGCCGGTTCTGGTTGAACTGCAGGCGCTCGTATCGACCACAAATTTCCCTTCTCCCCGGAGGATGGCCACCGGCTATGATCACAACAGGTTGTCGCTGATCATCGCTGTGCTGGAGAAACGAATGGGTCTGTTCTTGCAGAATCAGGACGCTTACCTCAATATCGCAGGCGGAGTCAAGCTCGACGAACCGGCAGTAGACCTTGCTGTGGCGGTGAGCATTGCCTCAAGCTTCCGCGATCAGCCTACACAGCCGTTCGACGTTGTCTTCGGCGAGGTGGGCCTGACCGGTGAGGTCCGCGGCGTTTCCCGAGTAGATCAGCGGGTGCGCGAAGCGCAGAAGCTCGGCTTCAAGCGGGTCATTCTCCCGCACAAAAGTCTGAAGGGGTGGACGCCGCCCGCAGGAATTGAAATCATCGGTGTGAATACTGTAGCCGAAGCGCTATCAGCAGCTTTAGTATAACCGTCAGGAGGGACACCTTTGAGCAAGGAAGAAGCGAAACGCGACGTGATGAGCCAACTGCTGCAGTTGGTAGCGCCGGGAACCCCTTTTCGGGAAGGGCTCGAAAATGTGCTGCGAGCCAAAACCGGCGGTCTGATCGTCGTAGGATACAGTCCGGAAGTGATGGAAATTGTGGACGGAGGATTTTCCATCAACTGCGACTTTTCCCCAAACTATTTATATGAGTTGGCCAAAATGGACGGCGCCATCATTCTCAGCGAAGATCTCAAACGCATACTTTATGCCAATACACAGCTGATTCCGGATTCATCCATCCCATCCACCGAAACGGGGATCCGTCACCGGACAGCAGAGCGCGTCGCGAAGCAGACTTCCAAGCTGGTAGTGTCGATTTCGCAGCGGCGAAACGTCATCACGCTGTATCAAGGAAATTTGCGGTATGCCTTAAAAGATATTGGTGTGATTTTGACCAAGGCGAATCAGGCGATTCAAACGTTGGAAAAATATAAATCTGTACTCGATCAGGATTTGACGAACCTTGGCGCTTCGGAATTTGAAGAGCTCGTGACGCTACACGATGTAACGGGAGTTATACAACGTATCGAGATGGTGCTGCGTATTAAAGCGGAAATCAATCGCTACATCAACGAGCTGGGGAACGAAGGCCGTCTGATCAGTATGCAGCTGCATGAATTGGTCGGTAATACGGAATACGAAGCCTTTTTGCTGATTAAAGATTATGTCAAGGATCCCAGCGACGAAAAGGTTAAAGAAGTCTTGAACTCGCTCAAACGGCTGGCCACCGACGAAATGCTGGATCATTCCCACATTGCCCGAGTGCTTGGATTCCCGCATGCGACCAACAGTGCGGAGGAAATCGTATCCCCGCGGGGGTATCGGGTATTGAATAAAATCCCGAGGCTGCCGTCGGTGATCATTCATAATCTGATCGAGCGCTTCGAACAGCTTCCTCATCTGATGATGGCCACGATCGAGGAACTGGACGAAGTGGACGGAATCGGAGAAGTAAGGGCCCGAACGATAAAAGAAGGCCTAAAACGAATTCAAGATCAGGTACTCATTGACAGGCATATCTAACTTGCATACAATCATAAGGTACCTTAGTATAATTGAATTGGGTTAGGTTTTTTTGAATAGGGCACAGTATAACCAGAGGTGGATTAATCATGATAACGAAATCCCTCCCGAATTTGTTTACCGTCGGGAACTTGTTTCTCGGCATCATTTCGATCATTATGGTGTTTAACAATAAACCCGAGCTGGCGGCTATTATGGTGCTTGTGGCTATGCTGCTTGACGGTTTGGACGGACGGGTGGCCCGTGCGCTCAATGTTCAAAGCGAATTCGGCAAGGAACTGGATTCGCTGTCCGATGTCATCTCGTTTGGGGTGGCTCCGGCGTTCATTATGTATGTTATGGCCTTTACCGAGATGAACGCGGCAGGGGCGTGGATTGTCACGGCGATTTTCCCCATTTGCGGAGCGCTGCGGTTGGCTCGCTTCAACGTGATTGCCGGTACGCCCGGCTACTTTATCGGTTTGCCCATACCGGCTGCCGGCGGTGTTCTTTGTACGCTTGCTCTGTTTCACAATGAGCTGAGCACCATGGTGCTTGTCTTGGCCACACTTCTCCTGTCCTATCTGATGGTCAGCACGGTGAAATATCCGAACTTCAAGAAGGTGGGCATTCCAAAAGCGGCGATATGGGTAACCCCGATCGTGGTGATCATCGCCGTTGTCATTGCCGTTCAATTTCCGGGCACACTGTCCAAGATCATCTTTGTACCGCTGCTCCTGTATGCACTGTACGGCCTAAAAAAAAACGTTGACCGTCTTTTCGTCTTTCTCCGCCTGAAGAAAAAGAAAACGAATACGATGGAAGAACCGGAATCCAAAACAACGACAATTTAACGAAGAGATGTCCGTGAAAATGAAAAGCATTTATTTTCCTTATGGAAATAAATGCTTTTTTGTTTTTTTCTTACGGAACGATTAGGCAGGAAACTTTTGGTTCATAATTGTAACGTAAGGGATTATGCAACCGATTTTGATGGAGGTGAAGTCTATGATGAAAAAATGGTTCCAGCTTCTATTCGCAGTTATTGGCGGTACGCTTGGATTACAATGGAGTGATACGATAGGTAAACCATTATTTGAAGTCATAGGTACAGTAACGGGTATTCATGAAATAAAAGGGCAGGGAGCATGGATGTTTGGGGTGGGAGCACTCTTCTTTTATTCGATGAGCTCCTGGGCGCTAAATTCTCTGCTTAAGGTCATGGTTCAGGGGGAAGAACGCGCGGCGAATATGCCGGCGGCCGATATGCTTGCCGGGGCGGCGGGAATGGTGATGGGATTGTTGGTCTCTTCCGTTCTGCTGAATCCTTTGGCGCGTGCGGGTATATTCAATCCGCTGCTGCATATGCTGTGTATCGCGATTTTCTCGTATGCGGGATACCGGATGGGGATCTTGAAGAAAGAAGAGTTGTTAGCCGCACTCGATAAGCGGCGGTCGGATCGGAGACGCGGCGCTTCAGGCGAAGCCAAAGAGTTTGAGGAGCATAAAATTCTGGATACGAGCGTCATTATCGACGGCCGGATTGCAGATATCTGCAAGACGGGGTTTATTGAAGGTACGCTGGTCATTCCGGAATTCGTGCTGGAGGAGCTTCAGCATATTGCCGATTCCTCCGATCTTTTGAAAAGAAACCGCGGACGTCGGGGGCTTGATATTTTGAACAAGATTCAAAAGGAGCTCGACGTGAAGGTGCTGATCTATGAAGGGGATTTTGAAGAGATTTCCGAGGTGGACAGCAAATTGGTCAAGCTGGCGAAATTGCTTCAAGGCAAAGTGATCACGAACGATTTCAACCTGAATAAAGTATGCGAGCTTCAGGGCGTGTCGGTTCTGAACATCAACGATTTGGCCAATGCGGTGAAACCGGTCGTACTGCCGGGAGAGGAAATTCTCGTGCAGGTAATCAAGGACGGCAAAGAGCACGGTCAAGGCGTCGCTTATTTGGATGACGGCACGATGATTGTGGTCGAAGGCGGGCGTGACTTTATCGGCACGACACTGGATGTTCTGGTGACGAGTGTTCTGCAAACTTCAGCCGGACGAATGATTTTTGCTAAGCCCAAGCTATTGGAAAAAGCGCTCTAACGCGGTATGATAGTGTAGATGCGCTAATCGGGCCCATGTCTTGCCGGAAACGGCAGCTTTCGCGAAAGCAGGGCCCTGAAGCCGATATGTTGTGGCAGGTGGACAAGTTGACGATCAGACTTGGAGTAGTCGTTGTCGCTGCGGGCAAGGGCTCGCGGATGGGCACAAAAGAAAGCAAGCAGTATTTGCTGATTGATCATAAGCCGATTCTCGTACATACGCTGGAGCTGTTTGAACGCTTCGCTCCGGTAAGCAGCGTTGCGCTCGTTACCGGAGCGGACGATGTGCCGCGCTGCGGTCAGTTTGTCAGGGAGTACGGACTGGGCAAAGTAAAGCATATTATACAGGGTGGAAAAGAACGGCAGGATTCCGTTTATCAGGGCTTGCAGGCCTTGAAAGGGACTGTCGATTGGGTCATGGTACATGACGGCGTCAGGCCGTTCACGGCAGTTGAGCACCTCACCGCTTGTCTGCATCAAGCGATGAAGACGGAGGCAGCAGTGCTTGCCGTGCCCGTGAAGGACACGATCAAAGTCGTGGACGGCTCGGGGGTGATCCAATCCACTCCTGACCGGAGCAGCTTGTGGGCGATCCAAACGCCGCAGGCTTTTCGTTTTTCCGTGCTGCTGGAGGCGCACGAACGCGCCCGGCAAGAAGGGTTTACAGGGACGGACGATGCCATGCTGGTGGAGCGGATGGGGATCCGCGTGTCGGTAGTGGAAGCCGACTATTACAATATTAAAATCACGACTCCCGAGGATCTGCCTTGGGCGGAGTGGATTATTCGCAATGTCAGGGGAGAGAAGAAATGATGATTCGGGTAGGACAAGGCTTTGATGTACACCAGTTGGTGGAAGGGCGCAAGTGCATCATCGGCGGAGTGGAAATCCCGTACGAGAAGGGACTGCTCGGGCATTCGGACGCGGACGTGCTGCTGCATGCGGTGAGTGATGCCATTCTGGGAGCGCTCGGGCTTGGGGATATCGGCAAGCACTATCCCGATACGGATGCCGCCTTTAAAGATGCGGACAGCTATAAGCTGCTGGTAGACATATGGGGGAAGGCGAAGGAAGCGGGATACCGTTTGGGAAATGTGGATTGCACCATCATCGCGCAAAAACCGAAGATGGCTCCGTATATTCCGGCGATGGCGGAGCGCATCGCTCAGGCGCTGGAGGCGGAGACGAGCCAAGTCAATGTGAAAGCAACGACGACCGAGCAGCTTGGATTTACGGGACGCGGAGAAGGAATAGCGGCACAAGCGGTTGTTTGTCTTGTCCAAGGTGTGCTATCATAACACATATTATTTTGACGGTTGATCGGCTTGCAGGCATCGTTCGGTCTGAAGGAACGCCTGCGGAGCAGGGGAGGAGAACAACGTATGGCAAAGTTTCGTGTGAGGTATGCGCCGAGCCCGACAGGGCACTTGCATATCGGGGGAGCGCGTACGGCGCTGTTTAACTATTTGATCGCCCGTAAGGAAGGCGGACAGTTCGTGATCCGTTTCGAAGATACGGATCAAACCCGGCATGTGGAAACCGGAGTGGACAGCCAACTGAACGGATTGAAGTGGCTGGGTATCGAATGGGACGAGAGTGTGGATGTAGGAGGACCGTATGGGCCGTATCGCCAAACCGAACGGCTGGACCTGTACCGGCCTTTTATTGACCGGCTGCTGCAGGAAGGCAACGCCTACTACTGTTACTGTACGGAAGCGGAGCTGGAGGAGGAGCGGGCTAAGCAGGAGGCTGCGGGCCAGATGCCGATGTATTCGGGCAAATGCCGCCATCTGACGCCGGAGCAGGCGGAGGCCTACAAAGCGGAAGGCCGCAAGCCGTCGATCCGCTTCCGTGTGCCGGAGAACCGGACGATTGCTTTCGAGGATCGGATTCGCGAGCGCGTCGAATTCGATACGAACGGCATCGGCGATTTCATTATCGTCCGCCCCGACGGCATCCCGACGTATAACTTTGCGGTCATTCTGGATGACCACCTGATGGACATCACCCTAGTTATTCGCGGGGAAGAGCACCTGACCAATACGCCACGGCAGATCATGATGTATGAAGCGCTTGGCCTTCCTGTGCCGGAATTCGCGCATTTGGCGCTGATCCTGAATCAGGACCGCAAAAAAATGAGCAAACGGGACGAATCGATCATCCAATTTATCGAGCAGTATAGGGATCTGGGTTATTTGCCGGAAGCGGTGATGAACTTTATCGCGCTCCTAGGCTGGTCTCCGAAAGGGGAGGAAGAAATCTTCACAAGGGAAGAGCTGATTGCAGGATTCGATCTCGACCGGTTGTCCAAGAGTCCTGCGGTATTCGATATGGATAAGCTCAATTGGATGAGCAACGTCTACATCAAAAAGGCGGATACCGAGCGTATTGCAGAGCTGGCACTGCCCCATCTTCAAAAAGCGGGCAGACTGCCACAGGAGTTGACGGACGAGCAGCGGCAGTGGGCTCACTCCCTGATCGGGCTGTATCAGGAGCAGCTGCGCTATGCCGCTGAGATTGTTGATTTGTCGGAGCTGTTCTTCCGCGAGGAGGTCAGCTATGATGAAGAAGCTAAAGCGATGCTTGCGGAAGAGCATGCACCCGTCGTATTGCACAGCTTCTTAACCCAGGTGGAACAGGCGTCAGAGTTTGATGTCGATGCTCTAAAGGCGATGCTGAAAGCTGTCCAAACGGAAACCGGCTATAAAGGGAAGCAGCTCTTTATGACGGTGAGAGTGGCCCTGACGGGTCAAATGCATGGACCCGATCTGAATAAGACCTTGTATTTGTTGGGCAAAGAAAAGGTGATTCAACGGGTGAAGAAGTTATTGTAAACCTTCCGTTTTTTCGATATACTATAGAGATCATTGATATTGCTTTAACTTCATACTTAGTGGCGACGAACGGGAAAGTACGGAAAAATGCGGGATTCTCAGAGAGGACAACCGGTGTGGGGGCATGCCGGCTGCGAGTTGTCCAATCCTCTTTATCCGGAAGTGCACCCGGGAGCTGTAAAGACGATCTGCCTGCGAGCGCTCCGGCTGCAGCGGCAGGGTAGCCTTTACCGTGACGTTCACGATACGAACGATACGAGATGGATAAGCTTCCCGGCCAATCATGGCTGCCGGGAAGAGGATTTATACTTATCCAAGCAGAGTGGAACCGCGGTATTTGAACGCCTCTGCAGCCGAAATCGGCTGCGGAGGCGTTTTTTGCGCGACGTTCTTTCTTTGGCTTGGGGGATTAGGAAAGGGAAGCGGTGAAACGATATGTTCGAACGGATGAAAGAAGACATCAATACGATCTTTGAGAACGACCCGGCGGCCAGGGGATGGTTTGAAGTCGTCTTTACTTATGCCGGTTTGCATGCGCTTTGGGCGCATCGGGTCGCGCATTGGTTTTATAAAAAAAGATGGTATACGCTGGCCCGCGTGATTTCTCAGATCAGCAGGTTTATGACGGGCATTGAGATTCACCCGGGTGCGGTTATCGGACGGAGATTTTTTATCGACCACGGCATGGGCGTCGTCATTGGAGAAACCTGCGAAATCGGCGATGACGTACTGTTGTATCATGGTGTAACGCTGGGGGGTACAGGCAAAGAGCGAGGGAAGCGCCATCCGACCATCGGCAATAATGTGGTCATTTCGGCCGGAGCCAAGGTGTTGGGTTCATTCACGGTAGGAGACAACTCCCGCATCGGCTCGAATGCGGTAGTGTTGAGCGAAGTGCCGCCGAACAGCACCGTAGTGGGAATTCCGGGACGCATCGTCAAGAGGGATGGCGTTCGTATCGGTCGGTTGGAGCATGATAAGCTTCCCGATCCGATCATCGATATGTTCAAACAGCTGCAGGAGCAGGTTGACGAGCTGAAGGCGGCGCAGCAATGGGAGCAGAAAAGGGAACCAGTGAAAACAAAGATCGGAGGAAACGATTGAGCATGTCGCTTAAGATTTATAACACGATGACACGTACGAAAGAAAACTTTATACCGCTGGAACCGGGTAAAGTAAAAATGTATGTGTGCGGTCCGACCGTATATGATTATATTCACATCGGGAATGCCAGACCGGTTATTTTTTTCGATGTGGTTCGCCGTTATCTGGAGTCGATAGGTTATGATGTGACGTTCATTGTGAATTTTACCGATGTGGATGACAAGCTGATCAAGAAGGCCGCGGAGATGGGCACCACCGTTCCGGAGGTGGCGGACTTGTTTGTTCAAAAGTATTATGAGGATACGGCGGGTCTGGGTGTTCGCAAAGCGACGGCGCATCCCCGCGTGACGGAGAACATGGCGGACATCATCGAGTTCATTTCGGGGCTGGTAGCCAATGATTACGCCTACGAATCCGGAGGAGACGTTTATTTTCGGACATCCAAATTTACCGAGTACGGCAAGCTTTCCCACCAAAACCTGGAGGAGCTGCAGTACGGCATTCGGGTAGACGTGGACGAGCGCAAGGAGAATCCTCAAGATTTCGTGCTTTGGAAGGCTGCGAAGCCGGGTGAAATTAGTTGGTCAAGCCCCTGGGGTGAAGGCCGCCCGGGATGGCATATCGAATGCTCGGCGTTGGTTCGTAAATATTTGGGCGAAACGATCGATATTCACGGTGGAGGCCAGGACCTGACTTTTCCGCACCATGAATGTGAAATCGCTCAATCCGAGGGATTAACCGGCCGCCGGATGGCCAATTATTGGATGCATAACGGATTTGTGAATATCAACAATGAAAAAATGTCCAAATCGCTTGGAAACGGCATTCAAGTGCATCAACTGCTCAAGGAGATGCCGGGCCAGGTGATCCGCTATTTTATGCTCTCCGGCCATTACCGCAATCCGTTGAATTTCAGCGAGGATGCGGTGGAGCAAGCAAAGGGCAGCTTAGCCCGTTTGGACAACTGTATCGCCGCTTTGAAGCACCGGCTGCAATCCGCGGAAGCGGGGGAGGCCGACGCTGCGGTCGTGGAGGCGGTCCGTGCGGCCAAGGAGCAATTTGAAGCGAAGATGAACGATGATTTCAATACGCCGGATGCAATTACGGCGGTGTTTGAGCTTGTCAGTGCCGCGAATAATTATTTGCAATCGGGGCGGGTAACGTCCGGCTCCCTGGAGTTGTTCGTACAGCAGTTTGCAGCTATGGACGGCGTGTTGGGTCTATTGGCCCCGGAGGCAGAGGAATTATTGGATGAAGAGGTGGAACGGCTCATTACAGAAAGGACCGAAGCGCGAAAAGCGAAAAATTGGGCCCGCGCCGATGAAATCCGGGATCTGCTGACAGAACGCGGCATTCAACTGGAAGATACGCCTCAAGGCATCCGCTGGCGGCGGAAGTAGGGCGAGTTTATGAAATGGGACGAAATGTCGGATCAGGAGATCAAGAGCCATTTATTTTCCTTCCCGCCCGCCCGCGAACCGGGTCAGCTTCATCCGCTGGTGCTGGCGTATATGGGAGACGCCATTTACGAGGTGTTCGTGAGGCAGTATGTGGTGGCGCAAACGAATCATAAGCCTAACTACTTGCATCGGACGGCTACCCGGTATGTTTCGGCAAAATCGCAGGCGAAATCGCTGCAGCGTTGGCTGCCGCATCTCACGGAAGAGGAACAGGATGTCGTCAAGCGGGGGCGCAATGCCAAGTCCGGGACAACCGCGAAGAATGCGGATGTGTTGGAATATCGGCACAGCACCGCGTTTGAATGCCTGATCGGCTATTTGTATTACACGCAGCAATGGGAGCGGCTTCAGTATTTGATGTTGCTGTCGTTGGAGCAGGATAAATAACATTCGAAGAAGGAAAGGGGGCCTTGGGCATGGAAGAAGAATTTATCGGAGGAAAGCATTCCGTACTTGAAGCGCTGCGTTCCGGGCGGACGATCAACAAAATTTGGATTGCCGAGCAGGCGCAAAAACAGCTCGCCCAGCCGATTATTGCCGAAGCGAAGCGCAGCGGGGTGGTTGTGCAGCTGGCTGACAAGCGGAAGCTGGATCAAATGGCCTCGGGCCTGCAGCATCAAGGAATCGTCGCGCAAGTGGCGGCATATGCATACGTCGAAGTCGAGGATTTGCTTGCGAGAGCGGAGGAGCGCGGTGAGATGCCGTTCTTGCTTTTGCTTGATGAAATAGAAGATCCGCATAACCTTGGCTCCATTCTGCGTACAGCGGACTGTACCGGCGTGCACGGGGTCATTATCCCCAAAAGACGTTCCGTGGGATTGACGGCTGCCGTCTCGAAAACATCCGCGGGTGCAGTAGAGTATGTTCCGGTAGCGCGTGTGACGAATCTGGCGCAGACCATCGAGCTGCTAAAGGAGCGCGGGGTATGGGTGGCCGGAGCGGATGTCGGGGCCGAGCAGCCCGTATACCAGACGAATCTGAACCTGCCTCTGGCGATTGTGATCGGTAATGAAGGTAAAGGGATCGGCCGGTTGATTAAGGAAAAATGCGATTTTCTGCTTAAACTCCCGATGTTCGGTCAAATTAATTCGCTGAATGCCTCTGTCGCCGCATCGGTCTTCATGTATGAAGTCGTCCGGCAGCGGACGGCAGCCCGCTAGCGCGCTTACCAGCAGGGCGATGCTGCATGATACAGGAAATCTTAATCGTAGACGGATACAACATCATTGGCGACTGGCCTGAGCTTAAGGCGCTGAAAGAAATCAGGCTGGAAGAAGCGCGGGACAGGTTGATTGAGATGATGGCGGAATATCAATCGTTCTCGGGCATGAAGGTGATCGTTGTTTTTGACGCGTATTATGTGCCGGGACTTGGCGGTAAGTATGTTCAGAGCAAGCTTCCGGTTTATTACACCAAAGAAAAGGAAACGGCGGATGAACTGATCGAACGATTGGTTACGGAGCATATCGGACGGCGAAAGCAAGTATATGTGGCGACTTCGGATATGACGGAGCAGCATGTTATTTTCGGTAAAGGAGCCTTCCGCATTCCGGCCGGCGAGCTTCTCGTAAAGCTGCGGCAAGCGCGGGCCGAGATCCGGCGAAAAATTGAGGATGAAGCCGCGGGGAAGCGTAATACCTTTGATAAGCGGCTCAGTGAAGATGTTCGGGCGATGTTCGAAAAGTGGCGGCGGGAGAAGTAGCTTTGCAAATCTAGCAAGTAAAGCTTTTTCTAACGGGAATCCGGTTGACGATGGTAGATTACATAATGTATACTAGTCCTATCTTTCAAGCGTTGGGCCGGAGGGATTGTAGTGAGTGTCGACTTCAAAGAGTTGAGAATGGACGAATACGACCTCAAGGCAGACGAAGATCTTGTCGAAGCGGTCCGTGAAGGAAATAGCGATGCACTGGAGTACTTGATCAACAAGTATAAAAACTTTGTCCGCGCCAAAGCACGTTCTTATTTTTTGATCGGCGCTGACAGGGAAGACATCGTGCAGGAAGGTATGATCGGTCTCTATAAATCGATCCGCGATTTCCGCGGAGAAAAGCTCGCCTCTTTTAAAGCCTTTGCCGAACTCTGTATTACCCGCCAAATCATCACAGCGATCAAAACCGCCACGCGCCAAAAGCATATTCCTCTGAATTCTTACGTTTCGCTGGACAAGCCCATTTATGATGAAGATTCCGACCGTACACTGCTTGATGTGATCTGCGGTTCCCGGGTATCCGATCCGGAGGAGCTGATCATCAATCAAGAGGAGTTTAGCGGACTTGAAGACAAGATGGGCGAGATTTTAAGTGATCTCGAACGCAGAGTGCTGATGCTGTATTTGGACGGACGCTCCTATCAGGAGATTGCTGTTGATTTAGACCGCCATGTCAAATCGATTGACAACGCGCTTCAACGGGTAAAACGCAAGCTCGAAAGGTATTTGGAAGTACGCGATGCATAATGATTAAAGCGCCTTTTGCTTTTGTGGAGGTGCTTTTTTGCAATAAAAATAAAAACGTCCGGCAAAACTGAACAATTTCCTTTCCGCGCAAGAAAAGCGGCTGTACAAACCGCAAATGGTTCTTCACCGAAAGGGCTTCGTTCGGAAGCTTTTTTATACCCTTATCATAGAACAAATGTTCCTGAAATGCAAGGGATCCCTTTATATAAATCGGTTTAGGATTCGTTTAAGATCCGGGGCCTTGGTTAATAATGGATGTGGACGGGGACGGACAGCCAAGTGAATACATTCCTTGACACAAGCTATGTCGTGTGCTAAAGTATTTGGGTGGCCTTAATTGAAAGGCGTTTTTTTGCTGATCATATAAGGCTGTAAATCTTGAGGCTGGTCCGTAGGAGGTGTACATCATGCGGGTGATCATCACTTTAGCGTGCACAAACTGCAAGCAAAGAAACTATACATCCACTAAAAATAAGCGCAACCATCCCGACCGCATGGAGTTGAAGAAATATTGCAAGTTTTGCAATGAACAGACAGCTCATCGCGAAACGCGCTAGTTTTTTGGAGGTGTAGTTGTGTCCTTTTTGGCTAAATTGAAGCAGGGATTCGGCAATACATTTTCTTTTTTTGCGGACAGCTGGTCCGAGCTGAAAAAAGTAAAATGGCCTAGCCGTAAAGAGCTGATTAGCTACACGCTGGTCGTATTATTTACGGTCACCTTTATAACGGTGTACTTCTACGTTCTGGACCTGGGAATTTCAGAGCTGCTTCGCCTCGTGTTTCAATAATCTGGGCTGGTGGGTGGCACTATGGAAATGGAAAAAAGATGGTACGTCGTACATACCTATTCCGGGTATGAAAACAAGGTGAAGGCAAATTTGGAAAAGCGCGTCGAATCCATGGATATGAAGGACAAGATTTTTCGTGTGCTCGTTCCCATGGAAGAAGAGCTTGTGAATAAAGACGGCAAGAAGAAAACGGTTATGCGTAAAGTATATCCAGGGTATGTCCTCGTGGAGATGATCCAGACGGACGATTCGTGGTATGTCGTGCGCAACACTCCTGGGGTTACCGGGTTTGTCGGATCGACCGGTTCGGGTTCGAAGCCGACGCCGCTGCTTCCCGAGGAAGTGGATGCGATTCTCAAGCACATGGGTATGGAAGAGCCGAAGCCGAAGATCGATTTCGAGCTCAAAGAAACCGTACGCGTAAAAGTTGGACCGTTTGCCAATTTTGTCGGTTCCGTAGAAGAAATTCTGCTCGACAAAAGCAAGCTGAAGGTTCATGTCAACATGTTCGGCAGAGAGACGCCGTTGGAGCTTGACTATAATCAGGTGGAAAAGCTTTAACCGTTGTAAGCGAAATTCTGCCATACTACGGGCGAGGAGGTGTACACAACAATGGCAAAAAAGGTTATTAAAATGGTGAAATTGCAGGTCCCTGCAGGAAAAGCGAATCCGGCTCCGCCGATCGGTCCTGCTCTTGGTCAAGCCGGCGTTAATATCATGGCGTTCTGTAAAGAATTTAATGCTCGCACGGCCGATCAAGCAGGTCTCATCATTCCGGTAGAAATTACGGTATTCGAGGACCGTTCCTTCACGTTCGTTACCAAAACGCCTCCAGCTGCCGTATTGCTGCGCGTGGCTGCAGGGATCGAAAAAGGTTCCGGCGAACCGAACAAGAAGAAAGTTGCAACCGTTAATCGTGCGAAAATTCGTGAAATTGCCGAGCAAAAAATGCCTGACCTGAACGCGGCATCCATCGAGGCTGCTATGCGTATGGTGGAAGGTACGGCTCGCAGCATGGGCGTTGCAATCGTAGACTAATCCATGCTTCCGGCCCCCGGTTATAACGGAGGAGCCAACCAAGTGGGAGGATATTCCGCTAATACCACATAGGAGGATAAGACAGTGGCTAAACACGGCAAGAAATACTTGGAAGCTGCCAAGCAAATCGACGCTGACGCTTTTTACGAGCCGCTCGAGGCGATCGAGCTCGTGAAGAAGACAGCGCGTGCCAAATTCGACGAAACCGTTGAAGTGGCTGTACGTTTGGGCGTAGACCCTAGAAAACAAGACCAAGCCGTTCGCGGTGTGGTTGTATTGCCTCACGGCACAGGTAAAACAAAACGCGTTCTTGTATTCGCCAAAGGCGAAAAAGCCAAAGAAGCGGAAGCGGCAGGAGCCGATTTCGTTGGCGATCAAGACATGATCAACAAGATCCAGCAAGGCTGGTTCGACTTCGATGTCTGCGTAGCTACGCCAGACATGATGAGCGAAGTGGGTAAGCTCGGCCGTATCTTGGGTGGTAAAGGTTTGATGCCGAATCCGAAAGCGGGTACCGTTACGTTCGACGTGGCGAAAGCCGTTCAGGAGATCAAGGCTGGTAAAATCGAATACCGTCTGGATAAAGCCGGACAAATTCACGCGCCGATCGGAAAAGTTTCCTTCGAAGCCGAGAAGCTTGCTGAAAATTTCAAAGCTTTGATTGATGCGCTGAACAGAGCGAAACCGGCCGCAGCTAAAGGGGTATACCTGAAGAACATCGCGGTATCCTCGACAATGGGTCCGAGCGCTCGTGTGAACGCTGCAGCTCTTAGATAGGAGTAGCCTTGGTATTTGACTTTCCAGGTCATCCATGCTAACCTGTTCTAAGTCTAACAAACGAATATGCTTACCGTAGACAGCAGGTGCTCCTACCCATGGGCTTAATTTCCTGCCGAGGTGTTATGATATAAATTCGGTATTCTTTGCTTAACAGCTCAAGAATATGTGAATCATCATGCCTTCGCTTTCGTCTGCGAAGGCATTTTCGCTTTTATGCGGACCTTGCCTTGGCGGAGATGGCGAGAAACGGAATGAGCGGCCTCGGGCGGACTTTGTTTACGAGTTAAGTTTACGAAGCAGTTTTCTCACGAAAACTTATAGCTTATGCTTACGATGCAAGCTTTCCTGCAGAAAGCTCTTAGGAGGTGCAAAAATGGCAAACGCAAAAATTATCGAGCAAAAAGCTCAACAGGTTACGGCTGTAGCCGAAAAGCTGAAAGAAAGCTCTTGTTCCATCGTTGCCGATTACCGCGGCTTGAACGTTGCCCAAGTAACGGAGCTTCGCAAACAATTGCGTGAAGCTGGTGTGGAATTCCAAGTGTTGAAAAATACTTTGGTACGCCGTGCTACGGCGAATGCGGAACTGTCTGAACTGGATGAGTATTTGACTGGTCCTACTGCGATCGCATTCAGCAAAGAAGATGTCGTGGCTCCGGCTAAAATTTTGGCGGAGTTCGCTAAGAAGAACGAAAACCTGAACATTAAAGCAGGCGTTGTAGAAGGTAAAGTGGTTGATATCAACCAAATCAAGGCGCTGGCTGAGCTTCCGTCCAGAGAAGGTCTTCTGTCCATGTTGCTCAGCGTGCTTCAAGCTCCGATTCGCAACTTCGCCCTTGCGGTTAAGGCTGTATCCGATAAGCAAGAAGGCGGCGTACAAGAAGCGTAATCTTTTTAAAAAAACGATCTAAATATAAACGGAGGTTTAAACCATGAGCAAAGAGCAAATTTTGGAAGCCATTAAAGGCATGACAGTATTGGAACTGAACGATCTGGTTAAAGCAATCGAAGAAGAGTTTGGCGTAACGGCGGCTGCTCCTGTGGCAGTAGTAGCAGGCGGCGGCGCTGCAGAAGCGCAAGAGCAATCCGAATTCGACGTTATCCTGGCAAGCGCAGGCGCGTCCAAAATCAACGTAATCAAAGTGGTTCGCGAAATTACAGGCCTTGGCTTGAAAGAAGCAAAAGACCTCGTAGACGGCGCACCGAAGCCGTTGAAAGAAAAAGTTTCCAAGGAAGAAGCTGAATCCATCAAAGCTAAGCTGGAAGAAGCAGGCGCTTCCGTAGAAGTGAAGTAATTTCAAAGGTCAAGCACCCCTTGAAGAGGCGATTCTCTCAAGGGGTTTTCCTTTTCAATACAGCAAACAGGGAGGTGGCCGAACGTGTCGGAACATTACTATTCCAGAAAACCCAGCGTTGAACATGACCTGCACACCATTGAAGAGACGATGCGTGGACGCAGGTTCATTTTTGTAACGGATGCCGGGGTGTTCTCAAAAAAGGGGGTTGATTACGGATCGAAGCTGCTCGTGGAAACGGTGGCGCTTCCCGTCGATGCCCGGATTCTTGATGTGGGCTGCGGTTACGGGCCGATTGGACTGACGGCTGCCGTGCTGGCGCACAAGGGTACGGTCACCATGGTGGACATCAATGAACGCGCTGTTGCGTTAGCCAAGCACAATGCCGATCGGAACGGCCTGGACAATGTAGAAATACTGCAAAGTGACCTGTTATCGGAGTTGAAGGGCCGGTCGTTTGATGTGGTGCTGACCAATCCTCCGATCCGAGCCGGCAAAGAAACGGTTCACCGTATTTTCGAGCAGGCGCATGAAGCACTTGTACCGGGCGGCGCTCTTTGGGTCGTTATTCAGAAGAAACAAGGCGCCCCGTCGGCTTATAGCAAATTGGAGTCTCTCTATAGCCGTGTAGAACAGGTGGAACGGAGTAAAGGCTACTGGATTATCAAGGCTGCGAAATGATTTTGATGCGCTGGAAAAATGTTGACTTGAATTTTGGGATGTGATATTATATTAAAATGTCAGTATTATGGTCATGCTTTTTCTCTTTAGTTTACTAAAATGTCAAGATATTTTTTTCATGCTGGGATGAATAAGATTTTATCATTTGACGTATAATGTTTAAATTTTAGGTAAACCCTACAAGGTGTGAAGAAAATTATGGTAAAATGGGGAAAAAGTCACCTGTTCGTTGTACGATTCGTGCATCGTAATAACAAGCTTCCTTAAGAAGTTTATCTTCGTGCAGTATTTACTCGAGAAGGCTTCCCAAAGAGGCTTTTATTTTGTTCTATTGAGTAGACATGAGGGGTGAATCTAAGTTGGCGGGACATCTTGTTCAATTAGGTCGACGTAAACGCAGGTCGTACGCGCGGATTCATGAGGTGTTGGAAGTTCCAAACCTGATTGAAATCCAACAAAAATCATATCAGTGGTTTTTGGATGAAGGGTTGCGTGAAATGTTTCAAGATATTTCCCCAATCCAAGATTTTACGGGGAATTTGGTGTTGGAATTTATCGACTACAGCTTGGGAGAGCCAAAGTATTCAGTGGATGAATCCAAAGAACGCGACGTCACCTTCGCTGCACCGCTTCGTGTGAAAGTACGTTTGATCAATAAAGAGACTGGCGAAGTCAAGGAGCAGGAAGTCTTTATGGGCGATTTCCCTCTGATGACCGAAACGGGTACTTTTATTATCAACGGCGCTGAACGGGTTATTGTCAGTCAGCTGGTTCGTTCCCCGAGCGTCTATTTTAGTACGAAAGTCGATAAAAACGGTAAAAAGGCTTATACCGCTACCGTGATTCCGAACCGCGGCGCTTGGCTTGAATTGGAAACGGATGCGAAGGATATCATCTATGTGCGTATTGACCGTACAAGAAAAATCCCTGTAACCGTACTGCTTCGTGCACTCGGCTTCGGTACCGACGCGGAAATCATAGACCTGCTGGGTGACGATGAATATATCCGCAATACGTTGGACAAGGATAACACCGATTCGACGGACAAGGCGTTGATTGAAATTTACGAGCGTCTTCGCCCGGGCGAGCCGCCGACGCTGGATAATGCGAGAAGCTTGCTGATCGCCAGATTCTTCGATCCGAAGCGTTACGATCTTGCCAATGTTGGACGGTACAAAATCAACAAAAAGCTGCATATCAAAAATCGTCTGTTCAATCAACGTCTGGCTGAGACCCTTGTTAATCCGGAAACAGGCGAGATTATTGCAGAAGCTGGACAACAGCTTGACCGCCGTTTGCTCGACACGATTATTCCTTATCTGGAAGACAACGTCGGCTTCAAAGAATATTCGGTCGCTAACGGCGTAACTGAAACAGATAAGATTACGCTGCAGCACATTAACGTCTACTCCCCGATTGAAGACGGGAAAGTGGTTAAAGTCATCGCCAACGGGAAAATTGACAAGTCGGTGAAGAACATTACGCCGGCTGATATCATTGCATCGATCAACTATTTCATTAACTTGCTGCATGGGATCGGCAGCACCGATGATATCGATCATCTGGGTAACCGTCGCTTGCGTTCCGTGGGAGAGCTTTTGCAGAACCAGTTCCGCATTGGCCTGTCCCGGATGGAGCGCGTGGTACGCGAGCGGATGTCGATTCAGGATGTGAACACGATCACCCCGCAGCAATTGATCAATATACGTCCGGTCATCGCTTCGATCAAGGAGTTCTTCGGAAGCTCCCAGCTGTCGCAGTTTATGGACCAGACGAACCCGCTTGCCGAACTGACGCACAAACGCCGCCTGTCCGCTCTTGGACCCGGTGGTTTGACGCGGGAACGCGCAGGTTTTGAAGTGCGGGACGTCCATCACTCCCACTATGGGCGGATGTGTCCGATTGAGACGCCGGAAGGACCGAACATCGGTTTGATTAACTCACTTTCCACGTTCGCGCGTGTGAATGAATTCGGCTTTATTGAAGCGCCCTACCGGCGTGTTGACCCGAATACCGGCATAGTTACGGATGAGATCGCTTATTTGACGGCCGATGAAGAAGATAATTACGTGGTCGCGCAGGCGAATGCCGAGTTGACCGAGGACGGCAGATTTGCGAATGATAACGTCATTGTCCGTTACAAGGACGATATTCTGACGCTCCCTAAAGAGCGTGTCGATTACATGGACGTTTCCCCTAAGCAGGTTGTGTCGGTAGCGACGGCGCTTATTCCATTTTTGGAAAACGACGACTCCAACCGTGCTCTCATGGGTTCGAACATGCAGCGTCAAGCCGTTCCGCTTCTTATCCCTAAGGCGCCGCTTGTCGGTACGGGGATGGAGCATAAGGCGGCCAAGGACTCGGGTGTATGTGTCGTTTCCAAGGTGAACGGTGTAGTAGAACGGGTGACGGCTAACGAGATCTGGGTACGCCGTCAGGAAGTAGTGGACGGCCGGCTGGTGAACGGAGACATCGTTAAACATAAATTGCACAAGTTTTTGCGCTCCAATCAAGGAACATGTATTAACCAACGTCCGATTTGCCATAAAGGCGAGCAAGTGCGCGTAGGAGATATCCTCGCCGATGGTCCGTCGACGGAGATGGGCGAGCTTGCGCTCGGGCGGAACGTAGTGGTTGCCTTTATGACATGGGAAGGCTACAACTACGAGGATGCGATATTGCTTAGTGAAAAACTGGTGAAGGAAGACGTCTATACTTCCATTCACATTGAAGAATATGAGTCTGAAGCCCGGGATACGAAGCTCGGACCGGAGGAAATCACCCGTGATATTCCGAACGTCGGGGAAGATGCGCTGAAAAATCTCGATGAGCGCGGAATTATCCGCGTCGGTGCCGAGATCGCGGCAGGCGACATTCTGGTGGGCAAAGTAACGCCAAAAGGGGTTACGGAGCTGACCGCGGAAGAACGTTTGCTTCATGCGATTTTCGGTGAAAAAGCCCGTGAAGTTCGCGATACTTCGCTTCGTGTGCCGCACGGTACCGATGGTATCGTAGTCGACGTGAAAGTATTTACCCGTGAGAACGGCGACGAACTGCCTCCTGGCGTAAACCAGCTGGTGCGCGTCTACATCGCCCAGAAGCGGAAAATTTCCGAAGGCGACAAGATGGCGGGACGTCACGGAAACAAAGGGGTTATCGCACGGATTTTACCGGAAGAGGACATGCCGTTCCTGCCGGACGGCACGCCGGTTGAAGTTGTGCTGAACCCGCTTGGCGTTCCTTCCCGGATGAACATCGGACAGGTGCTGGAAGTTCACTTGGGGATGGCTGCCAAGTATCTCGGTATCCATACGGCAACGCCGGTATTCGACGGTGCTAATGAATACGACGTGTTCGATACGATGGAAGAGGCCGGCATGCAGCGTAACGGCAAGACGATCCTGTACGACGGCAGAACCGGTGAACCGTTTGAGCGAGAGGTAACGGTAGGCGTCATGTATATGATCAAGCTGGCTCACATGGTCGATGATAAAATCCATGCGCGTTCGACAGGGCCGTACTCGCTCGTTACGCAGCAGCCGCTGGGCGGTAAAGCTCAGTTCGGCGGACAGCGGTTTGGCGAGATGGAGGTATGGGCGCTCGAGGCTTATGGTGCAGCTTATACCCTGCAGGAGATTTTGACTGTGAAATCCGACGACGTGGTAGGACGCGTCAAAACGTATGAGTCGATTGTTAAAGGTGAGAATGTTCCGGAGCCTGGCGTACCGGAATCCTTCAAGGTATTGATCAAAGAGCTTCAAAGCTTGGGTATGGATGTGAAAATCTTGTCCGAGAATGAAGAAGAGATCGAAATGAAGGAAATCGACGATGAGGATGAGGTAACAAGCGATAAGCTTAACCTTAACCTTGAAGGCGCGGAAATGGGAGTCGAGTAATCTATTGGGCCAGGCGTAAGCCACGGGTGTATGAAGCGTACAGACAGCACATTCTTACAACGGATGCTTCCGGTGTAGATTTGCCCACACAAACTTGGAGGAGGGTTGCTCCTTGATCGACGTCAACAATTTTGAATTCATGAAAATCGGATTGGCTTCCCCCGACAAAATCCGTTCATGGTCCAGAGGCGAAGTGAAAAAGCCGGAGACGATCAACTACAGGACGCTGAAACCTGAAAAAGAAGGCTTGTTCTGTGAGAAAATATTTGGTCCGACCAAGGATTGGGAATGTCATTGCGGTAAATATAAACGGGTTCGTTACAAAGGCGTTGTCTGTGACCGCTGCGGCGTAGAAGTTACGCGTCAAAAAGTGCGCCGCGAGCGCATGGGTCACATCGAGCTTGCAGCACCGGTTTCACATATCTGGTATTTCAAAGGAATTCCAAGCCGTATGGGGCTTGCGCTCGACATGTCTCCGCGGTCTCTGGAAGAGATCATCTACTTTGCTTCCTATGTCGTAACTGATCCTGGAGATACGCCGCTGGAGAAAAAACAGCTGCTCTCCGAGAAGGAATACCGCAGCTATCGGGAAAAATACGGCTATGCATTCCAAGCCGGTATGGGCGCGGAAGCGGTGAAGAAGCTGCTTCAAGACATCGACATCGAGAAAGAAGTCGATATGCTGAAGGAAGAGCTGAAAACCGCTCAAGGTCAACGCCGTAACCGTGCCATTAAACGTCTTGAGGTTATGGAAGCATTCCGTAACTCCAAAAATATGCCGGAGTGGATGGTGCTCGACGTACTGCCGGTTATCCCTCCGGAGCTTCGTCCGATGGTTCAGCTTGACGGGGGGCGCTTTGCGACCTCTGACTTGAACGATTTATACCGCCGTGTCATCAACCGGAACAACCGTCTGAAACGTCTGCTTGATCTGGGCGCTCCTGATATTATCGTGCAGAACGAAAAGCGGATGCTTCAGGAAGCGGTTGACGCGCTTATTGATAACGGCCGCCGCGGCCGTCCCGTAACGGGACCGGGTAATCGTCCGCTCAAATCCCTCAGCCACATGCTGAAGGGTAAACAGGGGCGTTTCCGTCAAAACCTGCTGGGTAAGCGGGTTGACTACTCCGGCCGTTCCGTTATCGTGGTGGGACCGAGTCTCAAAATGTATCAGTGCGGACTTCCAAAGGAAATGGCATTGGAATTGTTTAAGCCTTTCGTCATGAAAGAGCTTGTGAATAAAGGTCTTGCGCATAACATTAAGAGCGCAAAACGCAAAGTGGAACGCGTTAGTCCTGAAGTATGGGATGTTCTTGAGGAAGTCATCAAGGAACACCCGGTTCTGCTGAACCGTGCTCCCACGCTTCACCGTTTGGGCATTCAGGCGTTCGAGCCGATTCTGGTTGAAGGCCGGGCGATCAAGCTGCATCCGCTTGTTTGTACGGCATATAACGCCGACTTTGACGGAGACCAGATGGCCGTTCACGTTCCGTTGTCTGCAGAAGCCCAGGCGGAAGCCCGCGTGCTGATGCTCGCAGCAGGCAATATTCTCAACCCAAAAGACGGCAAACCGGTTGTTACGCCGTCGCAGGACATGGTTTTGGGAAGCTTCTACTTAACGACGGAAAACAAGGAAGCCAAAGGCTCCGGTACGATTATTCGTTCGATTGAAGAAGCCGTGTCGCTCTACCACCGCGGAGATGCGGCTCTGCATGCGCGCGTGGCGATTCCGGCCAAGGCTTTGAAAAAAACCAGCTTTACGCCGGAACAAGAAAAGGCCATGCTGATCACAACGATCGGTAAAATTATCTTCAATGAGATTTATCCGCCGGACTTCCCATACATTAATGAAGCGACGAAAGCGAATTTGCTGAACGGACCTTCAAACGATTATTTCGTGTTCGAGAAAGGCGTGGATCTTCGCAAGAAAATGGCGGAGCTGCCTGAAACGAAAGCGGTCGGAAAAGATTACCTTGGCACGATCATTGCAGAATGCTTCCGCCGTTACCATACGACACAAACGTCGATCACGCTGGATAATATCAAGCAGCTTGGATTTACTTACTCTACGCGTGCCGGTATCACCATTGCCGTAGCGGATGTGACGGTTCCGAAGGAGAAAGATGAAATCCTTAGAGAATCCGACGAAAAAGTTCGTGTGGTTACGAATCAATATCGCCGCGGTTTAATTACAGACGATGAACGCTACGACCGCGTTATCGCGATCTGGAGCAAGGCCAAGGATGAAATTACCGATATTTTGATGAAGTCGCTTGATAAATATAATTCCATCAATATGATGGTGGAATCCAAAGCACGGGGTAACAAATCGCAAATTACCCAGCTTGGCGGAATGCGCGGTCTGATGGCTAACCCGTCCGGTAAAATCATCGAGCTTCCGATCAAGTCCAATTTCCGCGAAGGGTTGACCGTATTGGAGTACTTTATCTCCACTCACGGTGCACGGAAAGGTTTGGCCGATACCGCACTTCGTACGGCGGACTCGGGTTACTTGACCCGCCGTCTGGTAGACGTGGCTCAAGACGTAATTGTTCGTGAAGAAGATTGCGGTACGGATAAAGGGTTCCTCGTCAGCAGAATCCAGGATGGTAAAGAAGTCATCGAAGATCTGTATGACCGAATCGAAGGACGGTACTCCTTTGAAACGATTCGTCATCCGCAAACAGGTGAGATTATTATTAACCGTAACGAGCTGATTGAAGCACATATTGCCGACCAAATTATAGCAGCCGGTATTGAGAAGGTACAAATCCGTTCCGTACTCAGCTGCCGTTCCAGACATGGCGTCTGCAAAAAGTGCTACGGCCGTAATCTGGCGACCGGTAAACATGTAGAAATCGGCGAAGCGGTAGGTATTATCGCGGCGCAATCCATCGGTGAACCAGGAACGCAGCTTACCATGCGTACGTTCCATACCGGGGGCGTTGCGGGCGACGACATCACGCAAGGTTTGCCGCGGATTCAGGAGCTCTTCGAAGCTCGTAATCCAAAAGGGCAAGCGATAATTTCTGAAATTGACGGTGTGATTAAAGAAATCCGTGAAGCGAAGGATCGTCGTGAGATTGAGGTTCAAGGCGAAGCTGAATCGAAAGTATATTCCGTACCTTACGGCTCCCGGATTCGCGTCACAGTGAACCAGACCGTAGAGGCCGGAGATGAGCTGACGGAAGGCTCGATCGATCCGAAGGAAATGCTGCGCATTAAAGGGATCCGCGGCGTGCAGAACTACATTTTACAGGAAGTTCAGCGCGTATACCGGAACCAAGGGGTGGAAATCAACGACAAGCACGTCGAAGTGATGATCCGCCAAATGCTGCGTAAAATTCGCATCGTCGATGCCGGAAATACGACTCTGCTTCCGGGATCCTTTGTGGACATTCATGAGTACGAAGAAGCGAACAAAGTGGCGCTTTTCGCCAATGAGGAACCTGCTGTTGCCAAACCGGTGCTTCTGGGTATTACCAAAGCATCGCTCGAAACAGATTCCTTCCTCTCTGCGGCATCGTTCCAGGAAACGACTCGTGTCCTGACGGATGCGGCGATTAAAGGAAAAGTCGACCAGCTGCTCGGTTTGAAGGAGAATGTGATCATCGGTAAACTGATACCGGCAGGTACGGGGATGGCAAGATACCGTAACATCCGCATTACAGATCCGAACGCAGAGCCAAGGGATGAAGAGTTGACTGAAGCAGAAGCGGTAACCGTAGAGTAACGAAGAAGACCCGGCGCTTGCCTTCAAAGTATGGATTGTAAAATCTTTTTGAAGGCAAGCGTCCATTCTTGACACGGTAAAACCGAGATGCTAATATATCAAAGTGTGCCATTTTCTAAGCCTAGTCACCTGTCCTTTTGGAGGATATGATCTATGTCTTATGATAAAGTGAAACAGGCAGCAAAGCTGATTATAGGCACGAAACAAGTGACGAAAATGGTAGAGGCGGGACATGCCGCCGAAGTTTTCGTTGCCAGAGATGCAGATCCGCGAATTACGATAAAAATAGTTAACCTCTGCAAGATGATGGGGGTTAAAGTGACATACGTGGACTCCATGACCATGTTAGGTAAAGCGTGTGGAATCGAAGTAGGCGCAGCTATGGCTGCGGTAGTGAATGAATGATGCAGTAATGTTTTTGCCTGAGAATCCGTAAGGGTTTAAGGTAAAAACTTTTACTTTGTTCATTTACGATTCGCCTGGATCTGTGGGCTTGAAAAGAAAGAACCATTCATATTAAAGGAGGTGGCCAATATGCCAACAATTAACCAGCTCGTTCGTAAAGGACGCCAAGCGAAAGTTGTAAAATCCAAATCCCCGGCTCTTCAAAGAGGTTTCAACGCCTTGAAAAGAGAAGCGACGAATCTGAGTTCTCCTCAGAAACGTGGCGTCTGCACTCGTGTAGGTACGATGACCCCGAAGAAACCAAACTCTGCTCTTCGTAAGTATGCGCGTGTTCGCTTGACGAACCGTGTAGAGGTTACTGCCTACATTCCGGGTATCGGACACAACCTGCAGGAGCACAGCGTTGTTCTGATTCGCGGCGGTCGTGTTAAGGACCTTCCAGGGGTACGTTACCACATCGTTCGCGGCGCACTCGATACTTCCGGTGTAGCCAACCGCAAGCAAGCACGTTCCAAGTACGGCGCAAAACGCCCGAAAGAGAAAAAGTAATACAGCTTTTATAAATTGAATGATTTTAGAAGAAAGGGGGATAACTATGCCTCGTAAAGGTCCAGTTACTCGCAGAGACGTATTGCCAGATCCGATTTATAACAGCAAGCTCGTTACCCGCTTGATCAACCGCATTATGATTGATGGTAAAAGAGGAACAGCTCAAACAATCCTTTATAATGCTTTCAATCTGATTAAAGAACGTACGGGTAAAGAACCTATGGAAGTATTTGAACAAGCGATCAAAAACATTATGCCGGTTCTTGAAGTTAAAGCTCGCCGTGTTGGGGGTGCCAACTATCAAGTTCCTGTAGAGGTAAGACCTGATCGCCGTACGACTTTAGGTCTTCGCTGGCTTGTAAACTATTCCCGCCTGCGCGGTGAAAAAACGATGGAAGAAAGACTGGCTCAAGAAATCATCGATGCCAGCAACAACACAGGCGCTTCCGTGAAAAAACGCGAAGATACGCACAAAATGGCAGAAGCCAACAAGGCGTTTGCACATTATCGTTGGTAAAATTAAATTCCTTTTTATAGGAAGGAGACGTTCCTGATGGCAAGAGAGTTCTCCTTGAAAGATACGCGTAACATCGGGATCATGGCGCATATTGATGCCGGCAAGACCACCACGACGGAACGCATCCTGTTCTACACTGGCCGCGTGCACAAAATCGGTGAAGTTCACGAGGGTGCTGCTACGATGGACTGGATGGAGCAGGAGCAGGAGCGCGGAATCACCATTACTTCCGCTGCTACGACCGCTCAATGGAAAGGCCACCGCATCAATATTATCGACACCCCGGGACACGTTGACTTCACTGTAGAAGTTGAACGCTCCCTGCGCGTATTGGACGGAGCAGTAGGCGTATTCAGCGCCAAAGAAGGCGTTGAGCCGCAGTCGGAGACAGTTTGGAGACAAGCGGACCGTTATGGCGTTCCCCGGATCGCCTATGTCAATAAAATGGATATCATCGGTGCGGATTACCTGCAGGTTATCCAATCGATGCGCGATAAGCTTGGCGCGAACGCAGTTGCCATTCAGCTGCCGATTGGGGCTGAAAATGATTTCAAAGGCGTTATCGACCTTATCGAGCGTAAAGCTTATATCTACAAAGACGATCTGGGTAAAGAACCTGACCAGGTTGAAGTCCCTGCTGAATACAAGGATAAAGTGGAAGAGCTTCGTCTTGAGCTTGTAGAGAAGGTAGCGGAGCTTGACGAAGAACTGATGATGAAATATCTGGAAGGTGAAGAACTGACGGTCGAAGAAATTAAAGGGGCGCTCCGTAAAGGGGTTGTCGGCGTTAAAATCTTCCCGGTTGTCTGTGGATCGTCTTACCGGAATAAAGGCGTACAGTTAATGCTGGATGCCGTTATTGACTATCTCCCGTCTCCAATCGATGTGCCGAACATCAAAGGTACGCTCGAGGACGGATCGGAAGTCGTACGTAAATCTTCTGATGACGAACCGTTTGCCGCTCTGGCATTCAAAATCATGACAGACCCGTTTGTCGGCAAATTAACGTTCTTCCGTGTGTACTCAGGGGTTCTGAACTCCGGTTCTTACGTATTGAACGCGACAAAAGGCAAACGCGAACGGATCGGCCGTATTCTTCAGATGCATGCGAACAGCCGTCAGGAAATCAGCGAGGTTTATGCGGGTGACATTGCGGCTGCCGTAGGCTTGAAGGATACTGTGACCGGGGATACGCTGTGTGATGAGAAGCATCCGGTTATTCTGGAATCCATGAACTTCCCGGAACCGGTTATTCAGCTGGCTGTTGAACCGAAAACAAAAGCCGACCAAGACAAAATGGGTATTGCGCTGGCCAAATTGTCTGAAGAAGATCCGACTTTCCGTGCGCATACGGATGAAGAAACCGGCCAAACGATCATCTCCGGTATGGGTGAGCTTCACCTTGAGATTATCGTCGACCGCATGCTTCGCGAGTTCAAGGTAGAAACCAATGTGGGTAAACCGCAGGTTGCCTACCGCGAAACGTTCCGTCAACCGGCTAAGGTTGAAGGTAAATTCGTTCGCCAATCCGGCGGCCGTGGTCAATACGGACATTGTTGGGTTGAGTTCGAACCGCTGGAGCCGGGTACCGGATTCCAGTTTGAAAGCAAAATTGTCGGTGGTGCGATTCCTAAAGAATTCATCCCTCCGATTCAAGCCGGTATTGAAGAAGCTATGAAAAATGGCGTATACGCAGGCTTCCCGCTCGTGGATATCAAAGCAACTGTCGTTGACGGTTCTTACCACGATGTGGACTCCAGCGAAATGGCGTTTAAAATTGCTGGTTCCATGGCACTCAAAGCTGCCGGAGAAAAATGCCGTCCGGTATTGCTTGAGCCGATCATGAAGGTAGAGGTTACCGTGCCGGAAGAGTACATGGGCGACGTTATGGGCGACCTGAACTCCCGCCGCGGAAGAATCGAAGGTATGGATTCCCGCTTCGGCGCGCAAATTATCCGTGCCAAAGTGCCTCTTTCCGAAATGTTTGGTTACTCTACGACGCTGCGCTCCCGTACACAAGGCCGGGGTGTATACTCGATGGAAATTTCGCACTATGAAGAAGTGCCTAAGTCGATTGCCGAAGAAATCGTTGCAAAGAACAAAGGCGCTTAATATAATTACTATATTTAAGGAGGCTATTCACTCATGGCTAAAGCAAAATTTGAGCGTACAAAACCGCACGTTAATATTGGCACCATCGGTCACGTTGACCATGGTAAAACAACTCTGACTGCCGCAATCACTACCGTATTGTCCAAAAAATACGGCGGTGCCGCTGTAGCTTTCGATCAAATCGACAAAGCACCGGAAGAGCGCGAACGCGGTATCACGATTTCGACTGCACACGTTGAATATGAAACGCCTAACCGTCACTATGCACACGTTGACTGCCCAGGCCACGCTGACTATGTTAAAAACATGATCACGGGTGCTGCGCAAATGGACGGCGCGATCCTGGTTGTATCCGCAGCAGACGGTCCGATGCCGCAAACTCGCGAGCACATCCTGCTGTCCCGTCAGGTAGGCGTACCTTACATCGTGGTATTCCTGAACAAATGTGACATGGTTGAAGACGAAGAGCTTCTTGAACTGGTTGAAATGGAAGTTCGCGACCTGCTGAACGAATACGAGTTCCCAGGCGACGAAACTCCAATCATCCGCGGCGCTGCTCGTGAAGCCCTGCAAAACCCAGACGGTCCTTGGGCTGACAAAATCATTGAGCTGTTCGAGCAAATCGACAACTACATCCCTACGCCTGAGCGCGACACTGATAAACCTTTCTTGATGCCGGTAGAGGACGTGTTCACGATCACTGGTCGTGGTACTGTTGCTACAGGCCGTGTAGAGCGTGGTGTGGTTAAAGTCGGTGACGAGGTTGAAATCATCGGTTTGGCTGAAGAAACTCGCAAATCCGTTGTTACGGGCGTAGAAATGTTCCGTAAGCTTCTGGATTCCGCACAAGCTGGTGACAACATCGGTGCACTGCTTCGCGGTGTAGACCGTAAAGACATCGAGCGTGGACAAGTTTTGGCAAAGCCGGGTTCCGTTAAACCGCACACGAACTTCACCGCTCAAATCTACGTTCTGACAAAAGAAGAAGGTGGACGTCACAAACCTTTCTTCAGCGGTTACCGTCCGCAGTTCTACTTCCGTACAACGGACGTAACAGGTATCATCAACCTGCCGGAAGGTTCCGAGATGGTTATGCCTGGTGACAACATCACTGTTACCGTAGAACTGATCTCGCCGATCGCTATCGAAGAAGGAACTCGCTTCGCGATCCGTGAAGGCGGCCGTACAGTTGGTGCCGGCGCCGTTGCAACCATCAGCAAGTAATTTCGGTGATCCGAATCCTATAGATTTACGTACTGTTCCGAAGCAAGACCAAAGCAATTTGTACTGTTCCGAAGCAACCCTTCATCTATATAGATGAAGGGTTTTAATTTTTTAGGCATCCGCAGCATTTTTTTCTTGCTTTTCATAATGAAATTTAATATAATAGTGAACGTTGGTCTGTGACGTTGCGATGATGTGAGAGGTTGCTGACACGCCCGGCCCCTTTGCCATAGGGACGGCGTCAGGAGATTTTCACGGAGTATGTCCGATACTAAATTGGGCGAAAGAAGGAGGGAATACTATGGCAAAGCAAAAGATTCGTATTCGTTTGAAGGCGTATGATCACAGAATTCTGGATCAATCTGCCGAAAAAATCGTGGACACTGCAAAACGTTCCGGTGCAGGGGTATCTGGTCCGATTCCGCTTCCTACCGAGAAGCAAATCATCACGATTCTTCGTGCGGTTCACAAGTACAAAGATTCTCGTGAACAGTTCGAGATGCGTACACATAAACGTTTGATCGATATCGTCAATCCGACGCCGCAAACGGTTGATGCATTGATGCGTTTGGATCTGCCGTCCGGTGTGGACATCGAAATCAAACTGTAATATATACACTGTGGTTATAAAACAACAGGCTAAAGAGGAAAAGAGGTGTCAACGATGACTAAAGGTATCTTAGGTAAAAAGATTGGGATGACTCAAGTATTTACTCCTGAAGGATTGGTTGTTCCGGTTACCGTTATTGAAGCAGGTCCTTGCACGGTGCTGCAAAAGAAGGACGTAGAGAACGACGGTTACGAAGCCATCCAAATCGGTTTTGCCGACAAGAAAGAAAAGAATGCGAACAAACCTGAGTTGGGCCACGCGAAAAAAGCCGGCACAACACCTAAGCGCTACGTGAAAGAAATTCGCAATGTACAGATCTCTGAGTATGAAGTTGGCCAGGAGATCAAGGCTGACATCTTCGCAGAAGGCGAATTCGTTGACGTAACGGGTACATCTAAAGGTAAAGGATTCCAAGGCGTTATCAAAAGACATAACCAATCCAGAGGTCCGATGGCGCACGGCTCGCGTTATCATCGCGGTCCGGGTTCGATGGGCTCGATCCAGGCTAACCGTGTTCCAAAAGGTAAAAACCTTCCGGGTCACATGGGTACAGAGACGGTTACCATTCAAAAGCTTGAAGTGGTTAAAGTCGATGCGGAACGGAATGTACTTCTAGTTAAAGGCTCCATTCCAGGTCCTAAAAACAGCTATGTTACCGTGAAATCTTCAGTGAAGAAGTAAGAAAGCGGGAAAGGAGGATAACAAATGCCAAAAGTAGCAGTGTATAACGTTAGTGGTTCTCAAGTAGGCGAAGTGGAACTGGCCGACAGCGTGTTCGGAATCGAGCCGCACGTTCATGTATTGAACGAAGCGGTATTGATGCAGCGGGCATCCCTTCGTGCCGGAACTCATAAAACTAAAGGTCGCTCCGAAGTGCGCGGCGGCGGTCGCAAACCTTGGAAGCAAAAAGGTACAGGTCGTGCGCGTCAAGGCAGCATCCGCTCTCCACAATGGAAAGGCGGCGGTACCGTATTCGGACCGACACCACGCAGCTATGCTTACAAGCTGCCTAAGAAAGTTCGCCGTTTGGCGATTAAATCCGCGTTGTCTTCCAAGGTGAAGGCGAGCGAAATTATCGTGCTGGATCAATTGCAACTGGCTCAGCCGAAAACGAAAGAATTTGTATCCATTTTGAATAACCTTAAAGTAGATCGTAAGGCTTTGGTTGTGACGGCTGCATATGACGAGAACGTAGCATTGTCCGCACGCAACATTCCTGGAGTTAAATTTGTGGCTGCCGAAGGAATCAACGTGCTTGATGTTATGGTCTATGACAAGCTGATCATTACGAAGGATGCGGTGCAAAAGGTAGAGGAGGTGTTTGCGTAATGAAGAACCCTCACGATATTATTAAAAGCCCGATCATTACTGAACGTTCCAGCGAAATGATGGCGGATAAGAAATATGTATTCGAGGTGGATCTCCGTTCGAATAAAACGGAAATCAAGCAAGCGATCGAACAAATTTTCAAAGTGAAAGTTGCGAATGTCAATACGCTCAGAGTACCGGCGAAGCCAAAGCGCTACGGCCGCTATTCCGGATATACGTCCGAATGGAAAAAAGCGATCGTGACACTCAGCGCAGACAGCAAAGAGCTGGAATTCTTTGAATCGGTATAAGATGAATTCTTGAAGTAAGGAGGGAACCCACGTGCCTATCAAAAAATATAAACCAACGTCTCCTGCAAGACGTGCGATGTCGGTTTCTACATTTGAAGAAATCACAACATCGACTCCGGAGAAGTCGCTTTTGGCTCCTTTGAGCAAAAAAGCGGGACGCAACAACCAAGGTAAAATTACGGTTCGTCACCAAGGCGGCGGACATAAGCGTAAATACCGTATTATCGACTTTAAACGGAACAAAGATGGAATACCCGGTAACGTTGCTACAATCGAGTATGATCCGAACCGTTCCGCTAACATTGCATTGATTCATTATGTGGATGGCGAGAAGCGTTATATCCTCGCTCCGAAAGGCCTTAAAGTAGGCGATCAAATCGTATCCGGTCCGACAGCGGACATCAAGGTCGGCAATGCATTGCCGATGGAGAACATCCCTGTAGGTACGGTGATTCACAATATCGAATTGAAGCCCGGAAAAGGCGGCCAACTAGTTCGCGCAGCCGGTACGGAAGCGCAGCTGCTTGGTAAAGAGGATCAATACGTTATTGTTCGTTTGTCCAGTGGTGAAATGAGAAGAATTTTGAAAGTGTGCCGCGCAACGGTAGGTTCCGTAGGTAACGAAGATCACGAGCTCGTGAAAATCGGTAAAGCCGGACGTTCCCGTTGGTTGGGTAAAAGACCGGAAGTTCGCGGTTCCGTTATGAACCCGAATGATCACCCGCACGGTGGTGGTGAAGGTCGTTCCCCGATCGGCCGCAAATCCCCGATGTCTCCTTGGGGCAAGCCGACACTCGGATATAAAACACGGAAGAAGAACAAAGCTTCCAATCAATATATTATTCGTCGCCGCACGAAATAATTCGGTTTTCAGTTCGGTTAAAGAAGGGAGGAATGAAGCATGGGTCGCAGTTTGAAAAAAGGTCCATTTGTTGACGGTTATCTTTTGAAGAAAGTGGAAGCAATGAATGGTGAGGGTGTTAAAAAGCAAGTAATCAAAACTTGGTCCCGCCGTTCCACAATTTTCCCGCAATTCATCGGCCACACCTTTGCTGTATATGACGGCAGAAAGCATGTGCCGGTATATGTGACGGAAGATATGGTCGGACATAAGCTTGGTGAATTTGCTCCAACCCGTACTTACAAAGGTCACGCGGGTGACGATAAGAAGACGGGCAAGCGCTAATAGATGAACGTGAATTCGATTGAGTTGTGAATGAGAGGAGGTACTTCCATGCAACAAGCTAAAGCCATTGCAAGATATGTTCGTGTTGCTCCCCGCAAAGTTCAATTGGTTGTCGACTTGATCCGCGGCAAGAAAGTAGGCGAAGCGATCGCTATTTTGCGTCATACGCCAAAGTCCGCTTCCCCGATCGTGGAGAAGCTGTTGAACTCGGCTATTGCCAATGCGGAGCACAACTACTCTTTGGACGTAAACAACCTGGTGGTTGAGCAGGCTTATGTGAACCAGGGACCAACTTTGAAAAGATTCCGTCCTCGCGCTATGGGTCGTGCGAGCCGCATCAATAAACGTACCAGCCACATTACAGTAGTGGTATCTGAGAAATAAGGAGGGATAACGTGTGGGTCAAAAAGTAAACCCGGTAGGACTTAGAATTGGTATTATTCGCGACTGGGAATCCAAGTGGTATGCTGGAAAAGATTTCGGCGATCTGCTTATGGAGGACGTAAAAATCCGCGAATATTTGAAAACAAAACTGAAAGATTCCGCTGTTTCCCGTATTGAAATCGAACGTGCGGCAAACCGCGTGAACGTAACCATTCATACAGCTAAGCCTGGCATGGTTATCGGTAAAGGCGGATCGGAAGTCGAGGTTATCCGCGGCTACCTGTCCAAGCTGACTAACGGCAAGAAAGTTCATATTAACATTTCGGAAGTTAAAAATTCGGATCTGGATGCGATTCTTGTAGCTGAAAGCATTGCACAACAACTGGAGCGCCGCGTATCGTTCCGTCGTGCATTGAAACAAGCGATTCAAAGATCGATGAGAGCCGGAGCCAAAGGTATTAAAACATCGGTTAGCGGTCGTTTAGGCGGAGCGGAAATCGCCAGAACCGAAGGATACAGCGAGGGTACAGTTCCTCTTCATACATTGCGTGCGGATATCGATTATGGTACGGCGGAAGCTCACACCACTTACGGTCGGATCGGCGTAAAAGTATGGGTCTATCGCGGCGAGGTTCTTCCAACGGCTAAGAAAAAGGCTGCTACGGAAGGAGGCAACTAATCATGTTAATTCCTAAACGTGTAAAACACCGCAAAGAGCACCGCGGGAAAATGCGCGGCCGTGCAAAAGGCGGAACGGAAGTTCATTTTGGTGAATATGGTTTGCAGGCGTTGGAACCGGCTTGGGTAACCAACCGTCAAATCGAGGCTGCACGTATTGCCATGACCCGTTACATTAGACGGGGCGGTAAGGTTTGGATCAAAATCTTCCCTGCCAAACCAATCACTCAAAAGCCGCTTGAAGTCCGGATGGGTAGCGGTAAAGGTAACGTAGAAAAATGGGTTGCTGTCGTTAAACCGGGTAAAGTTCTGTTTGAACTTGCCGGCGTAAGCGAAGAAGTCGCTCGTGAAGCTATGCGTCTCGCCTCTCACAAGCTGCCAATCAAGACGAAGTTTGTGAAAAGAGAAGAACTGGGTGGTGAAGCAAATGAAAGCTAGTGAATTTCGCAACTTAACCACTGCTGAGATCGAACAAAAAATTTCCGGATTTAAAGAGCAGCTCTTTAACCTCCGTTTTCAACTAGCTACAGGTCAACTGGAAAATCCCGTACAAATTCAAAAAGTCCGCAAAGATATTGCTCGGGCAAAGACGGTTTTGCGTGAAAGAGAATTGGGAATCACTAGTTAATGAATGAGAGAGGAGGATTTTAACATGGCTGAACGCAACGAGCGTAAAACGCAGCAGGGTAAAGTCGTCAGCGACAAAATGGACAAAACCATCGTTGTCGCCGTTGAAACTTATAAGAAGCACGACCTTTACCACAAGCGCATCAAATACACGAAGAAGTTCAAAGCTCATGACGAAAACAATGAAGCCAAAATCGGCGATATTGTTGAAATCATGGAAACCCGTCCGCTCTCCAAAGACAAACGCTGGAGATTGGTCAAAGTGGTCGAAAAAGCGGTTATCGTTTAATATAAGCATTCGGCATCAATTCCGGAAGGAGGGAATTACACAATGATTCAACCATTTACACGATTGAAAGTAGCTGACAACTCTGGTGCAAAATCGCTGATGTGTATCCGCGTGTTGGGTGGTACCGGTCGTCGTACCGCTAACATCGGTGATCTGATCGTTTGCTCTGTGAAAGAAGCAACACCAGGGGGCGTTGTCAAAAAAGGTGATGTGGTTAAAGCTGTAGTTGTACGTACGAGACGCGGTGCGCGCCGTAAGGACGGATCCTACATCAGCTTTGACGAGAATGCAGCGGTTATCGTAAAAGAAGACAAGAGCCCGCGTGGTACTCGTATCTTTGGACCGGTAGCTCGTGAACTTCGTGACAGAGACTTCATGAAAATCGTATCTCTGGCTCCAGAAGTTATCTAATTGTCGTTCATTGACATTCAATTCGGATGCTTACGAAGTGGTTTTCTAACGAAAGCCTAAGCAGACGCTTACGAGGAAGGCATTCTTCCGAATGCCCTTAGGAGGTGGAAACATAATGCCAAAACAACCGAAGAAACTCGAGTCCCATAACAACAAACTTCATGTCAAAAAAGAAGACAAAGTGTTCGTTATTAGCGGTAAAGATAAAGGAAAAACGGGTCGCGTGATCGCTGCTTATCCTCGCGAGAACCGCGTGTTGGTCGAAGGTGTAAACTTGATCAAGAAGCATGCCAAGCCATCCCAACAAAACCCGCAAGGTGGCATCCTTACACAGGAAGCTCCTATTCACGTATCCAACGTGATGCTGGTCGATCCAAAAACAGGCGAGCCTACACGTGTTGGCTACAAAGTGCTTGATAACGGCAAAAAAGTTCGCGTTGCGAAAAAATCCGGCGAGATTATCGATTAATATCTGGTAAGAAAGGAGGCACTCGGATTCATGGCTGCAAGATTGAAGGATCGTTTTCTGAACGAAATTACTCCTGCTCTGATGCAAAAATTTAATTACACCACGGTGATGCAGGTTCCTAAAATTGAGAAAGTAGTTATCAATATGGGCGTTGGCGAGGCGGTTTCCAACTCTAAAGTGCTCGATACTGCTGTACAAGATCTGCAATTGATCTCTGGTCAAAAGCCGGTGATCACAAAAGCGAAAAAATCAATCGCAGGCTTTAAACTGCGTGAAAATATGCCGATCGGCGTGAAAGTAACATTGCGCGGCGAGCGTATGTACCACTTCTTGGACAAATTGTTTAACGTTGCTCTTCCGCGCGTGCGCGACTTCCGCGGCGTATCTACCAAAGCATTTGACGGCCGCGGCAACTATACGCTCGGATTGAAAGAACAGTTGATTTTCCCGGAAATTGAATACGACAAAGTAGACAAGGTCCGCGGCATGGATATCGTCATTGTAACAACAGCTAAAACGGATGAAGAGTCCCGTGAATTGTTAACACAATTAGGCATGCCGTTTTCCAAATAATCAGGACAGGCACCCGAGTGCCGGATCCCAACGGAAACCCCAGGAGGTGTAAACTGAAGTGGCAAAAACTTCGATGAAGGTCAAACAGCAGCGTCCTCCTAAATTTAAGGTGCAGGCCTATACGCGCTGCGAACGCTGCGGTCGTCCGCATTCCGTGCTTCGGAAATTTAAAATTTGCCGGATTTGCTTCCGCGAATTGGCATACAAAGGCCAGATTCCTGGCGTGAAGAAAGCAAGCTGGTAAAACTCATAGTTTCGGGAAGGAGGTTTCAACACATGGTTATGTCCGATCCAATTGCAGATATGCTTACACGCATTCGCAACGCTAACGTCGTTCGTCATGAGACTGTGGAAATTCCGGCTTCGAAGATCAAAAGAGAAATTGCTGAGATCCTCAAGAAGGAAGGCTTCATTCGTGACGCTGAATATATCGAAGACAACAAGCAAGGTATTATCCGCGTATTCTTGAAATACGGCCCTAACAACGAGCGCGTTATCACTGGTCTGAAAAGAATCAGCAAGCCAGGCCTGCGCGTTTATGCGAAGAGCCAAGAGGTGCCTCGCGTACTGGGCGGCTTGGGTATCGCCATCCTGTCCACATCCAAAGGTGTGATGACGGACAAGGAAGCTCGTCAATCCAAAGCCGGCGGAGAAGTTATCTGCTACGTTTGGTAATAAAGATTTTGAATGAATGGAGGTGCAGAACATGTCCCGTATTGGTCGCAAACCAATCACGATCCCAAGCGGAGTAAACGTGACTATTGATAACACATTGATTACGGTAAAAGGACCTAAAGGCACTTTGAGCCGTGAACTGCATAGAGATATGAAGATCAACGTTGAGGGCAATGTCATTACAGTAGAGCGCCCTTCAGATAATAAATTGCACCGTTCTCTCCATGGTACGACGCGCAGTGTTGTGCAAAACATGGTGAGCGGAGTAACGGACGGATTTGCTAAAAGTCTCGAGTTGGTTGGCGTAGGATACCGTGCGAACAAATCCGGCAACAAGCTGGTGTTGAACGTAGGTTACTCGCACCCGGTAGAAATCGAGCCGGAAAACGGCATCGAATTCGAAGTTCCTTCGAATACGAAAGTCATCGTTAAAGGAATCGATAAAGAGCTGGTAGGCGCAACTGCCGCTAAAGTCCGTTCTGTTCGTGAGCCTGAGCCGTATAAAGGTAAAGGTATCAAGTACGAAGGCGAACGTATTCTTCGTAAAGAAGGTAAAGCCGGTAAGAAGAAATAAGGCCGCGTAATGGACACTGCGTGCTAATGTTTCTGATCCAACTCGAAAGGAGTGACACAAGAATGATTACCAAAGTCGATAAAAATAAAGCGCGTTTGAAAAGACATCTTCGCGTGCGCAAGAAAATTCAAGGAACGGCTGAGCGTCCTCGTCTCAACATTTTCCGTTCCTCCAAGCATATGTATGCCCAATTGATCGACGATGTTAAAGGCGTTACACTTGCCTCCGCTTCCACGCAAGACAAGGAGCTCAGAGAGGGCATCCGTAACGGCGGCAACATCGAAGCGGCTACGAAGGTTGGAGCATTGATCGCTGAACGCGCCAAAAAAGTCGGTGTCGATAAAGTGGTTTTCGACCGCGGCGGATATTTGTATCACGGTCGTGTCAAAGCACTTGCAGACGCTGCTCGTGAAGCAGGTCTTGAATTCTAATCTAAATTTACACATAAGGAGGTAAAGGACTTGCGTATTGATCCCAATACTTTAGAGCTGACTGAAAAAGTCGTTCATATTAACCGCGTTGCTAAAGTAGTAAAAGGCGGTCGCCGCTTCAGCTTCAGCGCACTCGTGGTTGTAGGCGACGGCAAAGGTTGGGTAGGCGCTGGAATCGGTAAAGCTTCCGAGGTACCTGACGCGATCCGTAAAGGTATTGAAGATGCAAAGAAAAACCTGATTCACGTTCCTATCGTCGGAACTACAATTCCTCATCTGGTGACCGGACACTTCGGCGCAGGTAAAGTTCTGCTTAAACCTGCTTCCAAAGGTACAGGAGTGATCGCGGGCGGCCCGGTTCGTGCCGTGCTCGAACTGGCTGGCGTAGGCGACATTTTGACGAAGTCCCTCGGATCTTCGAACTCCATTAACATGGTCAACGCTACCTTGGAAGGTTTGGGTCGTCTGAAGCGTGCGGAAGACGTGGCTAAGCTTCGCGGTAAAACCGTTGAAGAACTCTTAGGTTAGGAGGGATACCATGGCTAAGCAATTGCAAATCACCCTCAAGCGCAGCCTGATCGGTCGTCCTGAGACTCAGCGTCGTACAGTTACGGCACTTGGGCTCCGCAAGCTGAATCAAACTGTAACCCAAGCAGACAATGCCGCGATTCGCGGAATGGTAAACCAAGTCAATCACTTGGTGGAAGTTAAAGAAATCGAAGCTTAATAGACTACCATATAGCTAGAGGAGGTGCGAACGATGAAATTGCATGAGCTTACTTCTGCTCCTGGTTCACGCAGTTCCCGCAAGCGCGTAGGACGCGGTGTGGGCAGCGGTATGGGAAAAACGGCAACTCGTGGTCATAAAGGTCAAAATGCGCGTTCCGGCGGCGGTGTTCGTCCAGGATTTGAGGGCGGTCAAAATCCGCTTTATCGTCGCTTGCCAAAACGTGGATTCAACAACTATTTCCGTAAGGAATTTGCTGTTGTCAACGTTGAGGATTTGAACAAATTCGCAGCGGGTACGGAAGTTACTCCGGAGACTTTACTTGAATCCGGCATCGTGAAAAATCCAAGAGACGGTATCAAAATCTTGGGTAACGGTGAAATCACGGTTAAATTGAACGTTAAGGCCAACAAATTCTCCCAATCTGCGGTAGAAAAAATTCAGGCTGCAGGCGGTCAAACCGAGGTGATTTAATGTTTCGTACCATATCCAATATTATGAAAGTAGAGGATCTGCGCAAACGTATCATCTTCACCTTACTTGTGCTGATCGTCTACAGGATTGGTGCTTTTATTCCGGTACCTAACATCAACACGGACATTCTGAAGCTCCAAGACCAAGCCAGTCAAGGCGGCGTGTTCGGGTTGCTTAATACTTTTTCCGGCGGCGCTCTGTTCCAATTCTCCATCTTTGCGATGGGGATTATGCCTTATATCACGGCATCGATCATTGTGCAGCTGCTCTCTATGGATGTCATTCCCAGATTTGCACAATGGGCGAAAGAAGGAGAAGCAGGCCGAAAAAAGTTAGGGCAGATTACCCGTTACGGGACCATCGTGCTGGGCATCATTCAAGCGTTCGGACTTGCGATCGGTTTTAATCGTCTGTACACCGGACTGGTTATCAATCCGACATTTGCGACCTATGCTTTGATTGCTATCGTTCTCACGGCGGGCACTGCTTTTCTGATGTGGTTAGGGGAACAAATCACCGAGAATGGCATTGGAAATGGTATTTCCATTATCATCTTTGCAGGCATCGTAGCTGCCATTCCGACAAGTATACAGCAAATTTATCAAACGCAATTTGTTGATGCCGGCGGGGCGCTCTTCCTTAACTTAGTGAAACTCGTGATTATTGCGCTCGTGGTCATTGCATTGATTGCCGGTGTGATTTTCGTCCAGCAGGGCGTGCGTAAAATCCCTGTACAATATGCTAAGCGAGTGGTCGGGCGCAAAATGTTCGGAGGCCAATCGACGCATATTCCGCTCAAAGTTAACGCGGCGGGTGTCATTCCGGTTATCTTCGCGCTTTCGCTTTTGGTGTTTCCTCCGACAATTGCAAGCTTCTGGAGAGGCAATCCGGTTGCCGATTGGATTATCACGAATATGAGTTATACACATCCGCTTGGGATGGTGTTGTATGTTTTACTGATCATCGGATTCACTTACTTCTACACCTTTGTACAGATTAACCCAGTACAAATGGCGGACCAGATGAAGAAGAACGGCGGCTATATCCCGGGAATTCGACCAGGCAAAACGACATCGGCTTACCTGACGCGGGTAATGACAAGAATCACTTTGTCCGGCGCGCTTTTCCTGGCTGCCATCTCCATTCTTCCAATCATCTTTGGTGCATTGGCCGACTTGCCTCAATCCGTGCAGATTGGCGGCACATCCTTGCTGATCGTCGTCGGTGTAGGATTGGAAACGATGAAGCAAATCGAAAGCCAGTTAATCAAACGCCATTACAAAGGTTTCATTAACAAATAGTGAATAGGTACTGATAGCTGTTTTTCAAAGCTATCGGCACCTATTGTGCTGTTAGCATCAAATGATGCGAGTAGGGGAGGAAATCGTGATGAACATCATCTTTATGGGGCCTCCTGGTGCAGGTAAAGGTACCCAGGCGGAACGAATCGTTGACGAGTTTCAGATCCCGCATATTTCAACCGGTGATGCATTCAGGCTGGCGATGAAGCAGGAGACGCCGCTCGGGGTTGAAGCGAAGAAATATGTTGACCAGGGTTTGCTTGTCCCGGATGAAATTACGATCGGGATTGTTCGTGAAAGACTTGGGCAGCCTGACTGCAGTAAAGGATTTTTGCTTGACGGTTTTCCCCGGACCATCTCTCAAGCGGAGGCGCTGGATGGTATCGCGATATCGCTGGGTAAAAGCATCGAGCATGTGATTAACCTGAAAGTGGACCGGGATTTATTGCTTGCCCGTCTGACGGGTCGTAGAATTTGTAAATCTTGTGGAGCTACGTATCATATCTTGTTTAACCCTCCTGCACGTGAAAATGTTTGCGACAAATGTTCAGGTGAATTGTATCAACGTTCGGATGACAACGAAGAAAAAGTAGGGACTCGTTTGGACGAGTATATCAATAAAACCGCTCCGCTTTTGGAGTACTATCGTAACAAGGGAATATTGCGTGAGGTTAACGGTGAGCAAGAGATAAATACGGTTACTGCACAAATCAGTTCACTATTGCGAGGGCAAGCGTAATGATCATTTGTAAATCTGAAGCTGAATTGGAATTGATGCGGGAGGCTGGGCGGATTGTTGCGGAAACTCACCTGCTGCTTCAAAAACACATTCAGCCCGATATTACAACCAAAGAGCTCGATCAAATCGCTGAGGATTATATCCGAAGTCAGGGCGCAATTCCGTCTTTTAAAGGTTACAATGGTTTTTCCGGAAGTATCTGTGCTTCAGTCAACGATGAATTGGTTCACGGCATACCCGGCAAAAGAAAGCTGAAGAATGGCGATATTATTAGTATCGACATCGGTGCGCAGTATAAGGGCTACCATGGAGATTCCGCTTGGACTTACGGTGTCGGGACGATCTCCGACACGGCAAGGAAGCTTCTGGAGGTGACCGAAAGGTCGCTCTACGCAGGAATTGCCGAAGCCAAACCGGATGTCCGGCTGTACACGATATCTAACGCTATTCAGAGGTGCATTGAGAGTGAAGGTTTTTCGGTTGTCCGGGAGTATGTAGGACATGGGATTGGTACCGAGCTTCACGAGGAGCCTCAAATTCCGAACTACGGCCCGGCCGGTCACGGCCCGCGGCTAAAGCCCGGTATGGTGCTTGCGATCGAACCAATGGTCAATGTAGGGGAACGATATGTTCGAACCTTGGAAGACAATTGGACGGTCGTCACGGTGGATGGCACACTGTGCGCTCATTTCGAGCATACCATAGCGATTACGGCAGACGGTTACGAAATTTTGACGCTTCCCGGTAAGTAGGCTTTACCATGGAACCATCGAATATGCCTGTCATCGGACAAATCGTAAGGGTGAATCGGGGGCGTGATTCCGGGAAGTACGCCGTCATTATCGGCGTCGTAGACCAACGATACGTGTGGATTGCGGACGGCGGAAAACGGAAATTCGATGAACCCAAGAAGAAAAATATCATTCATCTTGATCTCCTGCCGGCGGTCAGTTCGGAAGTAGCTGATAGTCTGCGTGAGACCGGACGTGTCACGAATGGCAAATTACGTTTTGCACTCTACAGCTATGTGGACAATTTATCTGAAGAAGCGCTAGAGAAAGGAGAATGACTGTGGCCAAAGAAGATGTAATTGAAGTTGAAGGTACAGTGATTGAACCTCTTCCGAATGCAATGTTTAAAGTGGAACTGGAGAACGGTCATAAGATACTTGCTCATGTATCCGGGAAAATCAGAATGCACTTTATCCGGATCCTGCCTGGTGATAAAGTGACGGTCGAACTCTCGCCTTATGATTTGACCAGAGGCCGTATAACCTATCGTTTTAAATAAATGTAATCTTACGAAGTAAGTTTTTCTAACGAAAAACGCTGCTTATGCTTACGAAGAAAGTTTTTCTAACGAAAAACTCTTAGGAGGTAACCACCATGAAGGTTAGACCATCGGTCAAGCCGATTTGCGAAAAATGCAAAGTCATTCGCCGCAAAGGTAACGTTATGGTAATCTGTGAAAATCCGAAGCACAAACAAAAACAAGGTTAAGGAGGTGCAGGTATAAATGGCACGTATTGCTGGTGTAGACTTACCTCGTGACAAACGGGTAATCATCGCTTTGACTTACATTTTCGGTATCGGTAACACTACCGCTCAGAAGATTGTTGCTCAAACTGGTATTAATCCCGACACTCGCGTTCGCGATCTAACGGAGGATGAAGTAAGCAAAATCCGTGATGTGATCGACAAAACGTTGAAAGTGGAAGGCGACCTGCGTCGTGAAATCGCATTGAACATTAAGCGTCTCATCGAGATCGGCTGCTATCGTGGCGTTCGTCATCGCCGCGGCTTGCCTGTTCGCGGTCAACGGACGAAAACAAACGCTCGTACGCGTAAAGGACCTCGTCGTACGGTAGCTAATAAGAAAAAATAGTAAAGGAGGTAACGCATAAATGGCTAAACCAAAAAAAGTTGTTCGTACCAAACGTCGTGACCGGAAAAATATCGACTCCGGAGTGGCACATATCCGCTCCACGTTTAACAATACGATTGTCACTATTACTGACCCGCACGGAAACGCGATTTCTTGGGCTAGTGCCGGTAATCTTGGCTTTAAAGGCTCGCGTAAAAGCACTCCGTTTGCTGCTCAAATGGCTGCCGAGTCCGCTGCGAAGGCTGCTATGGAGCATGGGATGAAAGCCGTTGAGGTTATGGTTAAAGGACCAGGCGCAGGCCGTGAAGCTGCGATTCGTTCCCTTCAAGCCGCAGGGCTCGAAGTTAACCTGATCAAAGACGTAACTCCGATTCCTCATAACGGTTGCCGTCCTCCAAAACGCCGTCGTGTCTAATTCAGGATTGCTAAGTACAAGTGGTATATTTATCCAAAAGGTGAGAATACTATTTGGATAGGCATACTGCACGTCTTATACGTCTTAAGTTATCCAGAGGGAAACGACGTTTGAAGGAGGGTTAACCAATGATCGAAATCGAAAAGCCGAAAATAGAAACCGTACATTCGAGCGAAGACGGCACCTACGGGAAGTTTGTAGTTGAGCCTTTGGAAAGAGGCTACGGGACTACGCTGGGCAACTCTCTTCGCAGAATCCTGCTTTCGTCTTTACCGGGTGCGGCCGTATCATCCGTGCAAATCGACGGCGTTCTGCATGAGTTCTCCACGATTCCAGGTGTTGTGGAAGATGTTACGGAGATCATCCTTAACCTGAAGGGGCTATCGTTAAAGATTCATTCTGACGAGGAAAAGGTTCTTGAGATCGATGCCGAAGGTGAAGGTACTGTTGTGGCTGGCGATATTCGCGGCGATAGCGATGTGGAAATTCTGAATCCGGATTTGCACATTGCTACGCTTGCCTCCGACGCCCGGCTTCATATGAGAATTCATGCGAACCGCGGCCGGGGATACGTACCGGCGGATAAGAACAAGCGCGAGGACCAACTGATCGGCGTGATTCCGATTGATTCGATCTATACTCCGATCACCCGTGTCAATTACAGCGTGGAAAATACCCGCGTCGGTCAAGTCACCAACTATGATAAGCTAACCCTCGAAGTCTGGACCGATGGAAGTATCAGACCCGAAGAAGCCGTGAGCTTGGGCGCAAAAATTTTGACGGAGCATCTGATGCTCTTTGTCGGATTGACCGATGAAGCCAAAGATGCCGAGATTATGGTAGAGAAGGAAGAGGACAAGAAAGAGAAGGTTCTCGAGATGACTATCGAGGAACTGGACCTTTCTGTGCGCTCTTACAACTGCCTGAAGCGTGCGGGTATAAATACGGTGCAGGAATTGATCACGAAAACGGAAGAAGATATGATGAAGGTTCGTAACTTGGGTCGTAAATCGTTGGAGGAAGTTCAGGAGAAGCTGGAAGAGCTTGGTCTTGGACTCCGCATGGAAGATTAATTCTCAAACAAGCGAACGGTATTAATTCAACAGAAGGAGGTTGCACACATGGCATACCAAAAGTTGGGTCGTGACTCCAGTGCGCGTAAAGCTTTGTTTCGTGACCTGGTAACCGACTTATTCATACATGAACGTATTCAAACGACGGAAGCGAAAGCGAAAGAACTTCGTTCGATCGCAGAGAAGCTGATCACTTTGGCCAAGCGCGGAGATCTGCATGCGCGTCGTCAAGTAGCTGCTTTCGTTCGCCGTGAAGCAGCGAACGACAATCAAGATGCCATTCAGAAGCTTTTCTCCGATTTGGCTCCTCGCTACGCAGAACGTCAAGGTGGGTATACCCGCATTTTGAAGCTGGGACCTCGCCGCGGCGATGCAGCACCGATGGTTTACTTGGAACTTGTAGACCGGGCTTAAGAGAAAAAAGGATGGGAAAGGGTGGACGGGATCTTAGGATTCTGATGAAACCCTTTTTTTTGTAGTCAGGTAACGGTGAACGGAAATACGCACGGGAGGCTTGGCCGTGAGGAACATTTGCATGACCGTCAGCTATGACGGTACCGCGTACAATGGATTTCAAACGCAGCCGGGGAAAAATACGGTTCAGGACCAGCTTGAGCATGCATTGCTGCGATTGACAGGCGAGGAACTGAAAATTATCGCATCAGGCCGGACGGATGCAGGGGTTCATGCAAAGGGTCAAGTCATTAATTTCCATACTCATTCCCGCATACCCGTTGAACGCTTTTGCCTTGCGATGAATTCATGGCTTCCGCGGGATATCCTTGTATGGGATGCAAAGCAGGTAGAGGATGGGTTTCACGCCAGGAAATCGGCAAAGCGAAAGACATATCGATATACGATACGCTGCGGCAAATATATCGATATATTCAGGAGTCACTTTGAGGTACATCATCCGGCCCCCCTCTGTGTCGAATCGATGCGTGACGGCTTAAAGCAGTTGATAGGGGAACATGATTTTACTTCTTTTTGTTCAACTAAAACGGTGGCTCAAAGCCATGTCAGGACGATTTATGATGCCTGGATCGAATGTGAGCCGATGGATACGGAGCTGCAGTCATTCGCTATGCATATCTATTTGACCGGTAATGGTTTTTTGTACAACATGGTACGAATTATCGTAGGAACGCTCATCGATATCGGAGAAGGCAAACGGTCAAGCTCTGAGATTCGAAGCATCCTGGAGGCCAAAGATCGTTCATTGGCAGGACCCACTGCAATGCCGCACGGTTTGATGTTATGGAAAGTTTTTTATGGTGAAGAGCCATTGCGGCCTTGATTACTGCAGCTAAATGTAGTAAAATATCTAATGGTGTTTCTTGACTGGCTAACCCACGGCCCCGGGTCATGCAAACGACCATCCGACTATTAAACCTATGAACATTAAAACGAATGTGATGAAGATAGATTTAGGAGGAACATTTCATGCGTACCACATATATGGCGAAGCCAAATGAAGTTGAACGCAAATGGTACATCATCGACGCTACGGACAAGACGCTTGGACGTCTGGCCAGCGAAGCGGCAAGTATCCTGCGCGGCAAGCATAAGCCTCAATTCACTCCGCATGTTGACACCGGCGATTTCGTCATTATCATCAATGCAGAGAAAATCAACCTGACAGGTAAGAAACTGCAAAATAAAAAGTACTACCGTCACTCCTTGTATCCAGGCGGTTTGAAAGTAACTACCGCTGGAGATATGCTGAAGAACAAACCGGAGCGTATGCTGGAATTGGCAATTCACGGTATGCTTCCGAAGAATCGTTTGGGCAACCGTATTAAGCTGAAGCTTAAAGTATATGCCGGTTCGGAGCATCCGCATCAAGCACAACAACCTGAAGTTTGGGAACTTCGCGGTTAATAAAGGGAGGACTGTCTTGTGGCACAAGTACAATATTATGGCACCGGCCGTCGTAAGCATTCGGTAGCACGCGTACGCTTGGTACCGGGTGAAGGCCGTATCATTATTAATAAGCGTAATTTGGACGATTACTTTGGTTTGGAGACATTGAAACTGATCGTAAAGCAGCCTCTGAACCTAACGGATACATTGAACAAGTATGATGTATTGGTATTGGCGCATGGCGGCGGTATTTCCGGACAAGCCGGAGCCATCCGTCACGGTATTTCCCGTGCCCTGCTCAAAGTGGACCCCGAATATCGCGGTACTTTGAAAAAAGCTGGCTTCCTGACTCGTGACCCACGGATGAAAGAGCGTAAGAAATACGGCTTGAAAGCTGCTCGTCGCGCTCCTCAATTCTCGAAACGTTAATATTTATCGTTGTAAGAAAAACCTCTCCATTTCACGGAGAGGTTTTTTGTATGATGATAAATATCCGGTTAACCGGTCGTGGACGGTTGACGGATTGTGTTTCGGCTCGTAGTCCCAATCTTTACGCTCTACGCGGCGTGGATAGGAGATGTGAATGCCGGACAATTTCAATTCATTGACGAGAGCCTTTCGGATCTCCTTGCATGCCGTCCAATAGTGATCGTCTTTAACCAAGCTTGTAACGGTATATTTAGCTCCAAGAGCATTATTTTCTACATCCGGAATACCATATAGCTGCGGCTGCTCAACGGCCTGACCTTTGTCATCTAACAGGAACATCTGCGGCATCGTTGCGATAAGGCGTGTCGAAATAGCATGAACGGCTTTTTCAATGACCGCCGAGTCTGATTGGTCCTCAAAAATAATAAAAAACCCGGTAATCAAATCCTTCACCAAAGTCTGGGCACCGAAGCCTACGGCCAATCCGATCACCCCGGCACCGGCAATAATGGGGCCTACTTCCAAACCTACATTACTTAGACACATAAGGACGGCGATAATAAACAACACATATCTGGGAAAGAGAGCAGCAGCGATTCAGCAGCAGATTAGGCTCCCAAAAACTCCAGCTCCAATACTTCTCCAGAGAATCAACGGTTTCATAAGACAAGTCGTATCATACCTCCCAGTATAGAAATCTCTTCTAAATGTACTTGAATCAACCAATGGGTTCAAACTTCTTTTCACCGAAAAGGTCATAAGGCAATAAAATAGGATAAACGCCCATCGTAAAGAAAAATTTAATTTGACAAAAAGTCATGAAGAGTTATAATAAAATTCAAATACAATAAAGCGCATTAACATACTCGGAATTATTTTATAGGAGGTACTTATATTATGAATTTATTTGAAAAAGAAGAACTCATTCGTCAAGCCGCTGAAGAATATGAGAACAAGAGCCCTGAGGAACTTTTAGCCTTTGCGGTGGAAAGATTCCCGAATATTACGCTTGCCTGTAGTTTCGGGGCGGAAGATGTCGTACTTGTCGACCTGCTCCAAAAGATTAGTCCGAAAACCGATATTTTCTATCTTGATACGAATGTGCATTTTAAAGAAACGTATGAGACCCGTGACCGTCTGCAGCAGCGTTATGGCGTAGAATTTGTACAAGTACTTCCAAAGCTCACCCTGGAAGAGCAAGCGCAGCAATACGGCGAAGAATTGTGGAAGAGCGATCCGACGCAATGCTGCAATATTCGTAAGGTGGATCCGCTCACCGATATACTTAAAAATTATGATGCATGGATTACGGGAATTCGCCGTGATCAAGCTCCTACACGTGCCAACGCCAAAAAAGTAGAGTACGATGTGAAGTTCGGACTGGTCAAATTCAACCCGCTGGCAAGCTGGACATCCGAGGATGTATGGAATTATATCCGGAACAACAATATTATTTATAACCCGCTGCATGACCGCAACTACCCAAGTATCGGATGCGAGCACTGCACACGTCCGGTAGCACCAGGTGAAGACCCGAGAGCTGGTCGCTGGGCGGGCTTTGAGAAGACGGAATGCGGACTTCATAAATAAAACAGAATTCTCGGACATAGGAGGAACGTAAAAAATGGGAGAAACCATTCGGCCGCACGGAGGAACATTAATTAACCGTATTGTAGAGGGAGAGCAAAGAGATCGACTGCTGGAGCATGCCAAAGACTTGTTTCCGCTAAGAATCAATGCGTGGACGATTTCAGATCTGGATTTGATCGGCGTAGGCGCATTTTCCCCATTGACAGGGTTTATGGGTAAACAGGATTACCATTCCGTCGTAGAACGAATGAGGCTCGCTGACGGAACGGTATGGAGCCTGCCGATTACACTGGGTGTTGAAGACGAGGTCGCGAAAGATCTGGAGCCAGGCCAGGAGGCCGCGCTTGTTGGAGAGAAGGATGGCGTCATTTACGGCATTATCCGAGTGGAGAGCATCTATCAGGTAGACCAGAAGCATGAAGCCGTCAAGGTTTTTAAAACCGACGATACGGAGCATCCGGGTGTGCAAAAGCTGTATACGAAGCCTGCCACTTATGTCGGAGGACCCGTACAGGTTCTGAACCGTCCGAAGCCGGAGAAGTTCGAGGAGTTTTATTTTGATCCGGCTGAGACTCGCAAAATCTTTTCTGACAAGGGATGGAAGACGGTAGTAGGCTTTCAAACGCGTAATCCGGTTCACCGTGCCCACGAATATATCCAAAAAAGCGCGATGGAAATCGTGGATGCGCTGTTCTTGAATCCTCTTGTCGGCGAAACCAAATCTGATGATATTTCGGCTGACGTACGGATGCGCAGTTACCTTGTACTGCTTGACAACTACTATCCGAAGGATCGTGTCTTTTTGGGCGTGTTCCCTGCCGCTATGCGTTATGCGGGACCTCGTGAAGCCATTTTCCATGCGATAGTCCGCAAAAACTACGGCTGCACGCATTTCATCGTAGGGCGCGATCATGCAGGTGTAGGTGATTATTACGGTACTTATGAAGCGCAGGAAATTTTCAGCAACTTCACGGCTGAAGAGCTCGGCATTACACCATTGTTCTTCGAACACAGCTTTTTCTGCACCAAATGCGGCAATATGGCCTCGAGCAAAACTTGCCCGCACGGCAAGGAAGACCACCTTCATTTGTCGGGAACAAAGGTACGTGCGCTGCTGCGCGAAGGTCAATGCCCTCCCCCGCAATTCACCCGTCCGGAAGTGGCGGAAGTGCTCATAGAAGGTATGAAAGAGCCTGAATATCAGGTATAAGCGGCTGGTCTAATTGTCCACCTCGTCCCATAAGATGAAAGTGAGTCTATGGGATGCGAGGTGGATTTTTCATGTTCCGAAGAAGAAAGAGGGTTGTGATCTGGCTGACCATGCACAGCGGAATCAAAATTGTCATGTCCGCCATATTGGTCGCTCTTATGCTATTCATGTTGACATATGAGCTTCCTTCGACCAAAACATGGACCTACTGGACAATGCCTCTTTCAGGTAAGATCATAGCTTTGGATGCAGGGCACGGCGGACCGGATGGGGGAGCCCGCAGTAAAGACGGACTGGATGAAAAGGACGTGAATCTGGCCATCGCCAAGTATTTGCGGGATTATTTGCAGCAGGCGGGAGCGCTGGTCGTGATGACACGCGAGGATGACAGGGATTTGGCGGATCCGTCGACCAGAGGCTACAGCCGCCGCAAAACGGAGGACCTGTTGAAACGGGCGGAGTTTATCTCACAGTCAAAGACGGACTTATTTTTAAGCATTCACTTAAACAGCATACCGTCGGCCAAATGGTCAGGTGCGCAAACGTTTTTTTACCCGAATCATAGGGATAATGCTGCATTGGCTGCCTTAATTCAAGACGAAATGAAGAAAAACTTGAAGAATACCGATCGGGTGGCGAAGCAAGCAGATAAAGAGATTTATTTACTGAAAACACTCCAGATGCCCAGTGCTTTAGTGGAGGTGGGGTTCTTGTCCAACCCTGCGGAAGCGGCTTTGTTGAGAGATCCGGCGTATCAGAAAAAAGTGGCTGCCGCCATCTATCAAGGGATACTGCGCTACTATTCCGGGGAAAAAGTGGGATCGGATTGATTTTGTGGTATAATAAGCAATAACGTACATCATAATTAACGGCCGAGGTGACGATGTGGTAACCAAAGAACAGTTGCTGGCTTCATTGAGCCAGTTGAAGGATCCTGAATATGGCATAAGTTTAGCCGATTTGAATTTTGTCCGAGATGTCATGATCAAGGGAAACCATGTGTCCGCTACGGTCTTGCTTTCCAATGAAAGTGATGAAAATAAGCAGCGGCTGCAGCAAGAAATTACGGCGGCTTTCAAAAAAATCGGTACGGAGCAGGTGCACCTCCGTTTTCGTCCGCTTTCCGATTTCGAACGCAGCGAAGCGGCACGCAAAGTTCAGCAGACGGGCGTTGCGGCTGGGTCGCAAGCGGCCGCTCCCGGTGCTGCCAAGGCTGGCGTGAACGTGTTGGACCCGCAATCGGGTGTGAAATTTATCGCCGTTGCAAGCGGTAAAGGCGGTGTTGGCAAATCGACCGTTACGGTGAACCTGGCTGTTGCATTAGCGAGACTTGGCAAGAAGGTCGGGTTGGTGGATGCCGATATCTACGGCTTCAGTGTCCCTGACATGATGGGAATCGAAGAGCGGCCTCAGGCTGTGGAGAACCGTATTGCTCCAGTTGAGCGTTTCGGGGTGAAAGTCATTTCGATGGGCTTCTTTGTGGAAGAGAATACGCCGGTCATATGGCGCGGGCCAATGCTTGGCAAGATGCTTCGCAACTTTTTTAGCGAGGTCGATTGGGGAGAGCTGGATTATATTCTTCTCGACTTGCCGCCAGGTACGGGAGACGTTGCTCTTGATGTTCACCAGATGATTCCTCACAGTAAAGAAATCATCGTTACAACACCTCATGCCACTGCCGCATTCGTAGCAGCCAGAGCAGGAGCGATGGCTCTCCACACCAATCATGAAATCCTCGGTGTGGTTGAGAATATGTCGTATTATGCCTGCAGTCAATGCGGAAATAAGGATTATGTTTTCGGCCGTGGCGGCGGAGCGAAACTTGCAGAGGAGCTGCATACAAGCCTCCTTGCCCAAATCCCGCTCGGCGTACCGGATAATCATGTATCGGAGCCGGATTATTCGCCTTCGGTTTACAAAGCGGATACCGAAACCGGGCAAATCTACAAAGATGTGGCAGAGCAAGTGATTCGTCAGTTAGAAGGAACAAGACAGGCCTAAACCAAGGCCTGTCTTTATTTCATTTTTTAGCTCCCTTGCTGACCGCCCTGTTGACTTCCTCCATCACTATTTCCTCCACCGCCTCCTGAGGATTGTTGTCCTTGCTTAGGGGCAGATTCTTCCTGAAGAACCTTTTTCATTAAATTCATCAATTCCAGACGGAACAAGGGACTTTGAAGAGACTCTTGAATGACGGCTTTCATTTGAGTTCGATAGGGTGTACTTTTTATGGTTTCCAGCAGCAAATTCTCAAAATCGGGGCTTTTCATGGCATCCATCATTTGTTTTTGATATTCCGGATCCTTCATTAGATCTTTTTGAAGCTGCTTCATATTCTTTTCGATGGCTTTTGCAAACTGTCCGGCAAATCTTGGATCGGTGATCATTTTTTGAAGAAACTGGCTATTCTCCGTATCGACCAGTACATCTTTCACAGCCAATTGCAATTGCTGTGTATCGCCTGCAGAAAGGATTTGAAGCTTGCTGTTCTGTTGAATTGTAGCTTCCTGAATAGCCTTTCGACCGTCTTCGGTCTTCAGTATGTCGAGTACCATGGATTTGGTATCCTTATAGGTAGCACCGCCGTTGCCGGATGAAGCTTGAATCTCGGAACCGCAAGCCGTTAAGACGCCGACGATCAAAAGAACGGGAACTACACGGATCCATCGAGCGATCATTAGTCAGGGCTCCTTTCTTATTATTTTAGCCATAGTATTTGTAACGGATGGCGGGATTAACACAATTGTCGTTAGCTTTTTATTGTGAAGGTTGGTACAATTAACTGTTGAGATGACATATTGGAGGGTAACGGTTGTGACAATAAGAAAATGGTTTTACCTGTTTTGGACCACTCTTTTGGTTGGAGCGGTCACTGCCATCGTCACAGGGCTTGTTTTGCAATTTTCGGATCAGCAAGTGGCTCTTGGCGGCAAAGAAATCGGATTCAGTATGTTAACCATGTTTCTTGGCGGTGCTACGATCAGCGTTCTTAGCCAGATGGGCTTTTTTGCATATCTTATTATTCGCTACCTGTTTATGGGAATGTTTCGCCGCAAATGGACTTGGGATATGCTTCAAGTCATCATCATTGTGATTGTACTGTTTGATTTGGTGTATTTGCGGTATGCGCAAAGCGATGGGCAATCGGCATGGGTGGGATACTTGGTGTTCCCTGTCATTCTTACAATCGCCTCAGGGATTGTATCTTGGTGGAAGGCAAGGCTTACGAATCAAAGCGCTTGGATTCCCACGTTGTTTTTCATGATAGCGGTCACGGCGATTGAAGCCATTCCGTCGCTTCGCTTGGATAATCCCGCCTCCACGGTATTTATGTTGGTTCCGCTGTTTGCATGCAATGCATGGCAAATTTTAATTTTATCCAAAGTACTGCAAACAAATAAAGAGCCGCTATAACGGCTCTTATGTTATTTGTAAGTTTTATTTTAATGAATTTGCTTCAGGAGGGTATCCTCTACCGGTGGCTTGTTATCCACTTGCGCCAGTTTCATGAGCTGGCTGACCGTGACAAATTCAAAGCCCTTTTCTCGAAGCTGGTCAATAATAACCGGTAGGGCCTCATGAGTTTGCTTTGAGGAATCGCTGGCATGCAGCAGTATGATATCTCCCGGATGAGCTTTGCTTACTACGCGGTTGATGATGTTGTTTACCCCTGGATTTTGCCAATCCATGGAATCGGTATCCCACTGGATGACAGAATAGTTCAATTCTTCAGCAATTCGGAGCACGCGCTTATCGAAATCGCCGTTCGGCAATCGAATCAGCTGAGGAGAGGTGCCGGTGACTTCACTCAATATCTGGTGTGCCGTTCGAATTTGTGCACGGATCTCTTCATCGTTCAAACTGCTGTAATTGACGTGTTTATGCCCGTGGCTGCCAATTTCCCAACCGCCTTTCACAATTTTATTGACAATTTCCGGATGTTCCTTGCTCCATGGTGAAGACAGGAAGAAAGTGGCGTTCTTAACCCCTTTATCTTCCAGTATTTTGAGAATAGGCTCGGTCCGTTTATCCCCCCAACTAATATCGAAGGTCAGCGCCACGACTTTTTTGTCGGTTACTACGCTGTACACGGCGGATGGCTTTTGTGAAAACACGGAAACATTCTCACTTTCCGAGTAAATAATACCGGCAGCGAACAGGATCGCAACCGTAATGATCAGCGCTTGTTTTATCTTTTTGCCGCTGAAGACATAAAAATAATTCACATGCTTGGCCTCCTTTGCTCATCCTCGAATCGAAAAGGCTTGTTTAATCAAGTATTAGTAACAATGTATGCTCGTACCAATAACTTATGCTTAAATACGGAGGGATCACAGATGAAATGGAATCATGCCGTAGAACAATTAAAATTAATGAAGCATTATTTTATAGCTTCCGTTCTGGTGTTTCTGGCAGGGATGCTGATGGGTGCTTTGTACTCGGAACAATTTCAAGCCTTTATTAACACTCAATTGGAAGCGTTGAAACGAATTACAGACACGTTAGCGGAGAAACCGAATCAGCAGTGGTCGTTGTTTTGGTTGATCTTTTGGAATAATGCATCCAAATCGCTGCTTGTCATAGTCATGGGCGTACTTTTTGGAATATTCCCTTTATTTTTTCTGATTGTAAATGGACTTGTACTCGGCTATGTAGCTGTAGCGGCGGGACAAAAAGAATCCTGGCTCTTTGTAATCAAGGCGATTGTTCCGCACGGGATTTTGGAGCTTCCCGCTATTATTATTGCATGTGCTTTAGGGCTCCGGCTTGGAATGCTGTTGCTCAAAATGTTCCTGTCGATCTTCAGTCCTTCACGTTCCCTGCAAGCAAGAGAACAACTTCGTGCATTCGTCAAAGCGTTAGTTCCGATTAGCGTGATGCTTGTTATTGTATTGTTCGTCGCCGCATTAATCGAAAGTACATTCACGTTGTGGCTTGTACAGGTATAAATACAATGTGTGTCCGCTCATAAATATTCCAAAAACTGTGCATAACAATAAAACGAGCAAGATGTTTTGGAGGTCACGGTATGCAGTGGGAGTCCGGCCTTTCAGGTTCATTGCGTACTTCTGCTGCCGTCTTGTTTGTGTTTCCTGAATTTTAAGTCGAGAGGGGTTAACGCTGCCGCATGTTGGGTTTCTTATTCAATGAACGGGAATGCAAAGAGTTGAATTATGTTCTGCGTAAGGAACTGGACGAAATGCTTTTTGATTTGAATGATCAAAGAATCGATACGGATATTAAAAAAGCGATTGAATCCAGATATAAAGTAATCTTTCGTATGTATGCGCGATTAGCCTCTCCTAAAGAAATTTCGAGGTATGCCAGGAATCGCATGTATCATTAAAATCGTATGTAATCATAAAATAGGTATCAAATGACTTGACTTCAGAGGATGAGATGTGATATTTTATTACTCGTTCTCGTTATACCGAACAAGCTGTTCCAACAAAAAAATAAAAAAAGCTTGCAATCGGATAGGTGAATGTGTTATATTATAAAAGTCGCCGCTAAACGAGGTGACAATAAACGACAAGCTTTAAAAGGCTTGTACAGCAAGGTTTTAGTCGTGAAATTGCCCTTTGAAAACTGAACAACGAGTGAGTGTAAAGATAGAGAATCGAAAGATTCTCACCAGTAGTAGATAATGAGCTAATCAGCTTTTCTTTATTGGAGAGTTTGATCCTGGCTCAGGACGAACGCTGGCGGCGTGCCTAATACATGCAAGTCGAGCGCTAGGGG
>NZ_FNDY01000028.1 GCF_900099895.1 Paenibacillus naphthalenovorans
AAGCGCAATGCGATAGAAGGAAAGTTCGGCGAAGGCAAACGCAAGTTGGGTCTGGGCCGAATTTGCACCCGCAATGCTCACACGAGCTTAACAGTTATCGCCATCCAGTTTCTGGTAATGAACCTGGAACGGCGACTACGGGTTCTTTTTTTCTCTTTTTTCAGATTTATCCCATTCCGACAGCCTTTTCGCTTGAAAATCCACCGGAAAATCACGGTCTAGGCATGTTCGGTACGGGAAGGTACAAATTGATGTTGTTCAGCAAGCCCTATGTAGACCGTCCCTTATACCATTTCCGCTACCATCATTCGAATTTAAGTTTGGACAGCAACGCCCATGTGTATAATCGTCTTCGAAAACTGTACACGAATCGAGCGCTTATTCGGTGGGGTGATCATTATACGGCGGATTATGTCGGACCCGAACATCTGTGGCAATCCGTAAGGCTTGTTCCGAAGAGGAAGGGGGGATCCGCAATATGAAGGTTACCGTGGTAATTACATTGTACAATAAAGAAAAATTTATAGATCGGGCGATTCAAAGCGTACTGCATCAAACCCATTCGGACTGGACATTGATCATCATCAACGACGCTTCCACCGATCATTCGTTGGCTAAGATTGAGCCTTATTTGAAGGACCGACGGATTAAATGCATAACGCTGAAAAGAAATCTGGGCCAGGCGCATGCGCTAAACTATGCCCTGACCCTGATTGAAACTTCTCATTTTATTCAACTTGACGCGGATGATTGGCTGGATCAGGCAGCGCTCGGGCAAATGGTCGCTGCTGCGGGAGCTTTTGCCGATGCAGGATTAATCTATGCAAACAATATTGTATATTGGGAAAACGAGGCCGGTAAGGTCATAAAACAGGAACCTATTGTGCTCAGGCAGTATACAGACCGTTACGATTTATTAAAACATATGAATCATACCCTGCTGCCGAGATTTTACCTGACTCAAGCCGTGCGGGATATCGGAGGATGGTTGTCGCAGAAAAAAGAGGATATCTACTCGGAAGACGTCCAAATCTTATTGAGATTGTCCGCCAAGTATCCGATGGTATGGCTTAACCAGTTTTTATACCATAGACGCAAGTATGCCCAAAATATAAGAGCTTTTGAAACTAGCCGTCCGATGAGATGGAAATACCGCTATGATTTGTACAATCAGATGTTAAGAGAATGGGGAAATGAGTATCGGGCGATTTGGAAAAAGGATGGGGACGCTTATATTTTAGTTGACCTGGTTCCGAACAAATAAAGAAAGGATGAGCTCTAAAATGGACTATACCATTGTAATTCCGGTTTATAATATGGAGAATCAATTGCAGCATGCGATTACAAGTGCGATCAACCAGACTCATCCCCCTGCCGACATTCTAATATATGACGATGCTTCCTCTGATAATTCCATGACTGTGATCAACCGCTACGCCAACGATAAACGGATTCAGGTGGTCAGGATGAAGCAAAATTCGGGGATTTCCGTTGTTCTCAATGCCGCTCTGGCAAAGGTACGCACTCCTTATATGATCCAGCTGGACGGGGATGACTGGTTGGAACCGAATGCGGCCATATCATTAATCGAAGCTTTGGAACATCGGCCGGGTGCTGCTTTTTCCTATGGAAATCATCGTTTGTGGAGCATCAATGAACACAAACAATCCGTGCTATGGGATCAAGTGATACAGCCTTCTTTTAACTCCAAATACGACTTTCTCCTAAATCTGGGATATATGTTAAATCCAAGGTGCTACAGGGTTTCTTGTGTACGCAAAGTGGGCGGATGGATTACAGACGATCCCGATGACCCTTGGAAGGGCCGATATTATGAGGATGCCCGGATGATCCTGCGGCTGGTTGGGAAATTTGAATGGGTGCATGTACCGAAGTTTTTGCACAATGTCAGGTATGATCTGAATAAATCGGCAAGCAAGATCAAGATTTATAATCATCTGAGGAAAATGTTTTATGAGAAAATGTTGATCAGCTGGGGTAATGAATACAGGCCCGTATGGGAGATGAATGCAGCCGGCAGGATTGTACTCAAAAAGTTGGTTTAGAACAACGCCAACCAATCGATATCATACAGCCCACAAAACCTTATGGCGTTTTGAAGTGAGCCCTTAGCCATTTAGCGGCATGAAGCGTTTTTCAATGTCCGTTCCAAGGGGGATACGTCAGAGGTTGATGTGGGCTTTTTCTATATTCGCAATCCGATTTAAGTTATAATCAAAAAAAGGAGGCGTCTTGATGATCAGTGACATCTTCACATTCCATGATGCGGAAGGTGTGTCGATTACGGTTCACCGTTGGCTTCCGGAGGAAGGGACGCCGGTAAAGGCCGTTCTGCAAATTGCCCATGGCCTGGCGGAAAGAGCACAGCGATACAAACGGCTGGCGGTGCAGCTGACGCAATCGGGCTTTGCCGTTTATGCGAATGATCATCGCGGGCACGGTTTGACGGCGGGGACGTCCGAGCGGATTACGCATATTGGCCATGCCGGATTCGACAGGATGGTGGAGGCGCTGGCCCTGCTGACGGATCGCATCCGCTCCGAATACCCCGGGGTCCCTGTTTTCGTGTTGGGGCACAGTATGGGGTCGTTTTTGACGTTATTGTACATGGAGCGTTATCCCCATAAAGCGGACGGGATGATATTATCCGGGACGAAAGGGCGGCAAACCTTGCTGCACAGTCTTGGCTTCCTGCTTGGCAAGCTGTTCTCAACCCTGCAAGGAGAAAAGCACTGCAGCCGGTTGTTGAACTGGCTGGTAACAGGTCAGTACAACTTGTTTTTTCGTCCGAACCGCACCAGGTACGACTGGTTAAGCCGGGACGAAGCGGAGGTTGATGCCTATATGAAAGACCCCCTGTGCAATGCAGGGATCACGAACGAGTTCATTATGTATATGACCAAAGGTTTGTTGGAGGCCTACCGTTCCGATCGACTGGGGCGCATTCCGAAATCGCTGCCGGTTTACTTGTTTGCCGGGGATAAGGATCCGGTAGGCGGTATGGGCAAATCGTTCTTATGGCTTGTATACGAGCTTCAAAGACAAGGGGTGCACGATGTAACCTACAGGCTCTATTCCGGAGGGAGGCATGAGATGCTGAACGAAACGAATCGCGATGAAGTGACCGGGGATTTGCTGCAATGGCTTGAAGCCCGCGTGAACGCGACTGATGCTGTCAAAACGGAAATGTAATTCCATTCATGCATACATATTGGTAAAGGGACTGGTTTGAAAGGGGGATAGAGCAATCGGTAAGAAACCTCGACCCCTGCTGCATGTTAGAATAGAGAAGATATAAAATCAATCCTGACGTATAAAGAGTTCAGTCGGCGGCATTAGACATGAGAGGAGAAAGACTGTGGAAAATCAGTACGAATCAAATGCTGACGGAGGGACATTTGGGAGCAAAAGCAACTTTTTAGTGGTCATGGTTATGATCCTTGGCGTGTTCGCAGCCATATTGAATGAAACGCTCCTAAGTGTAGCTTTGTCCAAAATCATGGGAGACCTCGCGATTTCGCCTGGCTCCGCGCAATGGTTGACAACCGGATATCTGTTGGTAATCGGTATGCTCATACCGGTCACCGCTTTTTTGATTCAGCGGTTTACAACAAGAAGCTTGTTCCTTTCAGCCATGTGCGTGTTTACAGCAGGTACATTCGTAGCGGCTATCGCACCGGGGTTCGCCCTGCTTTTCATCGGAAGGGTGCTTCAAGCCGCGGGAACCGGGGTGCTTTTTCCTTTATTGACCAATGTGGTATTCGCCACGGTTTCTATTGAAAAAAGAGGCTCGGCCATGGGGATGATCGGCATTGTGATCACATTTGCTCCCGCGATCGGCCCCACTTTGTCCGGTATCATTGTCGAGCATTTCAACTGGCGGGTTCTCTTTTACAGCGTTTTGCCGGTCGCTCTGTTTGTCATTGTTTTTGCATTTTTGAAGCTTAAAAATGTGACGGAGACGTCAAAGCCGAAGATTGACGCGGTGTCGCTTCTTCTTTCAACCGTAGGATTCGGGGGGATTGTGTACGGCTTCAGCAGTGCCGGTGAAGGACACGGGGGGTGGTCAAGCAACGGGGTCCTTATTCCCATTGCCACCGGGATCGTTTCTTTAGGCCTGTTTATATGGAGGCAATTGACGATGTCAGAGCCCTTGCTGGATCTAAGAACATTTAAATACAGCATATTCAGGATGTCGACTCTGATTATGATCATCGTTATGATGGCGATGTTCTCCGCCATGCTGCTGCTGCCGATTTTTTTGCAGAACGCGTTGGCCTACAGTCCGTTGAAGGCAGGTCTGGTTATGCTGCCCGGAGGTATTGTCATGGGGATGATGTCGCCGATTACGGGCCGGTTATTTGATAAATTCGGCGCCAAGTGGCTTGCGGTCATCGGATTGGCGCTGATAGGCCATTCGCTGTGGCAGTTTGCCTTTATCACCTTGTCCACCTCATACAGCATGATCATGGTATGGAACACGCTGTTGATGCTGGGGATCTCGATGTTAATGATGCCGGTCATGACCAACGCTTTGAACGAGCTTCCGCCCCCGCTATATCCTCACGGTACGGCCATTATCAGCACGCTTCAGCAGGTGGCGGGCGCGATCGGTACCGCACTGCTGGTCACCGTGATGACCAATAGCTCCGAACGCTTTCTGGAACGTGCGGCGGCTGCGAAAGAAGCGGCCGGACTGCAAATTCCAGCCATGATGGCCGGAATGAAAAGCGCGTTCTTGCTTGCATTTGGGCTGGTCGCCATCGCTTGGACAATATCATTTTTTCTTAAACGAGCCGCGTTGCCGGAAGGGGATACGGAAGGCAAGCGAGTGTCTGCACACTAGGGCATGCGGATTCAATCGGATAGAAATACCTTAAAACAGAGCGGCTGCTCTGTTTTTTTTTGCTGCGGGATAGGCTGGACCCAACCAAGGGCATCCATCGAAGTTCACGTCGGATGGATTCACTTTGCAGGATTTAAGGGTTAATTGTAGAATAATCTACGATGCTGCATGAATTTGACAGCTAGTTTGGGATAGCGGTATTCGCTAACCAGGGGAAGGGAAGAGTGCGTTGTGGCAGTAGCAAAGGACAATAAAGAAACTTATTTGTTCACAAGAGTGGACAAAAATACGAAATCACTTCCGGTCTCGTTTGAAGATTGGGCATTGAAGGCAAGAGAGATTCTGCCTGACGGTCCATTTGATTATATCATCGGCGGGTCGGGTGTGGAAGAGACGTTGGCAGCCAACATTAAAGCGTTTTCCCGGTGGGCGATTGTCCCGCGGATGTTGAGGGATGTCACCCATCGTTCGGTGCACATCACGCTCTTTGGCCAACAGCTGCGTACTCCGGTTCTATTGGCGCCGGTCGGCATGCAGGCCATTGCTCATCCGGATGGCGAGCTTGCGACGGCCAGAGCTGCAGCGGCGGCTGGAATTCCTTTTGTGGTCAGCACCGTTTCCTCTTATTCGTTGGAGCAGATCGCACAAACGATGGGAGATGCTCCCCGCTGGTTCCAGCTCTACTGGTCCAACGACCGCGAAGTGTCCGCAAGCATGGTAAGGCGGGCGGAAGCAGCGGGTTATTCTGCGATTGTACTGACGGTAGATACCATCATGCAAGGATGGAAACGCCGTGATTTACGCAACGGGTATTCTCCGCTTCGGGAAGGGAAGGGGCTGGCCAACTATATTCAGGACCCTGTGTTCCGCTCTCGTTTGACGGAAGTCACCCCGGAGAATGCAGTAGAAGAAATTATCCGTGGGATCTACCATCCGGCATTGAGCTGGGGCGACATTGCTTTTTTACGCGAGCATACCAGCCTGCCGATTTTGTTAAAAGGCATACTTCATCCGGAGGATGCGAAGCTTGCCTTGGAGCATGGAGCGGACGGCATCGTTGTGTCCAATCACGGCGGGCGCCAGCTCGACGGGGCTGTCTCCGCATTGGACGCACTGCCCGGGATTGCAGAAGCGGTGAACGGGCGGCTTCCCGTACTTCTGGATAGCGGCGTTCGCACGGGCTCGGACGTTGTCAAAGCGATGGCTTTAGGGGCCAATGCGGTCATGATCGGGCGTCCGTTTATGCTGGGCTTGGCTGTCGCGGGGGAACAAGGCGTTGCAAGCGTACTGGATACCTTGTTAGGCGAACTGGATGTGGCGATGGCTCTTTCAGGAAGCAATACCGTTGCTGACTTGAATCCAAGCATCCTTGTCCGCGTGTAAAAAAGATTGTCGCGGGGCCTCATCGCAATGGAGGATGGAGTCCTTCACATCAAGCAGTCCGAGACTTTGTTTTCAGGTCTTGGACTGCTTTTGTATGGAGGCAAATCGACATACTTCTGTTGTAAAAAAAGCATATCCGACCTAGCGCGGTTGGATATGCTTGGGAAACATCGTTTAAAACACTTTAGTCGTCCAGGATTCACAGTTCCATGTATCGGTAACGATATCGCGATAAAATTCCGGTTCGTGAGAAATCATCAGGATGCTGCCTTTGTAAGCCTTGAGGGCGCGCTTGAGCTCGTCCTTGGCATCCACATCCAGGTGGTTGGTCGGCTCGTCGAGAACAAGCAGGTTTGTTTCGCGGTTGATCAGCTTGCAAAGCCGCACTTTTGCCTTTTCCCCGCCGCTAAGCACGGCAATTTTGCTTTCGATATGCTTGGTTGTGAGTCCGCACTTGGCCAGCGCCGCGCGCACCTCGAACTGTGTAAAGGAAGGGAATTCGTTCCACACTTCCTCGATGCATGTATTGTAATTGGCCTCCTTCATTTCCTGCTCGAAGTAGCCGATGCTCAAGCTTTCTCCGAGCTGGACGGAACCGGACAGAGCCTGAATCTCCCCTAAAATACTGCGCATCAGCGTCGTCTTGCCGATCCCGTTCGCACCCACAAGCGCGATCTTCTGGCCGCGTTCCATGCGCAGGTTAAGGGGATTCGATAAAGGATGGTCATAACCGATGACAAGCTCCGCCGTTTCAAAAATCAGCTTACCGGAGGTTCTCGCTTCCTTGAAGTTGAACTGCGGCTTCGGTTTTTCCTTTGCCAGCTCGATGATTTCCATCTTGTCGAGCTTCTTTTGTCTGGACATCGCCATGTTTCTCGTCGCAACACTTGCTTTATTACGGGCTACGAAGTCTTTCAAGTCCGCAATTTCCTGCTGCTGGCGCTTATAGGCTGCTTCAAGCTGCTGCTTTTTCATTTCATAGACCTGCAGGAAATGGTTGTAATCGCCGACATAACGGGTCAATGCTTGATTTTCCATATGATAGATCAGGTTAACGACGCTGTTCAGGAACGGAATGTCGTGAGAAATTAAAATGAAGGCATTCTCGTAATCCTGCAGGTAGCGTTTCAACCAGTCGATATGCTGCTCATCGAGATAGTTCGTCGGCTCGTCGAGAAGCAGGATGTCCGGCTTTTCGAGCAGCAGCTTCGCGAGTAATACCTTTGTTCGCTGTCCGCCGCTAAGGTCATTGACGTCCTTATCCAGTCCGATATCCGTAAGTCCCAGTCCGCGGGCGGTTTCCTCGATCTTGGCATCGATCATGTAAAAATCCTGATTCGTCAATGTATCTTGAATCGTTCCGACATCCTCGAGCAGCTGCTCAAGCTCTTCCGGTGAAACATCGCCCATTTTCGCGTACATGTCGTTCATCTCCTGTTCCATGTCGAACAGGTATTGGAAGGCTCCCTTCAGGACATCGCGGATCGTCAAGCCCTTGCTGAGCACCGCATGCTGATCAAGATACCCGACGCGCATGCGTTTGGACCATTCGATCTTGCCGTCATCCGGCTGGAGTTTGCCCGTAATGATGTTCATGAAGGTAGATTTTCCTTCACCGTTGGCGCCAATGAGTCCGATGTGCTCGCCTTTGAGCAGCCGGAAGGATACGTCGTTGAAGATAGCGCGGTCTCCGAAGCCGTGACTTAGCCGTTCTACATTTAATATGCTCATAAATAACACCTTTTCTTTTAACTTTTTCTCGTCCTATTATAAGCTTTGAAGGGCGCATAACTCAATGCGGGAGACCATGCAAATAAATTTTGTACTGCGGAAGGAAATGATTTACAACAGAACATATGTTTGATATAATTATTTTTGTAAAGCGCTTTAATCGTGTGGGGTATCCAAGTTGACTGGTCATCACCTAAAATACGGACGGAAGGAAGATGCAGGAATGCGGATTGACCGATATGCAGAATAGACGAGGTAATCGCTTATATTCATCAGCATATGGACGAACCGCTTTCGCTCTCCCGACTGGCCGCTCATATCGCCTACAGTCCATACCATTTCACGCGCATTTTCAAAGAAAGAACGGGCATTCCGCCTTTATATTATGTTTCATCCCTCCGGCTGCAAAAGGCAAAAGAGCTGCTGCTGCGCACGAATTTGAGCGTTCGCGATATTGTATTGGAGATCGGACAGCAGAGTCTGGGAACCTTCACCACCCGATTTACCGAACGGGTAGGCATGACGCCGTCGGATTTTCGGAATTCCTCCTTGCTGCAAGCGGAGAGCCACTTCCATACACTGCGGACGCTTAAGCATTGGTACGAATCTCCTCCTGCTTCCAATCAACACGCCAGAATACAAGGGACCGTCCAAGCCGAGCAGCCTTTTGAAGGCGTCATTCTGATCGGCTTGTTTGCCAAACCGATTCCGGAAGGACTTCCCCTTTATGGCACACTGCTTTCTTCTTTAGGACATTTTTGTTTTACGGGTGTCAAACCGGGCACCTATTATCTGATGGCTACATCCATCTCCTGGGGGATGCAAACCATGGATGTTCTGCTTCCGCATACAACCTTACGCTTCCGGTCAAAACAGCCGATCATAGTCGCACCCTATGGCTCCGTACCCCATCAGCATGTTATGCTTCACGTTCCCCGTCCGGATGATCCTCCTATCCTGATTTCGCTACCCTTGTTGATGAATAATTTCCTCACTCGGCTTTTTCAATACAATCATCGTTAAGAAACGGATTAACCTTCTATAAGGCTCAAAACGCCGTCCTTCCGCAAGGGAAGGGACGGCGTCCTGGTCTGATCGGCTTCTAATTAAAAATCAAAGTTGTCCGGATCCGGGCCGACACGGCGGTTTTGGTTTAACGCATCGATTTGATCCATTTCATCCTTCGTCAGCTCAAAATCGAAGATCGATGCATTTTCGATGATCCGGTATTCTTTTGTTGACTTCGGTATGGTGATAACCTCATGCTGCAGATCCCAGCGCAGAATGACTTGAGCGACAGATTTGCCGTGCTTGTCGGCAATTTCCTTGAGAACCGGATGATCCAGCAGCTGTCCTTGCATTAACGGCGACCAGGCTTCCAGCTGTATGTTATGCTTTTTCGTAAAGCTGAGCAGCTCTTTTTGCGTCAGGAACGGGTGGAATTCCACCTGGTTCACCATGGGTTTAATTTCCGCACCCTTCATTAGATCCTCCAGATGATGAATCTGGAAGTTGCTGACCCCGATCGCTTTAACCCGACCCTGTTGATAAAGGGTCTCCAAAGCTCTCCAAGCATCTTTATATTTGCCAGCCACCGGCCAGTGGATGAGGTAAAGATCCAAATATGCCAAGCCCAGCTTATTCAGGCTCGTCTCGTAAGCGGCTAGTGTGGATTCATAACCCAGGTCGACCGTCCATACTTTAGAAGTGACAAAGAGCTCTTCTCTGGCAAGATTGTTCTCGTGAAGAGCTTCGCGGATTCCTTGTCCGACACTGCTTTCATTGCCGTAAATCGCCGCTGTATCGATACTTCGGTAGCCGTGTCTTACCGCTGATGTAATGGCTTCGACGAGCTCCGAGCCTTCTTCTACTTTAAAAACGCCGATGCCCAGCCAGGGCATTTGAACTCCATTGTTCAGTGCAATTTTGCTTTGTAAATGTTGGGTCATAAGGACTGCCTCCAGATTTTATTATTTTATTTATGTCAGTATTTCATGCGGTTCAATGGTTCAATGTATTGATAAGCAGGTTCCCGCAGCTGCGGTTTTCTGTCTTCTTTCCAGAACCATGCTCCAGATTGTGAGGACCACGGCTGCCAATACCATGACTGCGCCGATCCAAGCCGTATGAATAAGCCCGATGGCATCCGTAACGATACCGCCCAGATAGGCTCCAATGGCAATGCCTGCGTTAAAGGCGGCAATATTAACGGCAGATGCGACATCGACGGCCCTGGGGGCGTAACGCTCTGCCAGCGTGACGACATAAACCTGAAGTCCGGGTACGTTCATAAAAGCCAGCAATCCCATGCCGAAGATGGTGATTAATCCCGGAATTTTATACGGGGCGGTGAATGTAAGAAGAAAGAGTATAAGAGCTTGTAAAACAAACATCCACAGCAAGGCCGTAAGCGGCTTTCGGTTCGCCGCCTTGCCCCCGATGACATTGCCGATGGCGATGGCGATTCCGTACAGCAGGAGAATGAAGGCTACCGTCGTTTCCTTAAATCCGGTGATGTCATGCAGTAACGGGGATAAATAAGTGAAAACGACAAAGGTTCCTCCATACCCGAGGGCGGTAATCATAAACGCAAGCAGCATCCGTCCATTAGTGACAAGTTTCATTTGATCGCGAATCTGTATCTTGCCGCCTTTGCGCAAATGGGAAGGGACAAGGATCATGTTGGCGATGAAAGCAACAATGCCAATGACGACAATTGAAATAAAGGCTGCGCGCCAGCCCAGCTGCTGGCCGATAAAGGTGCCGAGCGGCACACCGGTAACGGTGGCGACCGTCAGCCCGGAGAACATGATCGCAATAGCGCTGGCCCTGCGGTTCTCAGGTACGAGGTCGGCCGCGATGGTCGAACCGATCGACATGAAAACACCGTGAGAGAGCGCGGAGATGACGCGGGCTGTAAGCAGCATTACAATTCCGCTGGAAAGAGCGGCAAGGCTGTTGCCTATAATAAAAACAAGCATGATCCACACCAGCAGCGTTTTGCGGGGAATGCCCGATGTCACAGCTGTTAATACCGGCGCTCCGAAAGTAACGCCCAGGGCATATAACGTAACGGTTAACCCGGTTAAGGTAACGGAGATGTTTAAATCTTCAGCGATCAGGGGAAGGAGCCCTACACTGATAAACTCGGTTGTTCCAATCGCAAAGGCGCTTATGGCCAAGGCTAGAAGCGCCAACGTACTTCTATTTTTATCCAAAGACATTCGTTCCACTCCTATCTGGTAATTACCGGCCGGTAAATGTTATTATGTATCCAGCGGACAAAAATGAACAGTACGTACTTTAAAGTACCATAGGTACTCAAAAGTTCCTATACACCAAGGAGGCAGATGAACGATGACTAAAAAGAAATACAACATCTCGGTTGAGGCTACCCTTGAGGTCATCGGGGGAAAATGGAAATGCGTCATCCTGTGCCATTTAACGCGCGGTAAAAAACGGACAAGCGATTTAAAACGCCTGATGCCCGGAATAACACAAAAAATGTTGACTCAGCAGCTCAGAGAATTGGAAGAGGATGGCATCGTGAACCGAATCGTCTATAACCAGGTCCCGCCCAAGGTAGAATATGAGCTCAGTGAATACGGATGGAGTCTCAAATCGATATTGGATGCCTTATGTGATTGGGGAGAAAAACATATCATCAAAGAATATGGCGATAAATATGCGGTGCTGGAGGATAATATATTAAATCAAAGTGATGCCGATCTGCAGAGCCTTAAATAAGGCAGCCGGAAAATGTAAAAATGAAAGAAATGACCGCCAACTCCGGAAAGAAGGGGTATGAACGTTCACCTTATCTGAATTTCAAGAGGCAATAGACCAACAAATTGTTCACAATCGAAATAAAAGTCTTTTTTATGAGTCGGCTAACGGTCAATTTCAAACCATTTTACTCATCATCATTTAAAAACCGACGGGAAGTTCGAAGCCTGCGCTCGAAAATATATGGAAATTCTAAACGCGTTAAAGGTTGGCGGAAGCTTTATTTACACACCGGGTCTTTCTTTTATTGAAGAATTATTAATCGCATCCAACGATTCGTTTGCAGTGGAAGCCGGAAAATATACGACAAAAGTAATTCTAAAGAAACGTTAGAGAGGACGACGATTCCTGTGAGAAAGAAGATGTTTTTATGGGCCGGTTCATTGACGCTTTGTTTGAGTTTGCTTCTGCCTTTCGGTAGAGGTCTCGCTGCGGAGCATCGTGTAAGCGTTACATTGCCAACATTTGAGGTGAAGCTTAACGGAAATAAAGTCGAAAATGAATACCGGGAATATCCGTTACTCGTGTATAGGGATATCACCTATGTTCCGATGACATGGTATGATTCCAGACTTTTGGGCTTGGAAACGGAATGGACGCAACAGGACGGGCTTAACATTGCTAAAGGAAAAGTGACTTCATCTTATGTTCCTTACAAAACCGATCATAAACATTCGGGCGGCTACAAGGCAGCCATCCCTGCATTTAAGATTACTATCAACGGCAGGACGGTGGACAATTCTAAAGAAGAATATCCCCTTTTAAGCTTCAACAACGTGATCTATTTCCCTCTGACCTGGAAATTTGCACATGATGAATGGGGTTGGGAATATGTGTGGGACGATAACGAAGGTCTGAATATAAATTCCGGCAACCCTCAGGTGAAAACCGTGGATCTCCCAACCTTTGCAGGTGAGAATGATGTTGCCGTGTTTAAAGGATATTATTACTTTGCAGAAACCATAGGAAACACGAACCATGTATACAGAGCGCCTGTTCATAACACGTCAAATAAAGAACCGGTATATTCTTATGATGTGGATACCTCATACAGCTTTAATAAGCGTTTGAATTTTGAGATCAGAGATGACGAACTCTGGTTCTCTTATCATGTTGGCGGAGCAATCATGGGCTACGATGTCTATTGCAAGGTAAACGACAATGGAAAGGCTGCAATAGAGCAACAAGGGTATCTCGATTTTAAACAGACTCCGAATGGAACCTTAACTATCCATCAATTCGTGCCGCCAGGAGGGAATAATCTATTGCTGGCTGCGGCCGGGCAAGAGAATCAACATGGCAAACGGATAGGGAATCCGAATCTGATCTACGGATGGCATGTAACGAATGACGGTACGTCCACAAGCTTTGGCCCAGATCGCTCCACTACCGTTCTCGGAGACGATGTCTATGTGCTGGCATCATCGTATCCTGTTGAACATGGGGATTTAAACAAGATTTACAAGATCAATATCAAGACAAATGAAACGGAAAAGATCATCCATGCGGAAGTGAGCCATTTTAAAATATTGAATCACAAGCTGTACTATGTAAAAGATGCGGATCATTCTTTATATTCAGCGAACCTGGATGGAACGGATGAGCAAAAATTATCCGATCTTCCCGTTGCCAATTGGTATGACGAAATCGACGGTCAGGTGTACTACACCGCTGCCAATGTAAAAGGGCAATCCCATCTTTACAGGGTGGAACCGTCCAAAGAAGATGCGCTTGTAATCAAAGAGCCGGTGGAAAGCGTCCAATTCGTGAATGATAAAATCATATGCAAGCTTGCAGCGGGAGAAGGATATGGCGTTAAGGTATTGGATCAATCCGGGGATCTTCATCTGGCCATTACGGATCAGGCGTCAGATGTTTTTGCATATCATGATTTCATTCTCATGGTGTCTGCAAAAGATCAATCGATAAAGGTGATTCAGTAGAAATGGCAAATGCGGTAAACGGATGACCCTCCATATAGCCAGCTTCAAGACCATTTTTTACTAGTGATATGAATACCCAGTTCGGATTTTTTTTCTCAACATATACTAAATTTACAATAAAATAATATTTTGATAAAATACGCAGCTCCCGAAGTGATGATTCAACATAGGGTTGGAAAGGAGGGAGTCGACCTTGATTAAATTGGACAGGTACATGAAAAAGAAAATAAAAGGAAAGAAATTCATTGGGGCCGGCAGAACGCGAATCGTATACGATTTAGGCAAACGCCGTGTGTTTAAAGTAGCCAAATCCAAAAAGGGAATCCGGTCTAATCAAACGGAAGTCATCATGTATAAGTCATCCGAGAGACCGATAAAAAAACACCTTGCCCGAATTATCGATTACGACACGTCATATCGCTGGGTAACCATGAAAAAGTATAATAAAAAATTCCCCAATATTCCTAAATATAGAAAAAAACTTAAGAAATTAGTAAAGAAATTTCATAAAAATGGAATCCTTCCCTCAAGGAGTGTACGCGATTATCATACACCCTATACGCCTAACCTGCGTTTAAAACGGAATAATCGGGTCGTGGTTATCGATTATGGGAACTTTAAATATAAACGATAAATAAAAACAAAAGAAATATGGAGCGCATTGCCGTGAAGGATTATAGGGAATGATGCATTTTCGAGGAAAATGAAGGATGTAAATGGAGCTATCGGCAGCGCGGCTCCTTTGTTGTTTATGGCGATCATGAAGACCTGTAATCTTAGGAGAAATCTGGAGAAAAGTGAATTACATAGAAGAAGTGCAGTTGGGAGCACAACCGTAACACTCTTTCATGTAAGCAAGCCCCGGGATGAGGCTTGCTTATTTTTTTCCAAATTAATGCCAATAATTGCGGGTTGTGACCCGATACCGTCACCCGGTACAATGAAAAAGGATGAAAGGAGAGATCATACCATGAAAAAATGGACGATGGCCATCCTTTTCTCATTCCTTTTATTTTTTTCATTTGCGGTATATGCGGATCACGCAAACGCCGCACCAACGCTCAAGATGGGCAGTTCCAATGGGGATGTATGGGATGTGCAGTACCGGCTGAAGGTTTTGGGTTACTACCAGCAGCCCCTAGACGGTAAATACGGAGCACACACAGCCTCCGCCGTACGCAGCTTTCAAAAAAATTACGGCCTCACGGCGGACGGCATTGTTGGGGACCGCACGTGGGCTATGCTTAAAAAATACAGCTTAAATCAGGCGGAAATCGATATCCTGGCCCGAGTTATACACAGCGAAGCACGCGGTGAGCCTTACATGGGCAAGGTGGCCGTAGGAGCTGTCGTCATGAATCGGATACAGTCGCCTTTATTCCCGAATACAATTCAAGGCGTAGTTTTCCAACCAAGAGCCTTTACTGCAGTAGATGACGGACAGTATTGGTTAACACCCGACCGCAGCGCCTATCTGGCAGCCTTCGACGCCGTACGCGGTTGGGATCCGACGAAAAACTCGCTTTATTACTTTAATCCCGACACGGCAACGAGCGCATGGATTTGGACGCGTCCGCAAGTGTTGAAAATCGGTAAGCATATTTTTGCGCGTTAATCCGTTGGAGGATGCATAATCACAACCTTTAACCAGTACCCTTATGAGGGTGCTGGTTTTTATTTTAACTTTTATTGGCACCTTTTATAACTTTTATAAAGACAAATTTTGAAAACAGTTTGTCGTCTTTTACATATATTTAGTCACTTTAAATTAGCGGTTTGTCCTGAAAATAGGCCGCTGCCTCTTTCATCAAGTATGATGGCATTACAGAACAAATTAGAGAAGCTGACCATTATGCATTGAGGGAGGGCATGAATGATGCCGAACATGGTGAAACAGAAATTGAAAAACGGACAGTGTGCCACGGGCTGCTTTATCGGGTTTCATTCTCCATCAGTAGTCGAAATACTCGGACATGCAGGTTTTGATTTTGTCGTTATTGACAACGAGCATGGCCCGTTTAGCTGGGGAGAAGTCGAAGAGATGATACGCGCCGCGGAATTGGCCGGAACCGTTCCGATTGTACGGGTGGCTTACGATAAATCCGATATTCAAAAAGCGCTTGACCGCGGTGCGATGGGACTTCATGTTCCGATGGTCAATACGAAGGAAGAAGCGGAAGAAGTTGTGCAAAAAGCAAAATATCCTCCGGTTGGCAGAAGAGGCACGGCCTATTCATGCAGGTCGGCACAATACGGTAAAGGAGGCGGCGCTGCCTATTTGCAGCAGTCCAATGAAGAAATCCTGATCGCCGTACATATTGAAACGCCGGAAGCCGTCGACCATATTGATGAGATTATGAGTGTGCCGGGAATTGACATTTGCTATATCGGTCCAACGGATTTGTCGGTCACGATGGGGTACAGTGCTGAAGGACCGGAGCACCCGGAGGTTCAACAAGCGATGGACCGCGTGATGGCGGCAGGACGGAAGCATGGGGTTACGGTGGGGATTCAGGTGGCGAGCGCGCCGGCTGTGACCCAAAAACAGCAGTGGGGAGCTCCTTATATCGGTATTGCGATTACACCCGTGCTGTATAATGCACTCGGAGAAGTCGTAAAAGCCGGTAATCCGTTAAGCCGATCAAAATAATCCGGAAGGAGATGAGGATGATTGAAATATTTTGCTGTCTTTTTACCGATGCTTAGTCCGGAAAAGAGCCAGGAATACCGTCCGCAGCACCTTGATTATCTGGCGATCAGGCGCAAGGAAGGAAAAATTTTTGCCAATGGCAGATTCTTGGACGGAGCCGGAGGTCTGGTCATTTATAAAGCCGATTCGGAAGAGGAAGTCAGGCATATCGTCCAACAGGACCCTTATGTGATTCACCAGGCAAGAGGTTATGAGATCCATGAATGGGAAATGGTAACGGAGGCGATTCTTCCCGAATCGTAAAAGCTTCTCGCAAGGTCCTATGAACTCCGGTTTATAGGACCCTTTACGTAAGCGTATTCTGAACAAACCACAGGAGGGAAACATATGAAGGTTGCTTTCATCGGGCTCGGGAATATGGGATTGCCCATGTCCAAAAACTTGGTTAAGGCTAATTATGAAGTGTATGGGCTGAATCGCAGCAAGGGCCGCGAGCAGCTCTTTGCCGAGGCCGGGGGGAAGACGGGCTATTCGCTTCCCGAGTTAGCGCGAATTGCTGATGTGATGATGACCTGTTTGCCTTTTCCCGCTGATGTGGAGGAGGTTTTCCTCGGCTCCGACGGGATCGTAGCCAACGGACATGCCGGACAAATCCTGATCGATTTCAGCACGGTATCTCCGGACCTGAACCATAAAATAGAGAAGGAAGCCGCGAAGAAGGGGATAGAGTTTTTGGACGCGCCTGTAAGCGGAGGGAATTTCGGAGCAGAGAGCGGAACATTAAGCATAATGGTCGGCGGGAAAAAGGAAGTATTCCATAAGGTATATCCTTTGTTTGAAGTGCTGGGGAAACAAATTTATCATACCGGACCTGTAGGCAGCGGAACGATTATCAAATTGATCAATCAATACATGGTCGGCGTTCATACGCAAGCAGCCAGCGAAGCGTTCATCATTGGAGAAAAAATGGGCATCGACGGGCCATTGATGTTCGACATCTTAAATGCAAGCTATGCGCAGAGCCGGATTTTTGAGAGACACTACACGAATTTCATTGCCCAAAATCAATTTCAAGCGGGGTTTGCTTTGAAGCTGCTGTTTAAAGATTTGACGCTGGTACAAAAAATGGCCGAAGACAATGATATAAACCTGCCTGTAGGGAAGCCAATCACATCTTTGTTTCAACAGGCAAAAGAAAGCTCACATGGAGATAAGGATATGTCGGCAATGGTTTTATATGTCAAGGAACTCCAGAAGTAATGGAGCATATGGCATTCACTTAACGGATTCTTGTGTTGTTGATGAAGTGCAAGAAAATATCCCCTGAACAGCCCACGTGCCATCGTGGGTTATTTGTTTATTATAAAATCGTTATTGACATCGCACGATCATTAGAATTAATATGAATTCAGATATATCAGTTAAATATCTGATTGACATCTATAAATTTGTAAATTATAGTTCCTCGTAAAGGGACGATCGTTTCCGGAGTTACCTCTACCGTAAATGAGAAATGCTTAGCAGGTTTTATGGAAGCGCTTTATAGGATTCCGATTGGTTACTAGCTAAGGAGGTGATTCATCATGTGGGAATTACTGCGTCAGCTAGCGGAAAACATGGCGATGATTGTAACCATTGCCTTTCTGTTGACCCGGATCAAATCCTTTCACCTTATTTTTCAAAAGGGTTTAAATCAACAAAGTAAACTGATCATTTTTTCGGTATTTTCCTTATTTGGAATTGTAAGCCATTACATAGGAATCCATATCATGACGGATCATCTCGCGCTTACCGCATGGAATTGGGGAACCAGCAATGGTCACTCTTCCATCGCCAACACCAGCCCCGTAGCCACGATCATGGGGGGGCTATTAGGAGGTCCCGTGATCGGTTTGGGAATTGCCCTGGTCATTGGAGGATATCGTTTTCTATATGGCGGATTCGCCGATTGGGCTACGCTGGGTTCATTCCTTATATTAGGGTTACTGGCTGGTTGGGCCGGCGCATATTTGAAGAGAAAAGGTAAAGTGACTCCTTTATCGGCCTTATGGGTGGCGTTGTTCTTAGAACTGATTCATATGGCCATCCTTTTGTTTCTCCCCGAGCCGGATATATTAGCGTTTCAATTGGTACGTTTAATCGCCATTCCCATGATCGTCATTAATTCACTAGGGGTTTGGATTTTTGCGCAAATATTGGAGACCGTTCTAAAGGAAGATGCGAAAGCACGCGCTTTTGAAACGCATAAAGCCTTGTTTATTGCAGACAAAACGCTTCCCTATTTCCGTCAGGGACTTCATGCTTCCTCATGTAGAGAAGCGGCGAAAATCATCCATAGGCAAAGCGGCGCCGACGCTATTGGTATTACGAACCGGTTGGAAATCATTGCCTATGTTGGCGGCGGCGAGGAAGAACTATACGTGTCCCAGCGGATGCATCAATCCTTAATTCGAAACGCGTTGGTGTCCGGCCAGAGGGTCGTTTTTAAGCGCCGGAACAAACAGGAGGAGCAGACATTCCCCTTTGCCATGGTCATCGTTTTGCCTCTTGTGGTCAGCGGAGAACCGATCGCCGCCCTCTTGCTGTACTACAGAAAGGCGCATTCCATGAGTGCTGCGGAGGAAGAGCTGGCTGAAGGATTGAGTAAGCTGTTCTCTACCCAGTTGGAACTGGGTGAGGTAGAGCGGCAGAAAAAGCTGCTTGCCGATGCGGAGATCAAGGCGCTTCAGGCACAGGTTAATCCGCATTTTCTCTTTAATTCCATTAATACGTTAGTTTCCATATGCAGAACCGATGCCATGCTGGCAAGAAAACTGTTGTTGGATTTGGGGACGTTTTTTCGCAGTAATTTACAGGGCGCCAGGCAGTTATTCATTCCGCTGTCGAAAGAACTGGAGCATGTCCAGGCCTATTTAGCCTTAGAGCAGGCCCGTTTTCCGGGACGCTATCGTTTAAATATACAAGTTGAACCCGGACTCGAGGAAACCTTAATTCCTCCTTTCACTCTGCAGCCGCTGGTGGAAAATTCAATCAGCCATGGATTTGCAGGCAGAAGGAAAGGAGGAATGGTGAATATTCAAGTTTACAATGACCAAGGTCATGTAGTGATTGAGGTCAAAGACAATGGAAAAGGAATGGATAAGGAAAGACTGAACCTATTGGGGAAAAAAGCGGTTGATTCTCATAAAGGCACAGGCACTGCATTACATAATATCCATGAACGCCTGCATGGGCTCTACGGAGCCAATGTTTCCATGAAGATTAGCAGTGAGAAGGATAAAGGAACTCAAATTGAACTGCGGTTTCTACGAACAGATGGAGGGGAGTATGGGGATGCTGAGAGCCTACTTGATAGAGGACGAGCCATTTGCTAGGGATGAACTTAAATATTTGCTTGCCAGATTGAGAGAAGTCAAGGTCATAGGAGAATCGGATACGATGGAGGAAGCCGTTTCCGATATTAAACAATTAGAGCCGGATGTGATTTTTTTGGATATATGCCTTGCGGATGGAAGCGGCCTGGAGGTTGCAAAGCAAATTAACAGGCTAAAACGTCCTCCATGGGTTGTGTTTGCTACGGCTTTTCATCAGCATGCATTGGAAGCATTTGAATTGAATGCGATTGATTATATCACCAAGCCATTTATGGAGGATCGGATCGAGCAAACCATTGAGAAAGTCAAAAAGCTGACGGAGCAGCAGAAAGCGGAGGGATCTCTAACCCATTCTAAACCATCTCAAAAGCGTAAAAACAAGCTTGCCGTCTCGCAAGGAGAGCGAATCATTATGGTTGACATGGACAAAATCGTATATATTGGAACAGAAGACCGACAGGTTGTACTGAAATCGGTGGACGCCAGGTTCAAGATTGATGCTCCGTTATATGAGATGACCCATAAGCTGGGAAGCTTCCCTTTTTTGCGTACCCATAGGGGGTATATCGTGAATGCGGACTTTGTAGCAGAAGTGGAACCTTGGTTTAACGGGACGTATAACCTTTTATTGAGTGACGGTTCCAAAGTTCCGGTCAGTCGTTCCTATATCAAGGAAATACGTGAATACTTAGACTTCTAAGCCGGCTATCCCAAAAAAGTTGCACATTGGAGATAGCCTTTTTTCTTAACATTCAGGGATTTCACATAGCAAATATGCGGGAGGGATGTACATCGTGCAAATGGGTAAAAGCTTTCGATCATCTTTGCTTATTCCTGTACTGCTATTAGGGACAACGGCCTGCTCACAAGCTCCGAAGCCTGTGAATGAAATGGTTAAACCGGTTTATCCGCTTAAAAATATAGAAATGGTTGTCGGATATACCGCGGGCGGAGGCACGGATGTCGTGGCTCGTATCGTGGCGAAGACTGCAGAAAAGTATATGCCAAACGGTAAAACCATAAGAGTAACCAATAAACCGGGCGATAGCGGAACGAATGCCCTTGTCGACATTATGCAAGCGAATCCAGATGGATATAAGTTAGGGTCTGTATCCGCAGGCAGCTTGGCGATCCAGCCGAACTACGGTAAAACCCCGTTTGCATCCGACAGCTTTATTCCGATCGCACAGTTTAACTCCGCGCCAAACATCCTTGTAGTTAGGGCCGATGCCCCGTGGAAAAGCTACGATGAATGGTTAGCCTGGGTAAAGCAGCATCCCGGCCAGTTTACCTATGGATCAAGCGGAGCAGGCAATACCCAGCACCTGGCGATGGAAGCTGTTAACATCCTGGAAAGCATCCAAACCAAGCATGTACCCTATGACGGCGCAGCGCTTTCGATCAAAGCTTTGTTGGACGGATATGTGCAGGGAGTGATCGTTCTGTCGCAAGAAGCCAAGCCGCATGTGGATGCCGGCTCGCTGCGCGTACTGGCGAACTTGGGGACGTCCCCGACGAAAGCCTACCCGGATGCCGTGTTTTTGAGGGAAAGAGGATTTATCGGCCTGGACACCTGGTCGGGCGTGGTTGTGGCGAAAGGCACCCCGCAAGAGATCGTGGATACGCTTCGGGATGTGTTTAGGAAAGCGATGAATGATCCGCTGCTCAAAGAAGAATTCAACAACATCGGCCTCGAACCGGCTTATGCGGACAGCAAAGAATTTGCTGAAATCATTGCCCGAACAAGCAAGTTAACCAGAGACGTAGCTAAAGTCATCGGTTTAGTCAAATAGTGGTGATTTTGTCGCCATAATGAATCGTTTAGTTATTTCATATCAACAGTTCGTCTTGAAAATGTGTTGTTACCGCTTTCATTAAGTATGATAAGCCTATAGAGTCTACTACACCATTGAGGAGGGTTTATATGCAAATCGGGAAAAGCTTTTTATTCACGCTGCTCACAGGCGCGCTGGTTTTGGGGTCTGCAGGCTGTTCCAATGCTCCTGAAACAAAACCAACGGGTGCTGAGCAAGCTGCGGAAACACAGAACAAAGAGACCAAAACCGATTTTCCGAAAAAGGATATCGAACTCGTGGTTGGCTTTGCCGCAGGCGGCGGCACAGACGCCGTTGCGCGAATCGTTGCAAACGTTGCCAACAAATACATGCCGGGTGGCAAATCGATTGTCGTATCCAATAAAACGGGAGGCAGCGGAACGATAGCTCTGGCCGATATCCTGCAGTCGAATGCTGACGGGTATAAGATCGGTTCCGTAACGACCGGTAACCTGGCGATTCAACCCAATTACGGCAAAACTCCATTTCAAATAGACGACTTCATTCCTGTTGCGCGATTTAATTCCGCACAAAACCTGTTGGTGGTCAAGGCTGACGCTCCTTGGAAAACGTATGACGAGTGGCTGGATTGGGTGAAGAAAAATCCGGGCAAATTTACCTACGGGACGCCAGGGGCAGGCAATACTCAGCATTTAACGATGGAAGGCATCAATATTCTGGAAGGCATCCAAACCAAGCATGTACCGTTTGACGGTGCGGCGCCTGCACTTACGGCTTTGTTAGGCGGTCATGTGCAGGGGGCGGTCGTTCTGACACAGGAAGCCAAACCGCATGTGGACTCCGGTACGGTGCGCGTACTCGCTAACGCCGGCACAAGCAAAATTGAGGCCTTCAAGGATGCGGTATTCTTAAAGGATAAAGGATTTGTAGGTTTGGACACCTGGTCCGGCGTCGTTGTTCACAAAGACACACCGAAAGAAGTCGTCGATATTCTTCGTGAGGTGTTCAAGAAGGCGATGGCAGATCCATCGATCAAAGAGGAATTCAACCGGATTGGTCTTGAACCAGCCTACGCGGATAGCAAAGAATTTGCCGACATCATTGCTCAAACGAACAAGACGACCGGCGATGTGGCAAAGTCCATTGGTCTAATCAAGTAATTTTCTTAAAGGGCATGTCTGTGCTGCGTGCTGATATGCCCTTATCATCGGCAAAGGAGGTGGTTGATTTTGATGAGACAAAATGCCGGTGTTTGGGCGGCGATCTTCATTTTTCTGTTCGGCTTGATGTTCTTTTGGATGTCTCTTTCGTTTGATTATATGGGGCCGGAGGGGCCTGGACCGGGCCTTCTTCCTTTGTGGCTAAGCGGGCTTCTCATCATTCTCTCGGTGGTTTACATGATGAATTCCATAAAGCATATTACCAGGTTCAAGGATATTTTGCCGAGAGGGAAGGGTTTCATCAATATCGTAACCATCATCGGGTCATTTCTTCTCTTTCTACTAACCGTTAAATCGATTGGCTTTGTGATGGCCGGGACCCTTTTTCTTTTCATTCTGCTGGCAAGAGAGTACCAATGGTACGCCGGCCTTGGGATTTCCATTGGAATTTCGATTATTCTGTTCTGGGTGTTCTGTAAACTGCTGTCTGTGCCGATACCGGTTAATGCCTGGGGGTGGTGATGCCGTGGAACTATTTTCGAATTTGTTCGTTGGTTTTGAACATGCGATTTCCGGATGGAATTTGTTATATTGCTTGGTCGGCGTCACGATAGGGATGCTTGTCGGAGTTATGCCGGGCTTAGGCCCGACGGCAGGTACGGCCATCCTGATTCCGCTTACCTTCGGGTTGGACCCGATGTCGGCGATTATCATGCTTTCCGGAATTTTTTACGGCGCGATGTACGGGGGGACTATCACCTCCGTATTAATTAACACCCCCGGGGAAGCGGCGTCGGTGATTACCTGTCTTGATGGTCATCAAATGGCTAAACAGGGAAGAGCAGGCGTTGCGCTCGGAGTGGCCGGCATAGGCTCCTTTATCGGGGGGACGGCGGCGATTCTGGGACTTGCTTTTGTCGGTCCGCCACTTGCTCATTTCGCGCTGCGTTTCGGTCCGCCTGAATTTTTTGCTTTGATGATGGTAGGATTGTTAATGCTCATCGGTTTGATGGGAAGATCGCTGGTCAAAGGTATGATTGCGGCGATTATTGGACTTCTCCTCTCCCTGATCGGAATGGATCCTGTCTCCGCATCGATTCGCTTTACCTTTGACCAAATGGAATTGTTGAATGGTTTTGATTTTGTTGCCATTGCGATGGGGCTTTTTGGGATTTCGGAGATTTTGCTAAACGCCGAAAACGCCATGAAAGTGGATAAGCCGCCGAAGGTCAAGGGACTGTTCCCAAATAAAGAGGAATGGGCGCCGACGATGAAAGCGATCGGGCGCGGTACAGGGTTAGGTTTTATATTGGGCTTGATCCCGGGCGCTAATGCGGTCATTGCGTCACTGATGTCGTATTCCCTGGAGAAGAAAATGGCGAAAGACCCCACCCGTTTTGGAAAAGGAGCCATTGAGGGTGTGGCAGGACCGGAAACCGCGAACAATGCCTATAGCGGTGCAGCCCTGATTCCGCTCTTTACGCTGGGGATCCCAAGCTCGCCAACAGTTGCCGTCATTTTAGGCGCTTTTATCCTCCACGGCTTGACGCCGGGTCCCCAATTATTCCAGAACAACCCGGATTTCGTCTGGGGAGTCATCGCGAGTATGTTTATAGGTAACCTGATCCTGTTATTTATGAATCTTCCGATGGCCGGAATGTGGGCCAAAATCGCTTTGGTTCCTTATAAGTTATTGTTCCCGATCATTTTGATCATTTCTATTCTGGGTGTGTACAGCGTTAACAACAGCTTATGGGATGTCGGGGTCATGTTTATGTTCGGAATCATCGGCTACTTTATGAAAAAGCTGGATATTCCCATCGCGGCAACCGTATTGACCTTCGTACTCGGAGCGCTGATCGAAACCTCCTTACTTCAATCCCTGGCGATGTCGGAAGGTTCGTTAATGATTTTCTTTGAACGACCGATATCCGCGGTTCTTATGATCGTGGCCCTGGTCGTTCTGGCTGGAAGTATCATCAGTGTGGTGAAGAAGAAAAGGGGAATGCTTGCCAGCGATGTAGAGATGTAAATGAGCAGAGAGGATTTGATAACCCATGAAACGTTATAAAGTGATGGTGGCCCAACCGATCGCCAAGGAAGGATTGGAAAGATTGGAGCAAGCGGGTCTGGAAGTGATTTATCCGGAGCAGCCTGTCGATGACCGCTTGTTGGAGGTTCCGGAAGACTGCGATGCGATTCTCATAAGGACTGCGCAAATTGGCCGTCAGGTGATCGAGCAATGTCCTCAGCTGAAGGTGATTGCCAGACACGGGATCGGGGTGGATAACATCGATATGGCGGCTGCCTCGGAGAAAGGGATATTCGTTACGAACGTTCCCCGGTCTAATACCAACTCTGTAGCCGAGCATGTGGTCGGAATGATGATTGCCCTTGCCCACCATATCGTTAAAGCCGATAAAGAGCTTAGAAAAGGGCGTTTTGAGGTTCGTAACCTTTTTATCGGATCCGAGCTTGCGGGAAAGACGTTAGGATTGATTGGTTACGGCAATATCGGAAGGCTGGTCGTGAACAAATGCACCTCAGGTTTAGGCATGAACGCCATCGTTTATGATCCGTATGTAAAAGAGGTTCATTTGGATGGCGTTCGTCTGGTCGATTCCATTGAGACGATTTTAACGGAATCGGATTTTGTCTCACTTCACCTTCCTTACTTGCCGGAGATGCACCATTTTATTAATGCGGAAGCGTTGAAGAAAATGAAGAATTCAGCTTATCTCATTAACTGTGCAAGAGGCGGACTGGTGGATGAGGAAGCCCTCTATCATGCCATCCAATCGGGTGACATCGCGGGCGCCGGGCTGGATGTATTCGAAGACGAACCTGCGCCGAAGCAGCACCTGTTATGGGAATTGGAGCAAGTGATCGTCACTCCTCATATGGCCGCTCATACGAAAGACGCTTTAATTCGAATGGCTGTAGGAGCCGCAGACGAAATCATTGCCGTATTAAACGGCAAAGAACCGGCCCATTGTGTGAACCGGCATCAACTCAATAGAACAGGTGCTATAAACCAATAAATGACAATACGGCCCGGACGCAGCAAATGATTTAGTAGAATGAGAGGGTAAAACGGGTAGTTATGTCGAAGGATAGATATCTAACTTTTTTAGTGTTATAATACATAACGTAAAATGCACTAAAAAGGGGCGGTTCTATGCGTTTGCTTCTGCTGAAACATTTTTCTTTTGACGATGAGTCATGTTTTGTGACATGGGCATCGACTCATCACGGTTACGTTGAAACTTTTGTGCCCTCTGAAGGCCGCCGTTTCCCCGATGTTTCTTCGTTTGATTTATTAGTTATCCTTGGCGGTCCGATGAGTGCTTATCATGAGCAAAGACATCCCTGGATATCCGCGGAAAAAGCTTTTATCCGAAAAGCTGTTCATCTGAAAAAAATGGTACTGGGTATATGCCTTGGAGCCCAGCTGTTAGCGGAGGTTCTGGGGGGCAAAGTATATAAAAACGAACAAAAAGAAATTGGTTGGCATCCGGTTTTTCGGACAGGTCAATCCCACTTTCTGATGAAGGACTTGCCCGATCGCTTCTATTCCTTTCAATGGCATGGCGATACATTTGAGCTTTCTTCTGAATTACTGCACCTCGCTTATTCGGAGGCATGTCAGAACCAGGCATTTGCTTACGGCGACCGTGTACTTGGTTTACAGTTTCATCTTGAATCCACGCCGAAATGTATTGAAACCATGGTGTCGGAATGGTCTTCTGAATTAATAGACGCTCAGTATATTCAAAATAAGGAGCAGATCAGTCTGCAAACGTACCGGCATAAAGACTCCGAGGCTATGCTTCACAGCATATTGGATAATTTTCATAAGCTTTACTTATTGGAAATGCCGGTTTCAACGACATTATAGTCGCGTGAAGTTTGGGGTGATCGTAAACGGCAGCAGGATGACCGGGTGGCCAAGCCGGAGTCTTTCGGCATCAAAACATACGGGAAGCGAGAGTGGAGCAGTATGCCCCGGCAGCTGCTCCACTTTTTAAACATTAAAGGGACGGTGTGCGGGAGAAGCCTGGCATTGTGATTATATCAGCTCCTATCCCAACATCGTTTAGTATATTGACAAAAAAAGATAAGAACCCGTATGCTCTTTATGTGTAATAATTACTATTGATTGAGATTTCAGTTTCTTCATCAAATGAAGCATAGGAGGTATCCGATATGCATAATTATTACGTTTTATAATCGTAATAATTACATAAATATCTTTGTGTTAAAGGTAGCGGCTTTACATCAAGTTTCCCTGCAAATAGGAGAAGGGGAGTGTCTTGGCGTGGTCGGCGAAAGCGGCAGCGGTAAAAGTACACTGGGAAGGCTGCTGCTTGCTTTGGACAAACCCGACCGCGGAGATATCCGATTCCAGGGGGTATCCCTTGCCGGTCTTCAAGGAAAAGCCATGCGCAGGATGAGAAAGCATATTCAAGTCGTGTTTCAGGACCCGACGGCTTCGCTGAACCCGCGGCTTCCCGTCTGGCGTTCCATCATGGAGCCGCTTGATAATTTCCCTGAGGTGATCCCGCCGTTTCTGGCCGATGTAAGGCACTCCGGACCAGAAACGGCGGCCAAGCTGTTGGAGATGGTCGGTCTGTCCGGAAATTACTTGGAGCGGTATCCGCATGAGATGAGCGGCGGGCAAAAACAGCGCGTGGCGATAGCCCGCGGGATCAGTTTGAATCCCAAGCTGCTGATTTGCGATGAGCCGACCTCCAGCCTGGATGTATCTGTACAAGCCCAAATCTTGAAGCTGCTGAAAAGCTTGCAAACCAGGCTCGGCATGTCCATTTTGTTTATTTCCCACGATCTCACGGCCGTCCGCATGATCAGTAACCGGATTATCGTGATGAAAGCCGGACAAATCGTAGATCAGTTTCAAGCTGACCAAATATTGCACGAAGAGCGGCATGAATACACGAAGCTGTTCATTCGCGCTGCGGGTTAGCAGAAAAAATCGTCGTCGGCGGCGGCAGATGAAAAACGGCGTTTTCGTTTCCTCTTCTGGGCGGAGATGCCGGATAGGATGGCCGCAGCTGGAGGAGTATGAATTGTCCCGGTTGTAACGCAAACCAATTTTAGAAAAACTCAGCCGCTATCTATAGCATGTCTTCACCTGCAATCATAGTCTGTTCTATGAGGCCAATTCTATTCTATGTCGATGCGCGCTAGATCGTAATGCCGGAAAGATCAGGAAACGGAAAGAAACGTTTGGATTGCCTAGATGGCAAAAAATCACTCCGCCAACGGTACGGCGAGGGGAGAAACTGTGATATGAAAATATTAATCGCGACATACTGGCATCTGCCGCATGTCGGCGGAGTATCCACATATGTGACCATCCTTGCCAAATGTCTTGAACAAGCCGGTCATGAAGTGGACATCCTTGCCCAGCATCCTGATATGACTCATTACTATTTTTTGAACAATAGTCTAACCTTCAAAAAAAGCTCTCTCATCCGGCAGGCTCAGCCTATCGTTTTGAGCCATTACGAGGAAAGCCCGGCGATGCTTACCCCATGGATGTTTCGGCGGGAATGCGAGAAATATGCGTTCCAGCTGGCGTGCCTGCAAACCCGGCTTGACCATTATGACGTGATTCATACGCAGGATATTTATTCGACGCTTGTCCTGAGCAGAGTAAAGCCGGCCAACATCCCTCTGGTCGCGACGATTCACGGCTGCCTGACGACCGAGTGGGTAGAAAATAACGAGGCCCGTTATCTTTCGATGATCGAGCGGGAGTATTTGGCTTTAGAAGAGTATTTTGGCTGCATGTCTCCGGATTCCTTGATCTTGCCGAGCCGCTGGCTTGTTGACCGACTGTCCTCGTTCCACATTTCCCATGCGAATACGCATATCATCCCTTATGGTATTGATCAACATGCCTTTCAACGTTCTCAGCCTGCCCGTTTGAAAATAAATGTCACATCCAGGGAACCTCAACCCATCATTATCGCCTGTCCCGCCCGCTTAGTTGCCATTAAAGGTCAAACATATCTCCTCGAGGCGATGGCCTTGCTTGTGCGCAAACGGAAAGGCGTCGTCTGCTGGCTCATTGGAGACGGCCTCATGAAGGAGGATTTGGAGAAACAGATCCATCAACTCGGCATTCATGAACATGTAAAGCTCCTGGGCAAGCGTTCCGATGTGCCGGAGCTCCTGGCATCCGCCGACATTGTCGTGCTTCCTTCATTGCAGGATAATCTCCCGTTTTCCATTATAGAGGCGCAAAGTGCAGGGAAGCCGGTGGTGGCCTCCAGAGTAGGCGGCATCGCAGAAATGATTGAAGACGGCAATAACGGATTTTTCGTGAGCCCCCGGAATGCGTATGAACTGTATGAAAAGCTTCTTCTTCTGGTAGAAGACGGCGCTTTACGTGAGCGATTGTCAAACGCAGCCAAAGCATTTGCTCATAAGGTATGGAATGATCAGGTGATGACCGAACGTACGTTCCAGGTGTATCAAGAAGCGATCAGCAACAATAAAGCAATGGAATGGAAAGAGGATTTTATCAACCGATTAACCGTCCGTTTCCGGGAGTTATTCGATACGGAGCGGGAGCTACCGGTTCCATCCGTTACGACCGTGAAAGGAAACGTTGTTGTTCAAACCGATCCTCTCCGCGGAGTTCCTGGCGCCCATGTCCATTTGATCGATATGTCCGGGGTTGTTCTCCGCAGCGCTCAAACCAATCACAACGGACATTTTTGGTTTCCTGACGTACAACCGGGCAATTATGCATTGGTTTGCTCTGCGGCAAATCTTGGCAGCAGAACGGTAAAAACAGCCGTTTCGACCGAGGAGCCGATTTCGGTCGAAATCGTACTTCCGGGTAAACCATAATCACATTTGGAGGGATAAGGGTTGAGCAATCAGAAGCCATTTTATTTATGGAAGCAGTTAGAAGGTGAAAGAGAGCATGACCGATTCGGACATCGGATCGTTTCGGGAGATATTAACGGAGACGGCCACGATGAATGGATTATTGCGGCAAGCACGGCGACACATATCGAGGATGAATACGGAGTGAATCCGATCCCCCATTATTATACGGGAAAGCTGTACGTGTACTCGCAGGAATTAAGGCTTTTGTTTATTTTAAAAGGGGAGAAGTACGGGGAGTGCTTCGGCTCTTCTGTTGCGTTGGCGGACATGAATGGCGACGGCATATGCGAGATTATTGTCGGCGCGCCGCGGTCAAGCTCCGGTTCCCGGATCGAGTGCGGTACGGTATCGGTTTTTTCCGGCAGAACGGGAGAATTGCTTGACCGATGGGATGGCCAAGAAGATTACGCCAGGCTCGGAACGGCCATCACGATTCTGGATTGGAACGGCGATGGGGTGCCGGATATCGCAGTCTCGTCCCATTACATGGATCCCGACGGCTTGGAACGAAACGGGAGGGTTACGATATTTTCAGGTGCCGACAAGAGCGTTCTGGCGCAATTTACAGGAGTGGAGCGGGAGGGCTTGGGCTTTGCGCTCGCATCAGGAGACGTTAACGGAGATGGGAGGGACGAGATCGTGATCGGCGCCCCCCGCTTTTCAAAAGCCGGAGCGGAGCGAACGGGAAGAGTTCTTATCTATTCCCAGGACAAGGGTTTACTGTACGAGTCCGCGGGGCGACGCTCCTATGATGAATTCGGATACTACGTTTCCGTATACGATATGGATGGAGACGGAGCGCAAGAGGTGATCGTGGGTTCGCCCAAGGCAAGCGGTGAAGAAGTAAGATGCGGAACGATCACGATAATTTCCGTCTATCAAAACAAAATACTGTTGGAAAAGGAAGGCTGGTTCGGGCTTCAGGAACTGGGATTAAGCGTTTTTCCTCTAGTCGATCGAACAACCGGCACTCCGATGGTACTGGCCGGAGCCCGAGCCGGGAGTAGCTATGTATTGAATATGGGCGGAGAGGTCGTTCATGAGTTTAACGGCAGCGAAGCCGAAGTATTTGGTTATTCGGTTTCGAACACACGCAATCATGAAGGGGCTTGGATCGCAATCGGCGCCATTTCCGGTATGAATCAAAAAAAATTTATGTCAGGCTGCGTTTATTTCATGTCTTCCGTACCTCCCATTGAACCAAGCCGGGAAGCTCCAATCCTCGTTCCGGTGACTCCGACATCCAATAGCTTCGGGGATCAAGCCGGGAAAAAAATATTATTGGCCACGTACTGGTATCTGCCCCATGTGGGGGGCGTAGACGTGTACGTTCGACTATTGAAGGAACAATTAGAGCGGGCAGGTCATCAGGTGGACGTGCTGGCGCATCATCCGGATATGGCGCATTATTACCTGGTGAATGGAGGGGAAATGGTTGAAAAATGGCCGATTAAATCGGTCATTTACGATAAGGTGATGCGATTCTTCCAACGTTTCCTGTCCCATGTAGACCCCTGGATCCGCTATCGTGAAATTGAGCGTTACTGCTTCGAGGTGGCAGCATCGCTGTTTGATTTAAAGCAGTATGACGTGATTCATACGCAGGATATCATTTCAACTCGTGCGTTATCCAGAGTTAAACCGCCCTCAACCGCTTTGGTGGCTACGATTCACGGTCTGCTGGCCAAGGAGCATTTGATATCGGGTGAAATCAGAAGTAAAGAAAGTTTAGCCTGGAAATATGCATCGGATGAAGAGTATTACGGGTGCATCTCTGCGGATTCCACGATTGTACCTACCCATTGGCTGCGCAGGGAATTGGCTCAATTCGGCGTACCGCCGCAAATGCTGACGGTCATCCCCTACGGGATGGATACTCAAGCGTTCGAAGACCGGCTCAAGCAGCCTTTTACCGGGCAGGCGGACAAGAAGGGGGCGTTTACGATCAGCTGTATAGCAAGGCTTGTTCCTGTGAAAGGGCACCGTATACTGCTGGGCGCTTTGCGCAGATTAACTTCGGATCCGTCCTGGCATTGCTGGCTCATCGGAGACGGACCATTGCACAATGATATTCAACAGTTGATTATAGACTACGCATTGACGGAGCGGGTAACGCTGCTTGGAGATCAGACCAACGTACCTTATCTCCTGAACCAATCGGACCTTATGGTGCTGCCTTCCCTTCAGGATAATTTGCCGTTTTCCATAATGGAGGCGCAGTTGTCAGGCGTTCCCATCGTGGCTTCCAATGCCGGCGGTATTCCGGAAATGATCCAACATGAAAAAACAGGACTGTTATTCGAGGTGGATCAAGAAGAGGAGCTGGCCCACCGGTTGGTCAGCATGATGAACGATCCGCTATTGAGGGAGAGTCTTGCTGCGCAAGCAAAAGAATGGGCGCTGAAGCAATGGTCTTCCGTTACCTTAATCGAACGGACAATGGCGGTATACGATGAAGCCCTGAAGAAGGTGAAGAAATCATGATTTTTTCTTTTGACTTCTATGATCATTATAACCCGCAGCTATGGTCGAAGTTGGAAGAAACACTGCCTGCAGATTATACTTTGCTGGATCCCTCGTTCCTCCAATCGCTCGAACCGACGATGCCGGTCGAATCTTTCATCGAAAACTGCGGCATTCCCGGGCCGTGGGACGGGGAGGAGACTTTCTGGATATCTGTTTTGGAGAGGCTCCCGCAAACCTACTCCATTCCCGACCTGACCCTTTTAAAAAGGTTGTTTGAAAGTTAGCGGAAGTCAAGCCGGATATGTTCACAGAATATCCGGCTTGATTTCTGTTTTGGGCAAATAATGCCGATCTTGCTGAACCCTCTTTGCCTCGTAAACCGTTATTTGTCTGCATCATTTTTTTGTTCATTTGCTCCGCCGGCGTCAGCGGAGGGCAGATCCACTGCGGTCGATATTGGCCCCTCTGAAAGTAAGTCAATTAAAGGAGGTTCCACCATTCCTTCCACAGAGACATCATTTTCTATCGCTGTCGTTCGTAAGGAAGACTGCTTCTCCGCAGAACTGATCTGCTCCGCCGGCAGGGACAATCTTTTAACAAAATCAGAATCCGGAATCGAATAGTTGCTAGGCATGTTTGCGACGATCGAATCCCACAATTCGTGGTTTACCTGGATATTGTTCGAGGTGTCTACCTCAAACGAAAACAGGGAGTTGTATTGATCCGCGGGTGCGAGCGCACCGGATGAAAACTCTTCGGCCGGCCAGACCGGAGAAACGGGGATGCTTACCGTGTCTCCTGCAACTAACTGAAGATCTTTGCCCGGCTGCCTGCTGAATAATTTCCTTTTCTTCATCTGTCTTTTTCTCGCCGCTTTTCGGAGCAATCTCATTTTCGTCGTCCATTTTCTTTGTTTAACACGTTTGGAGCCCAACTTTTTTCTGGCCGCTAATTTTTTCTTGAGCCGCATGATTTTACGTTTATTTCGTATTTTCTTGTTTTCTGCTGCCGAACTTTTCCTCAATTTTGTCACCGTGTTCAGCTTGCGTTTTCTTAGTAATATCTTTTTCACATCTGCTATTTTTTTCCTCGATAGGAGTTTGGCTTTGCGTCTTTTTGAGACGGATACTTTATACACCGAAGCTTTATTTTTCAGTTCCTTCAAAATTTTCATCAGCCTGTTTTGACTGATGATGGCTTTGAGCTTTCTGCTTAACAGATTCCGGTGACTTACTCTCACTTTATCGCCCAATATGAGTACCTCCTCGCCGTACAATTCTTTTGGATACTATGGATTCGTAAGCATCGAATGTCTGCTCCATCATCTTTTCTATAGACCAGTGATACAACGCCCATTGTTTGGCCTGTTCGCCCAACCGCCTCCGGATCAGATCATCCTCAAGAACGCGTAAAAGGTTTCGATACATAGCTTGGCTTTGGCCTGCGGGGGAAACTAAACCGGTTTTACCGTGCTCGACCATTTCCGGAATGCCGCCGGCATCGGAAACAACAACGGCTTTTCCTGCAACCTGAGCTTCCATGACCGAGAAAGGCAGGTTATCCTGCAAGCTGGGAAGAACAAAAACTTGCGACTGTTTAAGCAGAGCAGGCACATCGGATCTTGCTCCCAAAAACAGGACGTGCTCCTGCAAATTCAAGTTTAGGCACTGCTGCATCAAATCGCCGCGCAGCTCTCCATCCCCCACAAGCCAGCATACCCAATCGCTTCTTTTCTGTTTCAGCAGGGACAGTGCTTCGAGCAAATGCTTGTGCCCTTTCACGGGAACGAGTCGGGCGGGGCATATGAGCACTTTTTTATCCGGCGGGTTTTTTAAGGTTGTTCCTTGTTCCATCTTTCCCTGAAATGCGCGAATATCCATACCGTACGGGATGACCTTCATATGATTTTTCGGAACCTTGAACTCCGAAATGTTCAAATTTCTGAGCCATCTGGTTGGAACGATCGTCATATCGCTCGAGACGGCTCCATAATATTCCTCAGCGGATGCGTATTTCCATGGCAGCGTGTTTTTTCCGGTAACTTCCCCGGAATAAATAAACTCTTTAGCGAGGCACCCGTGAATCGTTGCAATCAAAGGAGTGCCTTTGGGTTTGACTCGCCACAGCGCTTTGGTCGATACGATATCCTGCGTATGGATCAGATCGTATTTTTTTAGACCAAAGGAAACGGCTGCCGTTTCAAAGCAATATCTCTCGATTTCTCTCCAGCGGATCCAGGGATCGACGTGGGCCATTTTTTGCTCATAATAGGTGTACACTTTTTCGTAAACAAACTCTTTAATTTTAAATTTCTCCAGCGTTCGGCCATTATTCGGCATATAATACTTTTCCATGTCAGGATAGTGAGCGAATACGTCCACTTCGTGCCCCATCTTTTCCAGCTCATTCTTTAAAATATCCACATAAGTGGAAACACCACCTACGTGAGGTAAATAAAAATAGGTGCTTAACAGTATTTTCATATCCTCATCCCTTCCTTATCGGCCCTCGGATTCATTGTATGCTCCGTCTCGCAATGCTGTAAGGTATAAACAACCATTTTAATAGGCTATCAACCTCATGCATGATCTGCTTTTAGGTAGATTGGAAGCCTATAACAGGCGGTTTTAGGGGTATTCTACTATATTTCGGCAATCTGGATATTAATCTATGACACATCAAAGATCCTAAACTCACGATAGGGCAACCAGCGGGAAAAGGGGATTGGACAATAAAAAAAGCGGGAGTTCATTCGGTCCATGGTCATTCTACTATTTTTCTCCTTATGGGGTATCAATCTATGACGCATAAAAGATCTCCAGCGTATGATATGGTAACTTAGCAGAAAAGGAGGGAGGACAATGGAAAAAACAGGAAACCATTCGATCCATAGTCATTCTACTATTTTTCCTCATATGGAATATCACTCTATAACGTTTAAAAAATCTCAAGCGTACAATAAAATTATTCACGATTTACGATAAAAGGGGGTGGAGAGAGTGAATGCAGCGGGAAAGCATACCATTGCGATTCTTGGTTTGGGATATGTCGGACTTCCGCTCGCCCAATTATTTCTTCAGAATGGACATGTTGTCTATGGAATTGATGTGGATGCGAGAAAGGTTCATAAGCTTGTCAACAGGCAGAGCTACTTATCCGATTTTACAACAAAAGATATTAGAACCATGTTTTCTGCCAATAAATTCCATGTCAGCACTTCCTTTAGCGAGGTAAGTCATGCCGATGCCATTATTATTTGTGTCCCTACTCCTTTGGATAAAGACTTCAATCCGGATTTGACCTATGTCAGGGAGGCCATCAATGGAATACTGCCGCATTTGCATGAAGGACAGCTGATCGTATTGGAAAGCTCGACCTTTCCGGGGACTACGGAAGAAGAACTTCAACCGTTAATTGAATCAACGGGGCTGAAGGTCGGAAAGCATGTGTATCTGGCCTATTCTCCCGAACGTATCGATCCGGGCGCCCAAAGGATGCAGATGCGTGAAATACCGAAGGTTCTCGGAGGGGTTTCCGAGAAATGCACGGCTTTGGGCAAAGCGGTGTATGAGAGCATATTCGACCGTGTCGTGATCGTTTCCTCGCCCAAGGTAGCCGAATTAACCAAAATACTCGAAAACTGTCAGCGTTTGATTAATATTTCTTTTATGAACGAATTGGCCATGATGTCCGAGAAGCTGGGGATCAATCTCTGGGAGGCCATCGAAGCCGCAAGCACGAAGCCGTACGGCTTTACCCCGTATTATCCGGGTCCGGGGATTGGCGGACACTGTATACCCGTAGACCCGCTTTATTTGAAATGGAGAGCGAAGCAATTCGATGTCGATTTGAGATTTATTGATTTGGCCCATCAGATTAACGAACACATGCCGGCGTATGTCGTACAGCGAGTGCAGCAATGTTTGTCTGCCAAGAAGCCCCTTCACGAAAATAAAGTTCTTGTTCTCGGCGTCACGTATAAAAAAGACGTTAATGATCTTCGCGAGTCTACTGCGATTCCCATCATACAGCAGCTTTTGGAGCTTGGGATAAAAGTAAACTTCCATGATCCGTATATCGATGAAATTCAAGCAGGCGACCACAGGCTCAAACGGGTTTCGCTTACGAAGAGAAACATTCAGCAGCATGACTGCGTGCTCATCCTTACGGATCACTCCCGCATTCCTTACGAGACGTTGGCGGCCAATGCGTGGCTTGTGATCGATACGCGCAACGCTACCAAACAGGTAAAGGATCGCGACAATATCGTTTTAATCTAAGGTCCAAGGAGGTACCAAATGAACATTCTTGTAACAGGAGGAGCCGGTTTTATCGGATCCCATCTGGTGGAGCGGCTTATTGCATCGGGGCACCGCTTGTGGACCTTGGATGATATGTCCGCCGGTCAGAGCGGATTTCTGGATAAGGCTGCGGAGAGCGGCCAACATACGATGGTGCACGGTTCAGTGACGGATAAAGACCTGCTTCGGGAGCTCATGCGGCATTGCGATACGGTGTTCCATCTGGCGGCCGTCCTCGGTGTGAAAAATACGGTCGAAAATCCGCTCAAGGTCATCGAAGGCAATATCGACGGAACCCGCAACGTCCTGGAGCTTGCTCATGAAAAAAAAATGAAGGTGGTGTTTGCGTCCACCTCGGAAATTTACGGCAAAAACGATAACCTCCCTTTCCGGGAAGATTCGGATCGTGTCCTCGGATCTCCGTCGATTCACCGTTGGTGTTATGCGACCGCTAAAGCGATCGACGAGCATCTGTGCTTTGCTTATGCGGAAATGGGACTTCCGGTTGCGGTGGTAAGGTATTTTAACGCGTATGGACCCAGGCAGGTCTCCTCGCAATATGGCGGGGTCGTACCGCGTTTTATCAAGGCGGCGTTAACCAACAGCCCCATCAAGGTGTACGGTGACGGAAAGCAAACGCGCTGCTTCACCTACGTCGGGGATACGGTTGCCGGAACGATCGCAGCTATGGATTCCAAGGCCGACGGGTTGGCATTTAATCTCGGCTCCGCAAATCCCATTTCCATTCTGGACTTGGCGCACAAAATCCGCGATCTGGCGGGTTCATCCTCGCCGATACTATTCGAGTCCTATGAGAAGGCGTACGGCGTCGGCTATGAAGATATGCGGGCACGGATTCCCGATCTGACTCGCTCCAAACGCATTCTCCGGTATGAGCCAACGGTTACGCTGGATGAAGGGCTGCGGCTTACCATCGATTGGTATAGACAACAACAAGACAAAGCCGTGAACGGGACATGAAGGCTCTCGTCACCGGCGGTGCCGGATTCATCGGATCTCATCTGGCTGAAGCTCTTGCAGCGAAAGGAATCACCGTGCATGTGATCGACAACTTGTCCACGGGAAACTCGCAATATGTCCCGGACGGAGCGATATGGCATCAGGTGGATATCATAAGCAAGGAAGCCGAACAACTCATCCTTAGAGAGCGTCCGGATATCGTGTTCCATCAAGCCGCTCAGGTTGATGTGCAGCGTTCCGTAGCCGATCCCGGCTACGATGCCTCCATCAATATTGCAGGAACGGCCAATATCCTGCAGGCCTGCGCGAAAGCATCGGTGAAGAAAGTCGTCTATGCTTCATCCTGTGCGGTGTACGGAGATTTGAATGTATCCTTGATCGATGAGAATCACCCTGCGCAGCCCATTTCCTTCTACGGCATTTCCAAATGGGCACCCGAATTGTATCTTCAAGTATTTCATCAGCTGTACGGATTAAAGTACACGATTTTAAGATACGCGAACGTCTACGGTCCCAGGCAAACCCCCAAAGGGGAAGGAGGCGTAGTAGCGATATTTTTTGATCGGATTAAACGGGGATTGCCCCTGAACATTTTTGGGGATGGAGAGCAGACGCGCGACTTTGTTTATGTGAAGGATGTTGTCAGTGCCAATCTTGCGGCCATAGAAAGAGGCGACCGGCAAATCATTCATGTCGGCACCTCTGTTCCCACCTCAATAAACGAGCTGGTCTTCATGCTGCGTAAAATCCACCACGAGAAGTTTTCGGTCGTTTATACGCACGAGAGGGCGGGGGATATCAAGCACAGCTGCCTGAACCATGCGAAGGCGGGAAGCCTGCTGAATTGGAAGCCCCTGTACGATCTTTTTCAAGGACTTTATGAGACTTATCAACTGAGTAAGGATGAATCGGTCTGAGGAAAAGCCCGGCAAACCTCTTATTGTAATGGCCAGGCGACAGCAAACTAAATAAGAACATTTGTTCTTGTTATCAGATTCACCAATCCATCAAACACCTCTATCAGCAGAGGTGTTATTTTTTTACCTGCGATAGGGGTTGCCCAAAAAGAGCTTTTCTAAACAAAAGCCCTTCTCACGATGGAAGAAAATTCATAGGATATGGAAAGTACAGGTTATCCTTTAGCACAAAGGAGCTGAAACCTAGTGATGAAGCAGACGACTGCGAACAAACCGAAATCAAAGCGGCCGGTGAAAACATTCTTTCATAACAGCGAGGCGCCCAAGGTTTCCGTTATCATTCCCGTGATGAACGAAATCAAGACGCTCGGCCATGTTATCCGGGCAGCCAGCCGGGTTCACTCCAAAACGGAAGTTATCGTGGTAGCTAATGGATCGACGGACGGCTCTGAAGAGCTGGCAGAGCTGTCAGGGACAAGAGTCATCAGTTTCAAACAGCCGTTAGGGCATGATGTCGGCAGAGCGATCGGGGCGATGGAAGCGAAGGGGGATATTTTAGTATTTACGGACGGCGATATCAAGGTTTCAACGTCAATGCTCACTCCTTTGGTGGCGGCGATTAAGAATGGGGCGGATATCGCCCTGAATAACCATTCAGGTCCAATATATAAAAAAGAGGTACACAGTGTTGTACTTGCTAAATACGCATTGAACGTCATGTTATCCCGTTCCGATCTCAAAGGAGCGTCCATGACGACGATTCCTCATGCCATGGCAAGAAAAGCGCTTGCGATGATTGGAGCCGGAGCGTTAGCCGTTCCGCCTTTAGCCATGGCCATAGCCGTGCAGAAAGGGCTTAAAATCAGGCGGGTGAATCGTGTGCCGGTAGGGAAGATGAACCGGAAACGGAACAGGATCAAAAACGGTTTTGATCCATTGGCGGAATTGATCATTGGCGACCATCTGGAAGCTATGGAAAGGGTGATTCAAGCCACAGACGCCAGGGGCGGCATACCTGATCTACCCAATAAGAGGCATTTGGTGAGGTGAGATGATGATGCGTAAGGTAACGGCAAAAAGAAAGAGGGTATTCAAAAAAACGCTCGGCCGCTCGGCCCAAACCCGGCCAACCACCTTGGCGAAATGGAGGGTACGCTGCTTTAAAGCCGGTTGGGGGGATGCCATAACCCAACCGATAAACGGAGAGGCCTATCCTCAAAAAGCCTTGAATGAGCTGTGGATTCGTCACTGCGAAAGACTTTTTCCCGGAAAAATCAATTGGAAAAAATACAAGGCAGCGGTACAAGGTTATATGGACGGATATTGTCAAAGCTCCGGCTTATCCTTAAAAGAAGGACTGTTGATACCCGTCCAAGGTTCCGTATCCGCCGTTATTATGGCCATGAATGAGGAAGACACCGTCGTTAACTGGATTGAGCAATTAAACCGGCTTCCGTTAGATGAAATTATTGTGATGGTCCATGATGTAAACCAATCCTTGCTGAGCAAGGTTGGCAAACACTCCAAAGCGATTATTGTCCATGATAAGAAGCAGTCGGGAGATGATGCGGGACGGGCTCTGGGCTCCCAAATGACCGATTCGGATATTGTGCTGTTTCTGGACGGGGATATCCCCATGAAAGCTGAACAATTGCTTCCCTTTATTCATGCGGTAGGCGAAGGGATGGATATAGCTTTAAACGATATTACTCCCTATCTCCCCGTATTTGCTCATTGGGACCAACCTACGATCATGAAATATTTTCTGAATTGCTGCCTGAAAAGACAGGAACTGGGGGCCAATTCGCTGAACACGTTTCCCCACGCCTTGTCGCGAAGAGCCCTGGAAGCGGTAGGTCGGGCATTATCTGTCCCGCCGAAGGCTCAAGCCATGGCCATCCTGCAGGGGCTTCGAGTAGGAACGGCGGCAAGCATCAATGTGATTGCCAAAACGAACAAGGCAATGGATCATCAAGTGCGGCAATTGATCATAGGCGACCATATTGAAGCCGTCAATTTGGCTATAAGCATGGGAGGCAGCCGGCTTTCATTTTCCGATAATTACCGGAAGCGAAATCTCCTCAACGCCTGAAACTTCAGCCGGAGAAAGAGGTGATGACGATCAAGATGCCGAAAGCAGTACTGCTTGGGGTGCCCGACAGCGGTATTCACATTTTAAATGAACTGGTTTCGGGGATGCCTCCGTTACGTCCGGGCGGTTGGATCAACCAATGGGAGGAAGATGTATATGCAAGACTGAAAACCATAAGGGATGGAGAGGTGTGGGCCGGTTATCTCGATTACAGCCGGGAAATGAAGCAATGGCTGGACGACCATCGGATTCGCAGAATCTTTATTTATCGCGATCCCAGAGATGTCCTATTAGACCAGCTTTCTTTTATTCTCAACGAAGACAACAAACATCTGTATTATCCATATTTCACAAGACATATGAAATCCTTGGATGAACGGCTAATGAAGATGATTACCGGGTTTTACGATACGAGAGCTAACGCCCGGCGTTACGGTCTTCAACATATAGGATATAGTAATATAAACCATGTATTTATCCCTTATTTGCGCTGGCTGCAGGATCCGAACCTATGTACGATCCCGTATGAAAATTTGGTAAATGCCCCATCCGGTTATTTGGCTGAGATGCATCGGATAGCGGACTATTTATGGAAAGATACCCGGCTCCCGGAACGTTCAAAGACGGAATATCTTCAGCGTTTGCAGGACGCTCCGGTGTCTCAGGCGCTTCAGCATGCCACAACGGGGGAGTGGAAACGGTATTTTACGGATGAAATTAAACGTGTATTTAAACAGACGGCCGGAGAACTGTTAATTTATTTGGGATATGAATCGGATGACCATTGGTAACACGAGACGACTTAAAGCAGGTGAGCCCTTTGAAAATCTTGTTGGCCACATTTTGGCCGTTTCCACATTCCGGCGGCATCATTACGTACGTTTCAGTGGTAAGGAACACTCTTGAGAGCCAAGGTCATCAAGTGGATATTTTAGCCTCCCATCCCGATTCCCATCACCTGTACTTCATTAGTAAAGATCCGAAATGGAATGGAAAGTCAGTGAACAAAACAAAAATCCGGGATTTTATTGATCATGTCTTGAACCGGTATTTTAATAAGCATTTTCCGCATGTTGATCCATGGGTGATTTGGCAGGAAGCGGAACGGTATACATTTGAATTGGCTGCATCTTTATTCGATTTTGCTTCATATGATCTGATTCATACGCAGGATGTGATCAGCACACGCGCATTATCCAGAATTAAACCGCGGCACGTTCCCATCGTTGCCACCGTTCACGGTTTTTATTCTAAAGAATTGCTGCAGGATGAAGATATTTACAATGAAAATCGCAAATTGGCCAAAAAATGGTGGAAGTATCTTTGTGTAAAAGAATCTCTTGGAGCGGCTTCGGCAGAACAGATCATTATTCCCTCACAATGGCTCGCTAAGGAATTAAGCAAAGAAATTGCCATCCCGTATCCAAGAATGAATATTATCCCTTATGGCATCGATATGTCTTCTTTGCACCATCAACATAATCAACCTTTAGCCAACGATCATTCCGGGAAAATCGTGATCTCATGTATTGGTCGGCTCGTGCTTTTGAAAGGGCATGAAATACTGATCAATGCTTTAGGGCTATTGAAAGAACAACGTCATGATTTCATTTGTTGGATGATAGGAGACGGCATGCTCAAGACTGAGCTTGAGGTGTATGCAGGGCAAAAAGGATTGTCCGACCATATCATTTTCATGGGAGAGCGTAATGATGTTTCCACCCTGTTAAAAGAGACCGATATTGTTGTCGTCCCGTCTTTACATGATAATTTGCCGTTTGTTGTGATAGAAGCGCAGTTGGCCGGTAAACCCGTTATTGCATCTCATGTCGGAGGCATACCTGAAATGATCAGGCATAGAGAAACGGGGCTTCTTTTTGAAAAAGGAAGCAGCGTAGAGCTGGCGGAGCAATTGCTTGAATTGATGAACAATCCATCGCTGCGCCAACAATTGGGAGGTCATGCGCAAACATGGGGGATGACGCAATGGAACAACCGCAATATACTAACGAAAACGATCGACATCTATCATCGCGCGTTAGAGCAAATCCAAACCATACAGCCAACGACGGACACGATTCCAGAAGGGGAATATGGTCTGATCCGCCAACCGGGTATTCACCGGGATGATGTGGAAAGCATATTCAGGTTTGAGGTCGATATCCTTTTTTATACCCGGATTTGGAAAGAGCTCTTGCTGTATTTGCCCCGCGATTACTCGATACCGGATACCGCCGTCATGAAAACATTAGCCAACACTGGTTTGCCCGAATGACAGCACATCGTATCGCAATATGCCATCAGCATCAAAAATGACCCGGTTCAACCCCGGGTCATTTCCTATTTTTTAAAGCTTTCGCAGAACTAATAAGCTGTCATATATCATTACATACTCAAAATGCTCAGGCTTACAAAGTTCATTCACTGCATGGAGGACGCCTGGCCAATAATCGCAATAATCATGGAAAACGACCAATCCGCCCTGTACAACTCTGGGGGTATAATGAATAATGTCTTTTTTCACTGCAGCATATTCGTGGTCCCCATCAATAAATATCGCCGCTATGGATTTGGGGCAATCATCTAAAGCATGTTCACTATGCTTCTTTATGGGCATAATGACATGTTCAAGCCCATGCTGCTTAACATTATCCCAAAAATACTGAAAAGGGGGGACAACAAACGGGTCAATCGCATAGATCGGGCGTTTCTTAGAACTGATGAACGAACTTCCGAGAGCTAATGCAATGGTACTCTTTCCTTTAAATGATCCGATCTCGACGATATCTCCGGACAGATGGTCAACGGACGGAGGCAAGTGTAATAATGCAAGCTGCTCATATGCTGTCAGCCACCCCTCGATACTGTCTACGATGGATAAAAGCTCTTTGATGCTTTTGATGGATTTCATATTTCATTGAGCCTCCTTATTGCAAACCGGCAGCCAAAGGATCGGTTATAAAGAATCGATTTGCTCCTTCAGCTTTTTCGCAATTCCTTCCCAGCTGTATGTTTGGTTTACATAGCTCTGCCCATGGAGGGCGATTTTTTCCAGTAAAGCTTTATTTCCTGATATTCGGTTTAAAGTCATTGCAAAATTCTCCTTTTCAGCATGGAGATAATGTGTTCCCTGGACGAGATGTAAACCTCTTACACCCACTTGGGTAGAAACCAATGGAATTCCGGCAGACAAAAATTCCAATGTTTTTATATTTGTCCCAGTACCAAAAGATGCGGGATTAATAGCGATATTCACTTCGGAAAATAGCTGCAATTTTTCTTTTTCATCAATTTGACCCAATAGGTTTATATTTTTCTTATCCACATGGGAAAAATCATCACCACATGGACCGGCGATGATAAAATCCATATGTCCGCACAGGTCTGCCAATTGAGAAATAATAAAATGTACAATCTCAATATTCGGTTGATGCATACTCCCGATAAAAAAGGCTGTTACCCTTGCATTGCCGGTCCGCTTCTTTTTTCTTGGCTTCCATGCTCCGGGATGAATTCCATTTGGCGCAATTTTGATTTTGGAAGGATCGGATGAAAAGGCCTTGATAAAGCCGTCTCTTTCCTGTTCCGACGTTGCGAAAACCAGCGTGGCCTGCCGAACCAGTGTTTCTTCCAGCCGGGTTACGAGTTTAATATAGTCATGAGAACGCGCTCCATACCAAACATGCTTTGCAAATTCGGATTCGAGGTTATGGCTGTTGTATATCCTCGGTTTGTGATCCGAACCGAAATGAACGTCATGTTTCAGTAAGAAAGGGGAGTCATGAATGATGATATCCGCGGTTGGATAAAGGCGATGATAGTAGTGGAGGAATGTACGTGCAGGTTCGTCGATGAGGGCACAACACAGAGCGGCATGAGTAGAGAATTCCGGTCCTGTACCTTCAGACTTCAATTGTTCGGTAATCCGATAATGAGCATCTTCCACGGGCATTCTGAACTCTCTAAACGTATCGGAGTAATGGATAACCTCCACCTTGGGTGTAAATTTCTGGGATAATAATGTAATATCGTAGCATTGGCTTAATTGATGGTAAATGTGAAAATATCGAAGCACGCCGCCGGTATCCGGAGGGAAAATGGTGGGGAAATGATTCATCACCAACAGGTTTCTCAATGAGCACACCTCGCAATGCATGTCGTTTATTCCTTGTTTAAGGCCGGCATACCAGGCATGGTTAATGGAATTAGGCATCGATTGGCGGGTTGTTACGTCTCCTTTCACTCATTTATTTCATATCATATTACACATCAAAGAAAAGGTGAGGATGGCATGGGTCCAACAACACAATCCATCGAACGGTTATTCAAAAGTATAGTTGCCATTAAATCTGCTGAGGATGAAAAAAAGAGTATATCAGAGCTTTTGGATATTCCGGATTACGGCAAATGTTTCTTGATGGGGTTAAGAGACAGATTTTCAAAAGGCCCTATGGAAGGTGTTACGATGATCACTTGTACGAATAAACCGGATTTTATAGGTAATATATTTCAGAATTATCAAAATCAATGTTGGAGCATCAAAGAGCTCATTATCATCTTAAACCGGGATGATATGGACGTCCATAGGTGGAAGAGAAGGGCCAAGAGATATGATCATGTATCCGTTTACCAATTGCCTCAAGAAGCCTCTTTGGGATATTGTTACAATTTTGCCGTAGAAAAGGCCCGTTATGATTATATTGCCACCTTTGATGACGATGATTTTTATGCTCCGCATTATTTGACCGATCTGATGCATGCCTTTCAATACACGGATGCAGACATTGTCGGGAAGCTCACCTATTATTTATATCTGGAAACCAAACAAATCCTTGCCATCCGGAACAAATTTCAAGAATATAAATATTTGGATGCCGATTCATTCTTAGATGGCGGGAAAAAAATCGTAAAAAGAAAAGTGTATGATCACGTTCGGAATCGGGATGTTTCCATTAACGAGGATGTATATTTTTGTCAAGACAGCATGGAAAAAGGGTTTAAAATCTTTTCGGCAGATAAGTATAATCTGGTTTATCTGAGAAGAAGCAATAAAGATAGCCATACATGGAAAGAAGATGACGATACCCTTTTAGGCTGGTGTTCCGTTGCCGCACGCACCAAACGCTATAAATCCAGAGTCATTATATAAACGCCGGTTCAACTTGAATCCCGATATGACAGGCCGCCGAGGGGAGCCCTTATACAGTCTGTCATATTGGGATTTTTATCGTAAAAACGATCCCTGGTTTATCTGAAGACTAAGGCCGCTTCAGCCTGATTGCGAATGATTTCCCAAGATCGCATTCACCTTGCTTATATATTGATCCGGCACGGTCATCCCCGTCGTTTTCAGCTTCCCATCCTCGGTTACATTGTGGTGGTAACTGAGAATATATGGATGAAGCTGATCAGCCCAGCCTTGATAAGCTCCATTAATATGAATGTTAAATTCAGCAGGCAGCAATTGTACGTCTGCTTTTAGATCTGCCAAAGCCATGGAGAGTGCGAATTGATCCGTGTAGTATTTGTGTTGGGCAAACCTGGTCCATTGCTCGTTAGAATGAAACGTGTCGGTAATCAAGTTGGCATAATGCAGCCATGCATTTCTTAGATTGCGTACATCCTTTCTTGGGATGAAAAGGACCGCGCTGTTGGCATGAACGGCCATTTCATCATTTGGCATGGCCAGACCAAAATGACCATACATATATTTCCATTCATTGATATCGAGCGGATCGAGTAACGAATCGCAGCGACGGATCGTATCTGCAGAAATTTCTGCAGAAAAATCCCGGGTTACGGCAGTATCACAGTCCAGCGCCACCATAACATCATAGTCGTCCTCGATTTCAAGCATTCTAATTTTGTTGCAGTGCCGTTGTAAATTGCTGTGGTAGGGTTTCACGATATGGATATGAACGCCCATCTTGTCCAGCTCATGAGAAATGGACTGATCCGCCTCATCAACGAAACAGGCTGCTAATTTTGCTTTTGCTAATTCACCTCCAAAGGTTTTAATCGTTTTAAATAACGTGAGCATTCTAAAGTGAAATAGGCGATTATTTTCTCCGACACAAGCAATTAACCATTTTGGCAATGTTATTCCTCCCCGTTTGCCTCCAAAGGGAAGCAGGTCTTTGATTTCTTTTGGGATGTGTTTAATCCAATGAATTGGCTTTACCACCATCATATGCGATAGTGGCTCAAAATCATTGGGTGTGTTCGATTTTTAAAGCGAAAATTTCTCCATCGTTCATATGACCATGTAAATTTTAACAAATATATTGCACAAAGGCAAAAATATTGTGTATACTCTATATTGTCGACTTAGGGCAATTTAATTGCCTGAATAAAAAAGTTTGTCCTACATAAACATTTGAGGGAGTGGATGAAACATGAATTCGGTACGAAGATTTCGCAAATCATTGGCGAAGCTGGCTTTTGTAGTGACCGTGCTTGCGGCAGTGGTCGTTCTGAATGCTTGCGGAGCCAAAGAGACCACGACAGACGAAGCCTCTTCCGGGGGAAAAGTGAAGGCGACGACTACGATCGGCATGATTACGGACATCGTTAAAAATGTCGGAGGAGAACATGTGGAAGTTACGGGAATCATGAAGGCGGGTGTGGATCCCCATCTGTACAAGGCATCCGAAGGAGACATCGGCAAGCTGGATCAAGCACAAATCATTTTCTATAACGGCCTTCATCTGGAAGGGAAAATGGTTGAGATTTTCGAAAAGATGGCCAAGGATAAGCCGACGGTTGCGGTGTCGAAAAACATCCCGGTTTCAAAGCTCAGAGCGGGCGACCCGGAGCAAGGAACCGAGCACGATCCGCACATCTGGTTCAATGTCCGGCATTGGATGACCGCTGCAGAGACGGTTCGTGACGAACTGGTCAAGTTCGATCCGGCCCATGCTGACGCTTACAAGAAAAACACGGAAGAATATTTGGCGAAGCTTAAGGAGCTGGATGCCTATGCCAAGGAACAAATCGCGTCCATTCCCGAGGGGCAGCGTGTGCTCGTGACGGCTCACGATGCGTTCGGTTATTTCGGCGATGCCTATTCGATCAAAGTGATGGGCCTGCAGGGGATCAGCACCGCTTCGGAAGCCGGAACCAAAGATGTGACCGAATTGCGGGACTATCTGGTCAATAACAAAATCAAAGCGGTCTTCATCGAATCGAGCGTACCGCGCAAAGCGATCGACGCCGTCATTCAGGGCGCGAAGGAAAAAGGCCACACGATTGTGATCGGCGGGGAACTGTTCTCCGACGCCATGGGTGAGGAGGGAACGCCGGAGGGAACCTATATCGGCATGGTTCGGCATAACGTCGATACGATCGTGAAAGCTTTGAAATAAACAAATAGGAGGAGAAGCAGCAATATGAGACATTCGCCTTTGGTGGTAAGCAACATGTCCGTCGCTTATCAGAAAAAGCCGGTTCTTCGCAATGTAACGTTCGAAGCGCCGGAAGGAAAGCTGATCGGCATCGTCGGTCCGAACGGGGCGGGGAAATCGACGCTGATCAAAGCGGCGCTCGGTCTGATTCCCCGGCTTGCCGGAGACGTGACGATTTACGGCAAACCCTATAAAGATCAAAGGATGCTGGTCGGCTATGTACCGCAGCGGGAATCGGTAGATTGGGATTTTCCGACAAATGCGCTGGATGTCGTGATGATGGGAAGATACGGGCATCTGGGGTGGTTTAAACGTCCCGGTGCGGAGGAAAAACGGATTGCGCTCGAATGTTTGGCCAAGGTTGGGATGACCGATTACGCCGACCGGCAAATCAGCCAGCTCTCCGGCGGACAGCAGCAGCGGATCTTCCTGGCGAGGGCGCTCGCGCAGGATGCGCAGCTGTACTTTATGGATGAACCGTTCGTCGGAGTGGATGCCGCTACCGAGAAAGCGATTATTACGCTGCTTGGCGAGTTGAAGCGGCAGGGGAAGACGGTTCTTGTCGTCCACCACGACCTGGCTACAGTCAAAGAATATTTCGACTGGGTCATGCTGCTTAACGTTCAGTAATCGAGTTCGGTCCGACGGAAACGGTCTTCACCAAGCCTAATCTGCAGCGGACGTATGGCGGCAAGTTAACCATTTTGGACCGCGATGACGAACCGATACTGATCCAATCGAGGTGACAGGAATGAACAGTTGGTTGAACATGTTTGCCGATCCGAACACCACATGGATTCTGCTGGGGTGCATGCTTTTGGGCCTGGGCAGCGGCATCATCGGCAGTTTCGCCTATTTGCGCAAGCAATCGCTCATGGGCGACGCGCTGGCGCATGCGGCTTTGCCGGGCGTATGCATCGCCTTTATGCTGACCGGTTCGAAATCGATTTTCGGCTTCCTGATCGGGGCGGCGGTCGCCGGCGTGGTTGCCACGCTCGCGATCGGCTTCATGACCCGCTACACACGCATCAAACAGGACTCGGCCATCGCGGCGGTTTTGTCCGTATTTTTCGGTTTCGGCATCATGCTGTTGACTGAAATTCAGCACAGCGGCACGGCAATCAGAGCGGACTGGACAAATTCTTGTTTGGGCAGGCGGCCACGATGGTATTATCCGACGTATATACGATGACGATCATCTCTGTACTGCTCATCGGTATGTGCACGCTTCTGTTTAAGGAGTTTAAGTTGATCAGCTTCGATCCGGGATTCGCCAGAGGACTCGGCTTGCCCGTCGGGCTGCTCGATCAGGCCATTATGGTTATGATCGTCGTAGCCGTTGTTGCCGGAATTCAAGCGGTCGGCGTCGTTCTGATGGCTGCGCTGCTCATTACTCCGGCGGTGTCGGCCCGTTATTGGACAGAAAAGCTCGGCGTAATGATGTGCTTGGCCGGCGTGTTCGGGGCGGTTTCCGGTTTGGTCGGCACATGGATCAGCACGGCAGGCGCCAATTTGCCGACGGGACCGCTCAGCGTCCTTTGCGCGACCGGATTGTTTATCGTATCGGTTGTTTTTGCTCCCCGAAGAGGGATGCTTTCGAAACTGCTGACCCGTCTTGCGGTGAAACGGAGGATGATGATCGAAAGTCCGATCACAGTCCGGGAGGGGGAATCGGCGTGAATACGTTGTATGTCATTCTGACCGGCGTATTGGTGGCGAGCGCTTGCGGTGTCGTCGGCTGCTTTCTTGTGCTGCGCAAAATGGCGATGATCGGCGATGCCATCAGCCATTCGGTTTTGCCCGGCATCGTCATCGCTTTTCTCATCAGCGGAAGCCGGGATTCCGTGGCGATGATGCTCGGAGCTGCCGCACTCGGGCTGCTGACCGTATTCCTGATCCAGATGTTCCAACAGAGCGGCGTGCAATCGGACGCCTCCATCGGAGTGGTATTTACGGCATTATTTGCGGTAGGTATCATGTTGGTGAGCTTGTACACACGCAATATCGATCTGGATCTCGACTGTGTTCTCTACGGAGAAATCGCCTATGTCCCCTGGAATACGATCGAGCTGTTGGGCGTCGACATCGGACCCAAAGCCGTCTGGCTGGTCGGTTTGGCTCTGGTGCTCAATGTGGCTGTCATCGGATTGTTTTACAAGCAGTTCAAGGTGTGCTCGTTCGATCCGGGACTCGCTGCGGCAGTCGGCATTCCGGTAGCGTTGTTCCATTACTTGCTGATGGGGCTCGTCTCGGTGACGACGGTCGCCTCCTTCGAGAGCGTCGGGGCCATCCTTGTGGTCGGCATGCTCGTCGTACCGCCATTGGCCGCTTATTTGATAACGGAAGTGCTGAGCCGGATGATCGTATACAGCGTTCTGATTGGCTCGGCCAGTGCGGTTGCGGGGTACTACTTGGCCAAATGGCTGGACGCTTCCATCGCGGCCAGCATGATTACGGTAGCGGGCGCGTTCCTGCTGCTTGCGATCCTGTTTTCGCCTACCCACGGGGTGGTGCCAAGAATCCTTCGCCAAAAACACCGGCTGCAGCAAGCAAACTCTGAGATATAACACGAACCCCCGTATCGAAAGATGCGGGGGTTCGTGTTTTGCGGCGGCCATTGCATTGCTTTTATTTGATTTTGGCAATAGCAAAACCGGCAAGGACAAGAGAAAGGCCTATCCATGTTTTCCAAGTCGGTATTTCTTTCAATAAGATAAACCCGATCAATAGGGAGATGAGGATTTCGAGGCCTTTGGATGCGACAAGCACGTAAGAAAGGTTTCCAATGGCCTTGTAGCCAAATTTAATGCCATACCCGATACACAGATTAATGAACAGGAACAGAGGGAGCACAAGCAATTGATACTTTAAAGTAGCCCAAAAATGCGGATCGATATGTTTGCTTTGATAACCATAGATAAAATTGACGCTGAATAATCCAGTTAAGAGTAAAAGCCCGCTGTATAAATAATACATTGTGAACCTCCTTGATTGGGATGAAGAAGAAGCCCGGCCTCATCTTTACTGTACCCAACAAAATTGCATTTATACAAAAAAACTCATTTTATGTAAAATAATGTCACAATTTCTTGCCCCTTGTTAAAAAAATGTAACGACTGCCGCCGCAATAAACCAAATTCATGGTACAATCTAGTGGGACTAATACAGAGAACATGGGATGGAGGCGTATATGCGGAAAACAGATATCGTTGCGTGGACTGAACGTTGGAACGAAATGTACCGTTCGGAATCGGAAAAAATCAAACGCATATTCATAGACGAAATGATAGACATCTATCATATCGGGAGTACATCCGTTCCGCAAATAGGATATGCTAAACCGATTATTGATATATTGGTAATCGTCAGAGATATTCATAAGGTCGACTTGTACAATCATGAAATGGCTGCGATCGGATACGCCTGCAGGGGCGAGCAAGGAATTGCCGGAAGACGCTATTTTACAAAGGGAGGGGATGCCAGAACCCATCATGTACATATATACGGGAATGGAAATATACATATTGATAGACATCTGAATTTTAAAGAATACTTACTTGCACACCCGGAAGTCGCGAAAAAATACGGTGAGCTAAAAAGAACATTGGCTGAAGCGTTTCCGGATAATGTACATAAATATCAAGAAGGCAAGGAATCATGGGTTGCGCAAATCGTGGAGCAATCCATGAAATGGGTTTTGAAGCAAAACACGAAAGGAGAAATAGGTTCTTGAACAAGAAACACCTGCTATCATTGACTCTGATCTTAGCGCTTTTGGCGGCCCGGGAGCATCCGGCGTCAGCTCAAGTATCCGGCACCAAGCTGCATTTGCAGCTGCAGGATGAGCAATTATCCGCGGCGGTCAACGGTTCGGCCGTATCTTTAGAGACGGCGGCTCGGATCGTGGACGGAAGCTTCTACATCCCGGTTCGTTGGGCTGCGCAGCAGCTTGGACTGGAGTTGAAGTGGAACGAGGAGCGCAGGACGGCGGGACTTACCACGCCAAGCGCCTATTTGGAGTGGGACTTGGCGCGCCAGACGGTCCGTGTCAACGGAGCTTCGATGCCTTTGAAGGAGACAGCCTTTATAAGTGATGGAGCACTGCTGGTCAAGCTGAGCTGGATCGCGCCCTACTTGCAAGTGCAATATGCATTTCAACCGGATCCCGGCCGTGTGGACATCGTCTACGTACAGCCGACGGATACCGCCTATCGGGAATCGGGCTACTCCGAGGACACCTTGCCGAATTCACGTCCCATCGCTGTATTTACTACCGATAAGCCGTCTTATCGGCTCGGCGAGCCGGTTTCTTATATTGATTTGAGCTATGACCCCGATGCCGAAGGGCTTCCGGAATATCGATGGACCGGCAACCAGCCGGCCTTCTTTGAACCGGGGATCTACTCCGTTACCTTGCAGGTGCGCGACGGGAACGGGAATTGGAGCGAGCCTGCAGTCCAGAGCGTGAAGGTGATCGATGAGCCCTATTTAAGCGCATCGGAATTTCCCTGGTATACCCGGCCGGCAGGCAGCGTCATCAAGGATGAAGCCGAACAATGGAATCGTGCGCTATCCGGTGCCCCTCAGCTACCGGCTATGGTGACGAAGTCCACGGAGAGAAAGCGAATTATCAGCGGGGAAAGTCAAATCATTCGAAATCCGGGACTCATTGGGAAGCAATCCGTAAACGGTAAAGCCCGCCTATTTATGCACCACAGCAACGGAATGGAGGAAAAGGTGCAGTTCGCAGCGGTCATACATAATCCGGACCCAAGCCAGACTCGAACGGTACATATCACGCGTGAAGGACTGCTTCAGCCGACCCTCTTGCATCGGGCTAATACCAAAGAAGCGGCGGTCAATTATATGACCCAGCCGGCCTTGAAGGAAAGCATCGAGGTGAAACCGGGGGAAACGGCGGTATTAAAACAGGTCGCTCTTGAGCCGGGGCAGGGCTTTGCTGCGATTCAGGACATCGAGGCGGACGGTCTGGCGGAAATCAGCTTTGTCGTCATGAAGGCGGACAAAACCGAAACCATGCAACCTTATGACTCCTATTTCGGAGCAGGTGCCGTCGGGACCGTTAATGATGCAGCTGATATACGTCTTGACGCGGATATCGACGGGAAGAGCTTGCCGGTGTTGTCCAAATGGACGCCGGACACCCCTCAGACCTCCGACAGAGGTACGGTGTATTCCTTGTACTTGTACCAACCGCATCAAGCCGTCATTGCCTTTCGGGCGAAGGATGGCTATGTCGACGGCATCTTAAAAGTAAATGGCCGGGTGCTGGCTTTGCCTCAAGGCGGCCTCACGGATCAGGACGGCATTTTTGTGGTTTACCGGCCGGAGGGCAGGGAGTCCGAAGTACATATCGAATGGTTGGCCGCTCCCGGCAGCACGTCTCCGGTCGAATGGATTTTTTATCCTTTGAAAGATAATAAGTAAACATAGAAAGGAATTCATGCGCTGATGCAACCATTACGTCAACTGTGGCTGACATTTGCTGCCGCTATCGCGATAGGGGTCGTGAGCGGACAAGCCTCGGCTGCCCCGGAGGACAGTCACTTGATCCTTTATCCCGGCAGTACGGCAGTTTATATCAACGGATCGAAAACGCAGGCTCAAGCGGCAACGCTTGAACTCGACGGAAGGATTTACTTGCCTGCCGCAGAGCTGAACAACTGGTTTGGCATTCCGGTGAAGTGGGACGGAGACAGGCAGGCGGTGCAAATCACGACGCCGAAGGCTTATCTGGAGTACTCGCTTGCCGACCGGACGGTTCTTGAGAACGGTACAGGCCGCAAGTGGGGCACCGATGCCGAGCTTCAGGGAAATCGGCTGTACATTGAAATGGCCGCGCTGCAGCAATATATTGCTTTTCATGGCAAGGTCGATCATGAGCTGAAACGGGTCGAGCTGCGCTATGTCAAGCCGGAGGCGAACCGGACGCGGTTTACCAACGATGCGGCGCCGAATGTCAAGCCTGTTGCCAAATTCACCGTGGACAAGGAAGCGTACCGGATCGGCGAACCGATTCATTACAGCAATCTCAGCTATGATCCGAAGGGAACGGAACTAAGAGACATTCAATGGATCGGTAATGCGCAGGCGATTTTCACTCCGGGACTGTACAAGGTTTCTCTCACGGTAAAAGACAGCCTTGGTAATGTCAGCGATACGTATTCCCGCAATATACTCGTCAAGAACGAGCCTTACTTGGATGCGTTTGAGCACAAGGTATATTACGCGCCTATTGGGACCTACGTCCGGGAGGAAGAAGCGGTGCTTCGCAAATATTTGCGCGGCATCCCGCAGATTCCCAAGCAGGAGCAGAAGCCTGCGGACCGTCCTCTGATTGTGAGCGACAGTCCGGAGACGTTTACGGAGAAAGGCTTTTTGTACCAGGAGAAAGTCAACGGGAAAGCCCGGTTGTATGCAACCCATGTCAACGGTACGGATCGAAAAATGAAATTTGCCATCATTGTACGAAATAGCGATCCTGTCCGCAGTGTTACGATCAAGACGACCAATCAAGGGGAGGTGTACCCTTCGATCTACGCTAACCTGATGGGCAATGAACCGACGATTGAGTTTCTGCAAGGGAAAAGGGCTGTGGAAACGATGGTGCTCAGGCCGTACGAAACGGCTTATTATAAAGTCATGCCTGATTTCTACCCTGGACAAGGGATGAATGTGCTCTATGATGTAGAGACGGACGGTGAGGTGTATTTTTCTTTCGCAGCGATGGAGCAGGAGGATGGGCTCGATACGATCGGCGTATTCCCGAGATTGGCTTATAAAGGGAATGTCCGAGGGACGTTCAGCGGTTCGGAAGTGCAATGGAACATCGATGCTTCCTCGATCCGGAGGCCTTCGAGCTTCGCGATCGGCGACGGCACGTCGGATCAATTTGTGACCGGAACGGACTTCTTCAGCCAGAAGCCTGCTCTCAATCTGGGCAACTACGGGGTGGTTTACAAAATCCATATCGATGCTCCGCCGAAAATGTCCGTGCTGATTCTTCCGCGCGGCGGCGTGTTTAGAGGTCCGTTCCTGGTGAATGGCAAAATCGTTCAAGCCCCGCCGTCGGGCGTCATGATGGATTATCAGGGATATACGATCATTGCCAGGACGAATGGGACCGAACCGTCGCTGGATCTGGAATTTTCTCCGGCCTCGGGATCGGCATTCCCGATCGACGTCATTTTTTATCCGCTTAATCGTAAATAAAACAAGGGTACCGCCTCTAAACGGTGATAAAGGAGTGCCGACCTCGGGTCAGCGCTCCTTTTTTAGTCGAATATACAGACCGCGGGAGGTCCGTGAGGTTTCCGCATATCGTTTTCTTATCTCCCCTATAATCAAGCGGAAAAGGTTTTTCGTTTTGTGGGGTCAGCGTTCAGGATTTCAATGTATCGGAGGAGGAAAAATAGCTTCCCACGATTGGGAAAGGGCGTAAAGCCTGCTTTCCTGGCCAAAATCCCATAACCGGTCCGGATATTCCAGCATAGATGTAATCGCATTTGCGAAAGCATCGGAATTACGGGGAGGACATAACAGGCCGGTTTTGCCGTATTGAATGATTTCCTGTACCCCGCCAGCTTTGGCTCCGATGACGGGAGTGCCTGATGCCATAGATTCCAGTACCACATTGCCAAAGGTTTCGGTGCCGGAAGGGAATACGAACAAGTCGGCCGACGCATACAGTTCGGCTAGATTCTCTCCTTTCATATAACCGGTAAAAGTAACATTCGATGGAGCTTCCGCTTTCAAATCTTTCAACAGCGGGCCGTCGCCGACCAACAGCCAGCGGACATTGCCGCTAACATAATCGGGTAATTTCTTCATCGTTTCAAGCAAAATGTCCAAATCCTTCTCAGGTGCCAAACGGCCAACATATAGGAAAATATAACGTTCGTCGATCTTATATTTTTCGCGGATCAATCCGGTTTTTTTATCGGGGTTGAAAAGACGGCAGTCCACTCCGCGCTTCCATAAGGCCACGTCTCGAATTCCATGTTCTTCCAATTTTCCGGCCGTTTCAACGGACGGAACAAAGGTGGCCAGACACGATTGGTGGAACCAGCGGATATAGCGCCATAACAGGGAAGAGGCGAATTGCAGGTGATAATAATTCAGATAGCGGTCAAAGTGCGTGTGGTAAGAGGCAACGTGAGGAATAGCATATTTTCTCCCATAATAAAGACCGCAAAGCCCTATATTAAAGGGCGTGGCGATATGGATCAGGTCGGGTTGAAATTGCTGGAGCTGGCTGTGGATCGTGAAATAATTGGGAAGCGCAATCCGGCATTCCGGATAGAGGATGAAGGGGAGGCTGCTAAAAGACAGGATATTGCTTGTGAAAAAATCCTCCTCCGTGCATTTGGGCACAAAAATCCGGAGTGAAATATTTCATTTTTCCAGATGTTCGACCAGTCTTTTTAACGTCAATGCAACCCCGTTCATTTGGGGCCAAAAGGTGTCGGAGAATAAAGCAATTCGCATCATACCCCTCCTCAACAATTGGATATAGTTTTAAAATACCTCATATTTATCAATCCATTGTCAGAGGAATATTAATTCGGAGTTAAATTAGCTGCGGGATATGGCAGCCTCCAAACTGGAGGCTTATCTTTGAATGGATTTCATTTTCTCTATAGTCTCCCTGGTTGACCATGAAGCGTTGGCAATCATGCGAAAATTGGTTTTTGCAGCCTTCTCCCCATCCAAGCCGTTTATTTTTGCGGAAGCTGTGGCATCGTGAACCACGGCCACTTCAAATCCTTGTTCAATGAGTTCGCGCATATGAGATTCAATGCACAGGTTTCCGGACATACCTGCAAGAATGACGCGGGTTATTCCCTGTTTTCGCAGCTGCAAAACCAAGTCGTTGGCTTCGGGTCCGAAAATTTTATGCGGACTGGTGATAATGGTTTGTCCATCTTCTAGATAAGGCTTATATTTATCCAGAAAGTCGGCACCCGAACCTTGATAGCCTTCAAGCGATAATGGACCTTTTCGCTGATACATTTTGATATCGTGCATCACATGTTCCATAGCACCCCCAAATAACCATTTTTGGTCATAGGGATAATAGTAATGAGGGGACACAAATACTTTAAACTTATTCTTTTTTGCTGTTTTTAATAATACTTCAATGTTCTCAATCGTGTGATTTTCAGCAACGCTGTCTTTCACTAAATTCCATGCTGCACCTTTCGGGCTTAAAAAGTCATTTTGCGGATCTGTGATCACCAAAGCGGTATGGCTTTGATCCACCTGCATTCCCGGCGATGAAAATGGTGCGGTTTGTGCTGCTGCAACACCATAAAGATCAACAAAGACAAGAAACGAAAACACAAAGGAACACTGCAGTATTTTTCTCATGAGGATTCCCCTTTCATGGGTATACTTGGTATACGCACCCTATTATGTGCTTTATTCCATGGCTTATTCAAATTCAGCTGGGAACAAAAAGGAATGGGAAAACAACTCCAATCCATTGGTTTTCAAGCATCCGCAACAGCCCGCAAACGCAAAAATCCTGAAATATAAAGAAAATCCATGAGATTTGAAGTAAAACAAAGAAAGCGATCTATAAAAGCGTCTCATTTACAAAGCAATTCATATCTAGCAAAGGTTTTATCCGATTTCTTGCTTTGCAATGTTGTCCTGTAAGGTGTAAGATTCAACCATTGAACATATCACCTTGCTGAATTTCCAAACAGGAAAACGGGGGAACCAATAAGGACATATATTTGGATGTCCATGGGGTGAATCGTGCAGGAACATGTTTATTCCGCACGTAGGGCTGCTCTCATAGCCCGAATCCGACAGCTAACCTCGTAAGCGTTGTATGAGAGAGGAGTTGAACGTGCTGTCTGCTGATAGGCAAACACAGAGCTCAAGCCTCTGTGTTTTTTTGTTGTCTAAAAACGGGATAGGTTGGAGGATGATTGATTAACAACACATTTGGAAACCATAAGTAAAGTTTCTTCCTGGAGATTTAAGGGTTTTTTTGTTGTGATGATCTTGTTTACAAAACTCCTTAATAACTACCTGAACATATCGGACGAACTGCGAATCGACATGGATGAGGAAAAAACAGTGATAAAAGGCAGCACGATCGTCGTTCCCGTAGCCGGCATTACCCGGGCTGCCGGTGAATTTGGAAGAAGAGGAAAATGACAATCGGCAAAAAGATAAAGATCATCACCTTACGTCGTGATCGCTACAGTGCCTTACCATCTCCATAAATAACCGGAAGGAGGCCGCAGATGAACTCAAGATATTTGGCCGGACTGTCATTGGCCTTCATGACCGGCGGCTTTTTAATCACTTTATTTCTTCAGGAGACTCCTTTGGTTGCTCTGTTGAAAGGCGGCTTTGAAGCCGGTTTGGTCGGCGGCATTGCGGATTGGTTTGCCGTGACCGCTCTTTTCCGTCATCCTTTCGGCATACCGGTGCCGCATACATCCTTACTCCTTAAGAATAGGGACAAAATTATCCAATCCTTGATTTTGGCGTTGGAAAATGAGCTGCTCAACAAACAAAGCATCGAAAACAAACTCCGGCAGCTCCAGCTTTTGCAGCTCGCTTCATCCTCTCTGGCTAAGCTGCTTGGCAAACGGAAGGTACGGGTAGGCCTATTGGATCTGTTGATCCGATGGGTTCACCGGTTGCCGCTCGAGAAAGCGATTCCTTATCTTCAGTCGGAAATAGCCGCTGCGATCCGAAGAGCGGATGTGGAATCTGCAGCCGATGCCATCCTGACGAAGGTGATCGAGAACAGATTCGACGAAAAGGCGTTGAATTACGTCCTGCATAAAGCATCCGACTGGGCGAAACGTCCGGATACCGGGATGATGTTGGGAAAGTTCGCAAGCGAAAAGCTCTCCGAAGTAAAAGCGGGGGGCTTAACGGGGTTTGCTTTACAGGCATTTGTCGGCTTCATGGATGAAGAAAAGCTTGGCAGCTTCCTCCAAAACTTAATGCTTTCAGGAATTCGGGGTCTCCAACATACAGATAATGCTTTCCGGAAGACCCTTGTTCAGGAAATCCGCATCCAACTGTCTCAACTAGCGGATAACGAGTTGCTTGTAGCGAATATGAAGGAATGGATCGTAAACCAATTGGAAGGAGCTCGCGGCGCAGTCTTCCTGCATGAGCGTTTGAGTGAAATCCGCAATCAATGGCTGGACAAGCTGGAGGAAGACCGTTTGAAGGGCGGCAGGGCGGTAATTACTGCTTACCGCTGGATCGTGCGCAATTTCAATCCCGAACAGGATTCGATGGCCGTTTGGGAAAATCGCTTGTTAGCTTACTTGATTGAATGGGTGGAAGCGAATCATTATCGCATCGGTCAACTCGTGAAAGAAAATTTGGATCAAATGGATGATGTAGCCTTGGTACGCATGCTGGAACACAAAGTCGGAAAGGACCTGCAGTGGATTCGGGTGAACGGAGCGCTGTGCGGTTTTGCGGTTGGCATCGTACTTTCGCTGATCCAGTTATAGAATATCTTCGGCGGCAGGCGTATTGAACGAGTCAGACTCCTGATGCGCAACTATGGTCCGATACGCCGCGCTTTTTTTGTCACCTTTTATCGATGTTAGCAATAACCGCTATCGTTAATTACGATTGAATGGATCCCAAGCATAAGCTACAGTAAATTTATTAAAGCGCTTTCATTAGGGGGTGGTGGTATGGGTAAGGTTTATCATGTGAAAAAAAGGTCCATATCGGCAGTTGCTGTTCTCTTGCTCCTAGTGACAATGTTTTTCGGTTGCGGGAACAGGGAGGAAGTCCAGGGAACCTCGACAGAACCGGCCAAACCAGAGCCGGCTAAAGCCGAACCGGTTTCTTTGAACATGGGCATGCTTAAGTTTACAAGCAATTCGCCTCTGTTTATCGCTTTGGAAAAAGGGTTCTTTAAAGAAGAGAACCTGGAAGTTCATGTGAAATGGTTCGAATCCTCCAATGCCGTCAATGTGGCTGTAGTATCGGGCGATTTGGACGTAGGCGGGGTCGGTTTTACCGCAGATTTGTACAACATGATGGCGGCCGGACAAAAAGTGACTATTGTATCCGACAAAGGAAGGGAACAGAAGGGCTACCCTTTCTCCGCAGTCATCGTGCATAAAGATTCTCCTTACCGGTCGGTGGAGGAATTGAAGGGAAAAAAAGCCGCTGTCACTACGATAGGCAGTACCAACCATTACATGCTGGGGCGTGTATTGGAGAAGTATGGATTGACCACAAAGGACGTTCAGTGGGTGCCGATGAACACCACAAGCGGTGTCATGGAAACCTTAAGGGGCAAGAACGCCGATGCCATCATCCTTAGTGAGCCCTATGCTTCGATAGCGATCAATCAGGGCTACGGCAGGGTGCTTGCGTGGGTGGCGGATGAAATCGACTATCAATCGTCGGGAATATTCTTTTCGCCGAAATTCATGACGAACAAGGATGCGGGCATCCGTTTTTTAAAGGCATATATCAAAGGAGCGCGTTACTATTACGATGCAGTGCTGACTCAAAAAGACGGCAAAAGGGTAAAAGGAGGGAATTATGACGAAGTGATCAAGATCGTGGCCAAATATACGGGGCAGAAGGAAGATCTTATTATGGGCTCATTGTCGTTCATTGACCCTGACGGCAGGATGAACGTGGACGATATCAAGACGCAGATCGACTGGTATGCCAAGGAAAAGCTGATCACCAAAGCCGTGGATACGAAGGAAATCATTAACACTGAAATGCTGGATGAAGCATTGAAGCTGGTGGGAAATAAACCATGAGAATCGACGTCTACTCTATTGAACATTGCCGGGGACTGTTGTCCCCCGGCAATGGTGAAACTTATTTCGACGGGCCGCAGCACGCTCACTACGAATTTAAAGTCCGGCTCATTTCCTTTAGGGTAAAGTCCCGGAAGAGACTGGCAGCCAAAGGCGGTCGTGTGGATTTTGGAATGGCCAGACCGCTTTGTCGTTCAAACATTTGTCTAATAGGCACAATAGAATTGTTAGGGTTGGACATGCAGCGGGCAACGCGGTATCCCATGAGCGCCACCCCAACGCCATCTTCCGCAAAACTTCGTATGATCTCGACATCGTTGGTATCAAAAATAACATTAGGCTCGAACCCTGCATCGTTACATGCATGAATCAAGGTATTACGAAACCAGGCATTCGTTTTTATCATCAAAAACTTTTCTCGTGATAAATCGCTCAGATCGACAAACGATTCATTGGCAAGCGGATGTTGGGAGGAAATAAGCATTACAATATGATCATTCATCAAGGGAAAGAAATCGATTTCAAAATGATTGGGAAAAGGCGAGTTAATAAAAGCAACATTGACCTTTTTTTCGCGTAACCCCTTCAGTAAATCATCCGTATTGGCCGTATGTATTTCAAAATCAATACCCGGATAAGTTCTAAAAAAGCTGGTAATAATTTTGTTCAAACCCAAACACGCCATATTAGGAAACACACCAATTTTGATGCTCCCCTTATCAAAACTTATATACTTCTGAATCGTTTCCCTGGATTGTTGAATCTCCGATACGATTCGCTGCGCATGAACAAGGAAATCCTCGCCGGCAGGGGTTAGTCGCACCGAACGGGAATAGCGTATGAATAATTTGACTCCCAATTCATCCTCAAGTTTCTTGATCTGCTGCGACAAAGTTGACTGGGATACGCATATTTCCAGTGAGGCGGTAGAAAAATTGCGGTATTTTTCAACGGCCAGAAAATATTCCAACTGATGAATTTCCATTTCGGTCACCCCTTATCGCAATTTGGGATATACGATTACGAGCACAATGCGCGGCCTATCTGATAAGGCCTCCCTTGGCCGGCTCTTTTCACAATGATAAATACCATTTATGGTAGCTTATACTATGTATACTAATTGAACCTATCTGTTTTGACAATATTTTGTATAAGAAAAACAGATTGATACAAAGGGATGGTTTTTGATAAATTCTCACTATCCCTTAGGAACAGAAAGTCCAGCGGTAATATGTCAAGTCCCTGATTCGTGGAAATTGGAAATTATTTTGGCCCAAAACGCGATGACTCAGGGAAAAAGGCAACACCAAA
>NZ_FNDY01000016.1 GCF_900099895.1 Paenibacillus naphthalenovorans
GAAAGAACGAAGCAAAGCGCTTACAAGGAAGAGGTTCCTTCGGGGTTCGCGTTCCAGGCATCTTAAATGACTGCCCACGCTAGCTTGACACTGACCCGATGGCCCAGACAGTTGCTTTTTGAAATAAACTGTGGTAAAGTTAGAGAAATTGGAAATTTGAAACCGCAATTCACATATTGAAAAGGGGATCATTTTGAAGATGGAACTTTTTTCAATATGTGAATTTTTTTTAAAGAAAAAAGGAACATGTTAAATTATCTATTGGAGGTTTTTCACAATGCAAACAGGTACAGTAAAATGGTTTAACGCAGAGAAAGGTTTTGGCTTTATCGAAGTTGAAGGGGGAAACGATGTATTCGTACATTTCAGCGCGATTCAAGGCGATGGCTTCAAGACGCTTGACGAAGGCCAACGCGTGGAATTCAACGTTGTACAAGGCAACCGCGGTCCTCAAGCCGAAAATGTTGTAAAGCTGTAAAGCACATACCGTCTTAGCCATAAGACAGCAACCACAGGGATCGTCTCCAGAAAGGCGGTTCCTTTCGTGCTGTCATAAAGCGAAAGCCCTTATCGATAACGATAAGGGCTTCGTCTTTGCCGGGATTTAACCTAATCCCAGACCTTCTGCGATTCTCGCTCCGTAATCGGGGTCGGCTTTGCGGAAATGCCCGATTTGCCGCAGTTGAATCTCCGGTTTCACAGGCTTCATCGCAGTGACAATGTTGTCGATCAGATCCGCTTGTTCGCTCTCGCTCAATAAACGATACAAATCGCCGGCTTGCGTGTAATGATCATCGCGATCATACGGGTAGCTGTCGACCGCACCGGATACCGGCAGCGGCGGAGCTTTGGCTTCCGGAACCTCTTTCGGGCCGTTAAAGCTGTTGGGCTCGTAGTTGACCGAACTGCCGCCGTTGTCGTCGAATCTCATCGCCCCATCCCGCTGATAGTTGTCTGCAGGGCTTATCGGACGGTTTACCGGTAACAGATTATGGTTTGCTCCCACGCGGTACCGGTGCGCGTCGGAATAGGCAAACAGCCGGCCCTGCAGCATTTTGTCCGGGGAGAAACTGATACCGGGCACCACATTTCCAGGCGACAGCGTCGCTTGCTCCACTTCCGCGAAATAGTTTTTCGGATTCCGGTTCAATACGATGCGTCCGACCGGGATCAAAGGATAATCCTTCTGGGACCACACCTTGGTTACATCGAACGGGTCGAAACGGTACGTATCTGCATCCTGCAGAGGCATAATTTGAACGTACAGCGTCCAGGACGGATAATCCCCTTTTTCGATCGTTTCGAACAGATCCCGGGTTGCGTAATCCGGGTCCTCACCGGCGATGCGGACGGCTTCCTCCCGGCGAAAATTCTGAATGCCCTGATCGGTCTTGAAATGGTATTTTACCCAGACGGCTTCGCCCTGCTCATTAATCCATTGGAACGTATGGCTGCCGAACATGTGCATATGACGATACGATTTGGGTGTGCCGCGGTTGGAGAACAAAATGGTCACTTGATGCAGCGATTCCGGGGAAAGAGACCAGAAATCCCAGATCGCGTTCGGGTCTTTAAGATTGGTTTGGGGATTGCGTTTCTGCGTATGGATAAAGTCCGGAAACTTCAGAGGATCGCGAATAAAAAAAACAGGCGTATTGTTGCCGACCAGATCATAATTGCCGTCTTCGGTATAGAATTTGATAGCCGTACCGCGAGGATCGCGTTCGGTATCCGCGGCGCCTTTTTCGCCGGCGACCGTTGAGAAGCGGATGAAAACCGGTGTTTGCTTGCCAACCTCGGATAAGAATTTGGCCTTGGTCCACTGATTCACGGCATGCGTGACTTCAAAATAGCCGAAAGCGCCTGCACCTTTCGCGTGGACGACCCGCTCCGGAATGCGTTCGCGGTTAAAATGAGCCAACTTTTCGAGTAAGTGCACATCTTGGATCACTACAGGCCCGCGTTGGCCGGCCGTTTGCGAATTCTGATTATCCGCGACAGGGCTTCCACTGGATGTCGTTAACTTTTTTTTGCCCATATCATCAACCTCCTCTTCAAATTTCTAATTGATGTGTGATGGTCATGTTGTGCATATTCTGCACGGCGGTTCGAAATTGCTCGATCCATCAAGGCCGGCGAGCGTGTGGAGCCGGAAAGAACACTCACGGCGGGAAAAGCCCGGAGGAATGAGGAATCCCATGCATTTTATTTGTATTAGCCATATATACTGGATTATGACTACTTCCTAGGATGATAGGGCGGGTGATGCGCATTGCTTCATATTGTCGCTTGTATTAAACAGGTGCCGGATACGAAAATCATCAAGATGAATCCGAAGACCAATACCATGGATCGTGCCAGCGCGCCGGCGATCCTCAATCCCTATGACGCTCATGCGGTGGAGGAGGCGGTTCGGCTCAAGGCAAAGTACGGGGGAACGGTCTCGGTGCTGACCATGGGGCCGCCGCCGGCGGTGAAGGCGATTAAAAAATGCATCGAAATCGGAGCGGACGAGGGCTATATGATCTCCGACCGCGCGTTTGCCGGCGCCGATACGCTGGCGACCAGCTATGCGCTGACGAAAGCTTTGGACAAAATCGCCAAGCTCCGGCCGATCGACCTGATCCTGTGCGGTAAAATGACCATAGACGGAGACACGGGTCAAGTGGGTCCCGGGATTGCCAGGAGACTCGATATTCCCCCGCTCACCTCGGTCAAGAAGATCGTGGAGGTGCGGCGGGAACAAGGATATTTGATCGTACACCGTAAGCTGGAGGACGGCTATGAGGTTGTCCGATCGACATTGCCCTGTCTGCTTTCCGTGGAAAAAGAGATTAACGAAGTTCCTTATTCTCCGCTGCCTAACGTGCTTCGGGCGGCACGCTATCAACCGCAAATATGGTCGGTGGGCGATCTGGACGATGTTGACCGGACTCAGCTTGGATTAAAAGGGTCGCCGACGATTGTTTCCTCCGTGTGGGCGCCCCAAAAGCCCCAAGGGGGGACCATTCTGGAGGGTGGACCGAAGGAACAGGTGAAGGGATTGCTCGGCATTTTGATGGAAAAGAAAGAATTGTTCCAAGCAAGGGGTGAAGCTTGATGAGCTTCGAGGACTACCGGGGTGTCTGGGTGTATATCGAGGTGAAGGAAGGCCAGGTCGCTCCGGTTTCGCTTGAATTGTTGGGGGCGGGGAGAAGGCTGGCGGATAAACGGGGAACGGAACTGGCCGGGGTCGTCATCGGCGAAGGCGTGAAGCCCTTGGCAGAAACGGTATTTGCATACGGTGCGGATACGCTCTATGTATACGATGACCCGATTTATAAGCATTACCGTACGGAACCGTACATGAAAGCCTTGCTCGCGTGCACGCAGAAGTACAAACCGGAAATTATTCTGTACGGCGCCACCTCGACCGGAAAGGATCTGGCGAGCGCGGTGGCTACGGATCTGCCTACGGGACTTACCGCCGATTCCACCATGCTGGATGTGGAAGAAGACACCGGCCTGCTGCTGGCCAGCCGTCCTGCTTTCGGAGGCAACATCATGGCGACAATATTGTGCAAGAAGTACCGGCCTCAAATGGCTACCGTTCGCCCGAAAGTTATGAAAGCGCTATTCCCGGAGCCTGGCCGAACGGGAACGCTGGTAGAAGAATCGATTCCGCTGCAGGAAGAAGAGGTTCGCACCAAAGTGTTGGAGATCGTTCGGGAAACAGCCCGCAGAGTGCGCATCGATGAAGCGGATATTGTGGTAGCCGGGGGAAAGGGAATGGGAGGACCCGCAGGATTTCAGCTGATACATAAGCTGGCCGAAGTTTTGGGAGCCGCCGTAGGGGCCAGCCGGGATGTGGTCGAAGCGGGATGGATCGGGCATCATCATCAAGTAGGGCAGACCGGTGTAACAGTCACGCCGAAAATCTACTTTGCCGTCGGCATTTCGGGGGCCATCCAGCATATCGTGGGCATGCAAAATTCCGGATTAATCATAGCGATCAATAAGGATCCGAATGCTGCGATATTCCAGAACTGCCATTACGGGATTGTAGGCGATGCGTTCGAGATCTTGCCCCTGCTGATTGAAGAGTACACAACGGCCTTGGGTGGAAAGGAGGACGGGTATGTCCGAAAAATTTGAATGCATCGTCGTCGGTGCCGGTCCTGCGGGAATTGCCTGTGCCTATGAGCTGGCCAAGGCCGGAGTGAAGGTGCTGCTGTTGGAGCGAGGCGAATATCCGGGCTCGAAAAATGTGATGGGCGGCGTGCTGTACCGGCAGATGATGGAGGATGTCATCCCGGAATTTTATAAAGAAGCTCCGCTGGAGCGGCCTATCGTCGAGCAGCGGTTTATGATGATGGATAAGGAATCGGCCCTTACCTTCGGTTATAAAGGAATGGAATGGGGACAGGAGCCTTATAACAACTTTACCGTGCTTCGGGCCAAATTCGACCAATGGTTCGCTCAGAAGGCGGTGGATCAAGGCGCACTGCTCGTGAACGAGACGGTGGTGCTGGAATGCATTGTAGAGGACGGCCACGTGGTGGGCGTGCGTACGGACCGTCCGGACGGGGACCTGTATGCGGATGTCGTGATCCTGGCGGACGGAGTGAACTCCTTGTTGGCGAAGTCGCTCGGGTTTCACAGAGAGTTCAGGCCGGACGAAGTGGCGTTGGCTACCATGGAGATTATTAAGCTGGACCGCAAAATCATTGAAGACCGCTTTAACCTGGAGCAGGATCAAGGGTGTACCATCGAGCTGTTCGGCGATGCCACCAAAGGGATCCTGGGCACAGGATTTCTGTATACCAATAAAGATACGCTCAGCATAGGCGTCGGCACTTTACTCTCGGGACTCATCAAGCATAAAATAAAACCATACGAGCTGCTGGAATATGTCAAACATCATCCGATGATTCGTCCGTACCTCCAAGGAGGCGAGCCCCAGGAATATTTGGCCCATCTGATCCCCGAAGGCGGTTATTATTCCATGCCTAAGGTTGTCGGAGACGGCGTCCTTGTCGTGGGTGATGCCGCACAGCTTGTCAATGCAATTCACCGGGAAGGATCGAACATGGCGATGACCTCCGGCCGTTTGGCTGCCGAAACGGTCGTGAAGGCCAAAGAAGAGGGAGATTATTCCGAGCGCGTGCTCGATCATTACCGCAAGCGGCTGATGGACAGCTTCGTCGGTCAGGATTTGAAAAAATATAAAGACGCCACTCACCATTTCGACCGCTTTCCCCAATATTTCGATCAATATATTCCCATGATGAATCGAGCGGCCAGCCAAATGTTTACCGTAGACGGTTCCTCCAAGAAAGAGAAGCAGAGGAAGATATGGAATGAGATCGGCCCGGTCAAAGAGAAGCTTAAAATCGCCCGCGACCTATACCGGGCATGGAAGGTGATGAAGTGAGCCATGAGTGAGCAGGCCAAAGCCGCAACGATAGAGGAGAAGCAGTATCTCCTTCGTTTTAACGCCGATACGAAATCTCATCTTCATGTGTTGAATGCGGAGGTTTGTTTAACCGATTGCCCCGATAAAATATGCACGATCTTCTGCCCTGCCGAAGTGTATAAATGGGAGGAGATCCGGATGCATGTCGGCTACGAGGGCTGTCACGAATGCGGCAGCTGCAGAATCGGCTGTCCTCATCAGAATATTAAATGGGAATACCCGAAAGGCGGCCACGGGATCGTCTTTCGATTGGGGTGAAGCCTATGTTTGAGATCGGCGATTGCGTTGTTTTTTCCCTGGACCGGGCAAGGGGCATTATTATGGAGGCGAACGATGATGTATACCACGTCGTGTGGGAGGATTTTTTCTCCAGCTGGGAGAAAGGCGAGCTGCTCTCCAAAATAGCTCTTAGGTTGGATGACGATCAAGGAGCAGATAGAAATCGTGAGTGAACATACGGAGTAAACCATAACCAGGTGCCCTTGCGGTGGTACCGGGTCACCGCTTTGCCGTTCAGCCGGTGTGCCTTAGTATGTTAATTCTTCTTGAAGCCAACCTAAGAGTACTACCATATTACTGCAAAGAGGGATCGTATGAGTTATTTATGGTTGGTTTTCGCTTTATTATCGGCCATAACCGCCGCGCTGGTCAGTATTTTCGGCAAGATCGGGCTGCAGTCGGTGGACGCCAACACGGCAACGGCGGTCAGGGCCGTCATTATGGCGGTATTTTTAGTGGCCGTGGTTGCGTTTCAAGGCAATATCGGTAAAATCCCGTCTCTTTTCGAAGACAAAAAAACGCTGCTGTTCATCGTGCTGAGCGGAGCCGCCGGTGCCGCTTCCTGGTTGTTTTATTTTTGGGCTTTAAAGCTCGGTAAAGTTTCGCAAGTCGCCCCGGTCGATAAATTAAGCGTGGTCATTGCGACGATAGCGGCCGTTGTGTTTCTGGGGGAACGCCTCAGCTGGATCAGCGGAATCGGCATAAGTCTCATTGCCATCGGCGTCATTCTGATCGCATTCAGCTGAAGGTATAATATAAGAAAAACAAAGGACACCCGCCCCGGTGTCCTTTGTCTGTCTATTCCGCTGCGACTTTCTCGAGTACTTTGATCAGCTCGGCGGGCGGGTAAGCTCCGGAGAGGGCGTACTTGTTATTGAATACAAAGAAAGGTACGCCAGTAACGCCGATTTGTCTGGCTGCTGTCTGGTCATGGATTACCTTGTCGCTTCCTTTCCCTTGTTCGAGCTGTTCCCGCAGATGGACCGGATCATGACCGAGGGAAGCGGCGATGCCAAGCAGAATATCCAGCTGGGCTATGTCCTGGCCCTGTTCGAAGTAAGCGTTCATGATGGCATCGATCATAGCCTCCTGCTCGGAGGCGGGCAACAGGGCCGTCAGCCGGTGGGCCAGCTTGGTGTTCGGCATGCGGGTCACCTGATCGAAACGAAATGTCACCCCCACCGCTTCCCCCGCCTGGGTCACACGATCGGTCATTTGCTTCAAGGAAGCGGCATTGCCGCCCATTTTTCTGATCATAGCGTCCTGAAAGGGAAGTCCCTCGGCCGGCAGCGTCGAATCCAACTCAAAAGCCCTAAAATGGATCTCCACCTCGTCTTTAGGACCCCATGCAGCCAGAGCATCCTGTAAATTTTTCTTGCCGATTCGGCACCATGGACATACCATGTCGGAAAAGACATCGATTTGTATCATCGATATTTACCTCCAGTCAGTTACTTACTTTGTTATAGTATGATCGATTTGGCGGCGAAAGGCAACCATGGATCATTTACCATCGGATATTTTTGTTTTTATCTGTAACAAAAACAGAGATCAATCGTTATAACTCTTGCGAAAGGGGGAGAGGCATGCAGAAGGATTCGTTTACAGAGCTGTTCCGGATGTTTCAGCCCTCTCTCTATCGCTATTTATACCGCATGTGCGGGTCTAAAGAGGTGGCCGAAGAGCTGCTTCAGGAGACGTTTTATCGGGCCATGCTCTCGCTTCGGCTGGAGGATATGAGATTGGCCCGGGCCTGGTTATATAAAGTAGCCCGAAATCTGTTTATCGACTGGGTACGCAAGCGGAAGGGGGAGGCGGAGATGCTGCAGGCCATAGAGATTCACGCTTCCGGCACTAGCCCGATGCCTACTCCTGAAGAGGCTTTGCAGCTGAAGGAGCAGCGGAGAAAAATGACCGGGGTCATGCGTAAGCTGCCCGAGCATTACCGGACGATTCTTTATTTGAGGGAAATGGAAGGCTTCTCCTATCAGGAGCTGGCCGAGACTTTGGATCTCAGCATGAGTCAAGTCAAAGTCATGCTGCACCGCAGCAGGGATAAATTCAGGGAACTGGCGGATCAATGGGAAAGGGGAAATGGACATGAGTGAACAGCGCTTTACTAACGAAGAAAAGCTGCTGCATAACTGGGAATCCGATGCCAACGAACCGGATTCCCCGGCCTGGGATGAGAAAAAGTTCAAGCGCATGATCTGGCGCACCCGGTTTACCGTCGTAAGGAGCGTGGTCTCCACACTGCTGGGGATTTTCTTGCTGGTATGGATTTATATGATGCTCGTAACGAGTTATTATCACAGCAGCGGGAAAAGCGACCAATTTATCCGCTATGTCACTACCTTGGTAGAAACGCATGAACCGGGTTTAAAAGTGGAGAAAGGCGGTCATTGGAACGCAGAGCTGACGCCTTTTCTGACGAAAAAAGCCACGCTGAAGCTGTTTAAGCAGGTGGGTGAATGGCAGATCATCGCAGGGGAAGTTACGGCCACCCAAACGCTTTTCGGTGACGTAACCTATTCGATCAATGAAAATGTAACCTATTTAAGAACACCCAGCCGGTTTTCTTTCGCCGTCCCGCCCGATCTGATTGCCGGTGACCCCAGCCGCACACAGGCTCCCTCCAACCGTTCGGTTTGGGAGCAGCTCAAGCATATCGAGGACGGTTATGTAGCGGAGTTGGCTTTTTCCACGGCTGTGGGGATGGATCCCGAGGAGCTTCTCAAGCGGCTTTCCAACTATCAAGTGCGGGTTCTCAGCATGCCGGTTTATGCGGGAGAGCTGAAGGGAGATCTGAAGAATATTCCCCATTCGACCTCAAATGAACTCCATTTCGTGCCCCATCTTACGTTAAGGCCTTTTGTAAAGTATCAAGAAGAGGGAAACGGGATGAGCTGGGCCGGTTGGCTGGAGAATGCGGACACCCTCAAGCAATCCGTCGATCAAATGCTCAAAGATATCGAATGGCTGAGACAGGAGAGAAGCTACCGGGAGTCCGAAAACGACGGGAAGCGGTTGGACTACCTGAAAGAGAACGGAGTGAAAGTATATGGCGCCGTTGTTACAGGACCGGTGCGCGAGCTGGAGAAGCTGAAGCAGGAGCAGGACCTGTTTTATTTTCAATTGGGAAGGATCGAAATTTGGAACTGGGAGGAACACACATCGTAACAGAGGCCCATAGGTTAAATCCCCGTCACAAAGGCATCAAGTCTGGCGGTGTGTTATCGACACCTTTACATTTTTCCATATGTCAATAATTGCAATTTTACAGGGCTTAAGTGCCAAGCAAGAGGGTTAACGGATGAGTATGCGGGGTGAAAACATATCCAATGGCCTGCTTATCTTTCCTTCTACAAGGAAACACATAACTTTCTGTTTTTTGTGGAACATTACCCCTTAGCCGATGACCGCATAAGAAAAACCATCGCCTAAGGAGTGAAATGGTTACATGAAACGTTATGTCTCTTTCCTCGCCGCATTCGTTGTGCTTTTGTGTTTGATTTTACCCCATTCGGCCGAAGCCAATGCGAACAAACCTTATCACTTCGGGTTTAAGAAGAGCAGGAACCATGAGCTTCCATCGATTCAGGAAGAGGGGTTCCGGTCCATTGTCCAGAAGCATGATGCCATTTTTTTGGGCGATACGAAGCAAAAGGAGCTTTATCTTACGTTTGATAACGGCTATGAGAACGGCTATACGAGCAGGATTTTGGATGTACTCAAGGAGAAGCAGGTACCGGCCATCTTCTTTGTGACGGGACATTATATTCAAGACCAGCCCGAGCTGTTGAAGCGAATGGTGCAGGAGGGCCACCTCATAGGCAATCATTCCTGGAGCCATCCCGACCTTACACAGGTATCCGACCAGAAGCTGAAGGAAGAACTGGATCGTGTCAAAACGAAAGTAGCGGAGCTGACCTCCCAAAAGGAAATGCCGTATTTGCGCCCGCCGCGGGGGGTTTTTAGCGAACGGATGCTTGCGGCCAGCAAAGGATACGGGTATACCAACGTGTTTTGGTCGATTGCTTATAAGGACTGGGATCCGAAGCTGCAAAGAGGATGGGCTTACGCATACGAAAGCATCATGTCGCAGCTGCATCCCGGTGCGGTCATCCTGCTTCACTCTGTATCGAAAGACAACGCGGAGGCGTTAGCCAAAATTATTGACGATGCCCGGAAGCAAGGATATGAATTCAAGAGCCTGGACCAGCTGCAGACGAAAAATTATTAATTTATCCGTAACCCTCACATCGATGTGGGGGTTTATTTTGTATTCATACCGAAATCTGCTTTTGATGGAACCGTTTGCGGTGACTATAAAATAATGGGTTGACAGTAGGGTTTATTCTTGCTAGAATCCAAGTTGCAAATAAATGATAATGATTATCAGTACCAACTTTAAAAAGGGGAGTGTAATGATGTTAAAGAAACACCGGAGATTCTTATCATCCGCAATAACGGCTATTCTGAGCGTCGGGCTTTTGGCAGGATGTGGAACGGCATCACAAGGCGGACAGCAAGCTGCGCAGCCGCAAGAGCCGAATAGCGGAGCTTCCGAATCGAAGACGGAACAAGTCGTCAATCTTTATACGGCAAGACATTATGAAGTGGACGACGTTCTTTATGCTCAATTTACGGAGAAAACCGGTATTAAAGTCAATGTCGTCAAAGGCAAGGCGGAAGAATTGATTGAACGGTTAAAGCGTGAGGGAGAGAGCACTTCCGCCGATTTGTTCATCACAGTGGACGGCGGAGTGCTGAATAACGCCAAGCTGAACGGAGTGCTGCAGCCTGTAAAGTCGGATGTCATTGAGGCTAATGTTCCTGCACAGCTCCGGGATAAAGACAACGAGTGGATCGGTCTGTCGACGCGGGCCCGTGTGATCGTATACTCCAAAGATCGGGTTAAACCGGAGCAGCTCTCTACATACGAAGATTTGGCTACCGATAAGTGGAAAGGAAAAGTGCTCGTGCGTTCCTCCACAAGCTTGTATAACCAATCGCTGCTTGCTTCCCTGATCGAGTTGAACGGGGAGCAGAAAGCGGAAGAGTGGGCTAAAGGCATCGTCGCTAACCTCGGCCGTGCGCCGGAAGGCGGGGACCGTGACCAAGCAAAAGCCATTGCTGCGGGAACCGGAGATGTAGCCATTATGAACACTTATTACTTTGGACAGATGCTGAACTCCAAAGATACGGAAGAAGTGAAGGTTGCACAGCAGCTCGGCGTGTTCTTCCCTAACCAAAGCACGACCGGCACGCATCTGAATATCAGTGGAGTGGGTCTTGCAAAGCACAGCAAAAATAAAGAAAATGCCGTGAAGCTGATCGAGTTCTTGACCGATACGGAAGCGCAGGAACTGATGTCCAAGGAGAACTTTGAATTCCCGGTAAATCCCAAGGCGGAGAAACCGGAGCTTCTGAAATCTTGGGGAGAGTTTAAGGCCCAGCAAATTGACTTTGCCAAGCTGGGAGAACATAATAAAAAGGCAGTTGAGATTTCTAATAAAGTAGGTTGGAAATAAGAATGCGCTTTAGAGCAGCTATACGCAATATAAAACAACATACAAACGGCTGGCTTTATGCCAGCCTTCTGGGGGCAGTAGTCGTTCTGCTGCCCATTTTTACTATATTCGTGTCGCTGTTCCAACCGCCAAACGAAAACTGGCAGCACATCAAGCAGTATTTACTGCAGGACTATGTGTTCCAGACCGTTTGGCTTGTGTTGTTTACTTGTCTGTTTACCGTGCTGCTCGGGGTAACGTTGGCTTGGCTGATCGCGGCTTATGATTTTCCGCTCAGACGCTTTTTTCGCTGGGCGCTTGTGCTGCCGCTGGCCGTTCCTCCGTACATTGCGGCATACACCTACAGCACGATGTTGAGCTATACCGGTATTGTCCAGACCACGCTGCGCAATGAATTCGGGGTGATGCCAAACCCGGAGTGGTTTGGCATCATGTCGATGAGAGGCGCCATTTTCATATTTACGATGTTCTTGTTTCCATACGTATACATGATTACCAGATCCTATCTGGAGCATCAGAGCGGCTCTTATATTGAGAATGCCGCTCTGCTCGGGAGAAAACCTTTTTCCATATTTCTCTTTATCGTGCTGCCGATTTCCCGGCCTGCCATCGTCGGCGGTGTCATACTTGTCGTATTCGAAGTGCTTAGCGATTATGGCGTATCGAGCTATTACGGTATCCAGACCATCTCCGTGGCGATATTTCAGACCTGGTTCGGAATGTACGATGTCGACTCTGCCGTCCGTTTGGCCGCATGGCTGATGGCGGGGGTCGTCGGGATATTCGTGGTGGAACGGCTGCTCCGCCATCAGCGGAGCTTCGCGGCTTCCACCAGTAAATCGAGACCGCTTACACCCAAGAAGCTGAAAGGTATCCGCGCTGCGGCTGCTTTCATGTTCTGCGGGCTTATGTTTGCGTGCTCCTTCCTTATCCCTGTCATTCAATTGATCGTATGGGCCGCCTGGAGCTATGACGATGTGCTTACCCCGGCTTTTTTCGAATTGACGTATAACACGATAGGCCTTGCTTTGACGGCCACGGCGATCATTATGGTGTTCTCGGTGATTACAGCCAATGTAGTTCGTCAGCAATCGAATGTGCTGACCTATGTGCTGGCCCGGTCGGTGACGTCCGGCTATTCCGTTCCCGGAGCGATTATTGCCATCGGCGTACTGGCGCTGTTTATCGGCCTTGATCAATGGCTGGCCCCGCTATATGCCCGGATGGGCCTGGGGAAAGCGCCGCTTGTGCTCAGCATGTCCTTGGTTATGCTGGTTGTCGCTTATGTGGTCCGCTTTATGGCCACCGGATACAATGCGGTCGAGGCCGGTTTTGAGAAGATCGGGATGAAATATACGGAAGCCTCAAGGCTGCTCGGCCTGGGGATGACGAAGACCTTTTTCAAGGTGGATGCCCCGCTGATCAAGGGCGCCTTGTTCAGCGGCGTTATTCTAACGTTCGTGGAAATTATGAAAGAATTACCGTTAGCCTTGCTGCTTAGACCGTTTAACTTTGAAACGCTGGCGACCAAGACCTATCAATACGCAAGCGACGAACGCATCTATGAAGCTTCCATACCCTCTTTGTTTATTATCGGTGTCAGTATGGTCTCTGTTATCGTATTTCATCAATTAGGGAAGAGGTTGAATTCATGAAGATCGTGAATATTGGTAAACTTTCATTTTCCTATTCCTCCAAACAGAAGCCAGTGATTGACCGCTTCTCCTTCGATATGGAAAAAGGGGAGATCGTCGGGATTTTGGGGCCTAGCGGGAGTGGAAAAAGTACGCTGCTGCGGCTTGTTGCCGGGTTGGAGTCGCCAACCGGTGGAAGCATTGCGATTTCCGGGCGTACCGTGGTGGACGATACCTCCTTCATACCTCCTGAAAACCGCGGCGTCGGCATGGTGTTTCAGGATTATGCATTGTTTCCGCATATGACCGTAGCAGGCAACATCGAATTTGGCCTGCATCGTCTGTCGAAGAAAGAACGTGCCGCGCGGCTTGCAGAAATGCTGGAGCTGGTGCAGCTATCAGGCTTTGAGAAGCGTTATCCCCACGAATTAAGCGGGGGCCAGCAGCAGCGTGTAGCCTTGGCAAGGGCTCTTGCCCCGCGTCCTTCCATTCTTCTGATGGATGAACCGTTCAGCAATCTGGATGCAGACCTTAAAGTCTCTATCCGCAGCGAGCTTAGAGATATCCTGAGAAAAGCGGAGATGACCTGTTTGTTCGTAAGTCACGACCACCAGGACGTTGATGCGATTTGTGATCGTACGGTGATGATGGTTTCTTAATCAAGGGTTGCCCGTTGCATTAGACCAACGGGGATAGTATAGTTGTATTAACTATACTGAGGTGAAGCGACACGAGATGAATTGGATGGAGACGATTACAAGTTTGGATTGGCATGATGTGGAACATTGGCTAAAGCAATATGAAGCCTTAGGGCCGCTTCCCGGTATTCTAGCCCCTATGGCAGAATCCTTTCTCCCCGCTTTGCCTCTGGTGGCTATCTTGATTGCCAATGTGAATGCCTATGGATTAGGCGAAGGCGTATTGCTGTCCTGGATCGGAGTAGTGTGCGGAAGCATCAGCGTGTTTGCAATCTTCCGTAAATTTGGTGGCAGGCTTCGCGGTTGGATCGAGCGGAAGCATCCCAGGTCGGAGAAATTAGTGCATTGGCTGGAGCAGCACGGGTTTACCCCCATTTTCCTGCTCGCATGCTTCCCGTTTACACCATCCTCTCTTGTGAACATAATAGCGGGGCTCTCCAAGGTTCCCATGCATACCTTTGTCTTGGCTACGGCTTTGGGCAAAGGCGTCATGATCTTTCTCGTATCGTTTGCCGGCCATAATTTGGACAGCCTGCTCAAACATCCCCTGAAAATAGCGCTGATTTTTCTTGTGTTCTTTATCATTTGGCTGTTCGGGCGTAAGCTGGAATCCAAATATTTTAAATGAAAGCACCGCTCTCTTCTGAAGCTGTCTGTTCAGGGGAGGGCGTTTTTTGTTAGGGAACTGACTTCCAGCATAGCTGTGCGTTTGGTGTTTACAGTATGAACGCGCAAAATTAGAGGTAGCGGTCTTGACGGCGGCATGATAACCTGAAGGAAAACAGAGGCAGAGGTGAAAGGAATGGGATTTTTCGACGGGCTCATGGGGAACGCATCGGAATTGAATGCGGTTGATCTCCAGAAAGAATACGCACGAATATTGGCCAAAGGCGAAACGATTGAGAAGGGGTATAAGGTCATACGCGATCTGTTCATTTTTACGAACAAACGTCTGATTCTGGTGGATAAGCAGGGCTTGACCGGAAGAAAGATGGAGTACCATTCCGTTCCTTATCGGAGCATCACGCACTTCAGCATTGAAACCGCGGGGAGCTTTGATCTGGATGCCGAACTGAAAATCTGGATTTCCGGGAATGCGACACCCATCCAGAAGCAGTTTAACAAGAGCTTGAATATCTATGAGCTGCAGAGCGTGTTGGCCGCTTACGTGCTGGATTAGACAATACGACGGGATCTAAAGCGATAGACAAAATGGGAATAATGATGGAAAGCCGGCAGCAGGGGGATTAAGGTTGCCATGATCGGGTGCCGCAACGATTCGTGCTAAAGCTCTGATGGCAGCTCATGCGTTCCGCCGCACCAAGTCAGAATAGGCCTGACGGGCCCTCGAACGAATGTTTGTTCCACGTGGAAAACGTAAAGGTCATACGAAAGGGGTATACCACCGGTGATCCGCAAAAAACGGTACTGTACATCCTTATTATCATCGCCTTTCTCGATATGATCAGTCAGCTGCCCGTGATTAGTTCTTGGGCTCAGAGTCTCGGAGAAGATCCGTTCATGATCGGATTAGCCGTAGGCGTTTATTCGCTTACGAATATGATCGGTAATGCTGCCGCTCAAGGCGGACGCGCTCGCTCTCCGCGAGCAGGCTGCAGGGCTGCTGCTAAGCACCTTCGGCGTGGTGGCGATCGGCGTGTTCCTGCTGCCGACCAACCGGATATTCGACCGGGTACCGCCGCTTTCCACCTTGCTGGCCGGGATGCTGACGATTGCCGCGGCCCTGCTTGGACTTTCACTGGCCGGCCGGGAGGAGAGCCTTTTCGCAGTTATGGCGATATACGGTATCGGCTTTGCCTTCATGTTTCCTTCTATGAACGCTCTTTTGACCGGTCACGTCCCCGAAGGAGATCGAGGAAAGGCCTTCGGGCTGGGGCCTGTTTCTGCACTTGACCCCCGGAACCAGCGAAGCTCCGCCTTCCGTCTTCCGGCTTATCACGGGAAGAGCGGCCTGCAACGTGGAAAGAAGACCCCGCTGTTCCAGCCCGGCTGGACGACCTTTGCGGTTTCTCCTATAATGGGCTTACACGTAAAATGAAAGCGTTGGCATCACGACGGGCGCTTAGCAAAGGATAGGTGCTGAACCATGTCGCGTAACAAATGGGCGATCGGCGTGTACGCGCTGTTTATCGTATTTTTATTGCTGCTCTGGCAGTTCATTCAGACCAGCTTGGCCATTCAATCCGTTGTCGGACAAATGGAGAGCGGGGCGTCGGCTGAACGGTCGGGTCCGCATCTGGTGCTTATTTCACAAGAGCTGGACAATCCGTATTGGCGGACGGTGGAGCGGGGCGCCCGGGATGCGGCATCGAAGCTGGGGGCGGATATCGAATATATCGGGCCTTATCGCAACAACCCGCAGGAACAGAAAAATCTGCTCGAGAAGGTGATCGCAGCCAAGGCCGACGGCATCCTCGCGCAGGGCATGGCCGACAGCGATTATATCGGCTTGATTAATCGGGCGGTAGCTCACGGCATCCCGGTGGTGACGGTGGATACGGATGCGCCGGAAAGCGCCAGGCTTACATATGTCGGGACGGATAACTATCTATCCGGACGTTTGCTGGGTGAAGCGGTAGTCAAGACGGCAGGAACGCGGGGAGAGATCGGCGTCATCATCGGCAGTCAAGAAGCGGCCAATCAGCGCTTGAGGCTGGAGGGATTTCTTTCCGTCATCGAAGCTTACCCGGAGCTCAAGGTGGTGGAAGTCCGCGCATCCAATATCTCGCGGATTCAGGCGGCACAACAGGCGGAGGATCTGATGAGAAGCTATCCGAATTTAACGATCATGGCCGGAACGAGCGCGCTGGATGCGATCGGTATTCTACAGGCCAAAAAGAAGAGCGGCCGGGAAGGACTGCTCATTTTCGGTTTTGACGATTTGGAAGAAACGCAGCAGGCGATCAGGCGCGGTGATATTCAAGCGACGGTCGTACAGAAGCCGTATCGGATGGGGTACGACGCCGTGAAGCTGATGCTTGAGCATAAGCAGGGGGCTGCGCTGCCGCGGGAGCATTATACCGAAACGGGACTCTTGACTCGGGAGGATTTGGGCGGGGAGGATTCGCAATGAGTATCCGCCGAAAGCTGTTCGTCTTTATCCCGCTGATTGTTGTGCTGATTAACTCGGTGTCTTTTTTCATCTTCCAAAGCGGCAAAACGGTTCAGGAAAGCTACAATCTCATGATGGAACGGATTTTATTATATAAGCAGGTCGCACAAGGAACGGAAGAAAATTTAAGCGCCCTGAGCTCTTACTTGATTGAGCCGAGCACGGGCAACCGGGATATCGTGGCCGATCGGAGAGAGCGCCTGCAGCAACTGCAAGCGCTTCTGACGGCAAGCCGAAACGAGCTGAATCCGTTGGGGCTCACCAATTACACCAATTTGCTGGAAACCTTCATTCATCAGGAAACATCGGTTGTGCAATCTTTGGAAGGAGGGACGCTGTCCTCCTATGTTTCTCTTTATGAGCAGGCGGAGAAAACGGCCGGCTTTATCCAGCAGGAAGGGCAGCATCTGGTTGACTTGGAGCTTACCCATTACCAGCCCTATTACCAGAGTATTCTTAAACTTACGAATCATATCAACAGCCTGGGATTTGCGATCTTTCTCGTGGGAACCCTCTTGAGTATCTTGTTTGCCATCTGGCTGTCGCAAAGCATTACGGAGCCGATCGGCCGGCTGGTGCAGACGGCCAAGCAGATCTCGAGGGGAAACCTCAATGTGGAGCCGCCGGCATCGCAAACCGACGATGAGATCGGCATTCTGACCGGGACGTTTCGGCACATGCTGTACAATCTCAAGGAGCTGATCGCCCGGGATAAGGAGCGGCTGGAGATGGACCGGCTTGTCAAGGAATTGGAGATCAAGGCGCTGCAGAGCCAGATCAATCCGCATTTTTTGTTTAATACGCTGAACAGTTTGTCCAAGCTGGCGTTGATTGAGGGAGCGGACCGGACCAGCGATTTAATTGTGTCCGTATCCCATTTGCTCCGCTACAATTTGCGCAAGCTCGACCAGCCGGTAACCCTCCGGGATGAGGTAGAGCATGCAAAGGAGTATTTTACCATCCAAGGTTCAAGGTTTCGCGATAGAGTACGCTTTGTAACGGAGATTGAGGAGGCCGCGCTGGGCCAGCTGATTCCATGTCTAACGCTGCAGCCGCTTATTGAGAATGCGTTCGTGCACGGGATTGAGAATATGGAGGAAGGTGCGGAGATTGCCCTTCGCATTTGGACAATACCGTATCAACGCCAAGTGATCGTACGGGTGGAGGATAACGGGGTCGGCATGCCGGAGGAGACCCGGATCGCGCTGATGCGGCAGGACGAGCAGCCGGTAAAAACCGCGGGGAGCATATCGGGGGAACCGCCGACTGAGAAGAAGGCATCGACGGGCCTTGGAACGCATAATGTGTTTAAGCGGATCCGCCTTTTTTATGGCCGAGACGATTTGGTAAGCATTCTGGGGAATACAAGACAGGGACAGGGCACGGTGGTGGAGTTAAGGCTGCCTATGCTTACGGAGGAGGTTAAGCCGGATGTACAGATTGCTGATCGCCGATGATGAAGCGTTGGAACGCGAGGGGCTGGAGCTGATTGTAAAGCGCTTTATGCCGGACATATTCGATATCGCGCATGCGGAGAACGGACGGACAGCCATTCAACGGGCGGATGAAATCAGGCCTGATATTGTATTTATGGATATTAAGATGCCGGGCATTCAAGGTCTGGAGGCGATCAGGGAGATCAAATCGCGGCATCCGCAGGCAAAGTTCGTGCTCGTGACGGCGTACGATAATTTCGCTTATGCGAAAGAGGCGATCTCACTTGGTGTAAAGGAGTACCTCCTCAAACCGATGAGGCGGGATCAGATCGCAGATATTTTGGGGAAGCTGACGGAAGAAATCGCAGCAGAACACAAAAAGCGGGAGGAAGAGCTGCGCCTGAGCGAACGGGCGATGGAGTTCATGCCGCTTGCAGAGAAGGAAATTGCGCTGTCCTTGATGCTCGATCCCTTGTATGACCACCATCTGGAACCTCTGTTTGGGCTGCTGGATTTGCGCGTGGTATGCGGATGCGCCTGCGTGATTTCGCTGCCGGTAAAGGAAGATGGGACGATCGATACTCCAGAGGGTATGAGCAGCGAGCAGCTGTATGAAGCGGTGCGGAGCCGGGCCAAAGCGACGGTGCCGCATGCTGTCGCCGGTCCTGTAGTGGGCAGATGGATCGCCTTGTTTCTTGTGAACGGGGATGAGAGCAAGCCGTTCTTCACCTTCCGTACCGAATCCCTGCAGTGGGGCAAGGAGCTGAGCAGCTTTATTACCGGGCAGCTAATGATCGGCGCCAGGCTCGGTCTGGGAACCGTAAAACCGGGTATCGAAGGTTTGCGCGTCTCGTTTAGGGAAGCGCTGTATGCGGCAGCTGCGGAAGGATCCGAGCGGCTGCAGCCGTTCGACCGGTTGCCCGAAGAGGCGGCCGGAGCGGCCAAGGGGTTGGAAGTCACCGTTTTTCCGCGAGGGGACGACATGAACCGGCAGCTGGACCAGCTTCAGGAGGAGAGGGGAAGGCGGGCCGGATCGGTATTGGACCGGGTGCTTGATTATATAAGGAAGCATTACCGGGAGGACATTTCGTTGGAGCAGGCAGCCGATCATGCGGGTTTGAATCCATTTTACCTCAGCAAGCTGTTCAAGCTGCAGACGGGAGAGACGTTTATTGACCATATTACCCGTTTGCGGATCGGCAAGGCCAAGGAACTGCTCGCGGATGAACAGTACAGTTTAAAGGAAATCTGTTATCAGGTCGGCTATCATGACCCGAACTATTTTAGCCGCGCCTTCAAGAGAGCGACAGGGGTTTCCCCGTCGCAGTATCGGCAGCAAAAAGAGCTGTCGGCCGGCGCTGATCAAGCTTGACCAAATCAAAGCGGGATAAAGTCCATTTTCTATAGGGAAATGGATTTTTTTGCTGTAGTGCCAAAAAAATACTAGAAAATGAAAATTGATAGTTAGCGTTTTCATCCGGAATTAAAACAATCCAGATTCATGCCAAAGAAATGCTGGCTTTAACCGGTGTGTAAGCGGGGTCTCCTTGATATGATGTAAGCGCATACTATCGTGAAACTTCATATAGAGCGCTATACGGTTTTAACTCAGATCAAAGGGGAGATTACAAATGAAAAGAAATACGGTAAAGGTTCTTTCCGTCTTGACAGCCGGTGGCCTGCTGCTTGCGGCCTGCAGCTCCGGAACGCCGAATCCGCAGGGACAGGAGACGCCGCCGAAGCCGTCCGAACCTGCCAAAACCGATGCAAAGAAGCAGGTGGAGATTTTCAGCTGGTGGACCGGAGCGGGCGAGGAAGCCGGACTGAAGGGGCTTATTCAGCTGTATAAGGAGAAAAACCCGGACATTGAAGTCATCAATGCCGCCGTCTCCGGCGGAGCGGGTACGAATGCCAAAGCCGTTTTGGCAAGCCGGATGCAGGGCGGAGATCCCCCGGGTACGTTCCAGGTTCATGGAGGCGCGGAGCTGAATGCCGGATGGGTCGCCGCAGGCAAAATGGAGCCGCTGAACGATCTGTTTGATCAGGAAGGCTGGAAGGATAAGTTTCCGAAGGAACTGATCGAGCTGGTCAGCAAAGACGGCCAAATTTACTCCGTTCCTGTGAATATTCACCGGGGCAACGTGCTCTTTTATAACAAAAAGGTGCTCGATCAGCATGGCCTGAAGGCTCCGACAACGTTCGAGGAGTTCTTCCGGGTCGCGGATACGCTCCAAGCCAAAGGGGTCACCCCGCTGGCGCTTGGAGATAAGGAGCCGTGGACGGCATCGCATCTTTTTGAGACGGTGCTTCTCGGCTCCCTCGGTCCCGACGGCTACAAGAAACTGTGGACCGGTGAACTGAGCTTTGAGGATGCATCGGTCAAGAAAGCCGCGGAAACCTTCAAAAAAATGATCGGTTACGTCAATAAAGACCATGCGGCGCGCAACTGGCAGGATGCAGCCCAGCTCGTAGCGAAGGGCGAGGCGGCCATGAACGTCATGGGCGACTGGGTGAAGGGGTACTTCACTACGGATCTCAAGCTGAAACCGAATGAGGATTTCGGGTGGGCGCCCACACCGGATTCGGAGGGAAGCTTTATGGTCATCACGGATACGTTCGGGCTGCCGAAGGGTGTGAAGGATCCGGAATCGATCAAATCGTTCCTGAAGGTACTAGGGTCTGTCGAAGGGCAGGATGTGTTCAATCCGCTCAAAGGGTCCATTCCGGGGCGGATCGATGCGGATGTCACCAAATACGACGTGTACGGGCAACAAACGATTGAAGATTTCAAGACAAGCAAGCTGGCGCCGAGCATGGCTCACGGGTCCGCCGCTCCTGAGGGCTTCGTGACACAGGCCAATCAGGCCATGACGATTTTTGTTACGAGGGGCGATGTCGATCAATTTACGAAGTCGCTTCAGCAGGCTGCAGCCGCAAGCGGTATCAAAAAGTAACACGGAATTTACCCGGTGGCGCGGGCGGCGGCAAGACCGTTGTCCGGCTGTTCCGGGTCTGGTTTGGGGAGGTGAATGACAAATGAATACATCAGCCTCGGAGCGGTGGATCCCTGTGCTCATGATCCTGCCCTCAGCTATAGCCATTGCTGTGTTTGTATATGGTTTTATCGCATGGACCGGCTACGTTTCGTTTACCGATTGGAATACACTGGTGAAGAACCTGAGCTTCGCGGGTCTGAAAAACTATTCATTTTTGTTTCAGGATTTCCGGTTTCAGTCAGATTTGCGCAATACGCTGGCGTTTACGATCTTGTTTATTACAGCAACGATGGGCATCGGACTTTTGCTGGCTCTCCTGATCGATCAGAAAATTAAAGCGGAGGTGCTGTTCCGAAACATTTTCATTTTCCCAATGGCGCTGTCGTTTGTTGTTACCGGCGTTGTCTGGCAGTGGCTGCTCAACCCGTCCACGGGCTTGAACCTGATTTTGCAGTCGTTGGGCGTAACGAATGTGCCGGATTGGTATATCAGCACCAGGATCGTACCAGCGATTTCCATTGGACAAATCGAATTCGGCCTGCCGCTTGCGCTTATTGCCGTCGCCATTGCTACGGTCTGGCAGATGTCCGGATTCACGATGGCGATGTATTTGGCGGGGCTGCGCGCAATCCCGGACGACTTAAGGGAGGCGGCTCGGGTAGACGGGGCAAAGGAACGGGAAATCTGGTTTCAGATCATTCTGCCTCAATTGAAGCCGATTACGGTAAGCGTCATCATTATTCTAGGGCATATTTCGCTCAAAATCTTCGATCTCGTCTATGCGATGACCGGACCGGGCGCGATGTTCGTTACGGATGTGCCTGGCGTATATATGTTTGAGACGACGTTCCGGGGCAATCATTACGCCCAGGGCGCAGCCATATCGATGATTATGCTTGTGCTGGTGTCGCTGCTCATTGTACCTTACCTGATGGCCAGTATGCGAAAGGAGGAGTCGGCATGACGACCGCTCTGAACGCGAGACGCTGGGGGCTGTATATGCTGCTCGTTCTGCTGGCGCTCTTTTATCTGCTTCCGGTGTATGTGATGGTCACCACCAGCATCAAAGGAATGGACGAGATTACGCTCGACCAGATGTGGAAGCTTCCTTCCGGGGTTTACTTTGAGGGATATCGCGAAGCATTCAGCAAGCTGGCGCCGAATCTGTGGAACAGCCTGCTGCTCGCCGTGCCTGCCACGGTGCTCTCTGCACTGCTCGGAGCGCTGAACGGCTATGTGTTGAGCAAATGGAAGTTCCGCGGCAGCGACACATTGTTTACACTGATGCTGTTCGGGATGTTCATCCCGTATCAGAGTATTCTGATTCCGCTCATTCAATTTCTGCAGACGATCGGCCTGTACAACTCGATTCCCGGTCTGGTTTTGGTGCATGTCGTATACGGACTGCCGATTTGTACACTCATCCTGAGGAACTTCTACGCGGGCATTCCGACCGAGCTCCTTGAAGCGGCTAAAATCGACGGCAACGGATTTTTCGGTATTTTCCGCTACATCATATTTCCGCTTTCCATTACAGGATTTGTGGTCGTTGGCATTTGGCAGTTCACCAACATCTGGAATGAGTTTCTGTTTGCAGTTTCGCTTACGACCCAAAAGCAGCAGCCGATCATGGTCGCTCTGCAGAATCTGTCCGGCAGTCAGGTGGTGCAGTGGAACGTCCAAATGGCCGGCGCACTTTTGGCCGCTCTGCCGACCCTGCTGGTTTACGTGTTTCTTGGCAAATATTTCATCCGCGGCTTACTCGCGGGATCGATCAAAGGCTAAAAGAGAAATGCCCGCAGAGCACTTGCTGCCTATGCTCTGCGGGCATTTTGCTTATTTCACCTGAAACGAGCTTTTCAGCGATACGATTCGGTTGAATACCAGCTTATCGGTTGTCGTATGTTTCGGGTCTACATTGAAGTAGCCGTGGCGGAACATCTGGAACTTATCATAAGGCTTCGCGTTTTTCATGTTGTCCTCCACATAACCGTGGAGGATCTCCAATGAATTCGGGTTCACCTTGTCAAGGAATGATTCGCTCTCTTCCATGTTGTCGTCGAGAATAAGCGGCTCATACAAACGGAATTCCGCCGGCTTAGCGCTTGTAGCCTCAACCCAGTGGATCGTCCCCTTCACCTTGCGGCCGGTAAACCCGCTGCCGCTTTTGGTCTCGGGATCGTAGGTACAGCGCAGCTCAACCACGTTGCCGTCGGCATCCTTGATCACTTCTTCGCACTTGATGAAGTAAGCGTGCTTCAGGCGTACTTCATTGCCGGGGAACAGACGGTGATACCCCTTCGGCGGCTCCTCCATGAAGTCGTCCCGCTCGATGTAAATCTCACGGGAGAACGGGATCTGGCGCGTCCCCATCGCTTCGTTCTCCGGGTTGATCTCTGCATCCAGCATCTCCACTTGACCTTCCGGATAGTTGGTGATGACGACTTTTAACGGCTGCAGCACGGCCATCGTGCGCGGCGCCTTCAGCTTCAGGTCCTCACGGATAAAATGCTCCAGCAGTTTATCGTCCACCACGCTGTTGTTCGTCTTGACCACGCCGACTTCGCGGCATAACTCACGAATCGCCTCCGGTGTATAACCTTTGCGGCGCAGGCCGGAAATCGTCGGCATCCGGGGGTCGTCCCAGCCGTCCACGAGCTTCTCGTCCACAAGCTGCTTGAGCTTTCTTTTGCTCATGACGGTATTGGTCAGATTCAACCGGCCGAATTCATATTGTTGAGGCACACATTCCATTTCACATTCACGGACGACCCAATCATACAAGGGGCGATGGTCGGCAAACTCCATTGTGCAGATGGAATGAGTGACGCCCTCGATCGCATCCTCCAGCGGATGGGCATAATCGTACATCGGATAAATGCACCATTTGTCACCGGTGTTGTGATGATGAGCGTGCGAAATCCGGTACAGCACCGGGTCCCTCATGTTGATATTCGGCGAGGCCATGTCGATTTTGGCGCGGAGCACCTTCTCGCCGTTCTGGAATTCGCCCTTGCGCATCCGCTCGAACAGGTCGAGATTTTCCTCCACGCTGCGGTTCCGGTACGGGCTTTCTTTGCCGGGCTCGGTGAGCGTGCCGCGGGTTTCGCGGATTTGCTCGGCCGTCAGGTCGCATACATACGCCTTGCCCTTACGGATCAGCAGGACGGCGCGATTGTACATTTCTTCGAAAAAATCGGAGGCGAAAAACAACTTCTCCCAGTCAAAGCCGAGCCACTTTACATCTTCTTTGATCGATTCGACATACTCCGTATCTTCCTTCAGCGGATTCGTATCGTCAAAGCGCAGATGCGTCCTGCCGCCGAATTCGTCCGCCAGCTCGAAATTCAAGCAGATCGATTTGGCGTGTCCGATATGCAGATAGCCGTTGGGCTCCGGAGGAAACCGGGTCACGATTTCTTTTACTCTCCCCGCCTTTAAGTCTTCGGCCATAATCGTTTTAATATAATTGGAGGATGAAGCAGATACAGGTTTTGTTGTTTCCACAGATATCAACCTTTCTAACATGAATAACTGCAAAAATCTATTAACATCTATAATACACAAAATGAACCGCAATTATAATGGTTTTTAAGCACGAATCTATGAATTTAGGGTGCAGCAGACATATAGGGCGGCGAATTTGTACAATGACTTCAGGCCTCCCGGCCTTTCTTGCACACGCGTCTTTTGCGGTAAAGCAGCCGTCAAAATGGCGTACCTGTATGGAAATGGACTCGTCTGCTTGGCTCATGGACCGGCTTCGCAAGCTTGTGACCCGGACAAGGACAAGATACAATAACGATAACGGGTTTGGAGGTGAGCGAATGATTCGAATCGGACTTGCCGGCTGGGGGGATCATGATGAGCTTTACGAACGGAGTGTCGGGGCAAGGGATAAATTGAAGGTATACAGCCGTTATTTTTCCGTGGTGGAGGTGGACAGCTCCTTTTATGCCATACAGTCGGAAAGCACCTACGAACGGTGGGTAAACGATACCCCGTCCGATTTTTCGTTTGTTATCAAGGCCTATCAAGGCATGACCGGCCATCTTCGCGGTCCGAGCCGATTCTCCGACTCGAAGACGATGTTCGAAGCGTTCTGCAGCTCGATCCGTCCCGTGCAAGAGTCGGGCAAGCTGAAAGCGGTGCTGTTCCAGTATCCGCCATGGTTCGACTGCACGAGGATGAACGTGGAGCAGCTCCGGGAAACAAGAAAGCGGATGGATGACCTGCCCGTTGCTTTGGAATTCCGTCATCAAAGCTGGTTTTACGACGATATGAAGGAGAAAACCTTGTCCTTTATGGAGCGGGAGGGCTGGATTCACAGCATTTGTGACGAACCGCAGGCGGGGGTCGGATCTGTTCCGACCGTGTTGCATCCTACTGATCCGAATCTCACCATCGTCCGTATGCATGGCCGCAACGCAGAAGGCTGGAACCAGGGAGGCAGCCCCAATTGGCGGGAGGTGCGCTACTTATACCGGTACAATGAGGCGGAGCTGCTGGAGTGGAAAGGCCATTTGGAGCGGCTGCAGCAGCAGACGGCCGAGGTGTGCGTCATCTTCAACAACAACTCGGGAGGAGACGCGGCACACAATGCAGCCCAATTGATGAGACTGCTGGATCAGCCGACGAAACCGTTTGCGCCTCAGCAATTGGACTTGTTCTGAATCATTTCGCGCCTGACTCACCCCGTTGTCGCTGGATGCCGGGCGCGAAATGTTACGATTGACAAATCAGGGAAGCAGATTCATAATGAACATATGAATAATTGTTCATATATAAGTAAAACAAACCCATGTTATGGCATATAATAATAGAACTTGCTGATTTGCGCAGTCAGGGGGAATGCATCTTGTCTCAATCAAGCAGTCATCATCACGGACACCATCACCAACACGATCACCATGACCACCACGGCCATCATCACCATCACCATCGTCATGATCATGCCCGCGATGGCAATAAGAAAGGGCTCATCCTCGCCTTGATCATTACCACGAGCATCATGCTTCTCGAGTTTTTCGGAGGGCTTGTGACGGGAAGTCTGGCGCTGCTCTCCGACGCCGGCCATATGCTGAGCGATGCGGGATCGCTGCTTCTCAGTCTGGTAGCGATCAGCTTTGCGGCGAGACCGGCCACCTCCGGCAAAACCTATGGCTTTTACCGGGTCGAGATTCTAGCGGCGCTGTTCAATGGCGTGACATTGTTCGTTATTGCCTTTTTTATTATACAAGAAGCCTATGGCCGATTTTTGGCCCCTCCTGAAATCGCCAGCGGATCGATGATGCTGATCGCCTCCGCGGGCCTGGCCGCCAACCTGCTGAGTGCCTGGGCCTTGATGCGTAAAGGCGACGTCCGCAACAACGTCAATCTGCGCAGCGCGTATCTGCACGTGATCGGAGACGCCTTGGGCTCTGTAGGCGCCATGGCCGCGGGGTTGGTGATGCTGCTGTTCGGCTGGTATGTAGCTGATCCGATCATCAGCGTGCTGGTCGCGCTGCTGATTTTGAAGAGCGCATGGGGAGTCATTCGGCATGCGGTTCACATTCTAATGGAAGGGGCGCCTGCCCGTTTGAATTCGAAAGAGGTACAAAAGACCTTGGAGACCATAGACGGCGTGATCGATGTGCACGACCTGCATATATGGACCATTACCTCCGGGCTGGATTCACTAAGCTGCCATCTGCGTATCGAGGACGGCCGGGACAGCCAGCACATTCTGCAAAGCGCGATACAAATCATTGCATCCCGATTCCATATTCATCATACGACCATACAAGTAGAGGCTTCAGGAATTCTTCATGAGAGATGCGAGTATGAAAAAGGGGGAGGCCACTGATGGCCCGTGAATTCGACGTCTTTGTGGTTGGTTAGGGTCAGGCATGACCTTTGAAAGGCCGGAGATCGCTCCACCGCCAAGACCAACCATGGCCTTTTTTCCGAAAGCGGGTGATCTTATCGACGGGACCTTTTCTTAAGCCGTTCATTCCGGCATTCGCCGCATGCCGCCAAGGGTATATTTTTCAAGTACATACTTTCTCCTGACGAACCCTGCCCAACTTCGGGAAAAGGCTTCTTCATTCGCATAAATTTCACCGTTTCTTCCCACATTAACACCAACCCGATGCGACCGTTCCTTAAGACCCGGTTGCAGGAACTGAGGGAGAAAGGAGGACCCGCGAATGTCCCGTTACGATTCCAGCTTGCAGTCGCAAAATCCGATTTCGCAAGCACAAAACTCGGTGAAGAAGGCGCATAATGCCGTAAAGCAGGCAGAGTCGCATCCGTCCGGGCAGATGATTGAACAGGCCGAGGCAGCCGTGGAGAAGGCGCAACGGTCGATCGAGCAGGCGTCGCTCAGCCATAATCAAGAGCCGGTACAGCTGGCCGCCGACATGCTGGCTGAGGATGAAAGCTCTTTGCACAGTTTGAAGCCAATAGAGGAGTAGCCGATGAAGCCGGGAACCGCCCGGCTTTTTTCTTTTACTTCATGCTCATAGGTCAGCTGCGGTTATCTCTGATCCGGACGTATGTACCCATTACTTCCAGGTTGTGCGGATGGCCTGTACAAGCTTTGGCGGTATCGTGTGTTTCATCGCTTTTCCGGCACCTTCTATGCTACAATGACAGTAATTGGAATAGGCTGGAGTCCTGACGGGCACACCTTGTCTATATTAATCTCCGACGAAGCGTGTTGTCTTTTATGATTATTCTCCTGCGGATGGTCGAATTTCCAGCTGCTGCACGTGGGTCACGGAGGAGCAGCTCGCCGAACAGCCTCATGCCGCAGGGTGTTTCGCTTCAAACTCGGAGTGAAAGGGAGACCAACATTCTGTTATGGCGGATCATCTAGCGAAACCGTCGGAAGAGGAAAAAGCTTGCGGGAAACGGCAGCGGTGGATCGAACTCGTCGAATCGGAGCTTTTGCCCGGGCTGACGCTGACCAGCGAGCAGCCGCACAATCCGGTTGTCGTCCACAGGTACCCGAAGCCGTGGCGGCTGGTCGGGGCGGGGAATTATGCAGGGGTGTTTGCGCACCCCTCATATCCTGACCGCGTGGTGAAGGTGTATGCACCGGGACGTGAAGGCCTGGAAGAGGAAGCGGAGGTGTACAGGCGGCTTGGAAAACATCCGGCGTTCTCCGAATGCTTACACGTGGGAGATGTCTATCTGGTGCTTCGCCGGTTGAGCGGCGTTACGCTGTATGATTGCGTCCGGCGCGCCATCCCGATTCCGCGGCAGGTGATTGAAGATATCGACGACGCTTTGGCGTATGCCGTACAGAAGGGGCTCTATCCGCACGATGTCCACGGCAAGAATGTCATGATGAAAGACGGCCGGGGCATCGTGGTGGATGTCTCGGATTTTTTGCGCAAGGAGCCTTGTTCCATGTGGAACGACCTAAAAAAGGCATACGATCTGTTGTACATTCCGCCGCTTCGCCGGGTGCCGATTCCTGAATTCATATTAAACGCCGTCCGGATCGGTTACCGGATGTGGAAAAAGCCGGCTCGTAATTAGGCGGACGAAACCGCGGCGGATTGGCCGCTTGTGAAATGACAATTTTCCTTTTTTGGCAGGAAAAACAAACTTGTCGGCGAAATGGTAATGAGGCGCCGATACGGCATCCGTCAATGGACGGAAGACGGGTCATTCTAAAAAGCGGGGCCAAACGGTTCGTAACAACCGTATATGAAAGCCTGCTACATGAACATGCGGCGTTCCGCACAAGATAATACGTAGTACCGTTCGTAAGCATACCTTATGCTTGTGAAATTGAAAATTTCAAGGAGGATCCCCCGATGTCCAAAAACTTAAACGAAGTGTTAAACACACAGATTGCGAACTGGAGCTTGCTGTATATCAAGCTGCACAATTACCATTGGTATGTCAAAGGCCCTCAGTTTTTCACGCTGCACGTAAAATTTGAGGAATTATATACCGAAGCTGCGCTGCATGTGGACAATCTGGCCGAGCGTCTGCTTGCGCTCAAGGGCCAGCCGGTAGCTACCATGCGTGAAATTTTGGAACTGGCGACCGTACACGAGGCAACGGGGAACGAGAATGCGGAGCAGATGGTCCGCGCTATCGCCAATGACTTCAACACGGTGGCCGCGGAGCTGAAGGAAGGAATGGCGATTGCCGAGGCGGCGGACGATGAAACGACAGGCGATATGCTGCTTGCCATTCACAGCTCGCTGGAAAAGCATACGTGGATGCTGGAATCGTTTTTGGGCAAATAAGGAGATCAAGCCAAGCGAACCTCTTCGGTCAGACGGGTTCGCTTTTTTGTGCTTCGTTTGGGTATAATGGAAACAAAAGGGATGGAGGGGAACTCATATGTTCGGACGACCATCGGTCATTTTCTTAGGATTAGCATGCGTGCTTGCTTTTAGCGGCTGCGATGCCGCCCGCCAAACCGCTCCTTCGCCGGTAAACGAAAATCCCGCTGCTTCAAACGATTCGGCATCATCTCCCATTCCGTATAAACAGGAAATTATCGCCACCGGATTGGATATCCCATGGGAGATTGAATTTGCACCGGACGGCCGTATCTTTTTTACGGAGCGCGGAGGTTCGCTGCGGCTGATCGATCAGGGAAAGCTCGTCGACGAGCCGGTATTCCGCTTTGACGACAAGCTGTACACCCAAGGGGAAGCGGGACTGCTCGGACTTGCGCTGGACCCGAAATTTAACGAGAACCATTATATGTATGCCTATCACACGTACATGAATGGAAATCAACCGCTCAACCGGGTTGTCCGGCTGAAGGAGAGCGGAGGCAAAGCGACTCTCGACAAGGTGCTGCTGGACGGCATGCCGGGCAACCGGATTCATGACGGCGGACGCATTAAATTTGGGCCGGACGGATTACTTTATGTGACGAACGGAGATGCTGCCTCCCCATCCGTGGCGCAGGATATTGGTGTACCCGCGGGCAAAATCCTCCGTATTCACCCTGACGGTTCAATTCCGGCGGACAATCCGTTCCCGGGCTCGCCGGTGTACAGTTTCGGTCACCGCAACCCGCAAGGTCTGGCGTGGCATCCGGAGACAGGACAGCTGTACAGCTCGGAGCACGGACAATCGGCGCACGATGAGATCAATCGGATTGAGCCGGGTGCCAATTACGGATGGCCATTGGTTCAAGGCGATGAAACCGAGGCAAAGCCGGACAACAACCATACGGACAAGGCAGGTCCCGGACCGCTGATGAAGCCCATACTGCACAGCCATACCGTCACTTGGGCGCCGTCAGGTATGACGTTTATCAGTCAAGGGCCTTGGAAAGGCCATTTGCTTGTTGCGAATCTTCGCGGCACGCAGGTGCTGCATGTGGTTCTGACGGAGGATGGCAAGGGCGTGCATGCCTCGGATGCTTTGCTCAAAGGGGAGTTTGGGCGCATTCGCACAGTAACCGAAGCGCCGGACGGTTCAATCTATATTTTGACTAATAACCGCGATGGCCGAGGGAATCCGAAGGACGACGATGATAAAATCGTTCGCTTCATTCCCGCTTTCAATAAATAAACGGATGAGGATTGTGACTTAACCATGCAAGAAGAGCTGTTGGAGCTAATCAAAAGACTGCTGGGTGAACGCTTGCTGATTCAAGCGACGCTCAGCCAGGTGCGCCGCCGCGACCCGAGCGGTAACGGGTGCACGAAGGTGACGGTCAAGCCGGTGGAGCTAAAAGGTGAGCTGAACTACCAGTTCAGCTCATTTTGCGGTCCGAAGGTGTTTCATGACAACCTGCGCCCGGAAGAAGCGGAAGCAAGGTTTGCCGAGCTGTTCGCGGAGCAATTCCGCCAAGGGCTTCTGCAGACCGGGGAGGCGGATTACCAGGTGCTGATCAGCAAAAAAGGCAAGACCGGCATTCTGAAGAAACCGCCGACCAAGCAAGCGGTCGCAGCCATCACCCATAACAGGAAAAAGAATTATGTCATCGAAGAAGGGGAGCCCGTTCCCTTTCTTGTCGAGCTTGGCATCATGAATGCAGAGGGAAAGGTGTTGGCGAAGAAATACGATAAATTCCGTCAAATCAATCGTTTTTTGGAGATGATTGCTGACGTACTGCCTCATCTGCCGCAAGGGAGGACCTTGCATATGGTGGACTTCGGCTGCGGCAAATCGTATTTGACCTTCGCTCTCTACCATTACTTGAAGGTGATGCAGGGGATCGATCTGCGGGTTGTTGGCCTGGATCTTAAAGAAGATGTCATCAGCAGCTGCAGCGCGCTTGCCCAACGGCTCAGCTATGACGGCTTGCGGTTTTTGGTAGGCGACATCGCCCAATATGACGGGCTGCAGCAGGTGGATATGGTGGTGACGCTGCATGCCTGCGATACGGCGACCGATGCGGCGCTGGAGAAGGCGGTCCGCTGGGGCGCTTCGGTGATTTTGTCGGTGCCCTGCTGCCAGCATGAGCTGTTCCGGCAGGTCCGCAGCGAGGTGCTGGGGCCGCTGCTTCAGCACGGAATCTTGAAGGAACGTTTCTCGGCGCTGGCTACGGATGCGATTCGCGCCAAGCTGCTGGAGCTTCTCGGCTACCGGACACAGCTGCTTGAGTTTATCGATATGGAACACACGCCGAAAAATATTCTCATTCGCGCGGTCCGCAGCGAGAAGCCGCTGCCGCCTGCGGAGCAGGCCAAGCTGGCGGAGAGCTATATCGCCTTCCGTAACTTTCTTCAGGCGGATCTTTATTTGGAGCGTGCGATGAAGCCGGAGCTGGCAGCCTTGCTGAAGTCATAGCCGGGTGGGCGGAGAAAAGAATCATCCGCTTCCGGCTGCTTGTATTACAATAAGACAATCCTACAAAGCATTCATTCAAGAATGCATAAAATCGAGGTGCCGGGTTTTGGGGTATTTATTGCTGCTGCTGGCGACGCTGTCATGGAGCTTTGTCGGCATTTTGGTTAAATCAACGACCGGTTTTGTGGATAGTACAACCATTGCCTTTGCCCGGTTTGCGTTTGGCATTGTGTTTTTGGGAGGTCTGCTGCTCCTGAAGGACCGCGCCTTGAAGCTGAGATTTAACATGAAGTGGATATGGATCGGGGCGGCAGGGAAATGCTGCAATTATTTATTTGAAAATATCGCCTTATCGATCGGTTATTCTTACGGCAATATTCTGATCGGACCGATTCAGACGGTAATTTTGCTGGTGCTGTCGGCTTTCTGGTTTAAGGAACACGTATCGGTCAGAGGGTGGATCGCCGCGGCGCTTTGTATTGTCGGCGTCCTGTTGATCAGCTGGAACGGCCTCTCGTTATCCGAATTGCTCCAAGGCGGGATGGTGACCACGCTGTTGTATGGGCTTGCTGCTCTCGGTACGGCGTTTCACGTGCTGAGCCAAAAGGTGCTGATCAAGGAGATGGATGCAGGGAATATGAATTTCTCTGTCTTTCTGGTGTGCACGGTTCTGCTGGCGCTTCCGCTGCCCTGGACCTTTTCCTGGTCAGGCGAATTCAGCGCTTACGGCCTGCTGGCTCTGGTGCTGCTTGGGGTCATTACGGGGCTTGGCTTCTATTGGTTCTCACTCGCGCTCAAGCTGGTTTCTTTCCCCATTGCGGTCATCGTCAGCAACAGCTGGGTGCTCTTTTCGATTTTGTGGGCCTATTTGTTTTACCATGATCCGATTACGATCTATGTGATCGGCGGCGGAGGATTTTTTGTCGCCGGGCTGGTGCTGCTGAATTTGCCTCTTCGTTCGGCGGTGGAACGCCAGATATCCAGGAAAATGGCGGGGCCAAGCGGAGGGGCGGATGTAAGATGAAGGAGACTAATCAGCCTCGGGGGCCGCTTTTGACGGGATTTCCCCCGGTGGCCGATGAACGGTGCCGAATCCTGATACTCGGTTCCATGCCGGGGAAGGCGTCGCTTGACGTGGGGCAGTATTACGGGCATCCGCGCAATCATTTTTGGAGGCTTCTCTATGCGCTGCTGGACGGTGGCGCCCCGGAGCCTTCTTATGAGGCCCGGATTCGGTTCGCTTTATCGCGCCGGGTGGCGCTTTGGGACGTGTTGCGGTCATGCGAGCGCCAAGGCAGTCTTGATGCGGCGATCCGTCGGCCGGAAGCTAACGATTTTGAACGTTTTTATCAGCGCTGCCCGTATATTCGATTTGTTTTCTTTAACGGGAGCGCTTCGGAGCAGTTGTATCGGCGTTATGTGAAGCCTGTGGAGAAGGATGCCGCGCTTCGATGCTACAGGCTGCTGCCGTCGTCGAGTCCGGCCCGGGCAATGACGTTCAGCGCCAAGCTGGAGGCGTGGCAGCCGCTTCGGGAGGCCTGGTTAAGTGGAGCGGAAGGATAAAAGCAGGACGAACACCCGGATCGGCTATCCCACCCGGGTGTTCGACGCTTATTCTTTTTCTTTTTGCGTGGCGCCGATCAAATTTTTCGTGGTTTTGACGTTCTCTACCGTATCGTTCACAAATTCCATGCTTTGATTTTCTGCTTCCGTAGATGCCGTTCCCTCATAGTTGCCTTGATGCTTTTTGTTCTCCGACATGCGAGCGTCCTCCTTTCGCTTACCTGCTGCTGATTTCATGATTTAACGTGCTCCTCAATCTGGGAAAATATACTTCGGACCCGGTATCCCTTCCTTCCCGCATGGGAAAAAGGCTTCACGGGATACTAATCCGGAGACTTCGGTAAGGAGGTAGAAGACAATGGCGTGCGATAACATCCGGGTGCCTTTCGGTTACGAGCCGCCTGATCCGCGGAATAAGGAACGAGGAAGTCTTTGGGTATACGATAGTTTCGAGGAATTTACGGAGCGGGATCTGGAGAAGGTTTTGGAGCTGGCCGACCGGCGAAACCTGGCCAAGACCGTATTTTACCCTCTTCATGAAGAGACACTCCGCAGAATGGTCAAAGGCGCCTTCACGCCATACTATCGCAGGGTGGATGCGCTCCAGGCCTTGCTTGATGCCGCCGGGACCGATCTGGATTATGTGATCGAGCGGTTTGAAAACAAACGTAAAAAATACACTCCGGTCGACACAGCCTTCCGTTTCCTCGAAGATAAATACGATGGGCCTTTCTTCGTATATGTTACTGGCGATACGGCGAATTTGCTGGCCTCTTATGATTCATTCGAAGCCTGGATCAGAAAGCTCCGCCTCTTGATATCTGGTAAGGAAGTCGGAGGAATCCACCCGCGTTTGCTCCAGTACGAGCATCGCTGGGAATGGGTGTAAACGGATGGCCTGAAAATTGGCGGAACATGCGAACCTTATGGTGACTCTTCAACAATGACATCGAGCGGTAATGGGTTTTATGAGGCCATTTTGAAGCAGGAGGGGGAACCATGGGGGCAAGAAAAAAAATCGCATGGATGGTGATCGCCGGTTTGCTGATCATCAGCTTGATCAGCGGCGCGGCTTGGATCGGTGACCAGCCGGTTTCGGCGGAAATTTCGGAGCAGATCAAGGGCCAATTCGTTTGTCTGGACGAAGGAAACCGTAGAATCACTGTGGCCTATGAGGACATGGAGAGAACGTATCCGCTTGCAGCGGATGTGTGGGTATACCGGAATTCGCAAAAGGCGACGTTGGCGGAACTGAAGCAGGGCGATACACTGGACATCATCTTTAACAGTAAAAATCAAGCGGCTTATATCAAAGCGGCGGATCAAAGCACGGATGCAGAAGCGGCTCCTGCCGTGCCTGCTGATGCCGGTCCGGCTCCGTCCGCACAAGCAGCACCTTCGGTGGAAGCAGCTTCGCCTGCGGAAACAAAACCTGACAGTAGCGGGGGGTCTGCGCCTTCATCGGATGTGAACGCCGGTGTCTCTGCCGTGCCGCCGGCTGCTCAGCCTTCTGCAGGCAGCACACACGTTCCAATGGAGCAGGATCTCTATGCCTGGCCGTGGAAAGAGCTGGAGCTTGAACTGAAAAGCAAGGAGCTGGAGCTCAAGCTGGAGCACGAGCCGAAGGGCAAAGAAGCAGAAGCGGAACTGCAGATCAAAATGAAGGATCGCTCGGTGATCCGCATGAAAGGCGCGGAGGCAGAGCACGTGTTGTTAATGTTGATGCAGGGGCTGCCCGAGGATAAAGCCGCTTGGGTGCAGGCGCTGAAGCAGCGTTTAGCAGCGGAGTTCAAACTGCGGGATGTCTCTTCCGCCAAATGGAAGCTGGATATTCAATGGAAAGACGATACCGGTGCCGTGATAATCCCTCCGGCCGAACATCCGAAATCGGAGCTCAAAGGCAAAGGAAAGGAGAAGGAGCACAACAAGGGAAAAGGGCATGACAAAGACCGCGGCAAGCACGATGACGACGATGATGACCACGACGACGATTAAAAGGTCAACATGCCTTCATCAGACACGTAGAAGGACCTGACGCTGTTCCGTCAGGTCCTTTTTTTGGTACGCCCAGCATGGGCGTCATGTTAGGGTGAGTGTCCCGAACGGGGGCTGGCGAGCGCCTACCGTAGCTGAGGGCAAGACCCTCTATGTCACGCCCCCTCCTACTCGATTGAATGATTACTCCTCGGGCGTACGGTCAAGATACAACCGAATGACCGAGGTGGAATCCCCATGCTCGATTTCCTCGCGGGAAGCTTTCTCCTCCAAAGGATCGTGAGTGTTTAAGCCCGGCGCAATGGTCGGTTCGTTATGTCTGTGTTCCGGCGTTATACGGGATTTGCGGCTTTCAGGCATGAGAATCTCCCTCTTCCGACTTGGAATAAGCGATCAGGGTAATGGCTTGTCCGGTCAGCCCGGAAAGCTTGGACTCGGCCTCCTGAATGATGCTGACCGTCTCCGATTCCGATGGTTTCGGCAAACGGGCGACTTGATAAGATTTGGTTTCGATTTTCATCGTCAAGCTCCTTCTATCGGCATTCGGATAATGTGAACTTTTCTTATCCTCTCCGATGAGAGAGTCATTCATGCATTGGTAGATCGGACCCGGAAGCTGTGATATATTGGAAGTACTGCAAAAATCGAAGGAACGGAAGGGTGGGGAAATCCGATGAGCCTCCAATGGAACCGCATGGCCGTGATGACCAGCATAGTGCTCGCCGTGCTGATTTCATCGATAGATACGACCATTATGAATACGACGATGCCGTTAATCGCCGAAGAGCTTGGAAATGTAAAGCTGTATGCGTGGAGCTTCGCTTCCTATATGATTATCTGTACGATCGTAACGCCGCTCAGCGGACGGATCTCCGATATATTCGGGAGGAAAAAAGTACTGGCCGTTGGGATCTTAATCTTTTTGGTAGGCTCCATCCTGTGCGGAATGGCATCCTCCATGCTGGAGTTGGTTCTGTACCGCGGCGTCCAAGGGCTGGGGGCCGGAGCGATGATTGCCTTTCCGGCTATTATTGCGGGCGATTTGTTCTCAGTGGAAGCGCGGGGCAAAATCCAGGCGCTTTTTACAGGTATGTGGGGATTATCGGCTGTATTGGCGCCCCTCCTGGGCAGTTTGTTTATCGAGCGATTAACATGGCGCTGGATTTTCTATATCAACATCCCGATTTGTCTGGCCTCTTTATTGCTGCTGATTCCATATCGGGAAGTATACCAGGCCCGCAAAAGCACAATCAATTATACAGGATCGCTTTTGTTCGGGTTGGGGATCGGACTTCTCCTTCTCAACACGGTGGTTGCGGAAGGCTATCTGCTGTATACCGTCCTGGGCCTGCTGTTCATGGCGCTTTTCATATGGAATGAGCGAAGGCATCCGTCCCCGATCGTACCGATGGAGCTGATGCGAAACGGGACGGTAGCGTGGATGAATCTGAATGCCTTTTTGACCTGTGCAGCTTTATTCGGCGCTTCGAGCTACATTCCATATTATTTGCAGCACCAGGGATATTCGGTCTTTATGAGCGGGCTGGCGCTCATCGGCATGTCCGTTGGGTGGAGCCTCATGGGGGTGCCTGCAGGCAAATGGATACTGAAATTCGGCTACCGGCCGCTGCTCGTGATCGGGAATGCCCTTTTGGTTCTGTCGGGTCTGCTTTTGCTGTTTTTACCGGATCAGGGGGGCTTCTGGTTCGTTAATGGCGCCTTGCTGCTGCAGGGGATGGCCTTCGGCTTGCTGGTTACCGTTTCCGTCATCGGCTCCCAGCAGCTTGTCGATTCCCATCAGAAGGGAATTTCCACCTCGCTGCAGGTGTTTGCCCGTAATATCGGGACAGCGGCGGGAGTAACGATCATGGGGGCGCTCCTGACGAATGCTCCCGAATTTATGACCGGGATACACCGGCTGTTCCTTTATGGCTTCATTGTCGCGCTGGTCGCACTAGCTTCCACTCTTTTTCTGTTTATGAAGCACGAAAACGCAGGTATGCCTGCCAAAAAGCTCGGCGAACTCTAAGTTAATCGTCGCTCTTTCGATCTTTCCTTTCTTCCTTAGCTCTTCTTTCTTCGCGTTTGGGCTTGCGATCTTCTTCGTCACGGTACATATTTTGCCGCTTGGATGGCTTGGCTTGCAGTTGGGCTTGCTGTGCGGCAAGCACTTCATCCGGGACAGGGAACGGGGTGACCGGCACATCCTTTAACGCCCGGGTCATGATTTCACGAAAGAGCACCGCTGGCACCGCACCGCCCGAGGTCGTCAGGTAATGATTCTGATCGGTCTTGTCGTACCCGAGCCAGATCGCGGCGGTCAGCTCGGGTGTAAATCCTACGAACCATGCATCTTTCGCCCCGTTGCCGCCAATCCTTGCAAATTCAGGGGTATCCGGCAGCTGGGTCGTGCCTGTCTTCCCCGCCGTGGGGCGTCCGTCAAGAAGCGCAGCCGCTTGGCCCGTTCCGACGGCTACGGCTTCCTGCAGAAGCTGCGTCATCGTATAAGCATGGACGGGAGCCGTGAGCATTGTCCTCTGCGGTACGGCTTCGACCAAGGGATGCCCGTCCTTGGTTGTGATCCGTGTGATGACGTGGGCCCGTTCCATCACCCCTTGATTGGCGATGGCGCCGTAGGCCTGTGCCATCTGCAGGGGGGAGACGCCCGCGGACAGACCGCCGAGAGCCAGGCTCAAGTTGCGGTCTTTCTCCGGCAGGTCGATGCCGGCCCGGCGTACATAGTCCAGCCCCGCATCGATCCCGATTTCGTTCAGGAGCCAGACGGGAGGGATGTTCCACGAGCGCAGTACGGCCTCCCGCAATGTAACCTGCCCGCGCGTCTGTCCATCCCAGTTGCTGGGCCGGTAGCCTCCGATGTCGAGCCGACCATCGTAAAGCAGCGAGTCGGGAGTGTACCCGCGTTCGAGCGCAGGGCCGTAAACAGCCAGCGGCTTGAACGTAGAGCCTGGCTGGCGCTTCAGCTTCGTAGCGCGGTTGAAGCCGCGGTATACCTGATCCCCGCGTGCCCCGACGATGGCCCGAATGCCGCCGGTACGATGATCGAGCACGACGACTCCGCTTTGAACAGGCCGATCCCCCGGACCTGCGGGAAACAGCGCATCGGTGCGATACACTTCTTCGGCAGCCTGCTGCACCTTCACATCCATTGTCGTATGAATGCGGAGTCCCAGCGTCAGTATTTGCTGCTCCGTGAAGCCGTACAGCCTCTCCGCTTCATCCATCACATAATCTACGAAGGAGGGATATCGTCCCTTGAGCGATTCTCCATTGTCGGGTTTGAGCGCAATCGGCTGATTGATGGTTTGCGCGTAAGTCGCTTCGTCAATGGTCCCCTGTTCCAGCATCAAGGAAAGAACCAGATTGCGGCGTTCCAAGGCTTTATCCGGATTTTTGACAGGCGAGTAGAGCGTCGGCGCCTTCGGCAGCCCGGCGAGCAGAGCCGATTCCGCCAGTGTCAGTTCTTTAACCGGCTTGCCGAAATATTGCCAGGCCGCTCCTTCCACGCCCCAGCGTCCTTCTCCATAATAGATGCTGTTTAAGTACAGCTCCAAGATTTCATCCTTGCTGTAGGCAAAATTGATTTTGATGGCGTAGCCCAATTCTTTCACTTTCCGGCTGAGCGTTTTATCCGAATCCAGGAACAGGTTTTTGGCCAGCTGCTGTGTAATCGTGCTGCCGCCTTCCTTCAGGGAGCCCGACTGCAGATCGCGGATCAGCGCCCTCCCGATCGACCAGAGATCGAATCCCGCGTGTTCATAGAAGCGGCGATCTTCCACGGCGATCACGGCGTTTTTCAGGTCTGCCGGAATCTCCTCAAGCGGCACAGGGATGATGCGCGAGGAGGAAAGCTGGGAAACCGGCTGTTCGCCGGCATCCATCACGAAGCTCGGCTCGGGAAGCGGATGCTCGAGCTTGCTGATATCCAAGCCGCGAACCCACAATGCGAACAGACCGATGAAGGATGTACCGGCCAAAAACAGCAGCAGAGCACTCCACAGCAGCATCCGGCGCTTGACCCTCCACTTCCCGGATTTTGCGACTTTAGACGGTGCTTCTGTTTCCGGTCCAGCGATATCCGTCTTGTTCTGCTTTTGTTCCGGTTTCACGGCAGGTCCCTGGGAACTGCTAGCCCCCTGCGATTTTCCGGCTGTTTTGCCCCAAGCGGCACGTGCGGCCTGAAGCGCCTGCTTATGGTTCCTTTCAGGGGAACCGGACGGATTATGCCTCACACCGGATGGCTTTTGGAGGGAGGCCGACGGTTTGGATTCTTTAGGGTTCCGGCTCAACCAGCCATTTATCGGTGAACGTTTCATTCCATCTATACCCCTTTCTATCTCTGCTAACCTATTCGCAGCCACCCCCCTTTTTAAGCTGGTGGACGGGCTGAAAAACGGAAAACCGTGACACGGGTTTCGGAAATTTGATACGGGAAACCGGCATGATATAATAAAGCAATGAAAAATGCCAATGATATGCGGAAGTAGGGTTTTCATGCGAATTAACAAGTTTATAAGCGAAACGGGTTTTTGTTCCCGTCGTGAAGTGGATAAATTGATCGAAGCGAAGCGCGTGACCATTAACGGCAAGCTGGCGGAGCTGGGAACTCAAGTAAACGAGGGCGATGAAGTACGGATTGACGGGAAAAGAGTGGGTGCTAAAAAGAAGCATGTGTACATCGCACTAAACAAGCCGGTGGGCATTACCAGTACGACGGAGCGGCATATCCGAGGCAATATCGTGGATTTCGTGGGGCATCGGGAGCGGATTTTTCCGATCGGGCGGCTCGATAAGGATTCCGAAGGGCTTATTTTGCTGACCAATGACGGGGATATCGTCAATAAAATTTTGCGTTCGGAATACGAGCACGAAAAAGAATATATCGTTACGGTGGATAAGCCGATCACGCCGATGTTTGTTCAGGGCATGTCCGGCGGCGTCCGCATTCTCGGAACCGTGACTAAGCCGTGTCGGATCACACGTCTGGACGATCGTACGTTCCGCATTATTTTGACCCAAGGACTCAACCGGCAGATCAGGCGGATGTGCGCGGCTTTCGGATATGAGGTGCGAAAGCTGAAGAGGGTGCGTATCATGAATATCAAGCTTGGCGATTTGCCGTTAGGGCGGTGGCGCGATCTCAAGCCTGATGAGCTGGAAGCTTTGTTTCGTCAGATCGGGCATGAAGCTCATACGTGACGGATTCAGGCACCTGAATTTTGTAATCTGTCTTGGGAGGCAAGCGGCGACAAGACGCCGTTTACTTCCACGATGCGGCTCAACAAGCCGATTTCGAGTCCCGGAAGCGTTAGGTGCCGGGGCTCTTTTCAACAATAAAGATTTTTCCCCGGCCAGTGTCTTCTCACCTAAACCAGTTGTTGACGACCCCGACTAAATCCCCGTTTCCATAATTTACAATCTAAGATAAAATAAAATATAACATTGTCCAAGCCGGATGAATGGCCTGTCAACCTTGAGGTATCGGATGAAGCACCGCATTGCGGTATTCCGTAGGCGAAGCCTGATAATGCCGTTTAAACTGCTTGGAGAAATATAACGGATCCTGGAAGCCGACCGACGAGGCGATCTGTTCGACGGTAAGCTCTGGCCGTTCCCGAAGCAGGTGGCGCGCCTTATCCAGCCGCAACCGCAGCAGAAACGTTACGGGGGTCAGCCCGGTATGCTTTTTGAACAACGTCGACAAATACGCGCGGTTGTAGCCCAGCGTTTCGGCCATCAGCTCGATGGTGATCGGCTCGGCATACTGGGCGGTCAAATATTGCAGCGCCTGTTGTACCGTCTGCTCTCCGCCCGTGGTTTGTCTGGGCATGCTCGCCTGCTGCGGACGAAGGGCTTCGGCGTACTCCGCGAACAGCAGATGAAGCAACCCGTTCGCCCGGAGATTGGCGCCGGCGCTGCGGGATTGAAAGGCAAGCTGAATCTGGCGATACAACGCGCCGATCTTTCGCCTGCGACCGGTATGGACGATGGGGGCAAGCGAGCTGAGGCCGATGTCTTGCAGCATCATGGACGCTTGGGGACCCTCAAAGGCAATCCAGCAATAATGCCAAGGCTCATCCCAATCCGCCGCGTAATGAATCAGCTGGCCCGGCTCGATCAGGAAGCTGTCCCCTGCGCCGAGCTGATAGGTTCGTCCCATACAAGCATATGTTCCTTTCCCGGACAAGATGTGATGAATAAGATAATAGTCGACGACCTTCGGACCCGGTTTGTGCCCGGGCCTGGTTTGGCTGTTGCCGGAGAACAGCACCGTCAGCGGGCTGCCTTCCGTCGGAGTCTCCGGGTTCGAAACGACGTAATAGCTATAGGTCCGTTTGGCTGATGAGGAAACGGGCATTAGAAGGGCTGCCTCCTTTGCTGTGGATTGAAATGTATTCCGCAGTATGCAAACGATCCATGTTTGCATGGCGCACGGCTGAGCGTTCCGATCCGCTTCGGTCAAGCCGTCAGCGGAAAGGGGGTACAACACGCTCCGGAACCTCTTATTTATGGTTACATTATACCATGTCATGGGCAGCGGACCCGCAATAATCTAACATTTATCCATATCAAGCTTACATCCTTCCATAGTGTCGGCGGAAGCGTCCGCGTTATACTTGAGGCATAGATTGATCAGAACAACAATGGATTTTTCCAATATACTATGGTAAACGAGGTGAAGCCCTCATGACAGAAATCCAAGCATTGAAGGAGCAGTTCGTAAAGCTTTACGGGGCTGGAGATTCCCGTCCGATTCGGGTGTTTCATGCCCCGGGGCGCGTGAATCTGATCGGTGAGCATACGGATTACAACGGGGGCTGCGTATTGCCTGCGGCACTTACCTTCGGGACGACGATGCTGATTCGCAAGCGGGCCGACGGGCAAGTGGGTTTGGCTTCGATGAATTTCCCTCTCCGCAAACATATTTCCATTCAAGGTTTGGTATACAACCAGGAAGACGGCTGGATCAATTATCCCAAAGGGATTATTCGTGGGCTGCAAGAGAAGGGCGTAGCTGTCGGAGGGTATGATATCCTTTACAGCGGTGCGATTCCGAACGGGTCCGGCTTGTCTTCCTCGGCTTCCATCGAAGTGGTGACGGCTTACGGTCTGCTGTCCATGGAAGAACAGCCCGCGGACAAGGTTGACATTGCTCTTTTGTCGCAGAAGGCCGAAAATACGTTTGTTGGCGTGCAGTGCGGGATCATGGATCAATTCGCAGTGGCCATGGGGAAGAAGGATCACGCGATTCTGCTGATGTGCGATACGCTGGAATATCGGCATGTGCCTTTTGAAACCGGCGTCTATAGGCTGGTGATCGGCAACACCAATAAGAAACGCGGGCTCGTCGATTCCAAATATAACGAAAGGCGCACCCAATGTGAGCTGGCGGTACGTGATTTGCAAGCGCTGCATCCGGGACTAACGCTGCTCGGACAGCTGTCGTTGGAACAATTTGAGGAGGCCAAGCATCTCATTGAGGATGAAACCGTGAAGAAACGGGCACAGCACGTAGTGGAAGAAATCGACCGTGTGCAGCAGTCCATTAAGGTGTTGGAACAAGGTGATTTGGAAGCGTTCGGGGGACTCATGACGGATTCCCATCGCTCCCTGCAAGACTTGTACGAGGTGACGGGCCCGGAGCTTGATACGATGGTGGAGTCGGCGCTTCAGGTTCCAGGCGTGCTCGGGTCGCGAATGACCGGTGCCGGCTTCGGAGGCTGTACCGTATCCCTTGTGCATCAGGACAGCGTAGAGCGGTTCATCGAAGAGGTCGGCCGCGAATATTTGAGAAAAACCGGCTTGCATCCGGACTTCTATGTATGTGACATTGGAGATGGAGTCAAGGAAATATAGAAGAGAGTCGCCCATGGGGAGACGGAAGGAGAGAAACATGGCTATTTTGGTTACTGGTGGAGCGGGCTACATCGGTTCGCATACGGTGGCGGAGCTGCTGGCAAAAGAAGAAGAGGTCGTGGTGGTCGATAATTTGCAGCAAGGGCATCGCGATGCGGTGCTCGGCGGAAAACTGTATGTGGGAGACATTCGTGATGCGGAGTTTTTGGATTCGGTATTTAGAGAAAATGACATTGATGCGGTGATTCACTTCGCAGCAAATTCGCTTGTCAGCGAAAGCATGCAGAAGCCTGGTAAATATTATCACAATAATGTTTACGGGACTTTATGCCTCCTGGAAAAAATGAACGAATATGGCGTGAAAAAAATCGTCTTTTCATCTACTGCAGCCACCTACGGAGAGCCGGAAAACATCCCGATTCTCGAAACCGATCGAACGCTTCCGACCAACACTTACGGGGAAACGAAGCTGGCGATGGAAAAAATGATGCATTGGTTCGATACGGCCCACGGGATCAAATATGTATCCCTGCGTTATTTTAATGCCGCAGGTGCGCATGAAGGGGGCCAAATCGGAGAGGACCACACGCCAGAGACGCATCTGATTCCGATTATTCTGCAGGTGGCGTTGGGTCAGCGGCCCCACATTTCCATCTTTGGTGATGACTATGCGACGCCCGACGGCACGTGCATCCGTGATTATATTCACGTCAGCGACCTGGCGGATGCGCATATCCTCGCGGTGGAGAAGCTGCGTCGGGGCGGGGAAAGCAGCGTATACAATCTCGGTAATGGCCGAGGCTTCTCTGTGAAGGAAGTTATCGATATCGCACGTGAAGTGACGGGGCACCCGATTCCTGCCGTCATGGAAGCGCGCCGCGCCGGAGATCCGGCCATTCTGGTCGCTTCCTCGGAACGTATGAAAGCCGAGCTGGGGTGGAAGCCGAAACGGGACATCCTTACGCAAATCATTGCCTCTGCGTGGAAATGGCATCGGACACATCCGAACGGCTACGGCAAATAAGACTGGAAGTGGGGACCACAGCTTAGAAGGGGGAGGGATGACAATGGAATATAACCAAACGGAAACGGGCTGCAGCACTTCCGATCGAAAGGCGGCTTACCTGGTGGAACGCTTGCTTCAGTTCGGATTGGTGCAGAAGCTGCTTGAGCCGCTGGATGTTTACGCGGCGCGCAACGGATTGCTCGATTTGCTTCGCATTGCCGAGCCTTATACGGGAGAGCTGAGGGAGCCTGCCGCAGACAGTCCTGCAGAGCTGCTTGAACCGCTGCTGGATTACGCGGCCGATACGGGGATATTGGAAGAAAACCATACGACGCTGCGCGATTTAATGGATTCCCGTATCATGGGCCAACTGATGCCGCGGCAGTCGGAGCTGGCAGAGCGGTTTTGGACTATAGCGAGGAGGGACGGAGTAGAGCGGGCGACGGACTTTTTCTATAAGCTGTGTATCGATTCCAACTATATTCGTATGGACCGGATCCGTAAAAATCTGTATTGGCTTGCACCGACGGAGTATGGAGACCTGGAAATCACCGTTAATCTCTCCAAGCCGGAGATGGACCCCAAAACCATCGCGATGCTCAAAAATGCCCCTCAAAGCCATTATCCCCGGTGCCTGCTCTGTGTAGAGAACGTGGGTTATGCGGGAAGGTTGAATCACCCTGCCAGGCAGAATTTGCGGGTTATTCCGCTTGAGCTGTTGGGTGAAACGTGGTATTTCCAATATTCGCCTTATGTGTATTATCATGAGCACAGTATTATTTTCGACGGGTTGCACCGGCCGATGAAAATGACAAAGATGACCCTCGGGCGGCTGCTTGACTTCGTTGACCGGTTTCCACACTATTTTATCGGCTCGAATGCCGATCTGCCGATCGTGGGCGGATCGATTCTGAATCACGACCATTTTCAAGGCGGCCGTCACCGATTTCCGATGGAACGGGCGGAGGTGGAGGAAAGCTTCAGCCATCCGGACTTTGCAGGAGTGAAGCTCGGCATCGTCCATTGGCCCATGTCGGTCATCCGCCTCTCAAGCCGTGACCGGGAGCTTCTGCTGAAGCTTGCCGCTATGGTTTTGGAGCGCTGGAAGGAATATAGCGATCCCTCACAAGACATCAAAGCCTACTCCGAGCAAGAGGGGACGAAGGTGCCGCACAATACCGTGACTCCCATTGCCCGCAAAAATGCAAGCGGCGATTACGAGCTGGATCTTGTGCTGCGCAACAACCGAACCAGTGCGGAGCATCCGGAAGGTATTTTCCACCCGCATCGGGAGCTGCATCATATTAAGAAGGAAAACATCGGCTTGATTGAGGTCATGGGTCTGGCGGTGCTGCCGGGACGTTTAAAGGACGAACTGGAACTGGCAGCAAGATTGCTGACCGGAGAGACAGCGTTGGACGAGCGGATGATGCTGGACCCCGGGCATCCGCTGCACAAGCATAAAGCTTGGCTGAAGGAACTGGTTGAACGCTACGGCACGGCATTGCCGGACGAGAAGGCTGCAGAAGTGCTTCGGAACGAAGTGGGCCGCAAATTTTTGAATGTGCTCCAGGATGCGGGCGTATATAAGCTGGATGCGCATGGCCGTCAAGGCTTCCGCCGTTTCCTGAGGCACTTGGGAGTCCAATAGGGAGGTTTGATGCCTGACCGCTCATGGAAACGGTCAGGATTTTTGCGTTTGTTATGTGAAAAAACGATCAACTTTTAATTGACTGTGGCAATGTAACCGTAAACGTTGAACCTGTTCCTGGTGCTCCTGATACTTGAATATCACCGGTATGAAGATCGATGATTTTTTTCACGATCGACAAACCGAGTCCGTTTCCCTTAACGGAAGGATCGCGGGATTTATCCACTTTATGGAACGGTTTAAAGATATCTGCACGTTCTTCCTCAGGAATCCCAATGCCATTATCGGTTATAGAGACGGTGATCAGATGGTTATTCTTACCGGCTTCAATCCGAATCGTTCCACGGACCGGCGTGAATTTAATGCTATTATTCAGTAAATTGATCCACACCTGGCTGAGCTGATCTTCATCCGCTTGTACCGTAATAGCCTCTAATTGAACATCCATTTCAATGTCTTTGGCTGTCCATTGAGGCTCCAACGCAATGACGACCTTTCGAAGCTGCTCATCCAGTCGGTACGTACTTCGCTTCAACGGATGAAGTTCCTGCTGTAAATAGGATAGTTGAAGCAAATTTTGACTTAATCGCGATAATCTCTCGCATTCCTGTTCGATGATGGTCAAATAATGGATTCGGCTTTCCTCACTCAATTTCTTCTGCTTTAACGCTTTGCTAAAACCTGAAATCGAAGTTAAAGGCGATTGAATTTCATGCGAGACGTTGGATACGAAATCTTGCCGCATTTGATCCAGCTTCGCAAGCTCTTGTGCCATTTCAGTAAAGCTAACGCTCAAAGCACCAATTTCATCCTTCCGTTTTGTTTGCAGCTCAACATCGAACTTTCCTTTTGCCATAAGCTTTGTTGCTTCTGTCAAACGAAGAATCGGGTGGACGATATAACGGGCAGCGACGATAATAAGAAAACTCCCGAAAAACAAGATAATAATATACATGAGATGAATGGAATTCATGATCTCGTCTTCGATCGGATTCTTCTCCACGGTTACAAATAAACCGTAAGGCTCCCCATTGACCTGAAATGGAAGTCCGATGACCGGAAAATGAGGGACGTGTGCATTCTGGTGCTCACTGGTATCGATATGGCGGACGATATCGCCTGAAAGCACGCGTTCAATTTGAGCAGAATCCATTAGCAAGGATATCTTGTTTCTATCAAGGAGGGGGGTACCGTCCTTATTGTACAGTTGAAGAAGGTTACCCGAAAGGCCAGAAAGGCTTTGCATGAAAGGAATCAAATCGGCGGATGATGTTGTCTGGTAAGAATGTATGATCTTCTCCCCGTTCAGGATGAGCGTTTTTTCTATTAGCTTTTGAATGCGGCCTTCATACAAAAAGGACGAAACAACAAATGCCGTAACCAGGCTCAACATCACAATGCCGACAAAGACAAATACAACGCGGGTATAGAGCGATTTAATCTTTGTACACCTCCAGCCGATAACCCAAGCCGCGAATGGTCACAATGCGGAATTGAGACTCAAATTCGGCAAACCGTTCCCTTAGCCTCTTGATGTGAACATCCACCGTCCGTTCATCCCCTTCATAATCCACGCCCCAAATGTCCTCAATCAAATGTTCCCGCGTAAACAACTGCCCGGCATAGCTGCCCAGTTTGTAAAGCAGTTCAAATTCTTTCATCGGAATGGTGACGGTCCTCCCGCCGTTGTAGATCACCTGATAACTATTGCGGTCTAAAGAAACGTCACCCAATTGAATCACACTGGAAGTAGAAATACGATACCGCTTGAGCAGCGCCTTCACCCGAAGAACCAGCTCGACCGGGTCGAACGGTTTCGCCAAGTAATCATCCGTTCCAAGCATAAATCCTTTGATTCGATCTGCCGACTGCCCCCTCGCGGTAACCATCAATATCGGTATATCCCCATATTCACGGAGCTTCCGGCATAGAACCCATCCATCCATTTTCGGCATCATAATATCCAAAATCACCAGGTCAACTCGATGATTTTCGGCATACTCCAACGCCTCCGCTCCGTTCGATTTTTCTACGAGCTCAAACCCCTCATCTTCCAAGTACAAACGTATCAATTCCCGGATGTGAGCTTCATCATCTACCACTAATATCCTTGGCAAATTTAATTCTCCCCTTTGATTTCTACCACAAAAGGAAATGCTCTCACTTTTCCATGTTGTTTAAACTCAGCCCATATTTTATAGATGCCCGGCTGCTTGAACTCTGTTTCAAAAACCGGATCCTCATGATTGGCCGGATGAACATGAAGAAACTTCTGTGCAGTTTCATCAAGAATGACAACATGCCCCATCGCTCCCAAATAAGGAGTTAAATTGGTTTTATCGAGATCAAATGCTAACGTTACAGGCTTATTGACATCAAAAGAACTCATATTCAGTGTTACGGTTTCTCCGTCGATATGCTGAGTAAGCGTATTGTCCGGCTTAAGCTCCTCGTTGTTCGTTGATCCGCTTGGAGTGCCGACTACAAACGGAATCGGTTCTGCATGAAATGCTAAATTTTTCGGTTTAATATCAATAAAGGCTTTATAAAATCCTTCAGGCAGCATATTTCCAATTCTAAACTCGCCATTGCCCGACTGTTCGGGGTGCACGTGATAATACTTCTGCAGACGTTCATCCACAATGATCAGATGAAGAAGCTTCTCATGATTTACTTCTAAATCGTTAACTGGGTTTCCTGCTTTATCCTTCAAAAAAATCTTTATTTCATTTTCATCAGATTGAACAAACGTAATTACCTCGCTATGATCCTCATGCTGTGAATGACTTCCATGTTCATGGCTGCTTCCATCCTCTTCGCCATGATTTTCATCGTATTGATGCTCTTGTGCAGATGCAGGTTTTGTATCATCAGCGATAAACTCATCATATATGGTAAAGCCACCTATCATGACTGCCACATAAAGAATTGACGTTATGACCCATTTATCAAATATGACCCATTTACCCATTTCAACCAACCCTCGCAATCATTATTTTGGTCAGTCCGTTGAATGAACTTACGCTATGGACACCATATTGTTTATGCGGAAACCTTTAATCGCGGCGGTAAAATGCCGTGGAAGTGAGGGGAATCCGATTTAGCAGTGGTGTGACTTTCCCCTCCATGCTTCCGCGAAAATTTAAAAAAAAAGTGAAGGGCATTTCTATTTCTTCTTCATGATGAACCGTCTGTCAATATAAAAAGCTGCCAACACGGATATGACAACGGTCAAAAGCAGGTTCGCATAAGTTTCAAGAGGAAACGGCTTGCCTTCAAGATGGATATCATTCGCACGATATTCCATTCGTTTCACCGCATGTCTGGCCGTTTGAAGGTCCTCTTGCCGGGCTAAATCTTCAAGTTGGACTTCGAACATAAATCGATCCGGGGAATCGCTATGGACGAGCTGAAGCTCCGTGGTCTTTCCTCTTTCGTTCCAGTTTTTAACATCCTCCGCAGCCAGCGATTTGGCTTGTGTTCCCGAAACGATCATTTTATCCAATTGAGGGGCATTCGACATCGTGTATCTGGATAGCAGGTTCAAACCGTGTTTCGTCACAATGGGGGCATCCGCGCTTGAAACGGAAAGGACCTTTGTCGTTCCGGTGTCTGAATAGATATCAAATACGGAAGCCAGTGCCATTTCCTCCATACCGTCATACAGCAGCACGCCTGCCTTTTTCTTGTTCCACTGAAAAGCGTTATTCAATACATAGGTTGCATAGCGCAGATCGATGTAAAATGGTTCGACCTTTGGATTTTGAAGGAAGTGATAAGAAGGATAATTCAATTCTTTCGCTATTTTGGCCGCCATCGGATCGCCCAGTTTTTGTGAGATGACATAGAGGACGGCATCGATTCCTGATGAAATACCTGCTGAGGATATCACATGATCATCATTAGTAACATAACGCAGATCCCTTTTCCAGTTCACTTCAGGATATTTCTTTGAAAGAATCCACATCGTTTGCCAGTGAGATGCCGCTGACTTTCCATTTAATAATCCAGTAGCGGCAAGATTGTCCGCGCCCGCGCAAATGCTCAATAAAGTGGTTTCCTTGTGTTGTTGTATCCATTCACGGACGGGTTGATAGCTCTTTTGGTCAAGCATGGTCATGTAAGGGATCGCGATAATGTCAGGACTTTTACCCAGCAGTTCATCCATTTCTTTAAAAGAGTAGTGCGGCACCACATCCAAGCCGCCAGTCAGTGACTTCACCTGATTGTCCGCAGCAACGGCAAACACATTGTATGCGCCAGTCATAGAAAACAATTGATACGGAGTCATGAAATCCAATCCTTCCGTGGTTTCATTCCCCAGCAAGACGGCAACCGTAGGTTTATTGGGATCATATTCGGGTTGCTTTATTCCTTGCAAAGAAGGAACGGGCTCTTGGCGAACCGAACCGTAAAAATCTTTTTGAGAACGAAAATATCCGAACGCTCCGACCCCTCCCACAAACACAACGAAACTACATAAATAAACGACGAAACGCAATAATAACTTCTTCATTTGATTTCCTCCTCGATGATTAAGGTCTTTCATTTACAATACCGGAGTAGGGTATAACGACATGTAAAAACGACCGATTTGACATCACTCTTAGACAGAGGCTCACCATCCCATTTTAACCAACGTAACAATGACAAAAGTCATAGAAACCACGAAAGAAATGGATGTCATGACGATCATTTTTTTATTTTTCCATCCGTCTCTAACGATTTGATAAACCGACCAGAGCAAGGTTCCAAGTGTTAATACAATCATCGCACGCCGAAATAAAATCATGTCTTCCATGCTCAACATGGTGGTTGCGGATCCTCCAATAACCAGAAAGATGAGCGCATGAAACCAGTGTTGGGTAGCTAGAAAAGATATCACCACCGGCAAAAATACGGATACCTTCTTTCCCGGTTTCATCTTATTACAGCAAGCTTTCATTCATTTTTTCCTCCTGTTCATATTTTTAAATTAACTTCGCTATGGATGATACTATAAATCAGATTTGTGAACTCATTATGAACTGAGCCATAGAAATTAAGATCAGTCAATGCGGAAACGGACCGCATGAATCCATCATTTAAGAATACTTTCTTTCAAAGTCCATAATATTTAATCATTGAGTAAAATGGAGGTGTAACTATGTCCAATGGATTCGTTATGCGTTCTTTAGACGAAGTCCGGTTTTGGTCACGTATAATGAAGGAACATTCGCTTTTTCTGAAATTAGGGTTTCGTTGCGATGACACCCAGTTAATACATGAGGCGAATCAGTTTTACGCGGTGTTTGAGGAAATTGAAAGAAGGTCGAACGCATTCACATCTGAAACAGACCCTGAAGTAATAAAAAGATTCAATGTAGAAGTGCACAATGCGGCTTCCCGCATATGGGCTTTTAAAAGAAAAGTGTTAGGATTAATTTTAAGCTGCCAACTTCCAGGAGCCAATAACTTTCCATTGTTGGTCGATCACATTAGTAGAGAAGCATTTTACTTTAGAAACCGATTGGAAGAACTGAATACGGGAAGATTAGACCCTTTACCAGATGCAATCATTAATGAAAATGTATTTTTCTTAAGGATAATGGCTGACCATGCAAAATTTATTGGACATTTACTGGACCCCTCTGAACGGCAGTTAGTTGAACAATCACGTAACTTTAGTCATGATTTCGACCAATTGCTCTTTCAAGCCAGAGATTTGGAATCCATGCGACCTCAATCCCAGACAGTTCCTTTACTAGACCAATTCCTTGATCAGAATCGAATTTCCGTTAAATCTCTTCGCGATTTTAAAAAGACTGCTAAAGAATTAATTGAGTCTTGTCGTATAAAGAGTATTATCCATCCCCTGCTGGCAGACCATGTATTTCGGGAAGCTGAGCGATTCCTTTTTATTATAGATATGTTAGAAAGTAGTTTGACAAAAACATCTGCGGGATAAAACATAAAGAGTAATCAACACGATTCAGAACGGGAGCAACCTGTTCGTGGAATTTCCCGGTTATTCGGACTACGGGCACCTTCCAGTCGTCGGCATAGCCGGTCTGACTGTTCTTCGATTGAAGCTTTTGAAACGAACTTTAAGCTTAATGCTCATCCGAATGCTTATCCGGTATACTTTGCAGAAAGCGCTTGCGTAGATGAGTCAGAAGTGACTTCAACGATTTTCAGGTTATTGAAACAAAGGCTTAATCGCATCAGTGCAACTTCGGCCTGCTCACGAGTCATCGGTTCTCCAAGTATTTTACCTTTGTAGCTGATGGCGTAACGCATTCGTTAACCTCCATTATTGAACGGATCCCGGTTCTCCGGGATTTTGTTCTGGTTGACTCTACGTCATTATACGTAGGATTAGCGCAACAAGAATGCATCATCACGGTTGCGCTTCTTGAAACCGGCTTGTACATGTACATACCATCCGATCTGTCCGGATGCGCTCCGGTTCTTCTACATCCCAATCCATCCAATTATAACATGAGAAGTATAGATTAGGGTAATCGCCGGGGAAAATTGGCATATTAAATCCATATCCATTGGAATTATCGGCAGGAGAGTGGATGAATTGCATTTTCGATTTGCTTTAATGATCGGCACGGCGATTGCCGCGGGGCTCGCGCTCCATGCTGTGGAAGGGGCGGCTTTGATCCAGCCGCAGGAACGGATCATGACGTTCGCCGTTCTCAGCGACATCCATGTGCAGAACTGGGACAAACGTGCCCTGCAAACATTCGGACAAGCACTCGACGATCTTCACCATACCGTTCCCCAGGCTGAGGCGCTCATTATCAACGGGGATTTGGGCAACGGGAATCCGGAGGATTACCGTACACTTCGCCAAATGTTGGATAAGCATCCCCATCCGCGGCGGATTTTTTATACTATCGGCAATCATGAGTTTTACCGCATGTGGCATGATCGGCTGGGACGCTGGAGCCCGGACACATTCCCCAACGGGGAGACGGAAGCCGCTGCCAGCCAACGATTTTTGAGTTTTATCGGGGAGCCGAAAGTTTACTATGAACGGGAGGTTAGGGGCTTCCGGTTTCTGTTTCTTGGAACGGAGCGCTATAGACAGTCCGACCCGTCGGTGCAAGAAGATGCTTTTCTATCCGCCGGCCAGTTGCAATGGTTAGAAGCGAAATTAAAGGAAGCCGCCTCCGTCAGGAAACCGATATTCGTCTTCCTGCATCAACCCCTTCCGGATACCGTGTCCGGGAGCGGACGGGAAGGGAGCGGAAGAGGCGTAGTTCAGCATCGGAAGCTCAAGGCGCTGTTGTCTTCCAATCCTCAGGTGCTTCTGTTTTCGGGACATTCCCACCGGGAACTGGCGCAGCCGCGTACCGTCGTGCGCGATCACTTTGTGATGGCGAACAGCTCCTCTGTCCGCGATCCGTCGCACGAAGCCGGACCCTACGCGCCTGAAGCGGGAAAGAGCGAAGGGCTCATCGTTGAAGTGTATCCGGATCGCGTATGTATCCGGGGCCGTGATTTCGGCCATCGGAGCTGGGTGCCGGAGGCGGTCTACACGGTTCAATGAAGTTGGGCTTGATGCAGCAACAGAAGGGCGGAAGGACCGGCTGTCCGGTCCTCCCGGGTTTACTTTTCGACCCACTCACTGCGCAGCGAGAACAGATCCTTGAGATCCTCCGTCGATAACTCGGTGATCCACTGCTCCCCGCTGCCAACGATTTGCTGGCTGAGCTCCATCTTTTTATCGATCATCTCGTCAATGCGCTCCTCCAGCGTGCCCAGCGTGACGAATTTGTGCACCTGCACATGGCGGGTCTGGCCGATCCGGAAAGCCCGGTCGGTCGCTTGATTCTCTACCGCGGGGTTCCACCAACGGTCAAAGTGAAACACGTGGTTGGCGGCCGTGAGGTTGAGCCCTGTGCCTCCGGCTTTCAGCGAGAGCAGGAAAATGCCTGAATCCGGGGAGTCCGGCTCCGCTTCATTTTGGAATACCTCGATCATCCGGTCACGCTCCGCTTTGGAACTCCCGCCGTGCAGGAACGGGACCTTGCCGCCGAATTCTTCTTCGAACACCCGCTGCAGCAGCAGACCGCTCTCTACAAACTGGGTGAAGATAAGACATTTGTCCCCTTCCTGCCGCAGCTCCTGAACCATCTCCAACAGCCTTTCGACTTTGTTGGAACGTCCGCGCCATGGCGACCGGGCCGACTCTTTGGCGAGCAATGCGGGATGGTTGCAGATTTGCTTCAGCTTGGTCAGGGCTGTTAAAATCATGCCCCGGCGTTGCATCGGCGAAAGCGTATCGATGCGCTCGAACATGTCGCGAATGTAGTTTTCATAAAGCGTAGCTTGTTCCGTAGTTAGAGAGACATAGGTTTTATACTCGTATTTTTCCGGCAAATCAAGCTGAATCGAAGGATCCTTCTTCACCCGCCGCAAAAGGAACGGGCGGATGAGCCGCTGTACCTTAGCGATGAGCTCTTGATCCTGGGTCCGTTCGATGGCTCCGACATACCGCTGTGTAAAATCACGCAGCGTTCCAAGGTAACCGGGGTTCAAAAAATCAAAAATCGACCACAGCTCGGTCAGCCGGTTCTCGATGGGTGTACCGGTCAGAGCGATCCGGTGCTGTCCCGTCAGCTTGCGTATGGATGATGCCTGTTTCGTGTAGGCGTTCTTGATGTTCTGCGCCTCGTCCAGACATATGGATTCCCAATGCAAGGAGGAGAGCTCCGCTTCATCCAAGTGTGCCAGCGTATAAGTCGTCAGCACAAGATCGCTGCCGCGGCAGCTTTCGGCGAAACGTTCTCCCTTGGCGCGTCCCGGACCATAGTGCAGATGAACCCGCAGGTCGGGAGCGAAGCGCTGCAGCTCCTTCTGCCAGTTGCCTAGCACCGAGGTGGGGCAAATCAGCAGGGAGGGTGAAGGATCCGTCGTTCCCTCGCTCAGCCGTTTCTCCCGCAGAAGGAGCAGGTAGGTGATCATTTGAATCGTTTTGCCCAGCCCCATATCGTCGGCCAGGCATCCGCCCAGGCCGCATTCCCTCAAGAACATAAGCCACGAAATACCCTCGACCTGATAAGGCCTTAAGGTGCCGCGGAAGCTGTCGGGCGGCTCGGTGAGCGGCGGCCGCTTGGCATGATTCAGAAGATCGACCAGCTCCTGAAGCTGATCGTTGAGCTCGACCTCCATCTTCAAAGAGCGGTGGAATTGCTTGTCTTCCTCGCCGTCGCTCGTACCCAGCAGGTGCAGCTCCAGCACATCCCGAAAGGAAAGGCCCTGCTTCTTCTGCACCTGATGCATTACGCTTTGCAGCTGTGCGAGATGAACGGGATCGAGCTGTACCCACTGGCCGCGGATTTGCACCAGCCTGCGGTTTTGTTCCAGCAGCTCGCGAAATTCTTCTTCCGTCAGCTCGATGTCGCCCAGGGCGATTTTCCAGTCGAACTGCATAAGCTGATTGAGGCCGAACATCGGCTGGGGGCCGGTCCCCACCGACGACTTGATTTTCGCCTTGAGGCGGGGACGCCACTTGCGGATGCGCTCCCACCACGCCGGCAGGAATACGGAGTAGCCTGCCTCCACCAGACGAATGCTGCCATTCACTAGCAGTTCCCAGGCCTCGTCCGGCGTGAGCAGGCTGCGTATGCCTTCCTCGCCTTCGGCGAGAAAGGGGACCATGCGCCGCCACTTGGCGGCATCGCGAACGGCACGTCCGAGGTGTCTGCGCCAAGCCTCGGGCACACCGGCGGCCGCTTCCCCGTCCGTCTCCGCGGTGGCCCAAGCTTTGAGAACCGAAGGGTCCGCCTCGTACTGCACGTTTTGGTCCCCCCGGTCCTGCAGCACGACGCGCAGCGGCCAGGCGCCGCCGGCAGTTGCAGGCTCCTCAAGCTTCAGGCATGTTCGAAAAGGCGTGCCGTCAGACTGCCAGCCAATGGAGATGAGCCAATCCTCCTCGTCCATCCACAAATCGGCGGCCGATTTGCTGCGGGAGAGCAGAGGAAATGAGCGCTCCAGCCGCTCAAGATTTTGACGCATGACCCCGTCTGCTTCGATCCAGGCGGGAATGAGCTGATCCATCCAAAGCTCCGCTGCGGGAGAGGCAGCCAGAGCGGCCGCTTCTTCATCCAGCAACAGCTTCCAGCCGAGCGTCCCGGCTTTCCACTTGGCAAAATCGGGCATAAAGCGGCCTTGCGTCAGCGCCTCTTTGACGGCCGGCGCCAGCCGCATCAGCTCATCCAGCTCGCGGCTGTAGTTCAGCCGCTGATGCATAACGGTGCTTGGAGCGGCCCAATAGTCCAGCGCCTCCAGCGTCGGAAGCAGCACACCTTCCAGATTCATCCATTCGATGACCTCAATGAACGTGCCGTAGAAGGAAGGAGCATGCCAGGCAAACAACCAGTCCCGCAGGTCGTAAGCGTCGCAGATGCCGCCGTTGTGACGGGTACCCCACAGGAAGAATCCGCCCTGAGGCGCCCATCGCACATTTACGCTGATGCTTCCCGTATCGATCATGGTATCCATTTTCCTTTCCTCAACTCTTCTTGTAATGCGCGAAGGCGAGAGTATTTTACGGCCAGCCGGTAGATGTAATCCTCCCAATCGTTCAGACGGTCCAGCTTTTTATATAGATTGTTCAGCTTTTTGAGCAATTTGGTTGCGGACTTGTAAGCGGTGCGGTTCTTCCCGGCAATGCACCGTTCCACCGCTTGGTGATACAGCGGCAGTACCAGTGCCGGGTTCTGCTTCTCTACGGATTGCAGATCGACGGAGTACAGGTCATTCGGGGAAACGCGGTTGGCCAACTGCAAATCGATCCAGGCTTTATACCGCCGGCCCTTCAGCAGATATGCCGAATAGAAGTTGTACGTGCGCGGCAGCAGCGCTACCATGACGGACACCCATTCCGCATCGTCGGATTGCCGCCCTACGGCTTCCATCCAATACTGGCAAAACTGCCGTAATTCCTCCTGCTGGGCGCGCTGTACCACCGGCAGCAGCCATCGCAGCCATGCCAGCATGCGTTCCCATGCCTGCTCTTTATGGCAGTGGTGCAAATAAAAGAAGAAATCCCGCGCCTCACGTTTGCTGAGCTGCTCCATCTGCCGCCTGGCGGCTTCGTCATCCCCCGCGATGACGGCAAAATGCGCGTCCGCCATCAGCAGCGCATCCTTACGCTTTGGCATCAGGTCCTTTGCTTGCAGCATATGCTGCAGTCGAGTCTGTTCCTCCGCGATCCATGAAGAGAGGTTTGCCATCCGCCACCAAACGCTGCGGTACACGGTGGGCCACGAAACAGGGGACTCCTTCCCGGACAGAGCGGACTCCGAAATCAGATGCAGCGTTTCTTTCCACTCCGCGGAATAGCTTTGCGTCAAGGCTTCCACATCCAGCGTCGGCGTAAGGCGGAGCAGCTCTTCCTGACACTTTCGTCCGATCGTTCTGCACCCGGTTTCAATATAGTAAGAAAGATACGATGCTTTCGTCTCTTGGTAAAACTGCTCGATCTTCCGCATGATGAACAGCAGCAAATGCAGATCATAGAGCTCCTTAAGGGGAGATTTCCAACCCTCGCCGTAGGGGGCAAGCTTTTCTTTGGCCGCGTTGTGGAACAGCTCGATCGAATGCTGCTGAGACAGCGAGAAGCCGTAAAACTGCTGGTCAAAAAAACGCTGCCATTGCACGGGGCTTTGTTCTTCTGTGGGTGGCTCAAGCCGATCCTGCTGACGTTTATCCGCCGTACGGCCGCCTGACCGGATCTGCTGCTGTCGGCTGCGAATCATAATGGCCTGCTTCAGCTGTTGAAGGAGAAGCTCGGGCCGCGCGTAAGAAGCATACAGAGTAAAGACGACCGCAGCAATATGCTCGCAGTTCCTTACGGTTGAACAACTGCATTCGCTTTTGCTGAAATGGTCGATGTCGATGATGACCTCGCAATTTGGCTCGAGCACCAAGGCATGCACTTCCACGCCGTGCTTCAGCTCGAGTCCGGCCACACGGCCTTTGTGGAAATATTCCCATCCCCGCTCGAGCCGGTCCAGTTCATAATCGCTCTGCAGATGCCTTGTCAGCTCGTGTATTCGATTTTTAGGGATCTGCAGCTTGAGCATGTTTCGCCCTCCGCCTGTTTTGTCTATCCTTATAGTGTATCAGATTTTGCATATGAATGCGTAGAAAATTGGTCGAGACCCGAGTTTTTGTTGGTCCGTCACTGGTTGCGGGCACAAGGGATTTGTGAGTACAATGAGGCAAAAGCGAATTTACCGCTGGAAGGACAGGTGGCCATGGGCATTAAATTCGGAAGGGAATACAACGACATCATCAATGATTTTACCGATGCACTGCGGGGAGTGGAAGGCTGCTGCGAATTTCTGGAGATGCCGGCGGACGATTGGGACGCCATGAGCGAGGAGGAACAGAAGGAATGCATGAAGACGTTGGCGGATGATCTGTTCTATGGACTGGGAGTAGAGGCGCAAATGAGCATAGGCGATTGTATGGTCACGCATGACCCCAAACGGCACTTGATCCGCATTGACCAAGGAGAAACGCTTACGACGGTCATCTATTTGGTATAGGAGGGATGGGCATGCACAGGAGATTAACGGAAGAGGAAGTGCAAGTCGGCCTGAACCGGACGGAAGGCTGGGCGTTGGAAGAGAACGGGAAATGGATCGCAAGGAAGTACCGCTTCGCGTCTTTCATGGACGGCATCGGGTTCGTGGATGAAGTGGCCCGGATTGCCGAGGAACTGAACCATCATCCGATGATTTCCATCGATTATCGGCTGGTGACGCTTCGCCTCACCTCGTGGAACGCCGGGGGACTGACGGAGCTTGACTTTACCAGCGCCCGGAGGTACGACGAAGCTTATGCGGGTTTTCGGAAATGAATCTGTTCTCATGCATCCTTATGCGGACCATACCATGCAGTGGAACTCTTCCATGCCGGTAGGGGTCATCCGTTGGTAGGTGTCCGTAATGATAAAACCGGCGCGGGTATACACACGGATCGCTCTTTCATTCCAAGTCATCACTTCAAGGTCGATTTGATTTTGTGGAGCCAACCGTTGGGCTTCCTGTACAATCGCTCTTACAAAATGAATTCCGTTGCCGCAGCCGCATAAATCGGGACGCATGCCCAGACCCAACCGGGTAACGCCCACCATAGGAAAAAACTGCACAAATCCGCTCAGCTCACCGCTTGCGTCCAGAACGGCACGGTACTGGTTCACTCGAATTTCAGCATCGGCGAATTCCTCTTGATCGGAAAGCATAAGCTCCCATGGCCGGAAATGGTAGGTATGGTATGGCGGAGGATAAACCCAGCTGCAGATGTCGCGGCAGTGCGCCTCCGTGAGCGGGGCAATATAAAAAATCCGGGGCTCGTTGGGTATCACTTTCTTTTCAGCTTCTCCCTTCGGGTGTATACTGTTAATATACAGCATATCACCCCATTAAAGGAAGTGATTGGATCTTGAAGCATGTAGTCAGTCAAGAATGGTTGTTTGAGCACGGCATCCAGGACCATATCGTGATCGCGGACTGCCGCTTTATATTAGGCCAGCCTGAGGCCGGAAAACAAAGCTATGATATCGATCATATTTGCGGAGCGTTTTATTTTGATCTCGAACGTGATTTGTCCGGTCCAAAAGAGAAGCACGGAGGGCGCCATCCGCTTCCCGATCCCGGGAAGCTTGCCGCCAAGCTTGGCCGGGCGGGTATCCACGAGCATTCCGTCGTTGTCGCTTACGACGATCAAGGCGGTGCGATGGCCTCGCGGTTTTGGTGGTTGTTGAAATATCTTGGTCATGACGAAGTCTATATTTTGGATAAGGGCTACTCGGCATGGAAGGAAGCAGGGTATCCCGTAACGGAGGAGCTGCCTGTGGAGCAGCAGGCCGTATTCACGCCGAAGGTACGCAGCGAGATGCTGGTGAATGTGGAGCAGGTGAAGGACCGGTTGAAGCGTCCAGGTACGGTGCTCGTGGATTCTCGCGAAGAGAAACGTTACCTTGGCCTCGAGGAAACGATCGATCCGGTGGCCGGACATATTCCGGGAGCGAAGCAGTATTTCTGGAAAGAAGGATTGCAAGCTTCAGGGGGATGGAAGGATGCTTCGGAGCAAAAGGCCAGGTTCGCAGACTTGCGCAACGCCGATGAGCTTATCGTCTATTGCGGCTCCGGTGTGACGGCGTGTCCGAACGTGCTGGCGCTTAGCGAGGCCGGATTCGACAATGTCAAGCTGTACGCAGGCAGCTGGAGCGATTGGATCAGCTATAAGGACAATCCGGTGGCGACAGGAAAAGAGTAGGAAATGGGGATTCCGTGTCAGACACGGTTGGAGGACTACGATCATTTGCCGTTGGCATGCTGATCCGGTCCTCCTTGTTTTTTCATCCGGGGCTGTGTATGATACACCGGCACTCTTATCTTATATTTCCGATCAAAGCGTCCCTGTCAAAAGCTTTCGCCTTTTCTCTTCACGGTCCTTATCGCTGAGTTTGGGACATGTAAAGCAGTAATTCCCGCATGCTTTTTCCGTTTTGTAGTATAGGCAGCACGCGGCTTTCACCCGGAGTAAACGATCCGGATCAGCAGGAGACTCGACCATTTTAAAATTAAGATCCAGCAGATTGGTTTTTTTCTCGAAAATCCGGGGTCCGATGCGGTGTACCAGAACGGCAAAATCGTCCTTAATCCGGCTTCTCGTCTCTTCATCCTCCGCTTCCCCGATCATCACGTCAATCGTATAATACAGCCGGGTGACCAATTGGGCCCACAGCTGAGCCGTTGGAATGCCGGCGGCTTCGGAGACGGAGGCGATGAGAGGCTTCACCTGCCCGATATACCAATGATGAAAAATCGCACTCAGCCATTCTTCTCTGTTATCGGCAGGGCAGGGCGTGCCGACGCAGGAATCCGCTCTGAAAGCCAGCGCAGGACCATCGGAGTGATGGCGGAGCTGCAGCTCCAATTGATCCAGATGCAGGTTCAAGGCCGCTTGATGGCAAGAAACGGTATACTGCAGAGCAGAACAGACTTGAGTAACCCAAGCGATGAAAAACATGCCGCCTACGTCGATATGCGATCCCTTCAAAGCTTCCGTATAGATGCGAATAAACCGGGACATCTCCTCCAGTCTCAACAGGCTGCCCAGACGGAATCGGTGTTCTGCTCCGGCGATTCCGGTTTCGGATAGTCCAAACCGCTGTTCAAGCACTTGGTTGACCGGTTCCTGAAGAGTCATGATCCGGCGCTCCTTTCTGGCACATCAGGCGAATGATTTGGGGGACAGTCCCCGATCCCAATGAGAATTATAATCATTATCATTAGGGAAATCAATAGAAATCACAGCATTCGGAACAGATCGGATGCAGGAGGCTTCCGCATGGTTTCTGCAAAATAGAAAGCCCTGCAGGCTTGTCCGTCCGTTTCGTCCGTTTTTGCGAACGATCGGATCGGGCCAAACACTGAGGGCTTCCGAAGCTGCATTGCGAATCCGTTGACCAAATCAATTGGCGTCGGTCATGAGTTGTTTGTACTGCTCGTCCGACAAAATACGCCGGGCTGTCACATAACGATTGGCGTAGTAAGATTCGCTCATTTCAGTAATCGTAACGCCTTTGTTCGTAGCCGAGTGGTAGAACTTGCCGCCTCCCACATATACGCCGACATGAGAAATGCCTTTACCGTCGGTGTTGTAGAACACGAGGTCGCCGGGACGGAGCTGATCTGCGGCTACCCATTGGCCGGCTTGGGCTTGGCCTTTGGAGGAATGGGGAAGTTCTATACCGAACTTGTCGAACACCCAAGAAGTATAGCCGGAGCAATCAAAGCCGTTTGTCGTATTGCCTGCCCATTTGTAAGGCGAGCCTAAACCCGCGTTTACCGCTGCGCTTAGTGGGGTTTCAGCAAATGCGCTGCCCACGGAAACACTGCAAAACATAGCTAACGAAAGTGCAAAACCTACAAGCTTCTTTTTCAAAAAAAGTTTCCCCTTCCGGTGCCTACGAGGTTAGCTGAAGGGTTCGGTTGAAGGTTCCCTATGATCACTGACGTTGTTTGTCGAGATCAATTCACCCGGTTATGGATCCCCCGTTTTCCTAAACAGAAATTCGGCAAAATTTTCTTTTTTTTGATTTCGGATAAACATATTCGAGGAAAACTGCACTTTTCCTTCTTTTGTAACAAAATTGACACATTTAAGCGGTTTAAATTGAAAATTTTGTTTAATTGAATCGGGGATATAACAACACAAAGACACCGGTCCATGGCGGACCGGTGCTTCTGCGGTCTTATTAGGATATCAGCTACGCTTTCTCCGTCCAAAGCGCATATTGTGTGCTGATGGCCCATACTTTAATAAACATTTGAACCAGCCGATAGGCTTGTAATCCGATCAGGGCCAGAAAGCCGGCCCAGAAAAACGAGGCCGCCATCACCGCGGCGGACACGGCCAAAGCGATTCCTGCTACGGATAAAGAAATCAGCATAATGGCGGGCAGATGGCGAATCACAAACAGCAGGGTGTAAATGGCCGACCTGCCGTCGGTTTTTCCGATCTGAAGGAACAAAAAGACGAGCTGGAGCACAAACCAATAGGCGATGTAGCCGGCCAGCGCCGGCGCCAGCGCTTTCCCGAAGGAAATATATGAAGTCTGATGCCCGTACAGCTCTATTGTATAAGGAACCAGCCAGTAGAGCGGAGAGAGCAGCAGCGCCAGTTGGATGAAGTAGAGGCCGAAGAAGGGAAGAGACAGCTTTCGAATCCCCTCCACGAACCGGTAGCCTGCGTTCATGTCCCGATGTTGAAGCGAGTAATATACCCCCGCATTAAGCAGCGGATGCACCAGCATTCTTAATCCCAGAAGGCAGATGCCCCACCACAGAAACGGCTCCAGCAGGTCCGTCTTCATGATCTGAAAATGACCTTCGATCCAGAACAGCTGCGAAGCTGTGACGGGCAGGTCGCTCCCCGGATAACGATGGAGAAGGGGGAGGACGACGGATTGAATCAGCTTATACAGCGCGACGCCCCAGATGAGATTGTATATAAAGAGGGTAAAGACGGCAAAAGGCTGCTGCCAGGCCAAGGTCCAGCCTGCTTTGATCCGGTTCCACATATTCCTCGCTCACCTCACCATGCGACCCAGCCAAACAAGGTCTCCAAAATTTTCACAACACTTACGTTCCATCGCACCGACAGCTTCTTATCGACTTCCGTTTTCATAAAGCCGTTGATCCGCTTGTTCTCCAGCACGATAGAGTGCTCCGGGTCTATGGCCGCCCACGACAGCGGAGCCGTGTGATTCAGCTTCATGATGACTTCGCTGTCGGCGCCGTTCCATGTTTTATCGAGTTGTGTTCCATCGGCAAATTGAAAACGGACCGGGACATTTTGGTAGGTGCCTCCAAGCTTGCGCAGCTGCACGCTGTTCTCATAGTAGGTTTGGCCATTTTCTGTCACCTGCTGCACTTTGATGCCGGTTACGGCGTAGTCGACCATCATGCCGTTATAAACGTATTGATCAAAAAACGGCTGCCAACTGGTTTTCGTCACATCTTCTACGACTTGTTGAAAATCCGACGTAGTCGGGTGCTTGAATTTCCAGCGCTGGAAATACGTTCGCATGATCTTGTCCATGGTCTCTGCTCCGACCTGACGTTCCATGGCCTTCAGCACCAGCTTGGCGCGGGTATATACATTCTCGGCATAGTGATGGTGTCCGTCATAGCTCCAGGCATTCTTCAGCAGCGCCGCCGGATTGGTGATGTAGCTCGACTCCACGAGCAGATTCGGGCGAACGCCGTATTCCGCTTCCATTAACTTGTCTTCCACATAAGAGGTAAAGCCTTCGTCGAGCCACGCCTCTTCAAATTCATTGCTGGCGACCATGCCGTAAAAAAATTGGTGGCCGATTTCATGCACCACAACCCGTTCCAGCTCCAGACTCGGGTTCTCTTCGGCTGCTCCCCATGCGGTAATCAGCGTAGGGTATTCCATTCCTCCGGCTCCGTTGCCCTCCTCCGGCGGCACGACGATCGACAGCGTGTTGTAAGGATAACTGCCGTACCACTGAGAGTATCGGGCGAGCGCTTTTTTGGCGGCTGTCATATAACGGGCCTTCAGATGCTCATGCTTCGGATCCAGATACAGCTTGATGCGGACGCCGGGCAGATGAGGAGTGGCGTAGGGTTCTTCATGGTATATAAAATGCGGCGAAGCGGCCCAGGCAAAATCATGCACATCGTCGGAGTAAAACGAGTAGGTTTTCGTTTTGCCGTCATCGGAGACGGGTTTGGTCGGGAAGCCGGTGGCCGCTACCTTATAGGCGGAAGGCACCTTGATTCTAACGTCGAATATGCCAAAGTCCGCGTAAAACTCCGAATTCCCGTGATACTGGTGCAAATTCCAGCCCTCATCTGTCCGGCCGCGGGTGCCTTTGGGCTCGTATACGGCGATTTTGGGAAACCACTGGCCGGCCATCACAAAATCGTTCGCATAGCCCATTCTGGCGAAAACCTGCGGCAGCTTCACGGAAAATTGGGTCAGCAGATCTACACTTCCGCCCGGCATGACGGGCTTTGGAAGCGGTACCCTGATCAGGGTGTTGTCGTCCTTGTTGCCGTCATCCGGCTGGACATACTCCATCCGGTCGATCAGCTCCATCTCGGCTCCGTCAAGCGTTCGAATGGAGCTGACCGTCATGCTGCCAAAGCTGTCTTCCTTGCGGACATCGTCCCGCAGCTTCCCGCCGGATTCCTTCATGAACGTCGTTTTCTTGGACTCGAACGCATTGGGATACAAGTGAAAATAAAGCTCCTGCACCGGGCGACTTCCCGGGTTTTTCCAAGTCATCGACGAGGTGCCTTTAATCAGCTTGCCATCGGCATCCAGTTCTACGTTGAGATGATACTCGACGATGCGGTTGGATAATGGCTTCGGCGCCGGTTTCTCTACAGGCTTGACCGGCAAGCTGGGAGGTGCGGGAGGAGGGGCCGCCGGTTCGTTCACTCGTCCGCTAACCGGCTCCGCATGTGCTGTCGGCAAAAAAATGCCCGTAGATGAGCCGTCCGCTTGTCCCCTGGCTTGAGGCCATGCCGGCGCCTCAACGATGGAGTGCCCCGCGGTTGACCTTATGGGCTTCAGGTTGAGCGGATCCACCCCCCCTTCAGCAGGGAACACGGCAGGGTAAGCGGCTTCGGCGGAAAGCTTCCAACCGGCGGAAGGAGTTCCCGACCGGAAGTCGGACGACAGCAGGGCATTCGTCAGCAGTGTGACACCGCAGGCGAAGATTGTAAGTAAGCCCCATGATACAAGGGGGCTGCCGATTCGTTTTTTCATCCATATTCACCCCGTTGACAAGCATCTACAGCATGTATATGTTTGTGGGACGAGGATTATTTCTGCCTTTTTTCCTTTACGGGTTTTTCCCGGGCATTTGCGTTTGGGAACGGAGCGGCTTCGATTTATTTACATGCTCCGGTACTTTGGCTACAATAATAACGAGTAAGATTGAACTATGCGGAACTTTGAATTATAGGATAGGGATGGTGTGCCTTGTGGATATAAATGAAAAGAAAAAACTGCCTTCACTTAATATTGTCAGCAATAAGGAAACGAAGCACCGCGGCTTTGGCCAAGGCTCGATCGACCTGAGCCAATTATCCTGCGTCATTATTGACGAGGGAGAAGCCTATATCGATCAGGGGGCGCTGCATGCCAAGAGCAAAATAGAAAAAGGGATCAAGTTTACCACGAACAAGGATGAGGTTCCCAACGGACGCCCCTGCTGGATCGTTTGGGTGGCAGTGGATTTCAAGGAGGACGGCAAATACTATGCAGGGGTCACTTCCTGCGAGATGACGGTAGATCCGGAGGCGCGCAAAGGCTGGAAAGTGCTCGCCGATCATGTGAACCGGATGGATTATGCGCTAAAGCGCCGCATTATGCTCGATAATCTCGGGGAACGGGAAAAAGCCGCTCTCAAGAAACTGATGATCGAGAACGACCCCGGCATGTGGGAACGCTCCGAAGCGGAACTCAAAGAAGCGCTTGCGTAAAATTTGTACATTATGTGACGGTCATTGAACGGCCTGACATAACGATGTATACTAATGCCTAGTATATGCACCATATACTAGGACAGCAAAAAGGCAGACCTTTGGTCTGCCTTTTTGTGTTGTGTACGCCCAGCAATGGGCGTCATCTCTAGGGTGAGAGTCCCGAACGGGGGCTGGCGAGCGCCTACCGTTAGCCAAGGGCAAGGATGTCCGCCGCGAGGCGGAATCTGAAGGAAGCCGGAGGCAAAAGCACGGGCCAAGGTACACGAACCCAATTTGAGGCAGTGTTAGTCGGATGAGCCTCCACACCAAGGCAAAATCCAAAGCCGCCAAGGGCTGACGCTGTAGACTTGGGTGGTCGCGGGAAAGGAGAGAGGAAACCGATGCGTTCGCGCGAAGAGCACAGACAGCCGAATATCTCGCAAGAGAGCTTCCGGCAAAGAGCAGCGGTGAAGCCGCAAGGGTATGTCGGGGTGCCGAGTCCTTCGCCGGCACAAGTCGCCCCTTCCTCTCGCGAAGACCAGAACGAACTGCTGGAGAGGGTGCTCGAAAAGGATACCTTCGGCTCGCTTACAAACGAGTCGTCCAAAACGGAGGAGCGCCCGGAGTGGACGGAAGAAGGTACGCCGCAAGGCGGTCCCTTAAGTCCGCTCTTGGCCAACATCCTGCTGGATGACCTAGACAAAGAACTAACCAAACGCGGGTTGCGGTTTGTCCGTTATGGGTGCGAACTCGTCTCCGCGAGCTTCGGGCACTTGGGGCGCCTGAATGGGCAGCTCTCATGATGGCTAATTCCCGCCGGGGTGCTTGAAAAATGTCCCGGAACACAAATAATGCCCTCCCGGCTTCCTACTGGGAAGCAAGAGGGCTGAGAAGTTTAGTTTGCTTTCTCGTTATCTGGAACTTTGTTAACCTTCGGAACCGCCGTATGCGGACCCGCATGTACGGTGGTATGAGAGGACGGGGGTTAGTCGCCCTCTCCTACTCGATTTGCGCAGCTGCCGGCGGCCTTTCAGCACGGAAGATAACGTCCTTTGGTTGATTATTGGTTGACCAAGTCCAATATAAGATTTATACTAAATCTAAATATAAAATAAAGGAATGAACCCCTATGAATAAAATCAATTTGACTGCACAGCGCAAAGCGGTTCTTGAGGCTGTCCAATATGACGATGGACACCCGACGGCCGCGGAGGTGATGGAGAGACTGAGAGAGCAAGGCCAGCAGTTCGCCTATGCTACGGTTTATAACTCCCTCAAGTATTTGACGGATGTAGGGCTGCTTCGCGAGCTTAAATTGGGAGAAGCGGCAAGCCGTTATGATGCAAGAGTGGACGATCACCATCATATTGTTTGCAAACAGTGCGGACGAGTGGACGAGGTACTGAGTCCGACGCCGGACGAATGGATTACGGCGGTGGAGAAAGCGACGAATTACAAAGTCAGCAATTCCCATGTTGTCTTTGAGGGGGTATGCGGTACATGCGCACAGCACAAAGTGTAAATCTGTTCCAAAATTTCGAGATTACGGATCAAAGCCGATTGCGGGAGGAGGATTCTTGGATGCTGGGGAACGTATGCACCCGTACGCAAAGAGTGATTGTCATCAGCCCGTTTCCGAATCGGTTGGGCGAACTGATTGGCAGGCTGGCTTCGGACTGCTTCGATATTCTGGTGTTCCACCGTTACGATCCCTTGATGATGAAGGAGCTTAACGTAAATACCATCATCTATGATTTGACATCGTCTCAAGACGTGGAGCGGGACGCGCAGCACGCCGTTTCTTTATTTTCGCAATCGCTCCGGCAGCCCCGGCTTCTTTTTTTGGTGAACGGGCAGACGGCGGCAGCTGCTTCAGCAGATTCGGCAGCCGAATTTATCAGCTGGCCTGCCGGCGATATCCGGGAAACCGTGCGGCGCATAAGCGAAGCGGTTCCGGAATCCGGGTTCACGCCCGACGTTTCCTCCGGCCGGAGTGTGTTCAAGGATTTGACGGTCGATTCCAGAAAAATGGCGGTTTACCGGGGGCAGGTACGGCTTGATTTGACGAAAACGGAATATGAGCTTCTGCAGCTTTTCCTTCAATCGGAGGGTGCGGTGCTTTCACGGGAAGATATTTTGAATCAGCTATGGGGGAGCTCGTATTTCGGCGGCAGCAACGTGGTTGACGTTCATGTGAAAAGCTTAAGGAAAAAGCTGGGCGACTCGGCTGGAGAAGCCAAGTACATCTCTACGGTAAGAGGTGTGGGGTACCGGTTGGCGGATGAGTGAGCGGCAGATTCGCCTTCATCATTTTTTCATGTAATTTTCATTTGAATATCATGATTTGGCGGTCAGCGCATGTTATGATCATATCAAGATTTAAACCAAGTCTAAATTTAAATACAAGGAGTTGCTTGATATGCATAACAGACTGACTACCAATCAAGGCGCGCCGGTAGGTGATAACCAGAATTCGAGAACAGCCGGACAACGGGGTCCGACACTGCTGGAGGACTACCATTTGCTCGAAAAGCTGGCTCACTTTGACCGCGAACGTATTCCGGAGCGTGTCGTTCATGCCCGCGGCGCAGGTGCTCACGGGGTATTCCGGACGGAGGCCAGCATGAAGGCGTACACGAAGGCTCACTTCCTGCAGGAGGTGGGGCAGGAGACGCCGGTGTTCGTCCGTTTTTCCACGGTTATCCACGGTACAGGCTCACCGGAAACGGCTCGCGACCCGCGTGGATTTGCTGTCAAGTTTTACACAGAGGAAGGCAACTATGATTTGGTAGGGAACCATCTGCCGGTGTTCTTTATCCGCGATGCGATTAAATTCCCGGACATGGTCCATTCCTTAAAGCCCGCCCCGGACACGAACGTTCAAGATCCGGAGAGGTATTGGGATTTTATGACCTTGTCTCCTGAGTCCACACATATGATGACCTGGGTGTTCTCCGACAACGGGACCCCGGCCAACTATCGGCAAATGAACGGCTTTGGCGTTCACGCCTTCAAGTGGGTGAATGCGGAAGGCAAGGTCATTTATGTTAAATATCATTGGAAGTCGCTTCAGGGTGTCGTGAATTTGTCGGCTGACGAGGCGCGCGAAGTGCAGGGCAGAGACTTTAACCACGCTACCCGGGATTTGTTCGATAACATTGAAAAGGGGAATTTCCCGCAGTGGGAGCTCTATGTTCAGATGATGCCGGTTGAGCATTTGGACCGCTTTGCGTTTGACCCGCTGGATGCGACGAAGGTATGGCCGGAGGATATGTACCCTCTGCACAAGGTCGGCACCATGACGTTGAACCGGAATCCGCAAAACTATTTTGCGGAGGTGGAGCAGTCCGCATTCGCTCCGAGCGCGCTGGTTCCCGGGATCGAGCCGTCGGAAGATAAGCTGCTTCAAGGCAGACTGTTCTCTTATCCGGATACCCAGCGGTACCGTCTGGGCGCCAATTATCTGCAAATTCCGGTCAATTGTCCGTACGCTCCGGTAAGAAATCATCAGCGCGACGGCTTCATGAACGTGAAGCAGGATCCGAGCCCGGTTAACTACGAGCCGAACAGCTTCGAGGAAAGTCCGAAGGAGGCTCCGGAGTATGTGGAAAGCCGTTCGCCGCTTTATGGTGTCGCAGGACGTCAGCGCATCGATAAAACGGACGATTTCACACAGGCGGGCGAACTTTACCGCAGCTTCTCCGATCAGGAGCGCGATCATTTGCTCAGCAATCTGGTCAATGATTTGAAGCAAACCAATGAAAAGATTCAACTCCGTGCCGTATGCAACTTCTTCCGCGCGGACCGGGAGTACGGCATGAGACTTGCGCAAGGACTGGGCCTCGACATCAGCGAATTTATGCCGAAAAACTAGCTTGGAAAAAAATAAATCAAAAGAGGGGGAGAAAATAAGTATGCAGCTAACCTTACACGAAACGCTCAACAGACAAATCGCCAATTGGTCCGTCTTGTTCGTTAAGCTTCATAATTATCATTGGTATGTGAAGGGACAGCAATTTTTTACGCTTCATACCAAATTCGAAGAGCTCTATACGGAAGCGGCGGCACATGTGGATGCTCTCGCCGAACGTCTGCTGTCGCTCGGGGGCCTGCCCGTCGCTACAATGAAGGGCTGCCTGGAGCTGGCTTCCGTCGGGGACGCCACGGGCAAAGAGACTGCCGAACAGATGGTCAAATCGATCGTTGACGATTTTGAGACCATGGTCGGTGAGCTGAAAACGGGGATGAAGCTGGCCGAATCGGAAAAAGACGAAACGACCGGCGACCTGCTCCTCGGCATTCATTCCAGTCTTGAGAAGCATGTGTGGATGTTGAATTCGTTTTTGGGCAAATAAGAGACATGATTGGAGGAAGGGGCGCTTGACGCCCCTCTTTTTCAGCTTCGATGATGGTTCTACGTACGCTTTAGTGAGTTGAAGGCTGTCTTGAGAGGCAATCCCCCAAGCGCTTCATGTCGTACTTGCGGCCGGCGTACGCAGCCCGCTTGCTTCCCATTCTGCTCCCGGTGCTAGCTGTTCCACCAACGCTTCAGGTCTTCCCACCACGTGCCGTTTTGTTTTCTTTTCGCCGGTTCGGAATTCTGGTCTCCGTCATTCCGGGCCGGCTGCTGCGTGCAGTATTCCGTTGGCTCCGTGCCTTGAACGAACGCTTCCATCCGTGAATCGGGACAGCTCTCGTTGGCCAGCTTGCCGGTCGCCGGATCGATGTAGACATTCACGACGCCTTCGGGGATCGGGAACAGCTTCGGGGGCACCGACTCCAGCGTCCGTTCCGTGAACTCGGCGAAGATCGGCGCCGCGAGGTGAGATTCGACCGCGCTGATGTTGCGGTCCTTATCATAGCCGACCCATACGGCCGTCGACAGCTCCGGCGTGTAGCCGACAAGCCATGCGTCCGTATTCGTCGTGCCGGTTTTGCCGGCAACGGGGCGCTTCAGCACGCTTGATACACGGCTGCCCGTGCCGCCTTGGTCGAAGACGCCCTCCATCAGCTTGGTCAGCACGTAGGTGTACGCGGGCTCAATGACCGTCTCCTGCTTTGGCGCGGCCTCATAGAGCACGCGTCCGCGCCGGTCTTCAATGCGCAGAATCGCTGTCGGCTCGACGCGAACGCCTTGCCCGGCCAAGATGCCGAAGGCTGAAGCCATTTCGAACGGGCTGACCGGAAAAGTGCCGAGCGCCAAAGACGGCATCGGCTTCATCGGACTTGTGATGCCCATCCGTCTTGCCATCTCAATGACGCGTTCGGGTCCTGTTTCCAACACCGTATGCACGGCAAAAATATTGTCTGATTTGGCAATCGCCGTACGCAAATCAATCCAGTCGAAGTATTTATTGCCAAAATTGCTGGGCGTGTAGGTTTGCCGTCCCTGATCGTAGGTGAATGTCGTCGGTTCGCTGAGATACCGGGTGACCGGTGAAAAATGCTTTTCCTTCAGCGCCGTTAAATACACGATCGGCTTGAAAGACGACCCCGGCTGCCGCGTATTCGCGAACACGCGGTTATATTGGTTCTCCCCGTAATTGCGCCCGCCGACCATCGCCTTGACATAACCGTTGCGGGGATCGATCGCGACAAGAGCCGTCTGAATCTCCGGGAAGTCCTTCAGCTGCTCCGTGACGACGTCTTCCGCAATCTTTTGCGCTTTCAGATCCAGGGATGTATAGATGCGAAGTCCGCTTTCCTCGAACTCTTTTTCCTCCATACCGAGCAATTCCGTGCCCAGCCTCCGCACATAGTCGTGAAAATAAGGCGCCGTCACAGGCTTTTTGTTTGCCAGCGGCAGGATGTTCAGCTTTTCCCGCGCCGCTTCATCCGCCTGCTTCTGCGTAATATAGCCGGCCTCGACCATGGTTTGCAGCACCGTTTTTTGCCGGTTCATCGCATTTTGCAAATCATAATAGGGGGAATAATAGCGCGGGCCCTTCGGTATCCCTGCCAGCAGGGCGCTTTCGGCAAGGGACAGCTCGGATGCGTTCTTGCCGAAAAACAGCTGGGAAGCCGCTTGAATGCCGTATGTAGAGTGCCCGTAATAAATTTGGTTCAAATATTGCTCCAAAATTTGATCCTTGCTCATTTGAAGCTCCATTTGTACGGCATAGTAGGTTTCCTTGATTTTGCGCGTCCATGTTCTCTCATGTGTTAAATACAGGTTCCGCGCCAGCTGTTGGGTAATGGTGCCTGCTCCCTGGACCTTGGACATATGCTGCAGGTTTACCCAGGCGGCCCTGGCTATGCCTTTGGGATCGAAGCCGAAGTGGCCGTAAAAGTTCCGGTCCTCAATCGCCAGCGTCGCTTCAATTACCTTCGGGGACATCTCCTTCAGGGAAATCATCTGGCGGTTTTTGCTCCCGCCGTACGCTTCGATCATGGTGCCGTGCACATCGTACATTTCGGAAGCCATCGCCATTTTCGATACGGGAAGCGACTGCGAACGCATGAACAGTATGAGAACCAGCAAAGCGGCTGCGCTCAACATCAGACAAGTAAAAGAAAATGATATCCACTTCTTCAATCGTTTCCCCAAGCGTTCCAAGGGATCGGTTTCTGCGGCCGTCCGTTTACTCCGCTCTTCGCTCATGTCATTCGCTCCTTTCCCGGGAAAATAAGTTCTATTATCCAGTATGGAAAAACATAGAAAACCCTATTCATGCGAATGTAACAGAAACGTTAAATTTTTTTAAAAATCGTTCGGATTCCCGGCGTTCGTATTTGCATTTTCGGGTAGATCCACTATAATACAATTTGACATGCAAGAGACCGGCTGAAACATACCAAAATAACAGTTGTCCGCCCGTCCTGCGGTTTCTCCATTGGGATGGAAGCCGATGAATATGCGCTTTTGCGAAAGGTGGAATTACATATGGAATTATGGTACACAGAAAAACAAACCGATAACTTCGGCATTACGGCAAAAATCAGCAAGACTCACGTTACGGAAAAAACGGATTTTCAAGATCTTGCGATGATCGAAACGGCCGAATGGGGCACGATGCTCGTGTTGGACGGAATGGTCATGACTACCGTGAAGGACGAGTTCGTTTATCATGAGATGGTGGCGCATCCGGCGCTCAATACGCATCCGAATCCGAAACATGTTCTGGTCGTCGGCGGCGGCGACGGCGGCGTCATCCGCGAAGTGCTGAAGCATCCGGAAGTGGAAAAAGCGGTTCTCGTTGAAATCGACGGCAAAGTCATCGAGTATTCCAAGAAGTATCTGCCTTCGATCGCCGGCGCACTGGACAACCCGCGCGTAGAAGTGATCGTGAACGACGGCTACATGCATATTCACGACCATAAGAACACCTATGATGTGATCATGGTGGACTCCACCGAGCCGGTTGGCCCGGCCGTATCGCTGTTTACACAAGGGTTTTATAAAGGAATTTACGATGCGCTCAAGGAAGACGGTATTTTTGTTGCGCAAACGGACAACCCTTGGTTCAAGGCGGACCTGATCCAAAGCGTCAATCGCGACGTAAAAGAGATTTTCCCGATTGTGCGCGTATACTGTGCCAATATTCCGACTTACCCGAGCGGCCTTTGGACGTTCACAATGGGCAGTAAAAAATATGATCCGCTTGCTGTCGATGAAACGAAGATTCCGGAGATCGATACGAAATATTACACTCCGCGCCTGCATAAAGCGGCCTTCGCGCTCCCGAAGTTTGTGGAAGATTTAACGAAGTAACCGCCAAACCAAGGAGGTCTGAATCTATGAAACTCGATCAAAAATATTCCGGTAACGTCTTTATTCTCAGCTCGGACGACTATGCGGCGTCCCGGGCGGTCATCTACGGCATGCCGATGGACTATACGGTCAGCTTCCGTCCCGGTTCCCGGTTCGGCCCTTCGCGCATTCGCGAGGTGTCGATCGGTCTGGAGGAGTACAGTCCGTATTTGGATAAAAGCCTTGAAGATATCACTTATTTTGATGCAGGGGACCTCCTGCTTCCATTCGGTAACGCGGGACGCAGCCTGGAGATCATCGGCGAGTATGTGCGCGGCCTGCTGGCTGACGGTAAATTTCCGCTTGGCCTCGGCGGCGAGCATCTCGTATCCTGGCCTGTCATCCGGGAAGTGTACGCCAAGTACCCGGATCTCGCTTTGATTCACATCGACGCCCATGCCGATCTGCGCGAGCAGTACGAAGGCGAGCCGCTGTCCCACTCGACGCCGATCCGCAAAGCGGCTGCACTGATGGGCGGCAGGAACATTTATCAGTTCGGCATCCGCTCGGGCTCCCGTGAGGAGTTCCGGTTCGGCCGCGAAAACATTAATTTCTACCCGTTCGAGGTGCTTGAGCCGCTGAAGAAAGTGCTGCCGGAGCTTGCCGGACGTCCTGTCTATTTGACGATCGACATTGATGTGCTGGATCCGATGTGCGCCCCGGGCACGGGAACCGCGGAAGCGGGCGGCATTACGTCGAAGGAGCTGCTTGCCGCGATTCACGCGATGGCCGCTTCGGAGCTGAATTTCGTCGGCGCCGACATCGTCGAGGTTGCCCCGGCTTACGATCCGACGGAGCAAACCCAGATCGTCGCCAGCAAGCTGATCCGCGAAATGCTGCTCGGCTTGGTGAAATAACATCCAGATGAATAAAACCGGTCTTTTCGTCTTACTTTCAGGCGAAGGGCCGGTTTTTTGTCTGATGTATGCTGGGGCCCCGGCCTGCTTAAGCTTGGCGCAGCGTGAGCACCGTAAGCTCCGGGCGGCACAGGAAGCGGATGGGGTGCTGAGAGACGCCGATGCCCCGGTTTACGTATAATTGCAGCTTGTGATCGCCGATCGTGTATCCGCCGATCACATACTTCTTGCCGTACTTGGGGGTCACGACATGCCCCAGCAGCGGGATCCGTACTTGGCCGCCGTGGGTATGGCCCGACAGCTGTAAATCCACCTGGTGGTCAACGGCGACGTCGGCAAAGTCGGGGCAGTGCGCCAGCAGCATGACGAAGTCTTTCGGCTTGGCCAGGCGTGTCGCCTCTTTCACATCGGGTTTCCCCATCCACATGTCTTCTACGCCCGCGATCCACATCGTGCTTCCTCCGTGTTGTACGGCCGCCAAATCATTTCGAAGCATGCGGAATCCGCCCTCGGTCAGGAGCCCGGCTACTTCGGCGGATTCATTGAAATAATCATGGTTTCCGAGCACTGAAAACTTGCCGAGCGCCGCCTTCATGTTCGCCAAGGCCTCCGCATAACGTACCCCGTCCTTGCCGATCTCGTAATCGACCAAATCGCCGGTGAAGCAGATGATATCAGGCTGGAGTCCGTTGATCGTTTCCGCCAGCCGGAACAGCTCATCCGTATCGTAATGGAAGCCCAGATGGACATCGCTGAATTGGACAATTCGGATGCCGTCCATTCCCTGAGGCAATCTCGGCAAAGACAGCGTGACTTTGTTCACTTCAAGCCAGCGGCGTTCGGCATATCGGGCATATCCATAGGCGGTCGGCGGTAGGGCTATGATACCTGCTGCTGTTAGGGCCGCCTTCTTGAGGAATGTTCTTCGGGATAGTTTTCTTTTCGCCTTCCTTGTGCTCAAATCCATGAATGAACACATCCTCCGGGAATTATGGAATCAACATGCGAAAGCAGATACAAAAGTATCGCTTTAACCCTATTTGACGTAAAATAAACGGAGCAGGTTTCAAAAGCAGTAATTACGGGAGAGGATCGTTGAGATGACGGACAAGCACACATCGGCAGCCCACAGGCGCCGGGTCGACATTATATTAGAAAGCTTTGCCGCGGGAGAACGCATCGTGCGGCGTATGGATGGGGACTTGTTTCTGAAAGGGGAACAGGTGTACGTTCGTTACGATGAACCGCCCGAAGCGGAAATGGGCCGAACCGTTACTATGGTCAAGGCAGGACAAGGAGAGCTGCGCATCGTACGTCATGGCGATATTCGGCTTGAACAAACCTTTATCCCCGGGAAGCGGCATACAGGGTACTTGCAAACCCCGCAAGGCCGAATCGAACTGGAAACGGAAACCCTCAGTCTGGATGTACGGCAGGAAGGCCCACCGGACAGCTTGGACGACATAAGCGCTCCGGGCGGTCCGCTGACCATTGCCTGGAGCTATAAGCTGTCTGTGATGGGCGAAGATGGCGGGGAATACCGTCTCTTGCTTCGTGCCGTACCGCAGAAGGATTCGGATCCCGGATCCGGCCGGGCCTGCTGACCTGTCAGGATGATTTGTCTACGGCCTGTACCGCGCGGAAGGCATGAATTTCTTTCACGCTGCTGATTTTTTTTCCGGATTTGATAATAAATCGGGCGTTTTTCCTTAAAATTCTCTTTACGGCGAGCGGCCTCAGTCCCGGTCGCCGCGCAAGCATGAGGGCGATCACGCCCGACACGTGCGAGGTCGCCATCGAAGTGCCGCTCAGCTCGTGGTATTTGCCTCGCGGCCAGGTGGAATAGATTTTCTCGCCGGGAGCATAAATATCAATTTGTTTGCCTACATTGCTAAAAGGTGCAATTCGTCCTTTGCGCGTTGTGGCGCCGACGGCAATAACCTGCCGAAGCCGCGCAGGGTAGTCGACTTCCGCTTGCTTGCCTTCGTTGCCTGAAGAGGCGACGATGATGACGCCCGCCCGGTAAGCGCTGAGGACGGCAGCCTCCAACGCTCTGCTGTACGTTTTCATGCCGAAGCTCATGTTAATCAGTTGAATGCCGTTCGAGACGCACCATTCAATCCCGCTGACAATGTCCGAGACGAAGGCACCCCCTTGGTGATCGAACGCTTTTACCGGATGAATGAGCGCGCCGGGCGCTACGCCGATCATTCCTTTGTTCTGGGTATAAGCGGCAATGGTTCCTGCGATATGCGTCCCATGGCCGTTATCGTCTATAGGAAGCAAATGGCGGTTCAAAATATTCACGCCCCGGGAGAGGCAATGGCGAAGATCGGGATGGGAATAATCCGCTCCGGTATCGATGATGCCGATGCGGACTCGTTCGCCCCGGGATTTCCTCCAGGTCTGGGGTGCGCGGATATGCTTTATTCCCCAAGGAATGACTGTTTTCTCGGCTGACCTGCCGCCTTCGGAGGGCGATAACGTTCTGGCCATAGACATATTCCAAAAGCTGTGTACTTTTGCGCGGTTGTCTTCTTCGACAAAATGGATAAAAGGAACGGAACTGAGCTTTTCCGTCGAACGCAAAGTACACGAGATACCGCGAATCAGCCTGAGCGGCTGAATGTGTCGAAGCAGGGGCAGGGATTTGCGCTGCCGGCTGATGAGCCGGGCAAAAGCAGCGTAATCGCGCCCATGAGCAAAGCGGATAATATGCCGCTTCTCGGCGTTCTTCGAATCGACCACCGCCTCATGAAGCCACGCAACAAATGCTGAAGGATTCATAATCTTCCTCCCCCCCTTTAGCTGGCGAGCGTTCCTTAGTTATCGTATGTAGGAGGGTATACTCCCGTATGAGCGCATAACCTTATGCCAAATAAATAGGTTGTAGGCATGTGTCAAAGCGCATGGGGCTACATACGATATCAAGGGGGAGTGTCTGGTGTTCCCTCTTCTAGGGTCAGAGGAGCAAGGGAAGGCTCAAGAGTCCGGCTTTGGTCCTTTGGGGATACAGTCAGGAACGAAGGATTCCGCCTAATGGGCCGTCCGGCACAGGATCGGGTTACGGCATACGGCGTAATCCTTCGTTTCATTTCGCTAAAACCCCGTCAACCAGTTGCATTTTTGGATAAAATAAGGTTTACTAATTGAAGATAGTGGATATTGTAGTGATAAAGTTGCCGACTGTGAGCGGCCACGCTTCTCTGTAACAGTTGCAAGCGCATATAAATGTCGGAAAGGATGTGCCCCGAAATGAGTGCTCAGAACCTGCTTAAAATCGGTACGGAGCAAGCCAAGGAAATGCCTATGGTGGATCTCGCCTTTGAATTGCTGAAGGCGGCGAATACGCCGTTTTACTATCGGGATCTGATGATGGAAATCGCCAAAATAAAAGGTCTGTCCGATGACGAGGTAATGCAGGTCATCGCCCAGCTATATACCGAGATCAACATTGACGGTCGTTTTGCATGTGTAGGCACCAACCTGTGGGGCCTGAAGCGTTGGTATCCCGTGGAGAAATCCGAGGATGCTGTGGGCAGCGGCAAACGTCCGCGCATCATTAACGATGAAGACGATGACTTGGATGATGAGGATTTGTTCGCTGAAGAAGAAGATACGTTTGCTGAAGAAGACTATGACAGCTACGATTCTCCTCGCGACGACTACGATTCGGAGGATGAGGTGGAGGAAGAGACCGAATTCTTCGAAGAAGAGGAGGCTGACGAAGAAGTCCTGGATGAAGTGGAACTTGATGAGGAAGTTTCCGATCTGGAGGATGACCTCGACGATCTGGAAGAAGATTTCGAAAGTGCAGACGACGATAAAAATGACAAATAATAGCTGCGCCTCCTTTCTCCTTGACAGGTTGACCCGATCAGAGTAAACTATTTTCTGGGCTTTGGATGAACATTACGGACCATGAGGTCCTTTTGGATAAAAGTGCCCCGCCGGAGCGGGGGCTTTTTCTTTTTTTTTAGGCAAGCTAAACTTGGGAGGTATTACATAATGACAAAGTATATTTTCGTGACCGGAGGCGTTGTTTCTTCGCTTGGTAAAGGCATTACGGCGGCGTCGCTCGGAAGATTGCTCAAGAACCGCGGGCTAAAGGTCACGATTCAGAAATTCGATCCGTATATTAACGTCGACCCGGGAACAATGAGTCCTTATCAGCATGGGGAAGTATTCGTAACGGACGATGGTGCGGAGACAGACCTCGACCTTGGCCATTATGAACGTTTCATCGATATCAATCTGTCCAAGAACAGCAACGTCACGACAGGCAAAGTGTACTCCTCCGTCATCGCAAAAGAACGCCGCGGAGAATATTTGGGCGGCACGGTGCAAGTCATCCCTCACATCACAAACGAGATCAAGGAGCGGGTGTTCCGGGCCGGGCGCGAAGCCCAATCGGATGTAGTCATCACAGAGATCGGGGGTACGGTAGGCGATATCGAGAGCCTCCCGTTCCTCGAAGCCATTCGTCAAATAAAAAGCGACATCGGCCGGGATAACGTGATGTATATTCACGTCACACTGATTCCGTATCTGAAGGCGGCAGGAGAGGTCAAAACAAAGCCGACTCAGCACAGCGTAAAAGAACTCCGCGGCATCGGCATTCAACCTCAAGTTATCGTCTGCCGCACGGAGCACCCGCTGGCTGAAGACATGAAGCGGAAGCTGGCGTTGTTCTGTGATATCGACCCGGGCGCCGTTATCGAAGCGCGCGATGCAGAAACGTTATATGAGGTTCCGATGATGTTTCGCGAGCAGGGGCTTGACGACATCGTGGTGAATCATTTGAAGCTGTCCGCGAACGAGCCGGATATGACGGAATGGGAAAACCTGATCAAACGCGTTAAATCGCCTAAAGAAACGACCGAAATCGCCATTGTCGGTAAATACGTAGCGCTTCATGACGCTTATCTGAGCATTGTCGAGGCGCTGGGCCATGCCGGTATCGATTGCAACACCGAAGTGAAAATCCGCTGGGTGAATGCGGAAGAAGTGTACGACCACAACGTCGGCGAGCTGTTGGGCGGCGTTCAGGGAATTCTGGTTCCCGGCGGTTTTGGAGACCGCGGCATCGAGGGCAAAGTGACGGCGATTCGTTATGCCCGCGAGAACAAAATTCCGTTCTTCGGCATCTGTCTCGGCATGCAGGTGGCCGTCGTCGAGTATGCCCGTTCGGTGCTCAAGCTTGAGGGTGCGAACAGCTCGGAAATTCACCCTACGACGCCTTATCCGGTCATCGATCTGCTGCCTGAGCAGAAGGATATTGAGGATTTGGGCGGAACGATGCGGCTTGGATTGTATCCTTGCAAGCTCAAAGAAGGGTCGCTCGCGATGCGCTGCTATGGGGACGAGCTCGTATACGAACGTCATCGTCACCGGTATGAGTTTAATAATGAATACCGTGAAACGCTTGAAGCCGCAGGCCTGCATATTTCGGGAACCAGTCCTGACGGCCGCTTGGTGGAAATCATTGAATGTCCGGACCACCCTTGGTTTTTGGCGGTGCAGTTCCATCCGGAGTTTACTTCGAGACCGAACCGTCCGCAGCCGCTGTTTAAGCATTTTGTACAAGCGGCTTACACACACGGGCGATAATCTTGATATGTCGGGAGTGCCCTGCTTTCCGTAATGGATAGGCAGACAGCCGAATAACAGCCTTCGACTCGGCGAAACGGACGGAGGCTGTAATGTCTGCTTAATTTGTAAAACTTTTCAAAATTTTTTGGTGGAGACAGCAGGAATCGCGTTTCCGGTATAGAATATTTTGTTAGGTGTACAAATCAGGACGGAATTTCCCAAATGCATTGGGAAAACGAAAATGGGAGGGTACTCACTTGAAGAAGAAACTGCTCATCGTTGATGACCAGAATGGTATCCGTATATTGCTGATGGAGGTATTCAGCAGTGAAGGGTACGAGACATATCAGGCATCCAATGGTAAGTTGGCGCTTGAGATCGTAAGAAACGTGTCGCCCGATCTTGTTCTTTTGGATATGAAGATTCCCGGAATGGACGGTCTTGATATCTTGAAGCACATCAAGAGCATTGACGCTTCGATTAAAGTCATCATGATGACGGCTTACGGGGAGCTGGACATGATTAAAGAAGCTACTGATCTTGGAGCGATTATGCACTTTACGAAGCCGTTCGATATCGATGAGCTCCGTCAAGCCGTTAATCAGCATCTTCGTTCCTCGAATAACAGTTCATACGCCGTGGGATCCTGAAAAGGGTCTCTTTTTTTAAAATACAAGATTAGACAAGTCCACTGCGGTGGAAACTAAATCTGCAGGAATAGCTGCTCCAAACCTCGGATGTTTCTTCACCGAAAGCCTTCTTCCGTATGCCGATCATCGTATGGCCTATTGCTGATGTCACTGCGTTTGTTCCCGTTTTCATACCGTTCATATGCTGAGGGAGCCGGGTCACGGGATTCTCGTTTGTCCATTTGTATGGTATAATGGGCCAGTATGACTTTAGAACGGTATACAAGCCGGAAAGTTCAAATTATACTTAGAAGGAGAGAAATACTATGCCACTTGTTTCCATGAATGAATTTTTACCTAAAGCCAAGGCAAATAAATTTGCCGTAGGCCAGTTTAACATGAATAATCTGGAATTCGCTCAAGCGATTACGGAGGCGGCTGAAGAATTAAAATCGCCTTTCATTTTTGGCGTTTCCGAAGGCGCCCTGAAATATATGGGGATCGAATATACAGTGGCATTGGCTGAAGCTGCAGCGAAGAAATCGGGACTTCCCATCGCGCTGCATTTGGATCACGGCAGCAGCTTTGAAGTAGCCATGAAATGTATCCGTGCAGGCTTCAGCTCCGTTATGTTTGATGGTTCGCACTATTCATTTGAGGAAAATATTCGTTTGACCAAAGAAGTGGTGAAAGCAGCTCATGCGATGGGGGTATCCGTTGAAGGAGAGCTTGGGACCATCGGCGGTGTAGAAGACGATATCAGTGTGGATGAGGCTGACGCTGCTTTGGCTAAACCGGAAGAAGCGATCCGTTTTTACGAGGAAACCGGTGTCGATTGCCTGGCCATTGCCGTAGGTACGGCACACGGAATGTACGCGGGAGAGCCGAATATCCGCTTTGACATCATCGACAAGGTGGCGAGCGCGATTCCGGTACCGGTTGTACTGCACGGCGGCTCCGGCGTTCCGGATGAGATGATTCGCAAAGCCATTGCTGCAGGTGTAGGCAAGATCAATGTCAACACCGAGAATCAGGTGGCTTGTACGCAAACGATCCGCGAAGTGCTGAACAAAGACGCAAAAGTGTACGATCCTCGTAAATACCTCACTCCTGCTCGCAAGGCCATGGTTGAAGTGGTCAAATCCAAAATCCAGCTGTTCGGAAGTGCCAACCAAGCTTAAGGATACAGCGGGAAATACACTGGTTTAGGTGTGTTTCCCTTCTGTTTTTTTACCCTTATCAGTGTATTTGCTTGATCACCTTACATGTGGTGAAGTAGGAGGAAAAACAACGAAATGGAAAAACTGATGATTGCCGGCGGGCGCCCGCTGCGGGGAACGGTCCAAATCAGCGGAGCCAAGAATAGCGCGATCGCGCTTATACCGGCTGCCATTTTATCGGAATCCGCCGTAACGCTTGACAATTTGCCTGAATTGAGTGACGTTGCGATTTATACGGAGATTCTGGAGGAACTTGGCGCAACGGTCGACTGGAATCATGATAGAATGGTCATCGATCCAAGTCGGCTGATTTCCAGGCCGATGCCTAACGGTAATGTTAAAAAACTTAGAGCATCATATTATTTAATGGGAGCACTGTTGGGTCGATTTCGGGAAGCGACGATCGGCATGCCTGGGGGCTGTAATTTTGAACCGCGGCCAATCGACCAGCATATCAAAGGCTTTGAAGCATTGGGGGCATCGGTTACGAACGAAAATGGGGCTCTGCATATCAAGGCAAAGGAATTGCACGGAGCCAAAATATATCTGGATGTCGTCAGCGTAGGGGCGACGATCAATATCATGCTGGCGGCATCGCGTGCCAAAGGCGTTACAACGATTGAAAATGCGGCAAAAGAGCCTGAAATTATAGACGTAGCGACACTTTTGAACTCGATGGGAGCTAAAATCAAAGGCGCAGGGACCGAGACGATACGGATTGAAGGCGTGGATGCGCTTTACGGCTGCAGGCACTCCATTATTCCGGACCGGATTCAGGCGGGAACTTATATGATTGCCGCCGCTGCGACACGTGGCGACGTCATTGTGGACAACGTCATTCCTAAGCATTTGGAGGCCATTACGGCCAAATTGCAGGAGATGGGCGTGCATATTTACGAAATGGACGAATCGATTCGCGTCGTAGGACAGACGGATTATGAAAGTGTTGATGTCAAGGCGCTGGTATATCCGGGCTTTGCAACGGATCTTCAGTCTCCTATGAGCAGTCTGCTTACGCAAACCAAGGGTGTCAGCATTCTGACGGACTATGTGTACAGCAACCGATTCAAGCATATCCCTGAACTCCATCGCATGGGCGCGCGTATTAAAGTAGAAGGACGTTCGGCCATTATCGAAGGAGGCCCGCTTACGGCGGCCAAGGTGAAAGCGACCGATCTTCGCGCAGGAGCAGCGCTTGTGATCGCCGGGCTGATCGTTCCGGACGGCATTACAGAGATCACCGGCGTGGAGTATATCGATCGGGGCTACGATCATCTCGTGACCAATCTATCAAATCTGGGGGCCGAAGTTTGGCGGCAGCACGAATGAAGAAGCGGTATACTTTTCTTTCAAATTGGGTATGGCTATAATAGATCATTTGCAAAGTTTGAAAATTTAATAGTTTGGTGGTTGGATATGTATGGATATGCATCTGGCGCAATTGGAAGCGCTGAAGCTCACGGAATTATACAAGCTGGCTAAAAAGCATCAAATTCCGTATTACGGGCAGATGAAAAAAAAGGAACTTATTTTTGCGATTTTACGTGCTCAGGCCGAGCAAAGCGGCTTGATGTTTATGCAGGGCGTGCTGGACGTCCTACAGGAAGGGTTCGGATTTCTACGTCCGATCAACTATTTGCCCAGCAGTGAGGATATTTATATTTCCGCTTCTCAGATTCGCAGATTTGATCTTCGCTCCGGCGACATGGTTTCAGGGAAGTGCCGGCCTCCCAAAGAGAACGAACGGTATTTTGGTTTGCTGCACGTGGAAGCCGTGAACGGCGAGGATCCGGAAACAGCGGCGGAACGCCTTCACTTCCCGGCGTTGACACCTCTTTATCCGCAAAAGAGACTAATCTTGGAAACCTCCCCTACCAAACTTTCTACCCGATTGATGGATCTGTTAACTCCCGTAGGTTTTGGACAGCGGGGATTGATCGTTGCTCCTCCGAAAGCAGGAAAAACGCTGCTGCTTAAAGAAATTGCCAACAGCATCTCAACGAATCATCCGGATGTAGAGCTGTTCGTGCTTCTGATTGACGAGCGTCCAGAGGAAGTGACGGATATGCAGCGTTCGGTAAAAGGCGAAGTCATCGCATCTACGTTTGACGAGGTTCCGGAAAACCATATCAAGGTGGCCGAACTGGTGCTCGAGCGCGCCCAGAGGCTGGTAGAGCACAAGAAAGACGTTGTCATTCTGCTTGACAGCATTACGCGTCTGGCTCGCGCCTACAACCTTGTCGTTCCGCCGACAGGACGTACGCTTTCCGGGGGGATTGACCCCGGCGCATTCCACCGCCCGAAGCGTTTTTTCGGCGCTGCCCGCAACATCGAGGAAGGCGGCAGCCTGACCATTCTCGCTACTGCGCTTATTGAGACGGGTTCGCGCATGGATGACGTCATCTATGAAGAGTTTAAGGGGACCGGTAATTTGGAGCTGCACCTTGACCGTAAGCTGGCGGAACGTCGGATTTTCCCGGCGATCGACATTCGCCGCTCCGGAACGCGCCGCGAAGAGATGCTCCTGACCAAAGAGGAGCTTGATAAAGTGTGGGCGATCCGCAAAGGCATGAATGATTCCCACGATTATATTGAAGCTTTCTTTAAGCGGTTTGGCGAAACAAAAACAAATCAAGAGTTTCTGGAAACGCTGGAGCCTAACGGAGGCGGTCCTCAATCTGGCGGCAGTGGCGGTGCTTCCCGGCGGGTTAAGCATTCCGTCTCGTAGGAGGGTAGGTTCATGAATTTGGTTTATGCCGATCGTGATGGCAACGTCTACGATCATCCGGATTTTACGGGTCTTGGACGCAGCGGCGATACGGTGATGGAGATGCTGGAAGAAGAGCTCATTCCGCTGCCGGAAGGAGCCACCCTCGTCAGTTTGCCGGACACTCGCCCCATCGGCATCCACGTGCGAACGGGCGAAATGCAAATCGTCCCTGGAGAAGTATCGGCCGTCGGCGCTTTACTGCCGCAGGGCTTTACCCGTCTGCTGCTGCCCGGTTATGTGAAGGCGGATAAGAATAAGGTGCTTCCTTTGTTCGGCTATACCGCGGTCGTTTGGAAGGACGGCGGGTTTTATGTAGCGGCCGAGGCGAGTGACGATCCTGAGCGTTGGAATCCCCGGAATTGTGACCCGGACGAGCTGGAACTGCAAGTGCAGCGCATTCTGGGGCAGTATAAAGATAACCGGCTTTATCAGCACTTATCCAATTGTGCGCTCGGATACGAATGTTTAACGGCCTCGAACACGTTCCTGAATCGTTGGGAAGGCGCTGTTCCGGTCTCTTTCTCCTGTAATGCTGGCTGTTTCGGCTGTATTTCCGAACAGCCTGAGGACAGCGGCTTTCCTGCGCCTCAGACACGAATGAACTTCAAGCCTACCGTCGAGGAAATCATACAGGTGATGCTGGAGCATCTCAAAACTCCGGAGAGCATCATCAGCTTTGGGCAAGGTTGCGAAGGCGAACCGTCGACCCAGGCCAAAATGATTATCGAAGCGATCCGGGAAGTCCGGCGCCAAACGAGTACGGGTTTTATTAACATCAATACGAATGCCGGCCTGACGGATCATATCCGCGGTATTGTCGACGCGGGCCTGGATTTGATGAGGGTCAGCACGATCAGTGCTCTGGACGATCATTATAATGCTTATTACAAGCCCCGCGGCTACACGCTGAAAAACGTGGAAAAATCGCTTCGTTATGCGGCGGATCACGGGGTCGTCACTTCGATTAACTATTTGATTTTCCCGGGTGTGACGGATCGTGAGGAAGAGATGGAAGCCATGATCGATTTCGTGCGCCGAACCGGTCTGAAGCTGATCCAACTGCGGAATTTGAACATCGATCCGGAAAGCTATTTGGAGCTTATCCCGAAGCCGCGCGGTGAGCGTTACGGGATGAAGCAGATGCTGGATATTTTTCGGGAGGAGCTTCCCGGCGTCGTGCTCGGCTCCTATACGCATATCCCGCAGGAACTGGCTGACAAGCGTAAGAAACACTTGCAACACGGATAGCTCCATGGTATAATCCGATCATGTGTGCTAAAAGATAACTCTGATTCACATGGTGTTTCAGGGCAAAAGAGGTGAAAGAGTAATGAAAGAAGCTATTCATCCGACATACTATCAAACGACGGTTACTTGCGCATGCGGTAATACGTTTGAAACGGGATCCATCAAGCAAAACCTCCGTGTGGAGATTTGCTCCGCTTGCCATCCGTTCTTTACCGGTAAGCAGAAATTCGTGGATGCCGGCGGTCGCGTAGATAAATTCAAGAAGAAATACGGCATTTAATTTTTGTCAGATTCTATACAGCATGAACCGTGCCTCCTGTGGCTATTCTAAGATTACGTATCTTAGTGCTGCAGGAGGTGTTTTTTTATGAAGAAAAGAATCTTTTTCCTTGCCGCGGTATGGCTGCTGGCGGTTTCTGTTGCGACGGCTTGCGGAGGAGCCGCCAATACTCGGCAGGAAGTGAGGACGCATAGCAAAGACGGTTTGCTGGGGATTACGGAAGTGAATCCTAACATGCCGTTAAGCAAGACCTACCGGACATACTCCGATGATGTTCGTGTGATGGAGGCTGCTATTAAAGAGCGGTTCCCGATGGTTACGAACACAACGATTACTCTTAATGGGCCTGTAGCCCATGTACTGCTCAATGTGCCTGCCGGAACAAGCGCGGAAGAAATTGCCCGGATCAAGCACGAGGCGCAGGCTGTTTTGGCCGCTGCCTCTCCGAGATACAATATAGATGCTGACGTTTCTGCCAAATAACTCCCTCCAGGTTGATATTTTTGATGGGATCGACTATACTTATCTATGCCGTGCTAGACGGGGAGGTAGCGGTGCCCTGTAACCCGCAATCCGCTGTAGCGGGGTCGAACGCCTAATCGCGGTATTGCGATGTGAGGGTTGGGTTTTAAAGTCGGTGTTGAGAGTCGGGTCCTTCGCAATGGATGCCCGTGAACCCGGTCAGGTCCGGAAGGAAGCAGCCGTAAGCGGGATGGTTCATGTGCCGAAGGGTGGCCTAACTTGAGTCGATGATAAAAATTCCACTTGGATCGTAATATCAAGGTAGGTGCACGGTTTTTCTTTTCTTAATGTACAGTAAAATACAGTGAACAAAGGAAATACACCGTATGGGAAGCCTCTTAGGCTTATCCATTCGGTGTTTTTTTGCGTCGGCCGCTCATTATTTTCTCCCCGGAATGCTCGAGTAAGAAGTTTTCTTAAAAAAGGGGAGGAAAATGAAAAAAATAGGAGAATTGTATACTAAAGTTAACTGGGCCGGCAAGAACGTACAAACCATACGGCGTTGTGCGATGGGCTTTCGTAGAGAAAAACAGGGGGGAGAGAATTGCGTTGCAGCATGAATTAAATTTGCTCCAGCGATTTGCGGGTACGTTCTTAAAAGATGTCAATTTGGGAGTTATGCTGATCAATACGGATTTTGAGCTTATTGATATTAGCGACATGGCCTGTCGTGTACTCGGTTTAGACAGAGAACAGGTTCTCCAGTTGCCAATGGAACAGGTGTTTGCTGATTTGCCGGCAGAACACCAACTGGTGCAAAGAAGCATTTTGGATGGCATGGTCGTACGCAATCACGCTCTGTCATGGACTAATAACCAGGAAAGGTACGAGCTGCTTGTCGATTCGAATGTGTTAAGAGATGAGGAAAGCCGGGTCGTAGGGGCTTACATCATTTTTAAAGACGTTACGAATCTTCGTTCCCTGGAGGAACAGGTACAGCGAAGCGACCGCTTGGCCATGATCGGCCAGATAGCAGCGGGTACCGCGCATGAAATCCGGAATCCGCTAACTTCCATTAAAGGGTTCCTTCAGGTTATTCGAAAAACGCTTCAGGATCAGGGGTTGGAGAAGGAAAGCGGTTATACGGAAGTGATGCTGCAGGAAATCAACCGGATTAATGAACTGGTCAACGAATTTTTGCTGCTGAGTAAACCGAAGAACGTTACATACGATAAGGTCGATGTGTCTCAAGTGCTGCGTGACATTTTGCCGATCATCAACAATGAAGCGATTTTGCACCGGGTTGTTGTACAGTACGAAGCCATGTACGACCTTCCTCTGGTTGTTGCCGATCGTGAAATGCTCAAGCAGGTGTTTCTTAACATATGCAAGAACGGAATCGAAGCTATGGGAGATGGAGGTTTTTTAACGATAACGGAAAAGGCGGATGTGGAGGAACGGAAAGTCAATATCATTATCCATGATACGGGTCCCGGAATTCCGATGTATGTGGTGGATAAAATATTCGATCCGTTTTTTACAACGAAAGTGGAAGGAACGGGTCTGGGTTTATCCGTCTGCCAGCGCATCATCCATGATATAGGGGGGCATATCCGAGTTTCCTCCAAAGGCTTCGGAACCACGTTTACCGTGAGCATTCCTTTCCCGTAAGGCTATGAACTTCAAACCTGCTCTTAAGTGTAGTATAATGGACTGAATAAACGAACATTTGGAGAGGGCAAGATGGCACATATCGCCTTATACCGAACATGGAGGCCCCAATCCTTTAAGGATATGGTAGGCCAGAAGCATATTGTCCAAACCTTACAAAATTCGCTTCGCGAAGGACGTTTCAGTCACGCTTATTTATTCAGCGGTCCCCGTGGGACGGGCAAGACCAGTGCGGCCAAAATATTGGCTAAAGCCGTTAACTGCCAGAACGGTCCGGCAGTGGAGCCTTGCAATCAATGTGAGGCCTGCCTACGGATTACCGAAGGAGCCGTAATGGATGTCGTGGAAATTGATGCGGCTTCCAACCGCGGGGTCGAGGAAATACGCGACATTCGCGATAAGGTAAAATATGCGCCTACCGAGGTACGTCAAAAGGTGTACATCATTGACGAGGTGCATATGCTGACTACAGAGGCTTTCAATGCGCTGCTCAAGACATTGGAAGAACCGCCCGGCCATGTGATGTTTATTTTGGCAACGACGGAACCGCATCGTATTCCTGCAACGATTATATCCCGCTGTCAGCGGTTTGATTTCCGCCGCGTAGCGCTTGATGAACAAGTGGAGCGTCTTCGCGAGGTTTGTTCGAACGAACAAATAGAGATCGATGAGGACGCGTTGGCATTCATTGCCCGGCTCTCCGATGGAGGCATGCGCGATGCGCTCAGTTTGTTGGACCAGATCATCGCTTTTTCCGGACAGCGGGTAAGTTACGAGGACGTGCTTTCCATTACGGGGGGGATGGCGTCCGATCAATTCGAGAAGCTCGTTACCGCCATTCAGGACAAAGACTTCGGCGCTGCGCTGCGATTGATCGATGACTTTATGCAAGAAGGCAAAAGTGCGGACAAGTGTATGGAAAACTTGATTTACTACTTCCGTGACTTGCTGATGGTGAAGATGGTGCCGGGGTCAGGGGCGGTCACGGAACGCATCGTGGATGTGAAGAGGTTTTCCGAGGTGGCTCAGCGGTTTACAAGCGAAAGTCTGATTGCCATGATCGATACGCTTAACTATTATCAGACGGAAATGAAATATTCCGTGCAGCCTCAGACGCTGCTTGAAGTGGCCGTAATGAAGCTTTGTACTCAGGTTGGCGGTCCGGTCGCGGGTTCGGGTTCCGCTTCCGTTGTGCAGGCTGCGCCTGAACGGCAAGACGGTCTGGTTGTCCAGTTAATGGGCCGCATTCAGCGGTTGGAAGACCAGCTTGCCCAACTGATGAAACAGGGAATCGCTCCTGCCGGAGGCAGTCCTGCGCCAAGCGGCAGAGCGGGATTAGGCGGCACTGGCCGACAAGCCTCTGCGCCGGCTGTAGTGAAGAAAATCGAAAAGCTGGATGCTTTCCTGCAAGGGAGAGAAGATGCCGCTTTCCGAGGCGTGCTGCAGCAGTGGAGTCAAGTGCTCGGTCGGGTGAAGGAGCTCAAAATTACCGTGCACGCTTGGCTGGTAGACGGGGAGCCGGTTTCCATCCATGACGGCCGATTGTTAGTCGCATTCAAAAGCGCCATGCATCGGGAAACGACGGAAAAGCCTGCGAACAAACAATTGATCGAGCAGGTCATGAATGAAGTGCTCGGCCAGCCGTACCGGCTTGTCACGGTGATGATGAAGGACTGGAAAGCCGCATCCGATCAGGCTGGGGGTGCCGAAGCGCCGAAAGAGGAGCTGCAGCTCGTTGCAGAGGATGAACAATCCGGCGGCGGCAGGGAAGCATGGATTGATGAGGCCATACAATTGTTTGGCGAAGAATTGGTAAAAATAAAAGAAGACTAATATGTGAACGCGAGGAGTGTATTTCATAATGAACAATATGAACCAAATGATGAAGCAAGTGAAAAAAATGCAGGAGCAAATGCTGAAGGCCCAGGAAGAGCTGGCGAACAAAACGTTCGAGGGCACGGCCGGCGGCGGTGTGGTTAGCGTAACGGTCAACGGACATAAAAAGGTAACTTCCGTTGTGATCAAGCCGGAAGCTGTGGACCCGGACGATGTTGAAATGCTGCAGGATTTGGTGCTTGCCGCTACGAATGACGCCATGCTGAAAGCGGAAGAATCGGCCGGTAAAGAAATGTCCAAACTAACCGGCGGTCTTAACATTCCGGGATTATTCTAAACGGAGACCGGATCATCATTAGCCGCGCGAGGCTAAAGAGGCCTCTAAGTTTAACGTGTGAGGAGCTAATCGCTTGTTTTATCCCGAACCATTAGCCAAGCTGATCGATTCGTTCTCCCGGCTTCCGGGCGTCGGACCCAAGACGGCGGGGCGCCTGGCGTTTCATGTGCTGCGAATGAAGGAAGACGATGTCATCGATTTTGCCAAAGCACTCGTAAATGTCAAAAGGAATCTGCACTATTGTTCGGTCTGCTGTAATATTACCGACACGGATCCGTGCCGTATTTGTCAGGACAAGAGCCGCGACGCCTCAACGATTTGCGTGGTGCAGGAGCCCAAAGATTTGGTAGCCATGGAGCGGACGAAAGAGTACAACGGGTATTATCATGTTCTTCATGGAGCGATTTCGCCTATGGAAGGCATCGGGCCTGACGAGATCCGGATTGCCGATTTATTGAAACGCTTAAGCGATGAGCGTGTTCAGGAGCTTATTCTGGCCACGAATCCGAATATTGAAGGTGAAGCAACCGCAATGTACTTGTCTCGGCTGGTCCGTTCCTTTGGGCTGAAAGTGACACGAATTGCACACGGTCTGCCGGTCGGCGGGGATTTGGAGTATGCCGACGAAGTCACATTAACCAAAGCGCTTGAAGGGCGCAGGGAATTACTATGAAATAGATTGTTTCTCCAAGAGGTCCTGCCCGGGTTACGGCTGATTGAGCCGCGTTGCCGGGGAGGGCTTTTTTTGGTTCTATTCGGGTTCTGTTCTTTATATGTATGTAATGTATGGGACGAACCTGGAGAAACCAAGGAGGCGGAGATATGAAGCAGTGGATATTGAAACTGTGGAAAAGAAAGGAGAGGAAAAGAGAAGACGCGATACAAAACGATAGGCTTTTGCTTGTACAGGAAATACGCAAAGCGCATCTGGAATGGGAAACGGCGCAGAAGCGGTTTGATTACGTTATAGAAAAGGAACAGATCGATTACGCCGTGTTTGCTTTGGAGACTGCCGAAAAAAGGTTTGAGATGCTGATCAGGCAAGCCAAAAATATGAGAATCTCACCGAATGAAGTATGGTCCAGCTTTGTATTGGAGGAGTCTTCATGAAGCCTTATATATTGTGGGGGGTTTTTCTCCTGTCCGGCGGGTTGCTTGGTTTCTTATTGATGAGAAATCGGTTTGCTTTTCAGTGGCTGGGCAAAATATGCCTGCATCTTGCTTTTGCTTGCATCATGTTGTATATTGTTAATCTGTTCAGTTCGTATACCCACCTGGAACTTCCGCTTAATACGGTAACTGTGGGTATGGTCAGCATTCTTGGGCTTCCGGGACTGGCTGTTCTTGCCGCTTTGAAGCTGTGGGTATTGTGAGACAGACGGAAATAATATTCCGCAAAAAAAAAGCTTGCATTGAATTGGGCCGATATGATATATTAATCAAGTCGCCGCTAAATAGGTGACAACAAACGACAAAAGATTTCAATCGATTTTGTCGAAAGAAATTGCCCTTTGAAAACTGAACAACGAGTGAGTGTAAAGATAGAGAATCGAGAGATTCTCGCCAGTAGTAGATGATGAGCTAATCAGATTTTCTTTGATGGAGAGTTTGATCCTGGCTCAGGACGAACGCTGGCGGCGTGCCTAATACATGCAAGTCGAGCGCTAGGGGTGCTCCCTTAGGGGAGCCCCCTGGAGCGGCGGACGGGTGAGTAACACGTAGGCAACCTGCCTGTAAGACCGGGATAACTACCGGAAACGGTAGCTAAGACCGGATAGGTGGTTT
>NZ_FNDY01000085.1 GCF_900099895.1 Paenibacillus naphthalenovorans
TAGTTTCCCCTGAAAAAGTCAGGGTGTTTTGAGCATAATTAAAAGGAATTCAGCACCTCAAAATGGAAATTGTTATTGTCGAGATAACAAAGTTCCACACCCCGAGGGAAGAATTCCTTTGCTATAGGAGTTCAACAGAAGCCCTCGGGAATCCTTCCAAGAGGTGAAGAAAATGTTGAAACTTCGAGACGAGCAATTGACCATCTGGGATGCCATTCTCCCGGAATCTGTTAGAAAGTTGCCGGTCGAGCTTGCAATCATAGATCAATTACTGGACGACGACCGTTTTCTTCAACCGTTTACTGAGTTGCACCCGAAAGGCAAGAAAAGCGGCCGTCCTACGCTTGCAATTGAAAAGTACATCCGTCTTATGGTCCTGAAGCATAAATACAATTTGGGCTACGAGTCACTCGTGAAGGAAGTCGGTGACAGCATCACATGGCGAATGTTCTGCCGGTTTGCCATCGACGAACCGATGCCCGACCCGTCTACGCTCATCTATGCCCGCAAACGCTACGGCGACAAGATCGTCGAAGACATCAATGCCGCACTCGTAAAGCAGTGTGAGGAAAAAGCCGTTCTGAAAACCCGCAAATTGCGCACGGATACGACGGTTGTGGAATCCGATATCCATCACCCGACAGACGCTACGCTGTTGCAAGATGGCGTAAAAGTCATCACTCGAACGATTCAGAAAATCCGGAAAGTCGCCTCCCACACTGTTCAAGGCTTTGAAGATCGTACGGCAGAAATCAAGGAAAAGATTCTGTCCATCGCGAAAGTTCTACGTCGCCGCACCCGTGAATCTTGGGAAGAAGTTGACCGGATCACTGGGAGCGTAATCGAAGTAGCCGAGAACGTTGTGAACAAGGCGCAAACCGTTATCGAGAAACTGCAAGACAAGGGCAAAGCTGCTCTTCGACAAAGTAAAACCAAACTGACCGAGGCGGTCACGCTAACCGGCAAGTTGTTGGAACAAGCCAAACAGGTCGTTTCCGGCAATCGAATCATCGCAGATCGGATCGTCAGTTTCTTTGACCCGGAAGCAAGACCGATTAAGAAAGGTAAGCTGGCCAAAGGAACTGAGTTCGGCTACAAGGTGCGAATCGACGAGACGGAAAGCGGCTTTGTGACCGGCTACGCTGTCTACGAGGGGAACCCCTCGGATGATGAACTGCTCGTTCCCGCTGTACAGGCGCATATCAAGCAATTCGGCAAAGCGCCGCAAGCTGTAGCGACCGACCGCGGTTTCTCAAGCAAGAAGAACGAAACGGCCATTACCGAACTTGGTGTGAAGCGAGCTAGCTTGCCGCGAAAGGGCAAAAAAGGCATTGCCCGATCCGAGTACGAAAACGAATTATGGTTCAAAGACTTGCAGCGTTACCGTGCAGCTGGAGAAGCGAAGATTAGTCTTCTCAAGCGGAAGTACGGTTTGAACCGCAGCAGGTATCGGGGCTTTGTCGGCTCAAAATGCTGGGTCGGCTTCGGGATTCTGACCCACAACCTGCAAAGAGCGGCAAAAATGCTCCAAAACTAACATGGAAACCGATCATTAGGGAAAGTTCCCCCTCACAACCCAGCCAGCAACCCGAAACTATTTTTGAAAATCGACTTTTTCAGGAGCAACTAA
>NZ_FNDY01000024.1 GCF_900099895.1 Paenibacillus naphthalenovorans
TTGAATTGTTTTGGCCAGAGCATTATTTAATGCTTCTTTGGGTTACACCCAGACCAGAACTTTACCAGGTCTTACCACGAACTGCATAGGTCATGTAACGACAAATTCCAAAAACCAGCATGGTAAAGATAAAAGACAGTTAAAGAAAAAAAGCTTAAAAATATCATATAAAGCACAACAAATTTGCGACTAAAGACAATTGGTAAAACAGAATTAATAAACTGCCTCCCAGCTCTTGTGAAGAGACCGAATATAATTGCTATTATAATCCAAAAACCTAATGCAAGTTCCCTGTTATTAAAAACTTCTTGAATTGTACCCACCTGGAACCTCCAATAGTCGAGCGAGGATTTGCAATCATAATATCGAACAAGTCATACAGCGAGTGCAGCGTAATAACCACGCTCAAATGCGGCTAAATGAATTGTTACTTGTATACATCCCCACCGGAGCATGGATGCAAGGAGCTTCCGCACGGTTGAGGTTCAGCCCAGCTTAACGAGCGACACACAGCACTCCACATGCGCGGTATGCGGGAACATATCCACCGGCTGCACCCACTCAAGGCGGTAGCCGCCGCTGAGCAGCACCTGGCAATCCTTGGCCAAGGTGGCAGGGTTGCACGATACGTACACCAGCCGCGCCGGCCGGGCTTGCAAAAGGGCTTGCAGCAGCGGGCGCTCGCAGCCGGTGCGCGGCGGGTCGACGACGACGACGTCGGGTCTGATGCCGCGCTTGACCCACTCGGGCAGCAGCTGCTCGGCGCGGCCCTCGAAGAAGCGCGCGTTCTCGATACCGCTCGCGCGCGCATTGTCCCGTGCGTCCTGCACCGCCTCGGGGATAATCTCGATGCCCCGAACCTCCCGGGCATAGGGGGCCAGCCACAGGCCGATCGTGCCTGTACCGCAGTAGGCATCGACGACCAGCTCCGAACCGCTGAGCGAGGCCGCCTCCTGCACGGCGTTATACAGCTTCACCGTCTGCTCCGGGTTGAGTTGGAAGAACGCGCGCGGGGATAAAGAGAAGCGGACGTCGCCGAGCGTTTCCTCGAGCCGTTCCTGTCCCCAAAGCACGACGGTCTTCTCCCCGAATACTAGCGGCGACTTGCCCTTATGGATATTCTGGGCAATCGTGGTGACCATGGGCAGCGTCTCGCGGATGCGCTGCACAAGCCGCCTGGAATCCGGCAGGCGGTCGGTGGCGGTAATCAGCGTCAGCTGTACATTCCCGGAGGCTTGACCGACCCGGGCGACAACGGTTCGGACCGCCCCCTCGCGAGTACGCTCATCGTAGATAGGGATCTGAAGCTCCGATAAGATCGCCTTCACCTGATCGATGACTTGATTAACCAAAGGGTGGTGTACAGCACACCCGCTGATATCGACCAAGCGGTGCGATCCTGCCGCATAAAGACCCGTAATCATCTTTTCACCTTCACGCCCTGTCTGCAATTGGGCTTTGTTGCGGTAGCCCCACGGGTCGCTCATCCCCAGAATCGGCCGCATCGGCAGCTCGTGAAGACCGGTATAGCGCTGGAACGATTCCCGCACCAGTTCTTCTTTCGCCCTCAGCTGCGCCTCATAGGTCATATGCTGCAGCTGGCAGCCTCCGCAGGTTTCATAAACGGGACAGGGCGGCTTCCGGCGGTCGGGGGACCGTTTCTCCAGTTCGATAATGTCCGCGTTCAGATAACCGGGCTCCACCTTGGTAATTTTCGCCTTGACGACTTCATCGGGCAGAGCTCCCTTGACAAATACGGCCTTGCGTCTGTAATAACCGACACCTTCACCGTTGATTCCAATCCGTTTGATCGTGACAATAATCCGGTCCCCCACTCGCACATCCTCCGCCGAGGAGGGTCCTCCAAATGAACCGGACGGCTTTTGCCCCTTGTTTCCCGGCCGATGGGCCGCTTGCGGTTTACTTCGTTGGGCAGGTTTAGTCTCCACCGTTGGGGCTGCCGTAGTGTAACGCTTGTCCGGCGCGCTGTTTGGCTTACGCTTTCGCTGCTGCGGCTTATTCACATCCTGCATCATGCTGTGTTCGCTCCGTTTCCGCTTTTGTTTCTTCCACTATACCACAGAGGCATCCTTTTCCCAACGGACAACCGGTCGCGATATGCGCAGAAAAAAATGGCACTCCGGAACATGATCATGAAGTTCCAGACTGCCGCGCCGGATTGGACGATCGTTGAACCTGTCTATCTTTATCTTCGCCCGGCTTATGATCCTGCAAAATGAAAGACCTGCGGCGGCAGGTCCGAAGGCAGGCCCTATCAGAATCATTAATAACCAACTTCAACAGAGGCGATAACCACATAGACAAGGTCGTTTTTATCTTCTTTATCTGCAAGAACAACACCGCTGGATGTAAGCATGCCTCCATCGGTCACTTCGAAGGTTACCTCGCCGTAAGGCAGTTCTGCTCTAACGACATCCAGGTTCAGCTTCTCCTTGTCCGCAGGAACAGCCAGTCTTACATTTACCTTCATGTTGTGGATGTCGTGATCCGGAAGCACAGACCGAAGACCGGGCATGGAGTTATGATGGATGGCATTTTGAACGGCCCTGACGGCTGCCTTGGTCACGTTTTGCCCATGCAGATCAATCCCCATACCGATTTCAATAAACATGACTTTATCCATTTCCCTATACACTCCTTTTTACTATGCGGAACTATGCGGCTCGATGCGAAGCCCAAAGCCCGGGTTCGAACCGCATGAAACATGACGCTGCGGTATTCAATTATTATTATACCTCACTGCATGTGGGCTGTCCTAAAGTTTCCGTCATACACGGCAATTGGACCTTGGACAAAAAAACAGAGGTTTACATGCGCATGCCGCTGGACACACGCATCTAAACCTCATCCTGCCAGGAGGCTCCCAAGACTTCAGCCGCCTTCCTTGGATCCCGAGCCTCGCCTTTCACATTTGTTGCAGCAATTTCTCCAGATGCCTCACCGTGGGAGTCAAATTCGCCAAAAAGTAAGCCTCACGCAGTCTTCTGGAGGGGTCGCTGGCCTGTAAGTACGCCGATCCTCCTTGATGCAGCATGTCGGCCTGAACAGCTCTCAAGGTCAAGGAGACCACCTCTAATCGTAATTGCAATAATGGCTTCCATTGTTCCGCTACATTCGGGGATGTGCAGATGCGGTGCAATCGCTCCTTCAATCGATTCAGCTCATCCCTGATTTCTATCGATTGAATGGGCAAATACCGGTTGCAGCCCCCCTGTCTGTCCGCCGCTTTTTCTATAGATTCCGCCGCCGCGGCCGTGACTCCAAATCCTAACGGAATTTGGTAGAGCACAAAGACAGGCCGAATTTGGCTTACATAGTCGTCCGCCTGTTCGGATATTATCCATTCGTCAGGAATGAATACATCATGGAAGGAGCAGGAATAGGTGGCGCTCCCATTCAGGGCCAAATAACCGATTTTCTCTTTCATCGCCAGATTCTCGTTTTGGCAGGGCACAAACGCCATAATCCGCTGACTTTCCCCCACAGAGGCGATGATTGCGAACCAATGGTCCGTCCCCAGGTTCGATACCATCGGCAATTGCCCCGAAACCGAATATCCTCCCGGCACCCGCCTTGCTTTCAAATGCAATTTTTCGAGACCCGCGTAATATTTCATCGGATTCGACAACCCGGTTCCCCCGCGCAAACGGCCATCCTCAAGCAGGGGAAGTACGCTTTCCCTGAGATACGGGTTGCCGCTTCGGCGTAAATAAGTGGCAGCCGCCAGGTGGCACCATAGATTAAACCCGGTTGTCATGCAAGTTTTTGACGTTGCCTCTATGAGACCGGTATCCCGCAATAAGGTTTCGGACTGCGGAAGGCGTGATTGAAATACGCCCGCGTTGCCCAATGCCTTAATAAATTCCAGCGGGTAGAAAGCCTCCGAATCGATCTTTCTTACGACCGGCTTTAGTTTCTCTTGGATGCAGCTTTCAATAACATGTTTCCTTTCCGTCGTCCCCATTCGAGTCAACTTCCTTCCAGGCATGTTCTAATCTTTGGCTTTGGGCAGAATTTCCGTAATACTGTCAACAGGAGCTTTCACGGCCTCTCTTGCCCTCTTTACGGCGTCTTCATCCGGAGCATCATAGAAGCAGAGGCATTTGGTCATATCCTCGCAAACATAAGTTCTGGAAAAAGATACTTCCGGCACTTCCGCATAATGAACCGAGTTGTTTTTCTTACGCTCCAAATACTGATCCATCGTGATTCCTTCGGGAAGATTCCACTCGACCAAATAATTGATGGCATCCGATTTCCGCTTAACGCTCTCCACTTCCTGCCCTACCAGGCGAACGGGCTTGATTAACGTAACGGGGAATCCGAGCTCGCGCAATCCTTCGTTCACTTCTTGCCGGCTCCCGCTTTCAAAAATGAGAAAGGCTCTGGAAAAGTCCCGGGAGACCTGAACTTCAATAAGCCCAATGTTTTTTGGATCCAAGTGCTGCTGAATACCCGTAATCGTTTGCTCAAATTGCTCCTGATCTTTGACCGTTCCATTCAATACCGATTCTACCAAATACAATGCCATATCCATCTTCTCTCCTCAATCTGTGATTTTGCATAGGAATCCATACCCAAGAGGCATTCCAATACCTGATGATATAGATTATAATATTAACTTAGTATCCTTTATTAACCTAGTGAAAACCGTTGAAAAAACGTCTTCCGGAGGAATTGAACCATGAAAGAACGCTACGATTTACCGTGCAATATTGCGCAAACCCTGAATATCATCGGCGACCGCTGGACTCTTCTGATCATTCATGACATCTTGGTGGGACGAACGACATTTAACGAAATCAAGAAGTCGCTGTCCGGCATTTCCTCGAAAATGTTGTCCGAGCGGTTGAAATATCTGGAGGATACCGGGCTTATCGTCTCCAGCCTTTATTCGGATCACCCGCCCCGGTACAAGTACACGCTAACCGATAGCGGAAAGGACTTGGAGCACGTATTTAATTCGTTGATCCTTTGGGGCCGGCAGCACCTTGTGAAATGCTACAAAAAGTTGGTCCATCGAGCCTGCAGCCATGAAATCGAACCGGCCTATTACTGTCCTCATTGTCAAAAGAACGTGGAAGATATCGATGTGGTGGAAATTTAGCGCATCAGGATTCTCTGATGATCCCCCATTGCTTGTCCATCCACCTTTCCAGCAAACGAATGATTCGATCCAGGAGAAGGCCGCAAAGACCTATAAAAATAATTCCCGCTAATACGAAGTCCAGCCGCAGCTGATTTCTGGCGTCCACAATCATGAAACCCAAGCCGGACTGGGCCCCGACCATCTCTCCTGATACCAGAAATATCCACGATGTGCCTACTGCGATATGCAGGCCATTGGCGATAAACGGAAAAATAGCGGGCAATATAATTTTACTGAACAGATGGTACCGGCCGATCTCCAAATTTTGAGCCACTTTCAAATACGTCACATCCATTTTCCTTACGGCTGTCACCGTAGAAAGCAGTACCGGGAAAAAAGCCGCCAGGAAGATGATAACAATAGCCGGTGCGTTCCCGATCCCAAACCAAAGCACGATAAACGGAGACCATGCGATCGGGGAAACCGGTCTGATCACTTGCACGATAGGGTCGACAAACCCCCACAGAACAGGCAGCCTGCCCAGCAGAAGCCCCAGCACGATGGCCGTAATGGAGGCGGAAAAATAACCCGCCGCGAATCGGAGCAAGCTCACTTGCAAATGGGTCCATAACGTTCCATCCAAAAGCAGCTTCAACACCGCTTTTCCTACGGATAAAGGAGCAGGCAGCAGGGAGTCGTTATAGCCTCCAATTAGAACGATAGCCTGCCATATCACGATAAGAAGGACCATGCTGACCAAAACGTTTGTAAGAGTCCTGAAGCTTTTCATACTATCCCTTCACCTGGTCGATGAATGAATTATCTACGAAATCTTGAAAGGATGGCGGGTTATTGGATAGGCCCATTTCGATCATGTATTGTCTTAACTGTTCATAGGCTTCCTCCGTAAGTTTTAGATCCCCGTAGGAAATCCACTGCAGAGACAAATCTAATACGTCTTTTTCTATATTCATGTATTTGCGCAAAATCTGTTTGGCCTCTTCATCCTTAAGCTCCGCTTTCTCCCCCGCTTTCAAATATTCGGTGATAAATTCCCGCGACGCTTCTTTGTGGTTATTAAGAATTTCGCCCCGCATCACCAGAGCGCAGTCCACGGAATCTTTCCAGATTTCTTCAGATTGGAATAAAGCCTTGCCTTTTTTGATCACGACCGACTTCGCGCCGAACGGTTCGGCGACAACGTAACCGGAAATTCTGCCTTCCGCCAGCGCAGCCGGCATTTCCGCCGGGGCCAATTCAACGACATCGACATCACTGTACTGGAGACCGGCTTTTTTCAGCATTTCATAGAGCAAAACATGATGTGTCGAGAATTTGTGGGGAATCGCAAACTTCTTCCCTTTGAGGTCGGCCACTTGATGGATATCGTTGGAGGCCACAATCACATTGCCGTCTTTATGCCCCAACGCAACGGCCTTCAAGTCAATGCCCTGCTCCTTCGCTTTCATGGCCAGTTCAACCAATACGGAAGCGCCGTCGATTCTGCCCGTATTCAAAGCATCCATCAAATCAGGCCAGGACCCGAATTTCACCAGCTCCAATTTAAAATGCTTGAAATGTTGTTTGCCGAGTTCCTCTTCAATGTACAGGGGAGCCGCATGGGTGATAGGCAAATATCCGATTTTAATCGTCTTCAGATCCGAATCTGCGGACGAATGGCCGGAATCCCCCTCCGTTTTCCCGCAAGCTGCAAGATGGATGAGCATGACCACAAGTAAAATTAAAATGACGGCTTTATTGCGGATGTTCATGAATATGCCTCCTGTTTTAAATACTATATTCTTCATTCGCCTGCGGGCCCGTCAATCGGAATTCGTCCAAAATCAACTTCCGGTAGTGCTGAAAATCCGAATGCCCCCTATCCCTCGGCCGGCTGGAATGAATGGGTATTTCCTTGCGAATTTGTCCGGGGCCGGCACTCATAATCAATATCCGGTCCGACAAAAATACCGCTTCATCAATGTCGTGAGTGACTAAAAGGATGGTCGTTTTTTCATTGGCATGAATATTCAAAAGCTCATTTTGCAAGTAATATCTGGTAAAGGTATCCAACGCTGCGAAGGGCTCGTCCATTAAAATAATTTGCGGCCGGATCGCCAATGCGCGCGCCAATGCAGCTCTTTGCTGCATCCCCCCCGACAATTGATGCGGGAAGTGATCGGCCCGGTCCTCCAACCCTACGAGCTTAAGATAAGCAAGCGCTCTGCTCCTTCTTTCGGCTTCCGTTAAATCCAGCAATCCCAGCTCGACATTCTTCAAAACCGACCGCCACGGCAATAAACCATAATTTTGAAAAAGCATCACACAACGCTTAGCAGGTTCTTTCACTTCGATACCCGCGGTATAGATCGTTCCTCTATCGGGCGTGTCAAAACCGGCTATCAGATTGAGAAGCGTGCTTTTCCCGCAGCCGCTTTGGCCAAGAATAGAGATGATTTCCCCTTCTTTAACCTGAAGCGAGATGCCGCTCAATATTTGTTCGTTTTTACCTGCGGCCTTATATGCTTTACTCACCTCGGATACCTCTACCAAAACCCCGGCTCCCAATTTTGGTTTCACCTCCTTGCCTAACCATTGCCTATAATTCCAATTAATATAGTTGGTATTCGTGTAAGGTTATTTTAGTATACTTTGTTTATTTTTACAACCTGCTTTTTAGATAAAACCAAAATGAATAAATCTCATTCCGGCAGTTTACTAATACATGCAGGATAGGCCGGCCGATCAACAATCTATTTACTATTGACAGAATGAAAAATGAAATGATAGAATGCCTAGTAAATATATTGGAATACTGTTCTACCGGACCGCCGGAGACACTCTGTCATTGACCATCATTGACAAGGGTGTCTTTTTTTATGTCCATTGGCAATGAAGGAAGATGGAGGCCAAGAGAATGACGACAACCAGGGGAAAGCATTTCATTCAAAGTTTAAAAGATGGGCGGAGCGTTTGGCTGAATGGTGAGAAAATTGAAGATATAACGACTCATCCCGCATTTACCGGAACGTTACGGACGCTTGAAAAGCTGTTTAATATGCTCGACGAACCCGGTATGCGGGAGAAAATCGGATTTCGCAGTCCCAAGACCGGCGAATATGTGCATAATGCCTTCCTGATTCCAACGGCGCCGGAGCATTTAAAGCAGCGAAAAGAAGCTTTCAAGATATGGGCGGATGCCACCTTTGGCGTGATGAGCAGATTGTCTGAATTCGGACGCACTCTGATTACCAGCTGGCATGCCACAAGCGAGATGTTTCGCCAGTACGACGAGCGGTATCCGGAGAAAATTCGCCGGTTTTACGAGATAGCAAGAGATGAGGATCGCTTCGTAATTCAAGCGTTCGGCAATCCGCAAATCGACCGTTCGAAGGATGCCGCAGGGGCAAGCGATCCTGACGCTCATCTCAGAATTGTGCGCGAGACCAGTGAAGGCATCTATATCAAGGGCGCAAAAACCGTTGCCACTGGCGCGCCTTACGCCCACGATTTGATCATTGCCCCGAACTATCGGGTAAAGGATACGCATCCTGAATATGCTCATGCGCTGATTGTCCCGTTAAATGCTCAGGGCATTCATATCATATGCCGGGAATCGTACGCATCAACCGACATAGATGAACACCCCCTAAGCGCCCAATTCGACGAAATGGACGCCGTCATCGTTTTCGATAATGTATTCATTCCATGGGACAGGGTTTTGCTGCACGGCAATCCGGAGGCCGTTTGGAAGTTCTATAATACGCTGAAAAGCAACGCGCTGACCTTCCATCAAACCGTCGTCCGCCTGGTGTCCAAACTGGAGTTTATTACCGGTCTCGGCATCGCTTTGGCCGAATCGATCGGCGTCGATTCCTTTTTGAACGTGCAGGAAAAATTGGGAGAATTAATTGTCCAGGTCGAAAGCATCAAGGGGCTGCTGCACGCATCGGAAATTGTAACGCAAAAAGATCAATTCGGCATGCTGACCCCCTCTCCCATTCCATTGCAAACCGCGCGAAACCTTGGGATGAGATACTATCCGAGAGCGATTGAAATATTGCAGCAAATCGGAGCCGGAGGCTATACGCAAACCCCTTCGACAACGGTTGAAAACAGCGGGGAGATTAGAGCATATTTGGAAACCTATTATCGGGGAGCCGCCGTTTCCGCATCCCAAAAAATAAAGCTCTTCAAAGTAGCGTGGGATATTGTGGGCAGCCCGCTCGGCTCCCGCCACGAACTGTACGAAAGATTGTATGCCGGGGAAGCTTCGCGAATGTATGCCTTACAATACCTTGCATCCGATAAAACCGCTTTGGAGAAACGGCTGGAGCGGTTTTGGACCATTACGGAAGAAAGGAGAAATGAACCATGAGCTTGGGCAAACAGTATATGGAACGTATAAATGACGGCCGCAAGGTATGGCTGGGAAACCAGGCGGTCGGCAATGTGGCGCATCATCCTGCATTCGCGGCAACCGTGCATAACATCGCCTTACTGCTGGATAAGCAGAATGAACCCGATACGCGCGATCAATTGACTTATCGCGGGGACAAATCCCGTGCCAATATAGCCTTTCTGGTGCCGAGATCGAAAGAAGATCTGCTCCGTCGGCACAGTGCCCTCAAGTTTTATGCGGATGCGACCTTCGGTATGATGGACGGACTTTCACAGTATGCCCGATCCTTGCTTACCGGGCATTACGCCAATCGTCATTATTCCGGCATCGGCCATGCCTATGCGAATAAAATCGAGTCGTATTACAAGTTTATCAAAGAGAATGATCTATTGTGTACCGGAGCTGCGCACGATCCGCTAAGGAACGATTCGCAACCCCCGTCCAGGTTCGATGAAGCTTCCGATCCGGGTTTGCGAATCGTTCGCGAGACGGAGGATGGCATCATCGTCAGCGGAGCAAGAATGGCAGCGGCGAACGCTCCTTATGTCGATGAAATCCTGGTTTCGTTTTATGACCCGCGCTCCCGGGAAGACAAGCGGCATGGTTATATGTTTGCCGTTGCAGCCAATACACCCGGGGTGAATATCGTTTGCCGGGAATCCTTCGCGGCTGATGAACCGGATGATCATCCCGTGAGTGCCCGGTTTGAGGATATGGACACCGTTATTATTTTTGACGATGTGCTGGTCCCTTGGGAGCGCGTGTTCATAAAGAATAATCCGGAGGCTTTGCTGAAAATTCAACGCGACCCCGCAGCCGCAGCTTTAGGACAGCATCAAACCGTTGTCCGGCTGCTCAGCAATCTCGAATTTATCGCTGCCGTGGGCCACGCTCTTACATCCGCGAGCGATAGAAAAGCTTTTTTGCACGTTCAGGAAATCATGGGCGAGCTTATTATTCAGGTGGAAACCATTAAAGGCCTGCTTATCGCCGCAGAGCATCGCTCCTCTCCGGGCAACGACAATATTTGGCTGCCCGAAGAACTGCCTCTGCAGATGGCTCGCAATCTGGGTACCCGTTTTTACCCTCGCGCGATCGAAATCCTGCGGCAAATCGGCGGTGACGCGCTTTTACAGAGTCCCGCAAAGCTGGCGGATTTTGACGGGCCTATCGGTCATTTACTGCGCCAGTATTATCAAGGCACGGATCGCAGCGCCATAGAACGGACGAAACTGATCAAGCTGGCGTGGGACTTGGTCGGCAGCCCGCCGGCAGTGCGACGGGTGCTTTATGAGCAATTCTTTTGGGGCGATCCCGTTCAAGCCTATGCCAATCAATACAAGGATTACCCCAAAAAAACGCTGACGGATCCGGTTTGGAATTTAGTGGATACTCATTCAAAGCAGTATAAGGGGCCAAGTTAAATTAGGAGGAATGACTTGATGGCAGCAACAGATCTAAACTCAGACCCCGGAATACAGCGCCCTGCACCCGAACCGCCAAAACCTGAGGCGAAGATCACTGTCCGCAACGTCGCCAAGGTGTTTGCTTCCGGCAACCGGTTGACGAGCGCTCTCACGGAGACGAACCTTACGGTGCGCGACGGTGAATTCGTAGTGATCGTCGGTCCCAGCGGGTGCGGCAAAACGACATTGCTGCGTATATTAGCCGGACTGGAGTCCCCAAGTTCCGGTGAAGTCAAGATCGCAGCGTCCGATCAGAACCGCCCCTTGCATTCGATGGTCTTTCAGGAACGTTCGATCTTTCCCTGGATGAGTGTCATCGACAACGTGGCCTACGGATTGAAAATACGCGGGGTGGATCGGCGCACCGCATTAGCCAAGGCGGAGGAATTCATCGGCAAGGTTGGACTCGCCAAGTTTGCCCGGGCCTACCCCCATGAACTATCCGGCGGCATGAAGCAGCGCGTAAGCATCGCCCGGGCATTCGCCAATGATCCGGAAGTGCTGTTGATGGATGAGCCGTTCGCCGCTTTGGATGAACAGACCAAACTCCTGATGCAGGAAGAACTGCTGCGCATTTGGGACGAGAATAAAAAAACCGTGGTTTACGTTACACACAGCCTTCAGGAAGCCGTATTGCTCGGTGATCGGATCATCGTCTTCTCTGCGCATCCGGGCCGGATCAAGGCGGAGGTTACCGTTGACTTTCCGCGTCCCAGATCTCACAAATTGGCCACTACCCCGGAATTCAGCAAATTAACCTCCGACCTGTGGGAACTGCTTAAGGACGAGGTGATCAAGGCCAGCCGGATCGAGAGTTGAACGAAAAACAACGTAGGAGAAAAGAGAGATTAGCATGAGTTTGGACAATGTGAACCATGACGAAGCTGTCCGTTTCGGTAACGAAGTGCTGCGGGCGAACCGCAGACGCAAGATTCTGTACCGCATCCTCTCCATCACGATGCCCTTTATCTTGCTGCTGTTCTGGGAGCTGCTTGCGCGTTTGGGATGGATAGACACCCGTTTTTTTGCCATGCCTACGCAAATTGCCATAGTATTTTGGAAGCTTATTGAAAACGGGCAGCTCCTTAATGACGTGACCATAAGCTTATCGCGGCTTCTGATCGGTTTCGCCTTGGGCGGAATCCCCGGGCTTATCGTTGGAATCCTGCTAGGCCAGTCTTCGGTGATTCGCGCCTTGCTCTACCCGATCATCGCGGCCATTTACCCTATTCCCAAAATTGCGGTACTGCCGCTGCTCCTGTTTATTTTTGGACTGGGCGAAGCCTCCAAATACGCGATCATCGCCATAGGCGTTTTCTTTATTCTGGCCGTCAACACGATGACCGGAGCGATGAACGTCCCCGCCATCTATCTGGAAGTAGGGAAGGAATTCGGCGCCAGCCGGCTGACCATATTTCGAACGGTCGTGATTCCGGCCGCACTGCCGGTCATTTTTGCCGGCATTAAGCTGGCTTGGGGAAGCGCCCTTCTATTGATCGTGTCGGCCGAATTTGTTGGCGCCAAATCCGGAATCGGCCATTTGATCTGGAGCTCGTGGCAAGTGTTCTCCGTGGAGCAGATGTACGTCGGATTGATCGTCATTGCCATTCTCGGATTTATCACGCTGCTTCTTCTGGATGAACTGGAAGCGAAATTACTGCCTTGGCGAAAACATGTATAAGAAGGAGCGATCAGTATGAGCAGCAAAGTGCTATACGAGAAGCGAAAGGACGGTGTCGCGTTTGTCACCCTCAACCGGCCGGATTCGCTCAATGCATTGGACGTTGAAGCCAAGCTTCGGCTGGGCGAGATTTGGGATGAGGCGGCGGCAGACCCGGAAGTCCGGGTCATCCTGCTATCCGGGGCGGGGTCGCGCGCTTTTTGCGCCGGGTCCGATATCAAAGAAATGTCGAAGACGGGAAAAACGATATCCACCGAAGACCTTCAACGGGCACTGCCAGGTTTTGTTACACCGCTCAAGAAGCCCGTTATTGCCGCCCTGCAGGGCTTTTGTATCGGTATGGGGTTGACGCTGGCCTGCCACTGCGATATCCGGATTGCCGCAGACCATGCGGTGCTTGGTTTTCCGGAGGTAAAGCACGGCATGCTTTCCGGCATTAGCGCCGTTCGGCTGCCGTTCATCATTCCTGCGGGGTATGCGATGGAACTGCTGCTTACAGGCGAAACGATATCCGCCGCCGAAGCTTTGCGCTACGGGCTGGTCAACCGGATCACAGCCGGTGACGTACTGCAGGAAGCGGAAAAAGTCGCGGTCAAGATAGCCGCCATGCCGACACCGGGAATACAGGCTACCACCCATTTGGCCCGCCTGGCGATTAATGAAGCCGTCAAGGCGCACATTGCCGAGATTGATGCAGCGCGTTTGGGCATCGAAGCTTCCGCCGGATTTGCGGATCGCGCGCGTGCCTTCGCAGAAAGACGCAGCAACTAAGACCACTAAACTTCAATGGATAAAGGAGACTTTACAACGATGAGAAAAAAATGGGGCAAAAAAATACTGTTGGGAGTATCGTTCGCCGGTTTGCTGCTGGCATCAGCCTGCGGATCGGCAACCACAACGACAAATCATAGCAGCAATCCGCCTGAACAAGAAGCTAAACCACCGGTGAAAAGCGAATCGGCCGAGCCTGCCAAGGTGAGAGTCGGAACTTTAAAAGCATTGGCGGACGCCCCCATCTACATTGCTTTGGAGAAAGGTTACTTTAAACAGCAAAACCTCGATGTGGAGGATGTTGCCTTTGAGACCGGAGCCGATATGATCGCTCCTCTCACCGCAGGCCAGCTGGAAGTAGGCGGCGGCGGGGTCAGTGCCGGATTTTATAACGCCCTCAGCCGCGGTTTTGACATTCAGATTGTTGCCGACAAGGGGCATGTCGGAAGCGACAGCAACTACGTGAACTTTTTAGTCCGTAAGGAGCTGATCGATTCCGGCCAAATCAAAACGTTTGAAGACCTGCGCGGCAAGAAAGTCGCCGTCGTTTCAAAGACAGGCTCGAATGCCGTCCATCTTTCCGCCGCTCTGAAGAAAGGCGGGCTCACCCTCAATGACGTCGAGCTGCTGGAAATGACGTTTCCGAACATGGGGACCGCCTTTGGCAACGGCTCCCTGGACGTAGGCATCATTCCGGAACCGTTCGTTTCTCGTTATGTAGCCAACGGTCTGGCGGTCAACTGGAAAGGTGTGCATGATGCCATCCCTAATGCGCAAACCGGCGTACTCTTTTATTCCTCCAAGTTTGCCAAGGATAACCCTGACGTAGCCAATCGCTTTATGACGGCCTATCTGAAAGGTGTCCGGGATTATAACGACGCCTTCTTCAAACAAAAGGGCTACGATGAAGTGGTAAGCATCTTAACGAAACATACGACGGTAAAAGATGCCGCACTGTATAAGCAAATGGCTCCCGCCGGAATCGACCCTTACGGAAAGCTCAATCAGGAATCGCTTCAGTTAGACTATGATTGGTATAAAGCACAAGGTTTAATCAAAACCGATGTTGATCTCAATCAAGTGATCAACACTTCCTTCCTGGAGGCTGCCCAAAAGGAGCTTGGCAACTACTGATTGACAGAAAAAGAAACAGCCTTGGTTCGGAACCTGAACGGTGACCTTCTTGCGGGTCACAGTCCAGCCCTTCCGGACTAAGGCTGTTTTTCTTATGTTTCAACGTTTATTTCATAGCAGTATGTCGCCTTTGACACTTGCGTTTTCGGCAACCAGCAGATGTTTTAGAACTTTGCCGTAATGGGATTTGGGCAGGCTTTCCACCACTTCAATGATTTTAGGCTTCATAAAACTGGCCAGACGTTGACGGCAGTGATCGGCGATCTCTTGATAAGTGACACGAAGGCCCGGCCGAAGGACGATAAAAGCTTTCACGCACTCTCCCCATTCCCGGTCGGGCACCCCGACGACGGCCGCCTCCCGGATGGCGGGATGATTCATCAGCACATGCTCGACCTCTTGAGGCAGGATCGAGCTTCCGCCGCTGCGTATAACCTCTTTCTTTCTCCCTACCACATACAGGTAACCTTCATCATCCAATTGTCCTAAATCACCCGTATGGAACTCACCATTGTACAGAACCGACCGGGTAAGATCCGGGCGATTCCAATATCCCTGCATCACATTCGCGCCCTGAATCACGATCTCGCCGGTCGTATGCGGAGGCAGAACCTGACCGTCTTCATCCTGGATCGTCACGCGATAACCCATCATCTCCCGGCCGGCGCTCCGGATTAAACGATCGGAACGTTCATTGTTCACGACAAATTCTTTAGGTGACAAATAGCACGTCCAGGACGCCTCCGTCAGCCCATACAGCACGCCTAGTTTGGGACCGTAAAGCTCCAGGAACGAGCGGAAGACATCGGGTTGGACGGCGCCCGCACCGATATCGATCGTATGCAGTGAAGCCAGCTCGGTCGGAGCAATGCCTCCATCCAGAAGCCTAACCAGCTGTGTTGGAACCAGGGAGGTGGCATTGGCCCGATGCATGCCGACCAGACGGCCGAAGGTTTCCGCCTCAAAGCGACCTCCCAGCACAATGAGTGCGCCGCCTAATAGATGGAACAATACGTTGATGGCTGCAATAGGCCAGAGCGGACGCACATTAAGGAACACGTCGCCGGCTGCAACGGGCCTGCCCAGAAGTGCGTTGGAAATAATATGATACAGGTTGGCGTGAGTCAGCATCACCGCTTTTGGTTGTCCCGTCGTCCCGCCTGTATAATTAAGACTGGCCAGCGCATCAGGGTTCAGCCGCTCCGGCATGGAGGGGCTTGCCAGGCTGAGAACTTCCTCGTAGTCCAGAACCTCGCCTGCTTTACCGCCGGTAGACAAGATGAGACAATGGTCAAGCTCCCGTTTAACCTCTACCGCCATCTCCGTATGCCGGGAACTGACTATGATGGCCCGGGCGCCGGCGTCCCTCAGTTGGGATACCATTTGCTCTTTGCTCAAACGGGGGTCCAGCGGTACCCGGACATACCCTCCCGCCATCACTCCGTAATCCACTTCGAGATACTGCCGGCTGTCTTCGTGCAATAGACCCACACGGTCGCCTGGGATTAGCCCCAATCCTTTGAGCGCATTACCCACCCGATTGATTCTTGCCACCAGCTGCTCTCTTGTCCAAGTTACGCCATGCTGATCAATAAGTGCCGGTTTTGTAGATGCCTGACGGGCAAACCGGTTTAACATATAGGATAAATGAAGCATACTCACCATCCTTTCATAACAATCCGGCCTGAGACGCTGCGCTGCTCCAATATCGCATGTGCTTCGGCGGCGGATGTAAAGGGAACGATTCGATCAATGATAGGCCTTACCTGCCCCGTATCCAGCAAATGAAGTGAACGCCGGACATCCTGCAGCGTCGGGTTTCCAGACCCTTCTATTCTTAACCGGCGGCCAATGATCAGTCCCGGATCGATTTCGATCTTTCTCATTTCAGTATTGCCCAATACGACGGCGATTCCGTTGGGGGCCAAGCACCGGAGGGATTCCCCGAACGTAGCGCTCACCACGTTTTCAAGAACCGCTTGGACCCCCTGCTTTGCGGTAAGACTCCAAACGTCTCCGGCAAATTTCAGATCGGGACTTACAATCACTTCATCAGCCCCTACCGATCTGATGATGTTCTCTTTGGCGGAGGATGAGGTGATTGCGATGACGTTCGCTCCCCTGCTTTTGGCCACCTGAATTTGATGCAGTCCCAGACCTCCGCTGGCTCCAGTCACCAGCACGGTATCTCCCGGACGAACATCCGCCACAGAGATGACGGCTCTGACACTGGTACCGATCGGACAAACCGCCAAGGCTGCCGCCTCCGGCGAAAGGCCTTGCGGAAGGGGAATGGCATTCCAGCTCGGTACACAGACATACTCGGCGTATCCTCCCGGCCGGTTGGAGCCAAGAATGCCGCCCATTTTGCATAGATCCTGACGTCCTCCAAGACAATACCGGCAGTGTCCGCAAAACATGCGGTGGAAAAGGACGACCTGTTGTCCGATTTGAAGACCCTTCGCTTGTTTGCCCAGCTCAACCACTTCTCCGGACACCTCATGTCCCAAAATGTTCCCGGCCTTCGGGCCATGCAGTTTACCCGATCTGTCCAGCAGATCATGATAACAAATTCCCGCCGCATGCACCTTAATTAAAGCTTCGTCCGGCTTGGGCTCAGGCATCGGCGCCTCCCGCACTTCCAGGCAATCGGCCCCGCCAATATCCTTCATGATTACGCATTTCATCATTTGCTTACTCCTTCTGCATCATGCTGTATCTCCATTCCAAACCATGCCCCGGAGCTGTACCGGACAAAAAATAAAAGCTCTTAAAAATCCCGATGTAAACCAGGGAATTTTAAGAGCTGCCAGTGATCCGGTAAGCCTATTTGAAATGTAATCATATGATTTTAACCTATGAAACAGCGGTTTTGAATAAAAAAAATATATCATTATATCCATCAATCGTCAATGTATGATGCGTTTGCCTGACAATCGTTTCATCAGGCATATGGCGAAAGATTTATATTTATTTCCATGGTAAACATTTTCGTTCCAAAAAGTCCAGGGTGCGGTTAAAAATCAGCCCGATCACGGAAAGCAATACGACGCCAACCATGAGCTTGGTTGTAATCATCAAGTTGCCGTAGTGCAGTATCATCGCTCCGATGCCTTCCTTGGCCGCAATCATCTCCGCCGCTACAAGCAGCAGCAGCGACGTTCCTGCGGCCAGCTTCAATCCGGCAAAAATCACCGGAAGCGAACCCGGCAGGATGACCTTGCGTACGACGTTCAAATGATTCGAGCCAAACGTGACGGCCGCCTTAATCAGGGTCGAATCGACATTCTTGACCCCGGAATACGTATTGATCACCACCGGGAAAAATACGCCTAAAGCAATCATCGTCACTTTGGGCAATTCTCCGATGCCGAGCCATAGAATGATCAGCGGCAAAAGGGCGATTTTCGGAATCGGGTAAAAAGAGAACAAGATGGGAGTCCCCACCGATTCCGCCCATTTGGAAAATCCGAGCAGCAGCCCGACGATGATGCCAATACTGCCTCCCAGAAGATAACCCAGGATAATGCGGTATAGACTGGCCAAAATATTCGGATGAAGCTCTCCCTTCACGATCATTTCCCATGCTGCGGATAGAATACTGGTAGGAGACGGAAGAAACAAGGGAGAAATCAAGCCCGATCGGCCTATGATTTCCCATACCGCTACGATGAAGGTTATGCCTAAAACCGGAGCATATACAGGAACCCTTTGCTCGAGAAAGGCGACTTTGTTGGTTATATATTTTCTTATCGTTTCCGCCACTGCCTTATCCCTCCTTCAGCGCTTCTGCTGCGTCATGGCGGATCAGCTGCCAAATTTGATCGGCATACTCATCGAATTGAAGCCGAAACTGCTCCTGATTCCGGCCTATCTTGGGCATATCGATATGGATGATGCTTTTGATCTGTCCGGGATGACGCGACAATACAATGACCCGGTCAGCCAAATATACCGCTTCGTCTATGTTGTGGGTGACATACAGCGTGCTCAGCCGCGTCTGGTTCCAAATCGTCAGCAGCTCCTCCTGCATCAGCGTGCGTGTCTGCGCATCCAAAGCGGAGAACGGTTCATCCATCAGCAGCAAATCAGGCTGAATGGCAAGAGCGCGGGCGATCCCCGCTCTCTGCCTCATCCCTCCGGAAAGCTGCTTCGGATAGGCCGATTCGAATCCGCTCAGACCGACCATATCAATATAATGCTTCGCTATTTCGCGCTGCTCCTTCTTGCTCACGCCTCTTTCTTCCAAGCCGTATACGACATTTTGATAAACGGTCCGCCATGGAAAAAGTGCGATTTCCTGAAACACAATCCCTAAATTCGGTGTCTTGTCCTCTTTTAAGCCTTCAAAATATACGCTGCCCTCAGTTGGAGAGAGCAGCCCTCCTACAATATTTAACAGGGTAGATTTACCGCAGCCGCTGGGTCCGACCAGCACGACAAACTCCTGCTGTTCAATGACGAAATTGATATTGGTTAATGCGGTAACTTCCTTCCCCTTTGTGTCTTTAAACCTTTTTTCCACGCCGTCGATTACAATTCTCATAGGTGTGTCACTTCCCTAACCTCTTAATGCCCTCTTCAAGCAGCTCCGTATTCACAATCGTTTTGTAGTCGATCGATTTTTCAATCATCTTGTTTTTGAAATACCAGTCAATTTGGGTTTTGATGTCTTCGGCCAGCAGTCTGCCGTCGCGATCCATGTAGGGAAGGCCTTGTTTAACCAGCTCCGCAGGCTGATCCGTGTACTTGGCTATGATGTCGATCACTTCGTCATAGTTTGCGCCCGGTACCGGTTGTCCGTCTTTTTTCACCAGCACGGCGTCATAATAATAACGGGCTGCCTTGGCGTATGCGGTCATAAAGCGCACGGCGGCATCTTTGTCGTCGGCAAACTTCTGCGAGAAGAAAATAGCCGAGATTTGATAATCGATTTCGTCTCCGACATTGGCGATCACTTTCCCGTACCCTTCGTTCAAAATATAGCTGATATTCGGTTCGGCCGTAAGAATCGCATCCACTTGTTTGCTCTTTAACGTGTCGTTCATCGCGTTCAGCTTGCCCAGCGGAGTGATTTCGACGTCCGATAAGCTGAGTCCGTGCTTTTCCAATAAACGTCCCGCCATATAATGGAAGGTGGAGCCTGTCTGGGTCACGCCGATCTTTTTGCCTTTGAGATCTTTAATGCTTTGAATCTGCGAATCTTTGTGAACCAGCAAGGAGGAGGAGGAATACCCTTTTTGTTCCCTTCCTTTGTCTGCTACGATAAGCAATTTTTGTCCGCCTGCAATCATGTTGTATAAGCTTGCCGTAATGCCTGTCGCCCCTACTTCCACACTGCCGGAGGCTGTCGCTACGGCAATCGGCTGGGCCGCCTCAAACCATTGCGGAGTCACTTCAATATTCTCTTCTTTGAAATATCCTTTTTCCATGGCGATAAAAATCGGAGCGGAACTGGTTAATTTCAGCAGCCCGATCTGCAGCTTAACCGGTTTGGCCTGCTCGGCCGGCTTGCCGCCGGCATTATTCTCCGGCGGTGTGCCTTGTGTTTGCTGCCCGGAGCCCCCGGTATTCCCGCATCCTGCCAGAACCGCAGTAACGCAAAGCAGTGCAACCATCACCATAACCCATGCTTTTTTCATTTTGATCGATCCTCCCTCTTTATTTACCTAGATCATTTTATAGTAAAAAAATCTAGATCATCTGTTAGCGCTTACACTTTACCGTTGATACCCGACATTATACGGATCGGAACCGGCATCAAGAGCCTTGATCCGGTTCGATACAGTAAAGGAAGCTTCTTTCCATAGGTTGAACGTCTATGAATGAAACGCAACTTGAAATTGATCGGGTTGAATACGATGAACAAACGACTGTTTATCAAAATGTTGGCTTTGATCTGGAAAATCGCTTCTTACAAAGCTGCCTCTGCTTTCTTCCCGGGCCTGGCTGGAAGCAATAAACGCCTGGGCAATGGATACAGCATGCTTTAACTCGCTATACCGCAATCGATCTTTATAAGGAATGGCGTTTAACGGGTAATGTTCCAAGCTTTTTTGGAGTGACTCTACTTCCATTTGGGCACGACGCAATTTTTCTTTATTTTTGGTTACGAGGATCCGGTCCATGGAGGCATGCAATTGTCTAAACCCTTTATCACAGGTCAATTCAGGCGTTCGATTCACATCTTCGCTCATCACGACCCAATGCTTGGTTCCAGGTTGTCCAATCGCTTCAGCAGCTGCCCGCCCTGCCCGGCTGCCGAATACTAAGGCGTCCATCACTCCGGTTCCCATCATACGCTGAGCCCCTTGGAACCCTCCGGCACATTCCCCGCAGGCAAATAATCCGGCTACCCCGGTTTCACCCTGCGGATTAATAGCTATTCCCCCCAGCGCCTGATGGCATCCGGAACTTATGATCGCAGGCTGCGACGTTAAATCCAGATTACGGGCCTTTAACATCTCCAAACTACGAGGAATGCGATGCTTCATCACATCGATAAGGTGTGTTCCATACCAATAAACCCCGCCGTCCGAAGTAGTTTTGCCCATTTCCTGCTGTTTTTCAATCCACTTGCAAATCTCAAAGGTGATATTTCCTTGAGTAACCGTATCCGGCTCTTGACTGCTATGATCCCATCCCGAGGAAAACGGTTCTTTGGCCGTATTCAAGATTTTCCCTTGAGACAATAGCGCACTGATCATGTAGAATCCGCGAATCGGGCTTACGAATAAGGGAAGAATGTGCATGAATTCCAGGTTCGTTAATGCAGCCCCCAAATCCAGACCTATGGCCATTCCGCTGGCGTTGCCTTGAGGGTTCGTCGCGTAGGAAAAAAGATTTCCAAACCCTCCTGTTGCTATAATAACACTGGAAAAACGGATTTGAACCGGCTGGGTACATTTTTGCGTTTTGTGAATGCCTAATGCCCATCTGGGATGCCCGGAGGAATCTTTGATAATCTCATAAATTCCGGTATGAGCCAGAAATTGCACTCCTTTTTCTTCGCAAGCTTTGACTAATCTCGTTAATATTTCGGTACCGAAATCACTCATGCCCTTAACCACTCTAGGCCTGGAATGACTTGGAATCTGCATCCAGACGTACTCGTTTCCTTGGCGTTCAAATTCTACACCGATCGATTCCAAAAATCGTAATTCTTTTTCACTATTGTCGGTGAAGGTTCTAACGAGTTCTCTTGAATTTACTTTCATCCCAAAATCATATAACTCTTTGTAATAAAGATCGGAATCTTCTTTGTTAAGAGCCACAGCAAGCCCGGTTACCTCAATCAACTTATCTAAATATGAAGTAGCCCCGCCATATGTTTTACCGCCACGATTTACAACCAGCACTCGTGCCCCTGTTTCCCTTGCGGCCAAAGCGGCACGCAGCCCGGCGCTTCCCCCACCGACGATCAAAACATCCGTCTCCCATTTTTCGAATTCCTCTTTCAGCAAACCGGTACCCTGCCCTTCTGGTTACATAAATTGAATGTCCTTGAAGTTAGAGTACAGCACGCCACTTATTAATACAATCGATATTTTCGATTCAAGATATGAATGAAATTCATAAATGGGTAGGGATGACTTTGATTTGAGCAGGCCGAAACGGGCTGACCTATTTGGCGTTTTGTTTGATCCACTGCATGGTGAAGTCCCGAAAAGCGGCATGAACCGTAGGGATGTCAGGGCCCCGAGGTATGGCGAGGGCGGTCGTTCTTTTGATTTCTTTTTTAAGACGCACGATGGCGATTCCGGGACGTCGAATAAATTTGACTACCCGCGATGTTAACAATGCTACGCCAAGCCCTTCCGCCACCAACCCGCAAATGGTTTCCACCTGACTGCTTTCATACATAATATTAGGCACGAAACCGGCTTCCTGACACGCTTGTTCGCATAAGCTTCTCATCCCATAGCCTGGTTTTATAGATAAAAATTTCTCTTTGGAGGCCTCCGCTAAATCAATGATTTTCTTATGGGCCAAGGGGTGGGCGGCATGAGTAATTAATACGACTTGATCGCTCATTAATGGATAGAAATCGATTGTTTTTTCATAATTTTCATTATGCAAGTGAGTAAGAAGGGCGGCATCGATCTCCGATACCTGCAGCCATTTAATCAGCTCATCACTGTTTCCGTCACGAATCTCGATATGGATGCCGGGGTATGCCTTTTGGAAGGAAGCGATTAACGCCGTAAGTCCTAAATAACTGATGTTGGGAATGGCGCCGATGACCATATGTCCCCGTTCCAAATTGTTATATTCCAGCATGACCTGCCGGGCCCGCTTGATCTCTCCCAATATGCGTTTGGCATAAATCAGGAAATGCGCCCCTGCCGGCGTCGGCTGGACAGAGCGTGTCGTACGTTCAAATATTCTGACGCCCAATTCTTCCTCCAGCTTTCTTATCGAATGGGAAAGCGCAGATTGAGACAGGCAGACTTCATCAGCCGCCAGACTAAAGCTTTTGTATTTTTCAACGGCTAATATATACTCCAGTTGGTGGATTTCCACTCGCCATACCTCCCTGATGCTGCTGTTTTCCGCGTGCGTTACCGTCTACCTGGATTTCAGTCTTGCTGCACACCATTATTCTATCAGTCCGTCTTGCCATAGGAAATAGCCTAGTGAATCGACTTTTATTCATTTCATACCCATTCATGCCTGGCCCACGCTTCTCCCGGATGCCATCGCCGTAAATCAAGAAAGACGCAGCTTTTACATTAGCTGCGCCTGGTGTTATAACTTATCAGGTCTCTGTTAACGTTCCTAAAGAACGTTCCGGTACCCTGGTACCCCTGGTACTCTGACCATGGGCAAGGGCAAAAGGGGATACCTCCTCTGGTCAGGAAAGCCGTTTAACGGCCAGCAGATCGTCCAGAGGCATCGACAGCGCCCGGTCACAGAGCTCCTTTTTCAAATCGTCTAGCCTTTCCTCATCCGCTTCCGTCCGTGTGCCCGCTCTTCCCTTCTCCAGCAAATCATAAAATTCCAGAGGCAGGAAGCCTTCCTTTAACGATACTTCTACGGACCGGCCGTCGGTCAGTGAAAAGACAAATGCGTACGACTGGGCCCGATGCGGGTCATACTGGGCAACCGGATAATTGACGTCAACCGTCAGCGCCCCGCGGGACGCCGCACGGGTGACATATTCGAACGCATCGCGGAACCCCGGACCGCCGTGACCGGACAGAATCGAGATGTCTTTGCGCTCTGGCGCTTCGTCTCCGCACAAGGCCTTGATCCCCGCGTAGACGCTTAGAAAGCCGACCGCGACGGCCATCAAATATTGCCCGCTATGGTATTTCTCGACATCCTCAAACCGAATCGCTTTTAAAAATTCGCCTTTGCGGCCGTCACGAATATAAATGACATACATCATGAATCCTCCTAATTGTTGTTGGAATTCAAGCTCTTTTTTTGATCAATAACCAGCATAAGAGCACGGCCGCCACTGCCCCTGCCGCCGCAGGAATGACCGGAAAGCCTGCGCCTTCACCGGCCGGAACGCAGTCGGAATCGCCTTCCTGACACATATGATGCGCATGGGCTTGACCTTTCTCATCGCTGTTGGCCTCCTGCGGGCTCGAAGCCGCCCCCGCCGGCTTGACAAACGAAATCAGCTGCAGTTGCTGTCCGCCTTCACGCTTGTTCATTACCCACGATTCCCGGATGCTTTTTCCTTTCCACAGGCCGGGGTCGACAGGAGCATACAGGATTCTCGGGTGTTCGCTTAACTCGAGCGTGACGCCCTGAATCGTGACGGCATACGTCCTGACGGTCTTGCCGTCAGCGCCTTGGCTCTCCTTCATGGCGACGGCTTCGACCGTCCCGGACGGACCAGGCGAATAGCCCGCCTGCTCGAACAGCGTTTGTCCGTTGACCTTTGTCGTCAAATAAGCCGCCATGAGCGAAGCGAACTGCTCTCTTGTCAGCTCCTCCGACCCGTTCAACTCCGCCCGCCCTTGAAAGTAAGCTTGATTGACATCGCGCACCGTCGCATTCCCATCCAGGCTAGGAACGCCGCCCTCCGCCAAGACCGCCTGCCGAACGGCCTGCGGGTCCGATTGCTGCGCCCCCAAGCCGCGAAACGAACCGGCCCAATAAGTGAGATCCGAACGCGACAGCTTGTCCTTCGGCTTGAACAAGGGCGCGCCGTGCTCGTACGGGATGACGCCGAGCCCGCTCAAATAAACGATGTTTTCCCGCGCTTCGGAAAACGCGATATCGTCGTATAGATTGCTTTCATTGACGATGTGCGCCTGTGCTGCTGCCGGCAGCAGCATCAGCACGAATATCATTACCGCAATACGTTTCATTTCATCCTCCGAGAGTTTTGTTCTACTCGTTCGTTCTCAGCAGCAGCGCCCCGTTCGCCTGCTGCCAGTAATACGGAGCCGGACTTCCCGCCGCAGCCTCCAGCCCGGCGGTTCCGACGGCAAAGCCGCGAAGCTCTTCGAGCAGCGTATCAGGCATCAGAAAACCGTTGAAAAAACCGGCCTCGAACTGCAGATCGGCCGTACCGTTTTCCTTGTTCAGCAGCTGACCGATCAGCATCACATGAAGGTCCGGCTTTTCATAGACGGCGTAAATATGGTCTGCGCGGAAGAAATACGCAAGCTCCGACCGATCGTTCAGCCACTGCTCTTCCAGCTTATAGAGAGCGCCTGCGGCTGTGCCCGGGACTGCCCACTGCGGCAGCTGTTTTTCCGCAAGCTCCCGGTCCGAAGCCAGACTTTGCAATAACGGCTCCTCCACTTCCGACATCCAGTCAATGTCCAAATAATTGGCCAGTTGGTCTATGGCCGCATCGGAATTGTCGGCCATAAACCGGGCCCGCGCCTGGAGCTGCCGCTCCATGCCCCTAAGCAGACGCTGATGGCCCTCCAGCGACTCCTTTGCGGTCTTCACCTGCATATACTCGGCATAAAGCCGGTCCAGCTCCTGCATATACCGGTCCAGGCTTCGCGCCATCAACCATTGGCCACCTATAATATCGACCGGGTCCTGCGCCTGCAGCATGAGACTCAGCCAGGCCTCCATGCCGAAATCGTCGTAAAACTGCAGCTGGGCGGCTGCGCTATTCCGCCTGGCGGAGAACACCTGCTCCTTTTGCCTGACCTGAGGCGTCATGGCTTCAATGTCGTTCTTCGTGCGCTGCATTTCCAGCTTCAGCTTGGCGATCGTCTCTTCGTCATGCACGGAAACAAGAAAATCGGCAAAAGCGCCGGTCAGGTGGGCGTACGCGCCGGTTGCCGCAAACAGGAAGAACAGTACAAGAACGACAACCGTCCTACGCATACTTCATCAGCTTCCCGGTCGACACATAGCTGGCGCACAGGCCGATCGCCGTGCCCGCCGCCACGATGCCGAGCATCATCGTATAAAAATCAGCCGGAGCCACATGGAATATCGTGTTATAGGGATGCTCCAAAGACGCCATGGTATAGCGGTACAGCCCGTCCAGGACGGTCGCCGCCAGCAAACTTCCGGCCAAGCCGATCACCCCGCCTTCGAATACGAATTGCCCCCGCACATGGGCCGGCTTCGCCCCGAGCAGCAGCTTCACCCGAATCTCTTTTTGCCGCTGATACAAAGCGAGATTCACAGCCAAAAACACCGTCAAAAACGAGACGCCTGCAAAAAACAAAAGCAGCAGCAAGCCCCAGCGGTTGATCCGGTCGGAGGCGTGCAGCACCGTTTCCGCCAACTGCTGCGGATAAATGACCTGAGCGATGCCGCGTATCGAGCGCAATTCTTCCGCAATGAGCGAAATGTGCCGCGTATCGGTCAGCTCCAGACGTACCGCATCCGGCAGGTCGCTTTCCTTGAAGCTCTCCAGCAGTTGCTCCCGGCCCTGGAAAAACACGTTCATCCGCTCGACCAACTGATCTTTGGTCTCGATGCGCACCGATTTGACGTAGCTTTTTTGCTCCAGCACGCGCGCAACCTCCGACGTCTCGAAAGCCGGGTCCACATACACCTTCATACTGAGCTGCGCGTCCAAATACTGCATCAGGTCATGGACCCCGAGACGGAGCATAAACAAGGCGCCCGAAATCGTCATTGCGATAAAAATCATGGCGGCCGCCGCCGCAGCCGCTCCCGCATTGCGCCGAATGCCTTCCCGCGCATCGCGGACAATAAACTTAACCATTGCCAATCTCATATATTTTCCCTTGTTCCATGTGTAATGTCCGCGCGGGAACTGCTTCCACGAACCGGTCGGCATGCGTTACGACAAGCATCGTCATGCCGTATTCCCGCTGCAGTTCCCGGAGCAAATGAAACATCTCCGCCGCCGTTTCCTTATCCAGATTGCCCGTTGGCTCGTCCGCAAGCAAGATCGCCGGCCGGACCAGCAGCGCCCGGGCAATGGCCACCCGCTGCTGCTCCCCGCCGGACAACTGGGCGGGAAACAGCCGCTCCTTGCCGCTCAGCCCCGTCCGCTTCAGCAAGTGAAGCGCCTGGGCCCGGGTGTCTTTTTCGCTTCTTCCCAGCACCTCGCCGGCCAGTTCGACGTTCTCCAGCACCGTTTTACGCTCCAGCAGCTCGAACGACTGAAAAATCACGCCGATTTTGCGGCGCAGCTCGTATTTCGGCATGCTCCCGACCGGTTGGCCGTCAATGGCAATGTCGCCGGTGAAATCGTCGATCTCCCGGTACAGCAGCTTGAGCAGCGTGCTTTTCCCCGAACCGGACCGGCCGCGCAGGAAAGCGAACTCCCCGGCATGAAGATGCAGATTCACGCCGTCCAATACGGTGCGTTCCCCATACCTTTTTGTCACATTCCGAATATGGATCATTACCAGGTTCCTTCGGCAAGCCAGGGCAGGAAGCCGTCCAAAAACCGCTCCGTCGCCGGCATGAAATACGAGCCAAAATGATAATCGGGGTCCAGCGTCGTTACGATCCATGTTCCGGCCGTACTGACCTTGTCGATATACAGGATCGCGCCGTTGTCCTCCAGGGCAATCAGGACGTCCGAGCCCTCCGGGGGCCAAAACACGCCGTGGTAATGCCAGGTAGAATCTTCCAGCGTGATCGCTTGAAACAGGCTGTGCCCGGGGTTGGCCTGAACGAGACCGCTCCGTGCATCCTTGTCCAGCCACCACCAGAAGTTGGTCGGCCTGAATTCCCAGTGATGTCCGGGGATCCACGGCCGCGACTGCGGACCGAACGCCACTACGGTCCCTCCCCGCTCCGCGACCGCCCGGATTTTGGCCGCCGATTTTTCCACCATGCCCTGATGAAGCTGAGACGGACAGAGCAAGACGTCGTACTTGTCCAAAGAAGCGGTCTCCAGATCGGGAAGGTAAATGAGCTCATCGAAAAATCGGCGGTACTTCGGCTCGTTGAGCGTCCGGTGATGCTGCGAGCACCCCCCGTATAATGCGGCTATTTTTCTCATATCGCCACACCTTTCTCCTGCAGCTGCCGGTGCTCGTCCCGGATCCACCGGAGCAGCTGCGGCCCGATGCGGCCCGACGTGTTGTCATTGCTGTGATAGCCAAGCAAATCGTTGCCGGAATGAACCAGTATCGTCCCCCGGGTGCTGTTACGGTCGATATACACGATCGGCTCTCCTCCCGGCAGCGTCAGCAGCACCTCCGCTCCTTCGGGAACCGGATGGTGCCCTCTGGCAAAAAAACCGGCTACCCCCTGCTTGTAGGTCATATCCTCCGGGAGCACGCCTTCGAATATCGGATGCGGCCGATGGATCGATACGTGATAATCGCGGTGGCTGCGGATCGTTTTGGGCACGAAGTTCGAGCCCCCGGGAAGCCAGGGACGGAACAGGTGCCCGCTGAATACAAGCACTTTGCCGCTGTCCAGAAACCGCCGGATGCATTCTTTCTCCTTAGTCAGAAATTCCTGGTCGATGAGGCCGGGAATGACCATCCCGACATAAGGCTCCAGATCGGCATCCGGCAGCTCATAGACATCCAAAAAAGCAAGATCGTTCTTATAGCACAAATCGTTCATTCGTGCATCCACAAAATGGCTGCCGGAATGCAGCATGAGTATATCGTTCATGTTATCCGCAATGGATCCCCTTTCTACTGTTATCCATATACCGGGCCGGGCATGTCAAACGCCGGTCAGCTCCAGCAGCGCCCCGATCAGGCGCTTCGTAAACGGATGCTGCGGGTCGTCGATGACCGCATCGGTGCTTCCGCTTTCGACGATGACGCCCTGCTCCAGCACAAGCATCCGGTCGCAGAAGTGCCGCGTCAGCGCGATATCGTGGGTGATAAACAAATACGACAGCCCATGGCGCTGGCGCAAACGCTTCATGACGTCCAGCAAATCGAGACGCAGGGACGGATCGAGCATCGAGGTCGGCTCATCGGCCACGATCAGCCGGGGGCGGACGATGAACGCCCGCGCCAGGCCGACCCGCTGCCGCTCCCCGCCGGACAATTCATGCGGGTACCGGTCCATGTACCGGTCCGGCGATAACGATACCTCCGCCAGCGCTTCCCGCACCAGCTCTCTTCGGGCGCGCTTGTCGCCGGAGTATAGTCTCTGAATGACGAGCGGCTCGCATACCAGCTGCTCGATCGTCATACGCGGAGACAACGATTCATAGGGGTCCTGAAAGATCATTTGAATGGGCCGCAGCGCCTGTCTTCTGGCTTTCCCCTTCAAAGCCAGGATGTCCTGCCCCATTACCTTTATCGTGCCGCTGTCCGGCTGCTCCAGACCTGCGATCATCCGGCCGATGGTGCTTTTACCCGCACCGCTGGCGCCGACCAGGCCGACCGTTTCGCCTTCCGCAATGGAAAAGCTGACGCCCTTGACGACCGCCTCCTGCCGAAAGGCGGCGCCCGGAGCCGTATAGGCTTTGTGCAAATCGCTTACGTGCAGCAGGTCGTCTCTGCGCACCTCCGCGCTGCCAGTGTCTTGTATCGTCATCGCTTCAGCCTCCGTTAAGAAGAAGATGGCACGACTTGTGGAACACTCCGCTTCGTGCGCAACCGGGGGATGGCGTCGATGAGACGCCTCGTGTACGGGTGGGACGGCGCAGCCGCAATGGCGTCTGCCGGCCCCTGATCCACGATGTGCCCCTGCTTCATGATCAGAATGCGGTCCGCCAGCTTCAGCACAACGGGCAAATCATGTGAAATGATGAGCATGGACAAGCCCAGCCGCTGCTGCAAATCGGCGAGCAGCCTGATGATGTCGACCTGTACCTTGACATCCAGCCCCGTGGTAGGCTCGTCGGCGATAATCAGCTCGGGCTCGTTCATCAGCGCCATCGCAATGACGACCCGTTGGCGCATCCCCCCGCTGAGCTCGTGCGGATAAGCTCTTCCCCAGGCAGGCGTCAGTCCGACCTGCTCCAGCACCTGATCCACCCGTTCGTGCAGCCTCTGCTTATCCATCGCATGATGAGCGGTGACCGCCTCGGCCAGCTGGCTCCGGACGTTCATGACCGGATTCAGGGCGTTCATCGCCGCCTGCGGAATGAGCGCAATGCGCTTTCCCCGAAGCGTACGCATTTCCCCTGGCGACAAAGAGGTCAAGTCGATGCCGTCAAAACGGATCGAGCCGTTCCGCAGCGCAGGCTCCTGCAGCAATTGCATGATGGAAGACGCCACCGTCGTCTTCCCGCTGCCCGACTCGCCGACAAGCCCCACCACTTCACCCCGGTTTATGGCAAAGCTCACCGTGTCGATCGCATGGACTACGCCTTTTTCTTGCGGGTAGGAGACCGACAGCCGGTCCACCTCCAGCAGCGAAGCTGCGGCATGTGTCCGGGTGCCGGCTGGCGCCGGAGACTTTGGTCCGTCCCCCAAGCCGGAAAACACTCCCCGCCGAAGCGAACGCAAGCGGGGGCTGTTCTTCTCCTCCATCACATAACCGATAAAGGAGAATGCAAGCACCGTAACGACGATGCACAGTCCGGGAGGAAGCACCCACCATATCCAGGCATCGGTCAAAAACGCGCTTCTCGCATTGGCGTAGAACAGGATGCTGCCCCAGCTTTTCGACAGCGGATCGCCAAGCCCCAGAAAGCTTAAGGAAGATTCCAGCAGAATCGAAGTATTGACTGCCCTGACGAATTGGGGAATGAGCAGCGGAACGATCCCGGGAAAAATGTGCCTGCGCAGCACATAAGCATGTCCGGCGCCCATGGTTTTGGTAGCCAGCACCGGCCCTCTGCCTCGCAGCGACAGCACCTGCGCACGAATTTCACGGGCCTTGCCCGCCCACATGACGAGCGTGATGACCAAAATTTGTGTGATTACGCTCGGTCCCATATACACGCCGATCACGATCATCAGCGGCAAATACGGAAGCGTCAGGCTGACGTCCACCGTTCTCATCAGCAGCGCATCCGGCCAGCCGGAACCGTATCCGGCGATAAGTCCGGCGATCGCGCCGATCAGCACGGCCAGCAGCGCCGATACGATGCCTACCGTGAGCGAGACCCGCGCGCCCTCCGCAAGCTCCGCCATAATATCCTGGCCCATGTCGTTGGTGCCGAGCAGATGCTGCCGGCTGGGCGGCTGGAGCGGCGAACCGCTTTGCTCGTCCGCGCTGTAAGGCGTAAGTAGAGGCCCAAAAACAGCAAGCGCGACAATAAGTGCCAACAGGATGAAGCCTGCCACGCCGATCTTTCCTGATAATGTTCTGTTCATGCCGTTCCCTCCCCAGGCTTGAAGTAACGGGCTCTGGGATCGATGAACGGGTACGTCAAATCGGCGAGCAAATTAGCTGCAATGACACCGACGGTGATCAGCAGGAACACTCCCTGCATCATCGGAAAATCCCGGGCGATCACACTTTCGTACAGCAGACGTCCGATCCCCGGATAGGAGAAAACCGTCTCCACCACCACCGCGCCGCTAACCAAGGTGCCCAGACCCAGCGTCACATGCGTATAGACCGGCAGCAGCGCGTTGCGCAGCGCATGCCGGTAAATCAGGTTTCGCCGGCCGACCCCTTTGGCTTCCGCCATAAACATATAATCCTGCCCCAGCGTATCGAGCATGGAGGAGCGGGTCAGCAGGAAGTTGGCGCCTACCGTTGCCAGCGTAATCGTAGTTACAGGTAAAATAAGACGCCGGATGACTTCAATGACATAATCGGCGCCGCCGTTATGGACCAGCGGTACGGCCCCGTATGAGGGCAGCCAGCCGAGATTCACCGCAAATACGGCGATCAGCAGCATGCCGAGCCAGAAGCCAGGCAGCGATTCAAGAGCAAGCATCGACGTCAGCAGCGCGACATCCCGCCGTTTGCCGCGGTTCCAGGCCGCATACGCTCCGCAAGCCATGCCGATCAGCGCGCTGAGTACAAACGCCGGCAAAACCAGAAGAAGAGTCCACGGCAATCGTTCCATCAAAACGTCCTTCACCGGCTTGCCGAATTTCGTGGAGCTGCCCAGCTCCAGGCTTACCGCCCCGACCATAAAATCGGTATACTGCTCCCAAAGCGTCCGGTCCAGTCCAAGCTCTTGATTCATCCGCTGCCGCTGGTCGGCCGTCAATGTGTTGACTTCCTGCCCCATGAAATAAATGAGCGGGTCTCCCGGCGCCAGACGGGGCAGCGCAAAATTGATGGTTAACGCAATAAACAAAACCAGTATATACTGTACGTATTTCCGTCCGAACCGGCGGGAGTGGGATGTCCCGATTGCTCTCCCTGAGGAGGTATCGTTTCCCATAAGACCACTCATCCTTAGTTGGTCACCCCTGCCGCTTTCCGGGCTTCTTCCGGCAGTAGAGAATATTTATGAATGATGCCGAAGCCGGGGGATTCCACCCAGCGGTCAAACTTGTCCGCGCGGTAAGCGTAATTTTCCGTCGGGTAATACAGAACGAGGCTGGTAGGCTGGCGGTTGAACAGAGCCTGCATCTCAAACGATATTTCTTTGCGTTTGTCGATATTGGCTTCGGCCATCCATTTTTTCGTCAGCTCGTCCATTTCAGGGTATGCCAGTCCTTTGGACCATAGATAGCCCGAGCGATGCGACATGACGAACTGGTCCGGGTCCGCCACGCCGTGCGGTCCGATGCTGCCTACATACATGTCGAATTTGCGCGATTGTCCGAGCGTTCCGATCGTTGCCGAGTCGAGCACCTCAACGGTGGTTTTGATGCCCACATTGGCGAACTGCTGCTTCAGCAGCTCGGCCGAACGAATCCAGCCCGGTTCCGTCGACGAGACTTTGATCGAAAAATCAAGCGCCTGACCCGCAGGCGTTTCCCGAACGCCGTCTCCATTGCGGTCCACATAGTTCAACTGATCCAACACCGCTTTGGCTTTGTCCGCATCAAACGGTGTGCTCAGGGTCGGGCTTGTCCATGGCGAGTCCGGATGCGGATACCCCTGCAGACCCGGCCTTCCTTCTCCGAGCAGGACCGTGTCCGTAATCGCCTTGCGGTCAACGGCCAGCGATAACGCTTCTCTGAATTTCGGCTCGTTAAACGGCTCTTTTTCGAAGTTGATGCGAACCTCGGTCAGCGACAGCTCCTTCGTGCCTGCGACCTTCATATTCGGCAATTTTTTGAACGATTCCAGCAGCTCCGGCGGCACACCCCGGGAAGCGGCGTCTACTTCACCGGCACGCAGCGCGTTGAACATCGCCGTCGGATCTTTGATGATCGGCATGACCAGCGAGTCAACGAGCGGACGGCCCTTGAAATAATCCGGATTCGCCTCCAATTTATAATATTGATCCGGCTTGTACTCCGTCAGCTTGTACGGGCCCGTACCGACGGGCAGCTCCGTAAATTTGCGCGGATTCTCGACTTTTTCCCAAATATGCTTGGGGAGGATCGGCAAATCGGCCATCGTGATGCTTGCCAGCGACGGGCATGCGTAGGCGCAGGTGAAACGCACGGTGGAGGCATCCTCCGCTTCGATCTTTTCCACGCGGGGAACCTCGCTGACATGATGAGTGTAGCGGTTGGACGGACCGTCCCGGTAATACTCAAACGTGAACTTAACATCTTCGGCCGTAAAAGGCTGACCGTCATGCCACTTGATGCCGGAACGCAGCTTCACGACCCAGTTGAGGTCGTCCACCTGTGTGGCCGATTCGGCCAGCCACGGCTGCGGTTCCTTGACGAACGGCGAAGGCGCGAACAGCTTGTCATACACCAGCTCCAGCAAACTCTCATTGCCTGAGCTCAAATACAAATTGAGCGGACCGACATCGCCCGGTACGGCGATTTTCAATTCGGGAATGCTCTGCTCGACGGGCTTGGCCTCAGCCCCCTTCGGATCAACAGATTCAGCCGTCTTGGATTGGCATCCGGCCATAAGCACGGACAGCGCAACAAGACCGGCCATGACCGGACGTATGAAGTGACGACGAGATAACATGCAGCGAACCCTCCTGTATTTTTATAAATAATGATGTATGGGCGATAACAAAATCATCATAGTTCAAGTGATAATGAATATCAATATCAACTAAAAAGGGGTTGAATCGAATTATCACGTCGTTTATGGTCCTCAGCCACTCGTATTATTTTTTTCAATACATCGATTAAAAAAACGAATCAGATCGACGGCAGAAAGCGGCGGGGCTTCAAAGAAAAGTGTGTCGAACAACCAAGGGGCATCTAGCTCATCAATGATTCCAAAACGGAGCCCCAGGCGCGCGTATCGGCGCTGCGGGGCGGTCGCTCGAACCCCAAGGCTTCATTACAATCCGACGATGACAAATTTCCTAAACGACAAGAAAACCTGACCGCCGGCCAAGCCTTTGTCCAAACTCACACCTTGTGCACCAAGAGCAAAAGATACGGATTCCGACCGCTCTTAAGCTTGTATTTCCATAAATGTATGAAGCCGTAATGGCACGGCCTCAAAGGCGGCCCGTAAACGTTCCGCCTTCCTTCTCTATCGCCTATGATTGGGTCACTCTACCGCCCCTCTGCTGCTCTAACAGACCACGCTAGGCCCGGTTCTCTCTCCGGTCATGAGCGGCGGTTCCCGCTTTAACGATAGCGTCGGCTCCGGACGAATCGTACCCGAATGTTTATTCGATCCGGAGCGCGCGTCTCTTTTACTGAACGCCGAAATATCGCTTGACCTCATGACAAAACGTAAATTCCGTTTCGGTAAGGGGGGTCTGTTTGCGGATCACAATGCCGTTATTCCGCCTAATCGGCAGGGAGGCAACGCTTTTGAACGCAAGCTCGCCCTTGGCCACTTCGGCTTCAACGGCTTTAAACGGCAGAAAAGCAAGGCCCAGATGCGATTTGACGGCCTGCTTGATCATGTCAAAATTGCTCATTTGCAAAAATCGCACCTTGACCCGCTGCCGTTCAAGCTCGGTAATAATATATTCCTGGAGATAATGACTTCGCGGCAGCAGCAGCGTCTCGTTGCGCAGATCCCGGGAGTATACGACCTTTCTGCCTGTTAACGGATGATTGGGAGGGACAACCAGAGGAAACTCATCATGAAACAATACGTGCACGTCAAAATTGGCATGAATGTAATCATCTTCCGGGTAGACGGGCATCAATGCAAAATTCGTCCGCCCCTGTTGCAGCGCGCTTCTCAGCTCCGTATAGCAGTGGGTATGCACCTCCAGCGCCTGCTTCGGGTATTCCTGGTGAAAGCTGCTCAAAATGTCCGAAAAAAAATACGCCCCGATATAACTGCTGACGTAGATGGCTAATATATCTTGTCTTTCCGCATCCTTCATTTTGACCGCTGCTTCTTCGACCAACTGCGTGATCTGCTTGGCATACTGCAGGAAAATTTCTCCCTGCCTCGTTAATTGGACGTTTTTTCCCGATCGGTGGAACAGCTTGCACTGGAACTGCTCTTCCAACTGCTGGATATGGTTGCTGATGGTCGGCTGCGAGCAATAAAGGCGCTTGGCCGTCTCCATAAACGACCGGCATTGCGCAAGCACAAGGAAGGTTTCTATTTTTTCCAATGTTTTCAAAACAAACCACCTCGATTATCAAAGAACACAGCTTATATTGATAAAGATTATCATTATCATTTAATAAAGTCAATCGGACTTGCATCATTATCCCTTCTTTTCATCTCTTTTCATTCCTAAACCGACTCGCATCGCAGTGAAAGGCCTTCTTTATCCGGGCTGCGTTCGCACCGCAAGCAGAGTGGCGGCTCGGATTCGTTAAGCATCGAATTTTAACTCGCATTTTGCAGGTCGTTGATAAATGGACGTTATGCCATCTGGTCTTTCCCCATTCGCCAAATGGATTCCGTCTGTACGTATCGTTCCGTCAGCTAACCATACCGATCTTTGCAGAGCCAAACTATAAAGAATATCACTTCTTTGACAAGGGAATACTGAGATTGGTTTTAACAAATATTAGGAGATGACTATGGATGGACAAAGATGAAATCATTACTAAACTTTCTGGAGAAATCATCGGTGCTGTTTTAGAACATAACGCAAAAATAAAACAAACCAACGAGATATCCGACAGAATCCGAAATTACATTAATGAACTGGGTGACAATATAAAAACATACATTCTTGAACATTCGTTAAATCAATATCAAGGTAAAATTGACTGGTACCACGAAGAGTACTCTCAAATCATCATTAAACATCTGGAAGGTATCGACGCAGCGGATGTAACCGGCAGAAAATTAAACGAGTTGATCAACAAAATCGGTGAAGTGACAAGAGAAATCGAACAAGTTTTTGAAGAAAACATGGACTTTTATACAGACCATGTACATCCTGTAATGGTCGCTGCAGTGACGCTGCAGATAGCCGTTTATTCCGAATTAAGCAAAAGATGCGGGGACTATACCGGTCAATTATTCATTTTAAGATCAATGGTATACTTTCTGGAGAAAACCAAAAAATTTTATGAGCACAAATATGCCAAAAGCCTAGATCGGAACAACAACTATATGGATCATAGTTTACATCCCGATTTTGAAACTTACAAAAAGCTTGTTAACCACAGAAAGGAACTCGAACATCAGCGATATGTGCAATGGATTAATTTAAACGGCGATTTTAAATTTAAGGCAACGGATGAAGCTCCTGCATACGGGAACTTTACTTTTGACAGATGCCCTAATTATGCAATAAAAGAAGTTGAAAATAAGGTTAATGCGCTGGCTGTAAACAACAAGGATGGGAGACTTGATAATCCAAGCATTATCAAAGATGTGCATGATATTCCGGCAAGGTCCTCAAGTACGTTTACAGTGACGATGAAATCAACGATTCCCAATCGCACCTTGCAGCTCGCCATTCATGAATTAACTCAGGGGGAGTATGTCAATGGCGCGGCCGAAAACAAGGTTGCCGGTGAAGATTGGTCGGAACATTCAATAAAATATGAAAAACAAAGGGATGATACGTTCCTGAGATTTGAAATATACTGGTTTGACAAAGCGGAAGACGATCTGTTAATACGTCATACTTACGTGGATTTCACTCAAGTTGAACCGCTTGTTCCCGATATAAAGTATGCTGAAATATTGCCGTTTCCCGATTATTGCTCGCTGAGGCACAGATCAACCCATAAAGCCGTGTATTTTCATGCGGATCCCCATTACGCTTCAAGCTTGTACTGCGCGGCTAATGATGCGGAAAAGACATTTGCCAGTCCGAGTGTATATTTCGACCTGGTGATGATGTGGGCCAGCGATTGGGCCAGATTAGACGTAACATTTGAAGCTTATCTGAAAACCCGCAAAGACATCGGCCGCGAAATCCACTTATGCATTCATGAACTGCATCCGCTGGGAGAGGGAAATTACGATATCAAAAATAGCGTATGGTCTCCAGCATTCAGGCTGACAAATGATTGGAAACGATATCATTTAACTTGCATTAGACAGCATCACACGCATATCCGGTGCGAAATCTATTGGAGTGATCATGACGAGGTCGATATGATGCTGCGGGATGCTCGGGTTCATTTTACCGTTAAATGAATAAATAAGCCGAGGAAAAACAGGGCGTGATGCCTGCGTTTCACTCGGCCGGTAAGCAAGCTGATTAAGCTTTAGGCGACGTTTTTGCATTCCTCATTCGAATCATGGAGAAATTTACGGTTGATTCAAGAACAGCGTTTTGCAGCGGGATTAACGACGGCGTAATCCGAAGCTCGATATCGCAGCGAAAAAGTCAGCGCAAAAGATCCCCCTTGGGCAATACCGGAACACCGCCTGCCGCAAGGATGGCTTCAATCGCGGCGACAGCGTCTGCATAGGGTATGGGCATATTTTTTCACTTGCTCCCAAGTGATTTGATAGCCTTCCCGGACCAATCGCTCCACCATGCTTCTCGACGCTTCGTGCCTTGGTTCGACGGTCGGTTGGCAAAGTCCGGTCAAGGCGGGATGATCGGGTTCCACATAGTATCCCAGAATGTGCGCCCTTTTACCGCGATTGCGATCCGCCGCAGAAATCTCAATCGTTTGGGATTTCAAATGTTCCAGCCCCGTATCCATGTCTTTCCTTTTGATCTAGCGTTATCTTTCTGCCGCGAAGTATGGAAATTTCTTTATGATCCTCATTAATAAAATCCGGCAACTTTTTGTTGGTTATATTCATTTTATTGTAAAAGGACCCGTCTTATTATGGGATTCGTTTAATAAAAGCATAAAGTCAACCGTCAATAATTTCGTTTCTCCATGTTGAACATAATTTACCATTGATTTTTCCTGATCAAACGATTTCGTTTTCCCAGTGTTCGGATCATTTGTCCCAACCTATGCGGCTATACAAAATGTCTTACGATGGACAGCAGGAGCAGAAAGGCGATGCCAAAGCAGAGGCGCATCAGCCATTTATCCTGACGATCAAACACATTCACGGCGACTCCCCCTTCACATATCGGGCATTGAACAAAAACAGCCTAAGCAGCAGAACGAGCGACGGGACAAGCAGGACAAAACCGGCAGCAAATGCCACGACCAGCGCGCGCCCCATGGCCGGGTTCGTCACGCCGCCATACAGCGTCAAATAAGGGTAGAGCAAATAAGGAAGATGGGAAATGCCGTAACCGAAAAAAGCGAAGGCGAACTGCAGCATGACCATCACAAAAGCGACGCCATAGTATCTTCTTTGCCAAATCAGCCAAACCGCAATCGCAAAGCTGATGAGCGAGAGCCCGAACAGCCACCACACGTCCAGCGTGCGCTGAAAATGCTCCAGGTTATGATTCCGAAGGGCAATAAAGACAAACAGGCTGGAAATGATCGTCGGAATGCCGCCCCACAAGGCAAACCGGCGCATCTGTTCGAGCGCTCCCGCATCTTCCGCGCGAGCCGCGTAATAGGTCAAAAACGTCGAACTGATGAACAACACGCTTGACATGGCGAGCAGCACAACCGCCCAGGAGTACGCACTGTAAAACAGCTCCTCCAGCAGCAAGGTGACATGGTTTCCCTGAACGGTCAAAAAGCCTCCCTCCGAGATGGTGAACACCGTGGATAAAGAGGCGGGTATGAGCAGCCCTGTGGCTCCGTAAGCGAGCAGGTAGAAGGAATTTTTCTTTGCGCCATAATTCGCAAATGCGTAGAACGACCCCCGAATGGCGAGCAAAATGAGCGCAATGCTGCCGGGAATGAGCAACGCCGTCCCATAATAAAATGCGGTTTCCGGAAAGAAGCCGACGATACCGACGAAAAAAAACACAAAAAAAACGTTGGTCACTTCCCAGACCGGGGACAAGTACCTGGAAATCACGGGCCCGATGACCGATTCCACACCGCTCACCCGGCTGTAATAAGCGTAGAATCCCGCCCCAAAATCAATGGAACCCACAATCAGGTAGCCATACAGAAAGCTCCAGAGAATGGTGATGCCAAGCTGTTCGATCGACATGTCTGTGACCTCCTCACAAGATGATGCGGCGTGTTTCCAGTTCCATCTCGGCCGGTTTGTTGCGGAACAACCGGGCCAGCACGAACAGGCACACGATACCCAGCACGGCATACAAGCCGGCAAATAGCCAAAATGCAACGCTAACGTGAGCGTTCGTGGTCGCCGCATCGGATACGCGCATATATCCCCGCATGATCCATGGCTGTCTTCCAACCTCCGCATAAAACCATCCGAGTTCGATGGCAAGCAAGGATAGCGGACCTCCAGCTAAAATGCCGACCAATATCCAGCGATTGTAAGCATTCCTCCGTTTCAGCCATAACAGCGCAAGAAAAAGGACGGGAACGGCCAGCAAATAAAATCCGATACCGACCATGGCATCAAACAAATAATGGACATAGAGCGGAGGCCATTCGTCTTTTGGAAATTCATTTAAACCGACAACCAGGCCGTCAGGATGGTGGGTTGCGAGCAGACTGAGCGCCCAAGGGATTTCAATGGCCCCGGTCACCTCTTGCGTTGCCGGGTTCAATCGGCCTCCGATGATCAGGGGAGCTCTGCTGCCGCTCTCAAAATGCCACTCGGCAGCAGCGAGCTTCTCCGGCTGCTCCGCGGCCAGAAACCGGGCGGAGATGTCCCCGATTCCAATCGTTACGACGGCCAGGATAAGGCCGGCAGTCATATTCAGGCGAATCGATTTGCGGTAATAATCGTCCTTTCGTCCCCTGAGCATGGCGAAGGCGGCAATCATGGCCAAAAGAAAAGCGGCGGTTAGGTAAGCGGATGACAATACGTGCGCCACCTTTGACGGAGCGGCTGGATTGAACATGGCTGCCAGCGGATCGATGTTCGTCAACTTCCCGTTTTCAAAGGTGAATCCTTGCGGCGTATTCATAAACGCATTGACGGTCGTAATAAACAGCGCGGAACCGGATGAACCGATGATGATCGGAAGGGTGAGCAGCCAGTGTATATAAGGATTGGAGAATCGGTCCCAGGTGTAGAGATAGATGCCGAGAAATATCGCCTCGAAGAAAAACGCGAACGTCTCCATAAACAACGGCAAACCAATCACATTGCCTGCCAATCTCATAAATTCCGGCCACAGCAAACTGAGCTGAAGACCAATGCATGTCCCGGTGACGACACCGACGGCCACCGTGATCACAAAGCCCCGGGCCCATCTTCGGGCCATGAGCGAATAATGTACGTCCTTCTTCCGAATACCTATCCATTCGGCCATGGAAATGAAAACCGGAACGCCCACCCCGACCGTCGCAAACAAAATATGAAAAGCCAGCGTCATTTCCGTTAAGCCGCGGCTCCAATCGACCGTTCCCACGTTGTATCCCCCCCAAGACTAAAGGCAATTGGGCAAACTGAACCCGTACTCTGCTCATTTCATAATGGTTACTATACCCAAGGAAATCATTTGTATGCGGCGGAATCCGGTACAGAAAGGAACCTCATCCTCCACACAGCCCCTTGTTTTTTTCCCGCAGATCTGGTTATATCTATATTAGACCGGACGGTCAGTTTAATATCTGAGGTGAACGATATGCCGAGATCCACGGATCACGGAGAACAAACGAAGCGGAAAATCGCAAGCAGGGCCAAGGTCCTGTTCGAGCAGAAAGGATACGCCGCCACGACGATGGAAGAGATCCGGCATGTGTCGGAAACCAGCAAGGGCAGCATCTATTACCACTTCAAGAGCAAGGAGGCGTTGTTCCTTTATATTCTTGAACTGTCGATTCAGGAATGGCTCGACAAGTGGCGGGAGCTGGAGGCGCCGCTCGCGACGGCCACAGAGAAACTGTACCGATTGGCCGAGCATTACGCCGACGATTTCCAAAATCCGCTGCTGAAGGCTGCCGAGGAATTCTCGGGCAGCGAAGGCGGAGACCCGGAGATCAAAGCGAAGCTGATCGAGATTACGCGAATGCATTATCCGGTATTCCAACAGCTGCTGGAAGAGGGGATCCGGAGTGGGGAATTCAAGCCGGCTCCGCTGGAAGACCTGACGTTTATCCTGTTCGGCCTGCTTGGCGGAATCAGCGTCGCTTATTACGAATATGAGCCCGAACGGCTTTGCGCGTTATACCGGACTGCGGTTGACGTCCTGCTGAAGGGAATAGAGAACCGCTAATTTTTTTTACCCTTTCATTAGACCGGACGGTCAGTTTAATCTGTTCAGGCAAGGGAGAGATAAAAATGACAACTTTATTTCAGAACCGCGTGTTCCGCATCGTCGCGCTTGCCGATCTGATGCAGCAGCTTGCGATCTGGGTGCGCAATATCGCACTGCTCTTCTATGTCATGGAACAAACGAACAATGATCCCGTGGCGGTATCGCTGCTTACGGTATTCGAGTATGCGCCGATCTTCCTGTTCTCGTTCATCGGGGGCGCCTTCGCCGACCGGTGGAATCCGAAGCGAACCATGATCGCCGGCGATCTGCTAAGCGCACTATCGGTAGCGGCCATTTTATTGTTCGTGCTCGCGGGCTCCTGGCAGGCCGTATTCGCGGCAACGATCGTGTCGGCCATCGTCAGCCAATTCTCCCAACCCTCTTCGGCCATCATGTTCAAACGGCATGTGCCGGAGGAACTGGTGGGGGCGGCGATCGGCATTACCCAAAGTCTCATGTCGCTGTTCATCATCGTCGGGCCGATCATCGGCACGCTCCTCTATTCGCTGCTGGGCATCACGAATTCGCTTGTCATACTGATCGGTCTGTTCCTCGCGGCCGCCGCGATCCAGCTCGCGCTTCCGCCTTCCCCGCGCAATCCGGAGCGCCGGACCGTACCGATCCTGGAGGACATCAAGGAGGGGATCCGCTATGTCCGCGGCAGCCACAATCTGGTCGTCATTGCACTGATGTTTGCCTGCATCGGGCTCGGCTCAGGCATTATCCAGCCGCTGGACATCTACATCGTAACGGAACGGCTGGGACTGGATAAAGAGAACATCCAGTGGTTCTATGCACTATCCGGCGCGGGAATGCTGATCGGCGGCGCGGCTGCGGCGGTCGGCGGCACGAAGCTGAACCCGCGGGGCGTTGCATTTACCGGGATCGCGTTTCTGTCGCTGTCGATCGTGATCGAAGCCTTATCCGTGTGGGTGCCGCTCACCGCAGCGATGCGCTTCCTGGTCGGCGTCATGATGGCGTTCATGCAAACTGTTCTCGGTGCGCTCATGATAAAAATGGTGGAGGAAGCCTACATCGGACGCGTGAACGGAGCGATTACGCCGCTGCTCATGGCAGGCATAGTGGCCGGTTCGGCGATGGCAGGATTCCTGATGAAGACTTATACCCTCGTCCCTGTATACTGCCTGTCCGCGGGTATCATCTTGATCGCGGCATTCGTCAGTCTGGGGCTGCGGTTCGAGACTGCAGCAAACTCAGCGGAACACCCCCCGGCATGATGGGAGATAAAAGTTCAAACAGAGAAAAGAGACCGCGGAGACAAGCGGAGTCAAGCTGCCCGCGGTCTTTGTCAGATGAAGGAAATAGGATCGGATATAGATGAATTGGCGGGATTCAGTGCGATGCCCGTCACCCCCGCTCAGCGAGTGTCCGGCTGCGTGCGCTACACAATGCCCAGTCGCATCCGGTAACAGAATAAAACCGGCCGTTCTTCGTCGGCAAACGCCTGCGCCACCAGCTCGCGGAATGCGGCAACCTCCGCATGCAGCTCGTCCGCGCCCAGCTTTAAAGCGGTTTGCAGGCCGCCCAGGCTAAAGGCGATATTCGCGTAGCGGGCGGCATCGCACATTTCCCAATGATGAAAGACGATTTCCCTGGAATATCGGAATAAGCCCGACTCGCGAATGCGCTGCAGATGCTCATTTTTGTTCCATTTGCGCGCTTGCTGCTCATCCGGCGCCAACTCCGCCATACGTGCATCGCCCAGGGCAGCGAGCCTCAAGTACTGCTCTTCGATCTTCCAGTCGAACGCCGGGGGCCAGTCGCAATCGTAAGCGGCGAACACACCGCCCGGACGGAGCACGCGGGCGAACTCGCGGAGTGTGCTTTGCGGTTCCATCCAATGAAACGATTGCGAGCAGGTGACGATGTCGGCGGATGCTGAAGGCAATGCCAATTGATGGGAAAATCCCTTGACAAATTGCAGCTTGTCCGGTTTTCCAATCGCTTCCCATTTGGCCAAAGCTACCGCTCGCATATCGTCGCTCGGTTCAACGCCGATGACGCGCTCCGCCTCATTCAACCATAAAAAAGTAGAAAGGCCTGTGCCGCAGCCCACGTCCACTACCGTTTGCGGCTTGCGGCGCAAGTACGTGGTCACCAGCTTGACGACCTCTTGGGGGGCCGTGGGCCGATTCTCATCGTAGAGCGTGCCGTATCCGGTAAAACGCTGCACATTATTCATGCGTATGTGCTCAATCATAGCGTCCATTCACTCCTTTTTCTGTATGTCCGAACGGCAAACGCCGCAGCTCTGACGATGCATTTCTCGGGGGAAACGCGGGGGTTGGCGGGACTATGTTTTCTATCATTATATGATTTCATCAACGGTATATCCAATGAGCTGCTCTTGTACGTTTATCGAGTGCCGGATTGTTATTGTCCTTTACTACTTAGTCCGTTAAATAAGCTAACGGACTGGCCCTATAAATAAAGAGCCTCCAGTGTGGAGGCTCAAAATGTCCGTTTTTGTATGGGATTGCCCTAAGCCCTGCTGGGGAGCGCGGCTTAAGCGCTTGTTTCGTAAATTTCTTTCAACCGGCTCCAGGTGAGCTGCTCGGTGGAGGCGACCACCGTATCCGCAATAGCCAGCGTCTCGGGATGGCCGACGCCGACGGATACCATATTCGCCGCATTCACAGCTTCAAGGCCCGAGAAGGCGTCCTCGATGCCGATGCAGTTCTTCGGCCGCGCCCCGAGCGCCTCGGCGGCTTTCAGGAATACTTCGGGATCAGGCTTGCCGCGTTCCAATGCCCCGGCATCGACGATGTGGTCGAAATAATCCGTGATGGCCAGAGCTTGCAGGATGGTCTGCGCGTTCCGGCTTGCCGAAGCGACCGCCATCTTGATCCCGTTGCTCTTCAATTCCGCAAGCAGCCGGGGGATGCCCGGCAGCAGGTGCTCCGGCCGGATCGTGCGGATGAGCTCCTGGTACCGGCTGTTTTTGCGGGCCATGAACTGTTCCTTCTCCGTCTCGGAGAACGTGCGGTTCGCTTGCTGCAGGATCAGCTCGAGCGACGCTTTCCGGTCGACGCCCTTCAGCTTCTCGTTATACGTCCGGTCGAACGGAATGCCAAGCTCGTCGGCGAGCTCTTTCCAGGCTTGGTAGTGGAACTCCGCCGTATCGGTCAGCACACCGTCTAGATCGAAAATAACGGCTTCCAGCTGCCGGTTAGGCAAGGAAACCTTCCGATCCACACGCACCGATTTCCCCAAGTGGCGGATCGTCAGAGGGACGCCATCGACCAGCTCGTAGGTCGTTTGGTCTTTCCGGACGCTAATGGCCAGCACGCTTCCGCGGTACACCATGCGAAACGTGTAGCTTGGCCAATTCGGCGGAATGACCGGTTCAAAATACAGCTCTCCGTCATATTGTCTCATGCCGGCAAAACCGTTGACGATCATTAACCAGCTTCCGGCCATCGAAGCGGTATGAATACCGTCCTTCGCGTTCAAGTGGTAATCGTCCAGATCGACCCGCGCCGTCTGCATGAAGTAATCGTACGCTTCGTCCACATACCCGAGCTCAGCGCCCACAATGCCGTGAATGCAAGCGGACAGCGACGAATCGTGTGTCGTTAACGGCTCGTAGTACTTGTAATTCCGCTGCTTCTCCCAAGTCGTGAACCGGTTCCCCTGGAGGAACAAGGCCATCACCAGGTCGGCCTGCTTCAGCACCTGGTGCCGGTTGATCACGAGCGCATGATAATGCAGCATTAATGGATAGTTTTCTTTCGGCGTGCCTGCGAAATCCCATTTCGCTTTGGTCAGGAAGGTATCGTCCTGCCCGATCAGCCCCTTGTCCCGGTGCACGTACATATGCTCGGCGGCCTTGGCCCAGCCTTCCACTTCTTCTTCCGTGAGCCCCATCGCCTGCTGTAGTTGGGTCCAGCGTTCCGGCTGCTGCGCACGCAGTTCCGCCGCTACCTTCACGGCATATTCCAGTTGGTCCTTCACCATAACATTGGTGTACGTGTTATTGTCAATGACGGTCGTGTATTCATCCGGGCCGGTTACGCCGTTGATGCAGAAGCCGCGTCCTTCGATCCAATCGCCCGCATCCGCAAAGAAGCGCGACGTTTCGAACAGCATTTCGGCCCCTTCGTGATATAAAAATTCCAAGTCGCCGGTCGCTTCCACATACTTCTTGAGCGCATAGGCGATGTCCGCATTAATATGATACTGGGCGGTGCTTGCCGCATAGTAGGCCGATGTCTCCTCGCCGTCGATGGTGCGCCAAGCGTAAAGCGCTCCGGCCTGGGACATTTCCGCGGCGCGATCTTTGGCCTTCGGCAATATATGATGCCGGTAGCGCAGCAGCTGCTTGGCGATGTCCGGCTTCGTGTACAGGAAGAACGGCAGGATATACGTCTCGGTATCCCAGAAGTAATGGCCGTCATAGCCTTCGCCGGTGATCCCCTTCGCGCCGATATTCGTCCTGCCGTCGCGGCCTACCGACTGCAGCAGGTGGAAAGCGTTGAAGCGAAGCGCCTGCTGCAGCGCCTCGTCGCCTTCTACGAGGATATCGGCCGTTTTCCAGAACGCATCCAAAACCTCGCGGTGCGCTTGGGCGATCGCGTCGAATTTGGCCTTCTTGGCATCCTCCAGTTCCCGGGTCGCCTTCTCCAGCAGCTCCGCTTCCGGGTAATCCTTGGAGGAATAGTACGTGATATACTTTTCCAGCACGACCGTCTCGTTGGCCTCCGCCGCCACGCGGAACCGCTTCTCCAGCCGCTGCCCTTCCAGCCGGGTATCCAGCCGGTACGGATGGCTCAATTGATGCTCAACACCGCAAACAAGCGAGAACCTCGTCATCTGCGTCTGCTGCAGCAGAGCCGCGAACGTATGGTTCTCATACGATTCCTTCGTCTGCAGCACTTGTCCGCCGAAGGCCGAGCCGGCACGCGGGTCCCCGGAGGCTATCTGGTTCGTCACCTCCCCGTTGATCGCCGAAACGAGCAGAAGCTCCCCGGAAAAATTAAGCGGCGTCACTTCATAGCGGATCACCGCGAGATGCTTATTCGTGAAGGAAGCGAACCGTTCCGTCCGAATCCGGACTCGTTTGCCGGCGGCGGTTTCCCATACGACCGTACGGGTCATCGTGCCCTTGCGCATATCCAGTTTACGTTCATACTGCTCATGCTTGCCTGTAAACAGGCTGAATTTTTGTCCGTCCACATAAAGCTCGATGATTTTGCCGTCCGTCACGTTCAGCATGGTCTGATGGTATTTCGCAAAGCCGTACTGGCGCCCCTTGCTGTAAGCGATCGGGGAGGAATCATAAAATCCGTTCAAGTAGGTGCCGTGAAGCGAGGTCCCCTTCGGACCGTCGTAGCCCTCCTCGAAGTTGCCTCTCATGCCGATATATCCGTTACCGACGGCAAACACCGTCTCGTCCCGTTGATTCGTCTCCGTATCGAAAGAGCTTTCCGTGATCGTCCACGGCTCGTAAGGATAAATGATATGACCTGTTCGCATCGGTTTCTCGCTGTCTCCTCTATGTTCTTCTTTAGTCTAACAGGACTCCGTCCTGGCGAAGCTGCTGCTGCAGATCCTTCACATTCAATTCATGCGGACTGACGCCCCGCTTCACCGCCATACCGGCTGCGGTTCCGGCCGCCTGCCCCGTGGCCATGCAGCTTGGGGAAAGACGCGTCGTCGCCAGCGCTTCGTGCGAAGTGGAGATGCAGCGGCCTCCCGCAAGCAAATTCGAAACCCCTTTGGCCAGCAGACAGCGGTAAGGAATATCATAAGCGCCGTCGCCAGCGATCCAGGCCGCGGTGACGCCTTTGTTCTTCGGATCGTGGATATCGATCGGATAGCCGCTGCGGGCAATGCAGTCCTCGAACCGGCGGCCTTCCGTCACATCCGAGATTTGCAGGCTGTACACGCCGTCCAGACGCCGCGTCTCGCGAATCCCGATCTGCGCGCCGACCTGCGAGATCGATGCTTTCTCAAACCCCGGAAGATGCTTTACCATAAAATCGGCTACCATCAGCACTTGCTTGCGGCCGAGCTCCTCCGCTTCCGTCAAATCCTCCACGCGGGTTCCGTCCAGCCCCTGCACACGCGTCGTATTGACCAGCACCTCGTCTTCGCCCGGGCCGGTAAAGAAGAGAACCTGATCCCGGTTGATCGGCAGCGCCGCTTCCTTCCAGTGCTTGTAGAAGCCTTGAACTGCCGTCAGCGGCAGCTGATCCAGCTCATCGATCGGCGTTTTCTTGTAAAACTCCTCCGGATGCTCAATCATGTATTGCTTTACCTTGGCCAAATCGACGCCGCGCATACGGAACTTCATCGTCATCGGCTGGGTGAGCTGATCTTCATCCCGGCCTTTCAGAATCGGCGCGCCGGCCAGATAAGCGACATCCGCGTCCCCGCTCGTGTCAATGAACATTTTCGCTTTCACATCGATCTTGCCGGACTTTGTGGTCAGCCGAACCGATTCGATCCGATCATTCTTCACCGTCACGTCGTCCACAAAGCTGTGAAGCAGCACCTTCACGCCGGCCTCGCGAAGCATATCCAGTACAAGCACCTTATAGATTTCCGGATCATACGGGGTAATCGTGCTGACGAACCCGCACGTATCCCGAACGTGCCCCGGAGAGGCGTTCAGTGCCATCAACCGGTCGACGATTTCCTGGGCGATCCCGGCGATGACCTGCTTTCCGTCCATTGTATGATAGGTCATCCAGGGATACACGAGCGCGATCGTCGACATCCCTCCCAAAAATCCGTATCTCTCGATGATCATCGTCCGCACTCCGCTGCGTCCGGCTGCAATGGCCGCGTTGATTCCTGCCGGCCCTCCGCCGACGACGACAATATCCGTTTCGATCGTTTGCATTGAAAAACAGCTCCTTTTCGTATGCCTTATCCTTTAATTCCCGTGCTGGCGATCCCTTCGATAAACCATTTCTGAAAAATCGACACAATGGCGATCAGCGGCAACAGCGCGGAAACAGAGGCAGCCATAATTAAGGTATAGTTCGTACTGTTCTCGTCCACGTAGTTCGTGAGCGCGAGCGGGATCGTGTACAGGTGGTTGTCCCTAAGAAAAATAAGCGGATTCTCGTACTCGTTCCAGTGCCAAGTGAACGTAAGGATCAGCAGGGTCACCAGAGCGGGTTTGGTCAGCGGCAGCGAAATTTGCCAGAACATACGCCAGTAGCCGGCGCCGTCCACCTTCGCAGCCTCCAGCAATTCATTGGGCAGCGTGCTGAAAAATTGGCGCATGATGAATGTGCCCAGTACCGTGAACATGCCCGGCAGAATCAGCGACATGTGCGTATTGAGCATGCCCAGCTTATCGAACAGGATAAACCGCGGCACCAACAAAATCTGGCTGGGAATAATCATCGTAGCCAGGTAAAGGACGAACAACAAATCACGTCCTTTAAATCTCAGCTTGGCGAAGGCAAACCCGGCGAGCGCGCTTGTAATAAGGCATCCCCCTACCGTGAGCGCGGTAATTTTGATGGAGTTCCAATAGTAGAGCAGGAACGGGTATTTGCCGAACCAAACCTCCTTATAGTTGTCGAGCACGAATCGTTCCGGAATCCAATCGATCGGGTACTTAAACATATCGGCCGGCAGCTTGAAGGAAGATGAGATCATCCACAGAAAAGGCGTGATCATGATCACGGCCAGCGCCGTGAAGATCACCGTCATGACCAGCTTCAGGCCGACCTCTCTCATTTTTAATGTCGTATTCATGGGATGTGCGCTCCTTTACCGGTTAATGGAAGTGGTTAGAACTGATCTTGCCATTTTTTCTGTTCCCGCCATTGCAATATGGTGATCACGAAGATAATCAGGAACAAGACCCAGGACATGGCGGCGGCGTAGCCCATTTCGTAATACTGGAAGGCCTGGATGTAAATATAATAGGCGAGCACCATCGTCGAATTCAGCGGCCCCCCCTTGGTCATCACGGCCACGGCGGCGAATACCTGGAAGGTAGAGATAATCAGCGTCACGGCGATCAGGAAGCTCGTAGGCTTCAGCATCGGAACCGTGATTTTGAAGAAGCTTTTCATGCCCGTAGCCCCGTCGATCGAAGCCGCTTCGTACAAATCCTTGGGCACTCCTTGAAGGCCGGCCATGTAGAGCACCATCGTATAGCCCGTGTACGTCCATACGACCATGATGATGATCGCCGGCAGCGCCCAATCGGGACTGGCGAGCCAGCCGGGCAAGTTCTCGATGCCTAGCGAACGAAGCGTTCCGTTAATCGGCCCGTTCGTCGGATTGTACATCACGCTCCAGACGATCGAGATCGCTACGATACTGCTGACATAAGGAAGGAAGAACAAAACGCGGAGGAAATTTTTCAAATAGACGAATTTGTTCAGAATGACCGCAATCACAAGACCGATGGCCATCGCCGAAGGTACCGTCACCGCAGTAAAGATGAAGTTATTTTTCAGGGACTGCAGGAAATACTCGTCGGTCATCAGCTTTTTGAAGTGAGCCAAGCCGACCCATTCGATCCCCGAGAAGCCCATCATGTAATCCCAATCAATAAAGACCATGACCAGACTGAACAAAAGCGGAAACACGACAAATAAAAAGACCCCTAGAAAATTGGGCAAGATGAACAGATAGCCCGCCAAATTCTCCTTGAGTTTTTGTTGGTTAAATCTACTTTTCACATGAAGTCACCCTCTTTTCTTGATGCTCTCATTGTAAGTGACCCCGCCGCCGGACAGAATGGCGAAAGCTTTGCACTTTAAGGGTGATTCTTGGTTCACATCATGACAAAAAACGCCCCTATCCTAAGATAGAGGCGTTCATCGGCGCGCCCACGGGGCGCAGCCTTATTTTTTCTCCGATTGAATGGCCTTGTCGGCGCGGGTTTTCAGGGCTTCCATCGTTTTGTTAATGTCCTGCACATTCATGAAGTACTTTTCGGATTCCTCGCGGAGAATCGTGTTCAGCTGCGGGAATGCAACCGAGTTGAACCGCGTAGCAAAGGTCAGGTCGCCCTTGATCAGTGCCGTCAACGATTCTTTATCAATAATTTTCTCATCCTGTCCGATAATCAGCTCAGTGATTTTGTTAAAATCCGCTTTCTTGTTGGTCGGAATGCGTCCGCCGGCAACCATATCCATATTGCCTTCCTGCAGGTACCAGGCCATGAACTTGAACGCTGCCTCCTTGTTGGCGCTGTTCTTGTTGATGGACATAAAATCGTTCACACCGCCGTTGTTGACATTCGTTCCCTTCTCAAACTGCGGAGTAGGCGCGAAGGCTACCGCGAAGTCGCGCGGATATTTGGCCGTGTCCTTGATCGTGCGGAGCATGTACGTGCCGCCGTAAACCATTGCGGCTTTGCCCGTCAGAAGCTCATTTGCCGGATCGAGCTTGTTCGCTACGCCTTCCGCCCAAGATACCATGGCTCCCTGGTCATACAACAGTTTCTGCAGCTCCAAGCCTTTTTTCACTGCCGGATGGTTGAAGTTGGACATACCGTCCGCCGTATAGAAAGCATCCTTCGGCTGTACCGTCGCAAGCGCAAATTTGCTGATAAACAGGTCGGAGCCCGGCGTGATGAAGCTGCCCTTCATTCCGTCCTTAGTCAGCTTTTGAGCCAGCGCTACGTACTCGTCCCAGGTCCACTCGACAGGGACCTTGACACCGGCTTCATCCAGAGCCTTCTTATTGATAACGATCATGTCGATAATTTTGTTAGCCGGCAAATAGTGGATTTGATCCTTAAATTTCTGGATGTTCTCCATGCCGATGATCTCTTCGACATTGAAGCCTTCTTTTTGGATCAGCTCGTCAAGCGGAGCTGTCATGCCCGCATTCAGACGGCGGTTCAGGTTGGCCTCCCCGTAGCTGATGAAAATGTCCGGTGCGTCGGATTGCGTCATCAACGCCGTATCCAGCTTCGTATTGCCGGAATCGTCATTGACGTAACGAACATATTCCATTTGAATATCCGGATGGCTTTGGTTCCACTTGTCAATAACGGCTTTCGGACCGTTCTCTTCCGGAACGGCGCCCCACATGCGCAGTTTCACTGCTTTCTTCTCGCTGTCTGCGCCGCTGTTTGCTTGCGTATCGGGTTGGCTTGCGCAACCGCTAACAATTAAGGACGCGGACATGACAACGGCAGCCGTACCCATAACCCATTTTTTCATAGCTTGATTACCCCTCCATGGTGTATGCTTTAGCTTTCGACCTCAGCTTAACAAAGATGGACCTGCGGCAGAAGGGGTGATTCCTGCTAAAAACCGTCTCATTCTTGGTTGCTGCTTATTTGCGGCCCAGCACCGTCTTGCGGTATTCCAGCGGATGAATGCCTTCCACTTTTTTAAACAGCTTGCTGAAATAGTTCGTATCGGTATACCCGACCTTCTCCGCAATTTCATATACTTTGTAGTGCTGGTTCTTCAGCAGCTCCCTCGCTTTATCCATCCGGATCCGGGTTATGAAGTCCATGATGGTTTCCCCGGTTTCCCGTTTAAACAGCACGCTTAAATAGTTTTCCGTAAACCCGATTTCCTTAGCCAGCTCCGATACCTTCAGCGGTTCGTTGTAATGCTCGCGAATTCGCCGGACGACGGTCGCAATCTCCGGTCTCCACTGCTGCGTAGCCAGTGTCTTGTAATATTGAAAATAACCGCCTATCCATCCGCAAAACCACGTGTACAGCTCCTCCAGCGTTTCAATCTGGCGAACGGCGTGCAGCGGGTACCGGTTCCGGTACGGAGGCACGGCGTACAAATCGCCTTTTAACGGACGCAATCCGTGACCGAAAATATGGACGAGCTCCACCCATTCCTCGCGCAGCATATCCGGACTCCGGAAAGGCCCTTCGCGCAGGCTGTCCGTCCAGCGGTCCAGCAGCGCAAGTACGCCGGCTTCGTCCTGCTTTTCAATCAGCTGAATCCATTGCGCCTGCGTCCATGGAACATGTGTCTCCAAGGGACTCGCATAGTGCAGCGAATCGAAGGCAATGATACCGCCCATCCCCCGGTAAAACCGGTGCTCCAGGGCTGTTTTGGCTTGGAGGTAACCGGTGTGCAGCTCATCGGTCGACATCAGCGAATCAGAGTAGCCCACACTTACCGAAAGCTTCAGAAACGTACGAACCGCCTCCTGCATTTCCAGCAGCATGTCGGCTTCCATATAATCGGTGATGACCGCAAACCGGCCTCCCTCGATTTCCACCAGCTCGCCTTCATCGTATTTGCGCAAAATTTCGGTCAAAATGTTGGCCACGGTATAAGACAGCAGCTTCTCGGACTGGAAATTATTTTCCTCCAGCACCTCTTCATACGCGTCCAGCTGAAGGTTAACAATACGGTAAGGGGGGGTGAACGGCGGAATGTGGAATTCCTCGAAGGTCGCCCGGATTTCTCCCGGCGTGCACTGTTTGGTCAGCAGATCCCTCATCCGTTTTTCCTTCACTTCCTTGCCGTACAAGTGTGCCTGCATCTCCAGCCGCGTCGCCGCCGAGGCCGACACCCGCTGCGCCTCAATCTCTTCCTTCAGCCGGATCAGCTTGGCCAAGAGCTCCTCGGGCTCCATGGCCAGCTTCAGGATATAATCGACAGCGCCCAGCCGCAGTGCCTTCTGGACGTATTCAAAATCGTTATGGCTGGAAAGAATTAAGCACTTGGCCGCGGGATACTTTTCCTTGATCCGTTCGATCAGCTCCAGCCCGTCACAACCGGGCATCCGAATGTCCGTCAGCACGATATCGCAAGGGGTCCGCTCCATTACGGCCAATGCTTCATTCCCGTCCGAGGCTTCCCCGACGAGCCGAAACCCGTTCTCTTCCCAGGGAATGATGGTTTTCAATCCGATCCGGACCAAAATTTCGTCGTCTGCAATCAATACGTTAATCATGCTGCGTCGCCTCCTTTGCAAGCGGAAGAGTCACCGTTACGGTTGTTCCTTCACCGGGTACACTGCTTAAGCGGAGCCCATATCCGGGTCCAAAATGCATCGCAATCCGCTCGTTCACATTCCGGATGCCGATGCCGGTCGATTTGGCATGGGACGGCGCTCCGTCGGTGAATACGCGTTCAAGCTGGTCAGGCTCCATCCCTTGTCCGTTATCGTAAATTGTCAGCACCAGCTTGTCCCCTTCCTCATGCGCGGTAATGGAAACCTCCAGCGGGCTGCGATTACCGTGAATGATACTGTTCTCCACAATCGGCTGCAGGGTAAATTGCAGAATTTCGCAAGACATGAGCCGCTCCGGCACCTCGACGTGAACGCGGATATTATCGTGGAAGCGCAGCTTTTGCAAATCCATATACATCTCCAAATGGCTCAGCTCTTCCTGCAGCGTCGTTCGCTCACGGCCTGCTCTCATCGAGATTTCAAGCAGTTTGCCGAGCTTTGTGATCATCTGGCTGACGTGCTGCGCCCCGGAAAGCATCGCTGACCACTTGATGGAATTCAGCGTATTGAACAGGAAATGAGGGTTGATCTGCGCCTGAAGCGCTTGAAATCTCGCTTCTTCCTTGCGCCGCTGCTCTTCGGAAAGCCTCAGGATCAGCTCTTCGAGCCGTCCGACCATCTCATTGAAGCGCAGGCCGAGCTGAGATACCTCGTCCGACCCGCGAACAGACACCCGGGAGGAGAAGTCCCCTTGTCCAACCCGGTCCATCGAATGCAGCAGCCTTCCGATCCGCTTGGCAAATTGCAGCATCACAAATGTAAATGCACACGTGAAAATCAAGAACCAGATAAGCAGCCAAAGCAGTGATTGATTTTTGATCTGACCCAGGCTCGATTGCAGCTCCTCCTCAGGGGCCAACTGCACCACGGTCCACCCCAAATGAGGCATGAACGCCCCATTCAGCGCAAAACGCTGTCCATCGGCTTGAACGCTCCGATACTCTTCCTGCGGGGAAAGCGCATTCGCCCGAAGGGCCAGATTCACGACCTCCTGCGGCAGCACAGGCCCCCGCTGATCGAGCAGCTGCCCATCCTTCTTGATCAGCAGCGTCACCCGGTCTGTCCCGGTCGTTTTCGCCGGAAGGGCGCTCGTCTCCATCGGGGATGGCAGCCCAATCAACAACAGACCCGCCGCTTTGCCGTTCGAGCTGTCTTTAATCAACCGGGACATGACGAACAGCGAGTTCTCTGCCCCAGCCTGCGGCGGAGGAAGCAGCGTTCCTTGATACGCAAGCTGCCAATAAGGCCAGCCTTCCAATCGAAGAGTCTCCTGAACCCAGGCTTCCTTTCGGAGCTGTTCGTACAACGCCGGCTCCTCGAAGCCGGCCGCCGTAGACAAAACATGTCCGCCAAAGTCCAGCAAAGCGACCACGGCATTACTGTCCAGCAGAATGTCGCGAATATTCATCAGCTTTTTGTGAACCGACGTAAATTGCTGGAAAGACGGATAATCGGTCATCCAGCCCTGACGGTGGCTCGTCTGCAAATAAGCCGCCACCTCGGGATCATTGACGATCAAATGAGAGGCGTTGAGCATCCGCTCGGCTGTCCCGTCGATGCTGCTTGCCGTATGGCGCACCGCTTCCTGACGGCTCTGATTGACTTCGCGGCGCACGACCTCTTGGCTGGAAACGTATACGTTATATATGATAATGGTGATGGGAATCAAGATGAGCAGGATAAAGGAAAGTATGATCTTTCCCCGAATTGAGGTCAGGGGCGACTTTATCCGCCGAAGCATGCAGGGTATCCTCCTCTTCGCGATAAGCGTTAACATGAATCGGGATCAACTTTGTAATATAGCATATCTCTCATGGGATGAAAATGAACATATCTTGGCGTTTCGGGGAAATTTCTTTCTGGAAAATGGATGAAAAACAATGCTCGGGGAAAGGGAAACTTCTGGCGCGGACGTCATCTTCGGAGGATAGTGATAATGATTATCATTTTTGGTTATCCTTTTAAAAAGGAGGCAGTTGCCTCTGCCCCCTTCAATCATTAAATCTTCGGTTCAAATGTTTTGCAATCCGTTTCTTCCGAATTGGACGCTTGTTTTCCTCTGTGGCTTACCACGTAAATAGCAGAGGCATTGCACTTGTTGCCATTGGCCCAATACTTACAGGAATTGACTTCGCATAGCACGTCTTTAGCCATATTTATCTCACCTCCTGAAATAAGTATGACCAGATTTACGTTTTTATAGCCATGAAGCATGGGTCAGTCCGCAGCGGGAAAAACGGAAATCAAGGCTTTCCCGCTGCGACTTTTCTCGGTCTCAATTTGTCTGTCACTTTCCAAAAGTCACGGATAATTTTTTATATCCATAAATCAATGGATTAAAACCATACCAAAGGAATGTAGGCGCTGTAGATTAGAACATCATGGTAGACCGGACTAAATAAGTACTTTAGTTCTTGGGGGTGTTTATGATGTTCGACATGCCTCCAGTATAATGCAGGTACGAGCTTGGGCAAATATCGGTGCACGACGTACTCCGCAAAGGCATAGACTAGGGCGCCAAAGAACAGCGCGAGGATGGTCACATAACCATCGAAATGCAGGCAAGTTAATAACTCATTACGGCAATGAATCGTATAACAGGACTGGTGTAAAACTCTCGGTAATGGGACATATGCCATTCCTCCCGTTATCATAATCCAAAACCAAATACACAAAAGACCCAAAAACTAAGCAAAGGAATGCGGCCTCCGACTAAAAAGCCTCACTCAGAAAAGCGGACAGCATTTCTTTTTCCTCTCAATATGATAAATCAGGGACTCGGTTTTGCCGCCAAGCTTTTTCAAATAACATTTTAAATGATCTTGATGAACGTCTGTGCAATAAGCAAACAAATCATTAGATTGATCAAATATTTTGCTGTTTTGGTACGGATTTTAGGTAAAATCATAATACCCATTTGAGAGCCGACAGTGGATCCAAGCGCCATGGCGATGGCGTATGGCCATTGAATAAATCCGGTTTGATAAAATACGATAAATCCTCCGGCACAGCTTCCGAAGATTAAAACTCTTGTCAACTGGGCCGCTTTTATATAGCTGCTATTATTTTTCATAAAATAAAGAATACTGAAAGTAGAAGAACCCGGACCAAAACCGCCATCATAAGCGGCAATCAATATAGGAAAATAAATATTTCTTTTATTTATCGAGTATTGCTGGGATTCCGGGTTAGAATTCCATTTTTTGTTTTTTAAATTAACGGCCAAAGCAGCACATAGTAAAAAGAACGCAAGTACGTTCATGGTCTTCTCCTGTAGATGAGCTGTCAATAAAGCCCCGCCAATGCCGCCTGAAAAGGCCAGTAAAAAGATACAGATTATGGACATGGCTTTCATTTGTTTATGGTGCAGAAGGTAGAATACGCTTGATGCCGCTGCAATGCCGGATGAAAATTTATTGGTTGCAATACTGGTTTGAATAGGAATACCGGTTAGCATCATGGCTGGCACAGTAATGAAGCCGGCCCCCCCTGCGAGTGTGCCAAGAAACGAGGCTCCTAAGCCGATTACAACCAAACTGATGGTGTTCACATCAATCATTCTATATAACCCCAATTCAAAGAAATTCCCGCTAATGCCATTATTTTCGACCCCTTTTAATCCCTCTTTCAAAATATGTTATATAATAGTAATTAATAAATCTAATATATATTTTTTGCCGATTCATAAATTAGAATTATGAAAGGGTTATACCAAATGAACCTCCATGCTTTACGTATATACTGTTCGGTAGCTTCTAAAAAGAGTGTAACGGAGGCGGCCAAAGCTTTATTAATCAGCCAGCCGGCCGTAACCATGCAAATACGCAATTTAGAGAAAGAAACAGGGTTAACTTTAATGGTTCCAAAAGGTAGAGGAATTGAATTGACAGAAGCAGGGGAATTCCTTTTTAAACAGGCCGAGAGGCTTTTTGATATGGAAGCAGATATTGAAAAAAAATTGGAACAATACAAAAAGGGGGAGCAAGAAGAACTTCGCCTATCCTCAACTTATTTGCCTGCCAATTTTTTATTGCCGGCATGGCTGGCTAAATTCAAGAATCAATTTCCACTTGTGCATGTAAATGTATACAGCGGGAATTCCGAACAGGCGATCGATAAGCTCCTTCATTACCAAACGGATGTTGCTTTTGTGGTGAAAGAAAAATGGACGGAGCCGGATATCGCACTTTCCCATATCATGGACATCCATTATTGGTTTATTGTCCCGAAAGGCCATAAATATGATGGAAAAGAGGTGATGTTATCCGATTTAGTTCAAGAACCTTTTATTATGAGGGAAACGGGCAGTTCTACAAGAGAAATTCTTTTTTCTCTTTTTAAAATACATGGCGTGGAACCGCCCTATATCGGGTTACAATTACACGGGTTTAATGAATCCATCCGTGCTGTTATTGCCGGATACGGGGTTATGCTGGCACCTTCTCTTGCAGTGCAGGATCATCTGGACAGGAAAGAGATCGGGCGGACAAAGGTACAAGGAATTGAAGTTAAACGCCCCGTATACCTTTGCCGTCGTAAGGCAGATAAACATATGCCATTAACGCTAAAACATTTTTTGGAGTTAGTGAAGGATGAAACAATGTAAGTTTATATCATATGACAAAATTTATTAGCTTGGTTTTCATGTCCATTCCTTTCGAATTGGGAATATATGTTTTTATTATAAAAAGAAGAGTTCCTCCAAATTGCCCGCTTGATTCCATTCCCAACTCGGGAAAGCCTCCAGGAGCGGTTTTCCTTCCTTGATTTACAGCACTCAGGATTTTCCCGGTTTTCATTTTCAAATTGACTATAAGCCGGTCTTCAAGGATACTCCTCTTCGAATCGGAGCCGACGGCATCGCCTTATCCGCGGACCGTACCACGTTGTATTACTGCCCGGTCACGGGGCGCAATCTATATGCAATCGATACCTCGCTGTTAAGAAACTTTACCACGCCGTTGAAAGAAATCCGCAGTGCCGTACGGGCCATTGGCAGCAAGCGCACGACCACCGACGGGATGCACGCGGATAATAAAGGAAATGTGTTCTACACCATGCTGGAAGGAAAGGGAATCGGCATCTATACACCTTCCAGTCATAGATTCCATGATTTTGTGTCCGATGACCGAATGCTATGGGTGGACGGGGTCGCTTTTGACCAAAAGGGCTCTATTATTTTCAACAGCAACCGGCTTCATGAGATGTTTGGGGGCTATGAGATAGATTGGACTTACCCCTATAACCTTATCATTTGGAAAGCATTTGTCGGCCATGACGTAAAGTCGTATTTGTATGCCGATGGATAACGGGTGAAGCTGGCATTTGAGAAGCTATAAATAAATGAGTAAACTATAGGTAATATAAAGGAGGCGAATCCACATGGCCGATTCGGCGATCCATATGGAAATAGGAATCAGTACTTTTTTGGAGACAACACCCGACCCGGTGACGGGAGAGGTCATCAGCCATGCCGAGCGGCTGCGCAATGCGGTTGAGGAGATCGTACTGGCCGATCAGGTCGGCCTGGATGTCTATGGAATCGGAGAGCATCATCGGCCCGATTACGCCGGCTCCGCGCCCGCCGTTGTATTGGCGGCAGCGGCCGCCATGACCAAGCGGATCAAGCTTACGAGCGCTGTTACCGTGCTGTCCTCAGACGACCCGGTTCGCGTGTATCAAGCTTTCTCCACCCTTGACGGCATTTCCAACGGCCGGGCGGAAATAATGGCTGGCCGGGGGTCGTTCATTGAATCTTTTCCGCTCTTTGGATACAGCCTGGACGATTATGACGAATTGTTCGAAGAAAAGCTGGAGCTGCTGCTTGCGATCCGCTCCTCGGAGAAGGTATCCTGGCGCGGCGGTCATCGTCCCGCTATTCATAACCTTGGCGTCTACCCCCGGTCCGTTCAGAACCCGCTGCCTGTGTGGATCGCAAGCGGCGGGACTCCGCAGTCTGCGGTTCGGGCGGGAATGCTGGGTCTTCCGATCGTATTCGCCATCATCGGCGGAATGCCTGAGAGTTTCGCGCCGTTAGTCGACCTCTATAAAAAGGCCGCAGCGAAAGCCGGGCACGATCCTGACAAGCTGCCGATTGCGACTCATTCGCACGGATTTGTCGGAGAAACCACCGAGCAGGCTGCCGATGTATTCTTCCCTCCCACACAAGCCCAAATGAACGTTATCGGGCGTGAGCGGGGTTGGGGGCAGCCGTACACCCGGGCAACCTTTGATGCCGCACGCAGTCTACGAGGCGCCCTCTACGTGGGCGATCCCGAATACGTGGCGGAAAAGATTATTCTGCTGCGCAAAAACTTGGGGGTTACCCGTTTCTTTCTGCATGTGAATGTCGGTACGTTGCCGCACCGCGAAGTCATGCGAGCCATCGAATTGCTCGGCACCAGGGTCGCGCCAATCGTACGTAAGGAGCTTGCCCGAATCGAGGCAAAGGAATAAACGATTGGCGGGAATCCATTTCACGCGACCTTGCCGTAATGGGTAATAAAGGGGGGGGCATACTCTATCTTTTTGTCAGATCCGCTCCACATTTCAAAAGGCGGCTTGCGGTCTGCAGCATCGGTTGCTTTTTTTCCATGACGAGTCGACCCCTCCTCACCCTTCCACCTTACATCGGTTACCGTGCTTACCCCGATCCGCGTCCAGCTTATGAAGAGAAAGCACTAAAATGCACAAATTCGCCGACCGGTTTACGGTAGCCTCTAGGTCTAGGGTGATTCGTCTTTTCTTTACCTATGGTTATCATCATAGCGATGTGATATCGATCCGGAATGTTTAATACTGCCCTTACTTGCTCGGAGTTAAAGCCAATCATCGGACAAGTGTCCCACCCCTTTGATTTCGCAATAAGCATAAATTGCATTGCGGATAACGAGGCGTTACGAATGGCTTCTTCTTTACGAAATTCTAAGTTTTGATAGGCTGCATAAATGGAATCAATGGTTTGTCGGTATGTAAGCTCATCCATCATCCCCAAATGAAGCATGCCTTCATAGATCCGTTCGGCATCAGTGTAAGCTTCTAAATCCCCTAGTACAATGATAGCGGCTGAAGCGGTCCCCACTTTATGCTGACCGTATGCTGCTTCCTTCACTTTTAATTTGAGCTCAGGCTCATCCACTACCACATAATGGGCGTGCTGCAAGTTGAATGCGGATGGTGCGAATTTAGCTAATTCAAACATCTCTTCAATTTCTCTTCTGGGTATCTTCACATTACTGTCGAAGTTATTGGCGGACCTTCTCATTTTCACGATTTCTTCGACTGAACTTGATTTCATTATTGAGTCCATCATTAAACATCTCCTTGATCATGATCAGAAAAAACGGCAGCCGATCTTGATAGCCCGGCAAGCCGACGCCCAGCAGGTCCTAATTCATTTCTTGCGTTATGTTCAGATTATATTTTTATAACTTACTTTTGTCAAGTAACTTGAAATTAATAATAAATAAACCAAGATCCATATGTCTATCACCCATCCTGCCGATCTTTCCGTGTTTAACCGGGCTCAATGATTAAGTATAAAAATAAATAAGCCGGTTCATCCCCGGCTTATTTTTATGGGACGTGCACCGGAAGCCCCGGCCTTTGCACGGCCGGTCCGGTCACGCCCTTTTCCTTTAAAATTCTTCATACACAGCCGGGTCTTGATTCGCAATCCGGCCATCGGGGCGGGTTAATTCTGCTATTATGCTCATTTCTTTATCATCCAGAGAAAAGTCGAATATGGAGATATTTTCAAGCTGCCGCGCAGGGGATGAAGATCTGGGAATGGAGATGGCCCCGAGCTGGTAATGCCAACGTAAGATGACTTGCGACACAGATTTGTTATGATGATGAGCTATTTTTTGAACGGTTTCATGCTTTAAAATGTCATTTGCTCTCGCTAATGGGCTCCACGATTCGGTTACAATGCTGTTTTCTTCGTGCCATTTTCGTTGATCGGCTTGATTGAAAAACGGGTGCAGCTCGATTTGGTTGACGCTTGGCTTAATGCCGGTTTCTTTGATTAAACGTTCAATATGCTCCGGTAAAAAATTGCTGAGGCCGATCGAACGGACAAGCCCCCATTTTTTAGCGTCAATTAACGCTTGCCAGGCTTCCACATAATGATCTTGTTTGGGATTCGGCCAATGAATCAGATATAAATCATAATAATCAAGATTTGCGCGATACAACGATTCTTGAATGGCCGTAACCGCTTTGTCATACGAGTGATAGCGACCCGGCAATTTGGAAGTGATGATGAATTGCTCCCTCGGAACGGAACTGCGCCTGATGGCTTCCCCTACGGTTCCTTCGTTTTCATAATTATAAGCGGAATCCAGGAGCCGATAACCCATATCTATGGCGCCTACGATCGCGTTGACACCAGCGGTGCCCTTTAGTGAATATGTACCCAAACCGATAACGGGTATTTTTACTCCGTCATTCAATGTAATCTCCGGAATGGATCTGCTCACAATAAATCACTCCCTTCTTTAGTCCTTTTTATGGTATCACATTTTCGAAGAATTTTTTACCAAATGAGTTATTATTTCCAAAATAAGAGGCCGGGCACGAGACCAGATCAAGTCCTGAGATCATGCATGGCTTCCTGGACACCTGCAAAACCGTCAACTTCTGATCAGCTGTATTAGCGGTACCCGGTAGCATTCGCCGGTTTCCCTGCATCCACCACTTCTACGAGATACCGCCAGCAGTCTGGCTGCGATCCGTCAAGATCATAAAAACCATACACTTGTGCGAGCTTGCCGCTTGACACAGATTGACCGTTCCATCGGGCAACCTCCGGATCTCCGGCTAATGCGGCAACGGCACGCCCTACAAAACGCGGCGTTTCCGAGATGATGAAATGAGGTTCCTTCACTACGGCATCACGCCAGTTCTCTTCTGTAACACCATAGTGATCAAGCATCAATTCAGAACGCATCCAACCCGGAGTCACTGCTATGGCGGTGCATTGATATGGTAAAAGTTCATAGGCTAAAGATTTGGCCATTCGAATGACAGACGTCTTGGCCAGATCGTAGAACAGGGATAATCGGTAGTTTTTGTCGTTGTATTCTGCCGTGCCGTCCGTTACCTCAATGACCAGTCCGTTCCTGTTTCGGATTAACAGGGGTAATGCAAAGTGGCTTGTAATGATATGGGTATCCATCGCAAGCCGAAGCATGCGAAGTCCCCTTTCAAGGGAGTGCTCCCATACGGGTACGTTCCACTGTGCCAAATACTCAGCTCCCCACACATCGTTAACCAGGATGTCCAGTCGCCCCTGTTCGCTCTCTATGCGTGCAATTAGAGCTTGAACCTGATCAGGATCGAGATGATCCACTTGAACCGCGATCCCTCTACCACCCGCATGATTTACAAGCTCAGCGGTTTCTTCAATAGTTTCAGGACGATTGTACTCGGATCGTTGTGTTCGTGTCGTGCGTCCGGTCACATAAACGATCGCTCCAGCCGCTCCTAATTCAATAGCAATTCCTCGGCCGGCGCCGCGTGTTGCACCTGCGACCAAAGCCACTTTTCCATCTAAAGGTTTCATGATCTGGTACTCCTTTCGTTGATTATTCCTCCATTATAGAGCATCAATATGACAAAGTATGTCATATTGAACCATCGAAAGTATCATCCCTCCCTCAAGCTGCCGGCGCTGCAAATGTAAAATATGCCAGTTAGCCGAAACATGAATAGCCTCCTTTACGTAATACAGGATAATGACATCCTGCACAACTTGGAGGACGGCGATGAAGAGTACATACCGGATAACACTGCTCCTTTTCTCACTACTGCTTTCGTTATTGCTGCTTCCCGGTGCGGCAAAACATCATCTTACACCATCGATAAGGTTGAGATCATGGCGGACATCATGCCGGACGTGGATCTGTATGTGGAGGAATTATACACGTATACCGTACACGGCGATTACGACTGGATGCCTCGGCATATGGATGCGTACGGCGGGGAAAATATAGAACTCTTCGAAGCTTATACTCCCCCTTCCGACCGGGTTCTCAGCGATTTCGGATACGTCGGACTGAACCGGCTGAACGTCGACTGAACCCCCCGCCGCGGCACGTATTATGTCGACTTTCGGGCAAAGAATGAAACGAGGCAGCTGTATTACCGCTATCGGATCGACAAGGCGGCCGTGAAATACGCAGACGGCGGCGAGTTAGATTGGACTTTCCTTGCGCAAAATCGGCGGGAATACATCGGAGTCAGCCGGGCAGCGGCGGGACAACGATTTCAAGAGGACCCGAATGCTCCAAAGGGGCTGCTGCAGTTTACCTTCAAAGGCGACCGGAGCCAGTTGGATGCGGCGGACCGGCACCTTCTGGGATGGCTGTTCCGCGGCACCTCCGTGCTCTCGCTCGAGCATCTGGCGGGACCTACCAAGACGGAACGAAAGCAAAAGGCTTAAGAGAGCAAATACATCCAGCGCTCCAGCCGCCTTGGCAGGGCTTTTGGCCGCTGGCTGCGGCTGCTGCTGGAGAGAAAGCCGGATACCATGGCCGGCTTCGGGGTGTATCCCGCCAGAAAAGTGTGGATTCCCGTATTGGCTGCCATACACTTCGGGCTCCTTCTCTATTTGTACATTGCAGATGTGAAAATGTGGGATTCTCTACTGTTGCTGATTATCTTTGTGGGCGGGGGAGCCGTATGGGCCAGCGTCCGGTGGCGGAGGAAAGAAATTTCTGAAGAGCGGAGGAAATCTTATATCGCGCCTCTCCCCTGTTCCAGCCGGACCTTCTGGCGGCGATCGAATATGCCTTGGTCCGTTCCTGGAACGGCGTAAAAACGGCGCCCGCATGCGGAGACGGCGGTGGCGGTGGCGGGGATTAGACTGCGTCAGACATAAGAAAAAAAGCAGCGGCGGCCAAGGAGGAAAATAAAGTCCTTGACTGACGCTGCTTTATTACCATCATTTCCCCACAGCTTAACGGCTATAACGGACCGGCAAATGAATCTCAAATCAAAACTTCGTTATTTATGGTATGGTTCGGGTTACTTGCCTGTAACGGCAAGTTTTCGCTTAATCCAAGCGTCCGTGCTGTTGAAGTATGAATTTCGTGAATAAGTTCCGGATTTTTCAATAGTGACACGCCATAAGAAGGAATCATTTCCTTTATTTTCGGCTCCCACGTTTTTAAATGCTGCGGGAAGCATTTTTTTATGACCTCAAGCATGACGGAAACGGCGGTAGAAGCACCCGGAGAAGCACCGAGCAATGCAGCTATCGAGCCATCAGCGGCACTAATCACTTCCGTACCAAATTGAAGCGTTCCTTTGCCGGCAGCCGTATCTTTGATAATTTGCACACGCTGGCCAGCTACCAGTAAATCCCAGTCCTCGCTTTTGGCGTTCGGGATAAATTCCCGTAATGCTTCCATGCGCTGTTCTTTCGATAACATCACCTGCTTGATCAGGTATGTTGTCAATGAAGCGTTTTTTACGCCTGCCGCCATCATCGTTACGAGATTATGCGGTTTTACGGAAGTTACCAAATCAAGCATGGAACCGAATTTTAAAAACTTTGGCGAGAAGCCGGCAAACGGTCCAAATAACAGCGATTCTTTGTTGTCGATAAATCTTGTGTCAAGATGCGGAACGGACATTGGAGGAGCGCCGACCGAAGCTTTGCCGTATACTTTTGCATGATGCTGCGCTACAATATCCGGATTCTGACACACCATAAATAGTCCGCTTACCGGAAATCCTCCGATACCTTTTCCTTCAGGAATACCGGATTTTTGCAGCAAATGCAGGCTTCCTCCCCCGCCGCCAATAAAGACGAATTTTGCCGTATGGCGTTCGACGGTACCGCTATCGACATTTCGCACTTTCAATTCCCACGAGCCGTCCCCAGTACGTTTAATATCATCAACATGATGGTTGAATTTTATATCGACATTTTTATTTTTTAAGTGGGCAAACAATATGCGCGTTAAAGCGCCAAAGTTAACATCCGTTCCGGATTCGATTCTTGTAGCCGCTATAGGTTTATTCAATGTCCGGTCTTTCATCATAAGCGGAATCCATTCCATCAGTTTTCCCGGGTCATCGGAATATTCCATTCCTTGAAACAGCGGATTGCTAGACAGCGCATCAAAACGTTTTTTCAAAAAATGTACATCATGTTCCCCTTGTACAAAACTCATATGAGGGACTGGCATGATAAAGTCACGCGGATCGCGTATCAGATTGCTGTTTACCAGATAGGACCAGAACTGCTTTGAAACCTGAAACTCTTCGTTAACCTTTATCGCTTTGCTAATGTCTATGGATCCGTCCGGTTTTTCGACGGTGTAGTTAAGCTCGCACAGTGCGGCATGCCCCGTTCCCGCATTATTCCATTCGTTGGAGCTTTCCTCTCCTGCGTTTGCACGCCTTTCAAACACTGTAATGTCCCAATCCGGTACTAATTCTTTCAGCAGTGACCCTAAAGTAGCACTCATGATTCCGGCACCAATTAAGATAACGTCTGTTTTCATTTGTCTGTTGCTCATTTTAACCGTCCTTATACCCTACGTTTTGCAGAAAGGATGTAAGCACTCCTGCTTAGGCGCCACAACAAGCCAGGGCGCGGCTTAGTGACACATCTTTTCTGGATCAATTATAACCTGATTATAGTGTATCACTATTATTAATAGATTAATATATTTATTTACTATTATATAATATTTATAAGCTATTAAAAAGCTGGTAAAAAATGAGGAGTCCGTCCACAAGAGCCATTGGATACACAAAAACCAAGGCTTAACCCGGCTTCCGGCAAGGGTTGAGCCTTGGTTTGTCTCACGGTTACGCAATTCCGCGGATATCAGATGTCATCAAATCTTCACATTGGAGAGAGAATTTTATATGAAGGCCCAACTTCCCTCACAGATGGTTCCCATTTATTTGCATAAGATTGATTTATGTTATGACCAAATGCTTTTATTGTGAATACGATTATATCGACATGCTGGTTAAAGACAGCATTTTTTTGTATTTAATTTTTATTTACAATGTGGATATACGATATTTTTTACCTCATCCACCGACCTTGCCTGTCCTATCCATCCATAAATCTCTTAACTCAAGAATATAGTCTCTTAAGGTGAAAGTATTAGTTTTGGTAATTAATTTACTAAGTGTATTATCAAAATCAGCTTCAGTGGTCTGATGAAAATAAAGTTTTAGACGCCCATGCCGCTAACGCGGCACCATCAGATGATGAAAATATTGGACATGCGATATAATTTACTTACGGCTGGCGAAGGGAGGTCGGCAGTCAATGGTGCTTCGAACCCGAGTCTTAGACAGACCCCAACGACCAGGTGCACCACAGATTGTTGCTCCAAGTTGGAAGCACACAGGATAGAATAACCATTTGGCGGTTGTTGCACCAGCCCTTCAAACTTGCACGCCGTAAGGAGAGTTCTAGGAATGGACGTCGTTTACAACCATGTGTGCGGTCTTGACGTTCATAAAAAGAACATCGTGGCCTGTACCATCACGCCGGAAGGCAAAGAAATTCGAACGTTCGAGGCTATGACCGATGACCTGATCTTGCTTGTTGATTGGATTAAAGCCAAAGGATGCACTCACGTCGCCATGGAGAGCACAGGCGCTTACTGGAAGCCAAGCTACAATCTGTTGGAACTCGAGGGAATTGAAGCACTGGTGGTGAATGCTCAGCACATAAGGAAACTCGAGTCATTAGGCATATCGGTTTCTGTCAACACGGTTGCCTCCTAATGCAACTGTCAGTTCAAACAGAGTTTCCGTTGCCCTAGCCAAAACTATTAGGCTGGAGGGCTACTTTCTTATTGCCTTTTTTAGTTCTTCCATCGATCGGTATTTTCAGGATAGGACAGACTGACCCCAGAAATCTAACAGTGACAGCCATGGATAAGAAAATAAAGTCCTAGACCGACGCTCCGTTAGTTCAGGGGCCACAAATAGTAAAACACGATTCGTGCTTAAAACATTCCTTGGTCCATTTATCAATTTCGGAAACTAATTGTTTTGTAAATTCAGAACAAGAGGAGAAAACGTCTTTCTTTATCGTATCCCAGTCTGACATGGTGATCTCAGTCGGCCCAAAAGGGTTAAAAGGAACTACTTTGAGCAACACATCTTCCAGTTCAGTACTCATAAAGAAATCATGTGTGATAAATATGGAACTTTCCAACCAATGTTCGTCTTTGTATTTCCCATACATAATCTCATAAGCATCACGACCAGGTAGTTCATGTAGTTTCAGAGTTAACATACTCCATCTCCCTTCTTAGGCTAGATAAATCAATTAATTATAGGTCTTGAAAGCCATAAAAGGAAATGTTCGTCAAAGATCGTATTGTTTCAAAAATTAGATGAATTAGCTTAACGCACGCCGCCAGTCTACAATGTAGTGTAGTACTTTGTACAAAGTGAAGATGTTTCGTACACTAAATAGAATTACCAATTTTCTATTTTTTGTCACATAAGAGCATTTAATAAGAACTTGTAGAGTAACTTGAGCAGAGACTGGAGAACAATTTGAAGGTTGTCCGTGTTCTTATGTTTCTGGCCCATTACATAAAAAATCAATCAAGCGCAAGCTCTTTCTAACTGCCGTTTTAGCTGCGGGTTGAACATCCTCTGCCCTTATTGTACTAAGCAATCCTGGGACATCTTCCTCATCATAACAACATTCAGCAAAAGTGCGAATCCAGTAAGTCTTTAAAGATTTGTCCGAAGTTGTAAGCTTAGAAATTTTAATTAAGGCATCACTTAGACTTAGCTCTTCTTTTAATACTCTGTTGGCGATCTCATCAAATCTTTGATCGTTGCTGCTATATGATATTTTGTTGCTAATAACTGAATTTAAATTTGATCTCTTCTCATCTACTGTACTGTATAAGTAAGCAATATCTAAGAACAATTGTGAATCCTCTGCAAGAGGTTTTTCTTTAATCAGACATTCTAGACCTATGTAAAATTCTCGCAAATTACGTTTTAAATAACTTTTACTATATTTCTCTACTCTTTTCATGATTGCATCAAGTTCTTTGAGGATCTCGGTTCGCCTAACAATAAACCAGTAGGGTAATATTGTGCCAGATGAACTTAAACTTGTTGCAATAAAAGGCCAAGTTTGCTGAGCTGGCAATCCCGATTCTTTCTCCAAAATGTTGAGATTCTCTATGCCAATTCCAAATATATCCCAAATGAAATCCTGTGGTGGTAAATCGAGGATTCCTTTTTTTAACCTTCCGTTTGCATTTCCGGCGTCAGCATGCCATTGCTCGTTTAGTTGATTAAATTCCCTTCTTAAGAACTGTGGTGATATTGGAATAGCCGAAGGGTTATTGGGTTCAACTCTAACTGGTATAGCAACACCTTCCCCTGTAGATCGCATCAAAGATGTCGGTACAGCTTTATTGAGAGCATCTAACAATAACACAATGTCATTTGAAGTAGGTACGATGTTTATTCTTTCAAATGCATCTAACCATTCAGGCTGTACATCATCAATGTCTGGGATTATTAGAAAAGCGGAGCTAAGATATGCAGCTTTTTCATCTATGCGTTCTGATCTGTTTAATTTCACAGCGAGTTCTTCAATCAGGGTTACCTTGTCTTTTACGACATCATGTGGCCTTGGTATAGTCCCTAAATATGGTTTGATCCTCGATGACCTTCCTAATTCATTAAGAAACTCTGAGATATCTATTGCCAGTGAAATAGCGACCTCCCTTGCTGGGCCAATCCCTGCATGAAGCCCACCGGCTCTTGATTTTGCTAATAAACGAAATCTTGAAACGCGAGATAATAATTTTTGTCGATGCTCAATTTGATCTTGAATCCCACTAAATAGAAAACTTATTCTCGGACTTGCGGATTTCAACAAATTAATAAATTCATCGAAGGTTTGTGTGGCTGATTTGAACTTTCCGTCTGGAAGTAATAATCCTTTCAAACCAAGCGATTGCACAATACATGCGTTAACAGCTTGTTCTGCGGCAGCACCAATTAGACCTATCTCTGCTGCATACAAGGAACTCCGTTCCCTTGGTTCATGGCGTAAAGGAAGCGCTAGTCCTATAGTAGCTAAGCTTAAGCTATTAATACTTGCTTCAAGTAGTCGAATTGAATCCTTTCTAAGTAGAGATGGCAAATTGTCTCCTCCTGAACTTTATTTATCTAGAGGACTAATCACTCAATTGTTTCTTTCCGTCTTTTGAGGTTTATGAAATTTATGTTTGCTCAATTTCCTGAGAAAAATCAGCCGCTTTTGATTCTAGCTCCTTGATTGATGGAGATCAGATGCAGCAGTCTTAATGCTTTATTTCCAACCAAATTATAGAATTCTTTTGACGATGCCATTTCAATCCGTTCGAACTCTATTCCACACTTAATCAAGCTATCAAGCATTCGTTGATTTATGTTGAATCTGCTTCACTTTAAGTTGTCAGCTCCGTCTAATTAAGTATTAGACTGGCCCGAAAACAATAAGCAGCGATAGTCTAGGACGGAAAAATAAAGGCTTAGACTACCGCTGCTAAAAATAGGACAGTTACTTCTGTACGATCTGAATAAGATTGCCGCAAGTATCGTCGAAGACAGCTATTGTGACTTCGCCCATTTTTGTCGGCTCCATTGTAAAATTCACGCCTTCTTTCACTAATCGTTTATATTCTTTGTGAATATCTTCAACGCCAAACATTGTTGCTGGAATGCCATCGGCAAATATCTTCCTTTGATACTCTTTGGCGGCAGGATGGTCATTCGGTTCGAGCAAAAGCTCGGTACCGTCTGGATCATCGGGAGAAACAAGCGTTAACCACCTATATTTTCCTGCGGGAACGTCATGCTTCTTTACAAAGCCCAGCATTTTTGTATAAAACTCCAATGCCTTTTCTTGATCTTGAACGAATATACTGGTAACAATGATTTTCATAATGCTTTTTGCCTCCTTTGATATATGCGACGTTGGTGCTCTTCTAACAAACTGGCTTCAATCAGAAAAAACCATACATTCGTCAGAAGTTTATCATTAAAGTTACTCTATCCATCCTTTCAGCAAGTTTTTAAGTGGTTCCTTGTTAAACAGAATTACTCGATACTTTCCCTTTCGTTTTGATATTACGAGCCCTGCATCTTCCAATGTAGCAAGATGTTTAGCGATCGCCTGTCGTGAAATAGAAAGATTGTGCTTCATAATGAGACGTGCCGTAAGTTCATACAACGTCAGCTCGTTGCGTTCGGATAGTTCGTCTAATATAAGCCGCCGAGTCGAGTCGCCAAGTGCTTTGAAAATAGCGTCTTTGTCCCAATTCATATATCGAGTATAAGCAACCCTACAGTTTCTTGTCAAGATAAGCAACTCTAAAGTTACTTGTAAGGCATAACCAACGTATGGTTTCTTATTAAACTGTTGCCAGTTAGCTTAATAATGCCGCCAGTCTAGAACTTTATTTTCGATGTCTAACACTTTATTTTTCAGTCTAATACATATTTTCTTAGCACACCCACGTCCAGTCAAAACAATAACAAACGGGGACATCCATGTCCGAATCCTTTTGAAAGACGGGAACTTTCAAGTCTCCCGCGGCGAAGGTCAACAAAACCGATATCTTTAATGGCCTCGCCCATTCTTGCCCAACATATTTCAAGTTGTAGGTGTAACCGCTAGAATATAGACAACAAAAATTGCTCAATAGTAATGAACACTTTACGACCACTTCCTCCCGTGACTATTATTCATCGTAGAATAATCATCATGGGTGAGGAAGATGAAACGCTTAGAAAGGTGGCATATGTATTTCTCCATTCATCAGATGAAAGCGAAGGGATTGAAAGTCTCTCAGATTGCTAGAAAACTGAATGTCTCAAGGAACACGGTGTATAAGTACATGAGCATGAATCCGGATGAATTCAAACAATTCATGGAAGGTCTGGAGACTCGAAAAAAGAAATTAGACCCTTTTGAGCAGCGCATCATCCAGTGGTTGAGGGAGTACTCCGACCTCTCTGCCGCTCAAATATGGGATTGGCTAAAGGAACACCATCCAGAAATTGAAGTTGGGGAAAGTACTGTAAGAAGCTATGTCCGGTTGCTGCGAAAGATGTACGGGATCCCAAAGGAGACGCAACAAAGGCAGTATGAAGCCATTCCCGATCCCCCAATGGGTGAACAAATGCAGGTGGACTTCGGGGAGACGAAAATGAAGAATCTCCAAGGGAATCTCGTGAAGTGCTGGTTTATTACGTTTGTTCTATCCCACTCCAGACAGAAATTCGTTCATTGGCAAGATCGGCCGTTTATTACGAAGGATGTGATCGATGCTCATGAATTAGCTTTTGCCTTTTATGGAGGAATGACGAAAGAAATCATTTATGATCAGGATCACTTGTTGCTTACCAGTGAAAATTACGGCGATTTAATCCTAACCCACGAATTTGCGGCATACGTTCGCCACCGAGGCATTCAGGTCTACATGTGCCGGAAACAAGATCCCGAAAGCAAAGGTCGTATCGAGAATGTCGTGAAGTACGTCAAACGGAATTTCGCACGCCATCGGATCTTCGTAAGTGTAGACAAGTTGAATGAGGACTGCATGGCTTGGTTAGACCGGACAGGAAATGCTCTTATCCATCATACGACCAAAAAAATACCAGCCGAAGTGTTCGCCCTTGAGAAGCAACACCTTCGCCCGGTCCCAGAAAAAATAAAAACTCCTAGTACGAGTATACCAAGGACCGTGCGGAAGGACAACACCATCTGGTATGAAGGGAGCCGGTATTCCGTTCCCCTCGGGACTTATGATGGCACCTCGAAAGAAGTTGGAGTCCGGGTCCATGAATCAACATTGCAAATCTATGACTTGGATACCGGGGAAATCATTGCTGAACATGAACGCTCACAGAGGCGGGGCCAACTCATCCAGAACACGAATCATCGGCGAGATCGCCAGAAAGGTATCGCTGCCTACTTAGAAAGCGTGAGGAGGCAATTTCTCGATCCTGACCTGGCTTCATCTTACCTGAAAAAGATTCATCGGCTTCATCCTCGGTATACCCGAGATCAACTCCAACTCATTCAAAAGACGCTGGATCAGGCATCGAAAGAAGCCGCGGATCAAGCACTTCGTTACTGTTTGACCAACCGATTATACAGGGCAGTGGACTTCGTTGATGCCGTGAACCACTTCTCGAGGTCTTACGAAAAAACGACGCCGGATATGAGCAACATTAAACGGGTGAGCGGAGTGGATCCAACCAAATGGAAAGTCAAGCCTCAAATTCGTGATATTGAGATTTACCGGCGTATTTTGGGAGGAGGCTGAACATGAACGAGACCATTGTGCACCTGAAACAAAGCTTAAAAACGCTCAACCTCACGGAAGCAGCCCAGATCGTTGACGAAAGCTTGATGGAGGCTGAAGAACACCAATGGACATGCCGTGAGTTCCTGCAGCGGCTACTCCGCTATGAATTAGTCCGCCGAGAAGAAAAGCAACTCGCCAGGCGGTATAAATGGGCGTCCTTCCCTGAAGTGAAGACGCTGGATGAGTTTCGTTTGGAAGAACAACCGTCCTTAAGCAAACGCCAATTTCAGCAACTTCGGGAACTTCTATGGCTTGAGCAGAATTACAATCTCATCCTGCTCGGGCCTCCTGGAGTCGGTAATTATCGAAAGAATTTGGTTATGGAAAGAATTGAGCGTACATCCCGTTATTTCAATGAATGTACATTGATTTCTTTCCATAACACCTCAGAATA
>NZ_FNDY01000044.1 GCF_900099895.1 Paenibacillus naphthalenovorans
GAACTTTGTTATCTCGACAATAACAATTTCCATTTTGAGGTGCTGAATTCCTTTTAATTATGCTCAAAACACCCTGACTTTTTCAGGGGAAACTAAGTAAAATAAATGCAAATCCGGTTTCCGCCGATGCTCTCGATGCGGATGTCCATATCGTAAACCTCTTTCAGCACCGGCCCGGTAATGATCGATTCCGTTGCGCCTTCCTGCACGATTTGGCCGTCCTTCAGCGCCACGATGCAGTCGGAATAACAGGAGGCGAAATTGATGTCGTGGATGACGATGACGATCGTTTTGCCGAGCTCGCTGACCATCCGCCGCAGCACCTTCATGATTTGCACGGAATGCTTCATGTCCAGATTGTTGAGCGGCTCATCCAGCAGCACGTATTCGGTGTTTTGCGCGATCACCATGGCGATGTAAGCTCTTTGCCGCTGGCCTCCGCTCAGTTCGTCGAGATATTTGTGCTGCATCTCCTCCAGCTCCATATAGGCCATCGCTTCCTGGACGAAAGCTTGGTCCTCGTCCGTCAGCCTGCCCTGCGAATAAGGAAACCGGCCGAAGCTGACCAGCTCCCTGACCGTCAGCCGGACGTTGATATGGTTGGACTGCTTCAGGATCGAAATTTTTCGCGCCAGCTCATTGCTTTTCCATTCGCCCAGCTCCTTGCCGTCGATCCGGATGTCGCCGCTGTCTTTCGCGATGAGCCGGCTGATCATCGACAGCAGCGTGCTTTTCCCCGCGCCGTTCGGCCCAATAAACGCCGTAATTTTGCCTTTGGCGATGTTTACCGTCGCATTGTCGATCACCGGCTTGCCGCCGTACCGCTTCGAAACGTTTCTTACCTCGATCACGATTTATTCTCCTTTAGCAACAAATAGATGAAGTACAGACCGCCCGCGAGATTGACGACCACGCTGACGGTAGTCGTAAACGTGAACACCCGCTCGACGATCAGCTGGCCTCCGACCAGCGCGATGATGCTGATCAGCATCGAGCCGACGATCAGCTGGCTGTGCCGGTACGTTCCCATCAGCTGATGGGTGACGTTGGCGACCAGCAGCCCCAGGAAGGTGATCGGCCCGACCAGCGCCGTAGAGATCGAAACGAGAATCGCGACGAGCACAAGCAGCCTTTTGACCACATAATCGTAGTCGACTCCCAAATTGATGGCCTGTTCCTTGCCGAGCGACAAAACGTCCAAATATTTGGCGAATCGCTTGAAATACAGGCCGATGACCAGCAGCGCGGCGATGGACAGGTAGAGCAAATCTTTGTTGACGTTATTGAAGCTCGCGAACAATTTGTCCTGCAGCCTGAGATACTCGTTAGGGTCGATCAGCACCTGCATGAACGAGGAGAAGCTCTGGAACAGCGTGCCGAAAATGATGCCGACCAGCAGCAAAAAATATACGTTTCGCCCTTCCCGCCTGAAAATGATCTTGTACAGCACGCCGGCAAACAGCACCATCACGCCGACGCACAGCACGAAATTGACATTTTTGTTCATCGCCGTCATCGTCGTCGAGCCGAAAGCGAAAATGACGACCGTCTGGATCAAGTTGTAGAGCGAATCCAGCCCGAGAATGCTCGGCGTCAAAATCCGGTTGTTCGTAATCGTCTGGAACACCATCGTGGAGAAGGCGATCGTGACGGCGGTCAGCACCATGGCAAGCACCTTGGTTCCTCGGCGCGGGAGGGCGTACCCCCAGTTCGCGCCCAGCTTGATGAACAGAAAGGCGGCGATTAACGCCACGGCCGCTGCGGCCAAAATGGACAGCTTCGTTTTAATGTTAATGGTCATAAGCCTTTCTCCTCATCAGCAAATAAAGAAAGATGCCGCTCCCGATCACCCCGACGATCAGGCCGATGGCGATCTCGTAGGGATAGATGATGATGCGTCCGAGCACATCGCAGAACAGCACGAACACGGCGCCGAGCAATGCGGTATGCGCAAGACTTTTTTTCAAATGATCGCCTCGATACAGCGTGACGATATTCGGAATGATCAGGCCGAGAAAAGGAATCATGCCCACCGTAAGAATGACAACCGACGTGACCAGCGCAACGATCACGAGCCCGATATTGACGACCTGCTTGTAGTTCAACCCCAGATTGACGGCGAATTCCTCGCCCATGCCGGCGACCGTAAACTTGTCCGCGTACAAATACGCCACGATCACAATCGGAATGCTGATGTACAGCATTTCGTAGCGGCCCTTCATAATCATCGAGAAATCGCCGTGCAGCCAGGCCGATATGCTTTGGATCAGATCGTGCTTGTAGGCGAAAAATGTGGTCATCGAACCGACGATATTGCCGAACATCAAACCTACCAGCGGGATGAAAATCACATCTTTATATTTGACCTTATCCAAAATCTTCATAAAAATGAACGTCCCGAGCAGCGCGAAGCCGAAGGACAGCAGCATCATTTACAGCGGCGAGGCCGTCGTGAACATGATCATCGCCACGAGGATGCCGAAACGGGCCGAATCCTCGGTCCCCGCCGTCGTCGGCGAGACGAATTTGTTGCGGCTCAGCTGCTGCATAATCAGACCGATTACGCTCATGCTCACGCCGGCGATAATGATGCTGATCAAGCGCGGCAGTCTGCTGACCAGCAGGATATGCGCCTGATCCTCCGTCAGATGGAACAAATCGAGCGGCGATACGTTCTTCGCGCCGATAAAGACGGAGCAGCAAGATAATACGATGAGCGCGATTACGAGATATCTTTTTTTCATGGCCTACCCTTACTCTTCTTTTCCAGAAGCATAATCTGTCTTGTCTTGTTACAGAAATCATGACTTTGCATGCTATACAACGTGAAATTGATAATCATTATCAGTAAGACCTATATTAACCGACAGCAGTTTGCCGGTTGAATAGATTTTCCTGCAATGGAAATGGACTTTTCTATTTTGTGAACGAAAGCGGACAGCCGCCTGCCCGGCATCCCCCAGGATCACAGGCTTCGCCGTCCGCCATAAACTTGCGCAACCGCTATAGGCCGATCACGAAGGACGAGGTCAGATCGCGCAGCACCTTCGTCACGCTCATCGCGACGATGTACCCGGTTTTCGGATTGCGCGCCGACGGCGTGTTCGAGATTTGCAGCCTGATTTGTCCGAATTTGCCCCGCGCTTCGATCTCATGCGTATTGTGGCTGATGTGCGGGTCGACGTACACCTTCACCTTCGTCCGGTCGAAGCCGACGCCCGCAAGGCTTAAAGCGGCCGAGACGTTGACGCTCTCCGGAAACAGCCGCGCGGAATCGCGGGCGACCCCGTCGAAGGCGCAATACGGCTCGCGCAATTCCGCCAGATCGACCTGCCGCTCCACCGGCGTGCCGTACCAGGCCCGGGGCGGCTTTCTGGTGATCAGCGTCACCTCCTCCAGCGGCCCCAGGCTGCCCGCGGCGATCCGGTCCAGGCCGCCGATCGCGGCCGAAGGGACGATCAATCGCCGCCCGCTGCCGGCGGCCGCTGCTTTCAGCAGCCCGAGCAGCGCTTCGTCGGCCAGCGCGCCGACGCTGACCAGCAGCAAATCCGCGCCATGGAGCAGCGCCTTCTCGCCGTACGCCCTGACGGCCTCATGGCCGGCGCATTCCACGACGATATCCAGCGGCTGGCGAAAAAACGCGTCCGCATCGTCCGTGATCAGGCAATCCCGGATGTCCTCGCCACCGCGAAATTTGGACTTGTCCCGCAGCAAAATCGCCGCCAGCCGCGCTTCTCCCGCCGCTCCCCGAATGATCGACGCGGCGACATCTTCTCCGATAGTTCCGTAACCGATAATACCGACTTTGTACATAATTCCTCCTAATTAAACATCAAGATTTGGCAATGAGCGATGCTATAGATTCTACCTTGTATCATATCAAAATTATTGCATTTGGTATACCATAAACCAAGATAATATGCTATAATAGGCTTATACCGAAGGGGAGGGATACTTGTGCCGACTGTGACTTTTCAAACATCAGGCAAGGCGATCGAGGTGGATCGGGATGCCAATCTTCTTAGAACATCCATCAGATATGAGGGGGCCGTTCCCTTCAAATGCGGCGGAGGGCTGTGCGGGACATGCCGCGTGCGGATTGTGGACGGACACGAACATCTCAGCAAGGTGATGAAGAAGGAGATCGACCGGCTGGGACAGGACAAGATCGACCAGGGCTATCGCCTCGCCTGCCAGACGTTCGTAACCGGCGACATCACCGTCGCCTGGGGCGAAGAGGATCTCAACCGGCTGAACAAAATAGCGCAAAGACGGATCAACGCAGCTCAATAACAACGGCCGCGCAGGTCCGCGCAGGCCGATGCGTCGGATGCAAGCCCGAATGAATACCGTTCGGGCTTTTGGGGTTCAAGACAAGCGATCGAGGTGCGACACATACAAAGGCGCAGGCCTCCAACCGCGGCCCGCGCCTCTTCGCCCTTCATTTATTGCACCCTTACAATTTTGCTGTCCTTGTCCTGATCCAGCTCGTAAATTTCTTTCTCGATCTCGGCCGTCGTGTCGAATTTCGGAAACACTTTGAGCGGAATGCTGTTGTCCGGGAACACTTCGGATACGCCCTGGATGACGATGCGGGTTGCCGGATTTTTAATTTTGCAGATCGAGAACGTCGTCTTCTTTTTGCCGAAAAAATAATAGTCGTATTCCGCCACCGTGTCCAGATCCGGATTGTCGGTTACCGTTCTATACCGCTCGGTCGTAGATACCAAAATATATTCGCTCATCTTCAAAACCTCCAGTCATCAGTTTCGTAGTAGGATGATGTTCCTATTTTCCGCTGCTATTCGTAACGAACGATGAGTTCCACCTCGACGGCGGCTGAGCCGGGCAATGCGGCTACGCCGATCGCCGAGCGCGCATGGACGCCCTTCTCGCCGAACGCTTCGACGAGCAGATCGGAAGCGCCGTTCAGCACATAAGGCAGCTCGTAAAAATCGGGCGCCGCTTGAATGAAGCCTTCCATTTTCACGATGCCGGCCACGCGGTCCAAATCCCCGAGCACCGCTTTCAGCGCGCAGAGCTGGTTGATGATGCATTGGCGGGCGGCCTGATAGCCTTCTTCCTTCGACAAGTCCAGCCCGACCTTGCCTTTGTATTGCAGCACGCCGTCGACCTTGGGGGTGACGCCGCTCATGTAGATAAACGGCGGCGCCATCGTATAGGGAACATAATTGCCGCTCGGTTTGCTCGGAGACACCAGGCGGATATCCAGTTTTTTCAGCTTCGCCTCAACTTGTCCTTCTGTTTCCAGCAAACGTATCCCCTCCCGGCTATTCCTGACGAATTTCAATATCGGCCGTAATATACAGCTGACATGCCAACCGGCAGCCGACGCTCAATTTGTCGCCCAGCATTTTGTTTTCTTTCCAGTTCGGTTCGGGAAGAGATTCCCCTCCGGAAAGCACGGTGACCGTGCATCTGGTGCATTTCCCCATGCCGCATCCGTATTTGAGATGAGGGTACGGGAATTTTTTGATTCCGGCCAATACAACTAAATTGCTGTTTGCCGCCACTTCCTGCTCGTATACTTGTCCGTTTTGATGCAATTTGACGTTCGGCAAAGCAAACCCCCCTCCCGCAATTTAGCGCACGTTCGTTACTCTTTTTCCAACGCTTCCATATACGCTTTTTTCGAATTTTCCAAATGAATTTTCGTCAGGCTTTCGGCCAGCTCGCCTTCGCCGTTCATAACCGCCAGCGCAAGCGCCCTGTGCTCCTCGGTCGCCTTGCGCAGCCGCCCCGGCAGCTCGTAGCCGACATGCGCGAACGCGCGGATATAGTCGGACAGGCCGTCCAGCATTTGCGTCAGCCGCGGGCTTTTGGCCGCGCGGAAGATGATCTCGTTAATCAAGAAATGGTACATTTTGCTTCTCTGATCGAATACCGGCTCGGCGAGCGCATGATCGATTTCCTCGATCATGCGCTTCAGCTCCTCCCGATGCGAAGGCTCGGCCCTCTGCGCGGCCAGTTTCATCGCCAGGCTTTCCAGGGCGGCCAATATCGTAAATATTTCGATAATTTCCTCCGGGGACAGCTTCGAGACGACGACGCCTTTGCGCGGCAGCGTTTTGACAAAGCCTTGCGATTCGAGCCGGAACAGCGCCTCGCGGATCGGCGTTCGGCTCACGTTCAATTGATCGGCCAGCTCGCGCTCGATGATGCGCTCGCCGGATTTATAGACGCCCTGCACAATCGCTTGCTTGATATATTGATACACTTTGTCGCGGATCGGGCTTAATTCTTCGTCTTTCCATACTGGTGTGTCTGGCATCTGGTATACCTCCGAATGTCGTTTTCTCTTAGTGTAATCGAAATGCGACAGGCTGTACAACAATTTTCGGAGGTATAAGCGGCAATGCCCCGCCGGCTTTCATTCGGAAGCGACCCGCCGTACGGCAAGCCGGAGCCTGCAACGATGCCCGTCGGACGGACGTACGGCTTCTCCGGCGCGACAGCCGCTCCGGGAACGCCGGCGGCCCGACAGCCTGAAGCCGCGGCGTTACTTCTTGATGTCCGCCTGGGTCATGACCTCGTATTCGTCGCCCAAATGCGCCTGCAGCGCCTTGAGCGCCGCCGTGCCGACGGCGGTGTCCTGCTCGCCGTTGCCTCCGCTGATGCCGACGCCGCCGACAACCTCGCCGTTGACGACGATCGGGAAGCCGCCGACGAAGATCGCGAACTTGCCCGGCAGCATCGCGTGAATCCCGAACGCTTCGCCGGTCGTCGACGCCGGGCCGCCCGGCTGGTTGAACAGATGGGTCGACCGCTTGTGGCCGCTCGCCGTGAATGCCTTGGCGATGGCGATCTCCGGGCCGGTGATCCGCCCGCCGTTCATGCGCTCGAGCGCGATCACGTAGCCGCCGTCGTCGACGATGCAGATCGATTCGAGCGCTTTCACTTCCGCCGCCGCGAGCTTCGCGGCTTCTATCATCACTTTCGCTTCTTCCAGCTCCAGCTTCAACGCCGTTTTCATATGCCGTCTCCTTCCTCCCTTGCCGCCTGTCCCGGTCCGCTCTTGGGGCCGGGACGATCGGAACGATTTAATCGACGTTTTTCACGCCGTGGTATACGCTTTTGATCTGCGTGTAAAACTCCAGCGCGCCCCGCCCCGATTCGCGGTAAGTGGCGGTGCTGGACATTTTCAGGCCGCCGAACGGCGCGTTGTACGCATTGCCCGTCGTCGTGCGGTTCACTTTGACCACGCCGGCCTGAATGTTGTCGATAAAATGCTGGACGCGGTCCGGATCGAACGTGCAGATCGCGGCCGACAGGCCGAATTGGACGTCGTTGGCGATCCGCATCGCCTCCCGGAACGATGTCGCGCGAATGACCGAAATGACCGGCCCGAATATTTCCTCCTGCGCAATTCGCATGTCCGGCTTCACCTGCGTGAAAATCGCCGGTCTCACATAATAGCCTTTCGCGTAATCGCCCTCGGTCAGCCGCTCGCCGCCGTAGACGAGCTCGGCGCCTTCGCTTTTGCCGATTTCCACGTAGTCCAGCACATTGCTCAGTTGGCTGGCGTTGGCCAGCGGGCCGACGTCGACGCCCGGCTGCAAGCCGCTGCCGATGCGCAGCTGCCTCGTTTGGGCGACCAGCGCCTCCACGAACCGGTCATGCACGGCATCCATCACGATGACGCGGCTCGTGCCGGTGCAGGCTTGCCCGGTCAGCTCGAAGCCGCCTTTGATCGCCAGCTCGGCCGCCTGCTCGATATCGGCGTCTTCCATGACGAGCAGCGGGTTTTTCCCGCCGAGCTCCAGCTGCACGCGCGTGGACAGGCGGACGGAGCGGTTGATGTGCTCGCCGGCCCCGGTCGAGCCGGTGAACGTGACCGCCTTGACCGCCGGATGCGTGACGAGCGGTGCACCCGTCCTGGAGGCGGAGCCGGTGATGAAGTTGATCGCGCCGGCCGGCAGCCCGGCATCGTGCAGCGCCTGCACGAGCCGGAGCGCGATCAGCGGCGTATCCGACGCCGGCTTGAACACGACCGTGTTGCCGGCGACCAGAGCCGGGGCGATTTTCCGCGCCGGAATCGACAGCGGGAAGTTCCACGGCGTGATGACGGTCACGACGCCCAACGGCTCTTTTTTCGTGTAGACGAATGTTGTCGGATCGTCGGAGGGCAGCGTCTCCCCGGCGATATTCAAGCCTTCCGACGCGTAGTAGCGCAGCGTCTGGGCCGAACGCCTGACCTCCATGCGGCTGCTGCCGAGCGTCTTGCCCTCTTCGCGGGTCAACTCCTCCGCATATTGCTCCAGGCCGGCTTCCAGCAAATCGGCGGCTTTGTACAATATTTCCGCCCGCCTGCTGGGCGAAGTGCCGCGCCACGCCGGAAAGGCGCGCTCCGCAGCTTCGATCGCCCGCACGGCGTCTTCCTCGACGGATGCCTGGAACCGTCCGACGATTTCCGAGGCGTCGGCCGGATTCGCGTTTTCGAACGTAGCCCCGCTGACGGAATCGACCCATTGCCCGTTAACCAGATTTTTGTAAGTCTGCACTGCTGTTTGCGTCGCCATGCTGGGTCCCCCTTTCCTCTTGTAAACCAATACCCGAGAAACAAGAGGCTCTCCTTCCCGGGTATGGCGGCAGCTTGCTATTTGCTTCTGTTGCTGTTGGGCTTAATTTTGGCAAAATTCGCGGGAAATGGCTGCGATGTACATTCTGCGCATTTTCGTCGCTTCCTCGACGATTTCGATGCAGCGCTGCTGCTCCTCCGGCGTCCTTGCGTATTCCAGCACGATTTGGTATCCGCGCTCGCCGTGAATTTCGTCGGAGACGATGTGCAGGTCGAAAAATTCCACTTCCTCATCCGTAAAGCCGTATTTCTCGCGAAGCGTTGGCGTTTGCTTGCGATAGATGGCGGGAACCTGCGATTCCAGTCCGACGACGAGCGCTGCGGTCGCGTACAGGAAGTTTTCCTTGAACGCCATCCGGTAGCACCACGACTGGAGGCCGATCGTTTCCGGCAGCAGATGCTCCATCGATTCGATGCGCTCCCGGGTCGTGCCGCAAGCTTCGCCGAAGCGGATCAGCAGGTCGGTGTGGCGGTCGCCGCCGAGCTCTTCCTCCCACATGTTTTGCAGCAGGAAATCTCTTGCGTCCTCATGCGGACAATTCGCATAAATATAAGCCAAATATTCGGCGAACGGACCGACGTAAGCGTAATGCTGTTCGACCCAGCGGGCGAAATGCTCCTTCTTCAATTCTCCGTTGGCCCACATGAGCGTGAACGGCGCTTTGGCAACCGCATTCCCTTCAATAGCCTGCTCCAAAGCGCGGCGGAACTCCTCTTTGTTCATCAACCGGGATTGTGTCATTGCTTCTGCCATTTTCAAAGCACTCCTCTCAATTTGTAAAATGAATGATTGGATCGAATTGCTCGCTGGATGAACGAATCCGGACCGTTTGCTGCGGCGGATTCACTCAAATTGTATTTGGTATATTGTATACCAAATACTTTATGCCTATATTATTGCTTACCTGGGCTCATCTGTCAACCCGCTTTTTTCAAAATCAACAGCAGCGCCATCGCCATGGCCAAATAAGCGGCCGTATAAGGAAGGTTCCAATTGGAAATCTTATAAGAGCTTTGGCCGGACAGCGCCGCCATCATCCCCGCCGTCGCATTGTACGGCCCGACCATAAAAGCCGCCGCCGCCCCCGTCAGCATCGCGATCGCCGTCAGTCCGACGGACAGTCCCAATGCTTGCGGATTCAGCGACTCCGCAGCCAAAGCGAGCGCAACCGCCGGATGGAGGCCGACAAAAGCGAGCGTCAACGGAATGAGCGGAATCAGCAGCACGAACAAATCCGCCCCGACGGCATCCTTTACGGCCATAATTCCGGCATTGACGATATGGCCTGCCCCGGAAGCCTGGATCGCCGAGATCATAAATCCGGCGCTCAAAAATACGAAAAATTGCTCCTTCATTTTAAACAGATGATCGGGCAGCACGGCTCTGCTTTGGACGAAAAACTGTCTGCCCTTGCCGATCAGCAGCGACCACAGAAAGGCGAACGGGATCACCGACACGGCGACAAGCAGCAAAAAGCTGGCTCGGGTCAAAGCTTCCAGCAGCATGATCAGGCCGTTGAAAGCGACGATCGCGATTATAATTTGCCCGGGATGGCTCGCCTGATGCCCGCCCGACTGCCGCTTGCCTTCCGTTGCCGAATGCTCCCGGGCGGCGGCGATTTTGTCCAGCGCGGCTTGCCCGAGCAGCTTTAGCCTGCGGTTCGCGATGCTGCGCCCCATGAAGCTGTCCAAAGCGAGCCCGAGCAGGCTGAACGGAATGACGATCGGCAGGATCGAGCTCCACTGCACGCCCGTCATTTCGACGACGATGCCGACGATCGGGGCGACCGGCGTCCAGACGATCGGCATGCTGTAGCCGTGGGTGATCGCCCGGCTTATAAACCGCTCCTTCTGTTCGATCGGATACAGATCGAGCGAAGGCCGGATCGCATGATACATCATCGGCAGCGTCGCCAGGTTCATAAAGGTGCTCAAAATATACGACAACCCGGAAGTAATCGTATACAGCAGGCCTGAATGCTTGATTTTGCTTTGAATGACCGTTTGGATTCGCAGCGCATAGCCGCCCAGCTCGATCGGAATGGCGATCAGCGGCAGCAGGGCGAACAGGCTCAAAATGTTGAGCATGTTGCCGAAACCCCGGATATAGCTGGCCCACGGCGCGCCGCTGGCGGCGAGCAGAACGATCCCGATGCCGAGAAAGGCGGCCCCCATGCCTTTAACGAAGCTTTTCACGGATCGGAACACGACGATCACAATAAGCAGGCTCAGCGCGGAGACGATCCATTGGAACGCTTCGCCCGGATAAAACACCGAGCCGAAGTAAGCGGCTATAGCGGCGATAAACAGCCATTGCTTCATGATCAGATCACTTCTTGGACGGCTTTCGCAAGACGTTCCAGAGCGGTTTCCACGATTTCCTTGCCGATCTCCTCGCTCGCTTTGGTCGCGTCGCCGATGCATCCGTTGCCGGTCATTTCATCGTAGTAATAAAAGCCTTGCAGCGGGTTGCCCGGACGCAGCTTTTTCCACCGCCCTTCCCGATAATCGGCCGCCTCCAGCTTGTCGGCGCGCACCAGATGCGGGGCGAGGTACAGCGCTTCCGACACCTCGCGTTCGCAGCTGTGCCCGTACAGCTTCGATTCGAGCCTGCGGTCCATCACGTCTTTGGCCGACGCCGTCGTTTTCGCATAATAAATGCGCACGTCGAGCTCGCCGGTCAGCTGATCGGCTGCGACGCCGAGCGTCGCCTGGTTGCCCCCGTGGGCATTCAGAATCAGAAACTGTTCGATGCCGTGCCGCTTCAGCGATTTGATCATGTCGCGCAAAATGGCGATGACGGTCGCAGGCTCCAGCGAAATCGTACCCGGAAAATGAAGATGATGCGGCGATACTCCCATATTAATGACAGGAGTCAAAATAGCTTCCGGGTACAATCGCTCCGTCAACCGTTTGCCCATCTCCTCGGCAAGCACGGCATCGCAGCTTTCGACCATATGCGGGCCGTGCTGCTCGTGCGCGCCCAACGGGATGATCGCGATTTTGACGGTTTTGAGCGCCTGTTCGACCTCGGGCCAAGTCATTCGGGTTAAAAAATACGGGTTTGGCATCATTTCACGCTCCTTTTTTAAAAGAATATGGTGTATTGTATACCAATAGAACATAAACCTTTCACAATTGACCGCCGTTTCCATATTTATTGTACGGCCTGTTATGGTTTACAATAAGCTAAGAGAGCATAAGCATGAAAGCAGGTGACTCCTTTGATGCACCACAAGCATTACCTGGACAATAAATCGGTACCCTTTTTCTCCGAGCTCCTGGTTAAACATTACTTGCAGAATCCGTCGTATACCGAGATCGTCGTTATTTGCATAGGCACGAACCGCTATTCCGGCGATTCGCTCGGGCCTTTGGTCGGCAGCCGGCTGTTCGAGCGGTTCGAGGGCAATCCGCATGTCCATATTTACGGGACGCTCGACAAGCCTGTCCACGCCCTGAATTTGCAAAAGACATTGACCGCCGTTGCGAACAAACATAGCCGCGCCTATATGATTGCCGTCGATGCCTGCCTCGGCCAATATTATAAAATCGGCACGCTTCAGCTGGTGGAAGAACCGCTGCAGCCAGGAGCCGGCCTGAACAAGCAGCTGCCCCCTATCGGCCACATTCATATCAAAGGCATTATCAACAACTTCGGTCCGTTGAATCATAAAGTTTTGGAGCATACGAGCCTGACGTTCGTCCAGGAAATGTCGGCCGTCATCAGCCGCATCCTGGTCAAGTCGTGCCAGGATATCATTCCCCAGCTGGAGCCGAAGCAGCTGCCGGACAGCCATGCATCCGGCCGGCTGCCGGCAAGGAGCTGACGCTTTCCGGGACTGTCGATGAGCAGGGATCGCCGAACCCGGATCACCAGATCAGCAGGGCGATGACGGTCGAAGCGATCAGGCCGACGATCACGGGCAGGAAGTTTTTGCGGGCCAGCTCGATGACCGACACGCCGGCGAAGCCCGCTACGGCCACAAGCGAAGACCAGGCGATCAGCGTGCCCCCGCCGGACCATACCGAGCCCATTTGACCGATTGCGGCCAATGTGGACGGATCCAGTCCTACCGCCGGCGCCAAAGCTCCGGAGAGCGAGCCCGTCAACGGCAGCCCGGAGAAGCCCGAGCCTTCCAGCCCGGCGATGATGCCGATCAGCAATATGCCGAAGGCGGTGAAAACACCGTTGGACGGAATGGCGTACTGCACGGACATCACAAGGTCGTACAAAAATGCGGGAGCCTGGACGTTGTCGGCGAGAGACAGCACGCTTTTCGAAAAATCGGCGTTGCCCAGAAAGAAAAATCCGGCAATCGGAATGACCGGTCCCATCGCTTTGAAGGCGAACACGAAGCCCTCCGTCAGATGGTCGCTGATCTTGTCCAACGCGTTGATTTTCGAAAACACGGTACAGGATAAAATCAGCAAAATTACGGCAACCCCGCCGATGAATGCGGCACCGTCTCCGCCTTCGAAGCCGCCCATGCCGGCGCCGCCGAATTTGCTCGCAGCCATGACGATCATCACCCCGAGCATGGACAACGGCACGATGACGGATAACGCTTTGGACCATTTGAGCAGCGCAGGGGACAGCGTCTCTACGGCAGCGGCCGCTTCCGCATATTCGACCGTCTCCGCCGCTTTCGGCTCGCCGATCGGCGTCGCGTCCTGCACGCCGGACGCTGCTTCCTGCTTGCGGATCGCTTTGCGGTGCATGAGATAGGCGCCCATAATCGAAACTCCGCCCGTAATCAGCGACAGGATCATCGCTTTATCCGCCACCAGCGCCGTCGATACGCCGGCTCCCTTGGCGCTCAGCATCGGCGCGATCTGCATGACGTAGTCGGAAGACAGCGCCATCCCCTGGCCCGCGAGCGCGACGGCCATCGCCGCAGCCATCGGAGGCAGCCCCACGCGAATCGCCGCCGGGAACAGCAGCGCGCCGATCAAAGGCACCGCAGGCGTCGGCCAGAAAAACAGCGAGATGACGTAGGTCACGATCGCGAGCACGAAGAAGGCCACGTGACCGTTGACGATCAGCTTCTGCAGCGGCTTGATCATTCTGCGGTCCGCCCCGATATCGCGCAGCGACGCCAGCAGCGCGACCATGAAGGTAATGATCAGGAAAATCGTGAACAGCTCCTTGGCGGCCGTCAAATTCGCGTTATACACCGCCTTAAATCCGCTGATCACATCTCCCTTGTAAATCCATCCGACCAGAAACGTACCGATTAAAGTCGGAATGACCACACCGCGCCTCAGCAGCATGACTGCAATAACGGCAATTGTAACAAAAGCATACATAAGATGTGAAGCTGTAATCATTCGCTTATCCTCGCCTTCTCCGTTTGGTGTACTTCACAGCGATTGTAGCACATTTTTCGAGGATAAAATAGTACTTTTTGGTTTTTGGTATACAATTTTCTCATGATTTTTCTGTGCTACATCCGATTTTTGCTTCAAACGCCATTTTTGATGTTAACTTTACTTACATAAATAACGTAAACAGGGACAACATACAGCCGCAGGCACCTCGCGCTTTATGCTGCAAACATCACTCCTCTATAAACCGGCTCGTCCAACAAGCTGAAAGCGATTACATTTCAGCAAATTCATCTTATCATATTTTGTCGATCATGGCTAGATTTATTGCATATTGTATACAAAAAATTGTTCGCGGCGCATCGCATGATCCGCAAATAACCGGCTTCTGCGCGCCTGCCCGGCCCGACGGCCAAACAGCGAACAAGCCCGGCTCTCCTGACGGGAGAAGCCGGACTTGCGCTTGGCGTGTTCAATGCTCGAAATGATACTTTCTTTTCGCATAGCGTCCGACCAGATTGACCAACCCGTACAATACGATCGACAGCAGGGCGAGCATCGCGATGCTGACCATCACCATATTCATCTGGAACACCTGTCCGCCGTATATGATCAGGTAGCCGAGCCCCGCCTTCGACGACAAAAATTCGCCCATGATAACCCCGACCAGCGTCAAGCCGACATTCACCTTCAAGGTGGCGATGAAATTCGGGATGCTCGCCGGCAGCAGCACCATCCGCAGCATCTGCCCTTTGGTCGCGCCGAACGATTCCATCAGCTTCAGCTTCGTGCGGCTGATTTCCTTGAACCCGCTCTCGATCATGATGATCGTCACGATGACGGAGATCGCCATCGCCATCCCGTAGATCGAATACCGGTCGCCGAGCCAGATGTAAAAGATCGGCCCGAGCGCCACCTTCGGCAGCGCATTCAGCACTACCATGTACGGCTCCAGCACCTTGGAGGCGAACGCCGACCACCAGAACAGCACGGCAATCACCGTCCCCAGCGCCATGGACACGACGATGCCGATCAGCGTCTCCAGAGCGGTCGTCCACGTATGCGCAACCAATTGGCCTTGCCAGGCGAGCTCCTGGAAAGAGGCAACCAGCTGCGACGGCCTGCTTGTCAGCATCGGGTCGACCCATTTCCATGCGGCGGCCAGCTCCCACAGTCCGAGAAAGGCGACCAACAGCAACAGCTGCGACAGCCGGATCAGCCGCAGCTTGCGCTTCTCGACCCGCAAATATTCGGCGTATTGCGGCGACGCCGGCGGATGACCGTAAACCAATGCGACCGGCTGTCCCTGGCGCGCCTCCGCGGCGACGGACGATTTCCTAACCGGCAGTGACGACATGTCCTTCCAACTCCCTCCAAATTTGGTTGAAATAATCGTTGTAGCGGCTTGCCTCGCGTTTTTTCCACGGGGACAGCCCGCTTCCTTCGTCCAGCTCAATCTTATACACCGAGGAGATCGTGCTCGGTCGTTTCGACATCACCAATACCCGGTCCGCCATGCTGATCGCCTCCGAAATATCGTGGGTGACGAGTATGGCCGTCTTGCCCTGGTCTTTGATGATGCTGAAAATTTCATCCGCCAATGTCAGGCGGGTCTGGTAATCGAGCGCGGAGAACGGCTCGTCGAGCAGCAAAATATCGGGCTCCGTCACCAGCGTCCGGATGAGCGCGACGCGCTGCCGCATGCCGCCGGACAGCTGCGCCGGGCTGTGATGCGCGAAGCCGCCCAGGCCGTAGCGCTCCATCAGCGCCATCGCCTTCCGCTCCGCCTGCCGCAAATCCATCCGGCGTATTTCCGCTCCGACCAGCAAATTGCTCAAAATATCGCGCCATTCGAACAAATGGTCATGCTGCAGCATATACCCCACCTTGGGGGAGGTGCCCGTCACCTCCTGTCCGTCGATCAGCACCTTGCCCCGGGTCGGCTTATACATCCCCGAAATGAGCGACAGCATCGTGCTTTTGCCGCAGCCGCTCGGGCCGACGATGCTGATGAACTCGCCGGCCTCGATCGACATGTTGATGCCGCGTATCGCCTCGGTTTCCTGCTTCAGCGTAAAATAGCTCAATCCAACATCATGCAGCTCGATTTGCGCCACGGCTCATTTCCCCGCCTTTCCGATGTTTTTGACGAAGCTCATATCGGCGACGGCCGCCAGGTCGTTCACCTTTTGCTCCGGCTTCAGCACGCCGTTGTCCACCAGCACCTTTTGCAGCGATTCGAGCTGGTCGGCGGTCAATTCCGGAACGGCGGGCCAAGTATCCTGTTTCTTGTAGCGGTCGATCGATTGAATCACGATATCTTTGGGCGTTCCTTCGAAAAACGGCATCAGCGCGTCGGCGATTTCGTCAGGCGTTGCGGTGTTCAGCCATTTCGTGCCTTTGGCTACGGCGTTAACGAATTTCTGGATCGTATCGGGATTGTTCTTGATGTAATCGGACGTTGCGACATAAGAGGTTTCCGGAAACGGGCCGAAGGCTTGTCCCACCGACGTAACGTAATGGGCTTTCCCTTCCTTTTCCAGCGAGGAAGCGATCGGCTCGAACACTTGAATGTAGTCGCCCTTGCCGCTCGTGAACGCGCCGGCCATCGCCGTGGAAGCGATGTTGGTGACGACGTCGACATTGCCGACCTTCTCCTGCTGCAGCTTGCTGTTCAGCACCATTTGCGGCGCGCTGCCCGGCCTCCAGCCGATGACCGATTTGCCTTGCAGATCGCTCCATTTGAACCCGTCGGTCTTATTGCGCGACAACAGGAACGAGCCGTCCTTCATCGTCAGCTGGTAAAATATTTTGAGCGTCTTGTCCCCTTTCTGGTTGTAAATATAAATAGCGGTTTCCGGGCCGACCAAGGAAATATCGGCGACTCCGGCAATCAGCGCGGCCGCCCCCTTGTCCGAGCCTTGCGCCGTATTCATATCGACGTTCAGCCCCTCTTCCTTGAAAAAGCCTTTTTGCATCGCGATATAATGCGGAGCGTAAAAAATCGACCGGATCACTTCCGAAAATTTGACCGTTTTGAGCGCCTCCGCCTTGCCCCCTGACGCCGCGGCGACCGGCTGGGTGGTCGATGTGGCCGCGGGAGCCGCGGCGCCGCAGCCGGCGGCAAGCGCCAGCAGCACGGCGGAGAGCAGCAGACAGGCGGTTTTCCTCATTTTCATCATCGCTTATCTTCCTTTCGAATATGTAGTTACAGCATTTGAACGGCGCGTGACGGCTTCGCGACCAAATGCGCGGCAGCCATTTCTTTGCCGTATTCGACCATTTGCGCGTGGCCTACTTCGTTCAGCGGAACCGCGGTAATGCGCTCGCGGAGCAAAAAGATTTCGACCTGCGGCAGCAGCATTTCCAACGCGTAAGCAAGCGGCAGCCCGTTCTCCATAATTTCGACGGAATGCGGATTGCCGACGATAAAATTAAGCCCGCGGCGCTTGGCCAGCCCGACGAACGGATGATCCTCCCTGACCCGGCTGATGCTCGCGATGATCGTATCGGTCTCGGGATACATGGCCAGAGCCGTCTCCAGATGCTCCAGCGTAAACCCGGTATGCGGGAAAAAATGCAAAATATGCTTCACCGCATGGCCCGGCGAGCCGCTCAGCAGCCTGGCGGGATTGGCCAGCGTCGCCTCCTGCAGCGACGCTTCTCCGCGGATCGCCCGCTCCGCCTCCAGTATATCCCGGTCAAGCTCCCGGCCCATGAAGCTGTCGATGCGGCGCAAAATATCTCCGGCCGTCCGAACCTCCTCCAGGGCGATGCCTTTATGCAAAATATTGCCCGGAATGCCGCCGAAGGCCGTATCGGTGGTCAGCTTGCGATGCCCGTGCAGCAGCGTCAGCCCCGGATGAAGCCCGTGGAACGCCTCGTGCATCTCGATCAGCGCCAGATCATACAGAGGCAAATAGTCCGCAAACGGCACCCCGCCCGAGCTGGCCGCATCGGCTACGGGATGGTGGACGACTATCAGATCCAGCCGCATGGCCGAGGCCAGCTCGATGACCGATTCGGTCAGCGTCATGCCGACGCCGATGCGGGATACCGGCTTGCGCTTGTCGCCGAAGACGAGCCCGGGAATTTCCATGACGCTTTTTCCCGGAATATTCGAGTTTTTCATCACCACATACGGGTTGGCGCCCGAAGCGACCTCGTTCCAGTCCATCACCATCCTTCCTTTGGAAATTTGATTGAGCGCCTCCAGCACATCGCCCGCATCGGTCTGGACCTGCGTCATGCTCATATGCATCTCTCCCTCGCTGTTTGGTCTTGGAATTAACGGCAAATCAACATAAAAAACCGCTATCATGAGCATACGAATCCCGTTCGGACCCGGATATGTCATAAGTAGCGGTTGTAAAGCTCTCCTTCGAGCGGAGTTCCCTATCACCTGCTATTCAGGTATGGCTGTGGCAAGAGAACAAAATGGAATCTAATCTCTTTGACCGGACAAAAGGATTCGATCCTTAATGCTCTTCGCCTTTGAAAATAAAGCGCTTACAGAGATAATAGCACATTTCTTTTTATTGCGCCACACTTTTTTTGTATATTGTATACGAATTATGAACTGCTGTCGGACGTCGCCGCAGCCGTATTCAGAAAAACCGCTTGAGACCGGCGGACGAGCCCTGCTTAAGCCCGGGGAACAGCAGCCTTCTCCGGTCCTTCGACTCGCCGAAAGCCGCCGTTCCGGGCGCCGTCCCGATGCCGCTCCGAATCGCGCAGGCGGTGCCCGTCGAAATTGGCGTCATCGCCAACGTTAACGGCGGGCAGCAGCGCAGCATGGCTCAAGCTTCGAAATGATACTTTCTTTTCGCATAGCGTCCGGCCAGATTGACCAGCCCGTACAATACGATCGACAGCAGGGCGAGCATCGCGATGCTGACCATCACCATATTCATCTGGAACACCTGTCCGCCGTATATGATCAGGTAGCCGAGCCCCGCCTTCGACGATAAAAATTCGCCCATGATGACCCCGACCAGCGTCAAGCCGACATTCACCTTCAAGGTGGCGATGAAATTCGGGATGCTCGCCGGCAGCAGCACCATCCGCAGCATCTGCCCTTTGGTCGCGCCGAACGATTCCATCAGCTTCAGCTTCGTGCGGCTGATTTCCTTGAACCCGCTCTCGATCATGATGATCGTCACGATGACGGAGATCGCCATCGCCATCCCGTAGATCGAATACCGGTCGCCGAGCCAGATGTAAAAGATCGGCCCGAGCGCCACCTTCGGCAGCGCGTTCAGCACTACCATGTACGGCTCCAGCACCTTGGAGGCGAACGTCGACCACCAGAACAGCACGGCAATCACCGTCCCCAGCGCCATGGACACGACGATGCCGATCAGCGTCTCCAAGCTTGTCGTCCACGTATGCTTGAACAAATCGCCCTTGAAGGCCAGCTCCTGAAACGACGCCAGCAGCTGCGACGGCCTGCTTGTCAGCATCGGGTCGACCCACTTCAGCGATGCGGCGAGTTCCCACAGCCCGAGCAAGACGGCCAACAGCAGCAGCTGCGACAGCCGGATCAGCCGCAGCTTGCGCTTCTCGACCCGCAAATATTCGGCGTATTGCGGCGAAGCCGGCTGCCGCTCCGACGCCGGCGCTTCCCCTTTCCGCGCCTCCGAAACCTCCGACACGACCGACGACTCCCTAACCGGTAGAGACGACATGCCCCTGCATCTCCTTCCAAATATCGTTAAAATAGCGGTTGTAACGGCTTGCTTCCCTTTTTTTCCACGGGGTCCATTCCGTCTTCCCGTCCTCCTCCAGCCGGATCGAATAAACCGCCGAAATCGTGCTCGGCCGCTTCGACATCACCATCACGCGGTCCCCCATGCTGATCGCTTCCGAAATATCGTGGGTGACCAGCACGGCCGTTTTGCCCTGATCCTTGATGATCTTGTAAATTTCGTCGGCAAGCGTAAGCCGGGTTTGGTAATCGAGCGCGGAGAACGGTTCGTCGAGCAGCAAAATGTCGGGCTCCGTCACCAGCGTCCGGATGAGCGCGACGCGCTGGCGCATGCCGCCGGACAGCTGGGAAGGGCTGTGACGCGCGAACCCGCCCAGGCCGTACCGCTCCAGCAGCTCGAGCGCTTTGCGCTCCGCCCGCTTGCGGTCCATCCGGCGAATCTCGGCTCCGACCAGCAAATTGCTTAAAATATCGCGCCATTCGAACAAATGGTCGTGCTGCAGCATATACCCCACCTTGGGGGAGGTGCCCGTCACCTCCTGCCCGTCGATCAGCACCTTGCCCCGGGTCGGCTTATACATTCCCGAAATGAGCGACAGCATCGTGCTTTTGCCGCAGCCGCTCGGGCCGACGATGCTGATGAACTCGCCGGCCTCCACCGACAGATCGATATCTCTCAACGCTTCCGTCTCCTGCTTCGCGGTGAAATAGCTCAGACCTACTCCGTTCAGTTCGATTTGGGCCATAGGCTCATTTTCCCGCCTTTCCGATATTTTTGACGAAGCTCATATCCACGACCGCGTTCATGTCCGCGATCTTTTGCTCCGGCTTCAGCACGCCGTTGTCGATCAATACCTTTTGCAGCGTTTCGAATTGATCCGCGGTCAATTCCGGAACGGCGGGCCACGTGTCCTGCTTTTTATAGCGGTCTATCGATTGGATGATCACATCTTTGGGCGTTCCTTCAAAGAACGGAGCAAGCGCTTCGGCAATCTCATCCGGCGACGCGGTGGTCAGCCATTTCGCGCCTTTCGCCACGGCGTTAACGAATTTCTGGATCGTATTGGGATTGTTTTTGATGTAATCGGCCGTCGCGACGTAGGAGGTTTCGGGGAACGCTCCGAATTCCTGGCCTACCGAATTGACGTAGAACGCTTTGCCCTCTTTTTCCAGCGCGGAGGCGATCGGCTCGAACACTTGAATGTAGTCGCCCTTGCCGCTCGTGAACGCGCCGGCCATCGCCGTGGAAGCGATGTTCGTCACGACGTCGACCTTGCCGACCTTTTCCTGCAGCAGCTTGCTGTTCAGCACCATTTGCGGCGCGCTGCCCGGCCTCCAGCCGATCACCGTCTTCCCTTCGAGATCGCTCCATTTGAATCCGTCCGCCTTGCTGCGGGAGAGCAGGAACGAGCCGTCCTTCATCGTCAGCTGATGGAAAATTTTGAGCGTTTTATCCCCCTTCTGATTGTAGATGTAGATGGCGGTTTCCGGCCCGACCAGCGAAATGTCGGCGACGCCGGCGATCAGCGCGGCCGCTCCCTTGTCCGAGCCTTGCGCCGTATTCATATCGACGTCCAGACCTTCTTCCTTGAAAAAGCCTTTTTGCATGGCGATATAATGGGGCGCGTAAAAAATGGAGCGGATGACTTCGGAAAATTTAACGGTTTTCAGCGGCTCGTCCTTTTTCGGTTCCGGTTTGGGCGCTGGGGCGGGCGCGGGCGCAGCCGGCTGGGCGCCGTTCGCGGGCGAGGCGGCGGGCGCGGGAGCCGAGCCGCAGCCGGCGGCGAGCGTCAACAGTACGGAGGTCAACAACAGACAGGCGGTTTTTTTCATGGTCATCATCATTTTTTATTCCTCCTTCAAAGTTTATCGTTTGTCTGCAAAAGCATTGCATCGCAAGCCTGTACAGCGATATGCGCTAATAAGTTTGCACCGCCCTGGGCGGCATGGACACTAGATGCGTCTCGGCCATCTGCTTTCCGTATTCCACCATCCGGCTATGGGCGATATCTTTGAGCGGCACCGCCGTGATGCGCTCCCGCAGCAGAAACACCTCGATCCCCGGAAGCAGCAGCTCCAGCGCATAGGCGAGCGGGAGCCCGTTTTCCATAATTTCCACCGAGTGGGAGTTGCCGACGATAAACGTCAGCCCCCTTTCCCGAGCCAGCGCAACGAACGGATGATCCTCCCTGACCCGGCTGATGCTGGCAATAATCGTGTCGGTTTCGGGATACATGCGCAGAGCCGTCTCCAGATGGCCGACCGAAAAGCCGGTATGCGGAAAAAAATGCAGCACATGCTTCACCGGGCTGTCCGGACCCCCGCTCAGCAGCTTGGCCGGATTCGCCAAGGTCGCCTCCTGCAGCGTCGTTTCCCCGCGGATCGCCCGCTCCGCCTCCAGCAGATCGACGTCGATATCCCGCCCCATCATCCGGTTGATCCGGGCCAATATGTCCCCGGCGGTCTGCACCTCCGGAAGCGCGATTCCTTTGTGCAGCACATTGCCGGGAATGCCGCCGAAGCAAATGTCGGTCGTCAGCTTGCGATGCCCGTGCAGCAGCGTCATCCCCGGGTGCAGCCCGTGGAACGCCTCGTGCATTTCGATCAGCGCCAGATCGTACAGCGGCAAATAATCGGCGAACGGCACCCCGCCCGAGCTTGCGGCATCCGCCACGGGATGGTGGACGACGATCAGGTCCAGCTTCATCGCCGAAGCCAGCTCGATCACCGATTCCGTCAGCGTCATGCCGACCCCGACGCGCGCCACCGGCTTATGCTTGTCGCCGAACACGAGCCCGGGAATTTCGATGACGCTTTTGCCCGGAATGTTGGAGGTCTTCATCACCACGTAAGGATTCGTGCCGGAAGTGACCTCGTTCCAATCCATCACCATCCTTCCTTTCGATATCCGGTTCAGCGCTTCAAGCACATCCGCCACGGCTATCCCTGTTTTTCCTGCTGTCATCTCGTTTGCTCCTTTCCCCTTCCTCCTGCCGCCTAGTAGCCCCCCACTTATATCCCCCAAAAGTGACGTGAAGCTCCGAAGCCAATTCCGATTACTTTTGGGGGAACCCCCACTTATATCCCCCAAAAGTGACGCAAAGCTCCGAAGCCAATTCCGATTACTTTTGGGGGAGCCCCCACTTATATCCCCCAAAAGTGACGTGAAGCTCCGAGGCCAATTCCGATTACTTTTGGGGGAACCCCCCCCGGTTATTCACGAAATAGGCTGCGCATCATTTCCTAGGCAACAAAAAAACCGCCATCATGAGCATACTGGGGCCTGCAGACCGGCCCGGATATGTCACAATTAGCGGTTGTAAAGCTCTCCGTCAGGAGTTCTTCAGCACCTGCTACTATGTAGGAACCGCTTGCCCGGCAAAATGGGATCGGATCTCTTTTCTCGTTAAAGGATTCGAAGCCTTAATGCCTGCAAGCATATAGGTAACGCGAATATTACATTCGGTACATGCAATATTCAGTTACTATGTTATATAACATAACACCAAATAAACGAAAATGCAATATTTTTTTGAAAATAAAGTTTATTGCGTTATGTATGCGTCATAAAAAATGACGCCATTCATTCCAACGGCTCCTTCAACAAAATGACCGTTCCCGAAAATTCGGTTTTCGGGTCATAATCTTTGAGCACCAGCCTCACTTCCAGTCCCAATGTGCTCTCGATTTGCTCCTTCAGCATTCGTTTGTTCGCTTCCATGAGCAGCGTGTCCACGCTGGCTGTCAGGCTGCGGTTCGACTCGTCCAGCACCTTCAAGGCCGGAATCCGCTTATGCGTCGCAAAAATAAACACTTTGTCCCCGGAAATTTCGATTTTTTGCGATTTGATGCCGGTTCCGAAAATTTCCTGATTGATGGAATTGTAAATTTTAATAATTTCCTGCTTTAACACGCCCGGCGAATATGAATGCTTCATTGAGGCTTCCCTCCCCCTTCATAACACGAACCTGACAGATCGTTTCCAGCATAACGCTCGCGCCGGCGGCGGCCCGCCGTCGTTGTACTATCTATTTCTACGAAAGCGGCCTGCAATCCTTTTGCCCGACAGGGATGCGATCAAAGAAAACCTCTCTCCGCACGCGAGCCGGCAGCCATTACGCAAAAACGCTTCCGAAACGACGACAAACGTCGGGCCGGAAGCGTCCTTGCACGTGCAAATCGATGTCGGAGCGGAGGTTCAATCGGCTTTTCGCGCGATGATAAGCTCGTGAATATACCGCTTTCGCACTTGCCCGCCGTATTCGCGGTCGATTATGCCGCCGATGCCATCCAGCAGCTGCGTGCGGCTGGCGGCATCCAGCGCGATATGGTTGGAATAGGTGGACAGCAGCTCGCAATACGTCTGACGGGTATACGTCTCTATCGTCTCCCAGGTGCGGACAACCGGCCTTTCGAACAGCCCGCTTGCCTCGAACGGCGCCGTATCGGACAGCAGCTCCTCCGGCTGCGGCAGCCGGAAATTCCCGGTGCCCGGCATATAGCGCTCGTAGCACGACTGCACCCGTTCGAAAAACGATTCGTCGCCGCCTGCGGCATGATGGTATTTGACGACCGCCAGATAGCCTCCGTCCTTCAGCACGCGCGCCGTTTTGCTGAACTTCACCTGCGGGTCGATCCAGTGAAAGGCGGTCGCCGAGAGAGCGAGATCGAACGGCTCCTCCGGCGGGAGCCAATCTTCGTAGGCGGCGGTCCGGATCTCCACGCGGGCAAACCGGGCCAGCTTCCGCCGGGCCACCTCCGCCATCCGCGGCCCCAACTCTACGCCGACGATCGAATAGCCGCGCTCGGCCAGCGGCAGCGTGGCAATGCCCGTGCCGCAGCCGATCTCAACGATGCGCGCCTCCGCCGGCAAGCCGGCGAGCCGGACCAGCTCGTCGAACAACCGGTCCGGATAACGGTTGCGCGCCCGGTCGTACAGCTCGGCCACTTCATTAAACGTCGTTCTGTTGTCGGTTGACAATTCCGATCACTCCTTCCGCCGTTTCCGCCGCACCATGCCATGCCGCGTACTTGGCCCGTTTTCGCCGGCTCGCATCGCCATGCCTGGCAGCGATACGCCTGATATACACCAATGCGCCTGGTACAGATGCCTGGCAGCGGTGCGCCTGACACCATTTACGACTGCTGCAGCCGGCTTCGCAGCTCCCGCGCAATAAATTCGGCCTGCTGCTTGCGCACCTCATCCTTAAAATGAACATGATCGCAGTAAACGTCCGGACCCAATGCCAGCGTAAACGCATACAAATCGAGCAGCGGAATGCGCTGCTGCTCCATAATCGCATCGGCGGCGGCGTTATAGTCGATGACGTCGCGATGGAACCGGTGAAACGACGTGTTCAGCCGGTTGTGCACCTCGTCGATCAGCGGCGTCGTCCTGAGCCAGAACACCTGATTGGCCATGGAAAGGGCGATATCCGCAATGCGCCGCATGTTCGCCCTGTATTGCTCCAACGGGATCTGCTTGCTGCCGCTCGCCGGATCCGTCTTCATATCGTGGAGGCCGCAGTTGAGCAGCAGCACATCGTAGCGAACCTGCTGCTCCCGCTGTTCCTGCAAATAGGCCAACACCATCCCGCTGTCGCCGCCGTTGGCGCCGACCGGAACGTTCAAATCCCGCAGCGCCTGCTCGGTGCCCCGCTTCCGGTCGTAGCCGAACTCCGGCACGAGCAGCTCCTCCAAATACGGGCCGTATTGAATGGAAATGCTGTCGCCGATCACATAAATTTGACGCTTCACCCTGTTCGTTCCTCCTTGTCGTATATCGGCAGTCCGGCGAATAGCCGCCCGCGGCTACATGAACATGCCGCCGTCGATCTTGATCAATTCGCCGGTAGTGAACGGCGCATGGGCGATCACGGCGAAGATCGTTTCCGCCACGTCGTCCGGCGTCGCAATCCGGCCCATCGGCGTACCTTCGGCCAATTTCGCGACATGATCCGACTGCCCCTCGATCCAGCGCGTATCGACAATGCCCGGGGCGATCGCGTTGACGCGCACCTCGGGCGCCATGACGCGGGCAAGCGACTTGGTCATCGTATTGGCCGCCGCCTTCGACACCGCATAGGCGATCGAGCTGCCCAGGCCGGTAATGCCTGCGACCGAGGTCAGGTTGATGATGCAGCCTTGCCGCTTTTTCAATTCCGGCGCCGCCGCCCGGCAGCAGAAGAACATGCCTTTTACATTGACGTTCATCACGCGATCCCAGTATTCCTCCTTCAATCCTTCCAGATCGTCATGCTTGACGAAATCGGTAACGCCCGCGTTGTTGACCAAAATGTCCAAACCGCCGAAAGCATCGACCGTTTGCCGAACCATGTCCCGCACCTGACTGTCATCCGACACCGTCGCTTGCACGAGCAAGCATTTGACGCCCAGCGCCTCGACCTCGCGCTTCGTCTCCAGCGCCTCCTTCTCCGATCTGGAATAGTTGACGGCAATATCCGCCCCCTCCCGGGCCAGCCGCAGCGCGACCGCCCTGCCGATGCCCGTTGCGGCGCCGGTAATTAACGCAGCCTTGCCTTTGAGCATGAACTTTCCCTCCTACGAAAACGGTTATGTACATCGCCAGGCCGTCGCCTGGGACGGAGCCTGTAAACGCTCACCTGTCTATCATACTATAATCTTCGCAGCTTGAGGTGAAATTTATAGTGATTCCGGGAGCGATCCGTACTAAAATAAGGTGGCGGGCATTCGCATGGCCCCGATCAATAGCGGAAAGGATGGGAAACGATGCCATTTACTTATTTTTTGCCGACTACGGTCAAATGCGGCGCGGGAATCAGTCTGACCGTCGGCGAAATACTTCGCCGCGACTTTGAAGCCGACGGCGTATTTATCGTGACGGACCGGGGAATCCGGGATGCCGGCCTGCTGGAGCCGATTCTGGCGAGCCTGCGGGAGCAACGCGTGGCGTACGGGCTGTTCGACGAAACCGAGCCGAACCCGAGCGCGGACAGCATCATGAACGGCATGGCGAAGCTGCAAGCCTCCGGAATGCGGCATGTGCTCGCCGTCGGGGGAGGCAGCAGCATCGACACGGCCAAGGGCATCGCCATCATGGCGACGAATCCCGGCCATATTCTGGATTACGAAGGCGTCGGCCGCATCCCGAACGACGGCTACCCGGTCATCGCCATCCCGACGACTGCCGGCACGGGCAGCGAGGTGACCGCATCGACGATCGTCACCAACGCTCAGACCCAATTCAAGGCGGCCGTTATCAGCCCCCGCCTGTTTCCGAAGCTTGCGCTGCTCGACGCCGAGCTGACGCGCAAGCTGCCGCCGTTCATCACGGCCGCGACCGGCATGGACGCGCTGACGCACGCGATCGAATCGTACACCTCCAAGGGCGCGACGCCGGTCAGCCGCGCGTTCGCTCTGCAGGCGATCGCGATGATCGGGCGGCATTTGAAGCCCGCCTATTTTGTCGGCGACGATATGGCGAGCAGGGAAAGCATGCTGGTCGCCTCGATGATGGCGGGCGCCGCCTTCGCCCAATCCCGGCTCGGCAACGTGCATGCGATTTCGCACACGCTCGGAGGCATCTTCAACATCGCCCACGGCGTGGCCAATGCGGCGCTGCTGCCTTACGTGATGCGGTTCAACCTGCCCACCTGCCCCGACAAGATGCGGGATATCGCCGCCGCGCTGGGCGCGGATACGACCGGCATGTCCGCCGAGGAAGGCGCCGCCCGGGCGATCGAGCTGGTGGTCGGGCTCAACGAGGCGCTGGGCATTCCGAAAACGATCAAGGAGCTGGGCGTGACGCTGGACAAGCTGCCCAAAATGGTCGACGACGCGATGAAAAGCGGCAATGTGCTGATCAATCCGCGGTTGACGACGCCGCACGACATCCGCTCGATTATTGAAAACGCCTTCCACGGCGTGCTGTAAAAGTAAAAGCGCATGTTCCATGTACAACTGTACAACGAAACGAATGCACGACATGAACCCGAAAGAAAGGCGGAACGCCCATGACCCAACCTTCATCCGGCTCGGCTGAAAGCGCTGTATCGAGCGCGAGGCAGCTGTCCTCGCTGCTCGGCCGCATGCAAATCGTCGATTTGTCGCACACTCTGGAAGAAGATATGCCGATTTATCCGACCCATTCGCGCTATTATCATACGCTGTGGGATTCGTTCGCAACCGGCAGCCGGGCGCTGCTGTACCAGCTTGTCATCAACGAGCATTGCGGCACGCATATCGACGCGACCGCGCATTTTATGCCGGAGGATCATCCCGAGCATCTGTACATGGCCGACACGCCGCTCGCCCGATGCGCCGGCCGCGCGCTGACGCTGGACTTGTCTTATTTCCAAGATACCGACCTCGTCACGACGGAAATAATACGGCAATGGGAGCAGGCCCATTATGCGATCGAGCCGGGAGACATCGTCAATTTCCGGTTCGGCTGGGACCGCTATTGGCAGCCGCGCTCCGTCAGCCGCGCCTACAGCAAGTCGTGGCCCGGACTGAGCGGAGAAGCGGCCGAATATTTGGTGTCGAAGCAAATCAAGGCGGTCGGCTGCGACGTGCTGGCCATCGACAGCTCGTACGCCGAAAATTCGCCCGCCCACTATGCGCTGCTCGGCAACGGAATCAACATCATCGAAAACTTGACGAGACTCGATGAAATTGTCGGCGAGTCGTACATGATCGCCTTCCCGCTCAAAATTAAGCAAGGCTCCGGCTCCCCGATCCGCGCGGTTGCCTTCAAGTAGCCGCAAGGCTTTGGCCGGCCGGCCAAAGCAGTCAAAGCAGCCGACCTCGCACGCCGCACGCAAAGCAAGCCCGCCCGGCCGGTTCGCCATGCGATCCGATGCGGGCGGGCTTGCTTGCATATGATCCGGCGAGCCGGATACAAGCTGCTTTGGCTGGCCGGACGCCTTATCCTTTGACCGAGCCGAGCAGCATCCCTTTATTGAAATATTATTGCAGAAACGGGTACACGACGAGCAGCGGCAGCGCCGTTAACGTAACGGCGGCCATCCGCACCGCGGGGCTGTACTCGTAGCCGTCGGTCGCGACCTCCAATCGAGCCGTCCGGCTTGATCAGCATTAAGCGGAGAAACACCTGCAACATAGTCCGCATTATTGGGCGATGTCCGCTCTTGCTCCTGTATGATGAGACACATAGGCCGAATAAATCACTTCGATGACCTCCTTGGCCAGCTGGCCGTCCGATACCGGCTCCCGGTCCTCCGCGACGCATTCCATAAAATCCTGCATCTCCTGCGGATAGCCGCGAATCCAGTCCTCGTCGGACGAGGCGTAATTCCAGCCGGCCTTCGTCTCCAGCTTCTCGGCGATATATTCCCCGGCGAATATATCCGCGCTCGGCGCATACACCATGATGCCGTCGTTCGGCGTCATATTGCACTTGATGACCGAGTTGGACGTATAGATGTCCATCGTATTGCGAATCCCGCCCAGCATGGCGAAGGAAGCGAAGATGACCGCCTTCGTGCCGTCCGTGAACGTCATGATGACGCTGGCCCACGTCTCCACGTTGACCCAGTCGGTCACCATCCAATGCCGCTTTTCCGCTTGGTAAGCGGGGCTTTTCGTGATCGGCGCCAGATCGGCGACGACGGACCGCACCCGGATCGGCTCGCCGTATTTCAGCCGGCCTTCGACATGCTTGAGATGAATGGCGGCGGCGATCGGATGCGAGCCGAGAATGAGCAGCGAGCCGCCGCCCGCCGTCTCAAGCCGCTTCGAGGCCCGGGCGTGGGAGCCGCTGTGGCTTTCCTCCGCGCGGATGTCGAGAATCGAGCCGCCGCCGGTCTTGAGCAGCCGCTTCGCCTTCGCGATGGCCGGCGCGTAAATCCAGTTTTCGGCGTACATGAACTTGACGTTGTTCGCGCGGACCGCGCTTAAGATCTCGTCCGTCGACCGCAGCGCTGCGGCCAGCGCGGTTCGGGCGTAGGCGGCGTCCGCTTCGCCGCCGGCCGGCGCGCCGAAATAGCCGGTGATCGGCTTCTCGCATATGATATGCTTGCCGGCGTTGGCCGCATCGATCGCCACCTGCGCGTGCATCACGTTCGGGATGCACAGATCGACCGCGTCGATCTCCCCGTCCGCCAGCAGCTCCTTGTAGCTGCCGTACACTTTGGCGATGCCGTGCTCCCTGGCGAACGATTCCGCCCGCTCCCGGCTGTTGCCCGCCACCGCTCTCAGGCATACGTCCACGCCGACTGCCTTTTTGTACGCCTCCGCATGCAGCGCAGCCGAAAAGCCGCTGCCGATGATGCCTACATTTACTTTTTTCGTCATACCTTATGCTCCTGTCCTCGACTAATCTGGTTTCTGTCTGTTGCGGCAGCGCATGCCGCGGATGCGGGCGCAGCCGAAGTCTTTTTTGCCCATTGACGGCTCCGCCGCTCGATTCTCTGACCGGCAGCTTCCGCGACAATGTGAAAAATGACGATCGCCGGAAATGATCATCAAGCTCGAAGCCGCCGCCACGCTTTCCATTCGTTTCGTCGTTTCGTAGCGAAGGGGACGGCTTTCCCCGCAATCATCCGGCCCGCGGCCGCTTCCGGGGAAAGCCTGCCCGCTTACAGCTCGCGCAAATCGCTGCGGTCCACCAGCTCGATTTTCTCGCCGTCCGGTCCCCGGAACACGGCCACCCGGCCCAGACCGGTGCCGGCGTTTTTCGGCGAGCCCGGCTCGAAGACGACGCCCTGGGCGGACAATTTCTCCACCATCGCATCGACGTTCGCGACGCGCAGCGCGATGTGGCCGATCAGGTCGCCCGCTTGCGGCTCCTTCTTATGCAAAAACTCGATCACATCGTAGCCGTGGTTCACATAGACCATCGTCAAGTCTCTGGGCGGCTCCAGATAAAAACGCTTCAGCACGGTCATGCCCGTCTGACCGCCGTAAAAAGCTTCAGCCGCCTCAAGATCGTTCGCCAGCAGCGAAATATGATCGAAGCTGAGAATGTCCGACGGCTTCACCGGCTTGCGATACGTGTCGTCCCGTTCGATCAGCTCGACGCGGACGCCGTTCGGATCGGACAGGAAGGCGATCCGGCCATGTCCCGAGCCGGCGACCTTCGGCTGCACCAGCGGCTTGTAGCCGGCCGCGATAATCGACTCGAAATCGCTGTCGATGCTGTCCGTCGAAAAAGCGACATGATCGAAGCCGTAGGCCGAACGGGAAGCGACGTCGCCGGGCGCGAGCAGCTCGACCATGCCCCCGGCCAGCTGCACATAGACGCATTTCGTATTCGTGGCCGGAATCATCGCCTCTCTGACGACCTGCGCGCCTAAAATCCGGGTATAAAAGTCGACCGATCGGGCCGCGTCCTTCACAAAAGCTCCGACATGATTCAATTCGTAGATCATCCTTATTCCCTCTCCTTATAAATGATGTATGGGCTTGCGCTTGTTCATGCCGCATGATTCCCGAACGGCCAGCACCGGCTCGATCTTCATTTTGACCGGCGCCAGCGACGACATCAGATTCCGGCTGTCGAGCAGCCGGAACAGCAGGTTGACCGAGCAGCGCGCCACTTCCTCGACATTGTACAGCACGGTGGTCAGCGGCACCTCCGCATATTGCGAAAACTCGACGCCGTCGTAGCCGATGGTCGCGATAACTTCCGGAAATAATAGGCACGCCAGTGTTGCGGATTTTGCGGATTTTTTCATAGTGTTCCGGCCGTCGGTCTCACCCCTTTCCTTTCGTACCGATTGTGCCTCGCCCGATGCGGGCGCGCAGCCGTCATAACCGATCCCGCAGCCCGGCCGAAAGCCGAATCGAATCGCTTACAAAGAAGCTGCTCCGTCCGGCGAATCGGGCAGGAGCCGTTCCCGGCTTTATGTCGCGCCTTCATGCCCGTTCGTTCGGCCAAACCGATCGACTGAATATTAACGTTAATATATTTGGCTGAAAAAATGATCCTAGGATACGCAGAAGCCCTGCAGGCGCGTCATTCTTGCGGCTTCGTTCGGGGATGCGGATGTGCTGGAAGCGGCTCTGAAGCTGGGCCGCGTTCCAGAATAAGAGACGGCTTGCTCATCGATGCTAACGGACACCGGAGCCTGCCGAGTTAGACGAGCATCAAGCCAAGAGATGGCGATCACGTCGTCGAAGCAGATCAGGGAACGACCAGGCCATATCGGCCACGGCGTCGTCGTTCCGATCGAGGAAGCGTTCCACGAGGACGACAGGCTTCGGAAAAAAGGCGCCGCCCGCAAGCTCGCTGCATTCGGCTTGCGGACCGGCGCCTTCCGTTCCACCAACAGCAAAGGCGTCACCACTTACAAACGCATCACCTCGCTGGGCCACGATTTTCTGGATTCGCGAGCATAAGGATACGTCGTTTTCCGTCAGACGCTACGGGCTGGCGACGGCGGTCGGCCTGTTCAACGCGGCGGTGTCGCTGGTGTCGCTTCCGTGCGCAGCGGTCCGGCGCCTTCCCACATCAGCTTCTGCATGATCGTACTCCTTGCGGGAAATCGGGTAATGCACAGCATGCCGGCCTCCTCCGCCATCCCGGCTACGCGCAGCGCCCGGCATGGCGGCCAAAGCCGCTCACGAAGCTGGGAGCGAAAATGATGGAGCGGCTTGCCCGGGGCGCGCGGGAGGCGGCGTTCTGCCGGTCGTTCTCCTTGAGCGCCCTGCCCGCGGCAGTTGGTTGAAAAAGCGTTGGAGCGCAAAGAGGGCGCGCTGGCTTCGACCGGAGCGCTGCGGGCCGTCACGGGTGGCCAAGAAGAAAGCCCATATCGTCCGCGGCGGACGGTATCATTCGAACCGCAAACATGATGCGCTCCCAGCCGCACGAGCAGGCTGCAAAAGCTGAGATGGGTCATTTTGCCAGAAATCCCGCATTCGCATGGCCAAAAAAATGATGGAGCAATCGTGCACACCGCATAGATGATCGTGTTTCGCAGGGTACCGGGCGATGCTGGAGAATCGTTCCAAAGTCACTTCGAACTCGGCCTTGATTTTGCCCGGACGGCTCGTCATGACGACCACCCGGTCATTCAGCCCGTCATGATCGCCGCCAACGCCTCCGTTCGAAATCCGCGCGGGCCATCGGCCGGTTCACCTTTCCCCAGTCGATCGAAGCGCGAAATACAGATCCTGCAATTGAATCGCCGCCTGAAGTAGAAGGGGGAGCAGATCATGGCAGATGCAATCGAGTACAGCAAAGGAAAAATTTGGTCGGGATTCCGAATTGATCGGCGCAATATTCGAGGGTGAATTTAACGATCAGGGAAGGCGAATTCGTATCGGTCGTCGGCCCCAGCGGCTGCGGCAAATCGACCTTGCTCAAGGTCGCCTCGGGATTGTTGAAGCCTGCGGAAGGCGAGGCGCTGCTCGACGGCAAGCGGATCGACGGCGTAACCGGAGAAGTCGGCATGGTTTTCCAGAACGACGCGCTGCTCCCCTGGAAGACGGTTTTTGACACATTCTTTGGCCCGTGCCGTACGGCCCCCCCCTATTGGCCCGGCGTAATGCCTTCGTATTTTTTGAACACGCGCGTGAAATAATTAACCGGGCCTGCTGACCACGGTGCAGGATGCGGGCAGATACGGCTACCAGCAGTACGGCGTCATCGTCATGTTGTCCCCGGATTTCTTGAATTATACCGCATTAGCGGTAGAAATCCGGGGACATGATTCCCAAATCCAGGGCGCCGACGTGTTGTTTCATGACCTATGCAGTTCGTGGTAAGACCTGGTAAAGTTCTGGTCTGGGTGTAACCCAAAGAAGCATTAAATAATGCTCTGGCCAAAACAATTCA
>NZ_FNDY01000014.1 GCF_900099895.1 Paenibacillus naphthalenovorans
CAGGGGGTCTCCCCTAAGGGAGCACCCCTAGCGCTCGACTTGCATGTATTAGGCACGCCGCCAGCGTTCGTCCTGAGCCAGGATCAAACTCTCCATGAAAGAAAAGCTGATTAGCTCATACATCTACTACTGGCGAGAATCTATCGATTCTCTATCTTTACACTCACTCGTTGTTCAGTTTTCAAAGGGCAATTTTACTGCTAAAACCTTGCTGTACAAGGATTTTTCAACTTTGTCGCTTGTTGTCACCTCGTTTAGCGGCGACTTTTATAATATACCATATTCGCCTATCTCAATGCAAGCATTTTTTTAAAAACATTTATTTCTATTCTTCATCGAGAGGCTTCATCACGGTAAGCCGTTTGAAGCGGCGAAAATTAATTTAACATATCCCCAATTTGAAAGTCAAGCGTCCGGAACAAAAAAATAAAGGAGCTCTGCTGTACCTTAGGGCCAAAGAGCTCCTGCTTTCCATTATTCAATCATACCTTCAACCGGACTGCTCGCGGAGGCATACCGTTTTTTAGGGATCCGGCCGGCAATAAAGCCCTTGCGTCCCGCCTCGACAGCCAGTTTAAACGCTTCAGCCATCAGAACCGGATCACCCGCTCCGGCCACTGCCGTATTCAGTAGAACGCCGTCTGCTCCAAGCTCCATTGCCAAAGCGGCATCGGCAGGTCCGCCAATTCCAGCATCAACGATAATCGGCACCTTCGCTTCTTCCAAAATAAATCGCAAATTATTCGGGTTTACGATACCTTGACCGGAGCCGATCGGCGAAGCGCCCGGCATCACCGCCGCAGCTCCCGCTTCCTGCAGCTTGCGCGCAAGTATCGGATCGTCTGAAGTATAAGGAAGTACAATAAAGCCTTCATCCACCAATATTTTGGTCGCTTCAAGGGTGCCGACCGGATCCGGCAGCAGGGTTCTTGGATCACCGATCACTTCAACTTTGATCATATCGCACAATCCGGAAGCTTTCGCGAGACGGGCAATCCGCACCGCTTCTTCTACCGTATAGGCACCGGCTGTATTAGGCAGTAGGGTAAACTTTTTCAAATCCAAGGTTTCAAGAAAGTTAGGTGCATCCGGGTTATCGATCGGCAATCTGCGAATGGCAAACGTCAGTACCTCCGCCTCCGAGACACGAACAGCTTGTTCCTGAATTTTCAGATCCGTAAATTTCCCCGTACCCAAAAGCAACCGGGATTTAAATTCATAAGGACCAATTTTCAACGTTTCACTCATGTTCATTATCTCCTTCATTGTACAAAAATATGTTAACCTCCGCCGACAAAATGGACGATCTCCACCCGGTCGCCATCATTCAGATGCGTCTCGTTATATGTGCCGCGTTCAATTATTTCCTTGTTCAATTCCACTACCAATATTTTGTTCTCCAGTTTGAACGCCGCCAGCATTTCCGCTACCGTAGAAACGTTGTCCATTTCTCTTGGCTCCCCGTTCACGATGAGTCTCATCCGTTCACCTCCTCTAAATCCGTACATAAAAAAAAGCCAACCCAGAGCAGGTCGACTTGATGAGCAAATGCCTTACAACAAATCCGTAAACATTCGTCCACTTCCCTACGCTGGTATGATCCAGTTGCCGTCCGCGTTCTGCGGACTGCCGTAATCAGGTTCCAAGGGTCAAAGAATTCGCTTCTTTATCTCAGCCCCGCTTGCATGAAGGCTCCCCTAGTGGCTATTCAATTGTTGACATTATATCACAAACTTTGGTTCTTGACACCTTTATAACGAAGCTCAAGCACGGAGAATTCAGAGTCGATCGTAAAGATCACCTCTTTGGCCAGCGATTTTTTGACCAGCTTGCTCACCAGCAGCGGAAGCTCCGCTTTCACATCTGCCAGCTTCGGAACCTGCTGCAGTTCCTGCAGGCTCCAGGCTTCCTCTCTGCTCGCAAGCAAATCGATAAGCAGCTTGCAGCAGTTCTCCATCTTCGACATCACGGAAAATTCACAAGCCAGCAAAACCAGCTGCACTCGCTGTTTTAACGTTTCCCTGCTTAAGGTGAGCTCCTCGTACAATTTATAAATCCCGGGATTAATCGTTTTCACTTGACGCCATACGGTAACCTCGGGATGGCTTCCCGATTCAATAATGACAATCCGCGCCCAGTGGCGCAGCGCTTCAAGAATATTGTTGTAAGCGTCCAGAAAATGCTCGTTTAATATATATTCTTTACTCTGCAGGTAGCACCGCAAAAACTTGGAGAATTCAATAAGAAGCTTGCGCTCCCGCAGCTCAACCGGGAATTCAAGGATCTTATGACGCAAGCTCTCCATATACGTATTCCGATCCAAAAGTATCTCCCCTTTTAAGATCCAATAAATCAAGTTGCTGTGTTCTGCATGCAGGATCCACTGCTCCAACGCATCAGGACTGATCCACCTTTCTTGTATACGTAGGTTGTCTTTTATATAATGAATTTGTTGATAAGTTCGTTTATTGTCATGACTGACGACAAGAAGCAGAATATCGAATCCGTCCGTCACGGAAGAGAACATCGAAGGGCTACCGACTGCCGACACACTGATGACAGCTTCATCCTGCCGGAGTTTTTCAACCCAATATTGTTTTACTGATTCCATCAAGGAAGCCTCCTGACTTTGAGCGCAAGAATCAAATAATGCAATATTTATGATTATTTCTACATTCAAATTCAGTTTCCTGCCAAGGTTTTGTGTCAAAATTCACATAATTATTCCTATGAAAGAAGTGACGTTAATGAGGTTCAAGTCAAGTAAAGTAAATGAATTCCGGTTATGGGGGCTCCTTCTGACGATGGGCGGGATGCTGCTCATGATTACCGGACTTGCGGGTATCGTCTTTGAATGGGGAAAAATAGGGCGCATCCTAGCGGCGACGTGCATGGTGCTTGGCGGAATTTCCATGCTGGTCAGTATGGCCGTTTATTTTACAGCAGGCATGATGTCAACAAGCGCCACGGTACTGGTATGTCCTGAATGCGGAAAGCATACCAAAATGCTGGGCAAAACCGACCGCTGTATGTACTGCAAAACCATTTTAACATTCGACCCCAAATACGCTCCGAGCGAAAATCCGGAGGAAACTGCCGGTACTTCGGTCAGCCGAAGCGAAACGACATCCTCTACTTGATCGGGAGTTTGCCGGCCTCATCCCGGTAGCCGACACAAAAAAACTGGCTTCGCCGCGTTACGGCAAAGCCAGTTTTTTATTGCTTTGATTCGAGCGTCGAATGAATCCAGTTCCACGCCTGCGGGTTCTCAAAGCCTCTGCGCCAGGAAGCGACTCCGGCAAGATGATATTTATTCACCAGTGCAATTCTCGCTTTAACCGAGGTCTCATCCTCGATCCAGATTTTTTTGCGCTTGCCGTCTTCCTCGTATTCGATATAGTTTTGACCGGTTTCTGCAGAAAAAACAGGAGTCAGGTTCTTCTCCTTGATGATCCGCTGCGACCTATCCATGAACACGGCCCTTGAGCTCACGTTGGTTTTTCCGTCCTTCACTTCCTCCGTCCATTCCCTGGTATAAAAAGGTATTCCCAAAATCAGCTTTGACGGGGGGATATCCTCCTCAAGGAGCGCAACGATGGACTGTTCCACCCAAGGCAGCGATGCCACTGACCCTGCCTTCGGACTGCTTGCCCAATGCTCGTCATAAGCCATCAGCATCATGTAATCGACCGACTCCACAAGCGCTTTACGGTCGTAAAAGAGAGACCACGTCTCGCTGCTGGATATCGGCGTTACATCTATCGAGACAATGAGCCCCTGTTCATGCATAAGCGGCGTCATTTCACGGACGAATTGAACCAGATTTTGTTTATCTTTGAGATACACGTTTTCAAAATCAATATTAATGCCATCAAGCGAGTACATCTGCGTGAAAGCGAGCAGCTGCTTGATCATGGTCATCCGTTTATCGTAAGTGGATAAGGCATCGGTCGTCCTTTTCGGGTCAAACCCATTGCTGAAGAGTGCCCAAACCCGGTATCCCCTCTCGTGGGCCCATTTGACATAGGCCGGATCGGCCAGGTTATTCAAATTGCCTTCCCCGTCTTCCAAATGAAACCAGGTGGGACTGACCACATTGACTCCCGGCATCGGAGGAATGTTGGAGGTATCCGGATTTTTGGTGACCACATGCTCCCAGGTTAAATTCACTTTTCCGCTGACCGGCTGCTTGGGAACGAATTCGGCGACAGGCTTCTTTTGGGGAATGGTCTCCTCCTGATCGGCAACCAGCTGCTCCTTGCGAATATACCCCATATAACCGCTGGTTAGCTGAACACGCAGCCACTGTTCATGCTCATCCCATACCATCACCTTCTCTCCCTGCTTCACGTCGGCTAAAATGATCGCTTTAATCGAGGGATCCCGACGCATGGGAATCGTTCGGTCCGGCTTGCCGGGATATGAAACTGCCTGATACCAACGCACGGTATCGCCTGCTTTAAACATCAGCACCGCACCGGTCTCTTCGGACTCGCGCAGTTCGATCTCATACAGGTCTTTTAGCGGATCAATGGGAAGGTACACCTTGTCGTCCTTTTTTTCCAGCGGAAAACGGAGTTTGAACGGTTTCTCATTCATCATTCCCGTCAGTTCGCTTGTCCGCAGTCGAACTACCTTATCTTGAGTGGTTATAATAGTCGATTCGGATGATTCCTCGTAAATCAGAGACGAATCGATGTGTTCTTTCACAATGTCCAAAGGGAGTTTTAAACTTTCTTTAGACCCGATGGCCGGATCATTAAGCATGGTCCCTTGATAAAACACCGGTTTCGGATTCCCTTCAAAGCCCGGTTCTTCATGCTTGGAGCTCGGCACATAGACCGACCAATAATAAAGTCCGAAAACCATGCCGCACATAACGGCAATCGTCATAAGCAGCAGGGGCTTTCTACGTTTTTTCCCACGACGCATGGCTTCACTCCCGTATCCACAATGTTGAGATAAAAAGAAAAGACGTATTCGAGCGCCAACAGGCGGAACGAACACGTCCATTATACCTTAAATCTATCAATCTATCATGTGGATTGCATCGCGCAATCGGAACATATGCCGTACACTTCAACACGGTGACTCTTCACGTGAAAACCCGTCAATTCTCCCGCCGCCTGTTCCAAATCGTTCAAAGGCTTATAAGCAAAATCAACCAGTTTGCCGCACCGCTCGCAGAGCGCATGGTAATGATCGGACAAATTCGCATCAAACCGGCTGGAATGATCGCCGTACGTCAACTCCCGAACCAATCCGGCCTCAATAAACACTTTAAGGTTATTGTATACGGTGGCAACGCTCATGCTGGGAAAACGCGGCGACAGCGCCTTATAAATTTCATCCGCCGTTGGGTGAATTATCGTATCAAGCAAATAGGATAAAATGGCATGCCGCTGCGGAGTCATTCGAACGCCCATCGTCTTGAGTTTGTTTAACGCTTGTTCTAAAGCAAGGTTCATGGTGTGCACCGCCCGCTCAAAGAAAATACATCACTTTATTCTATTCGCATGCCGGGTAAATTGTCAATTCATCATTTGGATAGACAGAGAGTCATTCGTCTCCAGCCGGATCCGATGCTGCCCTCCGCCGATGATTCCGGTAACCGTATCTCTTTGTACTATCAGCGGAAGATTGGTCTGAATACCATCTTCGCTGCCTTTTCCTTCAACCCGATAGTCCCCGGCAGACGGAAGCTTCACGTCAATCTTCCCATTCGATGTCTTGACATCCCAATCTCCATCCACCGTTCGGCTTGAAATGTCGACGGATCCGTTGCTTGTATGTGCCTTAACTTCTTTTAGCACACCATCAATCACAATGGCTCCATTGGAGGTCTCCGTTTGAATCGTCCCCGATGCATTCATCGCACGAATTTCTCCGTTGGTAGACTCTATCACTGCATCGCCTTGATGGTTGTTGACTTCAACCCGTCCGTTTGAGGTTTTCAGATTCAAGCTGCCTTGTGTGTGCGCTGCCAGAATCCGGCCGTTAGACGTGGTGAAGCGCAAATCGCCATTCAATTCAGATACCTGAATTTCTCCGTTTGTAGTTTTCCCGGTAAACCGTTCTTTTATTGGAAGTCTTGCAGCATTGATTTTACCATTCTCCAGCTTCATATCCAGATTGACCTTCTGTTTCTCCGGCAGGGTGACCACCAGATCCATCCGCGGCTTCCGGCTGCCGAAAAAGGATCCCGGATACTCCTTGGCAACTGCCTGAATATCAAGCGTGCCGTCGCTTTCATCAAATTCCAGCCTGGACTCATCTGCAATCGGCTTGGCTTCGTTTTCATTGTCCGCCTTCACGATGACAGTAAGCTCCACCTGCACTTGATCAACCTGACCCGATTGTACGACAACGTTACCCGACAGGTTACCGATTCGTATGGTTTCCGTATCAGAAGAAAGCGGAATCAACGTCACGTCTTTATCAAACCGGTACCCTTCGGAAGTTATGGATTCAATGGCTTGCGAAAAATGGAATCCGTCGAACTTTTTTAAAAAATCCGTTGTCTGTGTGCTCACAATCACCACCGCTGAGATCATGACGGCAAAGATGATGCCCCCCAAATCCAGCTTCAGTTGGCGTTCGCTGTTCCCGTATTTCATATTGAACAAAATATATTCCACGCCCAAAAAGATGAACAGCAGCGGCCACCAATCTATAAGCACCGTCGTGAAGTTCGTATTCATCCTCCTGTCCGCAATCACGGCTCCGCCGACCAGCACGAGCAGAACCGCCGCAGTAAAGCGACCTGCTTTATGCATATGTGTCTCTCCTTATTTTTTCGTCGATTCCTTAATGAACATATAGAGCCCTACGGCAATCAGGATCACTGCTCCGGTTGACGATCCCAAAAAATCAAACACATGATCAAGCCAAGCCGGTTTACCGTTCACAAGTATAAGGAGCGCCCCTGCAGCAATCAATACATAGCCGAATCCGTTCCCCCGAAGCTTTGGCTTTCTCGGCTCCTCCCCCGGGAAGAACATCCCTTCTTCGTCCCGTGCACTATGGCCAACGCCATAAGAAGAACCGGCATAGTTGACTTTGTCCGTCTGCTGCAGCGCATCAAAGATATTATAGAAATAAATGACAGGCACAAGCAGAGAGAATAAAACAATGAGCGGGATGCTTGTCGCTTTGCTTGTGGCAAAAAATACAATGGCAAAAATATCGATAATCAACAGCAGCATGATGCCCATGCCCCGCCGCATGAGACCCAAGTAGAGCTGACCCGTACCGGGGATCAAAAAGGAAAGAATTCCGGCGATCCATTTGTTTTTACGGGGCAACCGCTGTTCAAAGAACGGATCATAAGGCTGCCGCCTGCGGGCCTGCCCGTAGCGTTCCATTCTCTCCCGTAAAAAAGCTTCTTCTTGGTCGTCTTTATGGATATTCGGATCTTTCGATTGATCCTGACCTTGCATTGGTGACTCCTCCTTAGAACAGCAAATGACGCGAAACCTTTCCGACGGCCTGAAGGAACTGGATTGCACCGGAGCGTAGACCGGCCTCAAGCTCGCCCGCATCGAGGTTGATCAGTTTCCCTACAATGCCGGTACTAATAAATAAATAAGTTGCCGCGGTGGCGACCAGCCCGTTGATCAGTTCGGAACGCCAATACGCGCGCCGCTTCCCGCTCACAGCAGTTCGACCCGAGTCCCGTCCGGAATGAACCGATGAAGCTTCGACTTCGATCGAAGACATCACCCGGTCTGCCAGATCACTTGGAGCCTGCAGAACAGGAAGCTCCTCTAAAGCCATCTCCATGTCCAGTAAAACGGAGATTCTCCTGCGGCAGCCGGAGCACGCTTTGATATGATAACCGATTCGTCGGTCTTCCTTCGCGGAGCACCTTCTATTCAGATATCGTTGCAGCTCTTGATCGTTCGGATGCATGACAGCCATGATCCCGCACCTCCAGCCATTTTTCTTTCAGCAGTGCTTTACCCCGATATAATCTCGTCTCAATGGTCTTGAGCGGCAGCCCGGTAGTCTCCGATATTTCCTGATAGGTTAACTGCTTGTAATGGTACAAATACATGATGAGCCTGTATTTCTCAGGCAGTTCTGCGAGCAGCGTCAGTACGGTTTGCTGTTCTTCCTTTTGCAGCGCGCGGGCTTCCGGTTCTTGCTTTCGGTCGCCGAACCAGCTTTTGACTTTGTCCAACACCGCCTCGTGCGGCCTTCTGCGCCGGGAGCGCAGATAATCCGTCACCATATTGACAGTAAGGCGGTAAATCCAGGTCTTCAGTTGCGACTCCCCGCGAAAGCGATCCAGTGAACGGTAAAGCTTGATAAATACTTCCTGCGTCAAATCCTCGGCGGTTTCGCGATGCTCAATCATGCGGTAGATCAGCGTATAAATATAGTCCTTATGGCGTTCAATCAGCTCCCGATAAGCTTCATGATCACCCTGACGGACCTGGTCGGCCAGCTGTTCATCCGTCATGATTTCCATCATTTCACCGCCTTGCTGTTTCTTATTTCACTCTCTTAGACGCGGCGCATTCCAAAATCCCTTCACTTTGCGCCAAAAATTAATCGCATGAAACCGAGTTCACTCCATCCAGGCTCATCAGTTCCTCCACCGTTTGGGCAACCTTTACATTCTTGGCTAAGCGAAGCATTAAAGTAATCTGAAGCCGATTCCCATTCTCCATGGAAATTTCTTCCACCGAAAGCTTTTGAATGACGTTGCCTTGCTTGCTCAGCATAGTAACAACTCGGCCGAGAAGACTTGGACTATCGGTAGCCTCCAGCTTAAAAAAAAGCGTTTTTTTCGTGTGAAAATATTTTTGCTCGACGAGGTTTAGTAAAAAAAGACTGACCAAAGCCAGCGCACAAGTCAGAACCGAAGCATAATAAAATCCTGCGCCGACGGCAAGGCCAATGGCTGCGACAACCCACAAGGAAGCCGCCGTTGTAAGCCCCGTGATAGACTTACCGGTGAAAAGAATCGTTCCCGCTCCTAAAAATCCGATGCCGCTGATCACCTGTGCCGCGAGCCGGGCAGGATCCAACCGGACATTATCCAGCTTGGCGAATTCAGCAAACCCATACATCGACAACAGCATGATCAGCGTAGACCCAAGGCATACGAGAATATGTGTGCGCAGTCCGGCTGCACGATTATTTTGCTCCCGTTCGAATCCGATGACTCCACCTAACAATAAGGCCAGCAGTAAACGAAGCGTAATATGCAGCGTGTCAATTGTCCACGGATCATTCATAAACCGTCGCCTCCCGATCAATGATAAAGATTAATGAAGATTATTGTAACACGGAAAGGTTCGTTACTGGAGACTTTGCAAAAAAATGCCGGGTGCCTCTATATGCTATATTTCCCTATAAAAAGCAAAAAAAGGCCGAAACAGGCCTTATCTGTTGGTTCCCTATCGGGCGGCACGAACGGATCGTGAAAAACCGTAAACTGCCGCGATTATAACACTTTCTGGAATTTCGTTAATGTAATCCCCGGCGCCACCAACTGCATCTGAAGCGGCTGGTATCCATGTTTATCATACAATTGAACGGCAGGAATATTGTTCGTCCCCGTATATACGATAATCCTCATCCCCGGCAGCGCAAATTGCTCAAGGTGCTTCAGCAGTTTGCTTGCAATTCCGCGGCGAAAACAATCCGGATACACCATCATGCGGCTGATCGTCAATTCTCTGGCGCTCTGTTTGCATGCCGCGGCACCTCTGAGCTTTCCTTCTTCATAATAACCGAAGAACGATTCCCCGGATTCTTTTAAGCTGAGCGGGGAATCAAACAACGGAGGAATTTCCTCAAAACCGATCAGCTCCGCCTCCACCCGATAAGCGGTTAGCTGCAGGGTGAGGAACTCCAGCACTTCCTGCGTATCGTTCAGATCGATTGCACGAATCATGGATTTCGCCCCCTTTGTGCATAAAGAAAGCGGTAATGACCTCCAAAGTCCGGCACACCCAATTGCCACGCCGGACCGAGGCGCATACCACTTTGGATTTACATTATGCGTTAAGACGTTCGATAATCAGCTTGTTTACCAGACCCGGATTGGCTTTGCCCTTGGTTTCCTTCATGACTTGTCCGACCAGGAAGCCGACCGCTTTTTCTTTGCCCGCCTTATAATCGGCAACCGATTGCGGATTGTTATTCACAATCTGATCGACAACGGCTTTAATCGCCCCTTCATCACTGATCTGCACCAGACCTTGCTCTTCAACAATGGTCTGAGGGTCTTTGCCCGTTTCCAGCATAGACTTGAATACGGTTTTGGCGATTTTGCTGCTGATCGTTCCTTTTTCGATAAGCCCGATCATTTCTCCCAGACCTTTACCCGTAATTTTCACGTCGGCAAGCTCCAGGCTGTTGGCGTTCAAATATCCGAGCAGGTCGCCCATAATCCAGTTGGAAACCGCCTTGGCGTCTTTCGTGAAGTTCAAGCTCTCCTCGAAGAAATCAGCAAGCTTGATGGAAGAGGTAATGACCTCCGCGTCGTAGCTCGGCAAACCATATTCGCTGACGTAGCGTTTCTTGCGCGCATCCGGCAGTTCAGGAATCGATGCGCGGACGCGAGCCTTCCATTCCTCATCAATATACAGAGAGACCAGGTCCGGATCGGGGAAATAGCGATAGTCGTGAGCCTCCTCCTTGCTGCGCATCGTCAGCGTCTTGCCTTGGGCCTCATCCCAGCGGCGCGTCTCCTGCACGATATGGCCCCCGCTATCCAGCACGTCTGCTTGCCGCCATTCCTCGTATTCCAGACCGCGTTGAACGCCGCGGAACGAGTTCATGTTTTTGAGCTCGGTTTTCGTACCGAATTCCTTTTGCCCGAAAGGACGCAAGCTGATGTTTGCGTCGCAGCGCAGGGAACCTTCCTCCATCTTCACGTCGGAAACGTCGCAATATTGCATGATGGCCTTGATCTTCTCCAGATATGCGCGCGCTTCCTCTGGAGAACGGAGATCCGGTTCGGATACAATCTCAATCAACGGAGTGCCGACGCGGTTGTAGTCGGCAAGCGTCGCATATCCTCCGTCCACGTGCGTAAGCTTGCCCGCATCCTCCTCCAGATGGACGCGCGTAATGCCGATGCGCTTCGTCTCGCCGTTCACTTCGATCTCAATCCAGCCATGCTCGCCTATCGGCTTGTCATACTGCGAAATTTGGTAAGCTTTAGGGGAGTCAGGGTAAAAATAGTTTTTCCGGTCGAATTTACTTTCCGTTGCGATCCGGCAATTGAGCGCCATTGCTGCCTTCATGGCATATTCCACCGCCTGCTTGTTCAGTACGGGAAGCACGCCGGGATGTCCTAAACAAACCGGACAGGTATGCGTGTTCGGCGGAGCTCCAAATGAGGTGGAGCAGCCGCAGAAAATCTTGGATTTCGTGTGCAATTCCACGTGCACCTCGAGTCCGATGACGGTTTCGTATTTCTTATCGGTTGCTGCTGTCACTTAAGGTTGCTCCTTTCTATTACAGCTGCGGACGCTGCTTGTGGAAGTCGGTGTGCTGCTCGTAAGCATGGGCTACGCGGAGAATCGTCGATTCATCGAGCGCTTTGCCGATAATTTGCAGACCTACCGGCAATCCGTCCGAGAATCCGCAAGGAACGCTGATCGCTGGTATGCCGGCCAGATTGACAGGGATCGTCAGAATATCGTTCAAATACATGGTGAGCGGGTCCTCTGTCTGCGAACCGATGCGGAAAGCCGTTGTCGGCGCAGTCGGCCCGATGACCACGTCATATTTTTCAAACACTTGTTCGAAGTCGCGTTTAATCAAAGTGCGCACTTTTTGCGCCTTCAAATAGTAAGCATCGTAATAGCCGGAGCTTAATGCGTAAGTGCCGAGCATAATCCGGCGCTTTACTTCATTTCCGAAGCCTTCGCTGCGGGATTTCAGATATACGTCCAGTAAATTCTTTGGATTGTCGGCGCGTACGCCATACCGCACTCCGTCGAAACGAGCCAGATTGGAGGACGCCTCCGAGGACGCCAAAAGATAATAGGCGGCAACGGCATACTCCGAATGCGGAAGGGATACTTCTTCCACGACGGCTCCCAACCCTTCTAGCACTTTCAATGCCGTCAGCACAGCATCCTTCACCTTCGGATCGATTCCCTGACCAAGGTATTCCTTCGGTACAGCAATACGCAATCCCCGGACGTCACCTGTCAATGCGCTGATATAGTCGGGAATTTCCGTATTCAAGGATGTCGAATCCTTCGGATCGTGGCCTGCAATCGCTTGAAGCAGGTAAGCACTGTCCTCCACGTTTTTGGTCAGCGGCCCGATTTGGTCGAGTGAGGAAGCAAAAGCCACCAAACCATAACGGGACACCAGGCCGTATGTCGGCTTCATACCTACAATGCCACAGTACGCCGCCGGCTGCCGAATCGACCCGCCGGTATCCGAGCCAAGCGAGAAATACACTTCGCCGGCCGCTACCGCCGCGGCGGAACCACTGCTGGAGCCGCCCGGAACATATTCAAGATTCCAGGGGTTGTGTGTTGGATAAAAACTGGAATTCTCGCCCGAGCCTCCCATGGCAAACTCATCCATGTTCAGCTTGCCCACGGAGATTGCCTCAGCTTCCTTCAGCTTGCTCACGACGGTGGCATCATAGATCGGATTGTAATTGCTGAGAAATTGACTTGCGCAGGTCGTCGTCACGCCTTCGGTGACGATGTTATCTTTCACGCCGATAGGCAGACCGAAAAGCAGTCCGCGGGGATGCCCCTCTCCGGAATGCTCGTCCAAAGCTTTGGCCGCCTTTCGCGCGTTTTCTTCATCCAGCTTGAGAAAAGCTCTCACCTTATGATCTACTGCAGCAATTCGTTTATACGATTCGTCCACCAGATCGGTGACCGTGATTTCTTTGGCATGAAGCTTGTTATGTAATTCTTGCAGACGCAAATTAAGCAAAGACAAGCAAAAATCCTCCCTTCGTAGTCTTACGTTATTCCAATACCGCCGGCACCTTGATCTGTCCGTCTTCTTCATCCGGCGCATTCAGCAGAACCTTCTCGATCGGCAAAGAGGGCTTAACGACATCTTCGCGCATGACATTCACGAGCGGCATCGCATGGCTTGTCGGCTCAACGCCGTCCGTATCCAGCTGATTCAACTGCTCGGCATATTTCAATATGGCATTCAATTGCTCAGTGAACCGCTCCTTTTCCTGATCCCCAAGTTCAAGTCTGGCCAATGCGGCTACGTGCTCCACATCCTTGATCGTAATACTCATTTCCTGCACCTCACTCTTTAAGCAATCATTCTTTTCATTATAGCCTAGATGGATTTTGAACTCAATTGTCAGCGTATAGGACAGGCGTGTAATAGACAATATAACTAGGAGATGAACGAATACGTCGTTCCGGATTCACCGGTCACTATGAGAATGAACACAAAAACGGCCAAAAAATCACCTTCCAGCCGGTGTTTTCTTGACCGTATGTTAGTGCAGTATTTGACGTTAAATCCACGCTTTCAAGTGGATTTGTTTAATAAAATCTTCGCGTGTCTGAACATCCTTGTTCGTATCGGCGACCGGCTCCTCTGAATCGCCGTTCATGATGCGGCGAAACAGTTCTTCATTCTTCGTGGCAAGCGCATAATCGATCAGCGCCTCCCGCTCCACCCGGTCAACCTCCTGCTGCAGCAGCACTTCCTCAAGCTCAACATCGGCCCCGGGTACAAAATAATGCTTATTCACCTTCGGTACGCGTACCACATAATCAAATACATTATCCGCATTACGGTCATACGCAATGATATATCCATATTCGCCGATCGGCAAATTTTGTTCAAAACTGTCGCCGACAATATAAACTTTTTGCCCTAAACGCAGCATGGACGCTCCCCCTCTTGGTCCTACCGGCCCTTGCCTCTTGATTCATGTCAAAAATCATATATGATCAATTGTTTTGATAGATTAGTAACTGCAAGATAATTCATGAATCGTTGTTTGCACTGGTGCCAGAAGCATTAATATGAATTCTATTAATTTTATCATTATTTCGTTGGCCAAGCAATGCTTGAGATTGCCTGCCTTTGATTTAATCATATCATCATCTTTTTTTGAAGAGAAGAGGTTATCTTTGCATAATTCCTTAAACGTTAAAAAAAGGCGGAGAATTCGTAGCGAATCCTCCGCTTATTCGACCGGTTAGTGCCGGATTTGATTCACGATGACATCATACATGCTTCCTATGATACGAACGGGTACATCCGTCGTTTGCTCCAAGCCGTTCGTCCAACGGACTTTGAACCGGAATGTGTACTCCTCTCCGTTTTGCAGCATACGAACGTGATCCGTATTCAGCAGCTGCCCTGTGAAGCGAATATCATTGCTGCCGGTAAGAGGGACGGTCTCTCCCGTTTCGATTAGCGTCGCATCCACATCGTCGGGCTTCGTTGCGCTTACACCCGTATCCGTCACCTGAGCGGCCAGCTCGAACGCTTCTCCGGCCCAAAAATCCCTTTCGCCCCTTTGCCGCTGCGGGTATTTCGCATTCCAGGCCTGACGGTAACTTTCCCACTCCGGTGTGTGGTTTACCCATCCCGTAATATCCAACGGAAGGACCACAAAGGAATACGTTTGTTGAAACATTCCTCCCCAACCATCATGAATCGTAAGTCGGAACACATAGTTACCTTCGGGTATAGGGCCATAAGTAAACACGCTTTGCTGTCCCGAAGGAACGTTATGCCACTGCCGGATGGTTGAGAATTCGCCTCCGTTAAAGCTGCTTTCAACGGTTATGGACAAAGCGTCTCCGTCAGGATCGGATGAAATAACCGTAAACGCAGGCGTATCGTGTTCATAAATTGGGCTTGCAATAGTAAGTGTGCCGCTTGGCGCGCGGTTAATATAAAGCCATGCTTGCGGAGACCAGTCGGATGCAGCTCCGTATTGGTCCCACACCATCACGCGCACCCTGAGTTTTTGCCCTGCCGGCAGATCGCTCGTTACAGTCCAGGATGCGCTTGTGCTTGCGGTGTTTTGAACAATTTTTCCGCTATCCAGCACCATGGCCGTATTTGCCTCATTAGTAATTTGAATCTGGAAATGAGTGAATAGGGTTCCCGGGTCCGGGTCTGTCTGCGACCAAGCAAGCGTAGGCCGCAGCGTATTGGCTATCGTCGGATTCGCCTGTGTTCCATAAGGATAACTCATATAAGCCTCAGGAGGACGGTTTGTCGTCATCCATCCGATATTACTCCACCCCGACCAGGCTTCCCCATCGCTGACCTGAACCTGCGCCGAATACTTCTGACCCATAAGCAAACGATTTTCCATGGTCCAGGCCCAGGAGGCTGCCGTTGTGTCCATAACCTGGTGATTCAAGCATTCGACGCAAAAACCGGCTTCATCCTTTATCATGAGGTTGAATACGGTAAAAATCGTTCCTGGATTAGCATCCGCCTGATTCCATCGTATGGTCGGCTGCAAGCTGACAGGTGTCGGATTGGCTTGGGTACCTGTAGGGAACGTAAGCGTCACTGTCGGCGGTACATTTGGCGGCGGTATGACGGTAACCGTAATGGTTTGCTCATACCAATCGCTCCATGCCCCGTATTCATCCTGAACCGCCATATATACGGTGTAAACTCCCGACTCCGTAGGTCTAACCAGTTTGGAAGCGACCGTGTTGCCGCTAGGTGTCACGTAATAAAACTTTTTGGCGTAAATCCCACTGTTGTCGGCATAAGGCGCTTGGCAGTTGCCTTTTGCATAACACCGGTCCGGATCGAAGCTGTGATCGGTCCAAGCAACGGTATTATCAGCTGCTAGGCTTAGCGTGAATTTAGATATTGGAGCCCGATGAACAATAAGCTGCTGAGTGTACCAATCTGAGTATTTTGAGTAATCCTGGAATGCTTGAGATCCGTCCGCCAGCCTGTGATTAGGGTGCGGATCATCCGGCGCCCTGTACTCGATCTTATACACTCCAACCTTATCAAAATTCAGGATAGGCGTTGTTACGGTTTGTCCGTGACGGCTGGACAATCCGCTCTTCCCGTCCCCGGTGTCCAAGAATATGGTGGTGTCCACATGGGCGTATTTCCATTGGGTCCCGTTATCATATCTTGGATCGTTTTCTGGGTCAGAAAAAGTATGCTCGTATTTAACCTCCTTGTCCACTAGAGCGTATCCATTAAGATACTTGGATGTTTGCGGTGGATAAATGGCATAGCGTATGCCCTTGAACTCAGAGTATTCCTGTAGGGAATAAGGTCCAAATGTTCCGGAAGAAAAAGTGGAATCTGTTTTATCTATAACAAGAGTCCCATTTTCATATATCCTAAATCTGTTACCGTTCATTTTTATTTGATAATTATACCAAGCATTATTAAATGAACTTCTAGCAATTTCGGAGATCGTTGTTTTTCTTCCGTTAACAATTTTTACTAATCTCAATCTGTCTTTCATAGACTCTAGACGATACATATTTTTCGAGTCTTGAATTCTGAAAGACATTCCGTAAGGAATGTAATCCAAGTACGTGGCATTAGCTTTTTGTTCCCACTGAATAGTCGCATCAAATAAAGGAGACATGGATGGCTTCATTATTTGACCGAAACTAAAATGTTCGTTAGTGTTCTGAGTTTGTGAACTACTAGGAGTGAAACTATAGACTTGCCCACACATTATATAAAGATTCTCAGATATAACAGTAAGTTGATTGTATGCATAAGTGTTACAAGATGTGTCAAAAAGAAAATTACCGGTCCTGGTTTCTTTTACTCTGCTGTATTCCAGTGATCTGCCGTTTATGTCGCCGTCGAACCCCAAATCAGTGTCTAAGTCAAAGTTTGTATTGAATCCAGCAGGTATAGTTGCCCAGTGAGATTGACCTGTTGCGACATCAAGGTATCTGTACTGTTGGCCTCCAGAAACACTACTATCGTAGGTTAGGTTATACCTAACTAAAGTTTCATCCTCATTAACACCACTTATGGTTGCACGTTCAGACCAACTCCCTGCTTGACCAATTCTGGTAATCTTTCCTGTATCACCGTCAAACTTATACATATAGTATTGTGCAGTGAAATAGATGTTTCCGCTAGGGGCCCTGAAGCTAACGCTTCCCATCGTACCGGGATGTACTTTTGGCCCACCAAAGTCCCCCGTTTCTGATGGAACGTCCGTGTAGGTCTCTACCTTGTATGGAGTTGTTAGGTTGTCAAAGGTGTAGGACTTTATTATACGATTAGTCAAGTCTAGAGATTTATAGTCATAGTTGAATTTCATCAAAACTTGTAAATCAAATGGACTTGATCCATCACTGTATGTCGGGAATACCCCTGATTTATTCGTTGGTCCAAACCAACCACTAGAATTTTGCATTCTATAAGATCCAGAAGCATCTATAGATATATTTCCACCCCGCAAGGAGGCTATTTTATACCTTTTCCACTGAGTTGTAATATCGTAAGGACTTCCTTGGACCGCGAACTGATTTGAATGAAGTACTATTACCTCTCCCACATCTTCTTTTACGTGAACAGTATAGCGAGAGTCGAAAGGGAATTCTATTAACTGTATCGGTTGAGGAAGGTGGAACCCTGTTATATAAAGTCTCTGCCTTTCATACCATGACTGGTAACCACCAACCAAAAACATATTATTTCCCAAATAATAGTCGGGGGTAGAAAAGAAAGTAATACCCGGCAGACTACCATACCCTCCTGCTAGTGTTCCCGGAGCATCTGGTAATGCAAGTGATGGCATTTTATATTGTCCCGGAGATATGCTGCTTATGTTGTCGGTCCTAACTCCAGTAGATAAAGTTCCCGCAGGTGAAATCCTCCATGCGAATTTAGGAATAACATTCTTATCCAAAGTGGTATTTATCCAACTGTCAGTTAGGAAATCTCCGTTAGGAATCCCATTCCAGATCGCCGGTTCCGGTTCAGTAGTTTCACCACTTACCGTGAAGGATACTTCTGGACTGTCATTAATAGATTCGACAACATAATCTTTGTAAGCATCTTTTCCATAATCCTCTTTGGCATAAACACGGAAGCAATACTTCCCTACCTTATCTGGCTTAAAATCAAAAACTTCATTATTAGAAGATATAAGAGTGCTGGTCGGAGTGCAATTTCCATTGTTGTTAGCATCATAGCCATAAGTAACCCTGTACTGAACTATCGTATCCCCATCTGGGCTGTAAGAGGCATTTCGAAATTTTGCTGTTCCTACTCTGGACACTGTGGCGCTGTACTGAAAATCAATCACGGGCGGTTGGTCCGGAATGACCGTTAAATCCCATGTATCAGGCTCCAACGATTTTAGGCCGGTATTGTCATAGACATGCAATTGAATTTTTTCAGTACCGACTACAGAATAACTCTGCTTGGCGTTTATCCATTCATCCTTTGTATGGTCAATCATGCGACCTTTTACCGGTGAATAGCTTTCGCTTGAATCCCAAGGAATGGTTAATGGACGACCTACTTTAATTACCTGCTGTCCCTTTATTTTAGGTATTGGGTTTGGGGGGACTACATCCAGGTTAGCACAAGCATTAGTAGAACTAACACCATCGGCAGCGTATGCGCAAACCACTTGCATACCCAATACATCCGCGGTCATGCCTGAATAACTTTGTCTAGTGTAAGGCTTACTCCAGCTGTGTTTCCCTGGCAGCCCGCGCACCCACTCGGTGGTGTTCATAGGGTCCTCAAAATCCCAATAGAACGTAATCGGGTCGCCGTCAGGATCTTTCAGCTCCGTTACCTTTAACCCTACCGTATCTCCGACAATCGCCGTGCTGATCGGTTCACCCGCTGTATCTACGAATGTAACTCTAAGCTGCGGAGGGTTATTAGGCGGCGGCGGTCCGATTTCAAACGTCTTCGGCCCAATGGTTCTTTCGACTCCGCAGCTGTCTAATGCAATGAAGGTTACCGTAACCGTACCGCTTTTCATATTGGCCGGATACTGCTTAGTAGCATGATCAAAAGCGAACACCCAGGAGTTCGTGTTACCACTTGTGTTCGGATACCAACCATGATCTGCTGCTCCAGGAGGCGGCATGGTCAACTCCCCGCCGTTACCGGACATGTGCCATTTAAACTTACTCAGCTCACACCCTTGCGGTCTGGTTTCAACCGTAAAAACGTTATTTTCCTTCCAAGGCAAAAAACCTTTTTGGATCGTTAATTCCCCCGTTAAAGTTCCTGGTTCTTGTGTAGGAGGAGGCGTTGTTTCACAAGTCGCTTGGGGGGTAAACGTTTCATTAGTGGTGTTATTCGATCGATTCGTATCTCCAACGGTATTACCGGAGTCTACGACCAATGAGAAGATTTTAGGCGCAGCTGTACTGAATGTATAAGAATAAGTTCCTCCCAGCAGCACACCATTGTTGGCCCCGCCTGACGCATTCTCTGTTTTGACGACCACACCATCTACTTTTAGCTGCACCGTGAACGCCGTGGAGGTGCTTACGCCAATGTTCTTGTACGAATACCTGATGGTTTGTGTGCTTCCTACCGGGATACAAGCATTATCGACTTTGATTTCCTGAGCGGCGAGGTCGGGGGTGGCTGGTATTTCATAAGTAATCTCAACCTTCCCCATGCTGTAAATGTAGGTCTTTGCTTGCCAATCTGTATTGACTTCCATTACATAGTTATTGAGTTGGCCGTATCCTGTATTTTTGCTTTCAATTATACAATCATCTGGGTCACCTACAGGATTAGGGTCTTTCGACTCGAATGTACAAACGGTATTTAATACCCGTCGAACCGCAATTTGATTTGATCCATTAATGTATCCCCAAGAGTATGGTTCGATACCAATATGCTTTTCCGAAGCACCTGTTAATCGAATGCTGTTTGGATCAACAAGTGGGACCGGATCTTTGGGTTCAGGATTAATATTGGTTGGTTGAGTTTTATAGAATACAGATGGAGGAGGTACATTGTAAGATCTCGTCACCGCAGCTCCATTCATATTCCAGTTTGGGGCAATATCCACCATATCTTTAGGTGGACTACCATACAGATACCTTAGATCGTTACCTTCCTTATTCGTTCCATTATATGTGGTAGGCGTCGAACTGGCCGTCGAGGAGCTTGCCGGCCTGATATAGCCCTCATCAGGAATAATCCCCGGCCTTTGTGTAATACCCCCAGAGGCTGCATCGTCCGGATCAAATTGATAAATGCTTGTGTTTGCTCCCTTGTGTTCCCACCGTTTTCCATCAGGTAAACGATAAATTTGATGACCGGGATTTGTATCTGCCCTACCATAAACCGTTAGCCCATTTCCATTTACATGAATTGTAACGGTATTGCCACTTATGGATCGTGTTGCGGTTTGTCCTGGGCCTACTGTGACCGTTACCTCTTTTACTGTGCCATCAATATAAGGAGAAAGATCAATGTTTTTTGACCACGAGCTGTTGGCAGAATAATGTTCACCGGTGACTGGTTGATCGCTTAACGTGCCTGATTGGAAATCGATATACATTGTTTTGGATTTGGCTGCATATGCAACTTGATATTCAATGAAAGGCAGTATGAATTGTGCCAGAAAGACAGCTAACATTACCAACGAAAAGCGCTTTTTATTCATCGAAAAGCCCCTTTATTCTTTGATAAATAATGGAAAACGCTTTTGTCCCAAATAATAAGCACTATTTCTTAATGCTTCACGTTGATACGCGGCCCCTTCGGTACTATCTTTGGTGAGAGCAAAAATCACGTAACCTTCTCTCGATCCTACTAAATTTGAACCAATGACCGAAACGCGGCGGCTGCTATCTGAAGTCACAGAAAACCACCCTACCATTTTAAAATTATCTTTGACACGCAAGTTATAATCTCTTTCCGATTCTGTAGTAAATTCAATCTTGTATGCAAAGTAGTAACTGTTATCCAGATTGTCTTGTCGTTCACTATTGGCCAGAAGATCCCAATAAGGAGACTCCTTATCCGAAGAATCAAAGAAAATAATCTCCTTAATCTTCATCTTGATATCTTTATTCAAATCATGCTCAATCGGGAGAGTAACCGCTTGTCTTAGCCCGTATGCCGTTTCAAAGTTTGTGCCGCGTAAAGCGATTTCGGCGTTACCCAAGGCTATTTTATCTACGGGAAGGGTATCCCCTTTGTTTAATTTAAGTATGCGCTCGATGATGGTTACGGATTGCGCTCTTGTCGTTGGCTTATCCGGTCCTAGTTCCCCTCTGGACAATCCTTGAATCAAACCCGTCTTCGTGGCATTGAACATCACGGAATCGTTGTCCATCAAGACCCCTTCCTGCTGCATATCCTCCCGTGTTGCACGCAAGGATATAAGCGACATTTCAAGCCTGGATATTGGAGTGTTTAGATCCCCGCTCGTAAAGTCTTCCGTATGATAGATATTTTTTTCTTTAGCGGCTGTGACATAAGGTGTGTACCAATCTTCCCCATCCTTTGCTTCAGGAAGACTAAGCTTCACGGCTGAAACGACTAATTTAATAAACTCGGCGCGGCTTACATTTTGCTCAGGTTTAAAGCTGCCGTCCTCATATCCGTCAACGTAACCGTTTTTGACTGCCGCGTTAATAGCTGCTTCGGCCCAATGATCTTTTGTATCATTAAAGGCCACGTTCGCAGACGCGTATTGATTGCAGCCGGTCATGAGTAATGACATCATTGTGGTAATAAGAACAACTTTTTTCATGCAATTCACTCCTAATGGATGTTATTTAACTCGAAATCTAAAAGCAGCCATGTAAACTGTATAACAGCGGTCGATTCGCTTGCCGCATGGCAACGCATACCATAGGAAAAAATCGTCAAAGACCAGCTTCCCAAGCTAGTTCAACTTAGGCTCCGCAAAGCGCGTTACGCGCTGCCGGAGTAGTTGAACTAATGATGTCTTACAGGAAAACCCTTAACATCATTGTATCCACAACTATGGCTTGTCCAATTTCTTCCCCGGAGGCGTTGGTAAAACTGACTCGCAGCTCGGGAGGATTATTCGGGGGTGGAGAGCCTATTTCAAAATCTTTCGGGCCTATGACGCTCTCCGTACCGCAGCTGTCCAGTGCCGTGAAAGTAACTGTCACCTTCCCGCTTTGGATGCTGCCCGGATATTGCTTGAGGGCATTATTGAATGTAAATAAATACCCGTTCGTGTTACCGCTTGTGTTTTTGTACCAGCCGTTGTCCGCTGCTCCGGCTGGAGGCATCGTTATAGATCCGCCATTACCCGACATGGTCCACTTGAACTTATCCAGCGTACATCCTTTAGGCTCTACAACGACCGTAAAGGTATTATTCTCTTTCCAATCAATATACGGCTTCTGGATAGTTAAAGTGCCTGTCATGGTTCCCGGATCCTTCTCGGAATCGCACGTAGCTTGCGGAGTGATAGTTTCGTTTATGGTGTTATTAGAAACGATTCGTGTCACCTACGGTATTGCCCGAGTCCACGACCAATGAGAACGTTTTGGGAGCACTTGTGCTAAATTTATAAGATAAAGTCCCGCCTAACAACACGTTGTTATTTGCCCCGCCCGATGCATTTTCTGTTTTGACCACTACGCCGTCAACCTTCAGCTGCACGGTGAATGCAGTGGAGGTACTTACGCCGACATTCTTGTACGAATACCGGATAGTTTGCGTGCTGCCAGTTTGTATGCAGGCGTTGTCGGCTTTGATTTCCAGCGCTGCCAGGTCTGGCGTAGCTGGAATTTCGTAAGTAATCTCAACCTTCCCCATGCTGTAAATGTAGGTCTTGACTTGCCAATCCGTATTGACTTCCATTACATAGTTATTGAGTTGGCCGTATCCTGTATTTTTGCTTTCAATTATACAATCTTTTGGATCGCCTACAGAATTAGGATCTTTCGAATCGAATGTACAAACGGTATTTAATATCCTTCGAACCGCAATTTGATTTGATCCATTAATGTATCCCCAAGAGTATGGTTCGGTACCAATATGCTTTTCCGAAGCACCTGTTAATCGAATGCTGCTTGTATCTACAAGTGGAACCGGGTCTTTGGGATCTGGATTATCATAAGTTGGCTGAGTTTTATAAAATACAGATGGTGGAGGGACATTGTAAGCCCGCGTCACCGCAGCTCCATTCATATTCCAGTTTGGTGCAATATCCACCATATCTTTAGGTGGACTACCATACAGATACCTTAGATCGTTACCTTCCTTATTCGTTCCATTATATGTGGTAGGCGTCGAACTGGCCGTCGAGGATTGCCGGCCTGATATAGCCCTCATCAGGAATAATCCCCGGCCTTTGTGTAATACCCCCAGAGGCTGCATCGTCCGGATCAAATTGATAAATGCTTGTGTTTGCTCCCTTGTGTTCCCACCGTTTTCCATCAGGTAAACGATAAATTTGATGACCGGGATTTGTATCTGCCCTACCATAAACCGTTAGCCCATTTCCATTTACATGAATTGTAACGGTATTGCCACTTATGGATCGTGTTGCGGTTTGTCCTGGGCCTACTGTGACCGTTACCTCTTTTACTGTGCCATCAATATAAGAAGAAAGATCAATGTTTTTTGACCACGAACTGTTGGCAGAATAATGTTCACCGGTGACTGGTTGATCGCTTAACGTGCCTGATTGGAAATCGATATACATTGTTTTGGATTTGGCTGCATATGCAACTTGATATTCAATGAAAGGCAGTATGAATTGTGCCAGAAAGACAGCTAACATTACCAACGAAAAGCGCTTTTTATTCATCGAAAAGCCCCTTTATTCTTTGATAAATAATGGAAAACGCTTTTGTCCCAAATAATAAGCACTATTTCTTAATGCTTCACGTTGATACGCGGCCCCTTCGGTCCCATTTTTGGTGAGAGCGAAAATCAAGTAACCTTCTTTCGATCCTACTTGGTTTGAACCAACGACTAAAGCACGACGGCTGCTATCTGACGTCACGGATGGCCACCCTACCATTTTAAAATTATCCGTAACGAGCAAGTGATAATCTCTAGTCGTTTCTGTAGTGAATTCAACCTTGTATGCAAAGTAATAACTGTTATCCAGACTTTTTTGATCATACCGAACACCATTGGCCAGAAGATCCCAATAAGGCGAATCCTTATCCGAAGAATCAAAGAAAATAATTTCCTTAATCTTCATCTTGATATCTTTATTCAAATCATGCTCAATCGGGAGAGTAACCGCTTGTCTTAGCCCGTATGCCGTTTCAAAGTTTGTGCCGCGTAAAGCGATTTCGGCGTTACCCAAGGCAGTTTTATCTACCGGAAGGGCTTCCCCTTTGTTTAATTTAAGTATTCGTTCGATGATGGTTACGGATTGAGCTCTTGTCGTTGGTTTATCCTGTCCCAGTTCTCCTTTGGACAATCCTTGAATCAAACCCGTCTTCGTGGCATTGAACATCACGGAATCGTTGTCCATCAAGACCCCTTCTTTTTGCATATCCTCCCGTGTTGCACGCAAGGATATAAGCGACATTTCAAGCCTGGATATTGGAGTGTTTAGATCGCCGCTTGTAAAGTCTTCCGCTCGATGAATATTTTTTTCTTTTGCGGCCGTGACATAGGGCGTGTACCAATCTTCCCCATCCTTTGCTTGAGGAACAGTCAGCTTCATGGCTGTAACGACTAATTTAATAAATTCAGCGCGACTTACATTTTGATCAGGTTTAAAGCTTCCGTCCTCGTAGCCGTCGACGTAATCGCTTGTGACTGCCGCGTTAATAGCAGCTTCGGCCCAATGGCCTGCTACATCATTAAAACTCGCTTTAGCCGTTAGGATAAAAGCATTTGAAGTCCCCAATAAGGCAGCCGCAATGAGTGCGGCCGTGAATGTTGTTCTTAGTCTCTTCATTATTTTTCCCCTTTTCCTTGTACAGGGCATGCTGTTGCTGCCCTTGATTTCCGGTTCCTCGGCGCCTCGTCAACCCCCGGGAATACAGGACTTTTCTCCCTCAAGCCGCCTCCGGCCATAGGTATATTGTAGCTTGTAATCCGTTTTTTTACAGGTAATTATATCCAATTGATACGGATTAGCGAAATCTTACACTGGCTACGCTGCTTAATACGACCGGTTCGCTGCGCGGCTGGCCCAGAAGGGATCGGTTCACCTCTATGATGGCGACAATGGACGGGCCGTAGATGGTTACGTTCACGCTGCGTGTCGTTTGCCGGTCTGTAGAGCTGTGGACGGTGAGGGTCCGATTCAGCACATAAGGATACGTTGGGTTGGTAACATATTCCAAATGGTGGACAATAGGGGCTTCCTTCAAATGGCTTCTGGACAAAGGAGTCAATTCCGGACCAAGCTTTAAATTGAGCCGCAAATACTTGTAAAAATCATCCGTTCCCCTTGCGCTGTCCCAGACCAAACGGCCTAGCGCGGCTTCCCTCTTGTCTATATTCAAGGAAGCCGCGTGGGTTGCCCGATCAAGCAGCGGTTTTGTTTTGGTCAGGCTGTGCGTTTGCATCATCCAGTTGAAGGCCGTAACCCAGAGGAAGGCGGCCGCTATGATCCCAAAAAGAGCGAACAGCAGCAGGTGTGCACTGCCTTCCTCCCTTCTTAGCAGCTTTTTCAAGGGGCGGTCGCCGTTACGGCACCGCTCACCTGGTTGACTGTGGCGGTCGAGATGCTCGTGTGAAGATTCGTGCCTTTGGCACCGACGGCCGGCCCCACCTGCGTTCCCGCAATAAACATAGCGGCGCCCCCCAATAACACGGTAAGAAGACAAGCAATAACTAATTTACCCATTTAAAATCACCCTTCCTTATATAATAGTGGTTATCCCTGAAAACTCGTCATCAGCTGCTCGGAGATCGTGATGACCCACGGATACAAAAAAAGGAGTACAATCATGCCGAAAGGAATCATGATGTAAAAGCTGATCCAGACAGGCGCATTCTCGATTTTCCGGTTGATCTCGGCCGCCAGTGTCGTTTCGATGCCCGCCGTTTGCTCCTTAAGCACCTGGGCCACTTCCCTGGCATCGGCTTGACTGATCGCTTCCAGTGCATTAACCAGCGGAAATACCTCGGAAATGCCTACGGATTCCTTGAATCTCCAAATGGCGGCGCGCCGATCTCTGCCCCACATGACCGTCAGCTCCTGAAGGTGCGGGCTCAACAGCTTTAGCGGCCTTCCGGCGCGAATCAGCATGTCGCGAATATCCGCCTTGTCGCTCACACAGACCGACAGACGCTCGGCCAGCTTCGCGATTTCCATTAAATACTCGCCCCTCCTCCTGCTTGCCGAAGCAAGCACGAACAGCATCGGCATCCACCATCCGACCGCAATGCAGGCGCCCCCCTTCAGCAGCAGCCATATCCATGATCCGGTTGACTGGCCGTATATTATCCCTTCCGGATTCGTAAGCTGCGCTGCAAGGCCCAACGATAAGAGCGACAAAGCCATTCCTGCGCGCAAAACCAGAAACCGGTTGTAGCTCCAATCGGACGGAAGACCTGCCAGACGAGCCTTCTCCGCAAAATCACGCGCTCGCGGATTCTCGATCTCTTTTTCCATAGCGAGGACGTCCCGCTCTCTTCTCTTCACCCGCTCCAGCATAAGGGCTAACCGGTTCGCACGTCCCAGCCCCATCCTCAGGCGTCCGAGCAGCGTAAACCAAAGCAAGGCGCTGCCGCCCGTAAATAGACCTATAAATACAGCTTCATGAGATACGATCCATATGTTCCAAAACAAACCCAGCATGTCGTCGCCTCCGTTAAAAAGCCTTCCGTCCCGACCGGACCACAAGCAGCATAGATACGAACATGACGGCAAAAGAGACGATCAGCAGCATTTTACCGCCAGGATTAAGAAAATAGTGGCTGTAGTTCGCTGCGTCTGCATAAATGTTGAACCCCACCACGAAAAAGGCGAATCCGATCATAAATGAAGTCCCGAGCCGGTACACGGTAATCATGGCCAGACGGTTTTCCTCATTGCGCTTGGCCGTTTGCATCCGGCTGACCAGATGATGCAGCGACTCCGTCATGTCCGTTCCGTAATGGGCCCCGATCAACAAAAGATCGGCCAGATCGTCCGCCCATTCACTTTGCACACGCCGTGCGAATTCATAAAGAGCCTCATCGACCGGCTTCATATGCAGCGCAAGTTCGAGCCGCCTCCACTCGCTTTTCACCTCATCGGGCATGGTACGCGAGGACTTGACGATGATGTCCGCAAGCGTAAGACTGGGCCGGTAGTGTCCGATCAGGTTCTGTACGAGCATGATCATGCGGAGCGCAATCCGGTGCCGCTTGTGCTGCACCCGAAACCGGACATAGAAATACGGCAGAGATCCGAACAGGATGGCGACCGCCCCGCTCAGTGTCCAAACATGGTAGCCGGGTGCACTGATGACCCCATAGGCATATCGCTGCTGCAGCAGTCCCATAGCGGCATCCGACCCGAAAAAGCCGGTAAGTCCGATCAACAGCATGAAAGCCATAACGACCTCTACGCCGATTTTCATGTCCGCCACTTCCATTTCCTCAGCCAAATGCTTTACCGGTTTCAGCTGAGTGATGGAAGCCCATGTGCCCCTTCGGGGACTGCTGCGTATGCCAAAGGAACGGAATCTTTTTCTTTGTCTCACCATGGAGTTGATTCCCTGAAATAGAAGAACAAGCAGGAGATACGAACCGGCGGCCCAGCCCCCCAGCAATAAGCCTTTCAGACTGCCGTGCATAAGCTCGGCGGATACGCTCACGATCCCCACACTCCCAGCTCGCGAAATTCGTGCGGTTGCGCACCGTTTGCGATCAAATGCTCCATCAGCGGTTTGCTGAGCTGCTCCCCGGTGAAGCGCCAGTGATGCCGCTGATAATCCCACTCGACCAGCGGCCGGATACATATCTCCTGACGCTCGTCAACGGACAGTTCCGTGATTTCCGTAACTACACGGACATACTTGCCGTTTAACCGGATCAGGCGCAGGAAGACCACCACGTTAAAGGCTCTGGCCACGCGGCGAATGGCGTCTTTGTGATCGTGCTGCCGTCCGTCCTGCTTGATCATATCCACTACATCGCTGATAAACGATTCACGGTATTTGGTGTGCATCGTTCCCATCATGTCGTGGCCGCGCAAAGCCCCCTGCACCATCTGGGAAACCTCGGAGCCTTTGGCCTCGCCGACAATAACCCAATGGGGGCTCATGACGAGCAGCGGCTTAAACGACTCTTCCATCGTAAGCCCGATTTCCTCCACTTCCCGTACGGCCAGAATGTTCCGCGTACCGCGCAGACGCTCACGCAAAGCCACCTCAAATTCCTTTTCCAGTGTCCGGATTCGTTCGCTTTGGGGAATTTCCTGAGCCAGCGCAAACAGAAATGTCGTCTTGCCCGTCGCCGTTCCTCCGCCAATGAGAAAGCTCGCATGGTAGCGGATCAGAAGCTGCAGCAGCCGCGCCATCCGGTGATCGATCGTTTGAAGCTCTACCAGATGACCAAGCGTCACGTCCTTTACAATGAAGTTGCGGATATGAATGCTTGGAACGTCGGAATACGGCGGACGGGTCATCACTAGACGAGAGCGATTCCACATATAGGACTGGATGAACGGCTGCCTTTGGTTGATCGGCTTTTTACCGCAGAGCGACAAACGGTCCTGGAGCAAAAGCACATCCGCCAAGGAGGCGAATTTCCTGTGGTGCCGGATCATCTCTCCGCCGCGGAGCAGATATATATCGCAGCCGATCACCTGCACTTCTTCCACATCAGGCAGCCGGTACAGATCTTCAATAAGTCCTGCGCCGCAGGTTTCGGCAAACACGCATTCCGTCGGGGACAGCGGGGAAATCAACGTATCCGGATCGATATCCATCCGATATTCCATCAAGAGGGTATCAATGACCGCTTTCATTCGCGCCCCGGCTGCCGGATCGCCAAGTCCAGCCTGTAAAATGTCTTCGTACAGCGCCTGATCCTTTTTCGATCGTTCGCTTAAATGCTCGTACACCAATTTAGAGGCTTCCCGCAGCGTCATTCGCCGTTCCGGCCGGGATGGCAGGACCGCCAGCCGGTTTTGGGTCTGCCGCGCTTGCATGATGTCTTTCAGATATTGACCCGCATCAAAACGAATTCTTGGCTGCATGCGGGAAGATAACCGTTCGCCCGGTGTCATTCGCTTCTCCTCCTTATCCGAAAAGCGCGGTCCACCGCTGCAGTAAACCGATTTTGCGGCGAACGGTTCCGCCTGCCAGTGCCGCTCCTCCCTGTTCGTTCGTTGGAGCAAGCCGCGCGGCCAGGCGGTCGATTTGCGTTGTGAAGCTTTCCGTCCCCGAGCTCAAATAAAGGGGATTTCCTTCATGGACCGCTTTGCGGCCAAGTCCTCCCCCGATATTCGGAACGGCAGCGGCAAGCGGCATACGCAGAAGCTCCGCGATTCGTTCGGGCTTGTCATCAGCCGTAGTCCGATTCAGGATAAAAGAAACATCCCCAGGAACGAGTCCGGCATATTTCCAATAGCATTCGTACCATTCTCCCCAGCTCATTTGAAATGATGCGTAATGATTCTGCGCTACAAGCCAGCGGTGGTCTGCCTCGCGCACGGTGCAGATGGTCGCGGCATTGTCCGGGTAAGAGTTCAAATCGACGATCGTGATGTCAAAAGCCGCCCGGGCGGTTCGAAGCAGATGGGCCATCATTTCCGGCGTCACATCCAGCGCCGTGTCACGCCTGCGGGAACCGGTCAGAATGTGAAGGTTCGGGATTTTGCGGTACGATATGCACGCATCGATCAAATCGCCGGGGGTAAGCGTCTGGGTCTGCAGCTTCGGCCGAAGCTTGAATCCGCTAGGATCAGGATCGGTCAAATTCAAGAAGGAGCGGATCTCGGGATTATGCAGATTGCCGTCGATGAGGCCAATGGTCATCCTGCCGGAAGCGGCCAAAGAGAGCGCAGTGCTCACGGCAATGGTCGTAGCGCCATCTTTGCTGGCAGCAGACCATACAGCCGTCAGCGATCCTTCCCGGTGACCCGGACTACCCGGACTGTCCTTGCGGTCTCCGTTCACTATAGAGGCAAACGCTTCAAGCATGCCGTCACCGGTAAGACCGATCGGTATAATGGTATAATGATGCTGATCGGCCATCCGGCTGATCGCTTCCAGCAAAAACGAATCATAGACCGATGCGTCCAGCGCAATTGCTGCCTGTGCCTGCGGCTGTCTTCGGCTCAGTTCCTGCACCCACTCCCACGGGTACACATCATAAAATACTCCGGCATGCACCATCACAAGATCAAACGGCTCTTCAAACCGGGAGAAAAACGATTCCCTGCTGCGAATATGACGGATATCGAGTCCGCGAACGCTTCCCAACAGGGCGCTCAGCCGGTCTGCGGCATCCGCCTCCGGATGAATCAGCAATAATTTGGTCATGACGTAGGCTGCACCTCCTTGGTGTTCGAGCTTGTTCCTGTATTTTCATTACCGCTGACCTGGCTTTGATCAAGCTCCCCCTCCACTTGTATTTGCCCTTTCGTTTGGGTAAACGCATCGGCTGCTTTCAGCTCGCGAAACAGCGCCGTAACGGTTCCGGAGTCTGAACCAGGCTTGGTCAGATCGGGTAAAGCCAGCTTAATCCTGCCGGCAATACTTCCCAACACATAAGCCTCGTACACGTCGTCGTTCATCAGGTAGGTGTTCAGCTCCGGCTTTCCGTTTGGTTTGGAGCGGGCATTCTGAAGCTGTTGGCGGTTCGATTGCACGACCGCTTCCACTGCCGTGGCATCGGTCACCTCCGGTCCTTCAGGCGTTTTCACGCCGGTAACCGGAAGCTGCTCGATGACTTTAACTGCCCCGACGCTCCATGTGGCTCCCGAGGCGGTCTTAATCAGCTTCGGGTTATCAAACTCTACCCAAACGTCCACCCGATCGCCCTTCCGTACCATATTGCCCACATTCGCCGCCGCATCCGTTTTGAAGCTGAAATACCGCTCTCCTTCCCTCGGCACAAGCCGTCGGTCCGATAGCTTCCACAAGACCAATTCCTCATGGTCCGCAATGGGAACCAGCACTGTTTGACCGATCAGCGCATGGACATCCGTCACGGCCTCCGGGTGGTGCGCCGCAACCGGAATCACCGCTTTGCGCAGCATGGAGGCTTCGATCACCTCGCCGCTGTGCAGCATGCGCACCGGTTTAACGGTATCCATGGTTTCGACCTGAAACTCCGTATGCTTCATGAACTGCCAATACCCTGCGACAGATCCGGCCATCAGCAGACAGCCCAGCAGGGCGACGATCCACGTTCTTTGCATCTGTGCTATCCTCCCTTAATGACTCCTTTGAAAAAGCCGCAGCAGCTTGCCGCTTCCATTGCCGGACGGACGCGCTTCAGCCGGCAGCAGGCGGTTTAGCCATGGCTGCATCGCATCCCGAAGCGCCCTTCGAACCGGTGGCGCATCGTGCGGGAGACGCCCGTTCCATTCGGCCGCCGCCAGGACGGCGATGTCCAAAGCAGGCAGCAGGCATGCCGGACGCTGCGGCAATAAGCGAAGCCAGGCCTCGGCTTTGGCCGTGCGCGGGCATTTATTCACGATGCAGTGCAGCCGTCGGCCGGGTCCGATCCAGCTTTGCAGCTGCCGCTGCACGCGCAAAACGGCGGGAAGCTCCAGCTTGTGTACGAACGGATCGACGGTGTAGACAACATCCGTCGCCGTATCGAGCAGCTGCTGAACAGCGGGCTGCTCCCACTGCGCGCCGATGTCTGCAATCAGCACCGGGCGACGGACGGCGTGAAACAGCTTGAACCAGTAGCCCGGGTCCTCCATCGGCGATCCCGCTTCTTCCACGGGCTCTGCGGGAAGCCACAGCGTATGGCCGTCCGTCCACGGATGCTCCGCAGGATGCCCGGAGCCTCCACCCGGCGCGTTGTAGCAGCGGTACCCCGGCGGCGCATGCTTGTCCGCCAGCAGCAGCGCGTGCAGCTCCGCACGCGGCGTGGGCGGCTCGATCAAGGCATGCGGCACGCCTTGATCGTGCAGTAGCCGCGCGAGTGCGAGCGCGGCGAAGGTGGCTCCGGCGCCGGGGTACAGCGCGCCGACCGCCACCACGAGCGGCGGTGTCCACGCCGCTCCCCCCGCCGCCGCGGGTGCCGCCGGCATCCGCTGTGCCGCGAGCCAGCGCCGCAGCACAGCCCCCGCCTCGCGGGCGCTCGCGTAGCGGTCCTCGGGGCTTGCGCGCAGCAGACGCAGCACGAACGGCGCAAGCCCCGGGGGCAGCGCCGTCCCCTCGCCGGGCAGGCTCCGGGTGCTGTAGTACGCGCCTCCGCTCAGCAGAAAATACATCAGCGCCCCAAGCCCGTACAGGTCGGTGCGCGAGTCGCTCTGCCGTCCCTCCAGCTGCTCGGGAGCGGCAAAACCGACGGTACCGATGCAGACCGTATCCGCCTTCCGGTCCGGTTTAAAGCTGCGCGCCGTACCAAAATCGATGAGACGCAGCTGCCCGCCGGCGTCCAGCATCAAATTGGACGGCTTCAAATCACGGTGAATGATCGGCTCCGGACGGATCGAGTGCAGATAATCGAGAAGATCGCATAGCTGCAGCGCCAGCTCGGCCGCCTGCTTCTCCGTCATCCGCTTCCCCTGCCTTTCGAAACGCTGCAGCAGCGTCTCCCCCTCGATATAATCCATCACCAGATAAAGGAAGCCCTGCCGGGTGAGCGGCACATAATCCACGATATCCGGAAGATTCGGATGGCTGAGCCGGCTCATGGTCTCCGCTTCCGCCAGCAGAATATGCCTCCGCTTGGCCGTTTCCGCTTCCTCTTCGCCAAAAGCCGACCCGTCGCCCACATACGTTTCCTTCACCGCCCAGCGTTTACCCTTCAGCTTCAAATCATCCGCCAAAAACACGCTGCTCATCCCGCCTTTTCCAAGCTGCGCCGCAATCCGGTAACGTCCTGCCAGTACATCACCGGGTTTCAATCCCATGGTGTGCCTTGCCATGATCCACCTGCCCTTTCTTTTGCGTATCCTTTCCCGGAACGGCAAAAAACCGCCTTACGCATGCCGATTCGGCATGACATAAGGCGGTTCTTCCGCACGTCATATGGATTTTTTAAACGATCATAGAATGTTTAAGCTCACTAAAGCGTTGAAGTAATCCAAGGAATGCTGCACCAAGGAAAACTACCATTAAAAACAATCTGGCATCTTCGACAAGACTCCGTTAGGAGTTTTTTATAAAATAGCATAGTTTTCCAAAATATTCAAGTCTTTTTTTATTTCACAAGGGCCTGATTCACACATGGCCAATACGCGGGAACGGCCCGGCAAGAACGAGAAGAATCCCGGTACTGCACGGGACCCGGCATCCCATTCACCGATATCGGAGGCAACCATCCGCTAGCGCATGCTGAAGATATCCATTCTTAACACTTTGTAAATTCCCCTCAGACATCCACAAACAATTTACATTCAATTAACCTTGAGAAAACATGGACCCGCTACAATGAGTCATGGATTAGAAGTAAACCATCCCGGAAAGGAGTTCCTTCATGTCCACGCTGGAAAACAATGCCCTGGCACGCGGGACCATGAAAAAAAAGAAACTTGCCTTCTCCAAAGGTCTCAAGCTTCAATCGCTGCGGTCCGTCCGCTTAAAGGAACAGGCGCTGGCTTATGTCTTCCTGGCTCCGTCCCTGCTGCTGTTCGGCGTGTTTCTGTTCTATCCGCTGCTGAAATCGGTGTATCTCAGCCTTCACTTGACCGATCCCCGCGGAAGGATAGCGGCATTCGCCGGTTTCGACAACTTCAAAGAGCTGTTCGCTTCGGACGCCTTTATGAAGAGCCTGCAGGTGACGCTCTCATTTACGCTCCTGACCGTGCCCACCTGCATTATCCTGGCGCTCCTCCTGGCCGCTCTTACGCACAACAAGCTGGGCGGGATGCGTTGGTTCCGGTTCGTCTTCTCGCTTCCCGTAGCCATTTCCGTCGGAACCGGCTCCGTCATCTGGATGATGCTGTACCATCCGAGCCTCGGGACGCTCAATTACTTTCTTACCCTGATGGGCTTGAATCCCGTAAATTGGCTGACCGATCCGGCCTGGGCCCTGGTTTCGGTCGCCATCATGACGATTTGGATGAATCTCGGCTTCAACTATATCGTCCTGCTCAGCGGGCTCCAAGGCGTGCCGGAGGACATCTACGACAGCGCCAGGATCGACGGCTCCGGGCCGCTGCGCACCTTTGCCCGCATCACCCTCCCGCTCGTTTCCCCCACCCTCTTTTTTGTGGGAATCGTTTCGGTGATCGGGGCTTTTCAATCGTTCGGGCAAATTCACATCTTGACTAAGGGAGGACCGATGAACAGCACCGACGTCATCGTATTTAACATTTATCAGGATGCGTTCGTCAATTTCCGCTTTGGCATCGGCAGCGCGCAGGCGCTTGTTCTGTTTGCGATCATTCTGATTCTGACGGCGGTGCAGTTCCGCTTTCTGGAAAAGAAGGTGCATTACCAATGACGTCCCGTCTGCAGAATACGCTGATCTATGCCGTTCTGACGATCGCCGCCGTCATCATGCTCTATCCGATCGCTTACACGCTGTCGGCCGCCATGATGACGAATGCCGAGTCGGCCACCTATCCGCCCAGGCTGCTTCCCGGAAGTCTGAATTTTGAAAACTATTTGTCCGTGCTGCAGCTGATTCCGGTCGGGCGGTTCATTGTGAACAGCTTTTTCGTTTCCGGCGTCATTATGATCGGACAGCTCATTACGGCCAGCATGGCCGCATATGCCTTCGCCTTCCTGCGGTTTAAGGGCAAATCGGCATGGTTTGCCCTCTTTATGTCCACGATGATGATTCCGTGGGAAGTTACGATCATTCCCAATTACTTGACCGTCAAAAGCTGGGGCTGGCTCGATACGTATCAGGGCTTGATCGTTCCGTTCCTCGCTACGGCGTTCGGAACGTTCCTGCTCCGCCAGTTTTTCCTGCAGCTTCCGGGGGAGCTGTTCGAAGCCGCCAAAATCGACGGCTGCGGCCATCTGCGAAGTTTCTTCCGGCTTGTGCTGCCATTGTCCAGACCTGCACTGGCCACGCTCGGCGTGTATTCGTTTCTGACGCATTGGAACATGTACCTGTGGCCGCTGCTCATCACCAACGGTGAAGCGATGCGTACGGTGCAAATCGGCATCAGCATGCTTCAGTTTGAAGAAATGACCTCGTGGAACCTGGTGCTCGCCGGCGTCGTCATGGTCATGCTTCCCACGCTTGTCCTCCTCGCGCTCGGTCTTAAGCAGCTGGTGCAGGGGATGACCGCCGGAGCGGTCAAAGGGTAACCAACCGCGCCATGGGCCTACTAACGGGTCCGGCGCCCGATATAAATCTATTCCAAAGGAGAGATCAACCGTGATAAAACCACTCAAGCTGAACCAAAAATCCTCTTTAACGCTCCTGCTTGCTTTTGTCATGCTGGTTTTGGCGGCATGCGGGGGAACGACTGCCGGCGGGGGCGACAGCAAGCCTGAGGCAGGCGAAGCCAATGGAACGGAAGCGCCGAAGGCCTCCGAGCCGGTCAAAGTCGTGTGGTGGCACTCGATGAGCGGAGAGCTCGGCAAAGCGGCGGACAAGCTGGTAGCCGACTTTAACGCCTCGCAAAAGAATGTCGTGGTGGAGGCCGTATTTCAAGGCACCTATGATGAGAGCCTGAACAAAATGAAGGCGTCCATGGATTCCAAGAGTGGCCCGGCGTTGATCCAGGTATATGAAATCGGCAGCCGCTTCATGATCGATTCCAAAGCGATCACCCCGATACAGCAGTTTATCGATGAGGAGAAATTCGATATATCCGCATTGGAAGAAAATATTTTGAACTATTACACCTTCGACGGCAAGCTGTATTCGATGCCTTTTAACACGTCCAACCCGATCCTGTACTACAACAAGGATATGTTTAAAGCGGCCGGCCTCGACCCGGAAAAGCCGCCGGCCACGTATGAAGAAGTAGCCGAAGCCGCAAAGAAGCTGACCAAGGACGGACAAACGGGCGCCTCCTTCGCCATTTACGGCTGGTTCATAGAGCAGTTCTTCGCTAACCAGGGCGCCGAGCTCGTCAATAACGGCAACGGGCGTACAAGTCCCGCAACGGACTCGCTGCTGGGAAGCGAGGCGGGCGTCAAAACGATGACTTGGTGGAAGCAAATGATCGATGACAAAACGATGCTCAACCTCGGACGTAAAACGGACGATACGAAAAAAGCGTTCGCCGCCGGACAAATCGCCATGACGCTGGATTCCACGGCAGCTTTGCGCGGCATCGTGAACGCAGCGGAAGGCAAATTCGAAGTCGGCACCGCCTTTCTGCCGAAGCCCAAGGACGCTCAAGACGGCGGCGTTATCGTTGGCGGCGCGAGCTTATATATCCTGAACAACCGATCCGAAGCCGAGCAGAAGGGCGCCTGGGAATTCATCAAATTCCTGACCGAACCGAAGCAGCAGGCCTTCTGGTCCGTCAACACGGGATACTTCCCGATTACGAAAAAAGCATACGACGAACAGCTTGTTAAGGATAATATGGCGAAATATCCGCAGTTTAAAACGGCGGTAGACCAGCTGCACCAAACCAAAGCAAACAAAGCGACGCAGGGCGCAGTCATGGGCGTTTTCCCTGAAGCGCGTCAGCTCACCGAAGGGGCGATCGAGGAAATTCTGAACGGCAAAAAATCGCCGAAAGAAGCTCTCGACAGCGCAGCAAAGGAAATTTCCACCCGAATCCAACAGTACAACAAAACCGTGAGCAAGTAAGCAAAAGCATACGACAAAGCCGAGGGGAATTGCACCGCCCTCGGCTTTGTTTGGCTTCTATATTTTTTCGATCATGCTGCGGGCGACCCATACGCCTGCCGCGCCCGCTTGCGCCAGCCCCCGGGTCACGCCTGCGCCGTCCCCTCCGCAGTACAAGCCCTCGATCTCCGTCTCCAGGCGCTCGGTAAGCTTGGGCCTTGCCGAGTAAAACTTGGCTTCTACACCGTAGAACAATGTGTGCTCGGACGCAATGCCCGGAGTCACCTTGTCCAGCGCCTCCACCATCTCAATCAGGCTCTTCATCGTATTGTAAGGAAGCACCAAACCCAGATCGCCCGGCACCGCTTCTTTGAGCGTCGGCTCCAAAAAGCCCTCCTTGATTCTCGTTTCCGTGGAACGTCTGCCCCGGATAATATCGCCGTATTTCTGTACGATGACCCCGCCGCCGGATAAATCGTTGGCCCGCTTGCATATTTCCCGCGCATACTCATTCGGCTTATCGAACGGCTCCGTAAACCGGTGCGACACCAGCAGCGCGAAGTTCGTATTGGTTGAGCCGAGCGCAGGGTCTTTATAGGCATGGCCGTTAGCGGCCATCACTCCGGAATGATTTTCAACGACCACATGGCCGGACGGATTGCTGCAGAAGGTGCGTACGCGCGTACCGACCGACGTATTGAAGATGAATTTTCCTTCGTATAAATGCTCGTTGATTTCATGCATCACCACATCGGACGTTTCCACACGCACACCTACGTCCACCTGATTGTTATACATTTTGAGACGGCGCTTGCGCAGCACCTCGGTGAGCCAGGCCGATCCGTCCCGGCCGGGAGCGACCAGCACCTTGTCGGCTTCAACTTCTTCACCGTTTTTGAGGACGATACCTTGGATACGGTGCCCGTCCTCCGTCTTTGTCGTCAACAGATCGGCTACCTCCGTCTTGAACTGCATATCGATTTTGGTTTTCAAGTAGGCGCTGATGGAGCGCAGGATTTCCAGGTTTTGCTCGGTGCCCAGATGCCTTACCTGAGCCCTCAGCAGCTTCAGCCCGGCCGCATAACCCCGCTGTTCTATGGAGCGGACCACTGGAGTGGTCGGATCGGTTACGTTCTCCGTCGCCCCGTGTTTGAGATTGATGGCGTCCACATAGCGGATCAAATCGAGCACACGCGATGGAGGGAGATAATCCGTCAGCCAGCCGCCGAATTCGGTCGTAATGTTGAACTTGCCGTCGCTGTACGCCCCGGCTCCGCCGAAACCGGCGGTAATCGAACAGGCCGGTAAACAGCCGGCGTACTCCTTTTTGCCTGCAGGCGGCGGACACAGCTGAATCTTCTCCTCTAGGATGGGACATCTTCTGCTGTCAATATCGTGCCCTTTATCAATCAGCAGCACCTTGAGCTGAGGCGCTTTCAATGTCAGCTCGTACGCTGCGAAAATTCCGGCCGGTCCGGCTCCGACAATAATAACATCGTATCGTTTGTTCATGAGTGAGTGTGCCTCCTTAGCATAATGAACGCAAACCAAAAAATCCCGGCTTCGAAAGGGTGCGGCAAAGCGCCCTGTTCGTAGCCAGGAATTTGCGGTTCCTTGGTAGAAACCCTTGACCCATATTGTCAAGGATATACGATCGGTAGAGTAAATATTAGGTTTTGAACACAACAGAATCATAAGTCAATTCTTGAATATTGTCAATGGCATATCGCAAAAATGTTCGTGTTCATCTTGCATTATTCGGATCAATTCCGTTTGCCGATATAACATTTAACCCGAAAGCCGAATGTTTTTGTCATCACACGAAAGAAGGAAAGTGATCTGTCGTCACTTTCCTTCCCGTTTACATCCACCTTTTCGTTTTCGGTCTGCGGCTTGTTTGGCGCTTTCTTTTCCTTCCTGCGGAGACAGAGCTTCTCCCGTTTCTCGTACCGTTCAGCTTCAGCGGCTTTCCGGCTGCCGCTTGTGATTCGTTAATCAGCCGGGCTATTTTTTTTAAGACCGGAGACATTTGCTCCGCCGACTGGTAGATAGAACTCATTTTATCCAGCGCGCTGATGACTTCATCGAGACCTTCGTTCACGTTGCGGATGACCGCAGGGAACCTGTTCAACATATTCAATCACCCTCTAATCGTTCCTCCGAATCTCAATTTATTGTATGCAGCAATAAGCCCGGACGGTTTAGGCGGATGACCCGGATGCCCCGAGGGCCCGCAAAATAAATTCCCAGCTCTGCTTTGCAGTCGAACACGGATCGTGGTGTGTATTTGAAAGAAGCGGTTGAAACGAATCATATTTCTTGTGAACCAGAATCATTCCGATGACCGTCATGAGGGCATGATCAAGCGAATCAAATTGAAACCGGCCTTCCTCTCGCCCTTTTTCCAACAGCTCCCGAACCTTGAACCAAACGGGATAAGTAAACGAGGTAACGATCGGCTTGCGCGGAGAATTCATCATAATTTCCTGCTGTACAATGGTGCTGAGCTCCATGTCCGTCATGCTGAAGTGGATGATCTCATGAACGAGCAGCTTCAGCCCCTCCACCGGATCTTTGAAAACGCCCTCAAACTGGGCCAACCGGTGACCGGGAAAGAAGGATTCGAAAATCGCCCGAAACACCTTTTCTTTGCCCCCGAAATAATAGGAGATGAGAGCAACATTAGCGCCCGCTTCCTCACAGATTTGCCGTACACTGGTACCGTCAAAGCCTTGTTGTGCAAATAGCTTCTTGGCCGAAAGCAGTATGCGGATCTTCATATCGGACTCGGTCTGTATCATAATGCATCTCCTTACCGGATTCTTTTAATTTCATTATGTAACTTTCCCCCATAGAGTGCAAGCCAAAGGCCGGCAGGATGACTGCCTGCCGGCCCCGTCATATTTCAAGCCCCCGTTGCTGCGGTATTCGCTGTCTTCGAATGTTCCGCTGCGTCCGGAATCGTTCCGGTTTCCTTACGCAGGCCTGTTGCCAGAAGCCCGACCGCCGCGCAGACGGTCATGATGAGAGCCAGTGCACCGATATCACGCGCCGTTCCCGGACCTCCGAATAACAGGTTCATAGCACCCTCTACCGCATAAGTAGCCGGCAGGTATTGGCTGATGGTAAAGTAAAAGCCGCCCAGGAGCTCACGCGGAACCATAGCGCCGGAAGACACCAGTTGAATCGATAGCATGGAGATATTAAAGAGCATACCCGCCATGCCGAAAACGATCAAAAACATTTGCGAGAAAAACATGAATGTCATCAGGAACAAGGCCTGGAACAGCCAGAAGGCCAGGAAACCGGAACCCATTTGTCCACCCAAAGCAACCACCAGCGAGGAACCGACCAGTGCAATCATGACGGCGGACACCGCATTGATGAAGACGCGGGCGCCGAATTTGCTCCATTTGGAATAACCCGCTCCGAGCATCCCCGTTGCCTGCTGCAGATTCATACCCATAATCATTGCGCCGACGAATGAAGCAAGCACCATCATCATCGGGATCATTTGGTTGTGCATCCCCTGAACCGGATTTGTAAATTCGAGATTCGCGGCCACCTTATCGGTCAATCCCCGGGCCATAGCCGCTGCTTCTTGCGCAGGAATATGGGCTTGTACCAGAATAGCTTGAGCGCCCGCTATCGCCGCTTCTTTGCCCACCGAGGCCGTCACGCCGCCGGCAACACTCTGCATCATGCTCTTGATCAGGGCCGGATTGGACTCGTTGATGGTATAGTTGATCTTCGCTTGCTGACCAGGGGTCTGCAGCTGCTTGGTAAATTCCGCAGGAATATGCAGCACCATCTGTACCTCACGCCCGTTCAGCATTTCCTTGGCTTTGTCCGCAGAGCGTTCGCTGATCAATTGAAAGGGCAGTGATTTTGTCAACTGCTCTTCCACTTTTCGTCCGAAACCGGGGTCATCGTTCACGACGGCGATTTTCAGTTGCTTCGTATTATCGTTCACGCCTTCATATCCGGTCATCCAAATCAGGCTGAATATAATTTGAAACATCATCGCCGTCATGATTCCTATCTTCGTAGCCGGCTTTTTCAAATACGCTTGTAAAGCTTGAAGCATGGTCTTTCTCTCCTCTTATGTATATATGTTAAATGCTTATTTTAATTAAACGTTTGTTTGAATCATATGAAATATCTTCCCTATTGTCAATACCTTACTACAGGGATTTGTTCGGGTATCCGATCCACCCTCGCAAGGCTCCCTGTTCTCCTGTAAATGACCGAATGCCATTTATAGTAGCCGCGGAGTCAACACCGACATAAACTGTATTGACTTTTTCGCTGCCGCAGGGAGCCTTGACGCAGTGGCGGTGGAGCCGGTATTCGTTACCGCGCGTTACCGCCTGCGCTTAAGAAGCGTCAATGACAATGCCTGTGCTTGCTGCGCAGAATAATGACCAGCAGGATGAAGAGCACCAAAATGAGAGCCGCTGAAGTATAGCCGTGTCCATGCCAATGATGATGGTGATGTTTTTTCGGTGTATAGATGTTGATCTCCTCGTAGCTGGCATGCACGTTGATCGGCGCGGGATATACAGGCTGCGGCAGCGATACGGGCGATACGTACGTCGGCATCGGACCTATGTTCGGGCCTACATTCGATAGCGGAGCATAGGCCGTCGGACCGACATGCGTTTTTGGTACAGCGGTAGGTTGATACTTTTCCATAAGGCGAACACCTCCATAAGATTTGACGAAAGCACAAGAAGCCAGCTTCATTTCTTGTGTTTTTGCGCATTCAAGCGTTCCCGGGAACTCGTTACTTGCCTTACTTGAACACACCATTAGTCTATGGAGAGATACCCAACGGGAGCACGGTGTTCACCTATGCCCGGGAGAAAAATAGACATTTACCGCCATCGGTCAAGGCAGGAAAAAAGCGTCCCATTCTGCTGTTTCCGGCAGAATGAAAGACGCCTTGGATTAGACATACGGATTATGCTCCCGTTCATAGCCAATGCTGGTCCTCGGGCCGTGGCCCGGGTATACAATGGTATCGTCCGGCAGTTCGAACAGCTTGCCGTGGATCGAATCCAGCAGCTCCTGATGACTCCCGCCCGGCAAGTCCGTACGTCCCACGGACAGCTTGAACAAGACGTCACCGCCGAACAAATGCTTGCCGTAGAGAAAGCTGACGCTTCCCGGGGAATGGCCTGGGGTATGGAACACCTTGAAGCTGCTGCCCAGTACCGATAAATTTTGCCCGTCGGCCAGCGAGTACTCGGCAGGAGCGGTAGTGATCGGTCCGGTAACATCAGGCCACCTGGCCGATCCGTTTTTCTTCGGATCCACCAGCCAATCCGCCTCGTCGTCATGCAAATAGACAGGGCAGCCCTTTAAACGGCGCAGCTCTTCTACCCCGCCTATATGATCAAAATGGGCATGTGTAAGCAGAATCGCTTCAATCTCCATGTCGGCCACGCGTTTGAGCAGCGGATTGGGATTCATGCCGGGATCGATGACAACCGCTTTGTTCTCGCCGGGGAGCGAGATCAAATACGCATTCGTCTGCAGAGGACCCAGAGAGAACGACTCAATGACAAGTTCCTTCGTTTCCATCGTCATCGGCTCAGAAGGAGGACAGCAGCTCGCGCAGTTCTTTTACGATGACGGTCTGGTAACCGGTCCCCTCACCGTACTGACGGCCCATTTCCTCACGCGCAATTTTGATTTTATCTTGATAATCCGCAGCTTCACGGTCCGGATTCTCTTGTTTGAATTTGATCATAACCTCCTGCACATGCTTCGGACGCGGTCCCCACTGTCCCAGCACAAATCCGCTGAAATCCGTGAAAATGACGATCGGAATCGCCTCTCCGCCCATGGTCAGAAATTGCTCCATCACATCGGGATGCTCCTCTTTGATCAGAACTTCCGTCGGGATGCCGGAAATCTCCAAAGCGCGGAATACGACCGGCACATTGCGCACCACATCGCCGCACCAATCAGCAGCCAGAATAAGGCAGCGGAGGTCATCGCGGTTGTTCAGCGATTCAAAAAACGCCTTATCCTCTTCATCCTCCCACTTGAACAGATCGTACCACTCTTTGAATTTATCCTGATTCTTGGTCATCCCGTCGATAAACTGCTGCGGGGACAGCCCTTTGCGAAGCTTGCTGCTTAAGTTTTTGCTCATCGGAATCCATTCCTCCTTCAAATGTGCTGCTATGGATTATTGTACCAAAAAAAAAGTCCCCCCTCCAACCGGAACGGGGACCAAACAAGCATGATCATTTCCTTATCTTGGCACAGCTTTGCTGCGCTTTATCCATTTGATGATAATATACACCGCCGCCACAACGATAGCTGCAAAAATCAAGGGCTTCACATACGGGCCAGCCACCTGATTGATCTGCTCCCAATTATCCCCCAGAGAGCGTCCGAGATAAACAAAAATGATGACCCATGGGATCGTCCCGAGCGTAGTATAGAACATAAACTTGGCCAACGGCATACGCGCCATGCCCGCAGGGATGGAAATCGCCTGCCTCAGCACCGGGATGAAACGGGCCAGAAACACCATGACCGGACCGTAGCGATTGAACCAGTCCTCCGCGATATCCAGATGCTTTTTTTTCAGGTGCAAAAATTTGCCGAACTTGTCCAATGCCGGCCGGCCGCCGTAGCGTCCGATCCAGTACAGAATGATCTGCTGGAACAAACACCCGAGGAGTCCGAACACGATGGCTCCGATCAATGAGATCTCCCCGCGCGAGATCAGATAACCGGCATAGGCCAGCACAATCTCACTCGGAATGACTTCCAGCATCAGGCCGATCAAAATCCCCCAAACGCCCAATCCCTCAACAAACCTTAACGCCGAAAGCACCAGTTCATGGAGCAGCTCACTCATTTCTCCAGCCTCTTTCTTTTCTTCACAAATTTCTGTTCTTGTCTATTATTAGCCTATTTTATTCTAGCACACTCTTATGCATGCCGCATCCTCCAATGCTCCTGCAATAACAGTGCCGCCGCTTCATCTGTCCGGAAGCTCCGGAATTCGGCCGTGTCATGATCAGACAAGTTCCCGCATACATTGGTACAAACGATCCTAATTCCTACAGGTGATGCTCATGACCAAAATATTCGTGGTAAGCAAAAAAAGAATAAAAGCACTCAAAATCGGAGCCGCCGCCTTGCTGCTGGCCTCTGCCGCACTGCTCTTCTGGGAGCAGGACGAGATCCGCACCGTCATGAGTCCCGACGCTCCGGAACGAACCGTCAATCTGGTGACAGGTGAATTCAAATCGACGGGACCGGACGGCAAGACGATTGAAGCGTATCGGTGGGACCCCGGTACCATTTACGTGAAAAAGGGGGAACGCATCCGCCTGAGCATTTACGGCGTAAACGGAGCGAGCCATCCCTTTATCATTGACGGAATGAACATTAAAGGCGAAGTGAAAAAAGGTCAGGAAACCGTTGTTTCCTTCCGTGCCGATAAACCCGGCATCTACAGGATCATATGCCTGACACACCCCGATATCGCTCATAACGGCCCGATGATCGGATATTTGGTGGTGGACGAATAACTTGGGAAACGGCAACAGCGGGGGCCGCTCCGTGAGTACCCGTACCGCCTCCTTGCGCATAGCATAAAGCAAGGAAGGAGGTGCCGGACTCATGAATCAAGGAAACAAAATGAAGCACAACCAACAACTTCCATCCGCACGGCTCATCCGCCGCACGTGCAGCCGGGAGCTGTACCGGGCACGAAAAAAAATGGGGGGATATATAACCCCCCATCTGATCAAGCAGGCGGATGAACTGTATTATAAAAAGGTGCTGCTGAACCTCCCTTATATTGTCGAGAACGGCAGCAACCGCAAAGTACTGGCGGATTGGTTCGATGAAAACGTATGCGGCGAAATCGCCGCCTTATGGAACGTGGAGCCGGGGGTGCTCGGCAGAGCGTTCCGGGAATCCTTCGGGGGCTGACGCAACAGCGCGTCGGTCTTTTCTTTCGCCCTGAAGGACGCCTTACTGCCCTTCCGTGCTTGCAAAGGGGGCCTTGCTTCTGTCATTCCATCAGGAGTAATATCCGCTTTTCGGAAATTCGTCATTTAATACCCAGTTGCCGATATTCCTAAGCTTATACTCAGCAGGATTATGCTGGGTATGGGTGCGGATATTTCGCCAGAACCGGTCAAAGCCGTATTTGGACGCAGTTGAGCGCGATCCCATCACTTCGAAAATGCGATTGCTGATGTCCAGCCCGGCTTTTCCGGCAGCCACATTGGCCGCCGCCACGAGTACAGCACATTCCCCACGTTCCTCTTCGGTTAAACTGAATTCTTTGGCCCACACTTCATCTACTTTATTCGCCGCCTTCTCAACCTGGACGAACCGCTCGCTAGGTTGATTCCCGCTCTTCCGCTGCTGATATGATCCAACGTTGAAAGGGCTTTTGCCACCACACCGGGGTGCCACAGGCCTGACAAAACTTGCGTGACTAATCGTATGTTTCTGGTAACCGGAGCAAGCGAAGCCGCCAAAGCCAAAGCTTCCAGCTGGTTCTCGCCCCCATCTTCGGAAAAAAAGCGAGACAGGAAGAATGCATACTTGAATCCCGCGTTTTCAGCCGCTTGTATATACCTTTTGTTTGCCTCAAATGACCAGTCCGCTTTCCTCGAACCGTTCGATTTCACGATTCCTCCGCTAACACTAGGTACCCAGTAGGCAAATTGTAATGTCATACGATTCCTCCTCTCCATATTAACCCAACTAAATAAGTAGGTATTATATGAATAATGTACACTCAGTATAGGCAGACGCAAGCTTTAATTCAACGAACAATATTCGTCCGAATGAAGTCTATGCAACATTTTGTCGATATTTGTTGTACATTTCGTAAATAAACTACTTTAGGAAATACCTTTGTTTATCCAGCCAACTTTCATTGGGAGACGCTTCAATTGAGTAAGCATACCCTAGACGTGGGGCTGTCAGATCGTTGAGAAAATGATTTTTTGCTTCCCGATTCGAAATAGGCGTGACGAGATGACGTATATGATTCATCAAATTACCGCGGTGTCGTAATAAATTGCCGTTGCAAATAAAAATACTGTTGAGACAGTCTCAGCAGTAAAACAGAAATGGATTTTGTGTTGTTTAAACATCATTTTTTTAGTTTTGTCTTCCGTTATCCTCCATGCCGATGGCTTTATAAATACCGAGCGAAGCAAGCCGCGTCAGCTGCAGAGCCATGTGATGCGGTGAATAAATGATATCTTTTTTGACCCAATTTTCCGCTACTCCCATCACGGACGAGCTTGCGTAGTCGAGGACGATATCAAGCGGAACCGAGAGCTTCTGCTCCATTCTCAACCTGGAAATCCGGTCGTAAAGCGCTTCCCGGATCACCTCTTGCATTTTCAGCTTAAACCTCTCCTGCTCCAGGAAAGTAAACATCACCTTGTAGAACCTTGCACTATCGGCCATGTAATTAAATAATACGACAAAATAAGGATCCGGCTCATCGAACTTCAACAAGCGAGACTCGACCTGCGGGCCGGTTTCTTTAAACAGCTTGGACAGCAGAGCCAGTTTTTCCTCAATGATGGTATCTAACAAATCGAATTTATCCTGATAATGGGCATAAAAGGTCGATCGGTTGACATTCGCATGATCGGCAATATCTTTAACCGATATTCTCTCAAAGCCTTTTTCCAAAATAAGCGAAATCAACGATTCCTGAATCATCAGCCGAGTTCGGTAAATACGACGGTCCAGACTGGTAAAGTCGGTTCGCATGCTTCATCCCTCCATCAAATGGTTTCTGCTCAATTCATCCCTATTTGTGGTTTAAATGTTCTTTTACCAACACTTCTTTATATTTAGTTGTTTATCAAACTTATGTGCATCAACTGTCGATTGCTGGAATTTACAATACAGCTATAATAAAAACATATTAACCCTAGTTTATCAATAGGTTTTGTTTACATTTTTTTTATAAGGAGTTGTGTAAGCTTTTGCGAGGAGAACAATTTGTCAAAAGTTTAAATGATGGCCGCAAGATTTGGCTGGATGGAGCACTGGTCAGCAATTTGCCAAAGCATCAGGCATTCAAAGGTACGCTGGAAACACTCCAACGATTATTTAATATGCTCGATGTGCCAGGCGTCAGGGAAACGATCGGATTTGTTCCGCCCGGCGGCAGCAAGTTTGCTCACGCCTCCTTTCTTGTGCCTTATACCCCCCAGGATTTATTGAAGCGCAGAACCAGTTTTGATTGCTGGGCCAGAGAAACCAACGGAATGATGAGCCGGATATCCGATTATGGCCGGTCTATGATCACGGGCTGGTATGCGGCCAGAAAGCAGCTTGGACTGCTTGATCCGCATTTCGAGTCCAAAATAACCAACTATTACAAAGAAGCACGGGACCGGGATTTGTTCCTGACAACGGCTATATTAGATCCTCAAATCGACCGTTCCAACGGTTTGGATGACAGCCGTATAAACGAACGGTTTCTCCATGTTGTAAAGGAAACGAGCGATGGCATTGTCGTTCGCGGTGCCAAAATGATTGCAACCGGTGCGCCATACACACACGATTTCATTATTTTTTCGTTCTTGAATTTCGAGGCAAAAGACAGCAAGCATGCGCATATTTTACTGGTTCCGGCTCATTCCGATGGACTGCATATTATTTGCCGGGAGTCGTTTGCCAGTCAGAGACCGCAAGATCATATATTGAGTTCGCGTTATGAGGAAATGGACGCCGTATTGTTTTTTGACGACGTGTTTATTCCTTGGGAACGGGTGCTGCTGTATGGAAATCCCGACAATGTCCTGAAGCTTCGGGGCAACAAGACGGCAAATTCGCTCGCCTTCCATCAGACGGTTGTCCGGTTTGTATCCAAGCTCGAATTTGTTACCGGGGTTGCCTTTGCCATTGCGGAATCGATTGGCGTTCAGGGTTTTTTGCATATTCAGGAGAAATTGGGCGAATTAATAACGCAAATTGATGTGATGAAGGCGCTGGTCATCGCCTCCGAAACGATGGCGAGGCCGGATGAATCCGGAGTTCTGGTGCCTGAGATATCATTCATTGATACGGCAAGGAATATTGGAACGAAATATTACCCGAGAGCCATTGAGATTTTACAGCAAGTAGGCGGCGGCGGGTTTGTCCAAGTGCCGTCCAGCATGGAAGATTTCTATGGACCGATCTCCAATCTGATGCATTTGTACTTTGAAGGGACTTCTGTCAGTGCGGAGAAAAAAGTGCAGCTGTTTAAATTAGCCTGGGATTTGATAGGAAGTCCGCTCGGCTCCCGTCATGAGCTGTATGAGCGATTTTATGCCGGCGATCCGGTACGTGCCTATGCCAGCCAATATGTGAAGTTCGAAAAAGAGCTGTTAGTCGATCCGGTTTGGAAATTATTGAAAGAATCGAGCAAAGAAGGAGGGTAATACCGAAATACCGGTCGATTCCCACTCACGTCGACGGCCGTTATTCAGGCAAAGCGAAGGAGAGAAAGCAGTCAGCTTTGCTTAGGGCAAGCAAATAACGCAGACCGCCGACGATGAGGGGAACGCTAGATTTCATACGGCCGGCCAAATTTAAATGATAGTTGCCCAAAGCTTTTATTTAAGGTAAGATATTAGCATATAAGATATTAGTCTTTTGCCCTATAGGCCGACATCCGAATGTGTTGAGACCATCCCGCATTATGAAAGCCTTCTCAACGAATCGGTGAACTTTTCATTTGGAGGATCGAATACCTTGGAAGATGTCAATTTGTCCAAAACGAATCATGCTTATGAATATATAAAGAAAAGCTTAAAGAATGGCCGATGGAAATTCGGGGAAGAAATCTCCGTCATTGAAACCGCAAAGGAACTGGGATATTCGAGAAGACCGATTATTGATGCATTAAAAAAGTTGGAGCTTGAAAATTTTGTGGAAATTGTGCCTCAAACCGGTTGTCGGGTCGTTAATTACACCAAAGAACAAATGCACGACCATTTCTTGTTCGTCATGGTTCTCGAAGGCATGGCCGCCCAGTTAGCGGCAGAGCGCCGTCTGGATTCGGAAGTCGAACAGTTATATCAAATCAATAACGAATTGCATCAGTTGGTTACGAAAGAAAACTTTGCAAAAGATGAGTACTTCGTAATTAACAGAAAGCTTCATCATGCCATACTTAAAATGGCCCGTTCCGAAAAAATATACAATCTGACCAAAAATCAATGGGATCTGAACGATTTTTATTTAATTAATGTGTCTTTGTTTGAACATGACGCAACGCAAACGATTGAAGAGCATAAAAATATCATCGATAAAATAAAAATGCGCGATCCTAAAGGGGCCCGCGCCATTATGGAAAGCCATATTATGAAATTTGCCACGATCGTAGGCAACTCAAAAATTTTAAATTAACTATGTCTTGATTCAAATAAGGGCAAAGACTTTTCAGTCTATGCCCTAACCTGCAGGCCCTGCTAATTTCAAATCTGCTTAAGCGAGGTGCCATTAAATCCATTGATTATTGACCGGAGAGACCTCCAGGAATCGTTCCGGATAAGACGGGCCCCACCACAGTCTTCCTCTTTTGTCGTATTCCTCCCAAGTCCATTTTACCGGCGGCAAATCGATATCTCTTGAATAATCTCCCGTATAAATTTCGGTTCGATTGCCGTCAAAATCGCGGATATATAAGAAGAAGGCATTACTCAATCCGTGTCGTCCGGGGCCAAACTCAATCGCATCCTGGTAGCCGGCATCCGCCAGAAGATCCGCCGTCCGGATAATTTCAGCCGGTCCCTGAACCGTATAAGCCACATGATGCAAGCCGGCTCCTGAAGCGGATTGAACCAGCGCCACATCATGGGTGCCCTGACAGCGTCTTGTCCAAGCGGCAAAGGTACCATTATCCTTCTCCACATATTCCGATACGCTGAAGGACAGCTCATCTCTCCAATATTTCAGGGCTTGATCCACGTTGGCCACGCGAATATTCATATGATCGATTCGCAACGGCGGAATTCCTCTATCGCGGTGCGTTGCACGCATAGGCAGATGGTTCAGTCCACCCTGTGGATTGTAAACGTTGACCTGCTGCATAGCATGGTAAAACTCGATCGGATGGCCATTCGGCTCAACAATACGCAGAGCTCGGCCTTGCCCGGGCTCCGTACCTTCCGGAACCATCAGGGTTGGAACCCCAAGACGTTTATGATGATCCTCCAGTCGGTCCAAATCTTCCGGATCGGAGACCCGAAGCGCAAAGTGACCCAAGCCACCGGTTTTGCTTTTGGTCAAGGTCAGGGTATGAAGGTCGAATTCATCTACTCCGCGTAGATAAATATGATCTTTGTCGGAATCGTGCTCTCTAAAGCCAAGAATATCAATGTAAAATTCCCGCGCTCTTTGCATATCGGTTACAAACAATTCGCAATGTCCCAGTCTTAGAATCAATGTCTACACCTCCAGCTTAGTTAACGAACGATATTTTCCCCCATAAAAAATCAACGGTTCTTCCTCTCGATACGAAATCCAGTTCACTCGACCTATATACAGGGTATGATCCCCTGCCGGATGCTCATCCACCACATCGCAAACGATATAAGCCAACGAATCTTGTATCAATGGAATGTCATTATGCCAGAAAAATTCAGGCGTGCTTTCCTGCGGGCGGCCGGCAAAATGCTGTGATACCTGCTGCTGATCGTGCATCAAAATGCTAATTCCGTACGTTTTCGTTTGAGGCAGTATCTGGTGCATCCTGGTTTTATGATCAATGGAAACGAGCACAAGCGGAGGATCCAGGGAGACCGAAACGAAGCCATTCGCCGTCATCCCATGCACTTCACCTTCCTGAACCGTGCTCACAATAGTAATTCCGGAAGCAAATCTTCCGAGCGTATTTCTAAACTCCCTGGGGTCGATCATGCCCATTCTCCTTTGTTCTATCGATTCGCCAATTCTGCAGCAACATCCAAAATCCAATCTTCTTGTCCGGCAACAGCCTTGCGTCGGGACAACTCCAGCAGGATCTCCCTCGGATCGATATTGAATTTTTCCCCAGCCTTTTTGGCATGCATTAAAAAAGTGGAATATAATCCCGTATAGCCGATGGTCAAGGCATCACGGTTAATCGTCATCGGATACTCCATCATGGGTTGAACTATATATTCTGCAGCATCCATGATCTTAAATAAATCAATTCCGGTTTCGCAGCCTACCTTGGAGAGCGCGGCCACAAGCACCTCCGTCTGTGTATTGCCGGAGCCGGCCCCCAGGCCGCTTGTGCTTGCATCAATGCAGGCGGCGCCGGCTTCCACTGCAGCCAGACTATTCCCTATAGCCAATCCGATGTTATTGTGGGCGTGATAGCCGATCGGGACTTTTAATTCGTCGGTTAACGCTTTCACTCTTGCCGTAACATCTTGCGGCATCATCGTTCCCGCGGAATCTACAATATAAACGATATCGGCTCCATAGGATTCCATTAGTTTAGCTTGTTTGGCCAAATCCTCCGGCGATAGCATATGGGCCATCATGAGAAAGCCTACGGTTTCGAGGCCAAGCTCCTTAGCCAAACCAAAATGCTGCTCGGAAATATCCGCTTCCGAACACTGCGTCGCAATTCGGACCATGCTGATTCCGCAATCTTTAGCCTGCTTCAGTTCTTTTCTCGTGCCGATCCCCGGAAGCAGCAAAGAAGCTATTTTGGCGTTCTTGCTGGTCTTTGCCGCTTCCTCGATGAGTTCAAATTCATCAACCAGGGACATGCCGTACTGCATGGAAGAACCGGCCAACCCGTCGCCGTGACTGATTTCAATCACAGGAACGCCTGCTTCATCGAGAGCTTTCACGATGTTATGGACCTGTTCTTTCGTAAATCGATGACGAATGGCATGGGAGCCGTCACGAAGCGTCGTATCCATGACCCTTACCTTTGTTGGAGTCATTATCGTTTCATCCCTTCCTCCTTATTGGATATCCCCGGTTAGCTTAGGACTTGTTTCAATAAATACTTTGCCTTAACCTCTGCCACACGCTTAGCGGAGGAGGTCATTATATCCAGATTGCCGGCCGTGCTTGGCAAATAATCCCCGGCCCCTTCGATTTCCAGCAATAAGATGACGACTGGCCATTTGCCCTCCGGCGTGTCTCTCACATCAAAAATGGGCTTCCGCGTTAAACGGTATCCGGGCACGTACTCCTGCACTTCAGCGATGACCTGCTCAATCGAAGCGGCAATTTCGTCTTCATGACCATGCTCATAGGCGGCATATACGGTATTTCTCATCAGGATCGGAGGCTCCGCAGGATTTAAAATGATAATCGCCTTTCCCTTTTCGGCTCCGCCGATCGCTTCCAGACCACGGGCTGTTGTAAAGGTAAATTCATCGATATTTTGCCGCGTACCGGGCCCTGCCGAGCTGCTGGCAACGGTCGATACCATTTCTGCATATTTGACCTTGCATACCCGACTCACCGCATGAACGAGCGGAATCGTCGCTTGCCCTCCGCAGGTGATCAAATTCACATTATCCGCATCCATGTGATCGTTCAGGTTAGCAGGCGGCACGACATAAGGCCCCACAGCAGCCGGTGTAAGATCAATCGCTATTTTTCCCGCTTCCTTCAACAGCTTCGCATGCCGGATATGAGCCTTTGCGCTCGTGGCGTCAAATACGATTTGAATATCGGGATCTTGTAGAATCCCGTTAATCCCCTCAATGCTGATATCCAAGCCATACGACTTCGCTCTGGCTAATCCTTCGGATTCCGGATCGATCCCGGACATTAACGATAGCTGCAACGAACCAGGATTTTTCAATATTTTATACATTAAGTCGGTTCCGATATTTCCTGAGCCCAGGATAGCTGCTTTAACTTGTTTTTCCATTATTTTATATTCACCTCCACACTTGACAACCCTTCGCCAAACGAAGCCTTATAATGTCCGGGAAGCAAATCAAAAGCCGGTGTAAGAGAACCCGAGAGCACAATGCTTCCCGCTTTCAAGGCTTCGCCCCATCCCGACAGTTTATTGGCCAGCCATGCGACCGAGCGGGCAGGATGGCCGAGTACAGCAGCCCCGGCTGCTGTACCCAATATCTTTCCATCTCTTTCCAGAACAAGCCCCACATGACGGAAATCCAACCGCTCAACGGTAGAAATTTGACTTCCTATGACCATCCCCCAATGGGACCCGTTGTCAGCAATCGTATCGGAAATCTTAATTTTCCAATCCTTTATCCGGCTGTCAATGATCTCAAAAGAGGGAACAACCGCTTTAGTAGCTGCCAATACATCCGCAGCCGTCACATTCGGTCCCCTCAGGTCCTTATCCAGAAGAAATGCGATTTCCGCCTCAATACGGGGATAAATCATCCGCTTTGAATCGATTTCCGCACCATGTTCAAATGCAAAATCCGAATACATGACGCCAAAATCGGGCTCATATACATGGAGCTGCTTTTGAATCCCTTCGCTGGTCAAACCGATTTTATTCCCGATGACCTGCCTGCCCTGCTGCTGATGGAGCTTGGTTAATTCCCTTTGAATTTGATAAGCGTCCTCCGCCGTTAATGACGGATAAGTTTCCGTGATCGGGGAGATGGCCTGTTTATTTTCAAAGGCGTCGTATAAGGATTGCGCAATGGTTTGAACATTCGGTTTCTCGTTCATATTAAGACCCCTTGGCGAAGGACTCCGGCGGGAAGGCTCCCCATGCGCTGAAGGCTGTCGGGAAATCGTTCCAGCTGATGAGCTCGCGCGATTTATCCGCACGTGGCATTTCGGCCGACAATTCGATGCGGTTGCCGCTTGGATCCAGGAAATACGTGTACAGGTTTCCGCCTACGGAGTGGCGTCCCGGACCGGCCTCCACTTTGTAGCCGTACTGCCCCAACACGTCACAAGCCCGTTTCATCTCGTCAATCCCCGCCACCAAGAACGCATAATGGTGCAATGTCGTGTTATCCGGCGTGCCTACGATCGCTATATCATGGTGGAAATCGCTTCCATGCGTCCACGCGGCGCCCCACACTCCCGCAACCGGCTCGAACACGTCGGCGACTGAAAATTCCAGCGTATCCCGCAAAAATCCCGCCAGCCCTTTGACATCATTTGCATTCAGCGTGATATGATCCGCATCCAGCGGCGCAATGCCCCGGCTCGGTTTACGGCCTACAACCGGATGCAGATAGTGCGGGCGATCCTCCGCCAATACCAGTTCAATCTGGTGGCCGCTTGGCGATTGGAACTGCAGCGCTGCCTTCTCTCCGGGCTCCGCATCGGTTACCCGATTCGTCCTCACGCCGAGCTCCGTCAATTTTTTCTCAAAGTAAGCCAAGTCATCTTCCTGATGCACCTGCAGTGCAAAATGGCTGATGCCGCTGCCGCCTTCTGTTAACGCCAAATCATAGTTGTTGTCTGCACCGCAGCCCAAATAGACGATGCCGTTTTGTTTACCGATTTCATGCAGGCCTACGACTTCACGATAAAACTCCAGACTTTGCGGCAGATCGTTGACCTTTAAAACCCCATGCGCCAATTTCAAAACTCCCATGCTTGTTCCGCCTCCTTAGGTTTTGGTTTACTCAAAATATTCTTTGAATGCTTCCCTAAAGCTGATATTTCCCAGACTGTCCCGGCGATTTCCCTGCAGGCCGTCCATCAGACGGGAGTTTTCAACCAGAAGCATCTCTACTGCCTCAGCGCCATCGTTATAGTGTCTATGCCAGATCCAGGGCGGCGTATATATAAAATCTCCTTTGCTCCATTGCACCGTTTGATTACCGATTTCCGAGTAGCCGCTGCCATGCAGCACATAATGGATCGATTCGTGGACATGCCTTTGTAAATCGCTGCTTCCGCCAGGCGGTATTTTTTGCAGATAAAATTCCATCGATTTGGTCGGAATATTGAGTAAAAGGCCAATTTCAGCAGGATTGCCGGTTACTTTACTGTCCAGCCAAATGGCCTCCTCCGAATGAACCACCAGGCCCTCCTCCGAAATGTTCTGATCGTCGCGGTTTTTCAATTTCTTTAAATTCGCCATATAATCATCGAACTTTTTTTCCGTTGAAGGCTTTATTTTGGGCTCCATCATTTTTCCTCCGTTCATGTCGATTAAAGGGGACCGATTTTGGTAAAGCCGCCGTCTACCAGATGCGTTAATCCCGTCATGAAGGAGGATTCCTCAGAAGCCAGGAAACCTACCAAAGCCGCAATATCCTCCGGCTTCCCGTATCTGCCTACCGGGATGCCCTTTAGATCCTCTTTTACAACCTCTTCAAACGATTTGCCGGCCTGTTCGGCTCTGTAGACGGCCAGCTGTCTCGTTCTTGCCGTATCGATATGGGCCGGGGCGACGACATGCGTTGTGATCCCATGGGCACCGACCTCCACGCTTAACGATTCGGCAAGCGCTTGAACGGCAGCCCTCATCACATTCGATAAGTGAAGCTTCGGCAAGGGCCGGACAACCGATGACGAAGTCATATAAATCAATCTTCCCCACTGATTGTGCTGCATCTGCGGCAATACCATTCTCGTGAGTCTAATCGCCGCGTCCAAAATGAGATGATAGGCAAAGCTCCAATCCTTGTCGGTTAATTCAAGAAATGCACCCGGTCTGGGACCGCCTGTATTATAGACCAGAATGTCGACAGAGCCCATCGACTCCACCGCCTTACGCCCTAATTCCTCAATGGAGTCCGGGTTCGAAAAATCAGAGATCAGATAATGAACCTTGGCTCCGGTGGATTTGGCAATGTCATCTGCGGTTTGCGGAAGCAGATCTTTCTCAATACCGCTTAAAAAGACCGTTGCTCCCTCTTGTGCCAGCTTGGCTGCGATTCCTTTTCCGATCCCTGAACTGGATGCTGTAATTAATGCTGTTTTCCCATATAAAGGCATGTCGCATTTTCCCCTCAAATTCGTTTTATACTTTTTCGCTGATCCCGTATTTGGAGAGCAGTTTGTCTACCAGGGCCAGACACTGACTTTTATCATAAGCCGAATACTGGGTTTGGATTCTAAGGAACATCGGATCACCGGCATAAAAGCGCTCATACAGCTCGTGACGGGAACCAAAGTCGGAAACGGCAATGTCGGCGGCCAATTTAAACAGCTTCACTTTATCATCTGCCGACACCTCGGCGCCTCTGTAATACTTTCGAATGTCGGCCGCAATCGGGCTGTTAAATACATCTGCATTGGACGGCTGATACATTAAGCCCCCGGCAAGGATCAGTTGAACAATTTCCCGCACGCGGGGATACCAACGGTTGCCTGAGTTTCGGATAGCATAGAGTGGGGTAACATTCGGCATGTAGATCCCGTCTTGATTAGGCTCGGAAGTCATTTCCGATGCCAGCACCGCCGCCCGGATCAGCTCAATGTAAGTCGTAATCTCGCCCATCATATCTTGAACATGCGGGAATTGATTCGTATTGACCATTTCCGTCGCTTTTATGACCGTCCCGGCAATCAGCTGCAATTTCGTCTGCAGTCTGATGGAGGTTTGGTGGCCCGTAAACGCATTGGAGTTTAATTTCCAAACCGTATTGACCCTTTCGACATCCTGATAGATGAACACTCTTTCCCAAGGAACCAGCACATCGTCGAAAACAACGACACCATCGAGCTCATCGAATTGCGAAGCCAAAGGATGATCGTATACCGAGTCGCGGGTAAACGGCTCGCGCGCAATTAATCGAACCCCCGGCGTGTTCATTGGTAAGGCGAAGGAAATGGCGTATTTGTAGTCCTTTTCCGTAGGTTTTCTCAGATGGAAAGGCCATACCAGCATCTCATCGGCGTAGGGACCCGCCGTTGCCAGCATTTTGGCTCCGCGTACAATAATCCCTTTATCCGTTTCTCTTACGACCCCGAGATAAGTAAATTCATCCGGCTGCTCTGACGGGGCTTTACCCCGGTTCACCTGCGGGTCAATCAAGACGTGGGTCAAATATAAGTCATTTTCCCTAATATATTCAAAATAATTTCGCACATGATCCGCATATTTGCCGAAAAAATCGGAATTAATGTACCAGGCGGTCATCATGGCACTCATAAAATCCGTAGAGCGGCCCATCATGCCATAGGTTTCCTCCGCCCATACTTGATGCATTTTTCTGCGTTTGGCCAAATCGTCTTTGGATTTCGGAACCAGGAATGATGATCCGACTAGATCTCCCGTTTTCGGAGATTTAAAAAGCATATGCTCCTTTTTATCTGTTTCCCACTGGGAATCATATAAACGGGCAATCGATTTAACAGCCGGTGCAACCAACGGATGTGTCGTAGGATCTGTTATTTTTTCATTGCCGATCCATGTTTCCGGGGGATAATTTTTGAGTCTTTCAATATAATCTCTACCTTTGCGTGCTCCCATGATCTAAAAGCCCCCCTCTTTTACAAACGCTGTATGAACGCGATTAAATTCCTCCATACTTTCCCACTGCGGCCAATGACCGGAGTCGTTAATGACATATAATAAGCTGCCGGGAATCCATTCCTTCAGAATGAAAGCTTCGTCCACCGTCCCGGTGGGATCATTGTCCGTCCATAAAAGTAAGGTCGGACAGGTAATTCGGTTACACCATTCCGGGCTCCATACGTAATTCTTTCTTATTTCCCAATCCTGAACAGCTACGATATGATAGACAGCTCTTTTAAATTCCGGCTGTTTGTATATTTTATAGCGGATACTCACCAGTTCATCGGTTACAAAGCTTTTATCGTAGAATAACCATTCCAGGCGGGCACGCACATTATCGTAAGTGGCTTCTTCCACCGCCTTGATGGTTGAATTTTTCACCTGCTCCATGACCTGCGGTTTATTCGTAATGTTACCAGGCGTGTTGAGGATTAATTTATCGATAAGCTCAGGATGATAAGCCGCCGTCCAGGCAGCGACCCATCCGCCGAGCGATTCACCCGACAAGCTCACCTTTTGCAAATGCAGGGCTTTTACCAATCCGACCAGATGATCGCTTAAATAATCAATCGTATAAGGACGGTCCGGTTTATCACTGAAGCCATGACCTACCATATCGTAAGCGATGACTCTAAATTCTTCTGCAAGTCCTGCAAAGTTCCGCGAATACGCTTCCAAATGGCCCCCCGTACCATGAACGAAAATTAGCGTTTGTTCTCCTTCGCCGGCTTCCATGACCCTTGTCCGGATTCCATCCACATCCAGATAGTACTGCTTCAACGGCAGTCCTGCCAATTGTGTCCATATCGCAACTTTTTCCCCCATTGCCTTCACCTCATTTCATTATTTAGATACTAGTATCTTAGTTCAATGGTATCACATAAGGTAAAAAATGTCACCTCATTTTATAAAAAATGTGCGGTTATAGTCCGAAGCCGAAATGAAGAAAGCCCGGAGGGGTTTACATGGAGGGGCGGCTAAGCAGGCCGTTTGGCCAAGGTGTCCGCCTTCAAAGTGGCTTCGGAGCCTTCTCACTCAGCGCTAAAGGCTCCCTGTCACCCCATCGCATCATATCATAAAAGTGATATTTTCACTGAACAATAGGCCTCTTAATCCCAATATTTTCACCGATGGTGTACTACTTCTTTCATCAAAAAACATTATTTGCCGAATGGCTTGGATAAAAATTCCGTAAATACTTCAGGTTCCTGCCAGGTCAAACTTTCAAGGGCCAGAGGATCCAGTTGAATCGAATGATGTAACTTTGGTGAAGTAATTTCCAGCCTCTCCCCGTTTCTTGTATATACCTTTTTAACAATCACTTGGGTAAACTCATTGCCGACGATGATTTGTGGTTCCGATGACATTTTCCCCCTCCTTACTTTCATTCTATGATTGAATTTTTGCTGATAAAGCAGCATTCCAATCCTTATAATCATAGTCAACAACGTCATGGATAACCAAGGGATCGGCTTGGATAATGGACATAAATTCCTCTTGTGAACAGTTATAAACAATACATCCACCGCTTCCATCGACAAACGGACCGCTTGCCAGGATGACTCCCTTTGCGCGTAATTGTTGATTGCGGTTTTCATGTTCTTCAAACCATTTTGGATTGATTTGATCCATTGGTTTTTTTATGCCTAATTGAACCAGCCACATAGAAACACTCCCCTTCATAACTGAGTTCTAAACGATCGTCAATCCTCCGTCGGCGACAATCACCGAGCCTGTGACAAACGATGATTCGTCAGACGCCAAAAAGAGAGCAATATTCGCAATCTCTTCCGGCTGCGCTCCTCGACCAAGGGGCGTTGCTTCGGAAGCCACTTTATCTAACTCAGGTAACACTTCTTCCATGGCCTTTGTCATCGGCGTAATCACATACCCTGGAGCAATGGCATTGACACGGATTCCTTTTTTCGCATACGATGCAGCGACTTGACGAGTAAACGAGATAATGGCCCCCTTTGAAGCGGAATAGGAAGGACCGCCTGGGCTGTTGATTAAGGCAGCAGTCGATGCTTTATTGATAATCGTTCCACCGTTGGCTCGTAAAAGTTCAGGAATACTATGCTTCACCACAAGGAACATACCTTTTGTGTTTATATTCTGGATTTTATCCCATTCTTCCGCACTTATTTCTTCTACAGCAATCATAAAGTTCTTATGAGCAATCCCTGCATTATTATAAACCGTAGTTAGCTTCCCAAAAGTATCGATCGTTTTTTGAATCGCTTGCTTCACTTGCTCTTCATCGGAAACGTCGCATTGAATTGCGATGGCTTCGCCGCCTGCTTCAGTCACTAGACTGGCGGTTTTTTCGATTTCTTTTGCATCCAAATCGATGACTGCCACTTTCGCTCCTTCACGGGCAAAAACAACGGCAGCTGCTCTCCCCATGCCTCCTGCTGCCCCAGTAATAAACGCAACTTTGTTTGCTAAGCGCTTTGTCAACTTCGGATTCCTCCCGGTAGGTTATTTAATTTTAATTTCAGAAACCCTGCTGAACAATGAATCCTTAGAAAAAGACCCCTAAATTGTCCATACCCAGTGTCGTCTGATCGATCAATATTTCTCTTGTTTTTAATTTACATTCCTGCCCTGTCCGCGTCAGGGTATCGTTACGAACGCAGGTAATAAGATTGTAATCCGATTCATTGCCACGACTACGGGTTAGAAGAAGGTAGCTTTTTACCTTAAATTCATCTTCAGCCGACTGCTCGATCCGTACATTAGTGATAAACCTTCTTGTACGAGAAGGCGGATCTTCTGCCCAAGCAAATTCCGTCTCAACTCGCTCAACCCGTTTTTTTAAGGAAGCATAGTTTTCCTCAAAGTGATTCATATTTCCTATAAATCCTTCCCCGTGTATTCGCTCGCGAGTCGTCCTTACAGGCATTACGTACTTGATCTCTTGATCCAGCATGTCTAACCATTTTCTAAAATCCCCACTATCCAGTACCTCTGCTTCAGCTTGCATAAATTCCAGGATTTCAAAATAAACAGGATTTCCAATTTTGATGCTTGTCGAAAGCATGTACTCTCCTCCTCTGCATGTTTTGGCTGTGCTTATTCATTGTTCTCGGTTAATAATTTATGCCATTGGCGCCAAATGTTTAATTGGTTCGCCTCGCTGTAATCTCCCTGATAAACCGTTCCAGGACCCGGCCAATCCCCTTGTTCGGGTTTGCGATCAATCCCCATACGATAAATAAATTTTAATTTCGATGAGGCAATATATCCTTTCGTAGCCCGAGTAATGTTTTTCCACATTTCTGTGTCATCTTGTTCCAGCATGCCACTCGAACCAAATGTTCGGACATACGTCTCTCTTGCAAGCTCTTTCCACCAATCCGGCGCTTCTTTTTCGACAAGGACCCATGAAAAGACCTCCATCTCATGCGGTCCTTTCGGCACCCACTGTCTTAATGTCAAATATGAACCTGGATTCTTTCCTGCTTCTGTTGCCCAAGAGAAATATCCAAACGACATGTTCGGGTAAATGTTCCCATGGATATAAGCAAGCCGGCTAAACGCTTTTTGATGTTCGGGTGTTAATTTCTGTTCAATCTGTTCGACGATATTTTGGGGAACACCGTAAAAAGGCGGAAGTTCATATTCGGGCGGTGCACCAATCAGTCCAAGACCATTTCCATTCTCACAAGATACATGAACCCCGTAAAACGCGAACTTCGGATCCCCACTCGGAACAATTTTTAATTGGACAGCCGATTGATGGGTCATGAAGGTATGGTAAGCATCCCCAACAAAGTTGTCGGCTCCCAGCTTCCAGTTCGATTTTACGGTCCAACGCTGCGGTACTCCGATGACTTCCATTCCCCCATGGGTATGGCTTAACATCATATCCAGGTACCATTTCATGCTTCCTAGCTGCTCCTCTAACGGAGGAGCCGAATCATTAAAGGTGCCAAAGATAAGCCCTGCATATGTGGCAGCTCTCGCCTTTACCAGACTGTATTGGGTTTTATCAAAGGCATCACCGAAGGCCTCCTTATGTGCAGGAACTCCGATGAGATCTCCATTCTGTTTAAAAGTAAAGCCATGGTATGGACATCTAAAATGGGAAGAGTTCCCCATTTCTGAACGGCATACAGGTGATCCTCTGTGAGTACATGCGTTCAGTACGACGTTGACAACACCGCCCTCCGAACGTGAGACAATCACCTCTTCGTTCCCAATATACCTTAATACATAGTCGCCTTTATTCGGTATCTCAGATTCATGAGCAATCGGAACCCATACTTTAGAAAAAATCCTTTCGATTTCCATCTGATGAATTTCAGGATCACCGATCACTCGTGATGAAATATACCCTTCCTCCAGATCCAGCAATTCTCTTATCTTTGTCCCGTCCGATAAACAAACATCTTCGCCTACATTTTTTTGAATCGCCATTTGATTAATCGCTCCCTTCTCTTGATAATGCTGTTTCAGTGCGCCCACCAAAGAAGCCACGTTGGTTAAGGAACCAACAAACTGCTGATCTGACCTGTGAATTTTAAATGATAAGGTTCTCTATGATGAAGGAAACACTTTATTACCACCCCTTTCAAAAAAGTAATGAAATTCTAGAATATTAGTTTGGATGCGCTTACAACATGTGCTATGGAATCATTATACATTTACGAAAATAGATCGTCAATATAAAAAAATTTTGCCAATGCCAGAAAAGCGGTCTGCTTTGCTTATGGCAAGCAAATCACGCAGACCGCCGGCGAATGAGGGGAACGATATGTTTCATACAAGGAGAACAGTTATTTTTAAACCAGCCTGAGCTTACGTTTGATCACAGCGTAAATAAGTATTCCCGCCAAGACCGCAAGGGCAATGGGCGTCAAGTACTGCTTGGCCAATGGAGCTACGTGCTCCCACTGCGGGCCCAGCTTGTATCCCAGGTACACATACAGGGAAGTAATCGGGAGCATGGCCAAAAAGGTATACGCCGAAAATTTAAGCACATTCATTTTGGCTATACCGCAGGGGATTGAAATGAACGTTCGTACCCCCGGCAAAAATCGTCCGAAGAAAGCCACTCCGCCGCCATACTTTTCAAAAAAACGATCCGAGGCCTGCAGCTGCCGGGAACGGATAAAGAAATACTTTCCATATTTTTCAATAAACGGCCTGCCGCCATATCTCCCCAGCAGATATAAGGTGAGAGGTCCGGTGGTTCCGCCAATCGTTCCGGCCAGGATCGTCGGAAGCAATTGAAAGTCCCCTTGAAAGACCCAGTAGCCTGCTAAAGGAAGCACGAGCTCAGCCGGCACAAATTCAAAGGTAAGGGCGATAACGAGACCGGAATAAGACAGCCTCTTCAGGAAATGAATGAATTCAAGGATTAACCGTTCCATTGAAAACTCCTTTATATAAATTGGAAATCTATCCTACTTATTATAGAAAATAGTATCCGCCTGTTTCAAGTGATCCCGGAATCCAACCAGGGACCTGCCGCGGCCGATCCCTGTGTTGATTCTAACATTACAAGATTTTAATTTGATCGGAACGATAGATTCGCATTCCTTTACTTCCCTTCTTAGCCGCTTGTATCATTCCTTGTGCCACCGCGGTCCCGGTAATAGGTTTATATTGTCGCAAGCCTCCGATCATTAGGAATGAAAACAAGCCGCCGAGGATCTCCGCCATTTTTTCACCGAATCGAAACTCATCCCGCTGCCCCAGCAAAAGCGAGGGTCTGAAGATATGTAATGAAGGTAAATCCAGGTCCTTGAGGCTTTCTTCCACTTCTCCCTTCACCTGGCTGTAGAAGAACAGGGAATCCTTGGAGGCTCCCATGGCGGAGACGATCAAAAACGACGAAGCACCGTACTTTTTGGCCAGTCGTCCAAGCTGTACAGGATAATCGAAATCTACTTTACGGAATTGCTCTTTGGTTTTGGCCTTCCGTATGGTTGTGCCCAAAGCGCAAAATACATGAGAACCGTTCAGATCATCCTTTATAGCCTGCTCAAGCGGTCCCTCTTCCCAATCGGTCATTCGCTGGATCAGCTTTTCATGATTCAGCTCGATCGGACGTCTGACCAAAGCGATGACCTTGTCATACTCAAGGTCCGACAAAAGAAGTCTGACCAGCTCGCGGCCGACCAATCCCGTCGCTCCGGCTACTATCGCTGTGTTTTTCATCACGGCCTCCCCGTTATCTCTTTTTTATGTACAGCTGCCCTCGTTATATTTATAGTAATGGGACGCCATTATAAACTCAACCTTTAAGCAGATAAACCACAAAAAGCCCTCTACAGTTTATCGTCTAGGGCCTGCGCGTGTAAATGGAAGAAGCTTCTCACCGGTGCTTTTCCATTCTATATTCGGCTGTTTTCATTATAATATTTGCATGCTTTCGATATGCTTCTTGGTTTCCGGGGTACCTAATTCATAGATCAATGAATAAATATCGTGCAAGCCCATGTCATACGCATCATTCGATGCATCGTAATGATAAGGAACACCGGCCGCATGGGTCCGAAGAAAATTGTCATTTTCTATGTAATATTGATCCTCGAACAGTTCTTGAAGTTTGACAATTTCCTCCGGTGTGGCTTCTATTTCGAATTCGTAAGCCGCATCGCCTTGGTTGGCCATGATTGTCCCCGCCTGCACCGATACATAATACTTGTTTTTGTCCATACCTATCCTCCATTTACCGAGTTAAATACATGACTAATATTGCTCCCAATGCAAGTATGATTGGAAATAATATATTCGCAATTAATATCGGGTTTGCCAGAATCGGATGTTTGATCGTCGTTTCATTCATGCCTTTGTCTAATTCTTTATGTTGTTGATTGCGTATGGCTATCAATGACCAGATGAGGGCCACTACACAAACGATAAGCGCGGCTATAAGTAAAAAAGTAAGCACCTTAGATCTCCTTCTTTTTAGTTAAATTTGATTTGTATGTTTACTTTTCCACAAACAGTAAATTTCTATTCAAATGACCATATTTTTCAAAACATCGATAAACTTGCCGCGAGTCGGCTGCCCGCAAAAACAACAAAACCCGGCTCCCTATGCAGGGGCCGGTTCCGTTTGCGCATTTAATAATCTGCCGATCGGTCCGTTCGGATCGATAATGTCCATGAGATCCCGAAAGGGGATTTCAAACGTCGGAAAACCGTACACGTAAGGCGTATATTCATACAGCTGAAAGTAAATGCCGACCGCTTGATCGGTTAAATAAAAGGACTGATTCCTGTCTATGGCCTTAAACTCCGTAAGCATCGGGATATCACGGGACTTAAACTCGCGCCTGATGATATCAGACAAACGGTCGACGTAATTGCTTCCGGGCTTAAACAAATCCTCCAGCCGGTATTCGCTGCCGTCCTCCAAATTAAATGTCTGCGAGCTTTGATAGGTCATTCCGTGAGCCGCTCCCTGCGCATAACCGTAATTATCGTACAGCAGGCTGAGCAATCCGTTTCGGTGCAGCTTGACCTGATATCCGCCCGTCAAAGTCTTGGCCGGGTCCTTTACGTAGCCCTGCAGCCGGATGAGATCGTACACCGCATCCAAAATCGAGTTGTTGATCATGCGGCGCACCAACCCGTTCTTCAGCCCCATCACCTGAGGATAATGAACGTTCAGCCGCGGTTTTATCAGCCTTCTGGTAATAATCCTTTCTCTTCCTTCACGCTTCTCCGTATCGATTTGTTCCATCGTCTCACACTCCCGGCGTATCATAAGATTATGCCCAGTATATGCGGACAAATACCCGGTGGTGTGAAGAGCCCGGTACAAATAGAACTGTCTTTTTATGTGTCCAATCTATTGACAGAGGTCCATTAAAGGTCTGGCATCTTTGAAAGGACACCAATATAGGCGTTTTTATCCGGCAAAAGCGGCGCATGTGGACAGGTAATCGGTATTCCCGATTTGCTTCTTTTGGTTGCTGAGCAGCTCCGCTCCCGGATTATTCACCACGTATGGATCGCTCACGGGGCGCATGTCCCCCCAGACGCATTCCACACCCTGTCCTCCCGCATCTCCCGCATACATTCGGCAGCTTGCGCAAAACCCTTTCTTTTGCTCTTCATCGAGCTTAACGATTTTATTGCGCAAGCAGCAGTAGACGCGGCTGTTCTCATCGGCCAAGTTGATATGTCTGATTTGACGCATAAGCATGCGCTCCTTTCCATGTGCGTTGGGCTATTCGCACAACAAGCTGAATTAAAGAGTAATACCCATTATATATGCGGACGAACCCGTTTATGTGAACTTTTTCAAGGAGCGGCTTTCAAGCGGCGGCTTGCTTTTTCAGGCAAAAGAATTTATAATCAGCAGTGCCTAATTATCGTTAGTTAGGAAAAGGAGGGAAGAAAGCATGTCAGTGCAAAAAATCAAATCGGCCGCCCTTCGTCTTTTTGCCAGGAATGGGTACGATGCCGTTCCCTTGTCGGAAATCGCCAAGGAAGTCGGAATCAAAACGCCGTCGCTCTATGCTCATTTCAGAAGCAAAGAAGATTTATTCCTTGCCGTATTCGAGGATTGTCTGGCTGAACACACCGCCCGAATGGCGGCTCTAATCGAGAGCCTGAAGGGGCGAACCATAGAAGAACAGCTGTATAGAGTCATCCATGACGCTTGCCGGTCGTATTTGCTGAGCGAAGAGCACATGACCTTCCTCAAAAGAGTGATGCTGTTCCCGCCGGCAGCTTTGCAGGAAACGCTGCGCGAGCGGTTTTCTGCTTCAGAAGATCAGCTCAACGGATTATTGACGGCTCTTTTTAATGAAGGCATGGATTCCGGCCTGCTGCGGCGTGAACGTCCCGAGGATTTAATCGCCTCCTATTACTGCTTGCTTGACGGTTCGTTCATTCAACAGTTTTATTACAAAAGCGAGGATTGGGAGCATCGGCTCGATACGGTTTGGAGAATCTATTGGAAGGGCATTACCACTTCATAGCTTATTCACTCAAAGAAAGGACAGGATAGACCATGGCATGGATTTATTTGTTTATCGCCGGATTAATGGAGATCGTATGGGCAATGGGACTAAAATCAACTAACGGATGGACGAGGCTTTGGCCCAGCGTCATAACCGTCACTGCCATGATCGTAAGCTTTTACTTTCTGTCGATGGCTCTCAAGACCCTGCCGATCGGAACGGCTTACGCGGTATGGACAGGAATCGGCGCAGTGGGCACCGTAGTCTTCGGCATGCTGTTTCTCGGGGAGCCCCGCGACTTGCTTCGGCTTGGATTCGTTCTTGCAATCGTCGTCGGCATTGTCGGTTTGAAGGCTACGGCTTAAGGCCGGCCGCCGGCGGCGTCAAGCCCATAGCACGCTTAGAGTAATGAACGCCGCCTGCTGCCGCAGGCGCTGCGGATTTGGCATCACCAGGACGTCTTACGCCATCCCTCATTCGCTGCCTTCTTTCTCTGCTCTTGCTGTTTCGGGGTCCAGCGGAAATACGCTGCAAATGGCCGATACAATTTCCCTCGCCATCGTCATCACCCTATATAATGAAGTGCTTTGTAATACGGCATATTTTTGCCCTTGATCCACATTGACAATAGCCGCAATGGAATAATCGCCGACACGGGGCAGCTGTTTGCCCACCGATTTGCCCGGCTCGATCGGACGATTGGACACCTGATACCACCCTAATGACATCGTCTGGCCCAGACAGGCATCGATGGCGATAATTTTGAGGCCGGGAGGTATTTCCCGCAGCCGTTCACGCATATTGCTCGCATCGAACGGAGACGCCAGCGTTCCGACCACATGCGGATAGCCCGCTTCCTGCAGCATGGTCCCGACCAGCGGACCAAGCGCATCTCCGGTCGAGCGATCCGTGCCGATACACAGTAACAATAAATTGTGTACCCCTACTCCCTCGCCGCGGATGCGATCCAAAAAATTAGGAAGCTCAGCCGCTTTCAGTTTTTTGCGATAAATCGGCCCGGCCTGATCACTAGTCATCCTTTTTCCCCTTCCGTCTGCATCATGATCGTTGAGATAAGCGCCAAGCTGATGATTCGATACACTTGTAGCATACCGTATGGCTATCGTCCGTTCAAGAATCCGTTTCAAGATCAGAAGATTTGTTGTCCGTCTGAAGCACGTGGTATAATTTGAAATAACTGTTGTGTTTTGATCCAGATTCGGCAGAAAGCGCAGGTGTTGGTCGATGCGGATCATGGAAGTGTGGGCGCTGGTTGCGCTGGGTTACTGGTTGTTCATGCTGTGGGATACGGTTCGATCCCGAAAATGGATGTTCAGCCTTCCCCGTTCCGCTGGGGATGCCGGGTTTAACATAGAGAAATCGAACGGGCGTGAAAACAGGAAAATCTCGGCTGCTCCCGGGCTGATGGGCTCCCGGCCTTCCGTGCCGGATACACCGCTGGTTTCCGTCATTATCGCTGCCAAAGAGGAGGAAGCCTCTATCGCGGATACGGTCAGGCATCTGCTCGGCCAAACGTATCCGAAGCTTGAAATCATCGCCGTCAACGATCGCTCCCGGGATGCAACCGGCCGCCGGTTGGACGAGCTTCGCCGCTGGTCCGAAAGCCGGGAAGGCATCACCGTCCCGCTGCGGGTCATCCATATCACCTCGCTGCCGTCCGGATGGCTGGGCAAAAATCACGCTTTATACCAGGGCTATTTGCAGGCCCGGGGCAAGTACCTGCTGTTTACCGATGCGGACGTGCAGTTCGATCCGCATACCGTTGCGGATGCGGTGCGTTATATGCAGGAGCAGCATGCGGATCACTTAACGCTCGCTCCGCGGATGATCGCACGCGGGTTTTGGCTCAAGGCGTTTGTACACTATTTCTTTTTTGCCTTGTCTTTATTTATTCGTCCGTGGCGGGTGAACGATGATTTACAGCACAGGCACGGTATGGGCGTCGGCGCCTTCAACCTGATTACAAGAAGGGCATATGAAAGAATCGGTACGCACGAGGCGATCGCGATGCGGCCGGACGACGACCTCCAGCTCGGGCGGCAGGTGAAACGGGCCCGACTGCGCCAAAGGCTTGCCTCCGGCGTTCGCCACATCTCGGTGGAGTGGTACCCCGGCTTGAGCGAGGCTGTTCGCGGGCTGGAGAAAAATATATTTTCCGGCTTCGGCTATCGGATCAGCTTCGCAGTGCTTGGGGTCATCGGGCAGCTGGCGTTGTTTTTATTTCCGATTGCAGGTATCGTGTTGGCATCCGGCTGGGCAGCTGCAGCGTTTGCTTTATCCGTCTTTCTGATGCTCACCGTGTACTTTTTGCTGATCCGGTCGATCGTAGGCGGAGGCGGGATCGAGGTGCTTGCGCTTCCCGTCACCGTCAGTTTGCTTTGTTATGTCGTGAGCCGTTCGGTATGGCTGACGCTGCGGCAGGGCGGCATTTATTGGAGGGGCACATTTTATTCACTGAAGGAACTCCGACAGATGAAGGATCCAAATTCATAATCATGAGCATTCGGAGGGGGGGCAATTATGAATTTCAATCGAACCAGATCAGTACGGGACAACAAACAAAACATCGCGAACTCCTCGTTAAAGCAATGGAAGTATGCCCTGGTCAGCGTACTGCTCACGTTCGCGCTGATTGTGCTTTATCAGCACGTGCAGCAGTATTGATGAACAAGCTGTAAAACGACAGGTTCCACAGATTGGGCGGACACGGCGGCGTGTCCGCCTTTTTATTTATCGGCCGCTACATCCGCCAAAGCTCACGGCGCCAAGCCAGCACGCCCACGGTGATCGCGACGCAGCCGGTTCCCATCAGAAGGCCTGCGGTCAGGACTCCGGCCATATCGGCGACCAAGCCGATCAGCAGTGCGCCCAGCGGGATGAAGCCGCGGTCCATGAGCGCGATGCTCATGATGCGCCCGCGCAGCCGGTCAGGCACCTGCTGCTGCATGGCGATGCGGCTCATCGTGCGGTAGGCTTGTCCGAACAAGCCTGCCGCAAACATGGCCGCGGCCGCCCACCCGAAGGCGGGAGCCGCCATGAATCCGCAGAGCGAGACGCCGAAGCCAAGCAGGGACAAGACCAGCCAGCGGCCGGGCCAGCGGGCTTCACGGCCGAGCGAGAGCCAAAGCGAGCAGAGAAGCGACCCAGCTCCGGATACGGACAGCAGCTGGCCCAGCTTGTCCGTACCGAAGCCTAACAACTCCTGCGTGAAGAGCGGCAGCATGGATGTATAAGGGAAGCCGAAAACCATCGGCGCAACCGCGAGCAGCAGGAGCGATTGCACTGCCGGCTCCGAGCGGATATAGCGCCATGCTTCACGGGCGCCATGCTGGCCTGAATCCTGCACGATGGCGGCCCTGCCCGGCTCCTCCGCAGAAGGGAGCGGCTTCACCGCCGTCACGACAAGGATCATGGCCAGCGTGCTCGCGGCATTGATCCAGAGAATGATCGACGGCGCCATCGTCGTCAGCATCACGCCGGCGACCGCCGGACCGATGATGCGCGACAAATTCAGCACCGCGCTGTTCCAGGCGATCGCGCTCCCCCGCTCCTGTTCCCGCACCAGATTGGGCAGCAGGGCATGCGTCACCGGCGTCTCCATCGCTGAAAACACAGAGCGCGCCGCAATCAGGGCCAAAAACAACCAGAGCGGTCCGTCCATCGCCATCCACAGGCTAAGCCCCAAGGTCAGAACAAGACTGCCGGCTTGGGCATAGATCAGCAGCATCCGCCTGTCGTACCGGTCCGCCAGCGTTCCTGCCGGCAGGCTGACTAGAAAAATCGGCAGCAGCCTGCAAAGATTGACCAGTCCGAGGAAAGTCCCAGACCCGCCGGCCTGCAGCGCAATCCAGTTGATCGCGACAAAATCCATCCAGTCTCCGGTGCGATACAGCGTGCTGCCGCCGATAAACACACGAAACATCCCGTTCCGAAATGCGGAACGGGATGGGTTTAGCAACACATTCATAACATCCTTCTCTCCCAAACTTCCTGTTTATTTCGGAAACGGGAAATACAATCCCAAGGATAGGCATCCGAAAGAGACGTCCCGCCCTTTTTCTTCCCCAACCTCTTCAGCGTATCTGTCTTGGCTGCTCCGTGTTCGAAGCGACCTCGTCCAGGCTTTGCAGCGCTTGCTCCAACTGATGCTGAACCTGCGCGAGCTCCTGATGATGGTGTCCATGATCCTGCGCATCGATCTGGCTTTGCGCTTGCTCCAAAAGATGCTGAGCCGCTTTCATCTCTCCAATGGCGAAGGACAGCTTATGCGGATCGGATTGCAGTTGGGCGTGGCGCACAGCCATCTCTGCGTCTTTGGCATTCTGCATGGCTTTCTCCGCATTGTCGATGACGTGGCGGATCGGCATTTGATGTTGGTTGACCTGTGTCATGTTCGGAATCTTCCTCTCGGGTAAACTGGATGTGCACATGATTCACCCTTTAAGATGCGCATAAACGGCCCGCTTCATTCCACTTGTTGGAGTTCCGTATCTGCTTGTCCGCTAACCCGTTCATAGAGGACAAATTCATAATCATACGGGTTTTTCTCATCCCGTATGCCTTTTTCCCGCGACACGACCCGCCACTGCGTACGGTCAATCTCGGGAAAAAACGTGTCCGCTTCAAAGCGATGGGCAATTTCGGTAATATACATCCGGTCCGCATGCGGCAGCAGCAGGCCGAACAGCTCCGCGCCTCCGATGACAAAAAGCTCTTCGGACGCCTTGTCCCCTCCGCGGCCATAAGGTTTAACGGCTTCCTTCGCCGAATGCACGATTTCACAGCTCTCAGCCTTAAATTCAGGGTCCCTCGTCAGAATCACGTTACGGCGTCCCGGTAAAGGCTTGCCGATCGAATCATACGTTTTGCGGCCCATCAGTATCGTATGCCCCAAGGTCGTTTTCTTGAAGAACGCCAGATCCGCCGGCAGCCTCCATGGCAGTTTATTGTCTATGCCGATTCCGCGGGCTTCATCCATCGCAAATATTAACGATATCGTCATTCGAACCTTCCTCCTGATACCACACCACAAATCCCGACAAATCGGGGCTGATCACGCGATTAGACCGCTATGGGCGCTTTAATCCCGGGATGCGGGTGATAGTCGATAAACTCAAAGTCTTCAAATCGGTAATCAAAAATGGACTCCGGCTTGCGCAGAATGTTCAGCTTCGGCAGCGGACGCGGCTCCCTGGTTAATTGGAGCTTTACTTGTTCCAGGTGATTCAGGTAAATATGAACGTCGCCGCCTGTCCACACCAAATCGCCGACTTCCAGATCGCATTGCTGAGCCACCATGTGGGTTAACAGAGCATAAGACGCCAGATTAAACGGCAGTCCCAGGAAGGTATCCACGGATCTCATCTGAAACATGCACGACAGTTTGCCATCGGCAACATAAAATTGAAATGCATAATGACACGGCGGCAAAGCCATCTGATCGATTTCTGCAACATTCCATGCACTCACCAGATGTCTTCTGGAATCCGGATTATGCCGAATCTGTTCAATCACTTTGGTAATTTGATCAATCGTCTGCCCTCCCGGCGCCGGCCATGTACGCCACTGCGCACCGTAGACACGACCAAGATTGCCCTCCTCATCGGCCCATTCATCCCAGATCGTGACGCCATTCTCACGCAGATAATTGACATTCGTACTGCCGCTTAAGAACCACAGGAGTTCATGAACGATGGATTTAATATGCAGTTTTTTGGTTGTCAGCAGCGGAAATCCTTCAGCTAAATTGATTCTCATTTGTCTTCCAAAAACGGAAATGGTGCCTGTGCCGGTTCGATCATCCTTACGGACACCTTGTTCCAGTATATCACTTAGCAGGTCCAAATACGCTCTCATTGCTTCACCTCTTAAGATACTTTCTTCGCCGGCCGCGAGGAATGAATACATCTCATTATATAACGAGTTGAGGTTTTTAACTATATTTTCATTACCATACATGAATCCTGAAATTTCCTCATGATATGCGGAAGCATGATAGACAACCCGCCGGCCAAGATGATCTATGTGTTCTTCGAGGAAAGAAATGTACGCATTGTAATATGTTGTTAGGAACCATGGAATCCGCTCGAACGAAATATAAGTCCCCCTTTTGATCACGACTTAAGAAATTGCAGTATATGTTGACAAACGTCTGCCGAACCATATTCGTCGCTTTTATCAGTACAGGTATCCCCTTCCTTGGAACAATTCGTCCTGCATAAACAATCGCCAATGAATTACCGATACGATATTGTTTTCTAACTCTAAAGCTTAGCGGAAGTGTTCCATCGGGGATACTATTTTTGGAGCTGTTTTGCCGCCTTCGTCCAAACCCGGCGGCGGCAGCACAAATCCCAAGAAGGACGGATACATTCTTTTCTGCGCGCTGTGATATAATCATGGGGAATAAACGATCAAGGCCAGGTGATCCGATTGGAGTGGCAGCAGCTTGAATATTTTCAAACCGTAGCCCGAATGGAGCATATGACGCGTGCAGCCCAATTCCTGTCCGTCTCGCAATCCGCACTCAGCCGCTCCATCTCCCGGATGGAGGAAGAACTGGGCGTTCCGCTGTTTGACCGGGTGGGCCGTTCCATCAAGCTGAACTGCTACGGAGAGCTGTTTTTAAGGCGGGTTCACCGCATCATGAAAGAATACGAGGAAGGAAAGCATGAAATTCGGAACATGCTGGATGAAGAAGCCGGGGAAGTCATGCTGGGATTTCTCCATACGCTCGGATCCCATCTCATTCCCGACCTCATCGTTACGTTTCGCGCCAGCTACCCGAATATTCGCTTTCAGCTGAATCAAAGCAATACCGCTTCCTTGCTACAGCAGCTCATTCAAGGCTCGATCGACCTTTGTCTGCTTTCTTCTCCGGATGAAGCCAATCCTTCGGTGGAATGGAAAAAATTATGGAGCGAGGAGCTGTTTATTTTCGTCCCCGCCCATCACCCGCTGGCAAACCGCGGAGCCGTTTCATTGGAAGAAATTGCCGACGAGCCAATGGTTTCCTTTAAGAAAGGCTACGGACTCCGGAACGTCATTGACCGTCTGTGCATGGAAGCCGGCTTCGCCCCCAAAATCGCTTTTGAGGGAGAAGAGGTTCCCACCGTGGCGGGCCTGGTTGCCGCCGGACTGGGTGTAGCCCTTATTCCTGATGTGAAAGGATTGACCGACCGGAAACTGGTCAAGTTAAGCGTAAGCTCGCCCGAATGCTACCGGATCATCGGCGCAGCCTGGATGAAGGAGCGGTATCTGTCTCCCCCGGCCCAACGGTTTCTGCAATTTGTCATGCATTACTTTGAGAATGCAGATTAGATTTCTCGGGCAAAACAGCGGTTAATACAAAGGAAACCAGCATGGCGCAGCCAATCATAACGGTAATCATGCCGACAATCCCCGCCCATTCAAACCGGCTCCAGAACAAACCGCCGATGGATCCGCCCAGACTCGACCCTACATAATAAAACAGCAGGTACAAAGAAGAGGCCTGCGCTTTTCCTATGGAAGCCCTGCTTCCGACCCAGGAGCTGGCTGTGGAGTGCGCGCCAAAAAATCCGAAGGTGAACACGGCCACGCCGATGATCAGCACAGCCAAATGCGCCGAGAGTGTCAGCAGGATTCCCGTCAGCATCAATAGGACATTAATCCACAAAACAATGCGCAGCCCAATGCGGTCGCTGGCCCTTCCCATCCACGAAGAACTGAATGTCCCCACCAGGTATAGAAGGAAGATCCATCCGACCAGCGTTTGCGACAGACGAAAAGGCGGTTCGAGCAGCCGGAACCCCAAGTAATTGTACAGCGTGACAAAGCTCCCCATCAAAATCGCGCCTAACACAAAAAGAAGGATTAGTGCGGGGTCGCGGAACTGTACGGCAAAAAGACGGAGGTTGGCTTTGGGTTCTGTCCGCTGCGGTTTAAAGTGCCGGGAAGGCGGCAGGTTGCGCCAAAAATACAGACTCGCCAACAGACTGATGACCGCCAACACACCTATGCCCATTCTCCATGTATATACATCGGTTACCATGCTGACTGCGACCCGCCCGAACAGTCCGCCTATCGTATTCCCGCTGATATATAATCCCATAGCGAACCCGAGGCTTTTGGCCTCCATTTCCTCGGCCAGATAAGTCATCGCCACGGCAGGAAGACCGGCAAGGGCAATCCCCTGAATCGCGCGGACGATAAGCAGGCTTGTAAAATTGGGCACGAAAGCCGTGCACAAGCAGCAAAACGAAGACACAAAGAGTGAAGCCGCCATAAGTGATTTTCTCCCGATACGATCGGACAAAAAGCCTGCCAACGGCAGCGAGACGGCAAGCAGCACCGTACTGACGGATAAAGACAAGCTGACAGCCGCCGGCGATAAACCGAATTCCCTGGAGTAAACCGGAAACAACGGTTGAACACAGTACAACACCGCATAAGTGGCCACCCCCGCAGCGAATAAAGCCAGACTGCCCTGCTGATACTCCTTGCTTCCGCGCTTCAGGTATTCCCGGCTCCTCGTGTCCAATATCCCCGCACGATGTTCTAAACCAACATCGGCTTGCATCTTTGATGTCATCCCCACTTGAGTTCATATCCTTCCAGATTCATTTTTTCTATTTAGAATACACTCGAATAATTGATGTGTAAAATTGATCTTTTGCAATGTTTTAATGCATATATGTAATTAAAAAGCCACATTTCGCATTCAAAACGAAGCAGCCAGTCACCGATTCCATTTCGACGACTGGCTGCTTAAATTGACATTTATTTTGTTATTGGGGGTCAGTGCCTCTGACCTTATTCGCTGTCATGCCCTTTTTTTGATCCTGACGGGTGAAATACCACTGCACCGCGGGAATCACCACAAAAAAGATAAAGAACAAGCGAAACAGCTGATATGCGCTGACGACTGACAAATCGGCTCGCGCGACAGCCGCGGTGACTCCCATTTCCGCGATTCCCCCGGGAGATGTGCTTAGAAAGGCTGTCGTCAGATCGATGGGAGTGACCCACCACAGCAGCAAAGCGCAGCCCAAACAGCATAAAACGACGATCACATTACTGGCCGCCGTATATATGCCCAGCCGGCGCATGTCTTTTAGAAAGTCCGGCTTCATCTGCAGCCCAAGGTGGATGCCGATGCTGAGCTGGGTAAGCAGCACCGCCGTATCCGGCACCCGGGGAGGCGTGGCGCCGCACAGCACAACAATGGAGGTGGCGAGCAAGGGCCCGGTCAATGAGCTTCCCGGGAGCCTGATCCTCTTGCCGACAAAGAAACCTGCGGCCGCCACCACGGCAAATAATAAAAACGAAAAAAGAGAAGCCGATCCCTCACCGGGAAAACTGTAATGGTTTCCGGATCCGCCTGAGCCGGTCAACGTATGCAGCGCAATAAACGGCACAATAAACGTTACGGTAAGAACACGGATCGTCTGCATCAGCACAACAGTGGTCAGGTCGATTTGCTTGGATTCGCCGCTGAGGGCGATAATATGGTTCAATCCGCCGGGCATGCAGCCAAATACCGCGTTCATCGGGCTTAAATTCAACTTGCGGTAGAGTAAATAGCCTGTCACAAAAGCAACCGATAAGATGAATACCGTTGAAGCGGCCATATAAGGGAGTTGGGCCGCCATTTGGCGCAAATTTACACTGTAAAATGAAGATCCCAGCATAAAACCGAGTATGGCGAGCGCAATGTGGCGAAAGGATGAAGGCCAGGCCAAAGTCCGGCGAATTCCAAGCCGCGAAACCATCACAGACGTAAGTGCACCGAGCATCCAAGGCAGAGGCATATGCAGCAAAGAAAACAATACCGCGCCAATGGCGCCAATCAGTCCGGTTTCCAAGACAGATATAAGGCCCTTTTGCATCTTTCTCATCGCAGTACCCTTTCGCCTTAGCAGTTTAGTCTATTAGTAGTTGATCAGGTAATCTTTTTGGCAGAAATCAATAATTCCGTGATCGGCCGAAGATCCTCAATGTCCTCCAAATGGTTAACCGCAGCGACGATGCCGTCAATTTGCGATGGCGGCAGAACGCCGTCCGCGCAGCCTCTGAATTTGCCGACCCGCTCAACATCACTGAGCGGAGACAGCGGATCTCCTTTGGCAATATCGACGCGATGCTTGTAGATTTCGCCCGCTGCGGTTTCCACCTCTACCTCGCAAGGCCACAATTTTGGAAACAGCGCGTCCATTTCTTCAGACCGTTCAACGGTCACCTTGCGGTGCAGCTCCAGTATTTCCGTGTCGCGAAACACTTGTTCGGAAAAATCAGCGGATACAATCGGCCGTTTCGACCGTAAAGCGACTGCAACAACATAAGCGAAGCTGAAAGCAGCCAGCCGCGGATTGAGCGGTTCGGAAAAACCGCATTGTTTGACGGCAACGTCATACGTGCGTATCACAACGCGCTTGATTTGCTCAACAGGGACATTCTGTTTCTGTTGAATATGAAGCGCGGCTTCAATCGCTCCATGTGTCGTGCGGCAGCATGGGTACGGCTTGTAGGCAACGTTCAGGATTTCATAAGCATCGGGAGATTCCAAACCGTGCAGAAGTTCTTGCTGCCAATCTGACGTTTTGTAAGGAGCAAAAGCTTTGAAAAATCCGCCGTCCTCCGCCTCCAGAATGTAGCGCGAGCCGGTAAAGCCGGTTTGCGCCAATACAGCGGAAATGAGCCCTCCCTGCGCGGCTTTTCCGGCATGGAGCGGTTTGCTCATCGACCCGTCCGATGTGAATGCCCATATTCCGGCAGCTTGGGTTCCCGCCGAACCGAGGGCGCTCATGATCCGTTCCGCATCCAGACCCAGAATCGAGGCTGCCGCCGCTGCGGCGCCAAAGATGCCGCATGTGGCTGTCGCATGCCATCCCTTAAGCCTGTGCTCGCCCGCCCCGAGCGCTTTCCCCAGCCGAAGGGTAACCTCATACCCGGCCGCAATGGAAGCGATAAGCTGTTTTCCGCTGATTTTTCCGTGAAGCCATGCGGCCCCAAGAGCAGCAGGAATAATCACTGCTCCGGGGTGGGTTTTGGACTGCTTGTGCGAATCGTCAAATTCCGTGGCATGAGCCATCAGGGCGTGCAGCAGCACACTGTTCTGCAGGGAAGTCCGCTCATCTGTTCCGAAAATCCTGGAGCTGCCTTCGCCAAGCAGGTTCATGGCCGTAAAAGCCTTTTGGAATTCTTCGCCCTTGCTTCCCTCCAGAATACAGCCGAGCGTATCCAGAAAACATTCTTTTACCTTCTTGACCACATCGTCGGGAAGCTCTTCATAACGGGTATTCCCGACGAACGCAGCCAGTCGTCCAGTGGGATGGTTCATGTAAAAATCCCTCCGGTCACAGGCCTAGTTCCCCGCCAGTTTTTTGCCGATCTCGGCAAATTCTTTTTCCACGAACGGATGACTTTCGCTGCTGGGCCGAAAATCGTTGGTCAATCCGTTGGCATCGAGGTAATTCACCCACTCTTTATCTTGCGATAAGGCCTTGAACAATTCATCATATTTGGCAATGATCTCTTTCGGCGTGCCCTTTTTCACATAGAAGCCGCGCCAATGAGACGATTCCAGTTCGGGAAATCCTAATTCGGTGAACGTAGGCGTGTCCGGAATTTCATCCATCTTTTCAGCGCTAGAAACAGCGATAATCTTCAATTGGCCGGCTTTTACATATTCGAGTACTTGGCCGACATTCGTAAGGGCTGCCTGGATATGTCCGCCGAGAAGCTGTGTCACCGCTTCAGAACCTCCGGCATAAGGTATCCATTCAAAGGAGTAGCCTGCGGCTTTCGCCAGATCCGAGGCAAAAATCTGGTGGGCTGAGTTGGCGCCGAATCCGCCAATGGCGAATTTTTCGCTGTTTTTAGCGGATTGGACGAAATTTTCAAACGTATCGAGACCGGTACCCGGACGGACGACCAAGGCGTAAGGATCCCCTTGGTTTATGGAAATGAAGTGGAAGTCATTCAGGTTAAAATCGTTTTTCAAGTCGGTGTTCAAACTGATCATTTGGCTCCGCGTGTTGACGCCGATCGTATATCCGTCAGCCGGTTTGGAAAGGATGGTCTGCATGGCGGAAGCTCCGTCGCCGCCCGTGATATTCTCGACGACAACCGATTTTCCCAGTTGATTTCCCAGGAATTTGGCGGCCTGACGCCCCATCACATCCACGCCGGAACCGGCTTTGGACCAGACGATAATCGAAATCGGCTTTTCCGGCCATTTATCCGCTTTTTCACCGGCGCCTGCGGCTCCCCCCTGAGTTGTATTACTGCTTCCCGCATCACTTGTGTTATTACCGCCGCCGGCGCAAGCCGCCGTAAACAGCGCAATGATTACAAAAATGAATGACCATTTTAACCACTTTGTCTTCATAGTATAGAAACTCCTTCCGTCGAAAAGTGAGTATTTTGGGGTTTTTCCATCGTCCGTATGCTGTGATTACCGAGCAGTCCAAAAACCTCCGATACAGCGGACAGCCCGATGAGCGGAGGGATAAATGGAATGCCGTTGAAAAGGGCTGCATGCTGTAGGTCATCCGCTGCATCCCAGGCAGTCAAATACTAAACGGCCGGATCGGGGCGCTCAAGGCCGAAGTGATCCCGCAGGGTGACGCCGGTATACTCCTTACGGAAGATACCTCTTCTTTGCAGTTCCGGCACGACCAATTCAACAAACTCGTTTAAACCGCCCGGCAAATAGGGGCACATGATGTTAAACCCGTCGCACGCTTCTTTTTCCAACCATTCTTCAAAGTTGTCGGCGATTTGTGCAGGCGTTCCGACGAGCACACGGTGTGAGCGGCTTGCTCCGAAGCGTTTACCCAGCTGCGCCAGCGTCAGCCCTTCTTCTTTTGCCAGCTGCGCAACAATTTTCTGGCGGCTTTGGTTACCCCGCATCGTATCCAGTTCCGGAAGCGGCTTGTCCAAATCAAATTGCGACAAGTCCTGATTCATACTGTCGGAAAGCAGGGAAAGCCCGGCAAGCGGATGAACCAATTCTCTCAGCAGCTCTTCTTTTCTTTTCGCTTCCGCCTCGGTTTCACCTATGATCGGCATAACGCCCGGCATGATTTTAACCGATCCCGGCTCCCGGTTGAATTTGGCCAGCCTCCCGTTAATGTCTTTATAAAATTCGCGCGCTCCTTCCAGCGCAGGCTGCGCCGTAAAGATAACTTCGGCCCAGCGGGCGGCAAAATCCCTGCCGCGTTCGGAAGAACCGGCCTGCACCAAAACCGGACGGCCTTGCGGAGCGCGAGGCACATTCAACGGACCTTTTACCTGGAAAAATTCCCCTTTATGATTCACATAACGCACTTTCTCCGGATTACCATAGACGCCCTCTTCCCTGTTGATCACCAAGGCGCCGTCTTCCCAGCTGTCCCACAGCTTGGTCACGACTTCGATAAATTCCTAGGCGCGTTCGTACCGGGTGGCATGGTCAAAATGAGCATCTCTTCCGAAATTCCTCGCTTCACCGTCATTGGTGGAGGTCACAACATTCCATGCCGCTCTTCCTTTGCTTAAATGATCAATCGTGGCATAAGCTCTGGCGACGGCAAACGGCTCGTTATAGCTGGTCGATGCCGTGGCGACGAGGCCGATGCGGCTGGTAACCGCAGAAAGCGCAGTGATCAGCGCAACAGGATCGAGCCGGAAAGAGGCAAAATAACGGATCGAATTATTGAAATTATTGCCGAAACGGTCAGGAATGGCCAATCTGTCCGCAAAAAAAATAAGATCAAATTTTCCTTTCTCGGCGATCCCGGCCACTTTTTTGTAATACTCCAAATCCAGCAGACTGCTAATTTCGTTGTCAGGGTACCGCCATCCTCCGGCATGATGGCCTACCGCATACAAAAACGCTCCCAAATGCAACGTTTTGTCACTTTTCTTCATCAATTTTCCACCTCTTTAGTTGTTGCCATATCTTTCGTTGTTTTGGGAAGAAAAAATGGATCAATGAGCTTCCCGTTGTCGAGTCAGCATTCTGAAAATATATATTAAACTCATTAATCCAATGTGTCAAGTTGGATTAATAGGAATAGTAGGAACATGCTTCGTGTCCAACCCAAAGCCCTTTTTCCAAGAGTGAAGTATGAAATACCCATTAAAAAAATGCAAAAAGGGCTTCTTTTTAATTTTTTGGCTATGTTTAATTTTAATGTTGATTTTTCGACCAAAGGAAAACCGCCCCACTAAAAGGGCGGTAAATGACTGTATGAAATCGAGTGAAAATACGCCTCTATTTATCACTGACGAATTCTTTTCCGTTCCACACGAAGCTTTGTTTCACGTCTTTTCCGATGCTGTTGTCATAATACGAGCATGAGAAACCCAATTTGGTTTTCGTTAACTTTGTGGAGTAACGCCCAGTACCGCTCACGAATATGTCGGGATACCCTTTGATCGGCAAATCTTTTATTCGTCCAGTCTGATCAAGGGTAAACAGTTTAAATACATCTCCGTTACTCGAAGCATATTGACCAATCGTAAAATCGATATTCCCATCCCCATTGTAATCATCAAATTCGATGTTAAAGAATGAGTTAAACACAATATCGCCATTGCTAAAGCCGTTTAAATCGAAGGCACTTGTCACTTCGCCGCTTTCATTTGAAAGTTGAATTTGAAATTCACCCACCCAATTCCGACCCATAAACGGACTTGGAGTCCAATCTTCAAAATACTTTCCGCTTATAAGTACCACACTCAAGTATTCATGCTTATTTGTATACTGAAAAAGGTCGTTCCTGGATAATGTGAGTGGTCCCGTTATCTGAATTGTGTTAGATGTGGGTGTAGGCGAGGACAATTCAACTGTTGATTTATCTGTTGTGGTTGATCCTGTGGATTCGGTGATTATAGGAGTCGGGGGCTTCATACTGGTTGTTGACGCCTCTGAGCACGCACTCAATAGGAACATGGATACCATTGCAATAAATAACTTCTTCATATTACAGTACGCTCCCTTAAACGAGTAATCTCTGAAATTTCTCAATAATTCAAGTACATATGAGTTAGACGTAAAAAAAAGAAATTTGTTCTTCTATCCTACAAGTTCAACAAGAAAAAGCTGTACGTCGAAGTTTGGTGTTGGTTTCCATCACAGTAAACAGGCAAGAATTGACCAACATTTGTTTTTTGTTTGACGCTGTATTTTCATATTCCTTACTGTCAAGGTAACGAAACCAAGCCAAATAATTCTGCAAATACTTTGTTGCAACGCCATTAAAGCGATCCATCCATCTTTTTAGACGGCTGTGGTAGCTGTTAACGTTTTGGATATGGTACACGCCTTTAACACGTTGTTTTCCATCCGACTTGAAACGGTAATGATCCAACCCTTTTGAATTCGCATAAGAGCTAAATGCCCTCCACGAGTCGGTACAAAGTACGTTTGAATCAGATAAGTAATCACCAATTGCCTCATCCAACTTGGTTGTCCGAATCCGCCCTCGCCCAAGAACCCCAGAATAAGTCATTTTCTGACGATCACGGGCAACCAGTACACAAATTTGGTCGTTACTGATGCCACGATATTTGGCTTTGCCACCACGTTTACGTGGCTTGCGTTCGGCGATGTTCCGTTTACCTTTTTCAGAGAACAAGAAATAAGTCTCGTCCATTTCGACGATACCCTGGAAAGCCTCGGTTGGAATTTGCTTCAAAGCGGAAAGGATTTTATGTCGCCAGTAGAACAAGGTAACATGCGTAACCTCTTCGTGCAGTATTTCAGCACACTTACGAAGGGAAAAGCCTTCAATCATGCATTCAATGAATCGAACCCAAAGATGAGGTCTGCGTGTGCGTTGGAGAGGTGTGTTCGTAAGGTCGTTAAAAGTTTGACGACAGGACTTACAACGGTAACGTTGACGTTTAACCTCTCCAGTGTGTTTTCACAACGTACTTCCCGAACCGCACTACAGAGTGATTTTTACAATGCGGACAAACAAGCCCATCTTTATGCTTCTGCTCTTGAATTTCGTCTATCGCCCGTATAGGAGTCGCTATCCTTTTGGTTCGGGACTGCAAAAAGTAGATAAGCTCTCGCTTTCCGCTATCGTCCAAGGCATCGGCAAGCCTTTTTAGTTCTTTCAAATCCATTTGGTAAATCATCTCCGAGACAATGATATTACCTTAATTATAGAACAAATGTTCGCAATTATCAAATATCAACAACATGATTTAACATAGCCAATTTTTTAAAAAAACACTTGAGAATTTGAAGATCCCAAGTGTTTTTCTCACATCAAAGGAGTAATTAACGGTCTATAAAGATTTAATCATGCCTCCGTCTTCCGCTTTTATCCGATCCAGCTCGGCTGTTCGATCCGTCATAATGCGTCCGGGAGCCACCGTATTGACTAAGATCCCATCCCCGGCAAGCTCTGTGGCCAAGCTTTTGGCAAGAGCATGGACCCCTGCACGAATCGTATGGACAGAATCATATTTGGAAGTACCAAAACCGATTTTTCCTTTTAATCCGAGATCCATAAGATCAACGTCCTCTCCTCTTCGTTTTAACCGATGATAAAACCTGCATCCTCTTGGCGCAATCCGGCTGCATGTCACCTCCCCGATTCCGAAAATGTGCCCGACAGCTGAGCTTCTTTATAATATTTCTCCGCGCCGGGGTGAACCGGAATCGGGAGGTTTTGCCTCGCCTTCCCAATATCAATGGAATGGGCCGCCTGATGAGCCCTTTGTAAATAAGTCAAGCTTTCAAACAACTCTCTGGTCAGCTTATACACGAGCTCTTCATCCAGCTCTTTTCTTACGAGCATCACATTCAGCGTGGCCGCCGTAGGAATGGAGACGTCGTTCCGGTATGTGCCCGCAGGAATTTCCGTCATCTGAAAAAACGGGTACGTTTCCTTCAGTTTCCTTACTTCCTCCATCGGGATAGGAACGATCGTGACCGGTTTCGATTTGGCCAGCTCGGTGACCGACGGATTAGGCAGCCCGGAAGTAAAGAAGGCGGCATCAATGGTTTGATTTTTTAATTGCTCCACCGCTTCGGTATAGGACAAATATTCGGGCTGAATATCCTGATACGTAATGCCGAGGGCCTCAAGCAGCATGCGCGCATTCACCTCCACCCCGCTCTCGGGAGCGCCCACGCCGACCCGTTTGCCTTTTAAATCGGAGACGGTATGAATGGGACTGCCATGCAGCGTAATGATTTGCACACAATTCAAATACAGCCCTGCCATGGCCTGTAAATCTTTCATTTCTTTGATTCCCCCGGTTCCGCTGTAAGCGAAAGTAACCGCGTCCGACATGGCAAAAGCCATATCCGCCTTTCCCGCTTCCATCAGTCCCATGTTCTCCACCGAGCCGCCCGTCGTTATGACAGACGCATTGATCCCGAGCTTCTCTTCATACCTTTTGGCTAAAGCGCTCCCAATCGTAAAGTAAGGGCCGGAAGCATTGCCTGTCGCAATGGTCACGATGGTTTCGTCAGAATGGCTCCGATCCGGTTGATTGCCCGAAGACTGAATCGTATGATAGACAAATAGAGAAAGCCCCGTAACCATAAGCGCAAGAACCCATAAAAATCTTTGCCGCATAATGAATTCCCCGCTTTCTCCGGCTAATCCTTGGAGGGCAAAAACTTGGATAATTTATCCCTGAGCCCTCTTTCGCTGATATCCAAAGATTCAGCCGTTTTTTTGCGATGCCCGTTGCAAATTTGCAGCTTATGCAAAATAAACTCCCGTTCGGCCTGCTCTAACGTCAGTCTTGAGGGAATGAAGATCCCATCCCCTCCCTGTTGGCCGCCGTCTTTTCTCTCATAAGCCTTCTCCTGCAAATAAACAGGAAGATCGTGAATTTTAAGCAAGCTGTCATTGGCCAAGGCGACTGCATATTCAATGATATTGGACAGCTCCCTCACATTTCCCGGAAAAGAATGGCGGTACAGCACATCCATGGCCGAGGAATGAAAGCGGACATCGGTTTTGCCCATTTTCACACCGTAGATTTGAAGAAAATGATGGATCAGCAGCGGCAAATCTTCCATTCTTTCGCGCAGCGGCGGCACATGGACAGGGATGACATTCAAACGGTAATACAAGTCCTCGCGGAAGGCGCCTTTGCTGACCTCCTCGGCCAAGTTCCGATTGGTCGCCGCAATGATTCGGACATCAACGGGCTTGCGCCGGTGGGAACCGATCGGGACGACTTCCCGCTCCTGAATGACTCTGAGCAATTTGGCCTGCAGGTGAAGGGGCAGCTCTCCGATTTCATCGAGAAAAATCGTACCGCCATGCGTTTGCTCGAACACCCCCTCCTTTCGTTGAAACGCCCCTGTGAAGGCTCCCTTCTCATGCCCGAACAGTTCGCTTTCGAGCAGGGTTTCCGGTATAGCCGCGCAGTTCAAAGCGGAGAAAGGATATTTATGCCGCGCTCCTTCTGAATGGCATACTTTGGCCACCATCTCTTTGCCCGTCCCGCTTTCTCCTGTGATCAGCAGGTTCGAGTCAATGTTTTTCACTTTAGCGATGAGTTGAAACAAGCTTCTCATTGCGGAGCTTTTGCCGATAATGCCGCAATAGCTGTATTCCGGCCGCAATACCTCGCGAAGGCGCCTAACTTCTTGTTTCAAATCGTTGATGTGCAGCGATTTTTCAATTAAAATGCGGACCTCATCCAAATTAATCGGCTTGGTCAAATAATGGTAAGCGCCCAGCTTCATCGCTTTCACCGACGTTTCGATCGTTCCGAACGCCGTCATGACAATAATGGAAGTTTTCGGGGAAATTTCGAGCAGCTTAGGAATCAGCGACAAGCCGTCAACCCCTTCGATCCGCATATCGAGCAGCACGACATCGATATTTTCTTTTCCTATCATAACCAGGCCTTCATCGGGTGAAGTCGTCGTAAACACTTGATACTGGTCTTCCAACGCAAACATCAGGGAGGTACAAATGGCTGGTTCATCATCAATGATCAAGACGGAATTCATTAAAATTCACCCCCGGGAAATTTTAATGTAAAGGTCGTCCCCTTGCCGGGAACGGATTGAACATCGATATCACCGCCATGCTCGGACAGGATATTGTAGCAAATATATAAACCCAGACCTACTCCGTTCCTTTTGGTTGTATGAAAGGGCTGGAACAGCCTGGACATTTCATCGTCCGGGATCCCCGCTCCCGTATCGATAATCCGAATGCTCGTACAGCCATCCTCCGTTTCGGCTTCGAACGTAATCGCTTTCACATTGCTCTCCGATATGGCGTCGATGGCATTCGTAATCAGATTAATGAACACTTGCTTCATCTGCTGCTTATCAAAATAAAGCGATATGCCCGGAACCACCGCGTTGATCCATTGAATCGGCTGAGAGGCGTATTGAATTTCAAACGGCTTCATAACGGAAGACAGAAACTCATGCAAATCCACCCGCTCTTTCACGGGAACCTTACTTCGCGTATAATCCAGCAGATCCTCCACCACATGGTTCAACCGGCGGAGTTCGGCCGGTACATGCTTCATAAACTCCTGCCTGTAGCGAAGATCATCGATTTTATAAGGAAGCAGCTCGATAAACACCTTCATGGACGTCAATGGATTTCGCAGCTCGTGAGCGATTCCGGCAATAAGTTGACCTAAAGACCGGAGCTTTTCCTGAAGGACCAGTTTATTTTGCAGGTTTTTTTCCTGCGTTCGATCCTGCATGCTGATGATCCATCCAAGCTTTCCGTCCAAATCGTTGCGGAGCACGGCCGCGTAATAATGGACCAGCTTCTCGTCCGAACCCTCCTGAATCAACACGAATTCCCCCTCGTGGCCCTTTTCGTCCAGAGGCAGATCGAGAATCCGCTCGATTTCCCTGAATAAAGAAGAACCGGAAATGCAGGTATTCACAGGATCGGTCTTCAAATTCCATATTTCCATCGCACGCTTGTTGGCCAGCCGGATGATTTTATCCTTATTGATGGAGAAAATGCCGTTATCGATGGTATCGAGAATTTGCTGTTGAAAGGTCAAATAGTTTCTGAGCCTTTTGGTATGTCGTCCGATTTCCCTTTTTAACCTTTTGTTCATCATATAAATAAACAACATGAACATGGATACCGCAATCGAAACCGATCCCAGGAGCCAGGCGATTTGTCTCCAAAGGGTATCCTGCGGGAATAAGGGCGGAAACCAATGATTATACATCCGGCGGTATTCCCCGTTTTGCTGCACCAGCTTGATTCCTTCATTTAACCGGCGGACCAGCTCGTAATTTCCTTTGCGTACGGCGAAAGCGTATTCATAAGAATGAATCGAATTGACTCTCACATCATAATCCGAATAGAGGTCATGCTTGGTAAAATAATGCCGAATCACTTCATAATTTCCGACAAACGCATCGGCCCTTTGATGTTTTAAAATTTCCAGCGCTTTCGTTTGACTGGAGGCGATATTCATTCTGACGTTGCGGATGTCCTCCAATATGTCATAGGCGCTGCTCCCGCGCTGGACGGCAACTGTTTTCCCTTTGAGTCCCGACAAATTGTAGATTTCCTTATTTTCTTTGGGCACGACCAACGCGTCGGATAACGAAAGGTAGGATTCTGAAAAATCGACTAACTCGTTATGAGCGGCGCTGTATTTCATGCCCAATACCAGATCGATGTTTCCCTGATCGAGCGGTTCGGGATTGCTCGTTTCGATGGCGACATATCTCAGTCCCAGGCCCGCATGCCTAGCAATTGTCCCTAGTAGCTCAACACTAAATCCGGAAGGCCTTCCATTCTCGTCCAGGTAGGAGAACGGCGGATGATCACGCTCGAATCCGACCCTCAATACATGTTGCTGGAAAGGCAGATCCGTTTGCGCCGCCCATCCTGAAATCACAGGAAACCATACCAGAATCAGTGTACAAAGTATAATCTTTCTCATTTTCGGGCACCTTTTCCAAGAATACAACTCTTATATAAAAAGATAGCATTTTAAAAAGGCGCGGAAAAGAGCCATCTTTTCCCTTCAAATCAGAGGCTTCACTCCATTATAGGCAGAAACTGCCGCTTCTCGATAGGAAATACGGCAAAAAATGCCGCCCCCCCTGTGGGTAAACGGTGAATTCAGCAGAAAAATCATTGGCATGAAATTTGCTCATTTACCTTACTGAAAGAAGAAAAAAATTTTTTATAAAGCTTTGTAAGGAGGGTCGGTCAAGATTTGCGAAAGCGCTTTTACAAGTGTCAAATCCAGAAAGTCATGTACCCAAATTGAAAAACCGGGAGGAACGTGTTATGAAAAAATGGCTTGGCATTGGACTCATTTTTGTTTTGACAGCGCTTGCGGGATGTGGTGTTCCTACTCCGAATTCCTCAAAAGATGCAAACCAGGCAAATCCGCCATCAGCGGCTCCTGCACCAGCTTCCAATAAAGAAATTACGGTTGCGGCCAACGGAGGAAAAATTGAAAAAGCGATCCGCGACGTCATTGCACCGAAATTCAGAGAAGAGACCGGTATTAAAGTCAATTTCCTCTCCGCCTTGTCGGGCGAGATTCTGTCCAAAGTGGAGCTGCAAAAAAATGCGCCGCAATTGGATGTGGCGGTGTATGTCCCCCTTGACGTGCAGCGTGCCGTAGAGAAAGATTTGGTCGAGACGCTTGACGAAGCGACCGTTCCCAACATGAAGCTGCTCGATTCCCGGTTCGTCGCGGTAGACAACAAGGGCGTCCCGGCTTTCGGCCTGGTGATTGCGCCCGCATACAATACGAAGACGTTCGAGCAAAACGGCATTGCTCCGATCACCTCCTGGAACGATTTAATACGCGCCGAATACAAGGGAAAAACCGCTTATTCCGATATCGCCAACGATTGGAGCTTCACCACACTGTATAATCTGGCCTTCGCCAACGGCGGCAGCCTGGATAATATGGAGCCGGGACTGGAAAAGGCGAAAGAACTGGCTCGCTATTCGGATACATTCTATAAAAACTCGACGCAGATGATGCCTGCCATGCAGCAGGGGGCTGCCGATGTCACCGTGATGGGCAGCTATGCCATTGCTGATCTAGCCGAATCCGGCGTGCCGTTAAAAATGGTCATTCCTAAAGAGGGGGCGCCTCTTCAGGCATTTAACGCGACGGTTGTCAAAAACGCGCCGCACAAGGCGGAAGCCATTCAATTTTTGAATTATCTGATATCCGAAGAATCGCAAAAGCTTATTTCCGAAAGCGGCTTTTACCCGGTATTGCAAGGAATGGAGATTCCTGAAAAATTCCAGGCATCGATCGGCATCAAAGGCACGGACAAAGTGTATCGTCCGGATGTCAAAAAGCTTTCCGAAATCCGCGCTGCCTGGATGGACAGATGGACGAAGGAAGTCACTCCCGAGCTCGGGAAAAGCGTAAAAAAATAAGCAATAACGGAGGTAAACTATGCAGCAAGTGATGAACGACGTTGAAATTCGCGGTGCCTATAAAAAATTCGGCACCAATGTGGTATTGGGCGGCGTCGATCTCGATGTCAAGCAGGGTGAATTGCTCACCCTGCTTGGCCCCTCGGGCTGCGGCAAAACAACAACGCTCAATTTGATCGCCGGCTTCATCGATGCCGATCAGGGCGAACTGTATATTAAAGGAAAGCGGATGAACGGCGTTCCGCCTTATAAGCGTGACCTGGGCATGGTGTTCCAGGGGTACTCCCTGTTTCCGCATATGACGGTTTACGAAAATTTGGAGTTTGGTCTGAAGCTGCATAAAGTAGACAAAACGGAAAGCGGCAGCCGCATTAAGAACGCACTGGAGATTGTGAAAATGACGGGGCTCGAGCAGCGTTATCCGAGGGAGCTTTCCGGAGGCCAGCGGCAGCGCGTAGCGATCGCGCGGGCGCTGGTTGTCCAGCCTAAGCTGCTGCTGCTTGACGAGCCGTTAAGCAATCTGGACGCGAAATTACGCCAGGAGCTGCGGATGGAAATCAAGCGTCTGCAGAAGGAGGTAGGCGTAACAACGATTTTCGTCACGCACGATCAGGAAGAAGCCTTGTCGATGTCGGACCGGATCGTCATCATGGATCGGGGAAAAGTCGAACAGGTGGGAACGCCCACTGAAATTTACGCGAACCCCAGAAGCGAATTCGTGTTCAATTTTATTGGTAAATCCAATAGTATGCACGGTTCTATTGTCCATATCGATGCGAATAACATTACGGTACAGCGGGAAAATGGAGAACAAATGCTTGTGGAAGCCGGGAATGTGATGGGAGCAGACCGTTTATGCTCCATCGGGGATCAAGTCAAGCTCTATATCCGGCCGGAGAAAGTAGCCATCGGTCCGGTCTCCGATGCCGATTACGATCTGCATACCGTGCGTATCACGCAAATGAATTATTTGGGGTCTTCCTGGGAAATATTCACATCATTTCAAGGAGATTCTTTACAGGTGCAATGCAGCGATATTGATCCCGCCTGGACGATTGGAAGCGAGGTGAAGATCGGATGGAAACCATCGGACGTCATGCTAATCAAGCAGTAGACGCCGGCGCTCAGCCTTCTTCCCCGCCCGATCTGCCGAAAAGACGCAGAAGACATGCAAGACTGGTGTCCGGATGGCTGATGCTGGCTCCGCTCTTGCTCTTCATCATTGGATTTTTCGTCGTACCTATGCTTTATATCTTTTATTTAAGTTTTATTGAGGTGGACGAAGCGTCAGGTCATGCAGCGTACGGCATTCAAAATTATATTAAATTTTTCACCGACCCGTATTATATGAATTCGCTTTGGCTTACGATCAAAGTCAGCGTATACACGGTGATCGTCTCGCTTGTTCTCGGTTATCCGGTAGCCTTAACGATGTCCAAATGCTCGCCGGGCGTAAGAGGATTGCTGGCTTTGCTCGTAGCCTCGCCGCTGCTAGTCAGTATTGTGGTGAGAAATTTCGGCTGGTTTTTGCTGCTTATGCCTAACGGAACGATAAACCAAATCCTGACCTCCCTGCGTATCGTTGATTCCCCTCTGAAGCTGTTGTTTTCAGAGATTGGGGTCGTCATCGGGATGTCCAACGCCTATTTGCCGTTCATGATTCTGGCCATTGCGACCAGCTTGTACAATATCGATCCGTCGCTGGAAAAAGCGAGCTCCATTCTGGGCGCCAATCCATTTCGCACCTTTCTGTCGGTCACGCTGCCGCTCAGCCTCCCGGGCATCGTTTCCGGAGTAGCGCTTGTATTCAGCATGTCGATGAGCTCTTATGTGACGCCGGCCCTCATGGGGGGGCCCAACGTGCCGATGATGCCTGTGGTGGTCTATGATCAGATTCTACATTTGCTGCGCTGGACTTACGGATCAGCCATCTCCTACGTGCTGCTTGGCATCACGCTGATCATGGTGACCGTGTTTACGCGGATGTTTGAAAAAGGACGATTCAGGGAGGCGTTCCGTTGATGAAAATAACCGGAAAAGTCCGTATGCTGATTACTGTGCTGGTCATCGTCTATATCCTTCTCCCGCTTCTGGTCATCATTCCGGCCTCCTTCACCCGCGCAAGCTTCCCAAGCTTTCCGCCGCAAGGATTTTCATTCCAGTGGTACGTGATGCTGCTCGACCGGCCCGAATTTATTGAGGCGTTCCTGAACAGCACCAAGTTCGCGCTCTTGGCCTCGCTGATCTCGGTCATGCTCGGTACGCTGGCCGCTCTCGCATTGGCGAAGTATGATATGCCCGGCAAAACGTATCTGGTATCGCTGCTGACGGCTCCTCTGACGGTCCCGCAGCTTGTTTTAGGCGTCGCGTTGTTAATTTATTTTACCCCGATGCTTCTCGCGGGTACGTCAACCGGCTTTTTGATCGCACACATCATTATTTGCGTGCCTTATGTCGTCCGCTTCGTCATCACCGGGCTGAGCGGATTCGACTATACACTGGAAAGAGCGGCCATGATCCTGGGCGCCAAGCCCATCACCGTATTCTGGAAGGTCACCCTGCCTTTGATTCGGCCGGCCATTTTATCGGGAGCGCTATTTTCTTTTCTCACTTCTTTTGATAATGTTACAGTATCCCTGTTTATGGTATCGCCGGGTATGCGAACACTTCCGCTGGAAGTCTTCTCCCAGATGCAGGATGCTTACAGCCCGCTTATCGCATCCGTGTCCGGTATTGTTATTTTTATCTCGGCAGCGCTGATCCTCGTCCTGGAGAAAATCCATGGGGTAGGGAGAATGATCGGAAAATCCCATTCATGAGGCGGAGGGGACTCATTCATGATTCCGATAAACACTTTGTTTATCGCAGGACACGCCAAGCTGCCCACAGGCATGGCCGCCAAAAATGTATATGACTCGCTCACCATCACAGCGGAGATCGACAAAAAATACGGCGTTATTCTGGAAGCCTCCTGCACGTTGGCCACAGAGCATGGACGAGATTATGTCAGTAGCCTGTTAAGAGGCTTCAGTCTTCAAGACGGCATAGAAGAACCGATCAGAGTCCTTCAGCATCATTATCGCGGCAGGGCCGCCAACGCTCTGGCCGCCGCCTTGAAAGACCTGCATTTGCAGTACGAACATCTCAAGGGAAAAACCTAGCATGCTTCGTGTCCAACCCAAAGCCCTTTCTCCAATGGTGAAGTAAAGGAATTACCCATTGGAAAAAGGGCTTCTTTTAAGAATTATACTTCCGAGAAAATTCCGCGCTGACGCATCAGCTCCCGGTACAGCTCAGGATGCTTCTCGAAAGGCGCCCTTCCATGCATCCAAAATCCATTGTTCAGCATAATGAGCTGTCCTACAGGCAGAGGCATGGCAATGGTAGCGGGACTATTCTCCAAAGAGTCGGAAAACTCCTGCAGATAGACGGCTTGATCAATCGTTTCGGGATAAACGAATTGATCGATAAAGCAGACACAAATGCCGTTGTTTTGTTTGAAGAAGGTTTTTCGCTTCACCGTTATACTGGTATTTTTGCTTGGCGGCGATTTATAAGTGAAAGGATAAGACCCCAGCGGATGGCTGCTGAACTTCTCCAGCTCTTCCCAATCGTCCAGGTGCAGAATTCTGGATTCTCCTCCCACCGCATTGCGCTCCTCAAATTTCATCATCAGCAGCCAATCGGTGGCTTCTTCCACAAACGTCCCGTCGGTATGAAGAGTGAACAGACGGTAAGCCTGACGCAAATATGAATCGCTGTTGTCCGTATCCTTGACGGTGAACCGGGCGTAATAGGTGCCGGTCATGGCGTCAAAATTGGGGGTTCCAACCAAGTGGCTGACAGCGGTGCCGAATTTAACATAATCTTCCGGATCGACGGTTTGCCCCTGAACGCCGATGGTGAACCCGCCGGACTGGCGGTCATGCAGAATATGGCGTATAGCCTGCCCGAGCGATGCGCCGAACAATTCCTCCAGCCTTGCGGCCAATATAAACCGCTTATACGGCACGTACTCCAGCGCTTGCGTGCCCACATCCCGAAACGAGGAGAAAAACGTTTGCAAAAGTCCGTTATCCAATTCAATATGATACAGCCGCGAATGCTCCGGATGGGGTACGATTTCAAACCCCGGATGTTTCTGTACAAAAGTCCTGTCCCGATGGCTTACCCACATACTCATAAAACCAAATCCCTCCTGTAGGTTTGATATGATGCGGGCACCGCCTTATCGATGTGCTAAAAAACGCAAAAAGCCAGCAGATCATTCAACGACGAATGATCGTGCTGGCTTAAACCTGCTTCCATTCTCTGTGGATCAGAGTTCAACAAGTTTCTCAGCGTTTCTATTCCATGATAAGGGTGGTGCTGCCGCTTTTCATTCACGGATCTTGCAAGGGCTGGCAAGCAAGACGCGAATGATCACATGTGATTATATTCATCATATGCTACAATGGCTTCCCGTGTCAATTCCTGGATTCAAAATAGATGCCGGCGCAAGCATGAGGGCTGTGGAATTCCCTCTTTTACCTGACCGCAGCGCTCATTTTTCTTCTTCCCCAGCTTAAAGACATGGCCAAGCTGATGATCAGAATGACTGCCCCGAACAAATAAGGGAAATTGACATGAACATCAAACAGGATGCCGGCCACGGCCGGACCGAAAATATTGCCGATGCTCATATACGCATTGTTCATGCCCGCAACATATCCCTGTTCGTCCCCCGCCATTTTGGAAAGCAGCGTATTGATCGCAGGACGCAGGATGGACGTGAAGGAAAAAAACAAAGTCGTAAGCACAAGGATGTACCAGAAGTTCCCGGACAGCAGCATCAGCACCATAGTCAACGCGGACAAAAAGAACGTCAAGTTGATCAATGTCTTTTCGCCGAAACGGTTAATCAGCCTTCCGATGAGCACCGCCTGCACCACTGCGCCGATCAAGGCTCCTACGGTAATGAGTACCGCGATATCGCGGGAGGTGTAGCTGTACTTATGATCCACGAACAGCGGGAAGACCGCTTCAAAATTGGCAAGGCCGAACGTCAGCGTGAAAATAAGCACCAGCAGGATCAAATACGGCGCTTTGAACGATTTGCCGAACTGCCGCCAGATGTTCTCTTTTCTTTCCGTCGAGAGTCTGGCCGCCTGCCGCTGCTCGACCGACCGGGTCTCCTTAAGCAGGCTCAAGGAAAGCAGCATCGCGAAGCCGCCTACCGCCGCAGATACATAGAATGGTGCGCGAATGCCAAGCTCGGCAAGAAAACCGCCGATCCCGGGACCGATGACAAAGCCCAGCGACATCGCGGCGCCCAGCATCCCAAGACCTTTGCCCCGGCTCTCTTCGCTGGTAATGTCGGCTACATACGCCAGCATAGCGGGAATCATGGCCGCGGCCCCAATGCCTCCGATCAAACGCGAAACGTACAGCTGCCACATCTCGTGAGCAACAGCGAATAAAAAATTGGAAAAACTGAAAAGCGCGAGTCCCGACACAATCATCAGCTTTCGGCCATACTTATCCGACCATTCCCCCGCAATGGGTGAAAACAAAAACTGGGTCAATCCCATGGCGGCAACCAGATAGCCCGCCGCCTTGCCTCCGGCGTCAAAGGCCTTCAAAAAATCCGGCAATACGGGAATGATTAATCCTATCCCAAGCATAGCGATAAACATGTTGATCATCAGCATGATCAAAGCTGCGTTATTATTTTGTTTCATTTTTACTCTCCTTACTACCTATCCAAATAACTGTAACAGCAGGTACGAATTCCATCCCATCCTACAGAATAATTGACGGATTAACTAAAAGTCAATTTGTAAGATTAAACATCTCCTGAACGCTTCGCCGCATGAAGCTGCCTTGACAGTTCAGCAAAGCTCCATCTATGATATAGAAAATTTCATGCGGCGCAAGGTCCGGCATTCTTTATACTGATAATAAAGGAGATACAACTCATGGCTCAACGAAGATTACTGACCGATCAAGACTTCCAGGAGGCGATGGATCGGCAGGTCGCTGTACGTGTTTTTCAGAATGACCATATTGTAGATTCGGGCGGAATCATCATTCGTTTTACCGATACGTCCATTGTGACCCAGTCCGGCGTCAGCGATGTAACCTATCATCAGCGGAATGCATGTGAATTTTTTGAGATGAAAAAGCGGTAAATAAAAAGCAGGTCACCCATGTCAGACGAACGGTGACCTGTTTTTGTTGCAATCTTTTGTAATTTGTTTTAATGATTATCCTTGCAAAGCTTGTTTCACGGTTTCTTTCAGAGGAGTCTCCGATCCGATCAGCTTCCGGAGATCGTCAGACGTTCTGGACGTTTCGCCCTGGGAAACCGCATGATAGATACCGGCAAACAGTGCGGCAACGGGTTCAGGAAAACCGGCGCCCTGGAGTATATTTTTCTCCTCCTCAAAGGATACGGACTGATGCACGATTTTCTTACCGGCCACTTCGGAGACGATTTGAGCCAGCTCATCATAGCTCCACGTTTGATTCGACACCAGATTATACGTTTTGTTCTCATGACCTTCCCCTGCAAGAACCTCCGCCGCAGCCAGGGCCAAATCACCTCGGGTTACCGTATTCAGTCTTCCGCTTCCCGTATTCGTAACGATGGCCCCTTGCTCCAGGGATGCGCCCAAGCCCGGGTTCACGAACACTTCCGTATATAAAGAGTTGCGCAGGAATGTATAAGGAATTTTCGTCGTACGAATCATATACTCTGTAGCCAGGTGTACATGAGCCAGAGGGATATTGGATTCCTCGGCAAAAGCAAAACCGGTATAGGCGATATATTTTACGCCTGCATCTCTGGCCGCTTTTACGACATTCGCATGCTGAACGATGCGCAGCGTGTCATCCGAATCGGGGCTGGAAATAAAGAGCAGCTTATCGGCGCCGGCAAACGCTTTTTGAAGAGATTCCGGTTGCGAATAATCCCCATGGCGAACTTCTACTCCCAGATTGGCGAGAGCGGAGGCTTTCTCCACATTACGGACAACAGCAACGATTTGATTGGCGGGTACCTTTTTGAGCAGGTGCTGAATCACCTGACCTCCAAGCTCACCTGTAGCGCCGGTAATAAAAATAGACATGAGACATTCCTTCCCTTCTTTGGATTATAATTTAAGGGTGAATTTATTATAACCAATTTGGTTACAACGAATGCAAAAAAATAGAGAACAAGATCGGTTACAGCACATATTAAAAACCCTCACATCGAGTCCTTTCAGACAGACCTTTAACGGCGGCAGTTGACCATTGAACTTGTCAAAAGCCTTTTTTCTCGCTAAGTTCCGTCACCAGCTGCTTTAACGTCACTTGAGCCAATCGCTGTTCCATGGCATTCTGGGCCTCTATCATATTCTTTCGCAGAACCGATTCGATATTGGCTCCAACCGGACAAACCGGGTTAGGATGCTCGTGGAAATTGAACAGACCGCCCTTCTCGGCGACTTCAACCGCTTTATAGACATCAAGTAAAGTGATTTCATCCAGCTCTTTGCGCAGATAAGTTCCGCCGGTTCCGGCCTTTACGTAAACCAAGCCGGCATTCTTGAGCTGTCCGATGATTCTTCGGATAATGACCGGATTCGTATTTACGCTTGCGGCGATGAAATCCGACGTGCACGGCGATGAGCTCAGCGATACGAGCGACAAGATGTGGACCGCGATCGAAAAGCGGCTGCTGATTTTTTTCATATGTTTCACCCTCTTGTTGTAACCATTATAGTTCCAGCGCAAAAGAATGTCAACAGCCTACACCCTGCGCTTGCTTGTGTTCTACATTTTACGCCGCTCTTAGTTTAATTCCATTTCCATTTTGTCCGATAAATCATCGGGATTTATGCTTAATGGAGCATGCCGGTCTTCAAGGTTCAGCATGACTCTAACCTGGATGGTATAGCGTCCTTTGGGAACACGTTTCCCTTGGTTGTCTTTGAGATCCCATACTTCTGTGAATGAGAGCGTATCGGCTTTCTTCAATGAACTGACGATCAGCGCTTGAGTGAAGGCTTTATTGACGGACCATCTGTATATTTCCTCATTGGCCTCGTTATATACATAAATATCATACTTTTGGCCGGAGCTGTAAGATATTTGCAGGTCCTTGCCGGAAGTGTTGCGGACAGAAAAGCTGAACTTCATGCGATCGCCTTCCTGTTTTGCTTCCAGTGTCGTATCAAAATAGCCTGTAACGGACTTGGCAGGTTCTTTTTCGTGTTTTTCCTCTTTTTCCAACTCCTCCGTTCCTCCCGGATGCACCTCTGCCGTTTTGGAGGGACTGGATTCAGCGGAAAAGTTGTTTTGCTGCCCATCATGGGAACAAGCCATAAGTACGGCCGGTATGACGATGAAACACAGTACAGATTTCATTCTGCCTTTTCGCATAAACCGATCACCTCCATGTTTAGACGTAATGAGATTTATAATTGTTGCAATGGGGCGGAATCGAACGGGTTGAAATTGTAATCGAATTGAAATCTTATTATCATCATTCTTTAATATAAGTAGCCTATACTTATTAGTGACCCCCCTTTTTTTATATATAACCCTTAGACCCGTGGCCCGTAGCTTGCGGGTCTCTTTTTTTTGACCCCGGTGATCCGCTGTGCTTGATCCCTTTGTTATGCCCAGCTTCCCATATTCCACCGGCTTTTCTCCACCAGCATCTTGTTGTCCGAGACAATCTCTTTTACAGTCTTACCTCCGTTTATACAGGCCGTTCAAGCGAAAAAATGTCTCCCAGCTTGCTGTAGCTGCTGCCGGCAAGCCGGCTTACCGGCTTAAGCCCTTCCGGATCGATCTGCCCGTTCCGAACCAGCTCATCGGCAATGTGAAAAAATACGACGCGGCCAATCAACAAATCGCAGGCGGGCCTCTCTTCGGATCCGCCGAGAGGAATGGACCGTTCAAGCACGCACTCCATGCGGATTTTCGCTTCAGCTACACCAGGCACCGCTATTTTCTCGCTTGGGACAGGTGAAAGCCCGGCTAATTGAACTTCACTCTCCTCCGGCCCCAAACTGGCGGCGGTTTGATTAATTTTTTCGATATAGGATTCGTCGCTGATATGAACGACAAAAGCGCCCGTATCCTGCGCATTCCTGGCCGTATCTTTAAGCAGACCCTGATTGCGCTGCACCGATACGGATACCATCGGAGGATTCGATGTAACGATATTAAAATAACTGAACGGGGCAGCGTTCATCACCCCCTTCTTGGAAAGGGTGGTCACAAACGCAACGGGTCTGGGTATAATGCTCCCGATCATTAACTTATAGTTTTCCCTATCGCTCTGGCTGAGCGGATCGATCGATATCACGTTCATTCTCCTTTCGGCATCATGGTCCCGTTCATTATTGCTTTACTAAATATGGACTGAACCAATCCGCGGCCGCTTGCACTTCCGAGCCCGTCAGCTGATGGCCCCGGTTTTCCCAATGTACGGTAACGCTTGCACCGGCTCCTTCCAGCAGGTGCTGCAGCTCTTCGGTTTCCTGCGGAGCACAGATCGGATCGTTCCTGCCTGCCCCGATAAAGACCGGTGTGCCCGTCAGATCCGGCAACTCTGCGCCGCGGCGCGGCACCATCGGATGATGCAGAACGGCTCCTTTTAAGGAATCCTTGTGATGAAACAAGAGGCTTCCCGCGATATTGGCCCCATTGGAATATCCGACGGCCACCATATTGTGGCGATCCAGCCCGTATTCATCCGCAGCCTGGTCCAGAAAATCATTCAGCTCCTTCGTCCTGAACAACAGATCCTCCTCGTCAAATACGCCCTCCGCAAGTCGTCTAAAAAACCTCGGCATGCCGTTTTCAAGCACATTGCCTCTTACGCTCAATACGGATGCAGCCGGTGCAATGATCTGAGCCAGCGGCAGCAAATCGTTTTCGGTTCCGCCCGTTCCGTGTAAAAGGACAAGCGTCGGCAATGAGGGGTCCGTTCCTTTTTGAAAAATATGCTTCATGGTTTATCCTCCCCCAAAACACGAATTTGAATAGGTGGCAGCCCCTGTTCGATGGCGACGCGATGCGGTTCATACCATTCGGGAAGCATCAGCTTTTCGCCTAAGGCGTCAACCGGCTCATCCAGCGCAAACCCCGGCGGATCCGTAGCGATTTCAAAGAGAATTCCCCCTTCTTCGCGGAAATAAATCGCATTGAAATACTGCCGGTCTACGACAGGAGTCGGCTGAAACCCGTTCTGAAGAAGCCGGGTTCTCCACAATTGGTGGTCCTCATCATCCTTCGCACGCCATGCAATATGATGAACGGTACCGGCCCCGCCAATACCTGAACCTACGGGCGCAGCATTGATGTCGATCACGTTGCCCAGATCGCCTATGGCTTTAAAGCGGACAAAGCCGTTTTCTTGACCTATCTTTTCAAGGCCCATCACCTGCTGCAGCACATTCATGGTTTTATCAGGCGCGTTACTGTAAAGCACGGCGCCTCCGAAGCCTTTGATGGCTTTGTCCGGCGTTACGCCTCCGAACGCCCACTGACTCCGGGGACCCTCCTCCCGCTCGACGATCTCCAGTTGCAGGCCGTCTTTATCCTTAAATTGGAGGTACTCTTCAGAAAACCTCTCTGTCCGGGTAAACGGGATGTTAAATTGCTGCAGTCGCTCTTCCCAGAAGGCGAGCGCGCCCTGCGGCACGACAAACGTGGTGAATCCGACCTGACCTCCTCCAATCCTCCCGCGCCGTGCACCAGCCCACGGGAAGAACGTGATCGCGGTGCCCGGGCTGCCTACCTCGTTGCCGAAATACAAATGATATACTTCCGGTGCGTCAAAGTTGATCGTCTTTTTGACGAGCCTAAGGCCAAGCACCCCGGCATAAAAGTCAACGTTGTCCTGTGCGTCTGTAACAAAAGCGGTAATGTGATGGATCCCCATGGTTTGTTGAAGCATGTGATTTCACCCTCCTGTTTGGTTAATGGTGACTCTGTAAAACAAAAACGGCTATTCTATCTTCTGGGCTTCCAACCCCAGTTTTTTTAACAGCACAATGGCGTCTGCTTTTTCCTCCGGTGTGAGTCCCCCCATGATGGACTCGATCACGTCGGCATGGTCCGGAAAAATCTCACGAATAAAATCGGTTCCCGCATCGGTGATAACGGCATACGTCACTCTGCGATCCTCGGAACAAGGAACCCTTTTCAGGTATCCTTTCTTTTCCAGCTTATCGATATTGTAGGTAATGCTTCCGCTGGTCACCAAAATTTTATCACCGATCTGCTGAAGCGGGATTTTCCCCTTGTGATACAGCAGTTCCAGCACGGTAAATTCCGTCGCGGAGAGACCGTATTTTTTCATATCTCTCATTGCGCGATCCATAATCACTTTATACGCTTTGGAAAGCACAACCAGCAATTTTAGCGAAAGCTCCCGGTTATTCGCCGGTTTGGACTCGTTCCCATTTGTCATCTTTCTTCATCCTCAAAATATTAAATTTAAAAGTCTTTAATTTAAGATAAATATACGCTTCATTTAAAGTATTGTCAACATGCATGGATTAAAAACGACAGCATTGCCTCACAGCGGAGGTTGTCCATGGAAAGGGATCATGTGAACATAGGCTGTAAACCTCTTTCGGACCATTTTCATCCTTCCCGGCTTAGGATATAATGAGGGAATTAGAGAAAACAGGGGTGGAGAATCCATGTACAAAATGCTTGCCATTGATATCGACGATACGCTGATTAATGATAAGAAACAAATTACGGAGGGAACCAAACAAGCACTGTCCGCCGCTGTATCCCAAGGGGTGATCGTCACGCTGGCCACCGGCCGCATGTATGCTTCCGCCAAGCAGCTGGCAGCTGAGCTCTCGCTGAATGTGCCGCTGATTACCTATATGGGATCGTTGGTCAAGAACGCGCTCGACGGCCAGGTATTGTACGAACGTACCGTGCCTTTGGACGCCGCCCGGGCCATCTTTGAGTTCTGCCGTGACCGCGGCCTGCACCTGCAAACTTATGTGGATGATGTGTTATACGTGCAAGAAAGCAACGAGAAAGCCGAGGCGTACGCGGCACTATCGAAAATTCCGTATACGGTATACCCTGATTTCGAAAAGCTTGTCCTCATGCCGTCGGCCAAACTTCTGATTATCGACGACTCGGAGGTACTGGACCGGATTGCCCCTTCATTGCGCGAGCTTGCAGGCGGCAGCGTGCACATGACGAAGTCAAAGCCGCATTTTCTGGAAATCGTCCATGCCGAGGGGACCAAGGGGCACGCGTTATCTCATTTGGCGCAGCATTTCGGCCTGGAGCTATCCCAGGTCATCGCGATCGGGGACAGCTGGAACGACCGCGAGATGCTGGAGGTAGCCGGGCTCGGCGTAGCGATGGGGAATGCCGTCGATGCTCTGAAGGAAATTGCCGATTACGTCACATTGAGCAATAATGATGACGGAATCAAGCATGTTGTGGAGAAGTTCATCCTGCAAACCGCGTAAAGGATAAACAGGGTATACATATAGATTGCCATACCGCCGCAAAACGAGACGAAGCTCTTATGGAGGCGGAACGCCTATCCCATCACACGCTTCCCCCAGCCTGCAGAAATCACCGTGCCATCATCGGCCGCATGTTCAATAAGCGCATGTGCTTCCTGCATATGGCTTTGGCTTTTAGCGGCATAAACAAGGAAGGCCCGTATTTAAAAACAAGAAGCAGTTGTCATTGCGGCAATCTGCTTTTTTTGTATTTAGGGTTGTTTGAAACCGAACCGAACCATTTCATGTAATGGCCAGAGCCATCTCTACCCTGCTCTCCCGCGTCCGGCAGCGGTACTGTCACGCTGGACGCGCTCGGGCAAATTGCAGCGATCCAAGTTGGCGGTGACACGCTGATCCCGCGGACTCTGATCCCGTACGCCGAAATTCGCGGTATCCGTCCGTTCAAGTAATCCAGGCGCAGCCTGAAGCCGGTTGTACCGGAACTGCCGTTATGACGGCCGCGGCTAAGTCCATCCTGCGCCTCCTACAACACGGGAGCCTCCCGGTATAGGCCCGAGCGGATAAAAAGGTGCAAGCATCTCCCTTTTTCTTAGTCACCTTTAAGTAACAATAACATATATTGGTACTGTCAATAGGCATTCGTACATAACGTCTGCCTACTTCACTGAAAAGGAGATGTACAGATGGTTTATTTCGGTGCTTATTATGATCCGTATCGGAGCGCAACTCCCGGCGGGTTCCCGGGTGGACAGCCGGGCGGATTCCCCGGGGGACAGCCGGGTGGGTTCCCGGGCGGATTCCCGGGCGGACAGCCGGGTGGATTCCCAGGCGGATTCCCGGGCGGACAGCCGGGTGGATTCCCGGGCGGACAGCCGGGCGGATTCCCGGGCGGATTCCCAGGCGGATTCCCGGGCGGACAGCCGGGTGGATTCCCGGGTGGATTCCCGGGCGGATTCCCAGGCGGGTTCCCGGGCGGGGTCTCGCCTTACGGAGTCGGCCAACCGGGGGCCCCTCAAACGGGCGCGCCTCAAACGCCTCCGCCACCCTTCACTCCGCAAAAGCAGTCGGCACAATTGTTTGCCGTTGATCCGGGCGGTATCCGGAATTGCCTATTCCGGTTTGTGTATATCTGGCAAACCAACGGAGATCAGTACTGGATCTACCTTACGTTTGTCGGACGCAACTCCATAGCCGGATTCCGTTGGTTCGGCCGGGGAAATTTCGGACACTGGGTTTACTTCGGTCTCGATTTGCGCCGCATCGAATCATTCTTTTGCCACAGATAATCAGCAGGCCCTGTGTCGTACACGGGGCTCTTTTTTTGCAAAACTAGCCTCCCGTTTGCTCTGCCAAAGCTGCAATAATAAACAGAAACACCGACCGCAGCGATGACGCCGAACTGGGAAAGCAGGTTGCTGTATATCCAAGCGCCGGAATTTAAGCGGAATTAAGGGAAAACTAAACATTTGTTCGTCCAGTTCACGCGCCACGACAGCCATCCCGACGGCTCCGGAGATCATACCCACTAGATTGAATAGTCCCATGCCCGAGATTTCGCTGCTAATCAGAAGCGATTGTTAAATAAAGAAGAAGCCATTTAAAAGTTTATCTCCAAATCCAAGCGATAGTGAAAAGCATCGACAAGTTCTAATGCATCTCTACAAAAATCATAGGGGGGCGGACAGCAGATGCTTCCATTTTCATTTCATAATTCGCGCGTCCGTCAAATCGAATGGACATATTTCTTCACCGGATATATGCATCTGGAAGTTGGTAGTCGATTGTCTGAACTTGGGTGTGGAAGACTGGAACAAATTTTGCTGTAGAAGAATGCTGCAGAAGAAGGACTGTTTTTAGTACGAGGTATTTCCCCAAGTGCTATCCCAAAAGCCATGATTGTCCACTCTCCGCTTTGGCCGTTCGTTCGATCTTTAAGAAAAAAAGCTGCCAGCTCCACTTTAACAGTGGTTCTGGAAGCTTTTTCGCATAAAATCCTTTACTCTTTCGGACAGCCCCGGACATTCCAGTCGGCTAACCGCTTGATTCATCGACGCTGTAATCAAACCGGTCCGCTGCAAGCAAGACCGCCGTTTTTCCCGGAACACAAAATCCAAAGCCGGCGAGGGATCCCCCCGAGCAAGATAAGCCCGAATAACGCCTCCAACAGTCCTAACGGAAAGTCAACCGTTACCCCAAGTCAGCGCCCAGCCTAAGATCCGGATTATTTCTTTCTGCACATGAAATAAATGTCAGGCAGCGGAGCATGGCGATCAGCGGGCAGCGATATAATCCGGACGAGGCTTTTGACCGGAGAACGGATCGACGATCCGGTTCTCCGTGCTGTTGTACACCAGAAACACGTTGCTGCGCGGCATCGGTGAGATGTTGCTGCTTGAGCCATGCATCAGGTTGCAATCGAACAGCAGAATCGAACCTGCTTTGCCGACCGGAGCCTCAATGCCGCCTTGGCGGACAAGCTCAGTCAGGCTGGTCTGGTCGGGCACGCCGTATTCCTGGCGCCGGAGAGAGCTTCGGTAATGGTCTTCCGGCGTCTCGCCCACGCAGGTCACGAACGTACGATGAGAACCGGGAACGACCATCAGCGGACCGTTAAAGTAGCTGTTGTCTTCAAGCGCTATCGAGCAGCTTAGCGCCCGCATTCTCGGCATACCGTCTTCGACGTGCCATGTCTCGAAGTCCGAATGCCAGTAAAATTCCTTCCCGTTAAAGCCGGGCTTGAAATTAATACGCGACTGATGCACGTAAACATCGCTCCCCAGCAAATAACGAACGATGCCAAGAAGCTTGGAATGCTCGGACAGCTTGCGGAATACCGGGTTATCGCGATGCACCGCAAACACCGATCGTACTTCCCTGCTCTCCGGTTCTCGAATCACCTCGTCTTTATCCGAATGCCGCCCGGCTTCCTGGAGCCTCTTCAGCTCTTTACGCCAAACGTCAACCTCCTCATCCGTAAAAAAGTCCTCAAGGAACAAATACCCGTTCTTCTCATAAAAATCGGATTGCTCCCTGGCAATCGGGCTCTCCTGCGTCCACTCTGAATATACGACAGGATCCTTACGGCTAATAAATTCGGCCACAGGCTTGATTCTGGAAGGATAAGCGTCCTCTGCATTTTCGTAAGAACGGGGATGTACCGCCGCTATTCCATCTTTTGTACGAGCATTCGATCCATCAAAAGCCACCGTTACCAGCTCCTTTTCTAATCTGTAGTACTCGTCTTTACCCGCGTGCTTCAGCTGCTTCCACAGATGCCGGATACACCCCGTCTTTGTCATGAACCTCGCGTCCCGTTAAAGGAGGATTAAATACACACACCATCCGCATATCCGTCTTCCCCCGAAGGTAGTGTTTTTCATGCCCGTCGAGCGCATAAAGCGTTCCCGGACGGATCGGATACGTTTGGCCGCCAATGACCTCGATTTCTCCTTCGCCTTCAATGCAGTACACGGCTTCCACATGATTTTTATACCAGATCAGCGTTTCCGTTCCCGCCTTAATGATCGTGTCATGCATGGAAAACCCCATGCCGTCCTTTTCAAGCAGCAGCCTGCGGGAATTCCAGGTCGGTGTGTCGACGTCGTCTTGGGTATGCACAACCTGCTCCAAATATTTTACAATCATATATTTACGCTCCCTTCTCTTGAGACGAAATGCTTGCCGCCAGCTCTTTCATGCTATCGGAGACCCGCTGCAGCCCTTGATCCAATACTTCATGATCTATCGTCAATGGAGGCATCAGCTTCGCCACTTCGCTGTCCGGTCCGGAGGTTTCCATGATGACTCTGCGCTTGAAAGCCGCTTCGCAGAGCAATCCGGCCTTCTTGGCGTCCGCAAAGGCAATGCCTTGAATGAAGCCTTTGCCCCGCACTTCCCCTTGCAGCTGAGGGTACAGCTTCACCTGTTCTTCCAAAAACGTACGCACCCGTTTCGCCTTGCGTATCACTTCTACCGAAAATGCATCGGTTTCCCAATACGACAAAGCCTCCGTGGCGGCGATAAAGGCCAAATTGTTCCCGCGGAATGTGCCGTTATGCTCTCCCGGAGCCCATACATCCAGCTCAGGCTTGATAAGTGTCAAGGCCATCGGGAGGCCATAGCCGCCGATCGATTTGGATAAACAAACGATATCCGGGCGAATCCCCGCCTCATCGAAACTGAAGAACGTCCCCGTCCGGCCGCAGCCCATCTGAACGTCGTCGATAATGAGCAAAATACCCCGTTGATCACAAAGCTTCTCCAGCCGTTTCAACCATGGAACCGAAGCCACGTTCAGTCCGCCCTCGCCTTGTACCGTCTCCACGATAACGGCCGCCGGAAGAGGAACGCCGCTGCCCGGATCATCCAGCAGCTTCTCCATATAAGCCACTGTATCAGTGTCAGCGCCGAAATAGCCGTCGTACGGCATAAATACTGAATGATTTAAAGCCACGCCGGCCCCCTTGCGCTTAAACTTGTTGCCGGTCACAGACAGCGATCCCAGCGACATGCCGTGGAACGCATTCGTAAAGCAAAGCACCGTTTCACGGCCCGTGACTTTACGGGCGATTTTCATCGCGCTTTCCACTGCATTGGTTCCCGTAGGTCCCGGAAACATGACTTTATATTGCAGGCCTCTCGGCTTCAATATCACTTCTTGAAACCGGATAAGAAAGTCCTCTTTCGCTTTCGTAGCCATGTCCAGACTGTGGGTAATGCCGTCCTCCAGCAAATACTGAACCAGCTTTTGTCGAATTCGCTCGTTGTTATGCCCATAATTCAATGCCCCTGCACCGGCGAAAAAATCAATATATTCCCGTCCGGCCACATCCCACAGCTTATCATTGCTCGCTTTCGAAAAAACCGTACGGAAGCTCCTGCAATAGCTCCGCACCTCCGATTCCAGCTCCTCAAAAACGTGCAGGGATGTCATTTCCGCGGTTTCTTTCATCGTTTGCGTCATTCGTCATCCTCCTCCTTTTCGGGTTTAAACGGATACGGGTTTAGGTTGAAGCGGTCCAATGCGATACAAGCTTTCTTCTTCATGAGAACCATGGCCCGGGAAAATCTCGGCCGGATAGCCCTTCCTCGCTATGAAAGCGATATTATACCGTCTTGCCAAACTGCCAAACAACTGCCGGGAAGCCTGATTGGAAGGGCTTATCGTCGCTTCCACGTAATGAACGGGGCGTTCTCCACATTGGGCCAACAGCTTGTCAAGAAGCGTTTTGCCGATTCCCCGGCCGCGATATTCCGAGGCGACCGCAATTTGCCAGACAAATAGCGTATCCTCACGACCAGAGGGACGAAAAGCGGATACGAAGCCCGCCAGCCTCCCGCCCTGCTCCGCCACAAGACAGGTGTCGCGGAAATAATCGCACAGCATGATATAGCAGTAAGCCGAATTGAGGTCCAACGCACCTGCCGAGCGTATCAACTCCCATACCTTGCCCCCGTCCTCTTTGCGGGGCTTTCGGTATCGAATAATTTTCGTATCGGTATGAGACATCCGATCCCTCCTTTGTCATACACTGACCGTTGAACGAAACCTCCTGAGAAAAGCTTGAAGACGTTCACTTTGCGGATGTTCAAACACCTCTTCGGGTGTTCCTTCCTCCACGATCCGGCCGTCGGCGGCAAATACGACGCGGTCGGCCACATCGCGGGCAAACTCCATCTCATGGGTGATGAGGAGCATCGCCATTTCGCCCTCGCTTGCAATTTCTTTGATGACTTCAAGCACCTCGCCTACCAGCTCAGGGTCGAGCGCGGAGGTTACCTCATCAAATACCATCACCTTCGGACGCATAACCAAAGCCCGCGCGATCGCCACACGCTGCTTCTGTCCTCCGGAAAGCTGCGCGGGGTAGGCGTCCAGCTTTTCCTCCAGCCCCACCTTTCGCAGCATGAGCACCGCACGCTCCCGCGCCTCTTCTTTGGCAAGTCCCAGTACACGAATCGGGGCTTCCGTTACATTGCGAAGTACGGTCATATGAGGAAACAGGTTGAAATGCTGAAACACCATCCCGATGCTGCTGCGCATCTGTTGCAGATGCTTCTCATTCGCGCGCACCTGCCTGCCGCCCGACTTCATATGCCAAAGCGATTCGCCGTTGACTTCAATCGTGCCGGAGGTTGGCTCCTCCAACGTCATCAGCAGGCGGCCGAGTGTCGTTTTGCCCGAACCGCTGGGGCCGATGAGGGCGACCTTCTCGCCAGGGGCGATATCCAAATCAATTCCTTTAAGCACCTCGATATCGCCGAAGCTTTTCCGAATGTTCAAGTATCTTACTACAGGATAATCCGTCATTTTGTTTCATCTCCTGTTCCTCGCCTCACGTCAAAGTCCTCTTTGACGATTCAGCCTGATTTCCAGTCTCCTGACCAGCAGAGAGGCCGGAAAACTGATCAGCAGAAACAGTATGCCGACCAGCGTATACGGCTCGAACACGCGGTACGAAACCGAAGCGATATTTTTGGCCGTAAGCAAGAGCTCCACCAGCGTAATCGCAGAAAGGACTGGCGTTTCTTTGAACATCACGATCAAATAATTGCCCATGATCGGCACGATCGGCGGTATGGCTTGGGGCAATACGATGGAAAACCACGTTCTCGGTTTAGAAAAATTCAGCGCAGTCGCCGCTTCCCATTGCCCCTTGGGGACGGCTTCGATGCCGGAACGGTACACTTCGGATAAATAGGTGCTGTAATGAAGCCCCAAGCCAATGATCCCGACGGCAAAAGCCGAAAGCGAAATATTCGCTATCAAGGGCAAGCTGTAATACAGGAAAAACACTTGTACCAGCAATGGCGTATTTCGCACGAATTCCGTCAGGGCCTTTGCCGCCAAAGCCAACGGTTTCCGGCGCGATCTGGCAGCCAGGGCCAGAACCAGGCCGCCTGCGCAGGCTAAGGCAAATCCCCCTGCCGTTGCCGCAACCGTCATCTTTAATGCCCTGAGCAGCTCCGGCAGGATTTGCAGAGTATATTCCCAATTCCACATCGGCTATATCCTCCCCGACGCCGCTTTTCGTTCAGCCCACCGGGTGCATAAGGACACAATATAGGCCAAAACAAAGTAAAACAGAAGCAGCAGCGCAAAAATGTACGGCGTCATCGGGTAGTATTGGTTTCGGAGCAGCATCGCCTGATACGTCATATCGGCGAGCGTAATGAAATATACAAGAGAGGTCGATTTCAGCAGTTCGATCATTAAATTGCCGAATGGGGGCAGCATACGAACAAAAGCTTGGGGAAAAATAATTCTCGTCATCCGATCATAAGATGTCATATTCAGTGCAGTCGCCGCCTCCCACTGCCCTTTGGGAACAGCCAGAATCGCGCTGCGGACGATCTCCGACCCGTATGCGCCAAAATTGAGCCCGACGGCAAGCACGGCCGACGGCAGCTTCGGAAGCTCCACCCCCAGGAACGGCAGTGCAAAGTAAAGCCAGAATAACTGCACCAAGAGCGAGGTTCCGCGGAACAGCTCAACGTAAACCGCTGCGGCCGTCCGTACGGTCCGCCATCCGGACAGCCTGCAGAGTCCCGCCGTCACGGCGGCTCCAAAAGCAAGACATCCGGCAAGCACAGCTACCAAGACCGTTACTTTAGCTCCTTCCAGAAGCTGCGGCAGCATACTCATTACGGAAACATCCATGTTATTGACCGCACAGCTTCGCGGCCGTCATGTCGCCCGGAAGCTCATCCTCCGTGAATCCGAATTTCTGCAGGATCGTCAGAAGCTCGCCCGACTCCTTCAGCTTCTTCAATTCTGCATTGAATGCGTCTTTAAACTCCTGGTCATCCTGCCGGAAAGCGGTAGCTCCATATCCTCTGACACTTTTGCCGTCCACGATCGGCTGCTGGAAGTCGGACACCCGTTCCAAATTGCTGTCATTCGCCGTATCCAGCATGGACTGCAGCGATGGCCCAGTCATCGTAATCGCTTCCGCGCGTCCTGCTTGCAGGGCGCTGATGGCGGTTGCCTGATCGGGGACGACCAGTATGCGATCCCTGGGCACGCCGGATGCTTCCAAATACCCGATTTCCACCGCACCGGCCATAACCGCCACACGGGCACTCTTATTCCCGGCAATATCCTTGTAGCTGTATAAAGCTAAAGGATTCCCTTTTTTGACGGCAATCGCTTCTCCGATGCTGTACTCCGGATCGGCAAAAGCGACAGCCGAGCAGCGGTCCGGATGAATGAACATACCCGCAGTAATCAGATCAAACCGTTTGGCCTGCAAGCCGGCGATCAGCGAACCGAATTCGGTCAATTCACCGCGCATTTCGTTAATACCTAAATTTTTCAATACGGTCCGTGCAATCTCTACCGCTTCACCGGTCAGTTCCCCGTCCGCCGTTTGGTAGGCGTAAGGTTTTTCGTTGGCGAATCCTACTGTGACATAACCTTGTTCTTGCGCTCTGGCTAATGTGCCCTCTTTATTGCCTCCGGCGGCAGCCGGTCTGTCTCCCTCAGGAGCTCCGGCATCATTTACAGTTCCGCATCCTGCCACTGCCGCAAACAATAAAAGAATGAGCGGAATGTTCAACCATTGCCTCAAGCTGTCCCACATCCCTCCAAATGTTTTTGATCGCGATCACTTTAAATGCTAACATGATCTCATCTGTGGGTCATGTCGGATATCCCAGCATTATTCCAGATTATCCCTCTTCTCCTAGGGTAAGGAAAGCTCATCTGCCCTATACTCCTTATTCCCGGCATATCCTCCCGGATTATACCCAATTCTCCGGTTTACGTCGAAAGTCTTGCTATGTTATGGCATTACCATAATCCGTCCCTTATGTCAAATGACAAAATCCTACAGTCAGTGTCAAGCTAGCGTGGGCAGTCATTTAAGATGCCTGGAACGCGAACCCCGAAGGAACCTCTTCCTTGTAAGCGCTTTGCTTCGTTCTTTC
>NZ_FNDY01000023.1 GCF_900099895.1 Paenibacillus naphthalenovorans
AAACCACCTATCCGGTCTTAGCTACCGTTTCCGGTAGTTATCCCGGTCTTACAGGCAGGTTGCCTACGTGTTACTCACCCGTCCGCCGCTCCAGGGGTGCTCCCCTAAGGGAGCACCCCTAGCGCTCGACTTGCATGTATTAGGCACGCCGCCAGCGTTCGTCCTGAGCCAGGATCAAACTCTCCAATAAAGTTTAGAGAAAATTGATTGCTCAATTCGTTACTGACTTGTTTGAAATCTCTTGACGAGACTTCGCACTCACTCGTTGTTCAGTTTTCAAAGGACAATTACTTTATGGTTTCACCGATCCGCTTGTCTCATGCGGCCGGAAAATCAATCTACCATAACTCCATACCGTTTGGCAACTGTTTTAATTTGCCTTATTCAAAACAGTTCGAATCAAACAGCGAAATCTAATTTACCACATTTACTATCTGCTTGGCAAGCACTTCTTTTTTCCATTCTAGGGGACGAACCCGATAGCTCAGAATCTTTCAAAGCGCTGCAACTGACAGCGAAATGTAATTTACCACAAAACAACTCTACATTGCAACTGTTTTTTTATAAACCATATCCGACGCCGGGATGAACCATCTTTCCTGACCTCCACCGTAAAAAAATGAAGGAAGGAAAATTTCCCCAATGACAGATGCCGTCCGGCTTTTTTCTTTTCCCGCCTAAACAAGGTACAATAGAAACCGAGGTGATTTACTTTCATGGAGCCATTGTTGAAGGTGGAAAAGCTGACCGGCGGCTACAGCCGGCAAAAGCCCGTACTGCATGACTTGACGTTCTCGGTGCGTCCGGGAGAAATGGTCGGCTTGATCGGGCTTAACGGAGCCGGAAAAAGCACCACGATTAAACATATTCTGGGCCTGATGCAGCCGCACTCCGGTGAAATCCGATTGAACGGAATCCGCCTGGAAACCGCCCCCGCGGCTTATCGGCGAACGTACGCCTACGTACCGGAAAGCCCACTGTTATATGAAGAACTGTCGGTAAAAGAACATCTGGAAATGGCTGCGATGGCTTACGGATTAGAAAACGGCGCTTTCGAGCAGCGGGCCTCCGAGCTTCTCGAAGAATTCCAGATGAAGCCTTATCAGAACCGGCTTTCAGCTCATTTATCCAAAGGAATGAAGCAGAAGGTTATGATCATGAGCGCCTTCCTTGTCCAGCCGGAGCTTTATATCATTGACGAGCCTTTTCTCGGCCTGGACCCGCTGGGCATCCGTTCGCTTCTGGAATTGATGGTCAAGGTAAAAGAAAGCGGGGCGGCCATTCTGATCAGCTCCCATATCCTATCTACCATCGAACGGTACGGGGATCGCTTTCTCCTGCTCCATCAAGGGCGTATGACCGCCGCCGGGGACATGAACGCCCTGCGCAAACAAGCGGGTATGCCGGATGCCTCCCTTGACGATATCTTCTGCAGCCTGGTAACCCGGGATGTGAAAGTGGAATGAGCAAACAGGAGCATCACAAGCTATCCATAGATACGGACCGCCTGTGGAACAAACGAACGTCCGATTTTTTGCTTGAAATCCGGCCCTTTATCGGGTATGCGCTGCAAAGCGCGGCCCTCTTGATTGTCCTGTTGATCCTGGCCGGAGCTTATTTTTACACCCGGTTTTTGTCGGAGGCTCCTCCCGATTTCCCTTTCCGAGAGCTTGCGGCCCTTGTGTTGCTGCCTTTTCTGGCACTGTCTCCAATCCGGACGTACCTGAAGGAAGCGGATCTCATCTATATGGTTCCCATGGAGACGGAGATGTCCGCGTATATGCAGAAGGCCACCGCCCGTGCGTTCCGGATACAGACACTGGCCCTTCTGGCCGTCTGGACGGCAGTATGGCCGATGTATGCCCTCTCGGCCGGCGGAGACGGAAAAAGCTTTGTGGTCATTCTTCTCGTACTTGCAGCGCTAAAAAAAGTCATGCTCTTCAGCCGATGGCAGGAGCTTAAACGGACAGAGCGCTTACAAACGCTATCCTGGTCGGCGCTTCGCTGGCTCGTTGCCGGAGGTCTGGCCTACCTGATTCTGCGATTGCCGCTTTGGACCGGGACTTTGATCGTTACGGCGTCGCTGCTCCTGATATTCGGCACGCTGCGTTGGCTTGATAAACCAAGCCTCCATTGGCCGCGGTTGATCGATACAGAGAAAAAGCACCGCGCGTTCATTTTTCGTCTGCTGAACCAATTCATTGATGTATCGGAGGTGCAAAGCCGTCCGCGGCCCAAACCTGCACCGATGAAGCTTCTTCGCTTGCTTGGGGGATTCCGGTTTGCTTCGCAGGACACGTATCGTTATATGTATACTTTAGTTTGGCTTCGTTCCGAGTTGTTCGGCATTACGATACGGCTGTCGCTGCTGGGAGCGGTGCTGATTTCTTTTGCCCGGGACGAATGGATGACCGGTTTTCTGTTCGTCCTGTTTGCAGGCCTCTTAGCCCTCCAGTTGAAGGAACTGCCAAAAATGCATCGCCATTCCGATTGGTCCTTCATCTACCCTCTGCCGGCGGACTTACGCGCCCGTTCGGCCCGCAGCATCCGATTTCGGATTCATACCGCTTGTATGGCGGTACTTGCTGTTCCCGCTCTCTGCACGATGCCCGAACCGTTATATGCGCCAGGGCTGTTTTTGATCGGATGGGGTGTCCCTTATCTATACGGTATAATGAGGCGTGAGAGCTAAATAAGCCGGGCCTGGGATTCTTTTGTCCGGTTCCGGCATATCGTATAATGTGTGAAAGAATACCGATCAAAGCCCTACAGCAGAAAGGAATCTCGCGGCATGAGAACAACTCCTCTAATACCGAGAGTTCCGGGGGCACGCCGCAGCCGAAAAAAGATATGGCTGTGGACCGCGGGACTGCTTCTCTTCGTATTCCTGGCCTGCGCAGGCATAGCCGCCTATGTCGGATGGCAGCTGACCCATCCCGGACCGGCCGCGCTGGATGACTCGCCGGATCGACTGGGTCTGGCCTATGAGAATGTTCAATTCAAAAGCCGGGGAGATGATATCACTTTAAAAGGCTGGTTTCTGCCAGGCAAAACCATAGATCGTGAAGATTCCGGCAAGACCGGAATCATCATGACCCACGGGTACAGAACGAATCGGCTGCAAAAAAGTGCTGAAGCGTTGGACTTGGCCAAGCGCCTTACGGATCGCGGGTACAGAGTATTCATGTTCGATTTCCGGAACTCGGGAGAGTCGGAGGGCAGCAAAACCACCATCGGATTTGATGAAAAATATGATGTGCTTGGTGCAATTGATTGGATGAAAGCCAATCATCCGGGGAAAATAGCTTTGCTGGGATACTCGATGGGAGCGAGCACGTCCCTTATAGCGGCGGCCGAGGAGCCCGGCGTGTCGGGTGTCATAGCCGATAGTCCTTTTAACCATCTTAGACTTTATCTGGAGGATCATCTTTCGGTATGGTCCAACCTGCCGCAATTTCCCTTCACTCCGCTCATTTTGGGCATTTTGCCGGGGCTTGTCGGCGTAGACCCCGATCAAGTGGACGGATTCGCGGCCGTAGACCGCATTTACCCCAGGCCGATCCTTTTCATTCACAGCACCAGAGATGCTTCCATTCCGATTTCAAACAGCGAATCGCTCTGGGAAAAGCACAAGGACCGGTTTGACATGTGGGCAACATCTGCGGAGGGGCACGCCAGAAATTATCCCCCGCTGAAAGAAGAATACGTTGAACGGGTCACGGACTTTTTGGAGAAACTGTAACGGTCCGTTTCATCCGCCAAAAGCAGCTGTCCGCAGGCAGCTGCTTTAGTATATGCCGATGTTCCCCGGGAAGCTTTGACGATCCGCATTCCGCAGGAAACAAGAAACGGACGGAAGATCTACAATCAATAGTCAAGGAAACGCTCCCTTGCCTTCGAATCAGGAAGCAGGCATGCATCGCTCCGGCCAAAGAAGCGGTACCGATGCCGTGCAATCCATTCGTACACCGCATCGCGTATGGGCCTGGGCACAGCCATAAAAGCGTACAAAAGCGGCCAACCTCCGCCAAGACCGCGGAGCACCCTAAGACCCGCGGTTGACCGCGTGTACACCTTGCCCCGATCCAATAAAACAAACGTGCTCAACGCATCGGGATCCATCCCGTGATGAAGGAGCAGCTTCCTGCCGATATCCGACTGTATGGCGACAAACCGGAATCGGGCATTCCGGTCGCGGGGAAGAATAAACTGGACGATCCGCTGGCAAAATCCGCATACCCCGTCATAAAAAATCAGCGGATGCCCGTCCGTCATTGCCGTAAGCTCCTCTATCGTTTGCTCCTTCATCCGATCTCCCATGCGGTCACTGTTCACTCCTTCCATGCTGCCGTTACAGCTTGGCTGTAAAATCAAGAATCGCTTGAGCAAGCTCTTGAGGCGTTTCCATCATGCCCGCATGGCCGGCGCCGTCCAAGGTTACGCTGGTGATATGTTCCCCGCTCACAGAAAAAGTTCTCTCCGGCGCAATGATCTGATCGCCCGCTCCGGCCACCAGCAGTACGGGCACCCTCGCCCCAAACAATACGGCGTTCCGGTCCGTCCTGATCCTCATGCCTTCCAGCGTACGGACCGCCCCTTCCGGACTTGTGCCAAGGCCAATTTGTCTGGCTTTTTCGACCGCTTCCGGCATTGTCTTAAGATGAGCCGGCGCGAACAATTTGGGGATCAAGCCTTCCAGGAAAACGGGCAGCCCCTGCTCTTTAATCGTCTCCATCGCCTTTAACCGGCCTTCCTTTCCTTTCTCGTCATCGGGAAATGCCGTAGAATGTATGAGCCCGAAGCCGAGCAGCTTGTCCGGATGCTTTTCTGCCAGTGCCAACGTCACATAGCCGCCCAGTGAATGTCCCAGAACGACAGCTTGTTTGCAATCCCTTTTCTCCAGCAGTCCGGCAATGTCTTCAGCCATAGTCTCCATCGTATATGCGCCTTCCGGGGATGCGGAAGCCCCATGTCCGCGCAGATCGGGCACGATCAACCGGCAGCTTCCTTCCAGCAGCGGTATGACCTCCTCCCAATATGCGGAGCTTCCGCAAAAGCCATGGAGCAGCACCACCGGCGTCCCTTCTCCACGCTCGATATAGGCTAGCTTGACTCCGTTTACATTCTCATTCCGCTTATCCATCCCGGGTCACTCCTTTAAAATATTTTATGTGATCTGCAGCATTGATAAGTTTAGTATGTAATTCAGCTTTAAAACCTATTATACCCGTTATCCCCGTCCGTTTCCTCTATGAATTCCCGCATCTGACGGCGAGAAAAAGCCGGACGATCACGAACGATATTCGTCAGTAATCGGCCGGCTTGTAAACAACCCTCAATCTTTTTATTTTTCCGCTGCTTCCACAACCGTGTCCGTGCTGAACCAGCTTGGTTCGGCCACCGGCTTATATTTGGAGGAGACATATGTTTCTGCTTTAGGCTCCGTAATCACCGTCGCGTTCATGCTGTCCGGCTTCGGATCGGTCAGTGAATAAGTAATGACCGCTCGTCCGTCCTGTTCGAACCGGATACCGTCAATCGTAATGCCATAGCCTGCAGTCGGCTTCTGGCCTCTGGACAGGATGACTTTGTTGACATCGTCGTTCACCTTCTCCACCGATACAGTGACTTGCTCCTGCTCCACTGGACGCTCCGCATGCGACTCGACGAAGCGGATCGCCTTGTACACCCATACCGCCGCTTCCCCGCGAGTCAGCTCACGCTTCGGATAAAATTTGCGGTCCTCTCCCAGCTTGACGATTTGATGCAGCACGATCCGCTGCAGGCTTTCATAGAACTTCGGATCAATTTCATTCCCGTCCTCGATAATAATCAGCATTTTGATCACAGGGAAGGTCCCTTTGGTATCTATAGCGTGAATGACCAGGTCCGCAAACTGTTCACGAGTAATGGTGCCGTTCGGATCTACATCCTTTGGAATCGGCAGACCGTTCAAATGCGCTTTCACAAACGACTGGGCGTACCAGGCATTGTTCGGAATATTCGTAAAATAATCCGATGCCTGCGGAATTTTAGGGAACCGCAGGGTGTCGATATGGAGATCCAGCCCTTTAACCAGCATGTGAACGGCTTGAGCATAGCTGACTTTACCCGTCGGAACAAAATGCTTGCCGTCTACACCGCTGACGACTCCCCGATCCTTCAGTGCCAATATCGGAGCTTTCTGATCCTGATTCAAATCATCGAACGCAAATGCAGAGCCAGCCGTCAAGCTGCCCAAAAGCGCCGTGGCCGACAAAAGAGTAACTATTTTTTTGACCGACATCAGATAATCCCACCTTTGCTTTTATTTCACTCCGGAGTACTTTCTAAACGTATCCGCTCGCCAAAAGGTTGCAGCGCATGATTCCGTCCCCTCATTTTCCTACATTTGCCCCCCGACTTCTTGCCTGATTAGACCCATTATTCCCCAATTACACTTTTTACCCCGGCCGGTCATGTGATAATCTATCTTTATAAGCCCAATTTACCGGAAAGGATTAAGATCCCTTCATGAAAAAGAGGTATCTGCTTTTTATCGCCGTCTATCTGCTGTCGTTTGCTTTCTCGGTATACGGAAGCTGGTCCCGCGGACCGGAACTGCTGATGACGGATGTAAGCCGGACTCTATCCCGCAAGGTGACGAAAATCGTTCCGGCAGATGATCTCAAGAGCTTGCAGGATACGGTTCGGGAAGCCGCGGAAAAAGGACTGCCCGTCTCCATTGCCGGTGCCGGCCACAGCCAAGGCGGCCATACGTTCTATGAGGATGCGGTCGTACTGGACATGAAGCCATTCAACCGGATTTTGCACCTGGACGAAAAGCGGCGCATCCTTCGCGTACAAAGCGGTGCCACCTGGGCCGACGTTCAGAACTATTTGAATCCGCTTAACCTGTCGGTCCGCGTCATGCAATCCTCCAATATCTTTACGGTGGGCGGATCGCTCAGTTCGAACGTGCACGGGCGAGACCTGCACCACGGACCGGTGATTGAGACGGTCGAAAGCTTCCGGCTGCTGACGGCCGACGGCACACTGCTCAACGTCAGCAGAGAAGAGAATAAAGAGCTGTTTGGTCTTGCCATCGGGGGCTTCGGATTGTTCGGCGTCATTGTCGATGTGGACCTCCGGGTGACGGATAATCCCGTCTACCGGATCGATACGTTTATGACCGATTACCGCTCGTTCCCCGGCTGGTTCCGGAATGAAATCTTGTCCAGGCCGGAAACGGAGCTGGCCATCGCGCGATTGTCCGTAGCTTCGGACAGCCTGCTGGACGAAATGTATGTAACCACATATACCAGGACCGACATGAAAGCGACACCGGCGCTAGCCGAGTTGCAGGAGGAGCGTTTCGTAGAGCGCAACAAATTTTTGTTCGGTTTGTCGCGCAAATGGGATTGGGGCAAGGACTTCATCTGGAGCGTTCAAAAAAAGATGTTTGCCGATGCGCCCAAGGGAGAACTGATTACGCGCAACAACGCGATGCGGCCCGATATCGAGTTTCTGGAGCACCGGTCCCCCACGGACACGGACATCCTGCAGGAATATTTCGTACCCGCCGACCGCTTTACCGCTTTTGTTGACGAGCTAAGAACGATCGTGCGGCAGGAGAAGGTCAATCTGCTGAATGCTACGGTTCGGTATATCCGGAGTAATGATGAAGCTCATCTCTCTTATGCTAGGCATGACGGCTACGCCGTTGTGATCTTAATCAATCAGAAGCTGTCGGATCAAGGGACGGCACACATCGAGAAAGTCACGCAGCAGCTTGTGGATGCGGTGATCCGAAACAACGGCACGTATTATTTAACCTACCAGCTGTATCCGACTCCGGAGCAATTGAGGCAGGTCTACCCCAAAGCGGACAGCTTCTTCGACGCCAAGCGGCGTTATGATCCGAACGGACTTTTCCAAAATTTATTTTACGAGAGGTATGCCGATCATGGAAAATAACCCCTTGTCCAGAAATCGCGGACACGCCATCCGCAGTCTGATGCTGTCGCAAAGCGCGGCGCTGTTCGGAAGCGGATTGGTCTTTCCGTTTTACCTTATTTTCATCAAGGAGATCGGAGCTGGTTTTACCGAATACGGGCTGGCTTACGGCTTATTTACCATCAGCTCCTCCCTGCTCCAACCCAGGCTCGGCGCCTGGTCCGACCGATACGGCAGGAAATCGCTGCTGCTCTGGAGCGCTTGGGGAATGGCAGTGCTGTTCCTGTTTTTCCCCGTGGTGACAGGGATTTGGCAGGTTTACGTACTGCAGGTGCTGATGGGGCTGTTCGGAGCTATGCAAAAAACCGGCGAAAAGGCACTGTTGGCCGATGTGACGGAAGGCCCGGTCAGGGGACGGCAAATCGGCTCCTACCACGGCTGGATAGGCCTGTTTTCCGGTCTTGCGGTTATCGCGGGAGGCGTTCTGATCGACTTCTTCACGCTGGATTTGATCTTCTATATCGGCTCGCTGTGGATGTTTGTGAGCGGTTTTCTGCTGCTGAGAATGGAAGAAAAAAGATAGAAATGGAATACTCAGCGCCAAAAGCTCCGGAAGATCGATTCTTCCGGAGCTTTGGATAGGGGCCGGCGGTTACCGCGGAGCGGCTTTATGACAAGCTTTATCGATGAAGGCTAGCTGCGCCAAGGAGCGATTTTTCGTTCAACCACCTTCAGCAGCTGCGTCAGCAGTACGGAAAAGACCATCAAAACCCCGACATAACCCAAATATTCCGCGGTACGGAACAGCTCGGATGCATGCCGGATGGCATACCCTATCCCTTTATTGGCCGCCAGCATTTCGGCCACAACGACCGCAATCAGCGCACGTCCGATAGCCAACCGTATTCCGGTAATGATATAAGAGAGTGTGGAAGGGAATATCACTTCTTTGAACATCTGAAACTCATTGGCTCCATAGGAACGGGCCGCTTTGATCAGAGACGGATCGGTTGTTTTCACCCCCGACATCGTATTGATCAAAATAGGAAAAACCGCCATCGTAAAAACCATCATAATTTTGGACAAAATATCCAAACCAAACCACAATACGAATAGCGGCGTCAAGGCTACTACGGGTGTAGTATACAGCGCAGTAATAATCGGATCAAAAGAATACTCCAGTTTTTTCCAATACCCGAGAACCAAACCCAAGGGTATCCCGATCATAGCCATGGCCAGACCGATCGCCGCTTCCAAACCGCTTATGGCCAAATGCCTGAACACACTTCCGTTCATAATAAATCCCCAGGTTTGCACCAGGATTTTACTGGGCCAGCTGAACATAAAGGGATCGATCATCCCTATCTGTCCACAGATTTCCCATACCAATAAAATGATGGCTATCGTAACTAGAGGATAGGACCAGGCAGGGGTTAATTTTGATTTTTTTGCGGGAACCGGACTGGCCGCAGCCGGCTTCAGCGATTCCAATTTTGCCATCTATACTTCCCCCCTTTGATATTGTCTGGTAACTTCCCCTTTGAGGTGGTTCCAAATTAGAGCTTTATATTCCTGATATTTGGGAAGCAATTTGGTTTCCAGCGTTCTGGGATAAGGGATGTCAATTTTTAAATCTTCCACAATTCGGCCGGGACGTACGGTCATGAGGAATATCCGGCTGGATAAAAACACCGCTTCATCGATAGAATGGGTAATGAAAATGACCGTCTTTTTCTCTTTAAACATAATTTTCAATACTTCTTCCTGCATAATCTCGCGTGTCTGTTCGTCAATGGCGGAGAAAGGCTCATCCATTAATAATATTTTGGGGTTCACGGCGAAAGCGCGTGCAATTCCCACCCGCTGCTTCATACCGCCCGAGAGCTGATGAGGGTATTTGCCTTCAAAGCCTTCGAGCCCGACCATCCGGATATAGTGCATGACATGATCGCGTATATCCTTTTCCGATCTGCCCTGCAGCCTTAGCCCAAAAGCCACATTTTGAAAAACGGTATGCCAGGGCATTAATGCAAAATCCTGAAAAACCATGGCCTTCTCTCCACCCGGACCTTCAACGCGGTGTCCGTTCACATAAATGGAACCGGTCACCGGACGAATCAATCCGTCCAATGTATGCAGCAGGGTGCTTTTACCGCATCCGCTCGGACCGATAATGGAAATAAACTCGCCTTCATAAATTTCTCCCGAGGCATCCTGAAGGGCATGAACCTGATTGGGCTCGCCCTGATTATATATGACATTCAGATTCTCAAAGTTCATTAACGGCGCTGCTGCTGTCATCCGATTGCTCCTTTGCTAAAAATTATCGTTCAAGGGGGACGGTCCCCCTTTTATTCGGCATAGTATTTGTCATCCACGACCTCTTCCACAGGCAGATCATTCCGGATTCCGCCGATGGCTTTGACGGCATCGATAGCCCATTTCATCCCTTCAACATTCAGCTTTCCCTTCTTCGGGATGGCGTCCAAAGCAAAATCAAAAGATTTCGTCGTCACTTCCGGATCGGTTCCAAGCGACGCCACTCCGATGCTGATCGCCTCCTCCCGGTTGGCAGGATCTTTAATGAATTGTATACCTTCCGCCGTAGCGGCCATGAAAGCCCGAACCACTTCCGGTTGATCATGAATTACTTTACCGTTAGCGGCAATCACGTCCTGATTATAATTCAACAGCTCTTCACTCATCACGGCTAACCGTTTCATTCCGGCCTTCTCGCCGTTTATATCGTTAGGCGGTTGAAGCAGCGTCCCCTGCACCTGACCGTTTCTTAAAGCGGTTAATCGGGCCGGTGTTGCCCCGGCGGAAACAATCCGGACATCTTTATCAGGCTCAAGACCATGCTTTTTCAGCCACCAGCGCGTAATGATGTCCACACCGTTGCCCGGCTGCAAAACCGCCACGGCCTTCCCCTTCAAATCTTCAGGCTTGTTGATATCCGGAGAGACAAACATGGAGAATAAGGTTTTATTGCTTAATGCGCCAACGACCTTTACATTGGCCCCTTCGGATACTGCAGTGATGATCGATTCAGGCAGGCTTGCAATAAACTGGAAATCCCCCGATTGCAGACCCCGTAAGGCAACCACCCCGCCGTCCACCGATTTGATATTGACTTTTAAATGATGTTTTTCAAAATAGCCTTTTTGGGCGGCTACATGCCACGGCAGAAAATCGATCGTATTGGATACGGTAGCGATATTTACTTCTACGACTTGGTCCGGCTTGCTTTTTGAGTTGGGCTCGCCTACCTTCAAGTTGTCGACAGGCGCCGCAGTTGATCCGCAGGCAGCCAGCACGCACGCAAGCGCTATCCATGAGATAAGTAAACCGATGAAACCTTTTCTTCTCAAACGGACCCCCTCCTGTTATGTTATAACCTGGTCATGAAATGAATTATTCCATGTAATATTGTTCATCCACCACATCTTCCACCTTTATATCCTCGGTCAATGTTCCCGCTTCTCTGGCCGTGTCGATGGCCCATTTAATCCCTTCCAGATTCAGCCTTCCTTTATCCCCATAAGAAGGAAGCGCAAATTCAAGCGACTTGGCCACATCCTGCACCCTGGAATCCAATGCCTTGACCCCGATCTGAATCACTTCGGAACGATTGGACGGATCCTTTATAAAGTCAATGGCTTCTGCAGTGGCCGCCATAAACGCCCGGGCGATTTCCGGGGTTTCGGTCAGCATTTTTCCGTTGGCGGCAATAGCATCATGGTTATAGCTCTTCAGTTCATCGCGAATCAAGCCGATTTTCTTAAATCCGGCAGCTTCCGCCTGCAAATCGGTAGGCGGACTCAGGAGGGTCACTTGAGCCTGACCGGCTTTCATCGCCTGCACCCGTGCGGGATTACCGCCGGCCGATACAATCCGTATGTCTTTATCCGGCTCCAGTCCATGCTGCTTCAACCACCAGCGCAAAATAACATCGGTTCCGTTCCCCGGCTGCACTACCGCTCCCGCTTTCCCTTTTAATTCCTGAATGTCCTGAATATCCGGGGTAACGAAGATCGAATACATCGATTGCGAGGTTAATGCGCCAATCAATTTTACATTCGCGCCTTGCGAAACGCCGGTGATCGCGGCTTCCGGCAAGCCTCCCAGAAAAGCAAAATCTCCTGATTGCAGACCCCTTAAACCAACCACGCCGCCTTCCACTCTTTGAAGCTCGACTTCAAGATGATATTTGTTGAACAGACCCTTTTGAACCGCTGCGTACCACGGCAAAAAATTGATATTTTGCGTCGGAATGCCTACTTTGATCTTGGTCAGCTGTTCCGGCATTTTCTTGACCGAGACTTGTGGCCCTGCCGCTTTTCCTTCACCGGGCGAACCCTCCGGCTGTCCTTCGCTCAGTGAGCCCGACGTTTGCCCCCTGCTGCCGCAGCCTGCCACAAGGAGCAGCACGCCAAGCGATATGCACATGAAGGTAAAGAGTTTCAGTCTTTGGACGTTTCTCATAAAAAACCTCCATTCCCACATGATTGAAAGCGCAAACATTTTTGCCGAAACTAGTTATCCAGCAAACTGCAATAATATCTCCACCGGCTTGCCATGGGCCCCAAAGCGTCTTTGATCTGGAGTTCCGCTTCTTCTTGGCTCATGCCGCGAGGAATTCCAGCCGCCGAGGCTTGCCAGGTTAATTTGGCCTGGTGCTCCAACCATATGGCAAACACCACAGCTTGCTCGATGCTGTCACCGACCGTGCAAATTCCGTGATTCCGCAGATGAACGGCCCAATGGTCTCCCAGGGCCCGAGCCACGCCTCTGCCCTGCTCATGTGTCACGATTTTCAGCGAGGATTCAAAAACAGGAATCTCTCTTGCGGCTACGGCGGCCATGACCCCCTGCATCGGTAGGATGCGCAATCCTAAATCACCGAGTATGGTGGATATAGGCTGATGGGTATGGACAACAGACATCACCTCCGGACGCGCTTTGAAAATTTCCGTGTGCAGTACGACTTCATCGGGGGGATTCAAGTCCTGACCCTCGACCCTTCTTCCCTCCAAGTCCACCATCACGACTTTATCTGCCGTCATATCCAGCAAGTTTCCCATGTCCAGTCCCCTTGCTTTAATGAACACAAGGTCTGTTCCGGGTATGCGGGCGCTGACGTGTCCGAGATAATCGGACAGCTCCAATTTCGCTAAAATTTTACATCCCAGAGCGATCTTTTCTTTTAATTCCTGCACCACGGTTTGATCGAGCCTTTCCAATCCTTTCATCCCATACACTCCTTCATTCCGTTAATGGAAGCGGTTACCCGAACGGGGACACGACGGCTTTTTTAACTGTTGAATCGGATTTTCCGGAGATCAAGGTTCGGCCATATCGCCACGTACTGCAAGCGCTTCATATCGGCCGGCATGCCCCCGTTCAAACCCGGGGCATGCTTGAATGCTGTATTTCCAAGTATGTCACTAATGATATTTCATAAATTCCTCACATTCAAATTGATAATTTCGATACCAACGTATTAAGGAAATCTATAAGTTCCATATACCCACTTTTCTATCTTCTATCGAAAAAAAGACGGGGCTTCGCTTTTCACCCGATGTAACCGGACCGTTAAAATCAGCATCAGTCCGCCGATAACAGCACAGATGAGCGCCATGGAATGGAGTTCCTTCGAAGCGATTTCCGTACCGAAAACATTGCCGAGCAAGCTGGATGAAAAAATGGTTCCGATATATCGGGAGGTCATTAAAAGACCCGAAGCAATCCCCGTTTCTTCCATGGATACGAATGAATATAAAGCGGTCTGCAAGCCCAGATTATTGAGTCCCGTGCTCATGCCAAGAAAAGAGAGCGCGACAAAGAACCAGGTCAGTCCGGAGCCGTCTTGAACGGTCATCAACAAAAGCATTCCCAGGATGACGGTCAGTGTTCCGACGAACAGAGGATACCGGGATCCTTTGGCATCCAGCCATCTTGCGGCCAGGGGGGTAATCACCACGGCGAAGCCCGAAAGGAACAGCATCGACAGCCCCGTTTCTTGGGTATCAAAATGCCGGGCCGTCTGCAAATACATGGGAATTCCAAAAGTGATGGAATAAAACACGATGTTCACCAGAATATTTTGAATGTAAATCAGGGTCACATGAGGATTGCTTTTTAGGAAATGAACATCAATAAAGGGCTGCGGTTGACGAAGCTCAAACCGGTAAAAGAGATATCCCAATGCCATGCCTGCACCGAGCAGCCACCATTGCGCCCCGCTGCTGACGGAGAGCAGAAAAAGGAGCCAAACCAACACCAGCAAAGAAAACTGTACAATCCCCCATGAATCGATTTTCATGTTCACCGGCTGCTGCGTATCCGCGGGCATGACTTTGACAGCCAAGATCAACGAAACGAGAATGACGGGAAAATTAATTAAAAAAATGGCTGGCCAATCCCCATAATGAATCAAAAATCCGCCTATGGAAGGCCCAAAAGCGGCTGAAGTGGAAGAGAACACCGATAAAATCCCAAGCGCACGCGCCTGATTCTCCGTAACTACGCTGCGGATAATGCTCATTCCTGAAGGAAACACCGCGGAAGTCCCGATAGCCTGAACGAAACGGAAGGCCAGAAGCCAATGAAAGCCCGGGGATAACGGAGCCAGCATGGAAGACGCCGTAACCAGCAGTAAGCCCAGGATAAACATCCGTTTTCTGCCGAACATATCGCTCAGCTTCCCCAGCACCGGCTGTCCAATGGCGCTTGCCAGGTAATACGTCGAAATCAGCCAGGAGATATCCGCGAAGGATAGCCCAAAATCGTCCTGCAAACGGGAAAAAGCTACGGATATCATCGTCGTATTCAATGGATTTAAGATAAAGCCCAGGGCTACGGCTATAATTAATAGCCTGCGTTTTTTCTCGCTCTGTTCCATTTCGAGTCCTCCAGTCGATGTGTTCGCAGATTAATTATGAACTTTTGTGTGCCACAGCGCAAACATTAATGGTAAAATAATGAAATCAACGCAATGGATTTCAAAGGAGGAATTGGACATGGGTTTTGTTTCGGAGTGGGTGCAATATGGCGAACGAAGGGAATATACCGGATATGCCGCTAAACCGGTTCAGCCTGCTTCCGGCCTGCCTGCGGTCTTGGTGCTGCAGGAGATTTTCGGTGTGGACGAGCATATTCAGGATGTGGCCGACAGGTTGGCCAGAGCCGGCTATGCAGCGTTCGCACCGGATCTTTTCTCCCGCAACGGTCAACGTCCGGCGCATCTGACGCCAGAACGGATTGAAGCCGCCAAAAGCTTCATGGAGCAGCTGCCTTCCCCCGGTTGGCGGGACATCCATGTGAGGAATCAGGCACTTTCCGTTTACCCTCAGGAACAGCAGAACCATATCATGGAGACGATTGAAGGAATGTTCGCCGCCACTGCGCCCGCGCAGCACCTGGAGCAGATGCTCGCGACAAGCCGTTTTGTACAAGAGCAATATGCCGCAACCAAGGGAGCCAAATTCGCAGCATTAGGTTTTTGTATGGGCGGTGCTTTATCCGGTTACTTTGCCGTTCACGAACCCCGTTTATCCTGTGCCGTGGTCTTCTACGGCAATCCGCCGGCAATAGAGACCGTTGCATCGGTACAATGTCCGGTCATCGGTTTCTACGGGCAGCTGGATACGGCGATTACGGAGAAGATTCCTGCTTTTGCCGAGGCGATGAAGAAGCACGGCAAATCCTTCGAATATCATGTTTACGACGAGACTCCGCATGCCTTTTTTAATGACACGCGCAAATCGTACCGAATCAAAGCGTCCAGAGACGCCTATTCGCGAAGTCTGGATTTTCTCAACAGACATTTGGGATCTTAAACAAACTCCCCCCGGGACTCATTCCGTATAAAAGAACAGACCGGTTTCCAAGCCCGGATGCCGCCCTTATGATAAAGATATACGCTTTACGATGACGAGTCACAAAGCGCAAAAAGGCGGGATTCCGTTATGAAAATCATTGAACATCCGTTTCGGCCGGGTATCGTCAGTTTTTATAACGAACAGACCGGCAAACGCAGCTATTGGTTTAGTGCCCACAACGTATTCACTGAAGTCATGGATAATGAAGAAGCCATTGAACTCATGCTGGGCTGGGGGGAATCAGAGGTGGAGCAGGCTGTTCTTCAGACCCTTCTGCTGGAGGAGCATTGGGTACATGATCCGACGACTTACGAATCCGCCGTGATTTCCCCCGCGAAAAATTAAGCCCTCAAGGCGCACTTTATGCGCCTTGAGGGTCAGAAAGACGTTTTATCCCTGCATCCCTAGCCGTTCCGTGATGATCCGGCTGCACGTTTTCAGCTCGCGTATATACCGCTGGACCTGACTGTCGTAAAAATGCGCCGTCGATCCGGCTGCGCTGATCGCTGCAATGACTTCCCCGTTATCGTTAATGACCGGAACGGCTACCGAGCTGACACCGGCTTTCAGCTCGTCATGGCTTACGGCGTAGCCTTTTTTATAAACATCGGCCATACAGCTTCTTAGCCGGTCGGGATCGGTAATCGTTTTATTCGTATGGGCGGTTAACCGGTTCCGCAGTAATCTGGATATTTCGCTTTCGCTCTGATGAGCGAGCAGGACCTTGCCGACAGAGGTGCAGTGGAACGGAACTCTGCGGCCGATTCGCGTAATGGTGCCCAAATGATCGTCCGGAGTCAGTTTACAAATATAAACGACTTCTCCGTTATCATAGACCCCCATATGCACGACCTTTCGGAGAGATTTCGTCAAACGCTCAAGCAAAGGCAGGGAAACCTTGCGCAATTCCATTTCATGATATACTGCGAAGCCTAACTCCAATGCGGCCAATCCCAAATGGTATTTCTGCGATTTTTTATTTTTCTCGACCAGATGGTCTTCACTTAACGTACGAAGCAGTCGGAACACCGTGCTTTTCGCCAATCCCAGATGTGCACTCAATTCGCTGATTCCCATTTCCGGATTTTCATAGGTAAAGACCCGTAAAATGCGGAGCGCATTATGCACGGAAGATAGCGTTTCCTGCTGCTTGGCCATGACATGTTTCCTCCCCGCCAGTTTGATTTCACATACAGGAACAACCGTATTTACCTCATTGGTCCTGCGCATTACATTAAAAGACAGTACCCTGATGCATGATCTTCACAACAGAGGTGATCCCTAACCCATGGAGTTAAAAAACATTGAGGCCTTCCTGATGGTTGTCGAAAAGGGCAGTTTCTCCACCGCTGCAGAAGCATTATACGTTACCCAGCCTACAATCAGCGTCCGCATCCAAATGCTGGAGCAGGAATTGCAGAATCCCCTGTTTAACCGAATCAGCGGACGAAAGGTCATCCTCACCCCTGCAGGCGAAAAGGTGCTGCCGTATTTCCGCGAAGCTTACGACAATATTACAAAATGCATGCTGGCCTTGAAGGAACCGCCGTACGAACAAAAAACCATTACCATCGCATGTCCCAATCACATGGGAGTGGAAATTATGCCCGAACTTTTGAAAGCGCTTTATAATGTGTTTCCGCAAATCGATTTTACTGTAAATATAAGCACGACGAAAGAAATACTCGAGGATATCCGCTCAGGCGCCGTAGATATCGGTTTGGGCTATATACAGTCCGCTTCCGATACCAAAGGCCTGGATGCCATCCATATTGTAAACGAACAGAATATTTTGGTCTGCGCGCCGGAGCATCCTTTGACTCAAACCGGAACCATTACCACCGCGGAACTGAAAAAAGAACGTATTATTACGTACAGCAAGCCGTTTTTGACCACCCAGCTGGTAGACCAATTTTTGAAAAAAAACGGGCTGAAGGATATTCAGACGGTGGAAATCAACAACCTGGGCTGGATCAAAATGATGGTCCGAAAAGGGCTCGGGGTTGCTTTCCTGCAGAAAATGATCGTCAGCGAAGAGTTAAGAAACGGAACGATTGTCGAACTGCCGATGAATCTTCCGCTTCCGAGCGCCCCTATTTATCTGGTGCTCGGAACCCGGCTGCAGCAAGAAATCCGGGAAACGGTAGTCTGTGCCGCAAAGAAGCTGTTTCAGCAATTATAGCATGAGCTCATTACGGCATCCGGCTGGGGTGATCCCGCAGCCGGTTTTTTGCGCGATGGGGGAGTCCTGCTGTAGAATGCTATTTCTCATAATCATAAGGAATAAAGCTGTCGGACAAATCATACGGCTGCTGAATAAACCCTTGCTCAATGCATGCTTGATAGAAGGTTTCCAAAATAGGTTTGTTTTCGGACCACCCGTTCTCGTTCCAATCCCTTCCCCCCAGGCCCGATTCCGTTTGGTGCAGATGCCAATCGGCAAACGGCAGGTACAGGCTGGCCATGTGGGCCGCTTCCCGGTAACCCATCGCCTTGGATTTCTCGTAAACCTCCATGATTTCATCGATAATTTCCGGAGAGCTTTGCACGATTTCATCTTTGATCGCCATCACATGCGTAATCGGAGTGATTCCGGAATGGTGAACAAATTGAATCTGTTCTTCAGGAGACGGCGGGAATAACCAGCGCAGGCCATCGAATCGATCCGGTTTGCGTGCATAAAAGAAGCAATCGATCTCCCCGCTGCGCAGCAGCTCTTCCGGCGTCCCCTCCACATAGTCCCAATGGATCTGATGATCCTCGGGATAAGGCATGTTATCCATTCGGTCCTTACGAAGCGGGCACCAAATGATATCCTTCGCGTCTACTCCGTAATGATGGGTCAGCAGCCATCTGTGCCAAATGGAGGCGGTAACCCAATATTGAAATACGGCTACTTTCTTCCCTCTTAAATCTTTATAGCTGTTTAATCCGGATTCCCTGGAGCAAAAGGCATAGACTTGAGGAATTTTCCGGGCAAATACCGGCAGCGCCTTCAAGCTCGAATCGGTTTCCTGTACTTTGAGGAAGGTCGCCAAAGACATTTCTCCGATGTCAAAATCCCCTTTTAAAGTCCGCAAGGTGCATTCGTCAATGGTTTTGACATTCTCCGCGGTATAATCGAACCCCTTCGTTTCGATGGCATGGTGAAGCAAAGGCATCGTATGCAGGTAAAACGTACTTCCGATTTTTAAATTTCGTTTGGACAAGGGTCATTCATCTCCTTCATTCTCGAATTACACTTCTACGTGACCCACTTTCCCGATCCGCGGGTCGGAAGCGCCTTCCCACATATCCGTGGTGCGCAGCGTGTTGTCCAGCATTCTGGGCTCCCGCGGGTTCTCCTCCGGAAATTCCTCCATGCCCAGCGTATATTCCAGGGTCAAGCCGTCAGGATCCAGAAAGTACATAAAAATACTGCCTGAAGCCAAGTGACGGCCGGGCCCGAAAATCACCGGCACGTTATAATTCAGAAGTCGGTTTCTCGCGGTTCCCACATCGTTGATATCCGCCACCTTGAAGGCAATATGAAACATGCGGAGGTCATCGCCTTGAGCTATGCCGAAGGAGTGATGATACGGGTTAGGAAAACAGCGCATAAAGGCAAAATACATCTCGCCATCCGGTTTATGGCGCGTGTCGGATATTTTAAAGTTCAACACATCGGTAAAAAAGCGCACCGTCTCCTGAAAGTCAGGCACCCGCAGCACGATATGGTCCAGCTTCAACACTTTAATGGGATCGGGTTGATAAGGCTTGGCTCTTTGCAGCATCCGATTGTACAATTCGAAAGTGACTCCGTTGGGATCCTTGAACCGGAACGCCTTATCGATTTTGAGCAGGGATCTTTCCGCTTGATCTACCTCCGCCGGATGACATCCGGATTTCTCCAGAAGTTCAAAGGCTTTTTCGAGCTGCTGCGTGCTTTCCATTTCAAAAGCGATTCTCTTGAGTCCCGGTTTGTCGGATTGATTCAGAATCAGATTGTGGTAATCGGAGCTGGACGACAGGAAGGCGATATCCTCCCTGATTTCCCCCACCTGATCCAAACAAACCATGTCCCGGTAAAAATTCGCGCTGCGCTCAACGTCCGTTACATTGACTGCAATATAGCCAAGCTTTGTATAGCGAAGCATAGATCATCCTCCCATTTCGTTCAGGATTTCGCTAACGATTTACAGTAAAATGCTTACCGATCCCAGTTGCCCTAATTCCTCGGCATCCAATATCGCCTTGCGCTCAGCAATTTTCAACTGCCCGTCCCGGACCGCCAATTTATATTCGTACACGCCGACATACTGCCTGATCTGTTCGTTCCTCCTGTACCGCATGACCATAAAATTGGCGGAGGCGGAAATCATCTCGCTATCGCGGGCCGTAATCCGCACATTGGTAATCAGCCTTCTTGTACGGGAATGCGGATTTTCCGCATGGGCGTGGCGGCTCTTCAATCTTTTGATTCGCGAACGGATGCGGTCAATGTTATCCGCGACATGAAACAGCGTATTTTCCGGGTTCCCTCTGGGCACATCATTGGGAGGAACAAGATACCAGGCATCCTCCGTCAACAGCTCCCCCCATTCGTCCAGCCGCCATTCGTCCAATAAATAAGCTTCGTGATACAAAAAATCTTCAATATCAGATCGCTCAAAATCCTGCGTTGTCGTCCTTGCGCTCATGAACATTCCTCCTGGCCGCATGTACTTTAGTTTGTACCCGGTGTGGTCTCGCCTGTCATCAATTCGTTCCATCTTCTCCAGAACGTCCGCAGATGGATTTCGTCCGTATTCAGTTGTTCTTCTTTGTGCAAGCCGCGCGAAATGTCGGACCACTCCACCTCTTGATACGCTTCGTACCCCTGCTGGGCAACCTCCAATGCTTCCACATCGTCGGGGGTGGCAAATCCGCCCGGTCCGTAGAATGTCAAATAACTGTCCAGTCTGACTCTTCTCGCTTGCGGACTTTCTTCTTTTGGACCTAAGGCCCAAGCCGTGACCTTCATGTGATTATAGCTAACCGGGTAGAAGGTTCTCACGGTAATCGAGGATCCGTCGTTGATCACGAGATTCGGGAAAATGACGAGATTCCGGTTCGTTTCCGCTATCCTCATCCCCTTCTCTTCGCCAAGACGCTGCACAAGCTCCTTCCGCTTCTCCTCGATTACCGGCTTGGCATCCTCTCCGTAGATGGGCATCCATCTTGCAATGGGTCTTCCCCTGTAGGTTTTGTTATCGATGACGGCATGACCGTTGCCAAGCGGCTTGCCGATCCCGTGCGCCGGCATCAACAAGCCTTTGGGCAGCGCAACCTCCACACCGGAATCCTTCAAATAATCCAAATAAGTGATATGCGTAGGCACCACATGGTAGTCGTCGAAGCTGTTTTCCACCAGCAGCTTCCAATTCGCCTTCATGTCATATTCTTGTGTGCCTTGAATGATTTCCATATCACCGGTTTCGGATTGATCCACGATCAAATCCAGATATTCCTTGGCTCCGGCCAAATATTCGTCCAACGAAACCGCATGCTTGTCGAAATTCAAAAAGTAGAAGCCCCTGTAGCTTTCCAAGCGCGGAACGCTGTGCAGACCCATAAGCGATTTATCCCATCCGGGCGGATACGAGTCTTCGCCGGGGATGGCTATGGTATCCCCATTGTTGCTGAACGTCCACGCATGATAAAAGCAGCGGAACGTTTTGCAGTTGCCTTCTCTTTCCCGGCATACGAGCGCACCGCGATGGGAGCAAGTATTAAGGAACGCATGTACCCGGCCGCTGCTGTCCCGATTAAAAATGATCGGTCTGCCCGCGACATTTCTCGTGACGAAGTCGCCTTTTTTCGTTACTTCCGATTCATGTCCCACATAAATCCAGCATTGATTAAAGATCGTTTCTTTCTCTTTCTCCAACAACTCCGGCCTTGTAAAAACAGAACGGCTTACTTTAAACAGCATGCGTTCCGGATCGTCGATGATAAAGCGTTTACATGTCAATCGGAATTCCTCCTTTTGTTCCAGTCTCTAAGGTCTTTTCTCTACTTCCAATAATAAGGCAGTTCTCTTCAATGCTCCAATTGAAAGTGTCAATCGGCACCCATTGACAAAATTTATGGCCACGAGAAAAGCCGCCCCTTATGGAGCGGCCTCTCTTAGCTGCCTGGCATATCGGTTACTGGCTATTCCTCTACTCTGAATTCCATCGTTCCCAGACCGTCCCACTTCACGGTAACCGTATCTCCGGGCGAAAGCATCAGTGCTCCGGTCATTCCGCCGGTAAGGATGACCTGGCCTGCCTTCAGCTTGAGCCCCTTGCGGGACAGCATGCCGGCCAGCATCGCAACCGACTGGGCAGGATGGCCCAGCACGGCAGCTCCCGCGCCCAAATCCTTCAGTTCACCGTTAACCGCCAGCGTAACACCGACTAAATCAAGCTCCAAATCCGCGGGCTTTCTCATCGCTGAACCGATAAACACCCGCGACGCAGAGGTATTGTCCGCAATGACATCCGGCAGGGTGAATTGAAAATTCTCATACCGGCTGTCAATCATCTCAAGAGCAGGAACTACGTACTCCGCAGCAGCCAACACCTGTTCGATCGTTACCCCCGGGCCTTCCAGATCCTCGCCGAGAATAAAAGCGATTTCCGCCTCCACCTTCGGATGAATCAGCTCGCTCAGCTTCAACACATTGCCGTCAACCACCATGTAATCAAAAATGTAACCGTAAATCGGTTCTTCCACACGCATTTGTTTCATCTTGGCAGGACTCGTCAGCCCCATTTTGGCACCGATGATCCGGTATCCCTGCCCAAGCTTGATGCCGACAAGCTCCTCTTGAATGCGGTAGGCATCATCAACCGTCAGGTCGGGATGCTCCGTTGTGATCCGCGTAACCTCCCTTTTGCCGACTTCCGCATCGATTAAGCGTTGGGCTATGCTGATGTATTGGTTTCGATCCATAGCGTCCTCCTAGAACGAAGCTGCTTTATTTTTCTATTTGTCGATTTGCCGTTGTTCCCTGAACCTGGAATAGCTGCCTTTACCTTAGACATGCCGTTCCTTCCCCCTTGCATCATGTTTGTCCGTGAACCTTACGCCGACTTCGCCAAGATGTGCCAATCTGGCGTTGAAGGCATCTCCCGGTTCCGCATGAACCGCCGCTGACAGCGCCCCGGAAAGAATGACCTCGCCTGCTTTTAGCACAATGCCGAATTCAAATAATTTGTTTGCGAGCCACGCTACGCAGCGGGCGGGATGGCCAAGAGCCGCCGCGCCTACGCCGGTATTGACCATTTCGCCATTCTTGTACAGCACCATGCCGATTTGCGCCAGATCCGCTTCATGCACCTTCACCTGTTTGCCGCCCAACACGTACAGACCGGAAGAAGCATTGTCGGCGATGGTATCCTGAAGCCTGATTTTCCAATCCCTGATCCGGCTGTCCACAATCTCAAGGGCAGGCATCACATATTCCGTTGCCAGCAGGACATCGGTCACCGTCACTCGGGGCCCGATCAGATCACGCTTTAATTTGAACGCGATTTCCGCCTCCACTTTAGGTTGAAGTACACGGGCGAACGGGATCATCCCTTGGTTTTCCACCGCCATGGTATCCAACAAGTGGCCATAGTCCGGCTGATCCACACCCAGTAATTTTTGCATGGCAAGCGATGTGAGACCGATCTTTTTGCCGACGACATTGGCCCCGGCCTCGACTTTTCGTTCGATGGTTTTTAATTGGACATGATAGGCTTCCTCAATCGTGATATTCGGCTCCAGAAGCGTTAACGGTTCTACGCCGGCTCCTGTTTGTTCCGCTTGGGCCAGATGGTTCGCAAAGGATTCGCTCTTGATCACATTCACTGCTATTCCTCCTTCATAGCTTCATCTTAAATCCGCGGCAAGCGCCCTCACAAGGCTCCCGTTCCGTTATACGGAATTCCCCTCAACTGTTATAATATGGCGGGAGTTTAGGCACGCTAACGCATGGAGGTGATCGCTCATGAGTGGAAGAAACAGCAAACCCGATAATGACGGACCTGCAAGCAGCCCCAGCCGCCTTGATCAATTCGGCGGCAAGCTGGCGGAAGACACGGTATCCCATGAAGCCGCGGAAGCACGCAAAACCCGCAAAAAGAAATAGCGCTGCCACTTATAGAACAAAACCGAGGACCGCCTGCTGCCCCGCGCAGCAGACGGTTCTTTTGTTTTCCGCTCCAATCGCGGAGCTTCTATGAATCTAATACAATTTTACCATTAAATGGTATATAGTTGCATATGCTTAGAAAACCGACTAATATGGCAAGCCGGACACGAATTTTATAGGGAAGAGGAGGAATGCAAGTTGAATAAACGCTGGTTGTCTTTCGCGCTGCCTGTCGTTCTAAGCGTTACTTCTATACTATCCATCATTTCGTCATCCGCGGCTGCAGGTTTAAGCGGCTTTCAGGATATGTCCCGCCATTGGGCCTCTAAATCTGTAGCATGGGCAGCTGCCAATGGTATTGTCAACGGATATGAGGACGGTACGTTCCGTCCCGACCAAGTCGTTTCCGAGCCCGAGTTTCTTGCGATGCTTTTACGTGCTTATCCGGAAACGCCAGTCCCTTCGGCGCAACCCGGCGCTGATTGGTACGAGCCTTATTATGATTATGCCCGGCAGCAGCAATGGCCGGTTCTTAACAGCCCTGACCGAAACTTGTATAACCGGGGATATGTGGCCCGATTGATTGCCGCCACCCAAAAAGGGACGATGGGCTTGAACGATTCCATCCGCTTTTTGCTGGATCAAGGCTTGTCGCAAGGGAAAACCGCTGCCACGATCGAAGGCTATCAGGCAGAGGACAAACTAACCCGCGCCGAAGCGGTTCAGTTTGTTTGGAATATCAAGCAAAAATTCGTCGGCTTGAATGCGGCGCCGGCACCGGCACAGCCGCAACCCGGCGTTTCAGTGGTTGCGGACGTGCCGATATCCGTCAAGGGTATTGCGCTCGGCGACTCTGTCGAATTCGGTGACGCAGAAGCTCGGAGCTCCCGCCCGTAAAGATACAAGCGAGTACGGCTTCCAATGGTATATTTATAACAAGGATTACAAAGATTACGTGCAAATCGGCATTAGTGGAAATAAAGTCGTTGCGTTATACTCGCCATCGAACAACTGGCGCACCGATCGCGGCATAGCGGACGGTTCAAGCCAGGCCGAAGTGGAAAAGCAGTACGGCGCCCCGGTCTCGTTCATTCAGAAGGGCAGCACCCGTTTTATGATGAATTACGGTAAAGGCGAGTACGGAACCTATGAAATCAATGGCGCCTATGCTACCTTCTTCTACGACGTGCACCGGAACCATGCCGTCACCGGTGTTCAGGTGATCGGCAAGTCAACGGAGCTTTCGCTGGAAACCTTCTATCCTCAGGCCAGCGATGCGCTGGCAAGAGCGTACGAGCGGCAAAGCTTCGACCTTGCCAATGCAGGACGGGCGAAGCTCGGACTGTCCCCGTTTGTCTGGGACGATGCCATTGCTGTGACAGCGCGCAAACACAGCCAGGATATGGCTGCCAAGGGTTACTTTGACCACACGAACCCAAGCGGTTTAAGCCCGTTCGACCGAATGAAGCAGGACGGTCTCAAATTCCGCGCCGCTGCCGAGAACATCGCCGCAGGTCAAACCAGCGCTATCTTCGCCCATCATGGTTGGATGAACTCGGAAGGCCATCGCAAAAATATACTCGGCAGCTATAAAAACCTGGGTGTCGGAGTTTACTTTGGCGGAAAATTGAACATCTACTACACACAAAATTTTTACACGCCTTAAAGCTTGAACCAACAAAGACCGCCTCTTTCCATGGCATCAGCCTGGAAAAGAGGCGGTTTTTGTTAGATAATGCATGACAGGAGTGATCACAGCGCCTGCTTGTCCATATATTCAAAGAGGAACGATTGGCCGTTGCGGTAAAAGCGCGGGTCGTACAAGCCCAAACGCTTGTCATCCTCTACAACAACCACGAACGGCGCCCACTCGTACAGCGTCTTGGCCTTGGGGTTAGCGGCAAACAATGCCTCCAGATCGGCATCTTCATTCGATTTCAGTTGTGTCACCGGCCGAATGCCTGTCCATACGGTTCCTTTGGACAATTCAACCGTATTGCCGTGCTTTCCGATGACCGTAAACGTCCCGGGGACAAAATCCGCGGCAAGCGCCACTTGTTCGTACTGATGGTTCACCTGCTGATAAAGCGTATAGCCCTGGAAAGACTGTAATCCTACGTGCAGCGCAATCAGCAGCCATACGGTACGGTACACCCGGTGCGAAGGCACCTTCAACCGCCCGCTTCTTTTGCGAAAAAATACCCACAGCCATCCGCCAAGCATGAGCGCCCAGAATACCAGATCGACGATCGGAATGGTGCCGAAGGTAATGCGTACCGTCGAAAACGGCTCCAGATAGCCGGTTCCCCAAGCGTTGAACAAATCGCTGGTGTTGTGGATGAACACGGCAATCATGCCGATGACAAACCAGCTCCAGCCCTTGACCTTCCACACAAGCCGGGCCATTCCCGCAAGCAGGGCCGCAAAAACCGGCACCAGAAAGACCGAGTGGGTCAATCCCCTATGCCACATCTGATAGCGCCCCGCCGTATCCCACCAAGCGGAGATCACATCAATATCGGGAATTTGCGAGCCCGTTACGGTCGTGAACAGGAGCGCCTGCTTCTCCCCGCGGGTCATGCGGGATTTATCTACAGCGCCATAAAGCGTTAAACCGAACAGTGTATGTGTAATGGTATCCATCCAGCTGTCTCTCCCTCTTGATTGAAAATCCACTTACTTAAGTATAGCTTAGTACGGTTTTGGAGACAAACTGTAAGAGCACCTGGCATTTCGTTATGAAGCCTCGATGAAGCAAAAAAATACCGCCCGGCTTAAAAGCCGAACGGCCATTTTGTCTTCACTGCAGTACGTTTGAATGGTGAAGGTAAACGTAAACCCCTGACCTAAGACCGATAGTCTCATGCAAACAATCCAACAAATGAAAATCTCTGGTATTATTCCTTGCGGTATATCCGTTAAATAAAGCGAAGCTTTGACAAAAAAACTAGAGCGACCCAATTAGTCTTATCCATCCGATCATAGACAGCCACAGCGGAATACTGAGCATGACTCCGATAAGCAAACCGACAGGCAATCTCCCCTCCATGGCTTCCAGCCTCCTTTGGGACTGCAATCGCTTACATTAATATTATATGTTGAAATTTTGTTATTTTACTATATTTTTCAGAATTTTTAAAAAAATTTACGCCGACAAAAACACAATTTGGCTGGGGACAAACTATTTCTCCGCTTTTTAGAGTAAAATAAATAATAAAAGCTTCGTATATGCCTTAAGGAGTTGGGAGTTATGTTATTCGTCAGCCCGACATGGGGTACCGTTTCCATTGATGAAATGGTATCGCAGCTTCAAGTTTACGTTAAGGAAGACCCGGATGCAAAATACAAGCTTGTCATCGGTACCGATTCGCACACCACGAAGCGTTCGACGACCCTGGTTACCGCACTGATCATTCATCGGATCGGCAAGGGTGCCCGTTTCTTCTACCGCAAGCTGAACAGCCGGCCGCTTCACGACCTGCGCTCGCGGATTTATCGGGAAACTGAGCTTAGCCTGGAGCTGGTGGAGCATCTGAATAAGAACGGCATGGGCGAGCTTCTGCTCGCATGGCCTCTCGAGATCCATATCGACATCGGTCAAAAAGGAGAGACCAAAGTGTTGATCCAGGAAATTTGCGGCTGGGTCACCTCCGTGGGGTACGAAGCACGAATCAAGCCGTTATCCTTCGGCGCCAGTTCAGTGGCCGACCGGTTTGCCGAGTGAGAACGTTAAAATAAGTATAAAAACATGAGTCCGAGCGCTTGATATTCGGTCGAAGAATCGCTATAACTTACTATAGGCTTTATTTTCTTCCAACCCTCTGAAGGAGATTCTTCATGACCAAAAATATATTCGCCGCGCTGCTGCTCGCGGCTGTCTTGATCAGCGCATTCGACACGTGGGGCCCCAAGCTGACGGAAAGCTACAGCGACCAAGTCACCGTTCTGATGTACCACCATGTGCACGATACGGACCAAAGCTCAAGCACCGTGTCCAGCACGCTTTTTCGCGACCAGCTAAGCTTTCTTCAATCCAAGGGGTACCGCTTCATCTCATTAAGCGAGTTTGAGAAATTTTACGAGGGCGCTCCGGTTCCCGATAAGGCAGTGCTTGTCACATTCGACGACGGGTACCGAAGCTTCTACGACTATGCCTATCCCGTCCTGAAAGAGCTGGATATCCCGGCCGTAAATTTCATTATTACTGCGGATTTGGACGATCCGACGGCTCCCATGATTCCAACGCTTTCCAGAGAGCAGATTCGGGAAATGCTGAGTTATCGCAAGGACATGTTCGATTTTCAATGCCATTCTGACAACCTCCATTATAAAAAGGACAACCTTGCCGCACTGACCGGCAGACTCGACGGTGAGACGGAGGAACAATACAATGAGCGAATACAGAGCGACAGCCAGGCTTGCGTTCAGAAGCTGAACGAGCTGTATGGCGGCAGCCGTACAGTAAACGCCTATGCGTATCCGTTCGGAATTTTCTCCAAGACCGCTCAACAATGGATTAGCGAAGCCGGAATCCGCTATGCCTTTACGATCGTCAACGAAATGGCGACCCGTGCCAGCCATCCGCTGGAAATTCCAAGAATCAATGCGGGCAATCCGAAGATCAAGCCGGAGCTGCTCGACAAACAAATCATGCTTCGGATCGAGCGGGTCACCCACCTGCCTAAATAAAATACATGAATCAATCTTAAGCAAAAAGAGGTTGTCCCATAAGCAGATAAATCTGCTGAGGGGCATCCTCTTTTTAATCCAATTGATGAATTAATAAAAGCATCGCACTTACGACCGGCGTAACCACCATGCCGTATCGCAGGATAATTCGCGGAAGTCTTTTGGTCAGCTTTGCACCGATATATGAACCCACTATCGTACCTAGAGCGACCTTCAAAAATAATGATGAATCGAAGAATCCATTTTGCATAAATCCCAGAGCGGCCGCTAATGAAATGGGTATTAACACCAGCATGGTTGTGCCGGCAGCCGCAAACATTGGATAGCCAAGCCATTTCAGGAGGGAAAGTTGAATAAAAGGAGCTGCCCCTATGCCAAACGTTCCCGAAATCATTCCGTTTCCCAAACCGATGATGGACGATCTTAATGGATATAATTGTACCTCTTCCGCGGCAGAATGCTCCAAATTCAACCTTGTTTTTAACCATATCATTAACCCCGATAAAACCAATGCGGTTACCGTGAAATACATTAATATTTCCGGGTCAATGATTTTGGTCATGCGAGTACCCACATAAGAGCCGACGGATCCGAAAAAGCCAATAAAAAGACCTTGTTTCAGGATCAAATTCCCTTCCCGAAAATGACTCCAGCTCCCTGTCAAAACACTTAAAAACATCACGGCAGCCGCTGTTCCCAGAGCATGGTAAATAGGGATGTCAAAGAAGGTTACCAGCACCGCAATAATAAACCCGGATCCCCCCGCTCCAATAAATCCCAGCACAACTCCTAAAACAAACATGGTCACAATGATCATCATATGACTTTATTGACAAGTTCAGGCGATTGTTTGTGCCAATCCGATTCCAGCTGAAACAAATGGCCTACATCAATCAGTTTCTGTTCCTGCATTGGAGCAGCGATGAGCTGCATGCCTAGAGGGAGGTTTTTATCCTTTGAAAATCCAACCGGCAGCGTTAAGGTCGGCACACCTGCATTGGTGAATGGCAAATTATAAGCGGGCGAACCCGTTTCTTTAATTCCTTCGGGAGCCGGCGACGGTGTCGCAGGAGTGACCAATAGATCGACATCTTTGAATACATCGCATAACTCCTGGCGAAATACAGAACGGATACGTTGGGCCTTTAAGTAATCAATTGCTTTAATTTGTAATCCTTCACGAATAAATTGCTGCAAATAGGCATGAAAACGGGATGGGTCTTTAGCATACTGATCGGCATGATAACTTGCTGTTTCACATTTCATAACGATATGGTGGGCTGCATTGCCCGCCTCCAAGCTTTTGGGCAGGCGGACGGGAACGGTTTTGATTCCCAATGATTGCAGCAAATGAACCGCATTCTCAATCGCCGCCGCCATTTCAGAATCTGCATCCTGAAAATAGGAATCGACGACAATTCCGACCGTATAATCCTTATTGGTTTGCACTTTCAATGCTTGCTTAGGCAAAGTCCAAGTGGCCGTATCGTCTGGGTCAGGGCCTGACAGCACATTGTAGACGTGAACTGCATCTTCCACCGTCTTCGTCAAAGCGCCAACATGGTCAAGGCTCCAGCTTGCGGGAATCACACCCGCTTTGCTTATTCGTCCGTACGTCGCCTTCAGGACGGTAAGCCCGTTGTAAGCCGCGGGACGAGATAACGATCCCGCAGTTTGCGTACCTAACGTCATCAATGCCATATTTGCCGCCAATGCGGCCGCTGAACCGGAGCTTGATCCACCCGGGGTATGATTTACATTCCACGGATTTCGGGTTTCAGGGGCTCCTCCCCAGTTGGCGAATTCCGTTGTCGTTGTTTTCCCAAGCAATACGGCATCTGCCTTTTGCAACCGATGAACGACTGTTGCATCAGTCTCAGGAACAAACCCTTTAAGTACGTTGGAGCCGGCTTCCGTCCGGATTCCTTTGGTATAAATAATATCCTTCGCCCCATAAGGAATGGCAAATAGCGGGGGAAGTTCTTCTATTGTCTTCATTTTCATTTCTAAAGCTTTTGCCTGTTCCATAGCGGTTTCCTGCTGAAAGGTAACCCACGCCTTTACATGCGGTTCCCATTTTTCAATGTGTTTGAAAAACAGAGAAATCAATTCAGTGGGTGAAATTTCCCTTTTTTTTAACATTTGATTCGTACTGGCAATCGTTAAATGCTGCAGCTGTGTCTTAATCAATGCCTACAACTCCTTTGGGCCCAAAAAGAGGGGTAATTTCTCTTTCGATTGGAAAGCTTCTGACTTTTTGGACTTCCTTTGAATAAGCATGATATACATCGACTTGAAGATGGTTTAACAGGTTCAACCGCTCTCTGGTCTCGCGTATAAGATTAGGATCCAACGTTACAGACATGATTTGCCAAGGATTTTCGTCAAGACCATCGCTTAAAGAATTACCCATGGGGTCAAATGCACAAGTCAAGCCAAAGAACTTCAATCCGGAACGGCCGACATTTGCAGCGCGCTCCTCTCCTGCGCGATTAATGCCTAGTACAAAAACCCCGTTTTCTCTGGCTCTGGACTGACATTCGGCAAGCCATGCTTTCTTTCTGTCGTCTCCGGAAGCCGCGGTGGGTATTACAATCAAATCTGCCCCCTGTAAAGCAAGCGCCCTGGCGGCTTCCGGAAATGAGCGGTCGAAACAAATTAATATTCCCACTTTATAGCCATTCACATCAAACACCGGGAAATGAGTGCCCCTATTAAAATAATAGGTTTCGTCCGTCGTTAAGGTGGGAAGGGTTAGCTTCGGAATATGCGTTTTCCGATAATATCCTTGCAATTCGCCATGATTTGAAATGACGATGGCCGTGTTAAAATAACGCGTTCCATCTTTCTCTTGTGCTTTTTCAAAAATGGTAGCGATAATATGAACATTATTTTCTTTTGCTTTTTTGGAAAAATAGGAGAAGGTTGGACCATCCGCCGGCTCCGCCAGCTCAAAGAACGTTTCACTGCCTGTTGTACAAAAATAAGGAACGGTCATAAGTTCAGGAAATACAATCAGATCGGGTTTCCTGCCTTCCTGCAAGGCCTGGTCGAATAGAGCGGACAACCGCTCCATTCGATGATTGTACGCATCACCGTCCCGGTACGGTCCAATCTGCAATCCTGCCACTTGAAGAGTCATAGGGTTTCATTCTCCTGTCTATTCATTCGGGATAAAACTGGCATCCACAATATCTTCATACTTCATATCCGTCTTGATGTTGCCCACAAATTTCTGCATATCGATGGCAACTTTAAAGGCCTCTTCCGTGATGTTGGCGTTCGGCGGATACACATTGCTGTCGATCATACGCTGTACAGCATTGTCTACTACTTCGCCATCTAATTCGGGAAATTCTGCCCGCGCCACTTTTTTTGCAATTTCGGGGTTTTGGTGAATGAATTTCAGCGACTCATCCATCGACTTCACAAAGCGTTTGACCAAGTCGGGATTTTTTTCCATTAACTGAATGGACGTATTAAATGTGGAGAAGGCATACTCGGGATATTCTTCCGTAAAGTTATAAATTAATTGAAGTCCTTGAGATAAACCTTGTTCAACCTGCGGCTGATAAGCAACAGCGATATCCGCCTGCCCTGCCAGGACAGGCCCTAGCTCAGAGCCATTTTGCACTTCCGTCACCGTTACATCCTTTGTAAAATCAAGACCATGATCGCGTAACAGCCGTTTCAGCAATGTATTGGAGGTTCCGGGCGCCAAACCGACGACAATCCGCTTTCCCCGCAAGTCTTCAGGAGAGTTAAACGCTACATTTTTATTGGCAAGAATCCATACAGGAGCACTATTGGCAACGGCACTTACCGCCTTGGCATGACCGCCCTTTTCCTTTGCAAACCCGACATGCTCCGGTCCATGTACGGAAAATTGGGCTTCACCGGCTAAAACAGAGGCCAGGGCGGTCGGTCCTGTACCGGCAGAACGGATATTCGAAATTTTGATATGATTATTTTCAAATAATCCCTCTTTGTTCGCAACGTACAGCGGCAAGTAAAGGAGCGTGTGAAACGCTTCTGTCACAAGCACTGTATCCATTTCCTTGTTGGCATCGGATTTCGCCGGATCCGGTGCTTCCGCCGCATTCGTCGATGGTGCAGGAGAAGCCGAATTTCCGGATGAACAGGCTCCAAGAGCGGCCACAAGAATCGAAAGGATAAGAATTAAAAACGTTTTTTTCATGGTATGGTTCCTCCCGCACAGTTGAAAGTTATTTTGTCTTTTCTAATTCAGCTTGTTCCCATGGAAGCAATTTGGATTGCAGCTTCGTCACGATGGCATACAGCAGGATCGCTACAAGCATCAGCGTCAAAACCCCAACCCATACCACATTCAAATTGAAGAGGTTCCCGGCAACAAAAATCATTCTGCCCAGCCCCTTATCCGATGAAATAAATTCACCCCCGATAACAGAAATCAAAGCAAAGCCGATATTCAAACGAAATGCGGAAATTATCCATGGCAGTGTCGATGGAATGACCACTTTCCGGAATATTTGCCCCTTCGTGGCGCCCAGCGATTTCATTAAATGAATGAGACTGGAATCGATTTGATGGGTACCTTGGTACGCCGATAGAAGCGCAACAATGAAGGTGGCAATGGTCGCCAATGCCATTTTTGAAAAGATGCCCGAGCCGAACCAAATGATGATCATGGGGGCAAGCGCGATTTTGGGCAGGCCATTCAACGCTACAACAAACGGATCAATAACTTTGGCAGCCCTCTCGGAATACCATAGTAGAAGCCCTACGCCAGAACCTAATAAGCTCCCGATAATAAAACCCGTAATCGTCCCGTACAAAGTGGCTATCGTATCCGTGAACAGCTGCCCCGATTGGATGAGTCGAATGGCTTCGCTCCATATGCCTTGCGGAGAACCCATTAAGAAAGCATTGACGAATTGGAACCGAACGGCAAGCTCCCATAATCCCACGATGGCCAGTATAATGAGTATGCGATAAAAATTGAGAATCAGAAAAGGGCTGCGTGTTTTCTTTTTTTCTTTTGGTTTTACATACACTGTTGAAATGCTTTCCTTTTTTACTCCCGTTTCCAGTGTGGCCATCAAGATTCCCTCCCTATTTGAATATCCAAATCAGCCCATATTTGGTCAAAATACGAATTATAACGCGGATCTGTCCTTGCCTTCATGGCCGAACCGTACTCCTGGGCAAGTCCTACATCATATACTTTTTTTACAAAGGTGGGGCGTTGGCTCATAACGGCTACCCGGTCAGACATCGCGATGGCTTCACCAATATCATGAGTAATTAAAACAACGGTTTTATCATAATCCCTCAGAATCGTTAAGATTTCTTCCTCAAGCACAAGCCGCGTCTGATAATCTAATGCGGAAAAGGGTTCATCCAACAAAATAATGTCGGGGTTGATGACGAGCGTCCGGATTAATGCCACTCTTTGTTTCATTCCGCCAGAGAGTGTGGCAGGGTAGGCGTGTGCAAAATCGGCTAAACCGTATTTGGCCAAATATTCCAAAGCTAACTCTTCCCGTTCCTTTCTGGATCTTCCTTTCACTTCAAGTCCAAGACTTACGTTTTCGATTACTGTTCGCCAAGGAAACAACAAATCTTTTTGCATCATATAGCCGACATGCCCCGTGGATGATGAAACATCATGTCCGTGAACACTGACCTGGCCTTCCGAAGGTTCGAGCAAACCGGCAATGATGTTAAACATCGTACTTTTCCCGCAGCCGCTCGGTCCAACAATGCTGATAAATTCCTTATCCTTAATCTCAAGCGTGATATCTTTGATTACCTGAACCATATTTCCCTCTTGATCATAAAACCATTTCTTGACTCCTTGTAATGCAATGGCGCTTTTCGTTTTTACATTCTCATTCCGGCTCTCAACAAAATTCAGGACCATTGATCTTCCCCTCCGAGTTGTTAAGTTGTCTTTACAACTATTACTAAAAAAATAATGGATGGTTCAGCATATTTTTGTTAATTTTTATTACACATAATGATACATAATACTTAAAACACCGTTTATATATGCCCTAATTATAATATCAATTGCATTTTTTGTAAACATATTTGTAATAAATAATGACATAAATTATTAAGTTAAACTTATTATCGTATATTTATGTTATATTTATTAACATGAGAATCCGAGAAATGTATCTTATTCGTTATTCGCCGGTATATTCGTAAAATGAACATTCGATTCAAGCCGTATTTGATCGATTTCAAAGCTAAAATGTGAGCCAAGGTAGACAATCTTCACCTTTTCTATCGGCTGATTATTTGTTGTGTATACCACCCCTTTCCACAGCATCAACGGCGTTCCAGCTTTGACGAGCAGAAGTTCCGCTTCTTCTTTCGTAGCCGCAACAGCTTGGAATTTTTGCTTGGAGTAGCTGGGGAAGTGATTCGATTTAGCCAGCATTTCATACAACCCATAATTCTCCAGGTCCTTATTCATTAATTCGGGATCAAACGCTTTGGGGATAATGGAGGTTCGAATGGCCAGAGGTGTTCCATTTGCCAATCTTAAACGAACGATTTCAAATACCGGACTGTCCGGCTCTATATTCAATTCATTTGCCAATGGAACGGAGGCGTTATATTGCTTTTTGGAAATCATCTTTGCGCTATGGTTTAGTCCGATCATTTCCATATCCTCGCCGAATGTGCGCAATATGGACGCTTTTCCCGTAAACATCGGGCGGGCAACGTAGGTTCCCAACCCCCTCCTTTTTTCCAAATAACCCTCTTGTACCAGTTCGGCAAGCGCTTGTCTGACGGTCGGGCGGCTAATTTCATGCATTTCCGAAAGCCGATGCTCCGTCGGAATTTTCTCGCCGCTTTTAAATTTTTTCGTTTCAATCTGGGTAATAATCCATTCTTTTAATTGTATATAAAGCGGCAGTCTATTATGTTGATGAATCATCCGTCATCCCTCTTTTGTTTACTTAATGGAGTTTTGCCGTATTCCAATGTTTTTCTGCAGATAAATTCAACAAAAGTGCCTTAAAACCCTTGCGGGATAAAGAATTTTTGATAATGAAGCCGACCTTAAGCGGAACATCGCAGCACACGGAAATATGACAGCAAACAAAAACCGTGATACCCGCTTCCAACGGGCTCACGGTTCATTTTATTGCCGGGAGTCTCCAAAGCCATGTAAACCCGGAGTCTCTTACCGGTCAACGGTTGTCTACCTTTTCCGGATACAGGTCATGATTCAGCAAGCGGTGCTCCGCCATTTGCTCATACTTCGTTCCCGGCCGGCCGTAATTGCAGTACGGATCGATGGAGATTCCTCCGCGCGGAGTGAACTTGCCCCAAACTTCGATATACTTGGGATCCATCAGCTTGATCAGGTCGTTCATGATGATGTTCACGCAGTCCTCATGAAAATCGCCGTGATTGCGGAAGCTGAACAGGTACAGCTTGAGCGATTTGCTCTCTACCATCTTGCGGTCCGGAATATAACTGATATAGATGGTCGCGAAATCCGGCTGTCCTGTAATCGGACAAAGGCTCGTGAATTCGGGACAATTGAATTTTACAAAATAGTCGCGGTACGGATGCTTGTTATCGAACGATTCGAGCATCTCGGGCGCATAAGTCATCGGGTATCGGGTTTGCTGGCTGCCGAGCAGCGTCAGCTCCAGCTCGTCCTCTTTTCTTCCTGCCATAGGGCTGTAGCTCCTTTCAAGCTTGCTGATCTATTATTATAACGGATTTGCTGTAAGAAAGTAAGCGGGGGTTGGAGAACAAGCCAGAGCCGCATTACGCTTTGGAATCGGGAGCTTCCCGGTCGTGATCCCAAAACCGCTGCGAGCTGATGAATTCCTTCATATGCAATCGGGACGGCGTACCCAGTTTGACCTCCATGGCCTGCGTCCAATTCGTATCCTTGGCGCCGTTTGTTCGATCCAGCATATATTGCTTCATTGTCTCATCGTAGGCTCGAATCAGATTTTCATAATTCTCCGCCGAGTATACATCCTCATGCAAAACCGCCTCATAAGGCAGCCTCGGCCTGATCGAAGGGGATTGGTCCGGGTAGCCGAGACACATGCCGTACACCGGAATCACATATTCCGGCAGCTTCAGCAAAGCGGATACCTCCTTGATCTGGTTGCGGATTCCTCCAATATAGACGGCTCCGAGCCCCATGGATTCCGCGGCCACGACGGCGTTCTGGGCAGCCAGGGCTGTGTCTGTTATGGCGACAACCAGATTTTCCGTGGTACCGATATACCCTTCTCCCTCGGCAAACCCGCAGGCGGTTTTGAGCCGGTACAAGTCTGCGCACCAAACCAAAAATACGGGGCATTCCTCGACATAGGCTTGATTCCCCGCAAGTGCGGCCAGCCGGCTTCTTTTATCCCGGTCATTGATTTGAATCACACTATACGCCTGCATATTGCTGGATGTGGAGGCCATCTGGGCCGCACGGATAATCGTCACCAGCTGTTCCTTGGTGACAGGCTCCTGTTTAAATTTGCGTATGGACCGGTGATTCATCAGTTTATGAATGGCTTCATTCATGGACATTCCCTCTCCTTTGCTGCGATCGTTTAACGGCGCGGCATACCGAAACTCCCGCTCAGGCTGCCGCCACAGCTCAATCATATCCACCATTACCACTTTACGATACTGACAAGCGTACTGCAAATTTTTAGGATGGCATTTGACGGATAAGAGCGATACAATGAACAATGATGAATCAAAAAGCCACCCGTCATTTAACATGCAGATTACGGTCGTTGATCATCCGCGGGACGGTCTGTCCTGCAAAAAATGCAACTTTTCCCGGTTTCTTATCGTCAAACCATATAGAACTGGACGCATGCCAACTCAGATATGCCAATGTGAGAAAGGATTTGTTTCTATTGAATTTACGTCTAACCGCCGCTGCTGCTCTGCTGCTGACTTGCATCGCTTTTACCGCTTCCGGCTGCGGAAACCCTTCTTCAGTCGAAGTCGGACAAGGAGAAACCGGCGGTGCTCCCGCTGCCCAAAACCCTGGCGATCCCCCCGCCGCGGCACCTTCCCAACCGGATGATACAGTAAAACAAGGAGGATCTTCGGAAACCGGGGGCGCTGCGAAGGAACCGACGAAACCGCCGGCAAACCTCCCGCCGTCAGGTAAGGGGGATGATTCTTCGATCCGGGTCATTGCGAATCCGGAAGACGTCGCTGTTCTTGTCAATAAAACGAACAAACTGCCGGAAAATTATAATCCGAAAGATCTGGTCGAACCGAACGTGCCTTTCATCTTTAAAGAAAAATCGGAGAAACGCATGCTCCGGAAAGAAGCCGCCTCGGCGCTTGAGGACTTATTCGATGCTGCCAAGAAGGACGGCCTCCCGCTGGCCGGGGTTTCGGGCTACCGCTCCCATGCGACACAAAAAACGCTTTATAACAACTACGTCAAGCGCGATGGAGAAGCGGCCGCGAATAAGTACAGCGCCAAGCCGGGACACAGCGAGCACGAAACCGGACTTGCGATCGACGTCACCGGAAGCAGCGGCAAATGCCCGGCGCAGGACTGCTTTGGGGATACGAAGGAAGCCAAATGGCTGGCCGAGCATGCACAGGAATACGGCTTCATTATTCGTTATCCGAAAGGCAAGGAATCGATTACCGGCTATCAGTATGAGCCATGGCACCTGCGGTATGTCGGGAAGAATGCCGCCAAAGAAATCGCCAAGCAGGGCATCACGCTGGAGGAATACACCCACGGCGGGGTCCCGGTCTCCAATCCGAAATAAAAAAGTCCCGCTCTCCCCTATACGGAGGGCGGGACTTTGCTTATGCTTCCACGCGGGAAGATTCTGTTTTGGCTTATTGCTGTTGATTGGACTTGTACCCTTTCCCCTGCTTATGCACCGGCTTTGAGCCGAAAACCGCTTGCTGTTGTGCAGGCTGGGCCTGGTTTGCTTGGTATTGCCCGCGGGGGGCTCCTCCTTGCTTGCCTTCGAAGTGCCGCGAAGACGTTCCGGACTTGGAGCTCCGCGGATGCTGTCCTTTGCCATTCGGAGGCTGGTTATTCCGGCGGCTTGCATCCCACGGCTGAACCTCGGACGGGGATTTCATTTGTGACAGGGCTTGTCCGGCCGGCCGCTGTTCCTGATCCCGCTGCTTATGCTCATCCGTCTCGGATTCTTTGGATTTCTCCGGCTCTCCGTCCTGCCAAATTCCGCTTTCCGGAACCGATTCGCCGGGATGGCCTTGAGGCTGCTTGTTTCCGACTTTTTCGAGAATAAAATAAGCGCAGCCGAAGTTGCAGTACTCATTCAAATAGTCGGGCAGTGTCGAGATAATCGTATCTTTGCTGCCCTTCGGATGATTATCCTTAAAAAAACCGCGGAGACGAAGCTGATTATAGCCCCAATCCCCGACAATATAATCGTAACGTTCCAGCACTTCGCTGTACCGGTCCCGGAACGCCTCAAAACGCCAGCCATTCTTGTGATCGACAATCACTTCATATGTTTTGCCCGATATATGAATCACGTTCTCTGCCTCCTCACGATCTTACGACTGCCGAGTCAAGCTCTTACGACCGCTGCGCCGATTTCACTTGATCGTGCGCATGATATGAACTGCGCACGAGCGGACCGGATTCCACATGGCTAAAGCCGCGCTTCATCCCTTCTTCCTTCAGCTCGGCGAACTGCTCGGGCGTATAATATTGCATGACCGGCAAATGATTCACGCTGGGCTGCAGATATTGGCCAATCGTCATAATGTTGCAGTCCACCGCCCGCAAATCATCCATCGTTTGCAAAATCTCGTCCCATTCTTCACCTACACCCAGCATGATGCTCGATTTGGTTGGAATGTTTGGAGCGATTCGCTTCGAGCGCTCCAGAAGCTCGATCGAACGGCGGTATTTGGCCTTGGCCCGCACCCTGTCGGAAAGACGCTCCACCGTTTCCACATTATGGTTCAGTATATTCGGTCCGGCTTCGAGCACCGTGCGGAGCGCTTCTTCGTTTCCTTGAAAATCGGGGATCAGCACTTCCACACTGGCGAGCGGCAAGCGTTCGCGCAATGCGCGGATCGTAGCGGCAAAAATCGATGCCCCCCCGTCCTTCAAATCGTCCCGTGCCACGGATGTGACCACCACATGGCTGAGCCCCATCTGTTCGGCGGCTTCGGCCACACGCTCGGGCTCCTGAAGGTCGAGTTCCGTCGGCAAACCCGACGTTACCGCACAGAACCGGCAGGCCCGTGTGCATATGTCTCCAAGAATCATGAAGGTAGCGGTCCGGTTCGCCCAGCATTCGTGAATGTTCGGACACTTCGCCTCTTCGCACACCGTATGCAAAGTTTTCCCGCGCATCATATTTTTTAATTCCTTGTAATTGTCACCGGTAGCCAGCTTGATCTTCAGCCAATCGGGTTTACGTTCTATTTGTCGAGTCGCCATAGAGCTTCCCCGCTTTCTTCAGAAAATAAATATCTTCAAGGAAAGTATACCACAAACCGGAATTTAACGCAGAAGGAAAAATAATCGTACGGTCGGATCAACTGCGCTTCGAATTACATTCCGCAGGAAATATGGTACACTAGGAAAAGGGTTGAATTTGGGAGGATAGTCTTTTCCGATATGATGAATACAGATCAGATTTTGAAGCTTGTAGCATCGGGAGATCTCGATATTGCCGATGCTAAACGTCTATTGGAGGAAGCGGGGGAAGGTCGGGGACTCTGGACTGAAGCCCTTCCTGTGGACGATTCCCTCGGGTATGCGCAGCTTGACCTTAAGAGAGAGGCAAGAACCGGCTTTCCCGAAGTTATTTTTGGCGAGGGAAAATCCGCGGAGCAGATTACCGCGATCTTCGAACGGCTCATGGCACATACGGACCGCGTGCTTGCGACGCGGGTCAGCGGGGAGAAGGCCGCATATATTCTGGAACGCATACCCGCCGCGGCCTATCACGCCGATGCCCGGGCGATTTCCTGGCGGTCTAGAGATGCCCGGACAAATGAGGAAGACGGATACATCGCCGTCGTGTGCGCGGGTACATCGGACGTGCCTGTCGCCGAAGAAGCCGCCGTCACCGCCGAATGCATGGGCTGCCGTGTTGAGCGTGTGTACGATGTCGGCGTGGCCGGCATCCACCGGTTGTTCCGCCGGCTGCCGCTGATCCGCTGCGCCAGCGCCGTTGTGGTCGTCGCCGGCATGGAAGGCGCTCTTGCCAGCGTGGTCGGCGGTCTCGTTGCGGTTCCGATCATTGCGGTCCCGACAAGCATCGGCTACGGCGCAAGCTTTCAGGGCATGGCCGCGCTGCTGTCCATGCTGAACGCCTGTGCGCCAGGCATCTCCGTCGTCAATATCGATAACGGTTTCGGCGGCGGTTATAACGCTTCATTAATCCATTACAACCGGGTAAAGAGGGATAAAGAATGAAACTTTTGTATTTGGACTGCTTCTCCGGTATTAGCGGGGACATGACGCTCGGGGCGCTGGTGGATGCGGGGGCCGATCGCCATTACATAGAAGAGGAACTCCGCAAAATCAAGATCGAGCCCTTCACGCTGGAATGGAAGCGTGTAAATAAACGGGGGATCTCCGCGCTGAAGCTGGATGTTCTGCCGGATCCGAACACCCCTCCGAAGCATCATCGCCATTATTCGGAGATTGTGGAGCTGATCCATCGGTCAGGCTTCAACGAACGCGTGGTCAAGCTGAGTCTGTCCATCTTTGAAAAAATCGGCATAGCCGAAGCCAAGATCCATAATATCCCCATTGAAAAAGTACACTTTCATGAAGTCGGCGCGATCGATTCCATCGTTGACGTCATCGGGGTGGCATTGGCTATCGATTCGTTGAATATTGAGAAAATCGTTTCCTCCGCCGTTCCGCTGGGTTCAGGCACGGTGCACTGCGACCACGGCATTTATCCGGTACCTGCTCCGGCGACGCTTGAAATGATGAGAGGACTGCCTATTGCCCATACCTCGATTGCGCTGGAAATGACGACTCCGACCGGAGCAGGGATTGTATCCGGCCTGGTGGACGAATTCGCCAAGAGTCTGCCTCCCATGATCGTGGAAGCCATCGGCTATGGCGCGGGCACACGGGATCTGCCGGAACAGCCCAATGTTCTGCGGGCTATCGTAGGAGACGCCGACCCGTATGCGAACAAATGGCGCATTCATCACGAAGAAATTCACCATGAACATGCCCATCATCACAGCCATCACGATGAGGACCATCATCACCATCACCATCATGATCATGGGCATAACCACGATCACCATACCCATAGTCACGATCGCCATGGACATGGCCATCAACATCATGAACACACGCATCACCATGGGCACCAGAACCATGAAGAAGGCCTGTGCCAGGAGCCGCGGCACGAATCCGCGTGCAACCACGGCTAAAGAGGTTCACGATCCCGATATTTTCAAGAAAAGCCTCATCTAAAACCTTCATTAAACAGGCTGCAAGCCGAAGCTTTTCTTGCTGCTCCCGCCTCTGTTACGCGCGGCATTTGTAACGGGGGCTTTTTTATGCTTTTCCCTCTTCCCCCGTTCTTTCCATAAACCTTCTGCGCACCTCGTCGTACACCGTTTTCAGCGGTATGCCGTACGTCCTCGCCGCGTGCTCACACTCTTTGAATTCCGGTGCGAATTGCACGAGCTCTCCCTGATGAAATCCTGCCTTAACGTGAATTATGCCCCATGGGGTATCTACCGCATGAAACGTCCTCCCCAGACGATGGACGGATGCTCTCACGTAACGAAGCCCCAGCGTCGTCGTTTCGCGAAAAATGACGGTTTCCATCTTTTCCGCTTGCGATTCGTCCGTAAGCACATTGAGCATGACGCCGGGACGGCCCTTTTTCATAATGATCGGAATCCAATAGACATCGTTCGCCCCCTGTTCAAACAGCAAATCCGTAATGTATGAGCAGTATTCAGGGTTCATATCATCGATATTCGCCTGCAAAATCAGCATCCGTTCATCCAGATGCTCCTCACGGTGTTCAAACGCCATACAGCATCCCTCCAGAAGCATCATATCAAACTTGGCATGGGATAAAAAGCCGTTATTTAGCGTAACCTATCGATACACAAAAGGTAATGCTATCAACATTGTAAAGGGATTGTTGCAGCATATCCGGATCGAGAATGTCATTAGAAGGAGGTAACTTTCCTATGGTCGCATGGTATGCTCGGGCTCTAACCGCCGTGCTGGTGTGCACGACCTTGACGAGCGCCGCGCTCTGGCCTGTGGAGAAACAAGCGTCCGCAGCCGCCCCTGCCGTATCCTCAAAGTCTGCCCCCAAAAGCGGCAAAGAGGCAGCCGGGATGAAAGAGGTATTTGCAGAACGAAAAGATTTATTCGATAAGGTGAGCGCGTTAACAGGCATTCCCTGGAATTACTTGGCTGCCATCGATCAATATGAACGCTCGATTAATTTGTCCAAGAAAAGGCCTCTCAAGGACAGTCTGGTGGCCATCTATTTTACAGATCTGCAATGGGGCGGAATGTTCAATCCGGACCATGAGGATATGAACGAGCAAAGCATTAAGCTGTTTGGCGGCATGGGCCGCGACGGTTCAGGCGACGGCTTGGCGGATCGGATGGACGATCTTGACCGGCTTTATTCGATGGCTTCTTATCTGCTCAACAAAGGAACCGCCGAAGAGGATCTGCGCATTGGACTCTGGGAATACTATCAAAATAACCGCAGCGTGGAGCGAATTCAGCAATTCGCCCGGATTTACGGTACATTCGACACCTTGGACCTGCATGAGCACTGCTTTGTGATGCCGCTTGGCTCCAATTACTCCTATCGGAGCACGTGGGGCGCCAGCCGCGGCTGGGGAGGATTCCGGATTCATGAAGGAACGGACCTGTTCGCAGGCTACGGAGTACCGGTACGCAGTGCAACATACGGCATTATCGAGGTGATGGGCTGGAACCCATACGGAGGTTGGCGGATCGGCATCCGTGACTTGAACAATGTGTATCACTACTTTGCCCACTTGTCCGGATTCAACAAAAAAGAAGTGAAGCTGGGCGACGTCGTAAAACCGGGCCAAGTGGTCGGCTGGGTCGGCAGCTCTGGCTACGGGAAGCCCGGAACATCCGGCAAATTCCCACCGCATCTGCATTACGGGCTTTACCGCGACAATGGATTGACCGATTGGTCGTTCGACCCGTATCCGCATTTGCGAAAGTGGGAGCGCGAAGAGCGAATGCGGCGCAAGAGGTAAATCATGCTATGACGATACACCCCTGTGAAGGACAGCCGCTGCCGGCCTGTCGATCACAGGGGTGTTTTATCGACCCTGGAACGCATGGGCATTATCCGTGCATCACATGCTGAAGCATCTGAACGAAAATTTGTTCGATATGCTCGTCATCCAGCGAGTAGAATACCGTTTTGCCGGCTTTGCGCCGCTTCACGATGCGCAGATTGCGCAGATAACGCAGCTGATGGGAAACCGCCGACTGCCCCATATCCAGCACTTGTGTCAGGTCGTGCACACAAAGCTCTTTTTCCAGCAGCGTATATATAATTTTCACCCGGGTCGGGTCCCCCAGCACCTTGAATATATCGGCAAGCGCCGATGCAGTCGGTTCCGGTATCAAATCTCTTTTCAATTCGGCAATCATACCGGTGCCCGTGCAGGGATCATCGCATTGTTCGTTAAGGAATTTGTCCATGTCCCCACCGCCCCTTTTTGGTAAGCTTAACTATCCGTCCAATCATTATAGCAGAAAACAGAACGGTACGCCGCCGACATCACAGCAGGCTGAGACAATCCCATATCCATCCATACTACCCGTTGTATTTTTGAATGAGCTTCATCTTTAGGGCCCACGACGCGGGGCTAAGATTGACCCTGTACAATTCGGGATTCAATATGCGGAGATATTCCGGCCAAAAAAGCTGGAGCTGTTCTTGGTGAAACCGACGGATGTCTTCCAGCTTCGGCAGTGAATAAACCAGCTCGCCATCGATATAAATAGGTTTTAAAAGGGGGACTCCCTCATAATTAGTGACGATTTTATTTTTATACGGTTGCAGGGGATCAAACAATTTCAGAGGCTTGCCCCGCCGCACGTCGGTCTCGTCACTTTGAGCAATGTAATCCGCTTCCGCTTTTCCCGTCTCTTTATTGATAATGCGGTAGATTTCTTTGATGCCCGGATTGGATACTTTTTCCGGATTGCCTGAAATCTTAATTACCGGCTCGTATGCACCTTTCTTTTCTCTTGCCACGAGTTTATAGACACCGCCCAAGGACGGCTGATCCGCCGCGGTAATTAACTGTGTCCCCACTCCCCACACGTCTATTTTCGCTTGTTGGGCCTTCAGGTTAATGATAATATTTTCATCAATGTCGTTGGAGGCGATGATTTTTACATAAGGAAGTCCCGCACGGTCGAGCATTTCTCTGGCTTGCTTGGATATGTAGGCCAGATCCCCGCTGTCTATCCGGATGGAGTTCATTCTTTTCCCCTGCTGCTCTAACAGTTTTGCCGTTTTTATCGCATTAGGAATCCCGCTTTTTACCGAATCATAAGTGTCCACAAGTAAAGAAACCTGATCGGGAAGCGCTTCAGCGAATTTTTGGAAGGCTTCTTCTTCCGTATCATGATCCTGGATCCAGGCATGGGCATGGGTGCCCTTGGTAGGGATGCCGAACAGCATGCCGGCCCGCAAGTTAGAAGTCGCATCAAAGCCTGCAATATAGGCCGCTCTGGCCCCCCACACCGCCGCATCGGCCTCCTGCGCTCTTCTTGTTCCAAACTCAAGCAAGGTCTCATTGGCAGCCACCTGCTTGATCCGCGACGCTTTGGTTGCAATGAGCGTTTGGTAATTCATAAAGTTCAGCAATGCGGTTTCAATCAACTGCGCTTCAAATATACGGGCCTCAACGCGAATTAACGGTTCATTCGGAAAAACCAACGTCCCTTCCGGCACGGCGTGGATGTTACCGGTAAACCTGAAGTTTTTCAGCTCGTCCAAAAATCCTTCCTTATATCGCTCCTCCTGCTGCCTCAGATAATGAATATCCTCATCGCTGAAGGTTAACTGCCGGATATAATCTACAATTCTCTCCAAGCCCGCAAAAACGGCATACCCGTTGCCAAACGGCAGTTTTCTAAAGTAAGCCTCAAACACGGCCTTTTTATTCAATGACCCCTGCACCCAATGGGCATACATCATATTGATTTGATATTTATCCGTATGCAGAGTTAAATGTGAATAACTCAATTCGCTCACTCCCTAATTAAAACTATGGCCAATGCAGCCATGATTGAAACATCGAATGTATATAATCTGATGATACGAATTGGGAATGACCGCTTTCAGAGCCTCCCCCGAGGCACCTTCATTTTCCGGGATGAAGCTGCTATATATAAAGTACCGTAAATTGCCCGAATCAACAAGAATGCTCCATGAAAGAATGCGCCCGGTCTCCCCGGTTTTCGCCTTCTCCAATACAGACCGGCCCGGTTTACGCAGCGATTTGGGGTTCGTTATAATAAAAATAACTATTATTACGAACTCAACTTTCGCAGAGCAAAAACTAGCCTAAATCCTTGCAGCCACAGGGCTACTAAGCAATCAGATACATGGCTTGCAAAATAGAAAAACACCGCTTCGTTTGGTAAAGTGAAAGTGCGAGCAATCACTATCAAACAGAAGAGGTGTCTTCCATCATGATAGACCATCAGCCCGATCTTAATCAACTGCCAAACGAATTAAAGTCTGCTTTTCAAGAACTGAACGTCATGAAACATCTTCGACAAGCTGGGTTGCGCAAGCGATTTGGTTTCAGCTGTGCCCGACTGTTCCAACTCGTCTTTGTCCTGTTGTTTCATCAAAAGAACTGGTTTCGTCTGCTCGAGAGCAGCAAGGGAGAATCGTTTCCCGGCAAAGATGCGGTGTATCGCTTCCTCAATCATGCCGGCTTTGCCTGGCGTCGCTTTCTGACATCACTCAGTGTCGCCACGGTACGGAAGGTCAGCACTCTTACGTCTGTCGACCGGGACACCGTCTTCATCGTTGACGATTCGATGTTCGAACGCAATCGCAGCAAGGCTGTTGAGTTGCTCGCCCGATTCAAAGATCATGCCACCGGCGCTTATTACAAAGGATTTCGTATGCTCACCATGGGCTGGTCCGACGGGCATACCTTCTTGCCGCTCGACTTCGCGCTGCTCAGTTCAAGCAAGTCTGCCATCAACGGCATGAGCGAGAACATCGACAAACGATCGCACGGCTACAAGCGCCGTCAGGAATCGCTCCGATCGGCTCCGCAGGTCATTGCGTCCATGCTGGATCGCGCTTTGGCAGCAGGGGCGACCGCCTCCTACGTCTTGATGGACAGCTGGTTTACGCATGCGCCTCTCATTGGCGAAGTCATTGCCCGCGGGCTCGACGTGATCGGCATGGTCAAGAATGACAATAAGCGTTTCCTGGTTCAAGGCCGGAAGCTGTCGCTCAAAGAACTGTACGCGGCAGCGTTTCCTGTGGTGAGCAACAAGCGTGGCATTCTCCGCTGCATTCGAACCGAGCTTGCCCCAGACATTCCGGTTCGCGTGGTGTTCGTTCGTCATCGTACGAAGAAGAATGAATGGCTCGCTATTTTGACGACAGACCTTTCCCTTTCCGTAGAGGACGTGATCCGCATCTACGCGATTCGCTGGGACATTGAGGTCTTCTTCAAGTGCACCAAATCACTGCTTCGTTTGCAAAAAGAGTTTCAAGGCCGCTCCTATGATTTGCTGATCAGCCATACGACACTTGTGTTTTCGCGCTACATCCTGCTGGCTTGGCAGCATCGGCAAAGCACCGATGCGCGCTCCTTCGGAGGCTTGTTTTATTTGCTATGCGACGAAGTCGGTACGCTCGATTGGGCGGTTGCCTTACAACAATTGCTCGATCTCATCAACGAAATTGCCACGAAGGCCGGCAAAAAGCTTTCGGCTCTGATACAGCGTCAACTCCAGCAATGGATTGCCGTTTTGCCCAGTTACATCAAGGCTTGTTTGCCGATTTCATGCTGCGAAAGTTGAGTTCATAACACTGCCGGCCGGGGACATGGCGGACCTTATGAAATGTCTGCGGTCAAGGCGTTTCGACCCGAGCTGGTATCTGTTGAAGCCTCCGATCCGGAGCTGCATTCCGGTCGGGCGCTGTCGCCGCTTCCTTACGTTCTGGTTGAAGGCGAACCGCAGGGCTGGAATGGTTACACAGGATGCATTCATCAAATCTCCCTTGAAGCGGGAAAGGTCATCGTGGAAGAAGCGGCAAAGCATATGAATGAGTTGATCCGCAAGTGGCTGGATGGCCGGGACGCTGCTAAACCATCCGCGTTGGATGAAGAAAGAGCGAATGTGGATTACGGGATGGATGGAGAGGGGGATCGACATCATGGATTACCGTGAACGGATTTTACAAACGGAAGGCAGCGTGTTTCCGGGAAAAACATATACGGAGGTTGTGCTGGAGCCTGCGTTCAACGAGGCCAAACGTCATTTGCTGGGTCCGATGATGGCTATTCATAAAGCGCACTTGATCATGCTTTACGAGCAGAAGCTCATGACGTTGGAGGAAGCGAAGCAAATTGCCAAAGCGATTACCGCTCTTTCGTTGGACAAGATAAGGCAATCGCCGTATACGGGCGAGTTCGAGGATTTGTTTTTTCAAGTGGAAAGCGAGCTTCTGGAGAAGGCCGGAGACATTGCAGGGAATTTGCATCTGGCGCGAAGCCGTAATGATATGGGTGTAGCGATATACCGGATGGTGCTTCGGGAAAAGCTATGGCACACGATGGCCTCCGCTCTCCGGTTAAGAGAACATCTGCTTGCTTTCGCAGAGGAGCATGCGGAAACGGTGATGATAGGCTATACGCATACCCAGCAGGCCCAGCCGACGACGATGGCACACTATATTACCGCTGCTGCGGATTCACTCACTCGGGATATTCGCCGGATGAAGGCTGCCTATGCGAACTGCAACCGAAGCAGTATGGGAGCGGCGGCGATGACGACTTCAGGCTTCTCGATCAGCCGGGAGCGGATGATGGAGCTGCTGGCCTTTGATGAGCTGGTCGAAAATTCCTATGACGCTATAGGCGGAGCGGATTACCTCGGCGAAGTCGCCACGGCGCTCCAGCTGGCTGCCATTAATTTGGGTCGTGTGGTGCAGGATTTACTGTTATGGTGTACGCAGGAGTTCGGAGCCGTGAAGGTTTCCGCCCCTTATGTGCAGATCAGCTCCATTATGCCGCAAAAAAGAAATCCCGTATCCTTTGAGCATATGCGTTCTCTATTGTCCAGCTGCGCGGGCAGTGCGAATACCGTGCTTTCGATGATGCATAACACGCCCTTCGGGGATATCGTAGACACGGAAGACGATATGCAGCCCTACGCTTGGAGAAGCTTGGAGATCATGGATCAGATGTACCGGCTGCTATCGGTGGTGATCGGTACGTTGGAGGTGAATAAAGAGAAGCTTCTCCAGCGGGCTGAGGGAAGTTTCGCCACGGTAACTGAACTTGCGGATACGTTGGTTCGGACGGACGGCCTGTCCTTCCGGAAAGCGCATCATATTGTCAGCAGCGTGGTGAAAAAGGCTATGGCAGAAGGGTTAGCCGCAAGCGAGGTATCTCTGGAGATGGTGAATGAAGCTGCTCTTCAGGTGATTGAACGCCGTCTGCTTCTGGATGAGGAAACGCTGAAGCAATCCCTGAATCCGGTTCATTTTGTTCATATCCGTACGCTCCCCGGGGGGCCGGGTCCGACGGAAATGAAACGAATGCTGGAAGAACGCAAGCATCAGCAGACCGCTTTAAGCAAATGGCTGCAGGAGACGCAAGACAAGCGCAGATCGGCGCTGGAGCGCTTGGATGTTGTGATGGCGGGATGGAGTGAAGCCTGATGGCAAAGCAGCATGTCATTCCCTTGCTTGCGGTAGATGGAGGAGGCACCAAATGTCTTGCGGTACTGATAGACGAGCACGGAAATCGTTTGGCACAGGGCAGGGCGGGTTCGTGCAATTACCAAGGAATCGGCAGAGAAGCGGCCGCTCAGGAAATTCGTCTTGCCATTGAAACAGCTATCAAGGAATGGGTTGTATCGCAGGAGAATCAGCAGAAGCAGGCGGATAAGGATATCGAAGTGGAATGTGCAGTCTTCGGCCTTGCCGGGTTAGATACGGAACATGACCGGGGCGTCCTGATCCGGTTGGTTCGGGAGGTATTGACCAGCCTGGGTATAAAAGTAAAGCACCTTGTTGTCGAAAATGATGGATTCGCTGCCCTTTTGGGAGCAACCGGCGGTAAACCGGGCATTCTGGTTATTGCCGGGACGGGATCGATCGTCTATGGGATCAACGTAAATGGAATGACGGCCAGAGCTGGCGGTTGGGGTCACCGGGTCGGTGACGAGGGCAGCGGTTATTGGATCGGCAAGCAAGCGATCATCTCCATTCTTAAAGCCGAGGACGGGCGCGGGGAGACAAGCCGGCTTGGTGATCGGGTCATATCACATCTGGGATTAGCCACACCTGAAGCTTTGTTTAATTGGGTGTACGGCTCCGATTATTCTGTAGAAAAGGTGGGCGAGCTTTCCCGGCTGGTTAGTCTGGCAGCTGCCCAAGGCGATACCGTATCGCAGCGCATTTTGTCTATGGCGGGCAGCGAATTGTACATGGGAGCTAAAGCGGTCATCGACAAATTAGGCATAAGACAGAGTGCATTTAAGGTCGTTCTACAGGGCGGCGTTTTACAAAACGATGTATGGGTGCATCGTGTCCTCATGGATCAGCTGCTTCAATACGCTCCCCTCGCGGTATTGGATTCGGTGGAAAATGAGCCGATTTACGGGGTGATGGCCATGGGGCTGTCTCACCTGAGAAAGCTGAGGCTGGCACATAGCGGGGAAGAAGAAAGGGGGAGTCCAAGCCCATGAAACGCAAGCTTTTATTTGTATTCGCGCACCCGGACGACGAGTCGTTCGGGTGCGGAGGCACGATAGCTAAATATAAGGAGCGGGGACACGATATCCTGCTGATCTGTGCGACTTCAGGCTGCGGGGGCAGATCGGGGGAATACTGTTTTCAAACCAAGCAGGAGTTGGCTGCTCACCGCGAGAATGAGCTGCGTCAGGCCTGTTCTATTCTCGGAGTGTCGCACTTGGTTTTACTTTGTTATCCGGACGGCAAATTGAAGGAGAAGAATCCGGATGAACTCGCTCATCGGATCGAAGAAGTCATTTGTGACCATCTGCCGGACTTGGTGATTACGTTTCCGCCGAACGGGGTTACCGGTCATCTTGATCATATTGCTATTTCCAAAGCTACGGAGCAGGCGGTGGAATCGGCAGAGCATCGGCTCCCGAGAGAGCGCTGGCCTAGCTTGTATTATGTTTCGATTCCTCACTATTATGATCATTGCGCGGCGTCAGCGCCTGCAGGCGCCACCCCTATCACGGCAAAGGTTCATATAGAAAATTACCGAAATCAAAAAGGTAAGGCGCTCCAAGCCCATCGGAGCCAAGCTTATTCCGTGAACCGTGCCTATCCCGGCGTCATGCAGGGGGATTACCGAGTGATTGGCCATTACGAGTATTATACCTTGTGCCGCGAAGCAGGCGAAGCAGTCGAAATCAAGGAAATGCCGGAGGGCATTCCGGTAAAGGAATTAGTATAATGAAGCTTTACTCTGTTTCTTAAACCGTCTTGCTACAGCGAGGCGGTCTTTTCGTGTGAGATTATGTGCGTATTCATTCAAAAAATGAAAGATCATATTCAAATTGCGTAATTTACATGTTAATTTTCATGACGTAAGATAATATTGAAAATACATTTTAAACCAAGGAGGACGTCGGAAAACGGGCAAATGTGCTGGGATGACTTTTATACGGAGCAGGTCAAAGCGCCTCGCTTACCCCTGCCTCTAATACTTCTCGGAAAGGGTGATATCGTTTGAAATATGCATTTGAAGATCATTGTTGGAAAGAATTAATCCCGGAGGAAGTGCTGGAAATTTATAAGCCGTATCATCGGGAAACTTTCGTAGGGCAGCGGCCTGCGCTGCTGGTGATCGATCTGTATAATTTAGCGTATCAGGGAGGTCCTCTCCCGGTCATTGAATTGCAGAAGGAGTTTCCCAGTTCCTGCGGCATTCATGCATGGGATGCCATTGAGCCGACGAAGCGGGTGTTCGACGCGGTTCGCTCGCTGCAATGGCCGGTCATCTATCTCACCAGCGACAGGATGACGCGCTCCAACAGCCGCAAGGTATCCGCGACGAAACGGAAATCGTCTTCCATTAGTGAGGACGCCTATGAGATTTTTTCGGAATTCAGTCCGCAGCCGGAAGATTTGATCATTTGCAAGACGCGGGCCAGCGCCTTTCATGCCACGCCGTTAAGCGCTTATTTGACACTCCTTGGGGTAGACAGCTTGATTGTTGTCGGTGAATCCACGAGCGGTTGTGTACGGGCGAGTGTAGTAGACGCCTATTCCCATGGTTATCATACGGTAGTGGTGGAAGAGTGCTGCTTCGACCGGAGCCCGATTTCGCATCAGGTAAGCTTGTTCGATTTGCATCACAAGTATGCGGACGTGATGCATGTGGATGAATTGTTGGGGCATCTTTCACAGCGACAACCGGCTCAAGCGGTCGGAATGGAATGAATGAGATCCAATCGATTGGGAAAGACCGGACTGAAGGCTTTGGTTTAAGCTGCATGATCTTCGGCTCATGACCGGTTTCTCCAAGGAAAACTGCTGCCAGTCCGGGATTAACGACTTATTTGATGCTGGATGAGCTTGCGGAGGCAGGAGCCGCTGGCCGATTGCATTGATCGTTCATTTCATCCTCGAAGTAGCGGATGAATAATTGATCAATGCTGTTCAATTCCCCTTCTCGGTAGACGATAAATAACTGGCTTAAAGGAAACGGGTTGCGTTCAATTTCGATTTGGACCAGCTCGTTTTTTTTGACTTCACTTTTCATATACGAAGGACCGGAAAAAAGAACGCCAAAATTCATTTGAATAAAATGCTTGAGCAAGCTCAAATTATTGGATTCGAATTTAGGTTTATAATTCAGGTTCAGTTGATTGAGCGTGACATCAATGAGCTTGCGGGATTGAGTATCTTTCTGATAAGTAATGAGCGGCTCCTGCAGGATTTCTTCCAAGGCGATTTTCTTGTGTTGGGCGAATCGGTGCTGTGGAGACACATAGAGCATCATGGGCTCACTGTACACAAGCCGATAGTTTAAATCGGGGTCATTGCTTGTATAACGCGTGATCCCGAGCTGGAACGTTCTGCTTTTCATTAACCGCACCAGCTCCGAAGTTGCATAACAATATACCTTAATGGATACGTTGGCGTGCTTGGAGGTGAAGGAATCCATTACCTGCGGAAGAATGCTGGATGCGACCGAGCTGTTGCAGCCAATTGAAAGCTTCCCTGTCGTTCCTGATTTGACATGATCTACGGCTTCCCTTCCCTCTTGAATGGCGCCGATGATAGAACGTGCATAAGGCAAAAAAGCCTTGCCTTCCTCCGTTAGCCTAATTTTTCCTTTTGCGCGGATCAGCAGGGAATGGCCTAGTTCTTTCTCCAACTGACTGATGCGGTGGGACACGGTCGGCTGGGGCAAATACAATTGATTAGCCGCTTGTTGAAAGCTTCCGACTTGATAAACCTTTAGGAAAGTCACAATATGCTCGATATTCAAATCAACCGCCCCTTTAGAATATTGTGATATATATTATAACACAAAAATGTAAACTGAATAATAAATTGGGAAAAATTAAGTAGTCAAAATGTGAAAAAAGAAGAATTTGAATTCGTTTTCATTCAAAATGTGAATAAATTGATTCAGTTTCAGTTATTTACATCCAGATGAAAAGTAAATATGATGGAATCACAGAAGATTTAAGTAATGTTTATGATAACTAATATAACATAAAATTGAGGAGGAGATCGGTATTATGAGTTCAAAAGGATGGGACCGTTATTTGTCGGAGCGAGATAAGCAGCATGATGAATTGTGGGGAAAAAAGGAACGGAGAGGATTTGGAGTCAAGCCGGCGCTGCTGCTCATCGATATATACTACAGTGTGCTTGGAACCAAACGGGAGCCGATCTTCGAGTCCATGAAAACATGGCCGGGGAGCACCGGTCTTGAAGGATGGGAGGCGGTGGACCGAACCGCGGAATTGCTTGCTGTCGCTAGAGACAACGATATTACCGTGATACACATCAAAGGGCTGTCGGCGCCGATCAAACCGTGGATTGCCAGGACATCGCGACGAGGATTGCCGGAGGAGCTTCGAAGTTTAGGCTCGCAAATCGTCGATGAAGTGAAGCCGCTCGAAGGGGAATTGGTAATAGAAAAGTCGGCTCCAAGCGCATTCCAAGGAACGCCGTTAGCTTATCACCTGGTGAGTCTTGGAATCGATACGGTCATCTGCTGCGGAGAGACGACCAGCGGGTGCGTTCGGGCATCGGTTGTCGACGGTGCGACGCATCGACTCAAAATGGGGGTTGTCGAAGAATGTGTATTCGACCGAACCGAATCATCTCATTGGATCAATTTGTACGATATGCATCAAAAGTACGCGGATGTAGTGAATTTGTCCGATACTATCCAATATTTCAAGGAGATTGGCGCAAAGAACAAAAATCTTGTTTCATCGTAATTCGCCGGTTGGAGCTATGATTCGTAAAAAGAGGGGGAGAATCCAATGAGAACTTGGAAATTGGGCTTTACCTGTTTCCTGATCGTGATGATGTTTTTGACGGGATGTGAAACCAGCGGAGGCAGCACGCCGGAAGGGACTCAGAATGCAGGAGCAAGCTCCGGCGAGGCGGCAGGCTCGGGGGAAAAGGTACTGAAGGTCCGCTTTTACGATGATCCGGCCGGCTTTGACCCGGCGAATATATTCCGGATTGAAAACGAGAATATCGCGTTTAATATTTTTAGCGGACTGACAACCTACGATTCCAAAACCGGCGCCATTATACCGGATTTGGCGGAATCGTGGGAGACCTCGGATAACCAAACATGGAAGTTCCAGCTTCGCAAGGGCGTGAAATGGCAAAAAGGCTACGGCGAGTTTACTTCTGCAGATGTGTTATATTCCTATAATCGTATTTTGGATCCGGCAACCGCATCGCCCTATGCGGCAGAATTCAACAACGTGGAGAGCTTTGAAGCGCCGGATGCGCATACGTTCGTTGTTAAGCTCAAGAAGCCTGACGGCAATTTCCTGCATCAGGTCGCGAACTACCACCAAGGTCAGATTGTAAAGAAAGAAGCGGTCGAGGAGTTTGGAGACAAGATCCGCTGGAATCCGGTCGGAACAGGCCCTTATGCGGCGGAGAAGATCGATCCGACTTCGGAGATCGTCCTCGTACGGCATGAGGAGTACTACAAAGGGCCGGCTCCGATCAGCAAGCTTGTTTTCTCGATTATGAAAGACGACGCTACCGCTACCATCGCTTTGCAAAATGGAGAAATTGACTTGTTGATGCGTACCAACCGCGAGGAAAATTTGGATACGCTGGAGAAAGCGGGCTTCAAAATGAACCGGGTCGACAACTATGCCGTTTCCCTTAAAGTATTCAATTTGGAGCACCCGATTTTATCGAATCCCAAAGTGCGTCAAGCTTGGGCACACGCAGTGGACTTCCAGGCGATCGCTGAAGGCGTGACTCCGAATCTCCAAATGGGCGCCGCCAATCTGATGCCGGAGTGGATGGAAGGGTACAGCAAAAATGTGCCGGTATATGAGTATAACCCTGAAAAGGCGAAGCAGCTCTTGCAAGCAGCGGGATATGCGAACGGAATTAAAATCAAAAATCTGGCCACTTCCGCAACAGGCGTAACGGATCAAATGCAGCTGGAGCAGGAATATCTCAAGGCGGTAGGAATTGAATTGGAATTTGAGTTGGTCGATACGCCCACCTTCAATCAAAAGCGTAACCGGGGTGAGTTCGAAACGGCTACTCGTCTCCTGCCGGCAGTCAACCCGGATATGATTTTATTCAGTTTCCTGCATCCGGATAATATTTCTCCAAAAGGCTTGAATGGCGCGAGATACAACAATCCCGAAGTCACGGGTAAGCTGGAGGCGGTGCGTGCAGAAATCGATCCCGAGAAGCGGAAGGTTCTATATGAAGAAATACAGAAGATTGCCATGACTGAGCTTCCGTATTTGCCGACCTTTGGAGGGAACGTATTCTGGCCAAGCAAACCTAATATTGACGGTGTGGTCATAAACAAGCTGGCACAGGTTAATTTCTATGAAGTAGATATCAAATAACATTCCAGGTGGTGAACCGCGATGATCAGCTACACCATGAAAAAAGGATTACAGCTGCTTGTAACGATGTTCGGTGTGGTGACTCTCGTGTTCTTCTCCATTCGGCTCATTCCCGGCGATCCTGCTGCAGCGATCGCCGGAGACAGCCTTTCGGCCGAGGCGCTGGAGGAATTAAGGGAGAAGCTCGGACTCAATGCCCCTCTCTGGTCTCAGTATATCGAATATCTGAAAAGTATTCTTAGTCTGGATTTGGGTACGACGATCACCACCTCGCTGCCGATTGCCGGTTTGCTGCTAAAGGCTTTACCCATTACGTTGATCGTCGCCGTGTTTACGGTGCTGCTTTCGGTGATCATCGCCATTCCGCTCGGAACCATCGCCGCGTTTCTGGCCCATAAGGGGAAGAAAGCGTTGGATAACCTCATTACATGGGCGGCTATGGTGGTCGATCTGATGCCTTCCTTCTGGACGGCGCTTCTGCTTATGCTGTTCCTGTCGCTTAATTTACGACTGTTTCCTGCGAGCGGTACGATCAGCTTTGACGATCCGGTCATGTTCTTCATGCGGGTGGCAATGCCAATCCTGGTGCTGGCTTTGACTCAGATAGCGACCTTGGCGAGAATTACCCGGACAGCCGTTTTGGAGGTACTGAATGAGGATTATGTCCGAACGGCCAGAGCGATGGGAACATCGGAAATCATTGTGGTATTCCGGCATGCCCTGAAAAACGCGATGCTGCCCATTATCACCGTGGTAGGACTTAGCTTCGGCAATTTGTTGAACGGTACGGTGATTGTGGAGTTTATCTTCTCCATACCGGGTATCGGCTCACTCCTAGTGTACGGCATCAACAGCCGGGACTATCCTCTTGTTCAAAATGTGATCTTATTTTATGCCTTCGTGTTTGTGGCGATTAATTTCTTAACGGACCTGGTATACAAGAAGTTTGATCCGAGAGTTCAATTCTAAAAACAACCGATTTTATAGGAGGGATGGAGCGTGAAACAAGAAGCGGTTCATACGACAATGATCGGGCAAGCTTCGGCATTGCCGCGATGGTCAAGAATCAAAATTCCTTATTTCATGTTGTTTGCCAGGAATAAAAAAGCCATGTGGGCCATGCTGATCCTGGCGCCCATTCTGCTGCTGGCCGTTTTGTCGCCAGTACTGCCGCTGCAAGCGCCTCTCGAGACAAATGTCCGGCAAAGCCTGTCCTCCCCAACGCTGGAGCATCCCTTCGGTACGGATAAGCTGGGCAGAGATGTATTCAGCAGGACATTGTCAGGTATCAAAGTATCGATGCTGGTCGGTATAAGCGTAGCGGCTATCGCTCTTGTATTCGGCATAGTCCTCGGGACCATATCCGGATTCTTCGGCAAAACCGTCGATCGTGTTATTATGGGCATTGTAGATATATTCTTGGCTTTCCCTTCTTTGCTGCTGGCGATCGGCTTGGTTGCCGTGATGGGGGCCGGTACGATCCCAGTGATCTGCGCCATTGCTCTCGCCGATGTGCCCCGATTTATCCGTCTTCAGCGCTCGCTGGTGCTGAGTCTGAAGTCCAGAACGTTCATTGATGCGGCCAGAACGGTCAACGCTTCCCAGGGCTGGCTAATGGCGAAGCATATTGTTCCCAATACGATTGCGCCTCTGCTCGTTGCCGCCAGTATCGCCGCCGCGAACGCGATTTTGGTAGAAGCCAGCTTGAGCTTTCTCGGTTTGGGGATACTGCCTCCGGCTCCATCCTTGGGCAATATCATCCGGGACGGTCAATTATATCTGCAGCAGGCTTGGTGGATTTCCACACTGCCGGGTGTTGTCATTTTGCTGATTGCGATCGCGCTGCACTTTTTATCCGACGGTATTCGTGAGGCATTGGATCCGAAAGCAAGAAAATAGCGTGTCACTCTGAATCAACAAGAGCTAAGGAGGCGAAGGGCATGGAGAAGGAACCCATGATGAGTCCATACGAACCCGTCCTGCAGGTTCACGATTTGCATACACACTTTTTTACGGAATCAGGCACGGTAAAAGCAGTAAATGGGGTTTCCTTCGACTTGCAGCGAGGTGAGCGTCTGGCTATTGTAGGCGAGAGCGGTTCAGGCAAAAGCGCCATGGCGATGTCTTTGATCCAGTTGATCGCTCATCCGGGCAAGGTCGTTTCGGGCAGTGTGAAGCTGGAAGGGCAGGAACTGATCGGCATGAGTGACGGAGGGCTCAACAAGCTGCGCGGAAGCTCCATCGGAACGGTATTTCAGGATCCGATGGCCTCTCTTGATCCGGTGATGCGGATTGAGGATCAAATGGTCATTCCGATTCGGAAGCACTTAAAGCTAGGGGCCAAAGAGGCCAGAGCGCATGCGATCCAATTATTGAGCAGCGTCGGTATTCCCGATGCGGAGAAACGGATCACGTCTTATCCGTTCGAAATGAGCGGCGGTATGAGACAAAGGGTGATGATCGCCATGGCGATCTCCTGCAATCCGAAGCTGATTATTGCGGACGAACCGACCACTGCACTGGATGTGACCATCCAGGCTCAGATCGTGGAGCTCATGAAGAGCATTACGGAGAAAACGGGCAGCGCCATGGTTTTTATCACCCATGATTTGGGCTTGGTTGCCCGCTTCGCGCAAAAGGTGGCGGTCATGTACGCCGGTAAAATCGTCGAGTACGGTACCGTACATGAGATTTTCGGGCAGCCTAAGCATCCTTACACGCAGAGCCTGCTTATGACCATCCCGAGTGTCAGCGGAGAAAAAAGGGAGCGTCTGCTGCAAATTCAAGGGTTTCCGCCGGATATGAAATATCCTGTTCTGGGTTGTGCTTATAAAGAAAGGTGTCCTGTGGCTTCTGATCGCTGTTATCACAATACACCGGAATTGACCGTAAGGGGAGGACAGCAGTTGACCGCTTGCTGGGAATTAAGAGGGTTGATGGGCGATGGAGAAGACAAGGTAATGGACCTGCTCAGTTATCAGCGAAGAAAGGAAGCCGCCGACATAGCGGAATCGGCTATGAACTTAGAGGAAGGAAATCATGGGCGTTCCGATGTGGTGCTTGAGATACGGGAATTACGGAAGCATTATAAGAAGACGTCCGTCTTGCCATGGAAAAAATCGGTGGAGATACGTGCCGTGAACGGGATCGACCTAACCTTAAAACAAGGAGAGACCATCGGGATTGTAGGTGAAAGCGGCTGCGGCAAAAGCACGACGGCGCGGATGCTGCTCCAGCTTGAACAGCCTACCTCAGGCAGCATCAACGCCAGTGGCAATATACAAATCGTATTTCAAGACCCGTACTCCTCTTTTAATCCCAAGATGAGCATTGAAGATATTATCGCAGAGCCGCTGAATGTCCAAAAAATCGGAACGAGGGAAGACAGGAAACGGAAAGTAAGAGATTTAATTCAGAAGGTTGGCTTGGATCCTGCTTATCTGGACCGGTATCCGAGTCAATTAAGCGGTGGACAAAGGCAGCGGGTCGGGGTCGCACGGGCGCTTGCATTAAATCCTTCTGTCGTGGTGGCTGATGAACCGACATCGGCGCTTGACGTTTCGGTACGCGCACAAATTATTAATTTGCTCTGTGACCTGAAGGAGGAGATGGGGCTTAGTTTTATATTCATCTCGCATGACCTGTCCACGGTTCGCTACATTAGCGACACGATTGCCGTTATGTATTTGGGGGAGATTGTAGAATTCGGTCCCGCTGAAGAAGTGTTTACGAATCCGGCTCATCCGTACACGAAAGCTTTGCTTGCCGCCGTTCCCGTTCCCGATCCTTTCGTGGAGGAGGGGCGAAGCATCAAGCTGCTGTCGGGTGAAATGCCGAGTCCCGCCAACCCTCCCGCAGGCTGCGCGTTCAGTACAAGATGTCCCATGGCGACAGAACAATGTATGGAGGAAAAGCCGGCCTTAACGGAAAAAATGGCGTTGAGAAAGGTAGCCTGCCATGCTGTCTCCTGACTTCTACCGCAAATTTGCCATTTATGGCGGAGGTTTTTTTTTCACCATTACCGGTATGGCTCAGCCATTCTTTACTCTTTACGCTCAGGAGCTGGGAGCATCGATGGCGGCGATCGGCTTTATGGTTACGCTTCGTTCACTGCTCCCGATCTTTATCGCCATGCCGGTAGGACAATTGATCGATCTGATCGGCGCGATCAAAATGCTCAAGATTGGCAGTGTGTTTCTGATCTTGTCCCTATTCACCAACATGATGGCAACCGGCTTGTTCATGCTCGCGATTTCCCAGCTCCTTATGGGAGCCAGCATTATCATTATGGCTTCCTCCCTTCAGGTGATGGTATCCGAAGGCTCGAAGAACGAACGGAATGAAAATATCAAAAAATACTCGATGTGGATGTCGGGAGGAGGGATGCTCGGTCCGCTGATCGGCGGGGCGCTCACTTCCCTGTTCGCGTCGAAGCTGCTCGGATATAAAGTGACCTTCGGAGCGGCTTGTGTGGTATCCGTGATGTTCCTGATATTTTTATTGCTGATCGCCAAAGGGTATCGGAAATCCTCGGAAGGCAGTAAACGGGCTGCCAAAGAGATGCTCAAGTTCAAAGGAATCAAGGACAGCTACATGAGCGGAATCCACTTGACCAAAAACCGGGCTGTACAGTTCGGTTTAATCGGAACCTTCCTGATCATGTATATCCAAGTGCTGTTTTCGAGCTTTGTGCCCATCTATTTGGACGAGATGGGATATACGACATTGCTGATCTCTCTCATCATATCGGCTCAAGGCTTAGCTGGAATGCTGTCCAGATTTGCACTGGGCTGGATCATGAAAAGGACCCATTTGGAACGAATCCTGCTCTTTGCCGGATTGATTGCTTCCGTTTGTCTCGTCTTTACGCCGGTTGCCGTTTTGCATACGGCAGGGATCATCGTTCTGGTGATGATTATGGGCAGTGCGGTAGGGGTTAATCTTCCGGTGAGTATGATGATCATGGTGAACGATACGGAGGAATCGGATCGCGGAAAGCTGATGGGACTGCGGCTGTTAATGAACCGCTTTTCACAAATTATCAGTCCGGCGATGTTTGGGGTGTTGGGGCAATCGCTTGGACTGACGGTTGCTTTTTATACCGGAGGCGCATTCTTAATTGCTACCATCCTTGGGTTTTCTCTGTACACCTCTGCCAAGTGGGGCTTGAAGACCGCAGGAGTTGAACCGGTTGAGAAGTCGGCTTCAAAATCATTTGCGGCCGCTCCATCGAAGGAGGCTTCATCCTGATGAACTAGTTATGGCCCGGACCTGTTCCTTGTGAATAGGCCCGGGCCGTTGTGATGTATGGATAGACGAAGGTGGGAGAAAACCAGCGGGGCATTTGGATGCAGCATATTATTTCGTTGGTTTGCGAGCTTGTTCAACCCGCTCAGAAGCTTTTCTTATGATCGCTTCTATATCTTCTGCCGCAGCACGAAGATTTACATCCTTTCCTAATCGGAGCGAATCGCCCAGCTTTTGCATCATCGGGTCGATTTGGCGCAGAACGGGAATGAAGCCCACGTTCGTATTTCGCAACGATTCCTGCCCCGCCAGCTGCAGCAGATGGTTTTCGTGTTTGGTTAATCGATCGCGCATTTCTTGAAAGATGGCCGCATTTTTTTCCAATTGCTGCGTTCTATGGCGTAAAGAGTCCAAGGTCCTGCATACCCGGGTCCCTTCATGCTTCGACTGAATGGCATCGAATGCCGCTAATTGACTCGCTTGACGAAATAAGGTTTCGGCCTGGTGGAGCTGTTCCTTCAGCTCATCTAAAGGAAAACCCGTTTTGTCGGTCAGCGAGTGTATCATCCCAGAAGTCGCAGCAAGTTTCTCTTCCGCTTGACGCAGCAGCTCTCTGGCTTCTTTTACCTCTTTATTCATTCTGGACAGATCAAAAATAATCTGATCTACGCGATGCGAAAATTCATTCGTTTCATGCAGCAAATTTTTGGCCTGAACCAAAGGATCCACAAGAGAGAAAAAGGCAGCTTTTTGAGCCTGAAGCCGCTTTTGCAGCCGCTCTGATTTTTCGTGCAGCGAAAAAACGGCCTGCTCCAGTTCTTTCAACCGTTGATGAGTCTCGCCCTTAGCAAATCCCAGCTCTACATCTTTAAACGTGTCGGAGACGATGATCGCATTCAATTGTGAGGCTGCTTCCTGATATGTGTTTATCGCACGCTTTAGCCATTGTGTCGTTATCTTGCGTTTGACAATCATAATCCCGATGACCAATAGGAAGATAAGGACTGCTGCTGTGAACAGAATCGCCGTAAAGTTAGATAACTCAACTTTCGCAGAGCAAAAACTAGCCTAAATCCTTGCAGCCACAGGGCTACTAAGCAATCAGATACATGGCTTGCAAAATAGAAAAACACCGCTTCGTTTGGTAAAGTGAAAGTGCGAGCAATCACTATCAAACAGAAGAGGTGTCTTCCATCATGATAGACCATCAGCCCGATCTTAATCAACTGCCAAACGAATTAAAGTCTGCTTTTCAAGAACTGAACGTCATGAAACATCTTCGACAAGCTGGGTTGCGCAAGCGATTTGGTTTCAGCTGTGCCCGACTGTTCCAACTCGTCTTTGTCCTGTTGTTTCATCAAAAGAACTGGTTTCGTCTGCTCGAGAGCAGCAAGGGAGAATCGTTTCCCGGCAAAGATGCGGTGTATCGCTTCCTCAATCATGCCGGCTTTGCCTGGCGTCGCTTTCTGACATCACTCAGTGTTGCCACGGTACGGAAGGTCAGCACTCTTACGTCTGTCGACCGGGACACCGTCTTCATCGTTGACGATTCGATGTTCGAACGCAATCGCAGCAAGGCTGTTGAGTTGCTCGCCCGATTCAAAGATCATGCCACCGGCGCTTATTACAAAGGATTTCGTATGCTCACCATGGGCTGGTCCGACGGGCATACCTTCTTGCCGCTCGACTTCGCGCTGCTCAGTTCAAGCAAGTCTGCCATCAACGGCATGAGCGAGAACATCGACAAACGATCGCACGGCTACAAGCGCCGTCAGGAATCGCTCCGATCGGCTCCGCAGGTCATTGCGTCCATGCTGGATCGCGCTTTGGCAGCAGGGGCGACCGCCTCCTACGTCTTGATGGACAGCTGGTTTACGCATGCGCCTCTCATTGGCGAAGTCATTGCCCGCGGGCTCGACGTGATCGGCATGGTCAAGAATGACAATAAGCGTTTCCTGGTTCAAGGCCGGAAGCTGTCGCTCAAAGAACTGTACGCGGCAGCGTTTCCTGTGGTGAGCAACAAGCGTGGCATTCTCCGCTGCATTCGAACCGAGCTTGCCCCAGACATTCCGGTTCGCGTGGTGTTCGTTCGTCATCGTACGAAGAAGAATGAATGGCTCGCTATTTTGACGACAGACCTTTCCCTTTCCGTAGAGGACGTGATCCGCATCTACGCGATTCGCTGGGACATTGAGGTCTTCTTCAAGTGCACCAAATCACTGCTTCGTTTGCAAAAAGAGTTTCAAGGCCGCTCCTATGATTTGCTGATCAGCCATACGACGCTTGTGTTTTCGCGCTACATCCTGCTGGCTTGGCAGCATCGGCAAAGCACCGATGCGCGCTCCTTCGGAGGCTTGTTTTATTTGCTATGCGACGAAGTCGGTACGCTCGATTGGGCGGTTGCCTTACAACAATTGCTCGATCTCATCAACGAAATTGCCACGAAGGCCGGCAAAAAGCTTTCGGCTCTGATACAGCGTCAACTCCAGCAATGGATTGCCGTTTTGCCCAGTTACATCAAGGCTTGTTTGCCGATTTCATGCTGCGAAAGTTGAGTTACGAATATTTTAGACCAGCTGAAGCAGCTTGGATAGGCTTCGGCGGATTCTACTGAATCCTTTTCCAGTCATTGGCGTATACCATATATGCAGTTTATTCTAGGGAAGGAGTCGATTCCATGATTGTGACCACCACAAATACCTTAGAAGGTCAAACGATTATCCGTTATCTTGGTTTAGTCAACGGCGAAGCCATTATGGGGGCCAATATCGTACGCGACTTGTTCGCTTCCATCACCGATATTGTCGGCGGCCGGTCCGGAGCTTACGAAAGCAAGCTGAAGGAAGCGCGCGATATTGCGATTGAGGAAATGAAATCCCAAGCCGTACGTATAGGCGCCAATGCCGTGGTCGGCGTTGACATTGATTACGAGGTGATTCGGGAAGGCATGTTAATGGTAGCGGTCAGCGGGACCGCGGTGTATGCGGAATAATCCAAAGAACCTGACGGCAGATGACCATCAGGTTCTTTTTAAGTTCAGTTATGCAAGGCAAGCTGTGCGATTTCGAGCCGAAATCCGGCGACCATTATCGGCAGCCCGGTATGATGGAGCCAAAAATGCCGTGGCCCAATCGACTTCCGCCCGCCGCGAGCGATCGTTTCAGACTGTCCCTTTGCCGTTTTACCGACCGCCTAAGACTGTTCAATAACGCGGGCGGTCAGCATGGCTTTGGCCACGCGGGCGCCGCTGTGGAAAATCTCAATATCAATCTTGCAAAAGCGCCGGCTGACTTCAATAACCGTAGGAAAAATTTCAATGACGCTGTCGATTTGAACCGGCTTCAGAAAATAACCGGAGAAATTATCCAGAATGAGATCGCCCTTCTTATGCTCCTTGGCGGTCCGGTAAGCGACCTGTGTCATGATGGTGGTCAGCACACCCTCGGAGACCGTGCCGAGATGATTCGTCATCTGCGCCGTGATCGTCCCGCGGAAATACAGTTTGCCCTCGTCGTCTCTCCGGTCCTCGAATCCCGACCATATCAAATCCTCGAAGGTTTCTCCGTTTTGCGGCTGCATCTGGATGTACTGCATGGCCTTCAGCACCTCCTGACGGCTGATGACCCCTATCATTTTGCGGTTCGTATCGATCACCGGCAAGAGCTCGATGCCTTCCCACACCATGATATGCGCGGCGGAAGCGACGGAAGCCTGCGGATGGATTGTGATGGGATGGCGCGTCATAAGCCGGTCCACCGTCTGGTCCGGTTCCGCTCCGACCACATCCTTCGTCGTGACAATCCCGATCGGCCGGTTCCATTCATCCACCACCGGAAACCGGTTATACCCCGTCTCCTCCATCAGCTTTTCCATGTCGGCAACCGTGTTATAGCTGCGCAAGCTGCTGACGGGGGCATCGGTGCGGATGATATCCTCCACCAGCATGATTTGCTTCTTGATCAGCCGGTCGTAGATGGCCCGGTTGATCATTGTCGCCACGGTGAACGTATCATAGCTGCTGCTGATCAGCGGCAATTCGAGTTCATCCGCCAACCGCTTCACCTCCGGAGCGGTATCGAATCCGCCGGTAATGAGCACCCCTGCGCCCTGCTCCAGCGCGCCCATATGAGCCTTGTTGCGGTTGCCTACGAGCAGCAGGCTTCCGGGCTCGATGTACCGCATCATCGCATCCTGCTGCATGGCGCCGATGACAAACTTGTGGAGCGTTTTCTCCAATCCTCCAGCCCCGCCCAGCACTTCGCCGTCCACCATGCTCACCACCTCCGCAAAGGTCAGCTTGTCGATATTTTGCCGCTGCTTGCGATCTACCCTTACGGTTCCTGTGCGCTCCTTCGTACTGACAAGCCCCTGATTCTCCGCTTCCTTGATGGCGCGATACGCGGTTCCTTCGCTGACCTCCAGCGCTTTGGCGATTTTACGTACGGATATGCGCGTCCCGACGTTAAGCTCGGCGATATATCGGATAATCTGCTCATGCTTGGTGAGCAGCTCCTGCGGCTCTTCACTCATTCCCGAAACACCTCCATGCAAACTGTAATATCCTGTTTTTCAATTATTATATAATAGATGTGTCAAAAAAACAGCCTGGCCGAAACAGATTTCCGGTATATCCTCCACATTAAGGTCCACGGAATGGAAAAAAGCCCAGGGCGTTCTCTCGCCTCAGGCTTCCTATTGCTGTGCAGCCGCAGATTAGCGGATTAGCAGATTATCCAATGTTTGCCACGATGCCGCACAGTGTCTTGTCTATGACAATTTGACGATTTGGCCGGTCGCATAAGATTTGAATGCGCCTAATATCACCTTCAATGATTTCAGCCCTTCTTCCCCGGAGATATCCGGTGCTTTGCCCGTTACAAGGCAATCTACGAAGGCGTCGATCACGCCGCTTGCGGTCTGTTTCTCATTCGTAGCGATGGCTCCGACTTTGTACCGTTCTACAGTACCGTCGCGCAGCTCGACAATCACCTGATCCTCCGGATGCGTACCCACCTTCATGACGCCGTTCTCGCACCAAAATACGGTGCTGTTGTCTTCGCCTTTGTAGTACGTCCAGCTGGCCGCCAAGGTCCCGATCGCACCGCTTTTCATCCGCAGCACGCAGGCGGCGTTATCATCGACGGCCGTATCTTCTTTGTGCAGCGTATCGATGATGGCAGCCACTTCAGCCACTTCGTCTTCCAGAAAGTACCGGATCAGATCGGATTTATGCACCCCAAGGTCGCCCATTGCTCCCATGATCGCCTCATCCTTGCGGAAAAACCAGCTGTCCCGTCCGTCTACACTCCACCTCTCCGGACCGGGATGACCGAACGAGGTCCGGAAAGTCAGCACTTTGCCGAGCTTGCCCGATTGCAGAATCTCCTTCGCTTTCCTATGCGGAGGCATCAGCCTTTGATTGTGTCCGACCATCAAGTAAACCCCGTTCCTCCTGGCCGCCTCGATCATCGCTTGCGCTTCCTCTTCGGTTGCCGCTATCGGTTTTTCTACCAGGACGTGAGCCCCTGCGTTGGCTGCGGCGATGGTCGCCGGAGCATGCAGAATGTTAGGCGTACACACACTGACCGCATCCGGCTTGACCTCGCGCAGCATGTCTTCATAATCGGTGAACGCTTGAGCAGAATAGGGCTCCGCGCACATTTGCGCGCGATCGGGAATCGGGTCGCAAAAAGCAACCAGCTCCACGTTCGGATTCACCGCATACTCCGGGATATGTCTTCTTTGCGCGATCGCGCCGCAGCCGATCACGGCCACTCTTATTTTTTTCATGATTTCAGCCTCCTCATATCCTTTTATCCTTTTTATAAACGGGACAAATAATTCTCACACAGCCATTGCATACTGATCTCTACACTTTCAAGCGGCGGATTTTGACACCGGTCCTGCTCCACAATAAGCCACTCGACATCGGCATCCGAGGCGGCTTGAAGCACCTCGGGCAGATGGATAATCCCTCTTCCAAGCTCCAGCGTATCGATGCCGCCGTCTTCGGCATAGCGGAAATCCTTCAAATGCAGCAGCGGAAGGCGTCCCGAATATTTGGCGGTATACGCCAACGGATCCTGACCGACATATTGCACCCACCCAAGATCCATTTCCACCTGGGCCAAAACAGGAGGCAGCGCATCGTACAGCGCGTCGAAGACAAATTGCTCCCCTACTTTCTCTTCAAATTCGAAGGCATGGTTATGATAAGCGAACTGCAGACCATGCTTTTGCGCTTTCCGGGCAACCTGTTCAAAAAAGGAAAAATGCCGCTCCCAATCTCTTCGATCATCCTGAGGAATATTAGGGCACACGATATATTCAGCTCCAATGGTCTTCAAATAGGCGATCTCGTTCTCCAGATTGTCCTGGAGAAGATGATACCTCACATGGCTGCCGATCGCTTTTAAATTCAACTCTTGGAGCAAGCTCTTCATCTCTTCGGCGGGCACGTCGCCGTAACCGGCAAACTCCACCCCTTCGTACCCCAGCTCAGCGACTTTACGCAGCGTACTGCGGAAATCTTTGGCCGTTTCGTCACGCACCGTATACATTTGCAAGCCAATCCCCATTCGTTTCAATGGAATCTCTCCCTCTCCGAATTGTTATCCCATTATTTCACCGCTCCTCCGGTCAGTCCCGTAACGATTTTTTCCTGGGCCATAAAATAAACCGTAAGGATCGGTAAGCTAGCCAAAGTCAGAGCGGCCATTAATGCGGGAACATTCACCGTTAATTCTCCGTAAAATTTCTGCATTCCGAGCGGCAGCGTCATGTTCTCCGGGCTCGAAATCAAGACCAGAGCGAAAATAAACTCCGTCCAGATATGAATAAAATTGTAGATCACAATCGTAGCCACCGCAGGCGTAAGCATCGGCAGAATAACGTTCCAAAACATTCGCATATGACCGCAGCCGTCGATTTCTGCGGCTTCTTCCACCTCGCGGGGAAGCTCCGACATGAACTGGGTCAATATAAATATCGAGATCGGTAAGCTAAACGCGACATACGGACCGATTAAAGCCGGAAGAGAGTCACTTAAACCGGCATTGCGGGTCAGAATAAAAATCGGAATCAGCGTAGAATGAATAGGCAGCATCATACCCGACACCAGCAGCAGGAATACCGGCTTATTCAAGCGGAATTTCAATCTGCTCAGCGGATAGCTCGCCAAGGCTGCGATGAATACGGTAAGCGCAACCGATATCGATGTAACGATGACGCTGTTGAAGAAATACGCCACAAGTCCTTTTTCAAACGCCAGGATATAGTTGGAGAATTGAATCGACGTGAACAACGAGAACGGATCCATAAAAAATTGTTCCTGCGTTTTGAAGGAGGTCGCAACCATATATAGGAACGGGTATCCCGTAAAGACCAGCAGCGCAACGGCAAGGATGTACTGGGGAACAAGCCTGATCGTCGCCGTCATGGCATCGCCCCCTTCTTCTTGCGGCCGGCTTCCATAACTTGGATGACGCCCGCTGCTATGAATGCCAGCAGGAACATCATAAAGGCCACCGCACTGCCATAGCCCATATCAAAATGAATAAACGCCTGTTTGTACATGTAGGTACCCAGCAGCTCCGTACTGCCGTTCGGTCCTCCACCCGTCATAATATAGAAGATGTCGAACGCTTTTAACGAACCGACAATGGCCAAAGTCGATGAAGTCACGATCGTCGGCATAAGAAGCGGAAGCGTAATATGCCAAAATCGTTCAAACCCGCTCGCTCCGTCTATGCTTGCCGCCTCGTACAGATCCTCCGAAATCCCGACGATCGCCGCTTTAAACAAAATCATGTAAAAGGGCGCGTACTGCCAAACAATGACCAATAAGATAGCGCTCATCGCCGTCTTCTCTTCGCTGAGCCAAGCGACATATTCGAAGCCGAACAGACTGATCAAACGGTTGACCACGCCATTCAAGGGATCAAACATGAAGATCCACAGCATACCAATGGCTACCGTCGACATCAAAAAAGGCATGAAGTAAATCGTCTGAAACAACCGCTTGCCCCGTATGGGAGCAAACAAAATCAACGCCATGATCAACCCCAATGGAATTTGAAGAAAAACCGAGGTGAAAATGATTTTGACGTTATTCAGAAACGCCTTCCAAAAAACAGGATCCGAAAAAAGAACGGTATAATTTTGCAACCCGATAAAGGTTTTATCCGCTCCGCCCTTCCATTGATAAAAGCTGTATTGAGCCGTCCCGAATATCGGATACAGGATGTAAATGCAGTAAACGATCAGTGCCGGCGCAAGAAACAAGCAAATGGTCAACCTTTTATCGAATTGTTTTTTTCGGCCCGGGCTCAGCGAAGTCGCTGCAGGGTAAGAATATTCTGTTTTTTGCAAGTTCCCCACATCCTTCCTGCACAGGTTGAGAAAATAGGGGGGGAGAATCCCCCCCGTCCTGCTTTACTTCAAGATTTGCTTCGCTTTTTCTTCCATTCGTTTCGCCGCTTCCTCCGGAGTAATCGACAATCCGAACAAGGCCTGCGTCGTATCCTTATGCAGCTCGGCCAATTCCGCCGGCAGCGTTTGGTCATAAGGCCAAAACATCGCTTTGGCATTCGCCGACATTTCGGCCAGCCGTTTAGCGTATACGTCTTTGTAAGTTACTCCATTGATCGCAACAGGAGAAGCCGTACGATCCGAATAAGCTTGTGCGGTTTCCAGGCTGGTCAATTCCTTAATCAATTCGATAGCCAAATCCGGGTTGGCCGACTTCTTGGATACGGACCATACCGGAGCCGTGGTGGCTTGAAGGTTGCCCGGATCGCCTTTGCCTCCCGGCAGCGTCGGGAACGGGAAGAAATCCAATTTGGCCTCAAAGCTCGGCGCTTCCGCCCGCATGTTATTTACGAACGCATTGGACATCAGCATCATGGCCGCTTGCCCCGTGTACATCAGCTGGCGTCCTTGACCCGCATCGTAGGCAATGCCGTTGAAGCCTTTGTTAAACGCTTCGCGTTTGGAAAGCTCTTGAATGTACTGCCCTGCCTTCACATAGCCCGGATCGTCAAAGCCGCGGCCCTGACGTGCGAACGCATGGTTGAACAGCTCCGGGCCTTCCGCGCGGTCAGCCAAATACATCAAGTAGTAAGCCCCCGGCCATTTGGGCTGGTTGGCCAATGCGATCGGGATGACTTTATTTTGCTTCAGCGTATCGACGACATTCAAGAACTCCTCCCAAGTAGCAGGGGGGTTGATCTGATGTTTGGCAAATATCTCTTTATTGTACCAGAACACGGACAGGGAAAGCCCCAATGGCAGCCCGTATACTTTATTGTCGAAGGTCGCATTGGCTAAAGCCTGTTGGTTATAAAGGCTCGAATCGAACTGACCCGTAATTTCCAAAACATTGTTCTGACCGACAAACTCTTTCAGCCATCCGCCGCCCCACGAATGGAACACATCGGGCGGATTGCCTCCGGTCATCGCTACAGCAAATTTTTGTTTATAGGTGTCATTTGGCGTTTGCAGCGTTTTGACTTCGACGTCCGGATGCTTCGCTTTGAAACGTTCTACCGCTTCCAAATATACTTTTTCTTTCTCGCCGGGATCGATATACCAAAACTCCAGCGTTTTCTTGCCTCCGCTATTTCCTCCTGCCGCCGGGGTGCCGGATGACGTTCCGGATGTGCTTCCTTGTTGGCTCGTTGGTGTTGTGGAACTGCTGCAAGCCGCCAAAATAAGGGAGATGGCACTTAACATGACCATTGTTTTTTTCATTCCAAACCCTCCTGAACATGGTAATGAAGGATAAAACAACACCGAAAAATGGAGCCCGTTAATGGGATCGCTTCATCACCCCCTTCAAGCCGTATGGTTTTGTGTTTGCATCGGGATTGATTTGTAATCGATTACAAATCAATCGTTTGTTCATGTCCTGAAAGCGGACACGAACCTTGTTGTATTGTAATCGATTACAAACGGTTTAAATGAAATCCGCAGGATTCGCGGATGACTAACTCGTCATTCAGAATCACATGTTTGCTGCTTAAAGGCTCGCCCTTCATCATGCGGATCAGCATTTCTACCGATATTCTGCCCAAGTCCTCTTTAGGCTGTGCCATTGTAGTCAACGGCGGTTCACAGATCAATGCCATTTTGATGTCGTCAAATCCGACCACCGCAAATTCATCCGGGATGGATATCCCCAGTTTTCTGGCTGCTTTCATAGCCCCAATGGCCATTTCATCACTTGCCGCTACCAATGCCGTAGGAGGGTTGGGGGAGGCCAGCATCTGCAAGGCCAGGTCATAGCCGGATTGAAAATAAAAGTCTCCTTCACAAACCAGGGATTCATCGACAGCCAATCCATGGGCTTCCATCGCGGAGAAAAAGCCTTCCTGCCGCTCCTTGCTCAAGGAAAGTCCAAGGGGGCCGGAAAAATAGGCGATTCTGCGGTGGCCCAACCGGATGAGATGTTCGGTTGCCGTTTGTGAGCTTAAGCGGTTGTTATTGATTACAAAAGGAATGTCTGCGGGTGTCTCTTGGTGCCCTACAATCACAACAGGGTGCTTGTCTATTACACGCTGTATTTCTGAGGGATGCATGCGAGGATACAAAAAAATCACGCCATCAACCATTTTTTGCTGCAGCAGGTGCAAATATTTTTCTTCCATCTCCGGCGATTTGTCGGTATCTCCTAACAGAACCTGATAACCGTTCTCAAATGCCGTATTCTGTATGGATTTTAAGATGTAAGAAAAAAACGTGTTCATAATGTTGGGGATCACAACCAAAATACTGTTGGTTTGCAGCTTTCTAAGATTGCGGGCCAACATATTCGGTTGGTAATTCAGCTCCTCAATAGCCCGATATACCTTCTCGCGATTTTTCGGGGAGACTTTCTCCGGATTGGTATAGACGCGTGATACGGTCGCGACGGATAACTTGCATCGTTTAGCTACATCATCCATCGTCACCTTTCGCATTCCGACACCCCCTTCTTTATCCCTTGCCGCATCGAATGTAATCCATTACATGTATGCGTTTACAAAGATTCTAATACAAGATATTTCCATTGTCAATACAAAATCTGGATTTTCAGCTTTTTATTCCCGGGAAACGCCTCTCTATGCATTGAATGAATTCGCCATACGCATCCCGCAAATCGGTTATCGTGATCAGCTCGGGCGTATTGGCAATCTCCTCGGGCGAATGATCGCCCAGAATACTATCAAGCCCCTGATAGTTAAACTTTAAATCCTTATACGTTTGATCCAGCTTCTCCAGCACGACTCCGATTAAGGTTTGATATTGTTCCATGTTTGCTCTCCTGCATTTTTTAACTCATTGTATCATAATGACCTCTGCAGCGGACAATGAAAAAAGACCGTATTCCGGTGAATAACGGTCTTTTCAATCATGCGGCGCTTCAGGAAAAAAGGGGGTTATTCGCCCGGTTACTTACCTGGAGGCGTTACTTCCCTTAGCGGCATAAGCCGTACCGTTCCGGTATTCCGAATCCCATTCGGGAGCCAGTACGCCCGGTACCTTGCCTTTTAACAGCGGATCATTCGTTTCCCGCATTCTGCGCTCTACGCGTTCACGCAGCTCAAGCAGTATATCCCTGAATGCCGGATCTCCGGCCAAGTTGTTGGTTTCAAGCGGATCCTGGGACAGATCATACAGTTCCTCGGGGACATTGGGCACGTAATATTCGTCCCTTACTGCACGCCCGGACAGGCTGCGGTGAATATCCAGCGGCAAGTAAACGGACGGCCCCGGCTCAAAGTTGCGGATATATTTGTACCGTTCCGTGCGGATTCCGCGCATAGGGTGGTACAAATCATGCCACGTCAGCTCGCAGAAAAAATGGTCCCGTACGGAATCCTCTTTCCCTTCGAGCAGCGGCAGGAAGCTTCGTCCGTCAAGGTCGGCGGGCAGCGGAGCTCCGGCCAATTCCAGCAGGGTCGGCATTAAATCGATATTGCAAAGCAGCTGCCGCTCTGTCCTGCCCCCTGCCCATTGCTTCGGCCACGATACAATCAGTGCGGTCTCCAATCCGCTGTCGAACAGGGTGCCTTTGGCCCGGGGGAACGCTATGCCGTGATCCGTCGTGTAGATGACGACCGTGTTCTCGTCCAGCCCCGTTTCTTTCAAGGCATTCAGAATACGTCCGACGCCAAGATCAAGCGTCTTGGCCGAACCGTGAAGCAGGGCGAAATCATCGCGCACATCCGGCGTATCCGGAAGATAAGCCGGGGGAACGGCCTTTTCCCTAGGGTCCGCGGCATGCTCATATTCATCGAAATCCCGGTGCGTTTCAAAAAAACCGACAGAGGCAAAAAACGGCTTCCCGCCCTCCTTCGCCTTTTCTCTTAAAAAGGCGGCGGTTCGTTCACCAACCGCAGGAGCTCTGTCGCCCGGGACGGAAATGACTTCCTCATAACCGAGTGCCTTGCCCGAAGAAAAGTTCGTCCCGCCGGGCTCCCCGATCGTCTCATGGCTTAACCCGATCAAAGCCGTTTGATACCCTTCCTTGCGGAGTTCCATCGGCAGCGTAGCCACGCCGTCACGAATGGAAAATCCAAGATGGGCAAGCCCAATCATGCCGTGATTATGCGGGTAACGTCCGGTAATGACGCTTCCCCTGCTGGGACTGCATTGGGGCGCCGGACAAAAATAGTTGTCGAAAAGAACGCCCTGAGCGGCCAAACCGTCGAGATTCGGCGTTTCTACAGGTCGTCCGTAACAGCCTAAATATCTTCCCGTATCATGCGATATCATGAGAAGAATGTTTGGTTTATTCATTGATCATACTCCTCGTATAGTATGTTTAGAATCTTCTTTTTGAAGAATTTCCAGTTAATCTGCAGTGAAACTATGGTGGACGTAGCCGACCCGCACCGCAGC
>NZ_FNDY01000059.1 GCF_900099895.1 Paenibacillus naphthalenovorans
AAGGGGGATATCGCAAATGTGGATCGTGTTGGATCGGTCGGTAAAATTGACGATACCGTGGACATATCCAGCGAAGACCTTAAGGTAATGCGTGACTTGGCTGAGATGAAGTCGATTCAGAATTTCGTGACATTGACACCGACTGTACAAGTGACAACGGGGCCGATTTCTAGGGAAGTAGACGTCGATGAAGTTATTCGCCGCATCGAGAACGTCATGGATCAGGAAATTGAATCCTCGGCCCAAGGAATTTACGACGGACAGTAGAAAATTTTTGAATCCCTCTCGAAATATGGTGCGTATTATCCGATAATTGGGAATATAAACGATTACGGGAGGGATTAAATTGAAAAAGGGTTTAATCACATTGGTTACTGGGATATTTATCGGTGCTACTGCTACTCTGGCAATACCTGCATACGCTGCAGTCAAGCAGTACATATTGACGCAAGTAAACTATCCGATCATTGTGAATGGGGTCGAGTATAAAGATCCGGATCGTCCTATTTTAAATTATGAGGGCAGCACGTACATTCCTTTGGCGAAGATCGGAGACTTGACCGGCGTCAATTATCAGTGGAACGATACGCTTAAGCGGGTTGAGATCGGTAGTATACCGGCGCGGGAGCCTGATAAGAATGAGTCCGCAGCTGAAGGCAATAAGAACGGATGCGATATCGCTGGTCAAAAAGGCGCTACACTTTGCCCGGATACGGTGATTGAATGGCCTGAAGAACCAGGGTATAAAGGGTATCCCGATTCAGAAGACCCATCATATCAGATGGCGATTGCCATGGGACGTGCTGCAGACGATTACCCACCACTCATGAGCGAGGGATGGATATCAGAAGCAATGCTGAGAGAGATAGAGTACATTACTGTTGCAGTGAACAACGAGGAGCAAATAATCTACTTTACTAAATGGAGCACATCAGGTATTACAAGTTTGATGGATTTAAAAGTTTCAACGGATGTTATTTCCGCACAAACAGGTGATTTTGTTGAAGGAAGCATCCGTATCAAAAAGTATTACGGAAATTTCTTTTACAGCATAAGCGATCTGCAAAAAGCAGGGATTTTCTAAGGCGCTCCTCCGAGCGTCTTTTATTTTTGTCACAAAGGAAGTGAGACAATTGGCAACGACCGAAATCAAACCGTTCACGATGCAAATTAGTTGGAATAATGGAGCCGAGGGTTGGCAATTTCCGGTGCTTCCGGAGAAGATCAACATAAAGCGTGATGGTGCCGGTAAGGACTACGACATCATTAAGACTGGAAAAATAAGGACTATTGAGAAACCAGAACTTACAGAGATTAGCTTTGAGAGTTTCTTCCCGGCTAAAAAGTATCCCTTCGTAAACGAGATATTTCGTGAGGACCCGAGATGGATTCCTCAACCGCATAATTTCGTTAATGACATCCTCAAATGGTGGGACACTGGTTATCCTGTGCGCTTTATTTATATTGGCAGTGATGCAGTTAACGAGTCAAGTAAACTCAGTCTTCCCATGTCAATCGTCTCTTTTGAGCGATGGGAAGAAGGCGGCTCGCCAGGAGATATCTTTTATTCGCTCAAGTTAAAGGAATACGTCTTTTACTCGGCCAAGAGAATCACAGCGGTCCAGCAAGACGGTCAAACTGTGCTACGTGCTGAACCGCCCAAACGCCCGGATGAACGGGTGCCACCGACAACATATACGTTAAAACCCGGTGATTCTCTTATCAAAGTTGCAAAGATGCAATTGGGTAATTCCGGCCGGTGGAGGGAGATTCAGCAGCTTAACGGCATAACCGATTCTGAGGTACGCAGGCTCCAGGTTGGCCGTGTTCTACAACTGCCGCCAAAGTAGGGGGGATAAGTTTGTTTAAAGCGGTCATTGATAATCTGAACGGCACTTTGTGGGATATCTCAGAGCTTTGTTCAGAAGTCACTTGGAAAACGAGCAGGATCGGTAAGCCTTCTGTCATGGACGTGACATTTATTGAAGATGCATTGTATCAGTCCAAAGATTTTACTTATCACAATGGGAACGTGATTCGGGTGGAAGTAGATGGCCAAGGCTTTTTCTGGGGTAGGGTTTTCGTTAATGAATCTGGAAAAGATGAGCCGGTCAAACTCAGAGCATATGATCAGCTCCGGTATCTGAACGAGGCCGATACCTACGTGCGAAAGAACGTTCGGGCGGACGAGGTTATCCGGGATCAATGTGCCCCGGCTAACTTAACAGTGGGTACGCTCGCGAATACACAGTTTGTCATCCCGAAAGTGATGGAAGACGGGCAGAAACGCATGGATATCTGTTGTAAGGCGCTCGACAGTACATTGCTTGCCACTGGTCGTCTTTTTGTCTTATACGACGATTACGGCAGTATAGTATTGCGCGATGTAAACGACATGGTGATCGACCTGATTCTTGGTGATGAAAGTCTCGTATTTAATTATCGAATCAAGCGTTCGATTGATGATGACACCTACAACCGCGTAAAGCTCGTCCAGGACAACAAAAACACCGGTAGACGAGATGTATACATTGCAGAGGACAGTGTCAATATTGCCAAATGGGGACGTCTTCAGTATTACCAGAAAGTCGATGACAAGCTGAACGCAGCACAGATCAACGGGATTAAGGATAGGTTCTTGGAGCTGAAAAACCGGGAAAAGGAAACATTCACATTGGATGCGCTCGGTTTTGTCGGGATGCGGGCCGGTATCAAAGTGCAAGTTACGATTGAGAAGCTTGGGATAAGCCAATATTATCTGGTCGAAGAATGCACACACCGCCTTGCGGGTGAAGATCATACAATGAAACTGGAATTGAAGGTGTACGGATGAGCCTAAACGATAGGGTTAAAAAAATCACAAGGGGTTACCTCGGGTCCGTAAAACTCTCCGATGTGATGTTTGCCGAGGTAACCAAAGTCAATCCTCTCGAAGTGAATGCCGATCAGCGGCTCCCACTCGATGAGGATTTTTTAATTATTCCGGAGCATATGACGGAATACAAGATCATGGTCGGCGCTCAAGAGGTTACCGTACGCCGCGGCCTTGAGGTCGGGGATAAAGTGATCCTAATACGGCAGCAAGGTGGCTTAAACTTTGTCATCGTTGGGAGGTTGACAGAATGATCTTTCCACCTAGCGCGGTACTCGGGAAGGTTGAAGAGGAGGAGCGGCAAACAAGCCGAACGTACCGTTTAGACCTTGAAAATAATCGAATCACCGGTATGATCGACGGACTTGATGCGGTCCGGCAGACTGTATTTATGATTATGAGCACCGAACGGTTTGCCTATTTCATTTATTCTGAAAACTACGGTATGGAACGGCGTTCTGTTGGCGGATTCAGTCTTGAACTTCAACGATGGATTTCTGAGGCACTGCTGCAGGACGACCGAATAACCGGTATCGAAGACTTTGAGACAACTATCCGCGGTGACCAAGCCGATGTGAGTTTTACGGTTGTTTCTATTTTCGGCCGATTTGCGGAAAGGAGGACGTTCGCCAGTGTATGAAGACCGGACCTTTGAAAATATCTTGCAGGAGATGCTGAGTACTGTTCCCAGTAATATTGATAAACGGGAAGGCAGCATCATCTATAATGCCTTGGCTCCGGCCGCTAAGAAACTTTCCGAAGCCTACGCAGAAATGGGGCGGAATAATCGGCTTTCTCATGCTCAAACTTCAAGCGGAGAAGAGTTGAGAAGGCGCGGGGCCGACTTCGGGGTTGATCCGCAGCCGGCATCGAAGGCGATCCGGAAAGGGATATTTTACAATGCTCAAGGCGCTCTAATCGATGTACCACTTGAAGGTAGATACTCTGCCGGCGGACTAAACTTCAAGGTTATTGAAAAGATCGCAACCGGCGAATTCAAGCTAGAATGTGAAACAGCCGGTGCCGCTGGAAATGTACCGACTGGCACTTTGCTGCCTATGGACTATTTGAACGGATTGGCCAGCGCGCAACTGACCGACGTATTGGTTCCGGGGGAGGATGACGAATCAGATGAGGCGTACCGCGCGCGATTTTTCGCACAGGTCCGCACACCGCCTACAAGCGGAAATCGAGCGGCATACCGAAAGTGGGCTCTCGAAGTGGCGGGTGTCGGAGATGCTTATGTTCAGCCCCATTGGAATGGTCCTAATACGGTGAAAGTGTACATCTTGGGGACGGACAGGCTTCCGGCGGCTGCGGGTATTGTTCAAGCTGTGAAAGACTATATCGATCCGAATATCGGCCTTGGAGAAGGAATGGGCGAGGGAGTTGCACCGGCTGGAGCCGTGACAACTGCAGAAGCAGCCCCGGCTGTCTCCGTTAACGTGACCGCGACGGTGGTGCTGAACGGAACCCGGACTCTCGCTCAGGTAACCGCTGATTTTGAAGCATCTCTGACAGCTCACTTGGCCGAGATCGCCAAGAACGCATTTTCCGTTACTGGCGGTGATCGCAGCGTGAAATACGCCAGGATCGGCACGTTGTTACTTGATACTCCGGGAGTATCTGATTACAACGCGGCCAGTCTGCTGGTGAATGGTGGAACAGCAAATGTAACGGTATCGCCTGGGTCCGTAGCGGTTAAAGGGACGGTGACATTGAGTGAGTGATTTTCTAATAACCTCACCAAGCGGTACGGAAATGCTCGGCGAACTGCCGGACTACTACGAGCCGATTCTTGAAATGCGTGTGATAGTTCAGGCAGAAGGAGCGAAATTTGATCAGCTGCAGGCTGATATCGAGGATCAATTAAATCAGCGTTTTGTCGGGACTGCAACGTGGGATCTGCCAAACTGGGAAGAGGAGCTTGGAATCGTTCCCCGGGCTGGCCAGCCTATCGAACAGCGCAGAGCGGTTGTCCAATCGAAGATACGCGGCTACGGGAAGTTCTCGGGTCGGCTTCTTAAGAATGTGGCAGAGGCTTACGACAACGGAACGGTCGATGTTTCTTTCGATCCGCCGACAAGCACGTTCACCGTTCGGTTTGTCAGCACACGTGGTATCCCACCTAACCTGAACAACATACAAGAGGCCATACGAGAGATTGTACCGGCTTATTTGGTGGTAAGCTTCGAATTCACATATCTCACGTGGGATGAGTTGGACAGCAAGGCATTTACATGGGACATGTTTGACGCTCAAGGGTTTACGTGGGATTCACTTGAAGTTTACCGACCGTAATTGTACGAAATGGAGGAATAGACATGCCGGAATTAACACCAAGGCTAGGCATAAAGAAACCCCTCGGTAACGAGTCTGTTTCAAGGGCGGCACAGAACGAAAATTACGACATAATCGACACTAATGCCGCAAAAAAGACGGACTTAGATGACCATACGGCGGCTACGACCGGGATTCACGGGGCGACATCGGCGGCAACGCCTAATGCGATTATGCAGCGTGACGCGAACGGGAGGGCTAAGGCAGCTGCTCCTGCGGCGGCAGACGACATCGCACGGAAGGCCGAGGTTGACGCGGTAGGAGCGGTAGCAAATAATGCCCTACCTAAAGCTGGTGGGACGATGACGGGTGCATTAATCGCAGACAGGGACGTTAATACAAATGATACAAGGTTATACCAGAACCTAGCTTCGTATAAGGATAACGGAAGTCCAATAACTGGTACAATTAAAATTGCTCTGCCGAAGACATGGAGTAATACAATGATGGTTATCCGTATTGTTGGTTATGACTATTCGGCATTTGCGGCATGGGAATTAATTGTTTCTGGATATAACATTACAACTCCAGCGTGGCTTCAATATTCGGCAGAAGTTAGAGGTAACGCTCCTTTTAATCAAGTTAGACTAGCTCATGATGGCACAGTCAATTGTATCTTATTGGGTACAACCTCTACTGCTTGGAGATACCCTCATATCGCGGTAGTCGAAATGCAGACATCGTACAATAACGTAACAGGCTGGGAAACTGGCTGGAATATTTCTTGTATTACAAGTGAAACAGGAATCACCAATATAGTAACACCAACCTTAAGGAAAGCGTGGAACTCTGAAAATGATGGCGCTGGAAGTGGGCTTGATGCGGATACGGTAAGAGGGTATGTTCCAGTTAATAAAGCTGGCGACACAATGACTGGGGACTTACTAATGTCTGGAGTAACCCGTTTAATAAGGCAAACAAACAGGACATCTCGGATTGTGTTAGATGGGGCTGATGGCGGTTCTGCATCTTGGGGTGCTCATATTGTTGTTGAGGGAAACGATTATGGCGGTACTGGACTTGGTGGGAACTTAACATTAACCCCCGGCAATGGAAAAAAAGCTAGAATTTATGATGGTCTAGCTTCTGCATTTTATGACATATGGCACACAGGCATGTTACGTACAACAAACGGATATCTTGAAGTTTTAATAGGAGGGAGTTGGAGACCAGTGGGAGGAGCTGTAAAGGTTCAGAGGGGGCAGGCTACGATTCCGGCCGCTTCTAACACCGTTAACGTAACTGTTTCGTCTATACCTGACTTAACAAAAGCGTATATCATTATTAGTCACACGGGATTCGGTAACGGGATTAGGGCCACGCTAACATCAGCTACAAACCTTGAACTATATAGAAACCAAACGTCAAGCATTGACACGTTAGTTACTTGGCAAATAATCGAGCATGTGAACTAAAACTAGCAGGAGGGGAAAAGAATGTTTAAATACGCACAGATCGACGTTGAAACAGGCGTTTGCGTTGCCGTCTCTATCCTGAGCGGCGAGGTTATAGCGGATCACATGATCCCACTCACGGAAACGGATGACGTTGAACCAAGAGATACATACGACAAAGAAACGAAAACTTGGACGAAAGCAGAACCGCTACCGCCCGAGCATCCCGTACCGAGCAAAATAGAGCAGCTGGAAGCTGAAATTGCTAACCTCAATGCCCAAAACATCGAATTGTGGGAAATTTTGATAACTAAAGGAGTGGTTTAATCATGACAATCTATCAAGCGTTGGTGCAAGGTTATGCAAGAGCAATCTACATTGATGGATTGCGGACATTTACGAGCATCATCCCGGCCTATGTCGAGCCGGTGAAGCAATACGCCGCGGCAAACTATACTCCCTATCAGATCGATACCGCACTGGCCAAGGAATATATCTCGCAGCAGGATTATGCGGACACATTGGCATATATACCGTCAGCGTCATAAATCTATAACTGGACAATCAAGCCCTGAGCCGATCGGGGTTATTTTTATGCCCGGAAAAAGGGCAGAAAGAGGTTATACATGCAGAGATTTGTACAAGCAGTGTATAGTTTAGAAACGTTGGCTAAACCTGCTAACGCGGGGGCGGCTTTTCTCGGTGCAATAGTGGGCCCGTTAATCGCTCAAGCATTTGGCAGCGGGAAGTTTTGGGTTTACGCTCTGTTAATAGCAATTGTTGTCGCTGATTGGATTGCTGGCAGTGTAGCTGCCAAGAAAACAGGAACATTTTCAAGCGAGTACGGAATAGCAGGGGTATTCCGTACGACCTTGTTGCTCTGGATCCCGTTTATCGGCTGGCTTTTGGATAAGGTTACCCTGCATGTATTCGGTGTAGAGCAGCCCGGGTACGCGTTTTACGCTTTGACGATTGCATTAGCCTATCACAGCTGGGAGAGCATGACGGCCAACGCATACCGCGCCGGGTGGGAGAAATGGATTCCTAAGTTTGTTGTGGAGTATATATCGTCTGAAATCAAAGCCAAGGCTGAACGGGCCATGAAGCAGAAAGGAGAAAACAAACAATGAAATTTATGATCGATGCCGGACACGGAGGGAAAGATCCGGGAGCTGTAGGCAATGGTCTGCAAGAAAAGGATCTTACGTTAAAACTGGCGTTGCGGATCGGTGAGTTGCTTACAGCCCGCGGCGCAGATGTCAGATACACAAGAACGAACGACGTATTCTTGGAGCTGTCCGACAGGGCAAAAGCGGCAAATGCCGCGGGAGTGCAGTATTTCCTCAGCGTTCATATCAATGCAGGGGGTGGGTCAGGATTCGAGTCGTTCACTTATAACGGGACTACCGGCGCCACGGCAGCTTATCGGAATCTGATTCATCGACATGTTGCCGCGGAGTTCAGTAAAGTGGGCCTTTCCGATCGTGGCCAGAAGCAAGCTAACCTTGCCGTGCTCCGTGAAACGAAAATGCCCGCGGCTCTGTTGGAATACGGATTTATCGATAACGGGAAGGACTCCACTCTGCTGAAAGATCCCGGATTCATCGAGAGGCTGGCCGCATCGACGGCAAATGGTGTAGCTGAAGCATTTGGCCTGCCAGCACCGCAACAGAAAGATGATGTGTCCGATTGGGCTCGGGAAGCTTGGGATTGGGCGGTGGCATCCGGCATTACAGACGGAACTCGACCAAAGGATGCGGTTACTCGTGAAGAGGTTGTAACGATGCTGCATAGACTGATGAAAAAGTAAGAACTTACCCCACTGGCTACGGCTGGTGGGGATTTTTTTTGTTTTCAAAAGAGCATGTATATGTAAAGGCCAGCCTTGCAAAACTGGCTCGTGGCGGAATTCCGCGACCGTCCCGGCCGTAGCCGGTAGGTTTCGGCCCGATCCGCTTCGGGCCATCGTCAGGCGGGTTCTTCCTGTCCTTCTTTCAATCCACAAACGAGGAATGCAGGACCATGACCGGCTCCTGGGTCATCGTAACAGTTGCGAGTGTGCTTATGAATGAACTTACGTTTACCTTCCTCTTGACTGCAAAATTCGCAATTTTCGTTTGTTAATGGACCATCCATTGTTACAATGTTTCCGACTTCTCCTTCCAAGCACTCCGAACATATATTACGCAAAATATTTCCTCCGTGTGTTAGTGATCTCAGAGTCACTAGATAAACTTTATTTGCCATCCCTCATACCTCCCGCATTTAAGGCCCGCCGGCTTATTTTCGTATCACCCTAATCAATGCCACTACCGATAAAACCAAAGCCGCTATACTGACGATCCAAGTTACAGTGTTCATCGGGATTATCCTCCAGGTTTATTTTGTGAAGCATCTATGTTAAGATTGGGAGAGAGGGCCGGGTCGACTCCGACCCTCTCCGAGGAACCTTTTAACGTTTGCGTGGTGCGCGGCGTTTGGTTCCTTTTTTCTTTTTCCTCATCGGCGTCTTCCGTAGTATTAACCAAGCTGTTATCATTTGGATGATTGCCGTTATGAGGTTTACCCAATCCTTCATTTTCTCACCCTTTCGGGAAGTCTTATGTATCAACTTCCTGATATAAATATACAACATGTTGATATAAAAGTCAATAAAAATTATTAACTAGTTGATATTTATTTTTAATTAGTGTATATATTTAGATAGGAGGTGGTAATGATTTATGATCATAAACCGCTTGAGCGAGATAATGGGTCGGAAACGACTAAAGATAGCCGATGTAGTTGCGGGAACAGGGCTGGCAATAAATACGGTTTCCGGCCTTTATCATGACAAGGTTAAACGTGTAGATTTAGAGACGCTTGACAAGCTTTGCTTGTTTTTGGATGTTGGGGTTGGAGATATACTGGAATACCATAGAGAGCAGGATCAGGGGTAATTTCTCCTGTTCTTTTTTTGTTTGTTCTTATAATAAAGTTTAAAAAACAAACGGAGGAATGAGCAAAGGGGGTTGCGCTGCTTCCTCGTGGTGGATATCCGCGACCATCCTGGCAAACAGCCGGTAGGTTTCGCCCCGGTTTACACCGGGGCTCGTCGGGTGGATTAACGTAATGCAAGAACTAGGGAGATAATACTGATCACTAAAGCCACAATACTAATTACCAGGGCAACCTTCAAAATTTTGGAGCTATTCATATTATCGTCCCCTTTGTGATATAATGGATGTAACGAGAAAGAACCAGCACCCTTATATTTCACCATCCCCCTAGAGGGGGCCCGCCATAGCGGGCCGTTGAGTTAGTCGCTCAGTGTGATGATGAGGGAGATAATCGAGTTTGTCAGGCTAATGATTGCACTCACTAGCGTGATGATTACAACCCGATTATCGTCTTGCTGTTTCTTTCTCTTTTGCTTGAAATTAAAAATGTATCTGATTTGATTAAACGTGTTGAGGAATCCCGCTGATGAAGCGGGCATTTTTTTTAAAAATTTCCTCTTGCTTACAGAACATTTGTTCGGTATATAATTATGAAAAGAACATTCGTTCTGAATCGGGAGGGAATAAACTTATGAGACTGACTCAAAAACAACAAAAGTTTTTCCAAGCTATCCAGTCCTTTTTAAGAGAACACAAGTATCCACCTTCTGTTCGGGATCTTTGTGCTTTAACAGGTCTGAAGTCACCAAGTACAGCACACGGCTATTTGGAGCGTTTGAAAAAGAAAGGACTAATAGAGTGGGAGTCATCCAAGCCGCGAACATTAAAAATTGCTCGGTGAGGTGATGAACATGGAGTGGAAATTGCAAAAGTACATCGGTCGCACCATCGAAATCATCTACCTTGGCCGCGATAACAGTATCACGCAACGGCGGATTGAAGTCCGCACGGTTAACGCCGGTATCGTAAAAGCCTACTGCTTTGAACGGAAAGGGCCGCGGTTGTTCCGGGTTGAAAACATTCTGGCCATGCAGCCGGTGAAGCGCTATGCTGTCTGATATCGAACGGAAGGTACTGCGAATCATCGGTAATTTCTCAGTCGCCCGGCGGCGTATGCCAACTATTAATGAGCTGATGATCAAGACAGGTCGAGATCGCCGAGGCGTCATGGAGGTACTGGCGACCCTTACCCGAGAGCGGTACATCATTTGGGCTCCGGATAAACCTGATCGAATTGAGCTGCTAGAAGCCTGGGAGCGTAAACCGACATTGCCGCGGCACTGGCATGATACTTTATATTCGGAAATAAAATAAGCCCCTGAGGTGCTTCCTCAAGGGGCTTTTGCCGGTGCTTCCGGACGAATTTATATTACCATGAATATCCAAATAGG
>NZ_FNDY01000046.1 GCF_900099895.1 Paenibacillus naphthalenovorans
GACTGCGTGTTCTCTTTTTGCTTTTCTTCAGACTGCTCGGGTTTAGAGACTTGCGTTGGGTGTAGATGGAACTAATCTTGTTCAGCAAGCCCTAAATTAATTTTGAATAAGGGCAAAAGGATGAAATTAAATGCTTGACAACATCATACAACAACTCCCTGATATTATGGAAGCCGCCAAGGAAACGGCAATCATGGTAGGAATTTCGGTAGCGTCCGGTATCATATTTGGAATTCCCTTAGGAACCATTCTGTTTTTAACAAGAAAAGGGCAATTGCTGGAGCAATCCTATCTATTCAATCTTCTCAATTCATTCGTTAATTTAGTTAACGCATTTCCTTTATTAATTTTAATTGTAGCCGTGATTCCGTTTACTCGGCTGTTAGTAGGTACATCCGTCGGGACGGTCCCTGCTGCTGTACCGCTTTCGATCGCTATTATTCCATACTTCGCCAGATTAATAGAACAATCATTGGTGGAAGTAAACAAGGGGGTCATCGAAGCTTCTATTTCAATGGGAGCCAATATATTTCAAATTGTATGGAAAGTGATGTTTGTTGAAGCAAGATCAGGAATCGTGGTTAGCTTATCTAATATTATTATTCTTTTAATATCTTATTCTACCATAGCCGGTGTTGTTGGCGCGGGTGGACTCGGGGATTTTGCCGTTCGCAATGGTTATTACCGTTATCAACCGGATATTATGCTCGCTACCGTTTTTGTAATGATCGTTTTAGTTTGTGTGATTCAGATTAGCGGCAGTCGTTTAGCCAGATATTTGGATAAGCGATAAGAGTAAACGGAGTTATTTGCAAATAAAATTCCTACTTGACACATCGGAAATAAGGTATTAATATAAACCCCAGGACAATACAAATATAACATATAATACCAGATTATTGAAGGAGGCGTGAGGATGGGGAAACATATTTTAATGAATGCATTCGATATGAACTGTGCCATGCACAATTCTCACGGCCTGTGGAAGCATCCCGATAATCAAAGGCATCGTTACAAGGATCTGGAATATTGGGTGGACATCGCCCAACTGCTGGAAAGGGGGAAATTCGACGCTTTATTCCTGGCTGATGTTGCAGGCATCTACGATGTATATCGGCAAAGCGGTGCTCCGGCCATTCGCGACGGGGTGCAGGTTCCTTTGAACGATCCCGCTTTAATTGTGCCGGCAATGGCTTTGGTCACCAAGCACCTTTCCTTTGCGGTCACGGTAACGACCACCTACGAACACCCGTATGCCCATGCCAGAAGGTTCTCGACGCTCGATCATTTGACCCAAGGCCGGTTGGCATGGAATATTGTCACCTCTTATTTGCCTAATGCAGCCAAAAATTACGGCCTGGATGAAATGATTAAACACGATGAACGCTATGAGCTGGCGGACGAATTTCTGCAAGTTGTCTACAAGCTGTGGGAAGGAAGCTGGGACGAGGATGCGGTAGTGCGTGATGTCGACCGCAATATATATACGGACCCGAACAAAGTCCGTAAAATTCATCATGCAGGGACCTATTTTAAAGTACCCGGGCCCCATCTAAGCGAACCGTCGCCGCAGCGCACGCCTGTGATTTACCAGGCCGGCAGCTCGGAGCGGGGAAGAGCTTTTGCGGCAAAGCACGCGGAATGCGTATTTGTCGGCGGACAGACGCCGGAGGCTTTGAGGTTTTATGTGGAGGACATACGCAATCAGGCCGAGAAGCTGGGCCGGGATCCGCAAAGCATCAAAATGTTCACGGGATTGAATGTCATTGTAGCCGAAACGAAGGAAGAGGCACAACTAAAGTTCGAACAGTATGCATCACTGTGGAGTCGGGAGGCGGCTCTGGCGCAATTCGCCGGATCTAGCGGTTATGATTTGTCTGCGTACGATCCGGACTCGTATCTGGAATACAAAAATACGAATCATGGACAGACAAGAGCGGCCCAATTCACGACTTTTGCTCCCAAAAAGCTGACGGTCAAAGAAGTCATGGACAGGATCGGTACACTGGGCGGTCAAGGCTGGGTGTTCGCCGGAACACCTCAGGAGGTTGCTGACCATATGCAGGAGAAGATGGAGCTAACCGGCATCGACGGATTTAATCTAGCCCATCTCATCACACCGGGAAGCTTGCGTGAATTCATTGATTTGGTCGTACCCGAGCTGCAGAGACGTGGCATTTACAAGCTGGATTACGAAGAAGGGACACTGCGCGAAAAATTGTTCGGACAGGGAAACAAACGGCTCCCTGATCATCATCCTGCTGCGCAATACCGCAATAAAGATGCTTATCCCACCCCCATATTCAATGCCGACCAGTTCACTGGAGACATCCATCCTTAAAGTACATAAGGAACGGGATGTCTTTTCTTTTTCATACGAATGCATACGCAAAAAACAGGATAAGGAGTGTCATATGTCGTGAAAAGGGTCATTACATTGATCATGATATCCCTATTGCTTTCCCTGACTGCCGCCTGCGGGAATACGGCCGGGCCTGCATCATCGACAACAGGTTCGCAAACCGAAGCGGGAGCCGGGAAATCCGAGGACAAAGTCATTAAGCATATTATGAGCGATAGCGGGTTTAGTGGGGAAATCGCCGCAATTCTAAAGGAAGAATTGGCCAAAGACGGCTATATCCTTGAGCATGTGGTGGTCAACGATATTATTCAACCGAACAAAATGGTGAATGACGGTCAGGCCGACACAAACTTTTTCCAGCACGAGGCTTACTTTAATCAGTTTGTTGCCGATCATGGATTAAAAAATATTTCACGTGCGTTCTACACCATATTCACTCCTTCAGGGCTGTACTCGAAAAAATACAAGTCGTTTGATGAAGTGCCTGACGGTGCAACCATCGGCATACCGGTCGACCTGGCCAATAACGGACGCGCGTTGTTCATGCTGCGCGACCTGGGTCTGTTGAAGCTGAGGGATGGCGTGGAAGTCATCCATGCAAGCCTGAAGGACATCACCGACAATCCGCATAACTTTAAGTTCAAGGAAGTGGATCAGCTGATGCTGCAGCGTACGCTGGATGATGTGGATGTAGGATTCTTGTTTGCCGGTACGGCGGTTCAGATCGGTCTGAATCCCAAAAAGGATTCCTTGGCGGTCGAAACCGGAGAAGGATTGCCTTACAAATCGATTGTAGCGGTTCGTAACGACCTGATTGGCTCACCGAAGGTCAAGGCATTGCAGAAAGCCTTCCAAAGCAAGGCGGTTAAAGATTACTATACATCGAAATACGGGGACGCGATTCTATTTCTTGACGATTTGAATAAATAAGCTTAACCCGATCACGCGAAAGGAGAGGTAACCATGATCCATTTTCAAAATGTCGGCAAGACGTTCACGACTCCCACAGGTCCGCTTCAAGCGGTTTCCTCCGTATCCTTGAAGGTGGAGGAAAGAGATATTTATGGTCTGATCGGATTCAGCGGGGCAGGAAAATCTACGCTGCTTCGAATGATCAACTTGCTGGAAAGACCCGATGAGGGCTCTGTACTGGTGAATGGGGAAGATTTAACCCAGCTATCTCTCCGGGAACTGCGCAAGAGACGCCTTTCCATCGGCATGATCTTTCAGCATTTCAATTTGCTGAACAATCTGAATGTGTACGACAACGTTTCGTTCCCGCTGGAAATCGCCAAGGTGCCAACGGAGCAGCGCAAACAGCGCATTGAGGAATGCCTGGAGATGGTGGGTTTGTTGGATAAGGCCAAGACCTATCCGGCCAAATTAAGCGGGGGGCAGAAGCAGCGGGTCGCTATTGCCCGGGCGCTGGCCAATAAACCGAAAATTTTGTTGTGTGACGAACCGACCTCTTCCGTCGATCCGCAAACGACGGGAAGTATTCTGGCGTCACTCAAGGAAATTAATGAGAAGCTTGGCATTACCATCGTCATCGTGACTCATGAAATGAACGTGGTCAAAGCCATATGCAACAAAGTAGCCGTCATGGAACATGGACGGGTGGTCGAGAAGTTTAATCTGCGCGAAAGCAACATCGCTCCCAAATCTCCGATCGCCCAGTACTTGTTCAAGAATGAAATTTCCTTGGAAACGAGGGAAGCGGCCTATGCTTGATAACGTTATTTATGCTTGGCCGGAGCTTCTGAAGGCGATCGGAGAAACGTTCTATATGCTTGTTTTGACCATTCCGATTGCGGTTGCTATCGGTACGCCGCTTGGCACGGTGCTGTTTCTTACCCGACCGGGATCGTTTTTGAAGGCTCCGCGGTTTTATGTGATCTTAAACGGCATTGTCAATCTAATCCGTTCCTTTCCATTCCTTATTCTGATGATCGCCATCATCCCGTTTACAAGACTGATCGTCGGCACCGCGCTTGGCACGACGGCGGCTACCGTGCCGATGATCATCAATGCGGTTCCTTATTTTGCGCGGTTTATTGAACAAATCCTGCTTGAAGTCAACCGCGGAGTGGTGGAGGCCGCCGAGTCGATGGGGGCCAATAAGTTCCAGATCGTCTGGAAGGTCCTGTATACGGAGGCCCGTTCGGGCATTGCCAATTCGATTACGATTGTAACGGTCAGCTTTCTGTCCTATTCCACTGTGGCCGGTCTGGTGGGCGGGGGCGGTATCGGCGATTTTGCCATCCGCTACGGATATTATCGTTATCAGACCGACGTCATGTTCGTCACGATCATCATTATGGTGCTGTTTGTGCAAATCTTTCAATTTACGGGTAACCTGATTGTACGCAAATTGGATAAACGGCTGTAAGGAGAGTGTGTACGATGCCCAAAAAAATGCATTTGAACGCCTTCGAAATGAACTGCGTCGGTCATCTGGCACACGGCTTATGGCGTCATCCGGATAACACCCGGCACCGGTACACGGATATAACTTATTGGACGGAGCTGGCTCAGCTGCTTGAACGGGGCAAGTTTGATGCATTGTTTCTTGCGGATGTGGTCGGCGTTTACGACGTATATAAGCAGGGAGACGAAACGGCGCTGCGCGAATCCGTGCAAATTCCTTGCAACGATCCGTTCTTCGTCGTCCCGCCCATGGCGCTCGTGACCAAGCATTTGGGCTTTGCCGTTACTTCCTCTACCACCTATGAGCATCCGTTTGGTCATGCACGGCGAATGTCTACGCTGGATCACTTGACCAAGGGACGAATCGCGTGGAATGTGGTCACCTCGTACTTGCCCAGTGCCGCCAGAAATTTTGGGCTGGAGCATATGGTGCGTCATGACGAGCGGTACGAAATCGCAGAAGAGTATATGGATGTGAGTTATAAGCTGTGGGAAGGCAGTTGGGAGGACGATGCCGTGATCCGGGATGTGCAAAAGCAGATCTACACGGATCCTGATAAAGTTCACTTCATTCATCATGAGGGAAAATATTTCAAGGTTCCGGGCCCCCATTTAAGCCAGCCGTCCCTTCAGCGAACGCCGGTCATCTATCAGGCCGGCACCTCGGCCCGTGGCCGGGCCTTCGCCGCAAAGCATGCGGAAGCGGTGTTCCTGGGAGGAGGGACGGTCGACAGGCTGCGGCAGTATGGCGAGGATATCCGTCGGCAGGCCCGCGCGTTCGGCCGCAATCCTGAACATATCAAGCTGTTTGCCGGGGTTGCGACGATTGTCGGCCGGACGAAGGAAGAAGCGCAGCGGAAATATGAGGAATACGCCCGATTATACAGTGTAGAGGGCGTGCTTGCCCATTACGGAGGGGGAAGCGGCTACGATTTGTCCGCATATGATCCGGAGGACGATCTGGAGTATGTGGAGACCGATCACGGACAGACTTCGGCCGCCCAGTTCACGAAGCACAGTCCGAAGAAATTGAAGGTCCGCGAAGTGGTGAAAACTCTTGGCACGATAGGCGGCCGGGGCTTGTTCGTTGTCGGTACGGCCGAGGAGGTAGCTGATCGTTTGCAGTATTGGGTGGAGGAGGCCGGCATCGACGGCTTCAACGTATCCCAGTTCCTTTCTCCCGGCACGCTGCAGGATTTTGTGGAGTTGGTCGTCCCCGAGCTTCAAAAACGCAAGCTGTTCAGGGAAAACTATGAAGAAACGACTCTTCGTGAGCGGTTGTTTGGAAAAGGGACGGTTCAGCTCCCGGAAGGGCATCCGGGTTCCGTATACCGCCGGACAACAACAACGTCTTTGACTTAAGGGGGCCGTATGCCAAATGTCCATTCAACTTCATACGCAGGCGAAATTGAATGATCCGATACCCGGCGCGCTGGGACTGGCGTGGCAGATCGGGGAGCTCCAGGTCGATTTTAGACGCCGGGGCATCCTGTTAACCTACGCGCCTGAACGCGGTGAGCTCACGGTTGGGGATCATTCGGAGGAAGCATTCTCCATTCGATACGAAAATGCATTCTCGGCGATCGGCTCCATTTTGCAGGAAGACGACCGTACCATCGCGGGTATTTCCATACAAGACCGGCGTGATTATATTCTGGTTTTTCCCGATTCCAAACGGCGCAAGCTTGAAGATCTTCGAGGGGCCGTGATCGGAGTTCCTTATGCGCAGGAAACCTTCGATGAGCTGTGGAGGGCGGCCGCGATGCATGATCTGGAATCTGCCCTGTACGGTGCCGGAATAGCCCGGAACGATGTGTCCTTAAAGGATCTGGGAACGGATACGGGAAAGGCTGCAGACCGGGGTGCCGTCACACGGCGCGTCATGGAGGCGCTGCTCCGCGGGGAGGCGGATGCCGTCCTGGTAAGCGGCATTTCGGGATTCGCGCTTCAGAATTGGCTTGGGGCACGACCTTTAGAAGGGTTTCATCGAGGTGCGGATCAATGGGAAGGATTCCTCTCTGCGGCCAAGGTGCAGGTCTTGACGATACCTGCCGGTTTGTCCGCCGAACAGCAGGCGGCCGCGGACCGGGTATTGGCTCATGCCATTGCGGCTTCTCAGTGGGCTATCGGGCACAGGGCCGAGGCCAACCGGTTGATCGCCAGAGAAATGGGTATACCGGAGACAGCCGTAGAAGTTGCGTATTCCGCGAACCTGCACGCACAGCTCGATTTGGAGCCTACAACCGAGAAGCTGGAAGCGCTGGAGCGGTATAAACAATTTTTGTTTTCGCGCCGGTTTCTCGCCCGGAATGCGGGGGTGAAGGATGCGTTGGACGCGCAGCGGTTTCATGCAGCGCGTTTACTCATCGAGTCGGGACAGATTGAACTGCCCGGTATGGAGCCGGTATCGCCTTATGCGCTGGCCGATGTTCCCCGCAGCTTCTTCACCGACCGGCCACCGGCTCATATTCTCTCCGGTGACAAGGAGGCCCTCGAAGCCGCCAAATCGTATGCGGCATGGATCAAGGACGGCGAATCCGACCGTGACCGCTACAGGCAGCTGCCCTTTGAGCAGTTGAAGCAGCTTGCCGCAAGCGGGCTACTGGGGCTAATGGTGCCTAAAGCGTACGGTGGTCCCGGTATATCCGTCTTCACGCTGACCGAGATATTCAAAATCATTTCCGCAGCGGACGGATCTTTAGGACAAATTCCGCAAAACCATCATTTTTTCGTAAAGACAGTGGAGCTGGTCGGAACAGAGGAGCAGAAGGCGTTTTTCTTCAGCGAAGTGTTAAAGGGGGCGCAGTTTGGAAACGCGCTTGCCGAGCGGGGCTTGAAGAGCTATAACGAAATGTCGACCAGGTTAAAAAGCGATGGAAAAGGAGGATACCGTTTATCCGGAACGAAGTATTATGCCACAGGCGCGCTGTACTCCCACTGGATACCCGTCTCCGCATTGGACGAATCGAATAAACGGATTACGGCCATGGTCCCCCGTCATGCAGAAGGCGTCACCGTAATTGATGACTGGAGCGGAGTCGGCCAGCGCACGACGGCAAGCGGAAGCGTCATTCTTCGCGATGTGGAGGTGCCCCAAGCTCATATTTTGCCGCATTGGAAAATTTTCGAGCCGCCACAAATTTTCGCGGCATTCGGGCAAATCATGCATGCCGCCATCGACGTCGGCATCGCGCAGGCGGCGCTGGCGGACGCCGCCTGGTTCGTCAGGGAAAAGACCCGGCCCCCGCTGAAGAGCGGACTGGAGCGAGCCTCGGATGATCCCGATCAAATCCGCAGGTTCGGAGAGCTTGGCATACGTCTGCATGCGGCGGAGGCTCTCCTGGAGAAAGCCGCCCGATTGATCGATGAGGCGGAGCAGGAGCTGAACGCCGAAAGTGCGGGCCGGGCCACGTTGGCGGTGGACTCCGCCAAATATTTTGCAACGGAAGTTGCCATTGAGGTGACGAACGCTTTGTTTGAAGTTGCCGGATCCGCATCGATGGATCAAAAGTACAATCTGGACCGGCATTGGAGAAATGTACGCATCCACACGCTTCATGATCCGGCCCGCCTCAAGCTTCACCACACGGGCAGCTGGTTTCTGAACGGCATTTATCATGAATATAAAATATGATGACGGAACAGGGATATCCCACACCATTTTGAGGAGGTTATATGTATGTCAGAAGAAAGACAGCTTCAGCCGGAAACGTTAGCCGTTCATGGGGGACAGCAGGTTGACCCTGCTACACTGTCGCGTGCGGTACCCATTTACCAGACCACATCTTACGTTTTTAAAGATACGGATCATGCGGCAAGCCTGTTCGGCTTGCAGGAGACGGGCAATATTTATACGCGCGTGACCAATCCCACCACCGATGTGTTCGAACAGCGGATTGCTCTGCTGGAAGGCGGGGCCGGAGCGCTGGGCGTCGCATCCGGTCAGGCCGCCATCACGTATTCGATTTTGAATATCGCTTCTGCCGGAGATGAGATCGTTTCGGCGTCAAGCCTGTACGGCGGAACGTATAATTTGTTCTCGACGACATTGCCTAAGCTGGGCATTCAGGTGAAATTCGTCGACCCGAGCAATACGGAGAATTTCCGAAGCGCGATTACCGATAAAACAAAGGCTATCTTCGCGGAAACGATCGGCAATCCCAAGGGGGATGTGCTGGATATCGAAGCGGTTGCGGCCATTGCGCATGAGCACGGCATACCGCTGATTGTGGATAATACCTTCCCAAGCCCTTATTTGCTGCGCCCCATCGATTTCGGCGCGGACATTGTTGTGCATTCGGCAACCAAATTTATCGGGGGCCACGGCAACTCCATCGGAGGGGTCATCGTGGATTCCGGCCGATTCGATTGGGCAGCCAGCGGCAAGTTCCCGGGACTGACGGAGCCGGATTCGAGCTACAACGGTCTCGTGTATACGGAAGCGGCCGGTCCGCTAGCTTATATTATTAAAGCGCGCGTCCAATTGCTGCGGGATCTTGGCGCCGCACTGTCTCCGTTCAACTCGTTCCTGCTGCTGCAGGGCACGGAAACGCTGCATCTCCGTCTGGAGCGGCACAGCCAGAACGCCCTTGCCGTCGCCCGATTCCTTGAAAACCACGAATCCGTCGAGTGGGTAACCTATCCCGGACTCGAGAGCCACGCTTCCTATGCACTGGCGCAAAAATATTTGCCTAAAGGTCAAGGGGCCATCTTGAGCTTTGGCATTAAAGGCGGGGTTGAGGCCGGCAAAAAGCTGATTCATGCGGTGCAGCTGTTCTCCCATTTAGCCAATGTGGGAGATTCCAAGTCGTTAATTATTCATCCGGCCAGCACGACGCATCAGCAGCTTAATGAAGCGGAACAGCTGGCAACCGGGGTTACGCCGGGACTCATCCGGCTGTCCGTTGGGACGGAAGCCATTGACGATATTCTGTATGATCTGGAGCAGGCATTGCGAATTAGCCAATCTTGACCGGGATGACGAGGTGGTTTCATGTTTACGAAAGTGACTTATCCGGATACGCGAGAGGAAAGCTATGCCTTGCTGCTGCGCCAGCTGAAAGAGCTTGTGGAAGGAGAGCCTAACCGTATTGCCAATCTGGCTAATGCGGCGGCTCTGCTCCGCCAGTTTCTGGACGATATCAATTGGGTCGGCTTTTATTTGCTGGAAGACGGCGAATTGGTGCTCGGCCCTTTTCAGGGATTGCCCGCATGCGTTCGCATTCCCGTCGGCAAGGGCGTTTGCGGAACCGCAGTAAGCCTTGAGGAGACCGTTGTCGTCGATGACGTTCATCAATTTCCGGGGCACATCGCTTGTGACAGCGCTTCGAATTCGGAAATTGTCGTTCCTTTGCTGAGCGGCGGGCAAATCATTGGGGTACTTGATATTGACAGTCCGCGTTTTGGACGGTTCGATTCCACAGATCGTCACTATTTAACTGCATTTTGCGATGTATTAGGCACTTACTTGTAGAAAAAAAAGGAGAACCGTCATCAATGCTTTCACGGGGAAAAAGGTTTATAGACAGTTTACAAGACAACCGGAACGTATGGCTGGAAGGAAAAAAGGTTGATAAGCTGCACGAGCATCCGGCCTTTAACGGAACATTAAAGATCATCAGCGGGTTATTCGATTTATTGGATGACCCTCGTACACGCAATGAAATCGGTTTTCCGGTGAATGAGACGGGAAAATATGCGCACAGCTCGTTTCTTGTGCCTTATACGCTGCAGGACTTATCCTCACGCAGCAGGGCCTTCTATTACTGGGCCCGGGAAACGCATGGCGTCATGAGCCGACTCTCCGATTATGCCCGTTCCATGGTCACCGGATGGTACGGGAGCCGGGAGCGATTGTCGCGGCTCGACAACCGGTTTGCGGACAAAATCTCTGCATACTATCAAACGGCGCGGGACCGCGATCTGTTTTTGACCACGTCGCTGCTCGATCCGTAAATCGACCGATCCAAAGGGCTGAATGACAAAAAAATTGCCGAGCGCTACCTGCATGTGGTGAAGGAAACGAGCGAAGGCATCGTCCTGCGCGGTGCAAAAATGATTGCGACCGGAGCGCCCTATACCCATGATTTTCTGATCTTCTCCTTTCACCGGCTGATGAATGATTACGGCAAGCACGCTCATGCTTTGATCGTGCCGGCGGATTCTGCCGGTCTGCATATCGTATGCCGCGAATCGTTCGCGGATCCAAGGGAAAAGGAACATATCCTCAGCTCCAGGTATGACGAAATGGACGCCGTCCTGCTGTTTGACGATGTGCTCGTTCCTTGGGAGAGGGTTCTTCTGTATGGAGATGCCGAGGCGGTCTGGGAGCTGCGTACGAATAAGACGGCCAATGCGCTTGCGTTCCATCAAACGGTCGTCAGGTTTGCGGCCAAACTGGAATTTGTGACGGGCGTCGCCTTTGCGATGGCGGAAACCATTGGCGTGAACGGGTTTTTGCACATTCAGGAGAAACTGGGAGAGCTTTTGACCCAGATCGATACGATCAAGGCGCTGTTAATTGCCTCGGAAATACAGGCCCAGCCCGATGAAGCGGGAATTCTGGTGCCGAAGTCCACGTATCTGGATACGGCAAGAAGTCTTGGCACGAGGTTTTACCCCCGGGTCATCGATATTTTGCAGCAAATCGGCGGCGGGGGATTCGTACAGACGCCATCCTCGCTTGCTGAATTTCAAGGGCCTATTGCCCACCTGCTGGATTTGTATTTTGAAGGCGCTACAGTGGGCGCGGAGAAGAAAGTGCAGTTGTTCAAACTGGCGTGGGATTTGATTGGCAGTCCGCTTGGCGCCAGGCACGAGCTGTATGAGCGGTTTTATGCCGGCGACCCGGTTCGCGCGTTTGCCGGGCAGTATTTGAGTGCGGATAAAACTTTACTGACAGATCCGGTTTGGAAGCTGCTGAAGGATGTCCACGATTGATGATCGGGCGTTTCTGAACGGCAGTTAGAATCAACGCAGTATGGCAATTCAACGAATAAGTCAACACCGACGACCCGTTATCCTTCTTTTGCAGAGGATTGCGTGGTCTTTTTTTGTTTTTACAATTGATTTAAAGTTGCAATAAAGGGAAAAAAAATAAAAGAATCATCATTTTTACCAATAGTTTTTTCCATTGTTGAAAAAAGTTGAATACTAAAGACGAACGTTTTTTCGCCTGATCGATACATCCTGAATTATAAATAGGAAGAAATAATTTGCGAATAGGCTAATGCACAGACGCTTGCAATCACGGGCCTGGAAAATCTGTCATGCAAAAGATCCTTCCGGTTTTGTCCACTTGATATTTTTTTGGAAAAAAGACGGATTTTATCGCGTTTTTTAAATCAAATTCATACGATAGGATTAAAAAATCGGGCTCCTTTCGTTGAAAAAAAAAGGATTGACACCCATTTACACGGGTGCTAATATACTTCCTATAATTGAGTAAGTTTATCGGAATTATAAGTTAAAAACCGGAACGGTAAAGCACTTCTATCCATTTTGGCATAAGCTTCCGGATTTTTCAATGATCATCTCAGTATAAGCAATACTTATAAAACAGGAGGGGTTTCCTTATGAGTAATTCGAGAAAAAATGGTGTGATCCGGTCTTTCGGCAAATTTTCCATGATTAGCGTATTAGCCTTATCCTTAGTAGGACTTACGGCATGCGGAAGCACCGGCTCTACCAATAACGGGGCAAGCGGCGGTACGGCCCCGGCAGGCGGAGAAAACAAACCCGAGGCTTCTGCCAAACCTCCGGTCGAGCTGCTGAACGTATCTTACGATCCTACGCGCGAGCTGTATCAGGAATATAACAAAGCCTTCGCCAAGCATTGGAAGGATACAACCAATCAAACGGTTACCTTTAAACAATCGCATGGCGGCTCCGGCAAACAAGGCCGGTCGGTCATCGACGGTTTGGAAGCCGATGTCGTAACCTTGGCGCTGGCTTATGATATTGATGCGATTCAACAAAAAGGACTCATCCAAGAAGGCTGGCAGAGCAAGCTGGAAAACAACAGTTCACCCTACACTTCCACCATTGTATTTCTTGTGAAAAAGGGTAACCCTAAAGGAATTAAGGACTGGGACGATCTGATTAAGCCCGGCGTGCAGGTCATCACGCCGAATCCGAAAACGTCAGGAGGCGCGCGCTGGAACCATTTGGCCGCTTATGGATATGCCTACTATAAAAACAATAATGACGAAGCCAAAGCGAAAGAATTCATAGAGAAGCTGTATAAGAACGTTCCGGTGCTGGACTCCGGCGCACGGGATTCCACAACAACCTTTGTTCAGCGCGGAATCGGCGACGTACTGCTTGCCTGGGAGAACGAAGCCTTCCTTTCCATTAACGAGTTCGGTGAGGATAAATTCGAAATTGTAGTTCCATCCATGAGCATTCTGGCTGAACCGCCGGTAGCTGTAGTGGATAAAGTCGTCGATAAGAAAGGCACACGTGAAGTGGCACAAGCTTACTTGGAGTATTTGTATTCGGAAGAAGGGCAAAATATCGCGGCCAAAAACTATTATCGTCCACGTTTGGAGTCCGTAGCCAAACAATATGAAAACCAATTCCCGAAAATCAACCTGATTACGATTGATGACCCGCTCTTCGGGGGCTGGCAAAAAGCTCAAAAAACACATTTTGCCGATGGTGGTTTGTTTGACCAGATTTACAAACCGTAATGAAATAGGTGAATCCTGACGGACAATTTCCACTGGAAGTTGTCCGGTCAAGGTTCGGCATGAGGAGAGAAAGACCCATGGCAAAGAGTTTGAAAAAACGCAGTATTATCCCGGGATTTGGTCTATCCATGGGTTTTACTGTAACGTATCTAAGCTTGATCGTACTTTTTCCATTGTCGGCCATATTTATCAACACATCCGGAATGGGCTGGGAGCAATTTTGGCAGACGGTTACCGATCCGCGAGTAGTCGCCTCTTATAAAATCAGCTTTGGAACAGCGCTTGGGGCCGCATTCATTAACACGGTGTTTGGATTTATTGTGGCATGGGTTCTTGTCCGCTATACGTTTCCAGGCAGGCGATTTTTAGACGCTCTGGTTGATCTGCCGTTTGCTCTGCCAACGGCAGTGGCTGGTATAGCGCTGACGACGATCTATTCACAAAACGGCTGGGTTGGAAGCCTGCTGGAACCGATGGGAATCAAAATTGCATTCACTCCATTAGGTATAATGCTGGCTCTTACCTTTATCGGCATTCCGTTCGTTGTAAGGACGGTTCAACCGGTCATTGAAGAGTTGGAAAAGGAAGTGGAAGAAGCGGCTGTCAGCTTGGGAGCCAAACGATGGCGGACGTTTCGCAAGGTCATTTTTCCCGAATTGCTGCCGCCGTTATTAACCGGATTTACGCTGGCGTTCGCAAGAGCAGTGGGAGAGTATGGTTCGGTAGTGTTCATCTCCGGCAACATGCCGATGAAAACGGAAATTGCCCCTCTTCTTATCATGACGAAGCTGGAGCAGTACGATTACGCAGGTGCGACAGCGATTGCCTTGGTCATGCTGGTCATCTCCTTTTTGATGCTTCTTGTCATCAATTACTTGCAGTGGCGAACGAATCGGCATACGACGACGGCATAAGGGAAGAGGAGGAGTAAGCTATGGCTGGCTATGTAACCACCACCGTAAAGTCAAATCCGACAGCCGGCTCCAGACCCCGGCATATCACGGAATCCCCGCTGGTCAGATGGATACTGATTGCTGTCGCAACGATGTTTCTTGGATTTCTATTAATATTGCCGTTAATCAGCGTATTTGTGGAGGCTTTTCGCAAGGGATGGGAAGTCTACTCTGCGGCTTTGGTTGATCCGGACGCCGCTTCCGCTATCCGCTTGACCCTTACCGTGGCGGCCATTGCAGTGCCGGCTAACCTCGTATTCGGAATTGCGGCCGCCTGGGCCATTACGAAATTTAAATTTAAAGGCAAGAACGTCCTAATCACATTAATTGATCTTCCTTTTGCCGTATCCCCTGTGATTGCGGGCTTGATCTACATCCTGCTGTACGGCTCTAACGGATGGTTCGGCCCTTGGCTTGAAGAGCACGATATCAAAATCGTCTTTGCGCTGCCGGGAATCGTCTTGGCTACCGTATTCGTTACCTTCCCGTTCGTAGCCAGGGAACTTATTCCTCTTATGCAGTCCCAAGGCACACAAGAGGAAGAGGCGGCTGTCACGCTCGGTGCCAAAGGCTGGAGAATCTTCTGGAAAATCACCCTGCCGAATATCAAATGGGGTTTGCTGTACGGAATCATTCTATGTAACGCCAGGGCGATGGGAGAATTTGGCGCGGTATCGGTCGTTTCCGGTCACATCAGGGGATCGACGAATACCATGCCGCTGCATATTCAAATTTTGTATAACGAATACAATTTTGCAGGGGCTTTTGCCATGGCATCGCTGTTAGTACTGCTGGCTCTGGTGACGCTTATTTTGAAAAGTATAATCGAATGGAAATATCAACACCAGCCGGGTATAGAAGGGAAGTAATCCGCATGCATATCGTGGCCAAACACTTGACGAAAAGCTTTGGCAGTTTTGTAGCCACCAAAGATGTCAGCTTCGAGATTGAAAAGGGAAAGCTGATTGGCTTGCTGGGTCCCAGCGGCGGAGGGAAAACAACGATTCTTCGCATGCTGGCCGGACTGGAGGAGCCGGATGAGGGAGACATCCTGTTTCTTGGAAAGAAAGTGAATTCCCTGCCGCCGCAGGAACGGGGGATTGGTTTTGTATTTCAAAACTATGCGCTGTTCCGGCATATGAACGTGTTCGACAATATTGCGTTCGGATTAACCGTACAGAAGCGGACGAAGGCACAGATTAAGGCACGGGTGAATGAGCTGATTGAGCTAACCGGCTTGAAAGGGATGGAAAAAAGGCTTCCCCACCAGTTGTCCGGAGGCCAGCGCCAGAGAGTAGCCTTTGCCAGAGCGATAGCCCCCGAGCCGCAGCTGCTGCTCCTTGATGAACCGTTTGCCGCCATCGACGCTAAAGTGCGCAAAGAACTGCGTACCTGGTTAAAAGAGATGATCAACCGCGTCGGAATTACGACCATCTTCGTAACCCATGACCAGGAAGAAGCGGTCGAGGTAGCCGATCAGATGCTGATCATTAACCAAGGCCGTCTGGAGCAGCAGGGCACTCCGATTGAAATCTATAAGCAGCCTCGCACACCATTCGTCGCCAGCTTCATAGGCGAATCAAACCAGCTGAGCGATATATCGAAATTTAAAGGATTTGAAACTCAAGCGCTGCAGGAAGCGCAAGCGATCATTCGTCCCGAATTTATCGAGATTGGACTGCCGAAAGAAATGGCTTTTCCTTTCGCTGCGGAAGACGGCGTAGTAAGGAATGTATATTTCAGGGGTACGAATTGGCAGGTGGAAGTCGAAGTGCATGGCGAAAAGCTGTTCGGCTATCGTTCCTTGGAGCTGCCGACACTCCATCCTGGAGATCAGGTACAGGTTTTGATTCACCGTATTTATCTGTTTAATGAAGAGAGCAACGTCACGCTGGAGAACGGCCTCAAGATTGATCCTATGCCGGTACACATTTAAACCGCCCATGGAGGAAGAACTGTCACAGAGTCAACAGTTCTTCCCAACTCAAAACACAGGAGCCGGTAATATAAATAAGACGGAGGTTGGTAACCATGGCTAAGCCGCTGGACGTAGATGAGCTTTGGACACATCGTATCATTCAAAGCATTAACGGATTAGAGTATGGGACGGTGCAAATTGTCGTACACGATGGAAGAATCGTTCAGATTGAACGAACGGAGCGTAAACGCTTCGAAGCGGATCAAGCCGTTTCCGCCAAAGAAACTCCGCGAAAACCGGAGAAATCCAATGATTTCAAGAAAACAAAAGTCTACCGGACCACTGGAGACTTCCTTTAAGTGCCTGCGCGGTGGATAGGCTATTATGGGAAGTCGTTTTTTTATCGACCATGAATGGATGGCAAAGAACACAAGAACAGCACTAATTTCGGGAAGTCCTTCCGTTGGCTCTCATATATCGATGATCGATGCGGAGTGGATTATTATCCGCAATCGTTATTCAAAAGACCCGTGGAGGGTCTATTTTTTTGTTGACAAATGATAACGATAACCATTATCATTTATTCATAGTGATATTGAGAATCATTATCACCATGAAGTTCGTTTCATTACATAACAGGCCCGCAGCGGTCTGACAGACGCTCACTGCATAATACTGAGGAGGACGATAGCAATATGGCAAACATTCTTATGGTTTTTGCAAGCATGACGGGGAATACGGAAGATATGGCGGACGCGATTGCTGAAGGGATTCGTGAGGCGGGGGAGGAGCTTGTCGTCAAGTCTGTCCTGGATACCAACACGAACGAGCTGGAAGCGTACGACGGCATTATCTTGGGTGCATATACATGGGGGGACGGCGAGCTCCCGGACGAATTCCTTGATTTTTATGAGGAGATGGATGAGTATTCTCTGAGCGGGAAGAAAGCGGCCGTGTTCGGCTCCTGCGACTCAAGCTATGCGCAGGTCGGTGCAGCGGTAGATATTTTAGTTGAGAAGCTGCGTGAACGGGGAGCGGAGGTTGTGCTGGACGGACTGAAGATCGAGCTGTCCCCGTCCGCGGATGAAAAAGAGCAGTGCAAAGAATTTGGCCGGCGGTTTGCTTTGGCTGTGCGATGAAGGGAGGGGAATCGGTATGCTGCAATCCCAAGCGAAACTCCCCGGCGGGGTATTAACCCGGTTGAAAGACTATGAAATCGAGGCCTGGCTGCGCTCCCCGGATGAGTATCGCGATATTTATGTACTGGGTAAGCAGCCGACGTCCCCAAACTGGCGGCAGATGGCCCAATATGCGGTCAACCATATTCTGAACGACTGCCACGCCATCCCGCCGAAACAACGCAGTACGGCTGCGGTCCTGCAGCGCATTTATGAGCGTTGGAAAATCAATCCCGGATTATTCCAATCCAAGGTTCATTATGTGACGGTGCTTGCCGCGGTAACAGACCAACTGTTGAAATATTTTGCCGCACAGCCAAAAGATACGGAGCCGCTGTTACTGTTTGAAAGCTTCACGGCTGTCATTCAGGAGCTGCAGCTTGAATTGTCGATGATTTTTCAGGTTGCCCAATGGACAAAAGAGGGTCTGCATATCCAAAAAATAGTGGTCAATGAGGACCCTGCTCTGTGGAACGGCTACGTTCAAATGATGACGCTGTTCAGCTGCAACGGGTTCGGGAATCTTCCGGCCAAAATCGAGTGGATCGGATTGCTGTCGGGTAAGCGGAGGGTTTATTATCCTCGCGAAAAGGACGTAGCAGGAGCAGTCGATTACATGGAATGGGTTCGCAGCGGAATGGAGAAGACGCATTTGAACCCGGATTACTCTTCAGAGGAGGGACATCGATGGGATTGTTATATGATGCCGTCCATTATCCAATGAAGGTAGAAGGAGGCAGTAAGATCTCCCTCCCTGCTCTGCGCATTTCTTGCTTGGCCCGCCTGGATGAGAACCGGATTGTGGCCGCTACGTTCGGCCAAGGCACATATGCTCAATCGGCGGACGGAGAATGGGAGGCTATGAATTCGGGCTTGCCGGAACGAACGGTGACCTACCGCCTGCAAGCGCTGAATGGAAAACTCTATGCGGCCACCGATCGGGGGTTGTTTGCCTGGAGCAGCGGGGCATGGCATCCAACCGGGCTGACGATGCCCTGCTATCGGGTGTTGGAGGGAAGCTCCATCCTTGCGGGTACGGCGATCGGATTAACACAGCAGGCCGACGATCATTGGGATTTGTCCGCTTTTCCCAATAGGGCGGTATATGATTTGCTGTCTTCTCCACAATTCTTGTTTGTCGGGTATGCCAAAGGGATGGCCTTTTATGATTATTTGACCGGGCAATGGCACGAGTTTCACTTGGATTCCCCGGTGACGTCTTTGTCGGTTTGCCAGGGCCGATTGCTTGGTGTGACAGCCAAGGGAGAGCTCGTTTTGGGCAACAGGAGGGGCGGATTTTCAACGATTCGCTTTGATGATAAATTTTTTTATCGATGGGTGCAGGTGGGACCGCATATCTTGGCTTGCTCGAGCAGCGGCTTGTATAAGATGGTGCTCCATCAGGAGAATCCGGTGCTGTATTCGATCGGTATTCGCGGCGCCGTTACGGACGCCATAGAGGTAGGGAACCGTTTGGTCGTGTCAACGCTTCATTACGGTCTGGTCAGTCTTCCCTTTTCCTGATGATTGCTGGTTAAATAATATTATGGAAGATTCGATCCTAACCGATGAAAATAGGAAGAAGGCTGGTTCACATCCGTGAATCCCAGCCTTCTTCTTTATTTTTTAAACAAATGCTTGTATTGGCCATACCCTTCTTCTTCCAAACGTTCCACCGGTATAAAACGAAGGGCCGCGGAGTTGATACAGTAGCGCAAGCCGGTTGGTTCAGGCCCGTCTTCGAACACATGACCGAGATGAGAATCCGCCTCCTGGCTGCGAATTTCCACACGAATCATGTTGTGGGAGACATCGATATGCTCCGTTACACGGCTTTTTTCTATAGGCTTGGTGAAGGAGGGCCAGCCGCAGGCCGAATCGAATTTGTCCAGCGAGCTGAATAAAGGTTCGCCCGATACGATATCGACGTAAAGTCCCTCTTCTTTATGGTTCCAAAACTCATTGCGGAACGGGGGTTCCGTACCGTTGTTCTGCGTCACCTCATATTGGAGCGGCGTGAGGCGCTGTTTCAGTTCCTCGTCCTTCTTGCGGTCTTTCCACTGTTCTCTTATAAATTTCTCCCGGCCGGAAGCTGCAAAATAAGCTTTATAGCGAACCGGATTCGTCTTGTAATAGTCCTGATGATAGTCTTCTGCGGGATAGAACGGTTTGGCCGGCAAAATCTGTGTTACGATCGGTTTTTGAAAACGGCCGCTTGCCGCAAGCTGCTGCTTGGATTGCTCGGCCAATTGCTTTTGCTCTTCATTATGATAAAAGATAGCCGTCCGGTAGGAATCGCCGCGGTCGGCGAACTGGCCGCCGTCATAGGGATATCTCCATAAAATGAATGTACATAAGTATTTTATATTATCCATTTAATTTAATTTCCTAGGTTTTATTATTCATTATTAACTGTACATAAATAAAATATGTACATAATTCGTAGCATAATAATTAATTATGTACATTTCCGAGGAATCTCTGTTCCTTCATTAATATGATTGTACCGGTCACAATTGGCGGACAAGGAATCCGTTTTTCTGCTCCACGTGAGCATTGTCATTTTTACGATAAGGTCGGCTACGGGTGAACCGGATGTTGTTAGAAGCGCAAAAGGTTTTCAAATGAGCGTTTAAAAACTCTTGGCCGTTATCACCGAGATCACCCAAGGTTGCAGGGGCCACTCCGCGATGATTTTCTTAAGCTTGCGAAGCACTGTGAGTTGGGATTTGCCCAACAGCGCGCGTCTGCGGGTGTAGCCGGAGACGACATCTGTCACTGTTAAGGTTAGGCGAAGTGCCCGTGCAACGTTCCGCCGTTGTGCTCGACCATATCGATTTTCAACGCGCCCGGACGCGTCTTATACCAATCATAGGCGATCATGAGGACCTGCGCGCGAAGTTCGGCAAGAGGCTTCCGTTTGCTCACAGTCGGTTTGGCCTTGGGTGACCGGAACGCGTATTACCTTCGTGCCAGTGTGGCACGACTAATCCCCTGCAATTGCGATACGATAGTGTCGTTCAGAAACAGGTGACCTTGACGAAGCGCAAAGGATCTGAGCCGTCTCAAGCAGAACAGGATGCAGCCGCTCGGCACAGGGATAATCCAGCGCTTCCCATACGCGTTGTATGACAGGCATTGCTTCCTGGTAGGCCAATGGCCGTTTACGTTTCAAGTTTGCAAGAACGCGTATGGCATCCTTGCGATGACATCCAAGCACATTCACGGCGTTGTCTAGAATTGCTGACTTCTCATTACGCGTTTTCGCTCTCTTGTATTGATCAGCCAAGGAACGGATCACTTCACGTCACGTTTTTATACTCAGTTTCAAAACACATCCCTTCGGTAACATTTCGTCGTGCGTGAACCGATACCTATTTAGTGACATTTTAACTGAGTCATCGCGCGTTCTTGACAGAACATTAATCAAGTGGTATTATTTTGTTTGAAAAAAACAAGGTAGACTTTTCAAAAAACCAATATTGGTTAGTTGATAGTAAACCGACAATTTTCGGAATTTAATGGCGTTAAAAGCGGCCATTAAATTCTGGATTTGTCGGTTTTTTTGTTGAAAAAATTCAAATGTGTGTGATGGAATAAACAGTTTCCTGGATCATTGGAGGAAGTCAGATGTTAACTTTGCTGAATTCTAATTCATTAACGATAACCTTTTTTGTAACCCTTTCGCTTTCATTATTTAGCGCGCTTTTTATGCTGCATCCGCGCGTTCCCTTAAAATTTGTTCGTTTCCATGTTGGCATATATGGATTATCACCCTTAATGTCGCTGTTGAATCTTGTTGCTTTCAAAACGAATAAGATTTATGGCCCCTGGCACCTTGATCCCCTGGCTTGGTTGACAGCATTATTTGTCCTCATCATTGGTTTTGTAATACAGCGTTATTCCATTCGTTATTTGCTTGGTGACCGTAATTACAGAAAATATTTTGCGCTCTTCACCTTCACTACAGGTTCTGCCTCAGTCGCCTGGTTAAGCGATGATCTTCGTTGGCTTATGGTTTTCTGGGGATTCACTCTGTTAGGAATCACATGGCTCATAAGTTTAAATAAAGAGTGGCAAGCAGCTAAAACTGCGATCGCGCGTTCCAGGCAATTGTTGACGCTTAGTTGGCTAATGATGTTGTTGGCCATCATCTGGCTCGCAAAAGCAACTGGACACTGGCAGCTATCATTTGTACTTGCCAAAGACAGTCTAATGAACCTTGGCTCGTGGGAGAAAACCGGTATAAATTTGCTGCTGGTGTTCGCAGTGGCGATTCCTGCCGCGCAGTATCCTTTTCAACGCTGGTTACTGGACTCAGTCGTTGCTCCAACGCCTGTCTCCGCAGTGATGCATGCGGGTATAGTGAATGCCGGTGGAATACTACTGACTCGATTCGCACCGCTATTTAGCGGCGATTTAGCCCAAATCTTTTTGATCGTTCTTTCGGGTTTCTCCGTTTTGCTAGGAACAGGAATGATTTTGGTCCAGGTTGACTATAAACGTCAGTTAGTCGGTTCTACGATTGCCCAGATGGGCTTCATGCTGATTCAATGTGCATTAGGTGCTTATTTGGCAGCTATCATTCATGCAGTGTTACATGGCCTGTTTAAATCCACCCTTTTTTTGCAGGCAGGTTCAGTTGTTCATCACAATAAGAGAACTAATCCTACAACCCGCCATTCGCCACTTATATGGAATACGGCAGGGGGTCTTTTAGGTCTGGCAGTGGGGTTCTGTTATTGGATAAATGACAATGGAACGGGTCATGACTTCATTAGCGCACTACTTCTGGGATGGTCCGTGTCAATTGCATGGACACAGCTTGTAACTTCGGGGCACGGACATATTGGGCGATTTGTTGGCTTTTTTCTAATAGCTGGAGTGACAATCGTTTTTAACATCATCCATGCAGCTTTCAAAGATCTATTGCATGGCACCGTTTCGGAAGTAGTACTTCCGTCTGCAACATTGCTCATCTTGGTTCTATTTATTTTACTAACCGGCAATGCTGTTGTTTTTTGGTCAACTCGCCATCATTCTTCCACCTCTTTTGCTGCGTTGTATCTATGGCTCGTACGATTGAGTGAACCTCATCCCAATTCGGTCGAAAGCCATCCAAAGTTTCTTGTTTTGAGTATGTCTAAAGGAGGGAATAAGAAATGACCGAATCATTAACATTACTCGAACAATCAGAATTGGAAGAGGTAGCCGCAATAACGGATCAATTTGATCAAGGTCTGATTCCCGATTCTAAACCCGCTATTCACGATTTGGTTAAGTCCGCAAGTCGAGTCATCGCACCCTTGGGACCGATCTCAGTATTTGCAGCCCGTCATCCCTGGGCGGGGATGGAAGAGCAACCATTCGAACAGGTCGCACGTTGGTTCAAAGCCGTTTGCGATGTAGATATATATCCTAATGTTTCTATTCTGAAGGACGCGAAGAATCGAGGGGAAATTGATCCGGAATATCTTGAAACAAATTTCCGACATTGGCTTGATTCACAATCTCTTGATTTGCCAAGAGACGTCGTTGAGAAATTCTGTCGCGCCGCGCTTCGGTTGGATAATCTACCTGCCAACGTTCTAGAAGCACCGGAATTAACGGTCTTGGCGAAGAAACTGAGCCATCTGACATTGCAGTTTTTTGAGGAACAACCGATACAAACCTTGAGTTTTCGTGTGGAACGGCAACAAGGCGTCAATGTGGCCAGTTATCTGGATCACCACGTAATTAAATGGTGTAAATTGTACCTAGACGAGTCTCAGGCAGCCTGGTCCATGCCCAGTCGCAAGGAAGGGTTCTTTCGCACCTGGCGCCGCCTTGTTCAGTACGATCCGGCACTTCTTCCATCGCAACGCAAGCAATTAAGTAAATGTCCGCAAGAGGCACACGAGGCTTTATTGGAGGCTCTGTCGGCGCTTGAAATTTCCCAACCACACATACAGAAGTATCTTGAGGCACATTTGCTTTCTTTGCCTGGATGGGCGGGAATGATGCTATGGCGTTCTCAGCAATCAATCGAAGAAAAGTCACTTTTATTGGAATATTTGGCCGTTCGCATTACTATGGAACGGGCATTTATAACACCTTATCTGCCTTTAATCAAGCCAAAATCGGAAGATGTATTACGGCTGATTCCGTTGATCGCGGCGTGGGTTCACTGGGGGGATACTTCCATTGAAGAATGGTCAATGTTGTCTTCTTCGGAGCAAAAAGCGCGTTTGACCCTTGCGTATCGTTTTGATGATATACTCCGAAGACGGATTTGGCTGGAAGCGTGGGAACAAACATACGAAGATCAATTGAAAGTAAAGATCTCATCAAGACCATGTGTATCAAACGATGTAAAGTCTGTAATGGCACAATTTGCTTTTTGTATTGATACGCGTTCAGAGCCTTTTCGGCGCGCACTTGAAAAAGAAGGTCCTTTTGCAACGTATGGAGTTGCCGGTTTTTTCGGATTGCCTATTGAGACGGTTGAACTTGGGAGCAAACATAGCCATTTCTCCTTACCGGTTATTCTCGAACCGCAGTGCAAAGTAAAGGAGCTTGCTTCCGAATTTGAATCCAATCGATATCTACAACGTCTGCAGTCGGTAAACTCACTTAACCATACGTTTCAAATGATGAAACAAAACCTGCTTACAAGCTTATTGTTGCCGGAGATAAGCGGTCCCTGGCTTAGCCTTCAGATGTTGGGGCGCAGCCTTTTCCCGCGGGAAGCAGGTCGCGTATTCCAACAGATTCGACAAACATGGTTGCGTAAACCTTCTACGGAGCTATCGTTGGATTATGTGCAATCTGAAACGGAACTCCCGGTTGGTTTTTCTGAAGAAGAGAAGGTGCATTACGTCCAGCAAGCGCTGAAAATGATGGGGCTAACCGATCACTTTGCTCCATTAGTAGTGATTTGCGGTCATGGTAGTCACAGCACCAACAATCCATATGCTTCCTCGTTAGACTGTGGTGCTTGTGGAGGGGCATCGGGCCGATTTAACGCACGAGTTCTAGCCAGCTTGTGTAACCTTCCAAACGTAAGGAATACCTTGGCACACAAAGGGATTGTAATTCCGGAAGAGACAGTATTCGTGGCTGCCGAGCATATCACGACCATTAATGAATTACGTTGGGTATATGTTCCCAAACTCTCAAATGCGGCCCAAAATGCATTTGACCGAATTTGTGCCGCATTGCCAAAGGTTACGGAACGTGTAAATAAAGAGCAATTATCGAAATTACCCAATCTCGCACCTCGTTTAGAAAAGGCGACGACCGAGATGCAACGTTTTGCGGAAGATTGGAGTGAAATGCGCCCTGAATGGGGACTCGCACGAAACGCTGCATTTATCATTGGAAGTCGCCGGCTTACTAAGGAGTGCAATTTGGACGGAAGAGTTTTTCTACACAGTTATGACTGGCAGAAGGATCATGATGGTACGTTGCTTGCGAACATTATTACTGGGCCAGCGACGGTGGCTCAATGGATAAACCTTCAGTATTATTCGTCTACCGTAGCGCCGCATTATTATGGAAGCGGAAATAAGGCAACTCAAACCGTTACTGCCGGAATCGGCGTCATGCAAGGAAATGCGAGCGACTTGTTAACTGGACTTCCCTGGCAGTCTGTGATGAAATCGGATCATGAGTTCTATCATGCTTCTCTGCGTTTGCTGATTCTCATTGAAGCACCCCAGGAGTATGTGGAGCGATTGCTGGATCATGATCATATGTTCCGCCAAAAGGTTCAAAACGGATGGGTACGGCTTGCAAACCTGGATCCAAAAGGATACTGGAAAAGTTGGTCATTAAACATGTGATTGCCGTTATGTACCAAAAATTATTGGGGAGAAAACGATATGGATAAATCAAAAGGTATGATTGAAGCTGAAGTAAGCAGAGCTTTAACTCATTGGGAAAAAGAGTATCTTGGACGCGGTTCTCTAACGGTTAAATCCGATATTCTACGGGATATGATTATTGTTACTTTGCGCGGGATACTGACCCCGGCAGAATACACCCTTTGTAAAGATAAAGAAGGGATTTTATCTATAAAAAACACCCGAACAAGTTTGGTGGAATCAGGTATCGAGGATCTTAAAGAGATTATTTTTAATATTACCGGTCTTGAAGTCGTGAATTTTCATACCGACATTAGCACAAGAACTGGAGAACGAATCATGGTCTTTCGGCTCTCAGATGATTTAACAAACAAATTATTATAAATAATACTGACGGCTATGTACGAATCAGGTTCGTTGTTCGGTTGTTTCTGTTCTAAATTCGTTTGTTCATTGGTATAAATGCCCAAAACTAAGGGGGGGTAATCCTATGAATTCAGTTGAAAACAAAAAAGCATTATTTGTGATTGGAATGGAAGATAATATGGAACACTTATTACAACAGGCGGTCAATATCCATCCGAATAACATGTTGATCCTGCAAATAGATGGGCCAGTTATTTCACAACATTTCAGCGATGTAATGCGAGCTATAATGATTGCCGTTTATGAAGAAAAAGTTAAGGAAATTTTTGTATTCGGGAAAAAAGATGACTCGGTCAATAAAGCGGAAAGACAAGAATTACTTAAAAAAATATATGGAAACGAAGAATTAAAAGAGAAATTACGAACAATCAATTATCTTTTTGAACATTGCACGCCAGACTTTCCTGGCATCAAGTTAAGTGAATGGCTAGAGGGCAGCAAAACTTCAACTGAAGGTATACAGAAAAGTGTCAAAATGATTCGTCAACATCCGTTGATGCCATCTGATGTTCAAGTTCACGGATTATTGATTGACAAAATGGGCGGAAAAGTATCAGAAATTAACATTTCCTAAGACAATAATGATGTTAAGCTAAAATGAATAAATTAATTTTTAAACCAATTAAAGGGGCTGCTGTGCAGCTAGCCACTTTCTTAATGAATCGATTGAAAGCCGAACTGTCGGCATAATCTTGGGGGCGCTGTCCCAAACCTCCAGAAATTAACGCTTGGGTTCTTATGAGTATGAGAAATAGGGAGCTATTTGCTCCCTTTATCCAAACAGACAGAACTGAACAACGTAAGCGTCAAATCCAGCACACCTGGTCAAAGCGTCTCCAGCCTGCGAGAATAGGAACGAAACGTGTGCGCGAGAGCACCGAACCGGACGGAACGCCAAAGAGCCCTGACTGAGCAGTCAGAGCGGTTCGAGGCACAACGTCAGAACAGGCGACAGGTGATCGGCAATGCGGGGGACCACGGAGCCAACTTCTCCAGAGCGGCAGCGTCTCGCGGGTTCGACAACTGCGGCAGTTGCTCGAACAGGTACTGCAAATAAGCCTCCGGTTTCAGCCGGTTCGCTTTCGCCGTTTCGACGATGCTGTACAACACCGCACTGGCCTTCGCTCCGCGCGGCGTGTTGCTGAACAAGAAGTTTTTTCGGCCGATCACCGTCGGCTTGATCGCCCGTTCGCTGCGGTTGTTGTCGATCTCCAGCCGGCCGTCCTGCAAAAAGGCGGTGAGCTTCGGCCACTGGTTCGTGCAGTAGGTGATCGCCGTTCCGAGCAGCCCTTTGGGCAACACGCGCGCGCGTTGGCCCTCAAGCCAAGCCGCCATCCGATCCAGAATCGGCTGGCTTTCCTCCAGGCGGGCTGCATGGCGCTCCTCCGCCGTCGCCTCCTTCCAGCGGCGTTCGACTTCAAACAGCGCATTGCACAAGGCCAACCCTTCCGCCGCGGCGGTTTGGGCGCGTTGCGCCGGCGGCGCCGCCTGCACGGCTTCGTGAAATTTGCGCCGCGCATGCGCCCAGCAGCCCAACTGCGTAACCCCCTTGAGCCTGGCATATCCGCTGTAGCCGTCCGTCTGCAAGTACCCCGTGAATCCGGCCAGAAAGGCCTCCGGATGTTCACTGCCGCGTCCAGTCCGGTAGTCGTACAGCACCACGTCGAGCTCGGCTCCGCGCCCGGTGCGATACAGCCACAGGTACGATTTCGCTTGCGCGGATCGGCCCGGCTCCCGCAGGACCTGCAGCGTCGTTTCATCCGCATGGACATGATCTTGCGCCAGAAGCTTGGCATGGAAGAGATCGTACAAGGGAACGAGCCACCGCTCACTGGCGGCGATCAGCCAATTGGCCATCGTCTGCCGCGACAGGTCGATGCCCCATTGCCGGAACTGTTCTTCCTGCCGGTAGAGCGGCAAGCTGTTCACGTATTTCTGATGGATCACGTGCGCCAGCATGGAGGGCGACGCCAGACTGCCCGGCAACGCCGGGGCCGGCATGGGTGCGGTCACGACTGGGGTGCGCACGCCCGTTTGCTCGCAACAGCGGCAACTGTACACGTGGCGTACATGCTCGACGACGCTCACCTGCGCCGGAATGATCTTCAGTTCCCGCCGCACTTCCGTGCTCATCGCATGCAGCGGCCCGGCGCAATCCGGGCAGACGCCTTCCGTTTCGTCCAGCGTGTAGTGGATCGTTTCGACCGGCAGGTTCGCCAGTTTCGCTTCCCGTTCGCCTTTGGCTTTCTTCCGCCGCTGAACGGTCACCGTTTCGACCGTCGGCTCGGGTGCCTTCGGATCGGCCTCCGCTTCGGCTTCGTTGAACAGCGTCAGTTGATCCGGATGCGTTTGTTCGCTGGAGGAGGCGAAACGCCGGTGCTGCGCCAGCCGGAACTGTTCCTCGTACCAGCGCAGCCTGGCGGACAGTTCCGCGACTTGTTGTTCCAGCCTGGCGTTTTGCCGCAACAGGTCTTCGGTTGTGGCAGGGGTTTTCGCTCGATTTTCCATACCCTCCAACTTCGACATCCCGTAGGCCGTTCCTGCCGGGAAATAAGACGAAAAATCGAAAACAAATCCTGCTACATGACAGCTTGGACCCGCACCGGCGGATGCGCCATACGCTGCGTAAGCGTCAGCCCGTCCAGCAGCCAGCGCAATTCGCGACTGGAGACGGTGACCGTTCCTTCGCAGCCGGTCGGCCACTGAAACGTTCCGCGCTCCAACCGCCGATATAGCAGCCAGAAACCGTTGTGATCCCAGAGCAGAATCTTGAGCTTGTCGCGCTGGCGGTTGCAGAACACAAAGAGGCTGGGCGCGAACGGATCCAGGCCGAAGCCCTCCTGCACGAGAGCGGCCAAAGAGTCGATGGACTTGCGCAAATCCGTAGATCCGCAGGCCAAATAGACGTTCTCGGGATTCGGAAGCGTCAGCATGACACCGCCTCCGCCAGCGCATGCACGACTTCGCGAAGCAACCGGGGGTCGAAGCCGGCGTGAAGTTCGATCTGGGCCGGACCGACGCGAAGGACGAGCGGCGCGCGCTTTCCCTCGTCGACCACGGCCAGCGGAACAAAGTGTGTCGCCGGGGTTGGCGTGGAGGAGACGGTCGAGATGGAAGGCGCGCATTTCCTGGATTTGTAGAGCCAGTATTTCATTTGATCGACCGTGCAGTCGTGGGCCGCGCACCAGGCTTTCAAGGTCAGGCCGCTGGCCCGGTACTCGGCGATACGCGCATGCCACTGCTGCCGTAGCTGTTCTTTTTTCGTCATGAGGCAACCTCCTTGGGCGTTCGGTTGCCTTCATTGTCTCACGCGGCTTCGGCCGGTTGAAGGTGGGGACTGTTTGACGCATACCTGAATCCGTGATAGTTCTTCTGTGAAAAAGAAGAAAAAGAAAGGAAATCGCATCTCCGATGGTGAATTTTAAAGGAACCATGAATGATCCACT
>NZ_FNDY01000042.1 GCF_900099895.1 Paenibacillus naphthalenovorans
GAAAGAACGAAGCAAAGCGCTTACAAGGAAGAGGTTCCTTCGGGGTTCGCGTTCCAGGCATCTTAAATGACTGCCCACGCTAGCTTGACACTGACCAAACCGATGTATCCGTTGACTTTTACAAACAGATTGTGGTATATTATTTGAGTGCAAAAGAAGAAGCGCCCGCTTCTCACCTGTCCGACGAAGGTTGGCTGGTTATGAATGATAGTGAGCTTACTTGAATATCTGATGCTTTATCGGATAGATCGATCACTTGAAACAAACTGCGTGGGCGTTTTTAACGCCCGCGTATTTTTTTTAATAACCTTTGGAGGTGGCAGGTTATCAGTACAGAGCACATGATTAATGATGAAATTCGAGCAAGAGAAGTGCGTTTGATTGGTGCGGACGGAGAGCAGCTGGGTATCAAGCCGATTCGTGAAGCGCTGCAGATTGCAATGGATCAGAATTTGGATCTGGTCAATGTGGCTCCGACGGCGAAACCGCCGGTTTGCCGGATCATGGATTACGGGAAGTACCGCTATGAGATGCAAAAGAAAGAGAAGGAAGCCCGTAAGAACCAGAAGATCGTTGAGCTGAAAGAAATTCGTCTGAGCGCGACAATTGACGAGCACGACTTTCAAACGAAGCTTCGCAATGTATCGAAATTTCTCAACGACGGCGATAAAGTAAAGTTGTCGGTTCGTTTCCGCGGCCGGGAGATCGCACATGCCGAAATCGGGCAGCGCGTTCTGGAGCGGATGGCCGCCGAGGTGGAGGATCTGTGCGTTGTGGAGCGCAGGCCGAAGCTGGAAGGCCGGAGTATGATCATGATCTTGTCGCCGAAGCAACAGCAATAATTTTACTCTTTAAGGAGGAACACCCCATGCCAAAAATGAAAACACACAGCAGCCTGAAAGGCCGTTTTAAAATTACAGGTACCGGTAAAGTAACGCGCTACAAAGCGTATAAGAACCACCTGCTGTCCGGCAAGTCCGCCCGCCAAAAGCGCGTGCTCGGCACGAACCCGGTTATGGCTCCCGGCGATGTAAGACGCCTGAAGCAGCAGCTGGCTAACATCAAGTAATTTCGTTAATATACTCAACAATTCTTGGAGGTAGATCGTCATGGCAAGAGTGAAAGGCGGATTTATCCGTACTCGTCGTCGCAAGAAAATTTTGAAGCTTGCTAAAGGGTACTTCGGTTCGAAACATAGATTATTTAAAACAGCAAAAGAGCAGGTTATGAAATCCCTGCTGTACGCATACCGTGACCGCCGTCAAAAGAAACGCGATTTCCGCAAGCTGTGGATCGTGCGTATTAACGCGGCTGCCCGTCAAAACGGTTTGTCCTACAGCAAGCTGATGCATGGTCTGAAGCTGGCCGGCGTAGAAGTTAACCGCAAAATGTTGGCGGATCTCGCCGTTAACGATATCAACGCGTTTAACTCCCTGGCTGAAACGGCAAAGCAAAAAGTCAACGCGTAATGCAAATGCATGAATATAAAAGCACCTGCTGCACAAGATACGTGAGAGCGCATCTTGGACAGCCGGTGCTTTTTTTGTCAGCCAAACGATGGATATGGAAGAAAGCTACTGCGGTCCTTGACCGGATTTAAGCGGATTGCAGCTGCTGAAGATCCGCCGTTACTTTTTCGATCATCTGAACGAACGAGGATAATTCTTCTGCGCTGGCGGCCTGCGTCTGCGCCTGGGTGGTGGTGTGTTTTGACTCCTGCTCTACTTCTTTCAGCAAGCGGGAGATGGTTCCGAGCTTTTCCTGTATTTGTTCCAGGGCCTGTTTGGATCCGCCGGCTAATTTGCGGACCTCGTTAGCGACAACCTCAAAACCGCGTCCTTGTTCCCCCGCACGGGCTGCCTCGATGGCTGCATTGAGCCCAAGCAAGTGAGTTTGATCGGATATCTCCTGAATAAGCGTTCCCATATTTTGAATTTGTTTTACTTCCGCAGTCAGTTCCTGTATCAAGTAGTGGGATTTCTCCTGCGATTCCGCCGAATGAATGGCCGATTCCGCTACCGACTGGCTGCTGCTGCTCAATTGGACCATCATCGAAACCAGCTCCTGTACTGCGGAGTTGATCCCCTGCAGTAAACGCCCTTGTTCATCCACAAGCTCCTGAACCTTTTTCTTTTCATGGTACTCATAGGCTTCCAGAACCAGCTGCGAGTCGAAATTGAACATTTTGGTAAGGGCGTGAATGACCGGGAGCCATGCGTCCGGCAGCATCCTTTGGAAGTGGTTTGTCGCCAATTCGAGATACAGCATATAGGTTCCCAGATACCATTGGGTCGTCAACCCGATCCGGGAGTGCACCTGGCCTATGTAAATTCTTTTTTCAATAAACGCCTCGTCAATCGTACCTTCCGTGAGCGAAAGAAAATACCAGTGCTGCGTTTCTTTTAACCGGTCTACCGTGCTGTGTCTTTCTATGATTTGTTTGAGTTCCGGATGCTGCATGATTCGTTCATAAAGCTCGTCAACCAAATCCCGGACGATTGCCTTAAATTCGTTGGCCTTGCTTTTTAAGAGAAATAAATCTTCGTTGGTGATGCCGATGTAATCCAGTTGTTTTTTTCGTGTCTCGGATAGTTTGTTCATGTTGCTCCCCTCTGCCTGTGTAAATGTGATTGTTATCACAATATAGGATTCGCTATCGGAGTGTAATTTCCTTCAATTGGATATCAACAATTTTTTTAGGCGCGATACCCCATGATGGGCAAGGTCGGCGCGGAGCCCGCTGCCCCTGAGACCTGTTTTTTTGAACCATGAAAGAATGCCCGCCTGCAAAACAGCTCCCCGTAAGGCATGTCAACCGGGCGGAGGGATGGCTTTAATACCGCTTGACTAAAGCAAAGGTTCGGCATATAATAAACAAAAAAGTACAACAGTGTTATCGGCTATGAAGAGGACGAAGTGATAAGGGCTCTTATGTTCAGAGAGCGGCGGAGATGCTGAAACCAATGCCATTAATCCCTTATGTACGAGCTCACCTCGGAGCTGTTTTCCTGAAAAGCGCGGCGCCTTTAAAGCATCGCGGTTATTAGGGAGAATCGGAGTGGCACACGTTACCGTGCCGAGGGTAAGCGACATGCCTGCTAGCGGCGTGCATTACCTGCTAAGGTTATTTGCCGTGAGGCATTTAACAAATCTGGGTGGTACCACGGAAGATCAACCCCTTTCGTCCCGTCAGACGCAACCATTGCGTTTGGGGCGAAAGGGGTTTTTAGTTGTTATCGGACTTTTTGAGAGGAGGGCTACACATGATCGTTCAAACCAAACAAAAGTCGAAAGAGCAGCTGCGTGAAGAGCTGCTGAAGCCGGATGTGATAACAGGATCGGAAATGCTGCTGCGCAGCTTGCTGCTGGAGGATGTAGATTGCGTCTTCGGCTATCCTGGCGGAGCGGTTTTATATATTTACGATGCCATGCACGGCAATCCGGATTTCCGCCATTTGCTGACAAGGCACGAGCAGGGCGCCATTCATGCGGCGGATGGCTATGCCCGTTCGACCGGCAAGGTCGGCGTATGTATCGCCACTTCCGGACCGGGAGCGACCAACCTTGTCACCGGTATCGCTACAGCTTATATGGATTCGGTGCCGCTGGTGGTCATCACGGGAAATGTGGCGACGACGGTGATCGGTACGGACGCGTTCCAGGAGGCGGATATTACCGGCATTACGATGCCGATCACGAAGCACAGTTACCTGGTGCGGGATGTGAAGGATCTGCCGCGGATCATTAAAGAAGCGTTCCATATTGCTTCGACCGGCCGCAAAGGACCGGTGCTGATTGATATACCGAAGGACGTATCGAACGATACCGCGCCGTTCTACTATCCGGAAAAAGTGGACATCCGCGGCTATCACCCGACGGTACAGCCCCATAAGCTTCAAGTGGACCGTATGCTGGAGGCGATTGCGGAAAGCGAGCGCCCGGTCATTATCGCAGGCGGCGGCGTCGTTTACGCGGATGCGTCCAAAGAGCTGATCGAGTTCGTGGAGAAAACCCGCATTCCCGTCGCCACGACGTTGCTTGGCCTGGGAGGCTTTCCAAGCGCGCATGAGCTGTGGCTCGGGATGCCGGGGATGCACGGAACGTATGCGGCCAACCATGCGCTGCAGAATTGCGATCTGCTGATCGGCATTGGCGCGCGTTTTGACGATCGCGTGACGATGAAGGTGAACGGCTTTGCCCCCAAAGCGAAGAAAATCGTCCACATCGACGTGGATCCGGCGGAAATCGGCAAAATCGTTGAAACGGCGATTCCGGTGGTTGGGGACGTGAAAAAGGTGCTGCAGCTGGCCAACCTCAAAGCGAAGCCGTCCCAGTCCAAAGACTGGATCGCCTGGAACCAGGAAAACAAGAAGAACTTCCCGCTGACCTACCAGGATTCGGATACGGAGCTGAAGCCGCAGTATGTCATCGAGATGATCAATGAGACGACCAAGGGAGAGGCCATTATAACAACGGATGTAGGCCAGCACCAGATGTGGACGGCGCAGTACTACAAGTTCAACCATCCGCGTTCCTGGATCACTTCCGGCGGTCTCGGCACCATGGGCTTCGGCTTCCCGTCGGCGATCGGCGCGCAGGTAGCCCATCCGGATCGGCTGGTCATATCGATCAATGGCGACGGCGGCATGCAGATGTGCTCGCAGGAGCTGGCGATTTGCGCCATCAACCAGATTCCGGTGAAGATTGTCGTCATCAACAATCAGGTGTTGGGGATGGTCCGCCAGTGGCAGGAGATTATCTACGATAACCGATACAGCCATATCGATCTTGCCGGCAGTCCGGACTTTGTGAAATTGGCCGAAGCTTACGGCGTGAAGGGACTGAGAGCTGCCAACAAAGAAGATGCCCGCCGCGTATGGCAGGAAGCGTTGGACACCCCGGGTCCGGTGCTTGTCGAATTCATCGTGCCTAAAGGGGAGAACGTCTTCCCGATGGTAACACAGGGCTCGACGATAGACCAAATGATAATGGGGGATTCGTAAATGACTCGCAAACACACCATATCCGTTCTAGTGAACAATCAGCCCGGTGTGCTGCAGCGCGTATCCGGCCTGTTCGGCCGCCGGGGCTTCAATATCGAGAGCATTACTGTCGGCGAATCCGAGGAGCAAGGCTTGTCCCGTATGGTCATCGTTACCACGGGTGATGATCATACGCTGGAGCAGGTATCCAAACAGCTCTACAAGCTGGTCGATGTCATCAAAGTGGTCGATTTGAGCTCGAATCCGATGGTAGCTCGCGAGCTCGCGCTGATCAAGGTCAATGCGGAGCCGAACGTCCGTCCCGAGATTCTCGGCGTGGTCGAGACGTTCCGTGCAGCTGTCGTTGACATCGGTCCGAACACGCTGGTCGTGCAGGTGGTAGGCGATTCGGAAAAAATCGATGCGATGACCGAGCTGCTCAAGCCTTACGGGATCAAGGAATTGTCCCGAACCGGCGTCACCGCAATGATTCGAGGCATGGTGAAATAAGCGTTTGAAGATTTTCCGGAAATCGTAGTACAATGTTCTGTGAGCGGGGGCTCAATCGGATGACATAACTGGAAGACGCTCGTGGTCCGCTTGAGCACCCGCTCACAGGGTTTATATTAAAGGAGGAGCTATTATATCATGGCAGTCACTATGTATTATGAGAAAGATGCTGATTTGAACGTATTAAAGGGTAAGACGATTGCCATCATCGGCTACGGCAGTCAAGGACACGCCCAAGCGCAAAACCTGCGTGACAGCGGTCTGAAAGTGATTATCGGCCTTCGCCAAGGTCGTTCCTTCGATCAAGCGAAAAACGACGGATTTGAAGTATATTCCGTTGCGGAAGCGACCAAGCTTGCTGACGTCGTTCAAATTTTGATGCCGGATGAAACGCAAGCGAGCGTTTACAAGAATGAAATCGAGCCGAACCTGAAGCATGGTGCAACGATCATGTTCTCTCACGGCTTTAACGTCCATTTCGGTCAAATCAATCCATCTGCGGATAAAGACGTTCTGCTTGTCGCGCCAAAATCCCCGGGTCACATGGTACGCCGTGTATTCGTGGAAGGCTTCGGCGTGCCTGGTCTGATCGCAGTTCATCAGAATGCTACGGGTCAAGCCCAAGCCATCGGTTTGGCTTATGCCAAAGGTATTGGTTGTACACGTGCAGGAGTTATTGAAACCTCTTTCCGTGAAGAAACGGAAACCGATCTGTTCGGTGAGCAGGCCGTTCTTTGCGGCGGCGCATCCGCACTGGTAAAAGCCGGCTTTGAAACGCTGGTAGAAGCAGGCTATGCTCCTGAAATGGCTTATTTCGAGTGCTTGCACGAGTTGAAGCTGATCGTCGATTTGATGTATGAAGGCGGTCTGGCAGGCATGAGACATTCCATCTCCAACACGGCAGAGTACGGCGACTATGTAACCGGACCTCGCATCATCACAGACGAAACGAAGCAGGAAATGAAGCGCGTTCTGTCCGATATCCAACAAGGCAAATTTGCTCGCGACTTTATTCTTGAGAACCAATCCGGTCGTGCGTTCCTCACGGCTACCCGCCGTATGGAATCCGAGCATCCGCTGGAGCAAGTCGGTACCCAGCTGCGTGAACTGATGCACTGGATCAAGAAGTAATCGAACTGACAATGAATGATTAGCGGCATAAGGTCAGCTTGGGAAACTGTGGGGAACGGACGGCAGGGCAAGTTCGTTCCCGGACGTTTCCCGGGCTGTACCTTTTTCTGCTTTAATAAAGTGGTTAAATTTTGATAAAGCGCAGGTGAGACGGCATGAGAAAAATTTATATTTTCGATACGACGCTGCGCGACGGCGAGCAATCGCCGGGCGTGAATTTGAACATGCAAGAAAAGGTGGAAATCGCCCTTCAGCTGGAGAAGCTGGGCGTAGACCGGATCGAAGCCGGTTTTCCGGCGGCCTCCCCAGGCGATTTGGCCAGCGTGAGCGCCGTAGCCCGGACTGTGAAGAATGCCACAATCGTGGGTCTCTCGCGCTCCCGTGTGCAGGACATTGATGCGGCGCGCGAAGCGCTCAAGGATGCGCAGGATCCGTGCTTGCATTTGTTCCTTGCCAGCTCGCCTATTCACCGGAAGTATAAGCTGAAGATGGAGAAGCATCAGGTGCTGGAAACGGCGGAAGCGGCTATCCGGTATGCCAAAAAATATTTCGATAAAATTGAGTTTTCGCCCGAGGATGCCGGACGTACCGAGCTGGATTTCTTGTGCGAAGTGACGGAGATGGCCATTCGGGCAGGAGCAACCGTCGTGAATATTCCCGACACGGTTGGCTATATGACGCCTTACGAGTTCGGCAATATCTTCAAGACGCTGAAGGAAAATGTGCCGGGCATCGAGAAAATTCAGCTCAGCGCGCACTGTCACGATGACCTTGGCATGGCGACGGCCAATGCGCTTGCGGCCATTCTGAACGGTGCCGATCAAATCGAAGGAACGATTAACGGGATCGGCGAGCGCGCGGGCAACACGGCAATCGAGGAAGTAGCGCTGGCGCTGGAGACACGTCAGGAGTTCTACCAGGCGAAGACATCGCTTACGTTGTCCGAGATCGCCCGCACGAGCCGTTTGGTGAGCAAGCTGACAGGCATGGTCGTGCCGGGCAATAAAGCGATTGTCGGGGCTAACGCGTTTGCCCATGAATCGGGCATTCACCAGGACGGCATGCTCAAGGAAAAAACGACTTACGAAATCATGTCTCCGGAGACAATCGGTCTGAAGGAAAGCAAGCTGACGCTCGGCAAGCTGTCCGGCCGCCATGCATTCCGTGAGAAGCTGGTCGATCTCGGCTATAACCTGAACGATGAACAGCTTAATGCGGCCTTCGCCAAATTTAAGGATTTGGCCGATAAGAAGAAAAACGTGACGGACGACGATATCCTGGCCTTGATCGAGGAGAAGCTGATCGAGACGCCGGAAGTGTTCTCTCTCGAAACGATTCAAGTTTCTTACGGCAACCAATCGACACCGACCGCAACGATTCGCTTGAAGACGATCGAAGGCGAAACGCTGGAAGAAGTAGCGCTGGGCAACGGTTCCGTCGACGCGATCCTCAATGCGATCGATAAAGCGACGAAGGAAGAGGTCGAGCTCGAAGATTACTCGATCCAATCGGTCACGCAAGGCAAGGATGCGCTTGGTGAGGTGCATGTCGTACTGAACCAGGGCGATTATTCCGTACAGGGCCGCGGCGTAAGCACCGATATTCTCGAAGCAAGCGCGCGGGCCTATGTGGATGCGATCAACCGGCTGATAGAGAAGCGGAAGTCCCCGGCTCGCAGCCGTGATAATGTATCGTTGATCTAGCTATGTTCATGAATAAGGGGGTGTCCCAAAGTCACCGAGGTGACGGGGATACCCCCTTTTTTAATTTTGTAAAACAATAAAGAAGCCAAACCTTGGTAAAATGGAAGTGACGGGCAACCATTCAAAGGAGGGCTTCTTTTGTACATTCAATATAACATGGATCAACTTTGTCTGCCAATGGATTTAGAGGAGGATATTCCGGCGGGGCATCTGGTCCGCATTGTCAATGATGCGGTTATTCGGTTAGACGACAACATCTTTGCAGCTGCTTACCCGGGTGGGGGGCGGGATAGCTGCCATCCGAAAATGCTTACGAGAGTCGTGTACGTTTATACCCAGCGAATATTCCTCTCGTCAAATCGCCAGAGCCGTCCGCGAAAATATCATGTTCATGTGGCTTGCGGCCAGACAGCGGCCGGATTTCCGCACCATTAACCGCTCATCCGCTCCGAGCGGATGAAAGATGTCCTTGAAACGGTTTTTACGGCCATTTTGGGTTTTTGGCTTTCCCTTGCCCATAATTTATTAAAGTGGGCGGCGATGAACCAAAAAGGTCGGGTAAGAGAGTACGTATAGCCCTCTACTCGACCTTTTTTTCTGTATGGAAACGAGAAGTTAAGAAAACAGATCCGTCCCTGCGTAGTTAAAAACTACTTATGGGACGGACCCTTTGTTGTTTTGTGCAAGCGGCCGGGACCGGCCCGCAGCGGAAGCGCAAAAGCCCGTCCGGATTCAGGCGTTTCCGGACGGGCTTTGGGCTGATCTACTATCAGTGAGCGGCGGTTTTCATGCGCTGCAGCGCTCGTTCCAGCCGGTCAAAAGCAAGGACCATCTCCTCGCTGTCCGTATGCGTAAAGTTCAGGCGCATCGAGTTCCTTTGAGGCTCGTCCGCAAAAAAGCTGATTCCTGGAACGAAGGCGACGCCTTCCTCGACGGCCAGCTTGAACAGCTCCTGCGTATCGATCCCTTGCGGCATCTCCACCCAGATGAACATGCCGCCCTTCGGCTCGTTCCAGCGGACCCCTTCCCAGTTTTTGGCCTGCAGCAATCTGACCATCTCGCGCATCCGCGATTCGTATTGCGTCCGGATCAGATCGATATGCGAGTACAAGTCAAACTGCTGGAACAGCTCGTGCAGCGCCTGCTGGTCCATGGTGCTGGAGTGCAGATCCGCAGCTTGCTTGGCGCGGGTCATATGAAGGATCACGTTCTTGTCGCCGACAACCCAGCCGGTACGCAGCGCCGGGGCGACGATTTTGGAGAAGGTGCTCGTGTATACGACCGCTCCTCCGTTCGGACCGTCGTCCAACGAATAAATGGACGGGAAGGTTTCGGTGTCGTTGAAACGCAGTTCTCCATAAGGGTCGTCCTCCAGAATAAGCACGCTATTAGATTTGCACAGGTTCAGCGTGCCCTGCCGGCGCTCCAGGCTCCATGCTTTGCCAGTCGGATTTGCGAACGTAGGAATGACATAAATCATTTTAGGACGATGCTGCTTGATTTTGCGTTCCAGATCTTCCAGATTCATTCCGTTTTCATCGCAATCTACGGAAACGAGCTTGGCTTTATAGGATTGAAAAACTTGAATGGCAGCGAGATAAGTCGGTTTTTCGACCAGAATGACGTCACCCGGGTCGATATATATGCGAGTCAGCAAATCGATTGCCTGCTGAGAGCCGGTGGTCAGCAGCATGTTTTCTATGCCTGCTTTGATTCCCTTGCGAGCCAGATGCTTCGACAGGCTTTCCCGAAGCGGCGTATAGCCTTCCGTAAGCCCGTACTGCAAAACGGATTTGCTCCCCCGCTCAAAAACGCGCGCGAAGGCGTCGCGCACCGCTTCATGGGGAAAATACTGCTCGTTGGGAAGTCCTCCGGCCAGTGAAATGATCGAACGGCCCTGCGTCAGCTTGAGAATTTCGCGAACGGCTGAGGATTCAAAGCTATTAATCGTATCTGAGAAATGATAGTTCATAAGCGCAAGGCTCCTTTTTATTAAAAAGAAGTAAAGTCATTGTATAAATTTCATTTTAATCCTTTCCAAGCCCTGTGACAACTGTGAAAATGAACTGATCGTTTGCCGGTCCATTCATTGCGTCATGCCATGGCGATTCAAAAGTCGGGTAGAGGACGCAGCCGGCGGCCCGAGAAGGCGTCGCAGCATCGTCGCGGCTGCGGTATTGTGGGCAGTTGATCATAAGTTCTTGCCGCAATATGATACAATATGTATACTTATTTGATACAGATTGTATCATGGAGGAGATTGAATGAATGCTAATGTCGTGAGCGAAATTTTTTGGTTGAGGGCCCTTTCTTGTCTTTCGATTGTCTTGATTCATTCCATTAATTTCGGTTTGAACAATTATCCGGATAGCGCGGTTGTCCCGGCTGCGGAGATGTTAAAAGCTTTTCTTTTGTTTGCGACGCCTACTTTTGTTTTTATATCCGAGTTTTTAAACGCAAAAGCCTATAGAGACGGAACGCCAAGAGGATTCTTGTTGAAAAGAGCGAAAATCCTCCTTTTCCCTTATATTATTTTAGGGATGGTATATCCCTTTTTGAGTAATGTTCAACTGACAGGAGTGAAGACATATATCATTGAATCCGCTAAAAATATCATATTCGGAGATTTCATTGCGTATTTTATTTTGATTATATTGCAATTTCATATTCTGCATGTGCTGTTTGCCAACATGTTAAGTATGGCGTCGCCGAGGATGATTTTGACCGTCGCATTCCTCATTAATTTTGTATATCTCGCAGCGTTTAACCTGACAGACTCGGTATCGGGTGTTCCATTTAGCGGGTATATATGGAATCGCGGTTACTTTATGTTATTCCCGGGATGGATTTTCTACTTTGCCCTGGGATACTATTGCGGCGCTCATTATGACATCTTAAAGTCAAACCTTCACAAATACAGAGTTATCGTTCTGCTTGCGCCGATATTAACTTTTTTGTTGTCCGTCTCCATTCTCAACTATACGGGAATTGACCTGTCGTCGAAGCGGTTTGACAATATATTATTTTCGACTTCCATGATTTTTTTACTGATGTACATTACATCAAAGCTTAAAAATGTCCCCCGCTTTATTTATTTAATAAGTAACTATTCATTCAGTATTTACTTATTACATCTGGCTTTTATTTTGGTATTGCGTCCACTGCCCATAATGGGCGCAATAGCTTATATCATTTACTTATTTGTTACAGCGATTGCGGGGTCCATCCTGCTGGCGGCGATCTTGAACAGATTTCCATTCGGTAAATATATCGTCGGCAACGTGCAGACAAGAGGCAAATCCAAAAAGAAAGAAAGGTTATCCATTCCTAATACTATCGGCTAACGAAGTTGGTGACAGGAAGAACCTTTGATTTGCATATGTTTTTCATTTTCATAAGGATTATATCTATAGCTTTTGCCTATCAAGATGATAGATTTTATATCTTTGTAAAACAGAGGGAAATATGCTACAAAAGATATAATGAACTAGATTAGGAGTGAATGCAACTCATGGCAGACGTGAAAAAAATTGCCGTAATCGCCGGAGACGGTATCGGTCCCGAGGTTGTGGCGGAAGCAATTAAGGTTATGAAGAAAACAGAGGAAGTGTTCGGCTACCGTTTTGAGTTTGAACACGGCCTGTTTGGCGGAATCGCCATTGATGAGAAAGGAACGCCGCTGCCGGAAGAAACGCTGGAGATATGCAAAAAGTCCGATGCCGTTCTGTTGGGGGCTGTCGGCGGGCCCAAATGGGACAACAATCCGAAGGAGCTGCGTCCGGAAACAGGGCTTCTGGGTATCCGCAAAGCGCTTGGATTGTTCTCCAACATTCGTCCCGCGGTCATCTTCGACTGCCTGAAGGATGCTTCCACGTTGAAGCCTGAGGTTCTGGAAGGGACAGATCTGATCGTTGTCCGCGAGCTGACCGGCGGCATCTATTTTGGCGAGAAGTTCCGCCGCGAGGGAGAGAACGGCCAGGAAGCAGTGGACACCTGCGTTTACAATGTAGCGGAAGTGGAGCGCATCGTTCGCCAGGCCTTCGACATTGCCCGGACCCGCAGAAAGAAACTTGCGTCCGTCGATAAAGCGAATGTACTCGAAACGTCCCGCCTGTGGAGAGAAACGGTCAACCGCATCGCTCCGGACTACCCGGATGTAGAGCTTGAGCATGTGCTTGTAGACAACTGCGCGATGCAGCTTCTGCGCCGGCCGTCGAGCTTCGACGTTATCGTGACGGAGAACATGTTCGGTGACATTTTGAGCGATGAAGCGGCTATGCTGACAGGCTCCATCGGTATGCTGTCCTCCGCTTCGCTGGGTGAAGGAGCCTTCGGTTTGTACGAGCCTGTACACGGTTCCGCGCCGGATATCGCAGGTCAAGGCATTGCCAACCCGGTTGCGACGATCCTCTCTGTAGCATTGATGTACAGACTGACATTCGGATATCATGATGCTGCGGAAGCGATTGAGCGGGCCGTGAAAGAAGTGCTGGACGCCGGCCACCGTACGGGAGACATCGCCGTAGACAAGAGCAAAGCGATCGGAACGAGCGCTATGGGTGAATTGATTGTAAACGCCATCCGAAAATAAAATATAAAGCAATCGGAAAACTCTTGAGAAATAGGACTTCTTAAGAGTTTTTCTGCACACAAAGAAACAAATGTCAGAAATATAACAGATTATAATATTTATAATAAGATAAGGATTCCAATTATTGACTTTCTATAGGTCAAAATGTTACCATCTATACCATGATAACCATTATCAATTAAGGAGGATTTTCAGATATGACGGAAAGATTGGTAGGCAAACCGGCACCGGATTTCACCATGGCAACGGCAACCGGAGACGGCCAAGAGTTCGGTAAAGTTTCTTTGTCTGATTACAAAGGCAAATGGCTCGTACTGTTCTTCTATCCGCTCGACTTCACATTCGTATGCCCGACTGAAATTACGGCGCTTAGCGAAGCAGCCGGTCAATTCAATGCTATTAATGCTGAAATCCTCGGCGTATCGACGGATAGCATTCACTCCCACCGTGCATGGATCAACACTCCGGTTGACCAAAACGGTCTTGGCAAGCTGAACTTCCCATTGGCTTCCGACATTACGAAGCAAGTTGCCCGTGACTACGGTGTATTGATCGAAGAAGAAGGTATTGCGCTGCGCGGCCTGTTCATCATCAATCCAGAAGGCGAACTGGTATATCAAGTGGTACATCACAACAACGTTGGCCGCAGCGTGGAGGAAACCTACCGTGTTCTTGAAGCGCTGCAATCCGGCGGTTTGTGCCCTGTAGGCTGGAAAAAAGGCGACAAGCATCTGGTTGCGAAGTAATCGTCTTTAAAAATAGATTCCTCAACCCGCCTCCCCGGCGGGTCTGAGGTTTTTTCTACTACATAAGCAAAGGGGAGCAGGAATGGAAATTTTACAAGGGCTCAAATATAGCGAGAACCATGAATGGGTGCGGTTGGAAGGCAAGCGTGCGATCATCGGATTGACGGATTTTGCCCAAGAGGAATTTGGCATGATCGTCTTCGTGGAGCTGCCCGAAGCAGGAGATGAACTGCAGGCGGGAGAGCCGTTCGGCAGTATGGAATCGGTAAAAACGGTAACGGAGCTTTACGCGCCGGTATCCGGTAAAGCGATCGAGGTAAACCGCAAGCTGGCGGACAACCCCGGATTGATCAACCTGTCGCCATACGGAGAGGGATGGATGATCGTAGTCGAGCTGACCGACCCCTCCGATCTGGAACGGTTATGGGACGCGGACAAATACGAAGCAACCTACGTTCATGAATAAGAAGCAGCCTGACGAAGGTCGGGTTGCTTTTTTTACTAAAAAAAGGTTTCAGCGGAGCTGAGCCATGAAGGCCGGATTCAAAGAACTGCCCGGTTGAATCCGGCTTGTATATCGTCAGGCCTTGGCCGGGGGCTTCAGCTTTTGGTATTTCTCGATGTATTTCACCACGGCCAGCACGTAGGTTGCGTGGGACCAGGAGAGCGGGGCGACGGATACCGGCCCGCCGTCGAACGGATCGAGCTGCTCCGGCAGAATGCCGCTTTCCATCGCATGCTGGACGACCCACTCCAGCGTGCGTCTTGGAGCCTCCAAATCCTCCACCGTCTTGGCACATTCAATTTCCCATTCAGCGATCCACAAAGTGCAGATGATCCAGGGATTGCCCGGGATGTTCTTAATGTCGGACGAGCGCTGAAAGTAATAATCGTGATGGTAGCGGGCAACGCCGCCGACATCGGTTTTGATTGTAAGCCCGGCGCGGTTGGCTTCGATCGTCTTGACCACGCGGGGATCATCGGCGGGCAGAACTCCGAACTCGAAGATGCCGTAGACGCTGCTTTCGAGCGTTTTGTCCTGGATCCAAACGCCGTTATCCAGAACCAAACCGCGCACAAAACGGCCTTCCTCCTCATTGTACAAATGCTTCAGGATACCGGACTTGATCTTCTCCGCCGTATGGCGGTAACGGCTGGCCCGTTCTTCGTCGCCGAACAAGCTGCAGAAGTTGGACGCGGCGATGAGTCCGCCATACACCGCCGATGAGGTGAAGGTGAAGATGCCGTACCGCTCCTCCCATAAGTCGTAGCTGGGCTTCGGCAGGTTCAGGTCGTGCTCGATGTAGCTCGACATGAACCGTGCGGCGGGGCGGATCAGCGTTCGGTACAACGATTGCGGGAGCTCGATATCGCCGTGTCTGACATAGTCCTGCCAGAGCGCGAACAGGACAAGCGCCGTTTCGTCCTCTTGAATGGGGAGCTGCATTTTTCCGCCGTTCAGATAAGGATGCCAGCTGGAACCGACCGTTCCGTCCGGGTTGTATTTATGATGCAGGTAGCCTTCCGGCGACAGGCTGTTCGCGCAAAAATGAAAGAAAGGCGTAATCATTCCCTGATATCCCGCCATGGTCATCGCATAGGCGATCAGAGCGCCGTCGCGCGGCCACATATAGCTGTAATGATCGCGGTTGGACTGCATGATATCGGAATCGTTCGCGGCGATAATGGCGCCGTTCACATCCGTCTGGGTACGGACGATCAGAAGGCTCTGCTTGTAAAGACGAATACAGGCCTTGCTCAGGTTGCCGTAATCGCGTTCCGATTTATTCACCCAGCGCTGCCAGTAAATTTTAACCCTGTCCAGAAGCTTGCCGGGATGGCTTTCTTTGACATAGGCGTCGAGCTTCTTGACCTCTTCGAGGTTTTTGCCCGCCGTCATCCAATAGTAAAGCCATTCATCCGAATTCGGGGGCACATGAAGCCGGAAGCTGATGGTGCTGTCGACAGACCCCTGGGCGATGGCGTTGCCCATCAGATGGCCGTCCTCCGCATCGCGCCAGGTGCCTTCGGCGTTGTAGAAACGCTTGACCCCGGTTGTATATTGAAACAGACCCTCGCTGCCGGTCTGCCCGTTGAACATAAAGTAGCGGTCTTTTTTATAATGAAATACCGTGTTGTTCTGCGGGTAGTAGGCCGCCGTATCTCCGACTTCGGTCTCGTTAATGACCAGATCCTGATTGAAGAACATCCTCACTTCGCGTACTTTGTCCCAATGATTGTGAACTTGCACCCGCTTCAAATATATATTTTCACGCTGGTGGACGCCGTCGTTAATGAGCAGGGTAATTCCAAGATGATAGTGGGAGGCCTTGACCTCGGTGACCAACGAATCCTCTGCATAGGAAAGCTCAATATTCCAGTCCGGATCGGAGAGCCAGCTGAACGCGCCGTCAACCCACAGGCCGATTCTGCACTGATAGCCGCCGACATGGTTTAATTGGCCTACATAAGGATAATACAAATCGCGGATATACGTTTGACGATCCAAATTGATCAAAAATTTGCCGTTCCCGATGACTAAATGCCTTGGCAATCCACCCACATCCTTCTCTATCCAGAATGCAATCTAGTTTTCAGAGTACCTTTTTATGACAATCCGGTCAATCCATGAAAATGGAATGAAAACGGAGACCGGCGCACTTTCGGCGAAAGCTCAAGGGTGAAATCGCGCTTCGATCCTATGAAACTATTATTTCCGGTTTTCCAGGGCGTATACGGAAATAATAAAATCTCCAACCCGAAGCTGCGGTCCGGGTGCATCTTCTTCGATGTCCGCCGCCAGCCAAGTGGAGATTGGGGTGAAGCTTTATTCGTTATTCGTTATCCTGTGCTTATGCGTTTATTGGATGCGAGGGGGCAAAAAACTTTGCTCATAGGTCAGCTTCATGATCATATCGTACCGGTTGGGGGATTGCAGCAGCAACTGGTATTGCTCCGGTTTTATGCCGCTGCAGGTGAGCGTTTGGCCCGTATGATACTGAATATGCATTTGCGAGGATTGATCGTCATAGCTCACAAATGCGATCTGCTTCGAACCGATCGGAAGCAGCTTCATAAACTCATCTCTCCTTTTAGAGGCTGATCATGAACAATCCGTCTGCGTGAGGAAGTACCTGCGGCGGAGTTTTTTGTTTTGGATGGATACCTTACCTTATGCCGAAGGCGGAACATTTAGAATCGTTTAGCTGAGGAGTCGCAAGTTTGAAAAGTATGCTCCAGCCGTATATGCAAAAAGACCTCGTCCGCATATGATATAACATAAAAGGACGACCTTATTTCATACAGTTGAAATAACGCTGTATTTCATTTCAAGTTTGTCCAAATCCTAGGCGCAAGGCGCTTTTTGAACGGGGTCAGGAAAGATTTAACTGGCCTTCAAAAGATGAAAAAAGAGGATTTTTGTATCCTTAGGTCGAATATAAGTCTAGGATATCGGCATGTGTTTTTTTGGCTCGGATTGAATATAAGTTGAATGAATATAGGTTGAGAGGATTTTAAACCGGGATTTGGAGGCGAAAAGGATGAGCTTTTGCTGCGGTGCCAGCATGTTGGGAACGAAAGGGACGTTAAAACATATCAGAACGTATATACACAATGTACCTCTGTTATTCTGCCCAGTGTGCCACCGAGTGGAAGTGCACCATCTGGTCGAGAACGAGTATGAAATCCTGGCCGAATATGCACACGGAGACGGTGCTCCTGAAGTAGATTTTGGAGATTATGTTGACGGCCACGATTCGTCGAAGCTGTTTGAGAATTGCGTAAACCATGAGGACGAGGAGCCGCTTGAGGTTGTCCGCAGCCAGATCGATATGGCGCTGGACCTCCTCATGGTGGCCAAAGAAATCGGGGACGCCGAATGGGAGCGGCAGCTGAAGAAGCGGCTGAACGTACTTAGCCAGCGGCGGCATAAGTTAAAGAGCAAAAAAACCATGCGAGGCCTGTCCTAGGCCGTCTAAACCATAACGTCCCTTCATTAGCCCGCTTCTTCCCGGCTGGTGCATAAGACCGCTTGTCGGCCTGTGCATACAGCCGGGAGCCGCGCTTTCGGCCGCATAGCATGCAGCCCAGGCCAGCGGGACCGATCCGCAGGAATTGCGGCTCGGGAGGGGATGTTTTTTTGTTGTCGGACGATATGGAAACGATAACCTGGGCATCCAAAATATTGTGAAAATTTAGAGAGGGAAGACCCTTAGCTTACCCCCGTAATCGTTAGGGAACCAGCGAAAAATTTGTAGTGTGAGGTGGAACGATTGCTGCTCGTTTTATTTAAGAAGTTTTTAGGAAAACGCCAGTCTCCCCACCCGGATAACGCGGATTCGCAATCGCCGGAACAAATCGTAATTCGCATTCAAGAGGGTGATTTGCGCCTTCGCAATCAATTTATTACGGATTATCAGCCGTACGTAGCCAAGGTGACGAGCAGATTTTGTAAAAGATATATAGATCCTACCCGGGACGATGAGTTCAGCATCGCGCTCGGAGCTTTTAATGAGGCGATCAATCAATTTTCTCCTCAGGCAGGACGTTCGTTTCTTGGTTTTGCCGAACAGGTGATCCGCCGTCGGCTTATTGATTATATTCGAAAGGAGCAGCGGTTCTCGCAGCAGATCCCTTACAGTACGTTCGAGGTGGAGGACGAGGAGGATAACATTGTTAATCCCATCGAGATCCATCAGGCGATCGAACAGTATGAGAAGCAAAAAGGCAACCAGGAGCGACGTAGTGAAATTATGGAGCTGAACCGTTCACTGACCGATTTCGGGATTGGTTTTGCCGATCTGGTCGACGCTTCGCCCAAGCACGACGATTCGCGCCAGGCGCTCTTCGCAATTGCGAAAAAGCTGTCCGAGGATGCCGGGCTGATGCAGACGATGATGTCAAAGAGAATGCTGCCCATCAAGGAATTGCTGGATCAAGTGGAGGTGTCGCGCAAGACGCTGGAACGAAACCGTAAGTTTATTATCGCTGTCGCTCTGATATATAAAGGACCCTATCCGTATCTTAGAGATTACCTTCATATCAGAAGCGATTCGGAAGAAGGGGGGGACGTGAATTGAACAAAGGGATCGTGATGGAAATCACGGAGAAAAGCGTCATTGTCATGCGGCCCGATGGCCGGTTTCAGCGGTTGGCCCGCAAAAAAAGAAACTGCGAGATCGGGGAAGAAATCACTTATGCCGACGAAGGCATCAACTGGAGGAATTTGTCTGTCGCCGGGCGTTCGGCCATCGTGGCGGCGGTGGTGTTCTGTCTGGTGCTGTTCGCGAGCTTTCACGGCAAGCTCGGAAGCGAGGAGGTTGTGGCATATATCTCTATCGACATTAACCCGAGCGTGGAGATGGGCATCGACATCCGGGAGCGGGTTGTTGAGCTTCACGGTCTGAATGAAGACGGCGAGGCGCTGATTCAACAGGTCGATTATAAGAAAAAGCCTCTGGAAACCGTGACGGCGGGCATTTTGAACAGGGCTGAATCCATGGCGTTCTCCAAAGGAGAGGCCGATATCGTCATTGCCAGCACGGTCATTCAGCCGGACAGCAAGATCAGTGACATACTGATTGCGGAAAAGCTGCGCCTGCAGGTGAAGGAATACATACAAACATCGCACCCGACGCAAGTAGATTCATATCAGATAGCCTCCTTCGCCGCTCCCCAGGAAGTTCGTGAGGTCGCCAGCCAGAACGGTGTGTCTATGGGGAAATATACCGTATATCTGAATGCCAAAAGCAGCGGCGCTGCCATTACGCTCGATGAGCTGAAGACGCGTTCGGTATTGAGCATCTTCAAGGAAAGCCCGGAAATGGCTCAGATGATGGCGCCCGACCGTCTTCCGACGAAGGCGGCCATCAAGCAGCTGATGGAGGAAGAAAAGTCCGGCGAGCTGGATAAGAGGCTTCAGGAGCGGCTGATCAATAGGGAAAAGGCCGATACGAATAAGGGAAGTACGATAAGCCTCCCGGACAATACTGCCCCTGCTAACGAACAGAAGAGCTCGACTGTTCCGTCCGGCAGCGGGAAAAATGACAATAATAAGGATGACAAGGATTCAGGAAACTCCAGAACCGTCAATGCCAGGCCGGGCTCACCCCATTCGTCCGTCGTCACGATTCCGGGTGTAGTACGTCAGGCCGATAAAAAGGACGACCGGGATGACAGGGACGACCGGAGGAGAGGCAACAATCGCGACGACGATGACGACCGGAACTCACGCAGCATCTGGGATAACAGGAATAGCGCAGAGAAACGCCTCCGCGAGGAAGCGGCAAAGCGCCTGGAAGAGCAGAAGAAACGGGAGGAAGAAGCGCGCAAGAAGCTGGAAGAGCTTCGCGAGAAGGCTGAAGAGCTGAAGAAAAAACAGGCCGAAGAGTATCGCAAACGGTTGGAAGAAGAAAGGAAAAAGGCTGAGGAACAGCGGGGTAAGGACGAGGAGAAGCGTAAAGAGCAGGGGAACAGAGACGAAAACCAGCGTAAGAAGAAGGATGACGATGACTCCGACTCGAAAAAAGAGCCGGCTTCCGGAGGCCAATCGCTGCAGAACGCCGACAGGGAGCCGGAGAAGGTTTGGAACGGGTCGTTCACTTTTCCGATCTTTAATCCGCATTCATAGAAAAATCATTTGCCGCCGGACCCAAGTCCCCGCAGCAGCCGACGCCATCAGCGTCGGCTGTTTTTTTGAAAGATATGTTCCGTCAGCGGGGATCAGGCGCCGAAATCGCTGGAAAATTTGGCGGACAGCATTGAGATTAAGGATCGGGGGTCGCCACAGTTCTGCTGTTTTTTTGCCGGAGATCGTAATATAATGGCATAAAGGTTAGATTCAGCTTATCGGGCAAGCGCAAGGTTGACGAATGGGGAGGGAAATCTGCGATGCGGTATACCATGTTCGGCCATACAGGGCACCGCGTATCCTCGCTGGGGTTTGGGGCGATGAATCTGCCAGGAGTCCCTTTTGAGCAGGCCAAGGCAGCCCTGAATTACGCGCTGGATGAAGGCATTAATTATATCGATACGGCGGCGGGCTACCGAAACAGTGAGGAGATTATCGGGGAAAGCATTTCACACCGCCGCTCGGAATTTTTTCTGGCGACGAAAACAAAGAATCGGGATTATGCCAGTGCGATGGAAGATATGGAACGCAGCCTGAAGCGAATGAAGACGGATGTCATCGATCTGGTGCAGATTCATTACGTCAATACGGTTCAGGAGTTTAAAGCGGCGATGAATGAAGGCGGCGCTTATGAGGCCGCGCTGGAAATGAAACGGAAGGGGTACATACGGTTTATCGGCATTACCGGACACCGGCCTGAGCTGCTCGCGAAGTGGATAGCGAAAAGACAGTTCGATCAAGTGTTGTTTCATTTGAATCTGGCGCAGCCTTTTTCTCTGGATGAGCTGATCCCCGAGGCGACACGGCTAAATATGGGCAAAACCGCGATGAAGCCGCTGTCGGGAGGATTTATTCAGCCTGTATCCAAGGCGATGCGTTATCCCTATAGCCAGGACGTGCACGTCGTGCTGTCGGGTATGGTGAGCGTTGAGGAAGTCAAGGAGAACCTGGCCGCCATCCGCGAGGAAGTGGGCGACGACGAACGACGGGAGCTGGAAGCCTTGGCGGCGGAGCTGGGGAATCATAACTGCCGGCGCTGCAACTACTGTACCTGTCCTCTTGAGATTAAAATTCCCGATGTGATGATCTCCAGCCAGATCCGCAAGACATTGGGATTATTGCCGAAGGGCGACGAATTTTACCAAATCAATAAGGATAAGATATTATCCTGTGCGGATTATGAGCCCTGTAAGGACAAGCCGCTGTGCGAGCAGCAGTGCCCATACCACCTGCCGATGCGGCAGATGGTCATGGAGGCGGCGAATGCTTACGATAAACAACTAACGACACGATGAACCCGGGCCGGCGAGACACGTGCCCGCAGGGACGGAGGGATGAATGAAGTGGAACCGCTTGACCGGTTGGTGACGCAAGAACTCAGCATGAAGATTCGTCCGGTTTGGGATGAGCCGCGGGAAGACAACGAAGCGGAGGAGGACGCTTCGCAGGCGCTCGCGGTGTTTATCACGCGGGAGAAGCTGGAGTCGGGCGCATGGACGGCGGCTGCCGGTACGGAGGTGCCGGCAGCCATCGTCGGCGCGGTCCGCGAGCTTGCGGCGCGCGGGCGGTTCTCGGGCCGCCTCGGGGAGACTGAGGCGCTGCCCACGCTCGGCCTGATGCCGGGCTATCAGGCCCTGCTCTTGTGCGGGCTGGGCGAGGCCGCCCGCGCTGAAGGCACAGACGCCTGGCGCGATGCCGGCGTCTACGCGGCGCGTGCGGCGCTCGGCCAAGGGCTCGAGCGCCTGGCGGCGCCGCTGCCGCGCGCCGGGCGCGCGGCTGTCCGCGAGCTCGTGTACGCGCTCGCGGAAGGGCTCTGGCTCGGCTGCTACCGCATGCCGAGCTTCGCCGCTTCGCGCGGGACCCGGCCGCCCGCGCTGAAAGAAGTCGCCCTGCTGTGCGGCAGGGCGACAGCGGACGAGCGCGCCGGGCTGCAGCGCTCGCTGGAAGCGGCGTACGCCATGGCCCTGGCGACGCATTACGCGCGCGACCTCACGAACCTGCCCGGCAACTATCTGGTGCCGGAGACGCTCGCCCGCGAGGCGCAAACCCTGGCCGCCCGTTACGGGCTGGAATGCACGGTGCTCGACGAGCACGGCATTCGCGAGCAGGGCATGGGCGGCCTGGCCGCTGTCGGCGGGGGAAGCGCTAACCCGCCGCGCATGATCGCCATCCGTTACCGCGGGACGGAGGAGGAGAACGCCGATGTGATCGGCCTCGTCGGTAAAGGGATTACGTTCGATACGGGCGGGATCTCCCTGAAAAAACCGGAGGGTATGGAAGAGATGATCAGCGATATGGGCGGCGCTGCGGTGCTGCTCGGTCTCATTCATGTTTTGGGGCGGCTGCGGCCGCAAGTTCACGCGGTGATCGTCATCCCTGCCGCAGAGAACATGCCGTCCGGCTCCGCCTTCAAGCCGGGGGATGTCATCAGCGTCATGAACGGGCAGACAGTTGAAATCCTGAATACGGACGCGGAAGGGCGCGTCGTGCTTGCGGACGGCGTGCTGTACGCCAAAGCGCTGGGCGCTACCCGGCTCATTGACGTGGCTACCCTGACCGGCGCGGTGCTCGTAAGCTTTGCCGACGTAGCGACCGGCGCAGTAAGCAACGACGAGCCGTTCCTGCAGGAGCTGCTGTCGTATGCGCGGCAGGCGGGGGAGAAGGTTTGGCCGTTTCCCAATTATCCCGAATACCACGACATGCTGAAAAGCCGGGTGGCCGATATTAAGAACGCCGCGTCGCGGGACCGCTGGGCGGGCAGCATAACCGCCGGGCTGTTCATCGGCTTTTTTGCGGGAGACGCTCCCTGGGTGCATCTGGATACCGGCGGCACGGCATGGCTGTGGAATGAACGGGGGACGGAGCCGCAAGGCGGTACGGGAGCAATGGTGCGGACATTGGGGCATTACTTGTGCGGATCGCCGGCGGCTGAAGGGGATATTTGACTTGCAGGAATGTTTGAATCACACCTGCAGCTGTTTCCCGGTGCCGGAGGGCAACCCGGTTTGGGGCGCAACGGGCATGATCACAGCTTCCAAATCGCTCATGCGAATCAGCAGCCGCGTTACCTCGCCTGCCGTATAGGGCAGGCTGCCGGCGCGCTGTGCGAGCTGGCCGAGATCGATGCCGACCCAGCCCTGCTTACGCGGATGAACGGACAAATCAAAGGGAAGCACGGTTAAAGAGGCTTCTTTGTGCCCCTGGCCGGGAGTTTCGTCAAGCTCCGGATTCCCGCTGATTTGACTCCATTGAAAATACAGCTTGCCGGTCGCCCGTTTCCAACGGATATACCCCGGGGAAAACGATATGGCGAGCATGGGATCGCCGCCGATCGTGAGCTTGGCGAATCGTACGTTTTTATTCTTGGCTGCATCCGCATACCGATGCTTGGCCATATCGGGCAGCAGCGGCACAATCACAACCGGAAGCGCGCTTGCTGCGTACAAATAGACGGCAGATTCAAAATAAACGGCAAGGCCCAGTAAAGTGATGAGCACAATAATGGAGAGACTGAGCCATAACGCTTTGGACTTCCATTTCAAAGTGAATTCCCCCAGATGTTAAGCTTGTGTGTTGCAGCGGTGAACGTATTTATCTTATCATAATGACGTATAGTCGTTGTACCGGTTGGATGGTTGGAAAATAGTAAACATATTGTAATGATACGGTGCGGCGCTTCCTCCGGGGCCTCAAGCGATGAATACCGGTTAAGACGGCCGGGAAGTTAATGATTCTCTGCGATCCGGGACAAATTAAACAGGTAATCATTGCTTTTATGATCGGGCATCACGGAGTCGCAATGGTTATGGAAAGCGGCATCCATGCAGGAAAGGCATTGGAAGTGACTTTACCCGCTGCGTCATAAGATAAGGCGTCAATTAACGAAGAGGAGTGAGAATTAATGAACTTCGAACAACGATCGGAAAGCAAAGCTTCGTTGGCGGACCGCATCCCTCCCGGGCAGACGCTGACCACCGGTTTTCCGGTGCTGCATTACGGCGACGTGCCTTATTACAGGGATATGAGTAAATGGAATTTGCGCATTTTCGGTTTGGTGGAGGAAGAGATCACCCTCAGCTATAATGAGTTTATGAGCTTGCCGCGGCAGGAATATAAGAACGATATCCATTGCGTGACCACCTGGTCGAAGCTGGATAACGTCTGGGAAGGCGTTGCCGTATCCACCGTTATGGAGCGCGTAAAGCTGAAGCCGGAGGCGCGCTATGTGATGCTGCACGCGGAACAGGGCTGGACGACGAACCTGCCGATCGAGGACTTTACCCGAGAAACCAGCTTCTTTGGCATCAAGCACGGCGGCGAACTGTTGACTCCTGAGCACGGCTATCCGGTTCGCATGGTCGTCCCGCACCTGTACTTCTGGAAAAGTGCCAAATGGCTCCGCGGCATCGAGTTTATGGAGAAGGATAAGCCGGGATTCTGGGAGCGCAACGGGTACCACATGTATGGCGATCCGTGGCAATCTCAAAGATACGATTTTGATTGACGGGGAACAAGCTCTATAATGACCGGCATACTGTAGCGACCAGGTGCCGGTTTTCCTTCTGGCTTCTCGGCATCAACGGTAACCCTCTCGAACAACTCTCTAATAAATGCCTTCTTCTCGGCTTCATCCGCGCTCTGCATTGCCTCTTTGGCGTCGACAAGGATGTCCGCAATCATTTCCTTTGACCAAACGTTTGAAGTCCCCTGTGGTAGTGTAGCTAGTTCCTGCGAAATCTCCTTTTTCCGTTCAGCGTCTTCCCTGGTACGCTCCCGTAAATCTTCTAGGGATATAACGTCGTCCGCATAAGCCATTTGCCATTTTTTCTTACGCTTTCGAATTTGCTCTATCTCTGCTTCGAGAGCTTCCCGTCTGCTCTTTACTTCGTCGGACCGGTCTGGAACGTCGATTAGGTTACGCACTTGGTCGGAATCGTAATCCAGCGACGCGAGAAAAGCCTGCTCTAACCTCCCCGAATGAATAGCTGGCATATCGCATGTACCGGCGTTCGCCCGGCCTGTGCATCGGTAGAATCTCGCACCGCGGCTAAACCCAACCATCGCCTTACCGCATCTTCCGCATCTGAGGACGCCAGAAAAAGCATATTCACTTGTTGCAGCTTTCCCGCCTCTTTTTCGTGACACAATTTCACCGTACACTTTTTCGAACAATTCAACTGGAATGATTGGCGCGTGATCGCTGTCCACAATTATTTCTTTCCCCGTAGGTTTGCCAGAAGCTTTACGGTAGTTCCAGCGAAGTTTACCACAATAGACTGGGTTCATTAAGGCATATCGGACGCTTGAATACGTCCATTCCCGCCCATTACCTCGATTCAACTTGACAGCGATTTCTCTAAAGCCACATGGTCCGTTCTCGTCACCGTAGGCGTACCAGTTAAATATTTTCCGTACGACTTCCGCTTGTTCCTCGTTCACGATCAACTGGCCGTTTTTTAGGTCATACCCATAGGGAGGTTTAGCGCCGTTACGCAGCCCTTTGTTATGTCGCTCCATCATGACGAAATGGACACGCTCTGATATTTGTTCCCTCTCGAACTGTCCTAAAAGCACGTTTAGCCCGACGTTGAAGCGTTCAAACGCTGTCCCTTCGCTCAAATTTTCGCCTATTGCGCTGCGGAGGGTAACACCGTAGGGCTTGAGCTTATCATTAAGAGCGTGCCAATCGCGCCCGGCCCGCGTCCAGCGGTCGAGCTTCCAGAAAGCAATAAAGTCCGGTTTAAGAGTTGCAATGTCGTTCATCAACCGTTGTAGATCGGGGCGGCGAATGTCTTTAGCTGAATACCCGTCGTCTATGTAGACCCCTGCGACCGTCGCGCCCCACTCTGCAAATTTGCGGTCTAGCAGGGCCTTTTGCGCTGTGATCGAATAGCCTTCAACAGCCTGTTCCTCATCGGAAACCCGAATGTATTGGAATCCACGCATAAATGCACCTCTTTGATTTCAGTGTGTATTCAAAGGTAAAACATTCCCTAATGGCCTGGACAGAGCGCCCAGCAATAAGAAGTAAAGAAGTAAAGATAACTTTACCTATTAAAATGGAGGAATGTAACCATGATTAAAGCGTACGAAGACATGCTGGAGAATATCAAAGCGTTCGAAGCCGCCCAGGAAGCGGATAACGGGCAGCTGGAAGCCGCAGAAGCGGAAGCAGAGCAGGCCCGCCAGCGGTATAACGCCCTGCTGGAAAAGGCCCTGGAGGACCCGGAACTGGCCGCAGATATCGCCGAAACGAAATTACAGCGCCTACGGGCGAATCTGGACGCTGTGAAGAAGCCGTACCCGGACGGCATGGCGGTAGCCTTTAGGAACGTCCAGGCCGAAATTCGCCGCAGAATTGCCGACGGCAGCCTGCTTCGTGAAGAATTTCAGCCCCTGCTGGACAAATTGAAAGAGCATATGCAGGGGTATACGGACACGCTGGCCACTGTATTCGTCAAAATGCACCAGGTAAACAAAAGCCTGGCGCATATCCAGCACAGCACAGCCAGCGCCGTATTGCGGTACACTGGTAAAGAAGAACGCTTTGGCTTAATGGGGCCGGAACTGATTAAAGAATCTGACTTCAAGGAATGGGCCTGGGTAGATCATTACCAGTACAATAACGACCTGGCAGCGATTCGTAAGGCTGCCCTGGAAGAAACAAGCCCCGAAGTAAAGCTGCCCCCGGCGTACCAAATGCCGAACGTCCTAACGGTAACGCGCAGAGAATCGGAACAGAAGACATACATTGCGGAATAAAAGAAAACCCGCGTAGCAGGCTGTGAAGCCCCTGCGCGGGTTTTTAAGTTGATCGTGGTACATTTATGCTTACTATTCTTTATAGCGCATCTGACCAAAAGCATTCCATAGCGAATCGAAGATAGGGCGAAGCTGTTCTTTTAAATTTTTTGTTCTATCTTCGATTAAAATTTCGGGAAATATTAGCTTATCTTGTTTTAGTTTACGTTGTTCAAAAAAGAAATATTTCATTGGATCAACAGCAAATTCATAACCGGCAACTCCGAACATTGATATTGACACATAAAACGGTTCCTTCATATCCATTATTTCAAAGTTTGATATACTTTGACCTATAAACTCAGTTATTTTTTCAACAAAATAAGTTGACGGTATTCTACCTTCTCTTGTAAGGCGTATCGTAGCACCTTCTATAATTCCGTTTTTGAAAATTTGCATGCTTGAAGCATTATCTGATGTGTTGGAGTAAATGCCATCAAAGTTTATCCTTGGGTTCCAACCTGCACTCGCAATTGGTGCTAGGCGTAGTTTCTCAATTAAAGATAAATCTAGGGAATACCTATTTTCGAAACATGTAATGGGAATAAGATGGATTAAAGTAAATGGAGAAGAATTGTTGTATTCAAGCATATATTCTAATGCTCTTTCTTCTCTAAATTCTTTGACCTTCTTGGAGAACTCTGTAGTCTCAGAAAACATATTTCGAAGTTCAAAAACGTCTAATGGGAATTTACCGTTGGATTTCCGAGAATAAAACTTCGACGACCCTTTTACTCTATGCGGACGAAGCCAGCTACGACCTACTCTAAATAAGAATACATATCGATTTTCTCCGACTTCAAATATTTTTGTTTGTACTTGGGGTAACTTAGGCTCTACTCCATTTTGTAAGATATTAATGTACTTTAAAAGTTCTTTATCCGTATCTTCCGTAGAAATGCCCGATAGTTTAATCGGCCCATTTTCAGGTGCGTCAATTCCTAGTAGAAAATCACCACCATATGTATTAGCAAGAGAAGTGAAGCGGCGCAAAATGCATCTGGATGGGAAATATCGCTTTTGTATTCATGGTGTTGATCTTCTTTAACGTCATTCTCAGCAAGTGTAAATAAGTCTTTAATAGATAAATCATCTAGTTTCTTGAAATATGTGCTCATTTTTATTCACCTTTTCTCGATTAATTTACTGCGCCCTTCGGCGTTCGCGGTACGCGCGGCACTTTTCCGCTAAATTTAACCTGGCCGTTATATGCCATTTCTATAATGACCCTGGTAGACAGCGGGCAGGCTAAATGATTCGTGAACGTCACAGATGGAACTGGCCCTACAGGTGTACCTTCCAGCGACAGCGCCAGGAATTCTACGCGGCGTACTGCTTCGGGGCTTCCTGACAGCTTCCCATTATCGTACGTAATTTCTGCCGTTTCGCCGCCTATCCTAACTTTCGCTGTGAATTTCATACCCCGGCCCCCTCAATTTGTAGGCATAGTCGCGCCGCAGCGTTTCAGCTAGTACCTTTTCGCCCATGCCTTCCAGTTGACGAAGTCGCCACTGGTAATGCTGGGTAATACCCGGCATTCTTACGTCACCTTCAACGAAGTCGGAAATAATCTGCTGCGCTACATGCGCATTTTCAGGTTTTCAATCAATCCGGCGTAAGTGTAGGCGTTCATACCCCGGCCCCCAGGGCTGCCGCGACTTCTTCCCACAGCTGCGAAACAGGCTTTTTCCCTTCGGCCCACTCCCGCAGGAATGCCAGGGCGGCTTCCGCGTCGCGGTAGGATAGTTCGCTAATCTTTTTATGCAGCGTTGCCCGCTTGTAAATGTATTCCCGGTCTATCGGCAGCGGTGTTTCGTTTATCTCAGCCATAAATAAGATACCCCCATAAAATATTCGGCAGAATAGCAACAGCATTTTAAAGAAACTGTTTTTTTACTTCCTCTGTGATCTTTTTTAATCCCAGGCTGGCCTTCGTGCTGCGTTTCTTCCTAGGGCCGCCGTTGTTCATGTAGCCGAATGGGTTAGGTGCGACAGGTACGACAACCGGGAAAGGCGTTTCGCCGTTAAGGTACGCCTTTAGGACCAGCTTATCTTCGTATAGGACCCCGGATGGAAACAGCCGCCCGATTAGCTCCATTTGTTCCTGGGGCGTCATTTCTTCGTCAAGATATAGCAGCGCTTCGAAATACTGGCTTACAGCTACGTAGTTAAACATTTGCTGCATTACGGCTTCTTTCTTGTTTTCCAGCTGGCGCTTCCGGGCAGTATGAACCTGGCGCTGGCTTTCTAGTTCTGCCTGCTTCGATTCCAGCAGGCCCCCGGAAAATCCCCCGCCGCCTTTAAGCACTAAATCCAGCAGATTGTCGTACATTTGCTGTACTTCGTTTAGCTGCTTGTTTACGCCTTCTATTTCCGCGTTAAGCTGTTCTATGTCCTGGGGGTTGTATTCGAACTGAATATAGCGTCGGGCTGTTTCTTCGTTGTCCAGTATTTCCTTAACCGCCCGGATTAAATTAAAGTCAATGCGAATCGAATTTATGGACATTCCGCAGTCTGGGCTGTAGTCGGGCTTATGTTCGCGTCCATGCTTGTAATAAAAGTGTATGCCGTATTTTATGCTGCCGCTTTGTTTAAGCGAAAGCTTACGACCACAATCGCCGCATGTTACCGCGATATTCCGCGTAAGCGCTGGGTAGATCGGGTTACGCCTCTGGTACTTCTCTTTTCGTTTCAGTTGGATTCTATGCCAGGTTTCTTTTGAACGTAGAGGCGGGTATACGCCTGGGGTTACAATCGTTTCGCCGTTTGAAAAGGACTTTTCCATAACGCCATGATAGGCCTTACTGGTAAGGCGCTTACTGATATGCTGGCTATTCCAGGGCTTCCCGGACGGCGGCTTTTTGATACCGTTAAGCACTTCCGCTATTTTTTCGTCGCTTAAACCCTGTTTTAAGTACAGATCGTCAATAGTCGGGATAACCCAGCTGTAGGCTTCGTTAACAGTATGCTTCCCGGTATTTTTGTCGTACAGGTATTCGAAAGGCGGCTTACCCCAGCCCTTACCTTCGCGGGTACGCTGCCGCTTACCCCTCATCATGCGTTTAACGATTTTCTTCTTTTCCCGTTTGGCGAATAAGTTTTTTAAGTCGCTAAAGAATTCGTCGTCTTCGTCGGCCAGATCGGTTATCTTCCCTGGTTCGGCTATCTTTACGCTGTTTTCGCGCAGCTGGCTTTTAAGGTATTCCCAGCTAACCGTATCCAGGCGGGAAAGTCTATCCTGGTCAATACACAAAACTACGTCGCCTTTGTCATCGTCTACATCGTCCAGCATCTGCGTAAGGCCTGCCTTATCCAGTTTGCCGCCGCTATCTACGTCGCGGTAAATGCCGACGATAATCCAGCCCATTGAATGGGCGTACTGTACTAATTCCTGTATTTGTGCTTTAAGCGAGAATCTATATTCCTGCAACTTTGTCGATACCCGGATATAAATAAATACCCGAAGATTTTTACCCGGCAAGGCCGCTTTATTGAAGTAGAAGACGGTACTCCCTTTCGTGAAATAATTGCCTATACGATGAATATCTTCTATGGCTTGCACACCAGCACCCCCCTTGTCTCCGCGTATGCTACTAAAGTACTATTTATTCATTTTACGCTGATTAATCGCAGTTGTAACCAATTATCTTCAGATAATAGTGCGTGTTGCAGTGTGGTTATGGATGGATGCGTAATGAGTGATTTTATAAAAACTTGCAGGTCCATGTAGGATTATCTGTCCTTCAAGGCTTGAATTCAATGTTAAAGTAGATTGAATGGCGGAAGTTCCAAACGGACAGGAGGAAGGCGAACCTCGTTATGCTTTTGCGAGTATCACGTATACCCAGGTGAAATAATACAATTTGTACTTTTCAACACTTCGTCTGGTAACTGAAAAATTAGTGCGAACAAAATTGCGAACAAAATTGTGGACTAATTATTGATTATGTATTATAATTTAGTCCATATGGTAATATAACATAATTAAAATAAGGGATGGAAGGTGGACTAAATTGAGTTCATTTATAGGTGAGTACGTCCATCTGTTGAGGTTGGCTTTAGAAGGGCGACCACAAGAAGTTGTGGCATTAGCTCGGAAAAATCTTCGAAGTCTTATGAAAGCCAATCCAGAAAGCGCAGAGGCAATAAAAAAGTTACTGTCTCAATATGAGGAGAAGAGCGGTATTGCAGTTAGAGACGCTAAGCAACAACCGGTTCCAATAGATGTAGATAGTAAGTTAGAGCTACTTAGACGAGAATCAATTGTGTTTGATCAAGAGCCTGTTTGGCCTGAAACTGTAAATAGGGAACTTATATCAGTGATTGAAGAGCGCAAACATGAAAACGAACTAATGGAGATGGGTTTAGCACCCACGAGGTCAATATTATTTGTCGGCCCTCCAGGGGTAGGTAAAACATTAGCAGCGCGTTGGCTCTCTTCACACCTTGAAAGACAATTGCTTACGTTGGATCTTGCTGCTGTAATGAGTAGTTTTTTAGGTAAGACCGGAAACAACATAAGGGCGGTGTTGAATTATGCTCAAAAAACGCCTTCTGTATTACTTTTAGATGAATTCGATGCAATTGCCAAACGGAGGAATGACGATTCAGAAGTCGGAGAACTAAAAAGGTTGGTAACAGTCCTGTTGCAAGCAATTGATGATTGGCCTGCAAATGGGGTATTAATTGCTGCCACTAATCACCCTGATTTACTTGATCCAGCTGTGTGGAGGCGTTTTGAGCGGGTGGTACGTTTTCCGCACCCGTCATCGAACGAAATAAATACGACAATAAAATCTTTAATGGCTGATCTTACAAAGCAAGGAGAGACTTTGGTTGAAGTGCTATCGACCGTATTGGAGGGCAATTCGTATGCTGAGGTGGTTAGACAGATTAATTCGATAAGGAGAGAGAGTGTCGTCCAAAAGAAGCCGTTAGAGATTATGATGGAAGAACTTTTAGCAAGACTAATTTTAAACGCTGAACGGGAGCAAAAGTTAGCGATCGCGATGAAATTGTTAGACACCGGTTTGTCACAGCGGCGTGTTTCCGATATAACTGGCGTGTCGAGAGATACGTTGAGAAAATACTTGAGCAGAAAAAATTAAGACATAAATTCGAAAGGTAAGGTGAAATTGGTGGCTAGAGAGAATAATTTCCTTCTTGGATACGGGGAGCGGCTTACGGCTCCTGTAACAATTAAGTCAGGTGGGGGAGACAAAAATCCGCCGTATGATTTTGATACAGCAAAATGGCAAGTGGCAACTTGGTTGAGAGCTGCAAACAATCAGTTTCAAACCTTACCTTCGGAAGCTTGTCCTAACGATCAAGTTACCGCCATTATAGCATTGCATCCGAGGTATGTTTCAAAGAGCGAATTTCCATCCGACTTACTCAATAGTGTGGGACTTAGAGCTGTCGGCGGAAGAACAAAAAAAATTAAACCACGTGAGTGGGGGATAACGAAGCATCCTGAGGAAGCAATAACAGATGAGCTATTAGTAATGGGGTCTCGAAAAGCATTTTCTTCATGGTCCGAAAATTTAAATGGTTGGGTTCTCTCGAACGTTTCTAAACATTTAACGCATTTTGAGGAACTAACGGCTTTTTCGTCGGAGCAAAAGATAAAGGCATTACCAGATACAACAAACGATATAGTACTAGAGGTTGTGCTGCATGATACTGAGAATCCTGTAGTAATTGAACAGTTTATGGATTTTGCTACGAAACTAGGAGCCCAAGCGGTTGTTCAAAGAGCGAAACAAACAAAGGGACTTACCTTCATTCCCGTATACGCAGATAAAAATATTGCGAAGAAGCTGGCTATGTTTTCTTTTATCAGAGTTGTTCGAGCGATGCCCACTATGCGTCCTTTACATCCTGGGCCTACACGGAGTAATCAATATTACCAAGTGAATTTACCAACTGAAGTGGCCTTAGACCCATCATTGCGTGTTGTTATATTTGATGGGGGGTTACCACAAAACAATCCAGTTACGCCCTGGGTTAACTATATTGAGCCTGCTTCTCTTGCAAATCCTGTACCGGAGCTCTCGGAACACGGATTAAATGTTACTTCGGCGCTTTTGTTCGGCCCATTGAATCTTCAAAGTCCAGCTTCACGCCCATTATGTCATATTGATCATGTTCGTGTATTAGATGATCGGACTGGTACAGGGGGCGATTTTGAATACTACGATGTGTTAGATCGCATACTTGAAGTTTTAGATGATGCAAAGAAAGCAAATCAGCCATACGATTTTATGAATATAAGCTTAGGGCCGGACATTCCCGTGGATGACGACGACGTGACTAGATGGACTTCTGACCTTGATACTCGTCTGGCAGGAGGGAACACATTTGCCACGGTAGCCGCTGGTAATGCTGGACAAAGGGACCCACTTAGTGGCTTGAATCGAGTTCAACCTCCGTCGGATGCAGTAAATGTCCTTTGTATTGGTGCGTGTGACAACGATAGACTTCCAGTTTGGAAGAGGACAGCGTATAGCTGTGTTGGTCCGGGTCGTCGACCAGGTGTTGTGAAACCGGATGGCGTTGTGTTTGGTGGAGACAATAATAATCCGTTCTTTGTTCTGACATCTCGCACAGGTGGAATTAATGCCGCAGGAGTGGCTGGGACAAGCTTTGCTGCCCCATACGCGCTTCGTACTGCTGTTGCTGTAAAAGCACAATTGGGGAACGATTTTGGAGCAATGGCTTTGCGGGCATTGTTATTACATCGTGCAGATAGAGGCATCCATAGCCCGGTTGAAGTAGGTTGGGGGAGACTCGAAACAGATTACGATCGCCTGATAACATGTGATGATGATGAGGCATTAGTAATATTTCAAGGTCAATTACCTGTTAAAGAACATTTAAGGGCGCCAGTCCCCCTTCCAGATGGTAATCTAACGGGGTTCGTCACAATTGATGCGACTTTGGTAATTTCTCCTGAAGTTGATCCTAGTTTTCCGAATGCTTATACAAGAGCCGGGTTGGAAATCGCATTCAGACCTAACTCGGACAAATTTAACACTTACGATAACGGGAAGGTATCTGCCCATGCTGCTACCAAGTCATTTTTCAATGCAAAAAACATGAAAATAAGCGAATTCGAATTGAGGGAAGAAGGGCATAAATGGGAGCCTTGTCTCAAGGCATCTCAACGATTTCAAGCAAGTACATTAAAAGACCCTTGTTTTGATATATACTATCATAATAGGTACGAGGGAATGCCTCAAGATGACCCTAAGCCGATACCCTACGCTTTAGTGATCAGTATTAGGGCACCGAAAGTAAGTAATCTATACGACAGAGTTGTTAGAACTTATATGAACCAGCTTATTCCTCTCCAACCAAAGACCCGAATCCAAATTCGTCCTTAATTATGATAATCATGGGCCTTGGATCGGCTACACTAAGTTGGACAGAAAAAATAAGGGCATGTAGAATAAACCTATCATCCTAAGGAGCGGATCTCTACAATGCCAAAACACCAACGACGTACCTTTACCTCAGAATTTAAAAAACAAATGGTGG